>JADJSA010000007.1 GCA_016711925.1 Candidatus Methylophosphatis haderslevensis
GTCGAATCGCCGAACAGTTCGGTGCCGTTGTCGATGGTGCCGTTGCCGTTGCGGTCCATGACGAGAAAGCCGTCGTCGGGCTTGATCCAGCCGGTGGCGTTCTTGAGGCCGTCGCCGTCGTGGTCGAACAGGATCGGGTTGGTCGATGAGACCGCCACCGTCTCGATGCCGTCGCCGTCGAGGTCGAGGGTCAGCGGGTCGCGGGGGAAGACCCAGCGTTGGGCGCGGGTGAAGAGGTCCGCTAGCTCGGGATTGAGTTTGACAATTTCGGACCAGAGCAACTCAATCCAGTAGCCAATGATTTGCACTGGGGTTCGGGCTCTGGGATCCTGGGTGCTTGAGATCAGCGTCCCATCTCGAATCGAATCTGAGATCTTGGCAACAAGTTCCGAATCTGAAAGGTTTGCCCATTCGACTCCATGAATGTTGTTGTACAGATCCATGTTCCGATTGTTTGGGTCGTTCTGCTGGTCAAACGGATAGAATTCTCGGATTTGTCCGGCGAGTAGCGCTCCTTCTGGCCCCCACCGTTGGGCAGCTTTCGCACTCGCATAAGCGTGCACAAAGGCGTTCGCTGGACTGCCGTCCATGTTGTTGGGGGAGGTGTCGAAGCCTTGTTGTGCGGCAAGCTGCTTTGCCTCTTCGCCCCATTGCAGTTTCAGCCCTTGCGCGATCCCTGAGTTGTATTCGTGTACCAACTGAAAAATTCCGGCAGAATTCATTTACTTCTCTCCTTCACGAATTGAGATAGTTCGCGATGTGCTAACAGAAAGGACCGCAAGTGCTCCGCGTACGCAGTCGTCGGATTTGGCTTTCTTATCATCCCAAACCCCCTGGAACCCTCTTTCTTTTCGCCCGACAAGGAATAGTCGATACTTGCCCGCCTTCGAATCGTCGATTGCCAGCAATCCCCAATAGATGTCGTTCTGAACTTCCTCCGTTCTCTGTACTCGACGCAAGATATCCTCCGCCTGCTTTGTCATAAACGGTTTCGGCCTTATCTCAGACGCGTATGGCGGGAGGAGGCAAACCAGCTCAACATCGTTTCCGATCAGTTGCTGGAGACTAACCTCGGTTATTCCATCCTCGACCTCGCGTTCAAGATTCTCAATTAACTTGGAACCGCGTGCCCGCTCCGGGCTGTTGAAGGAGCACGCTAGCGTCAGTGCAGCGATCCCCGTGACGCACGTGAATGCCAACCCTCGATTCGATGGAAACGCTTGCGCAGGATTGAAGAAACTCTTTACAAAATTAGACATATGGAAGTTCCTCACTGCTGTCCGGTTAAAGGAAGGGTCGAATCGCTGAAAGCCATGACTGACGCGGATTTCCGAGCGACGAAGAGTGGTGTCGATTTGAACGGCAATTGCCAGTTCGGGCAGTCTTCCGGAACAAAGGGGCCGTGGTCGAATTGTTTGCGCAGACAGCACAGTTCGTTCGGCTTCGGCCCGATTTCCCGAGCCGCCCGGGCCGCGAACCGCATCGATCGGCGATGTGCCAACGCCACCTCGCCAGGAGCCGCATGAAATGGCGCTCCTGACGATGCGCCGCCTGCAGATCGCCATTTCATGCGGCCGCTGGCGAGGTGCGTGATTCGTCCCCGCCGTTTTCGCGTTGCCCGCGCCAGCGGGCGGCCGGCACTGTCGAGCGGCATCGCCGATGGCGCATGCCAGGAACTTGTCGAACGCATCACTCCGCATCATTCGCCCTTCCTTCCTCGGTCACCACCGTCGGCCGCGGCGCGATCTTCACCACCCCGTCGATGTTGAGCGCCTTCGGCAACTGGTGGGCGATGAACAGCATGGTGACCGCCCCCTTGAGCGTGTTGATCGTTCTGGCCAAATGCTCGGCAGTAACCGGATCGAGCGCACTGGTGGCCTCGTCGAAGATCAGCACGCGCGGGCGCTTGAGCAGCGCACGGGCGATGGCGATGCGCTGGCGCTGGCCGCCGGAGAGGCCCACGCCGCGTTCGCCGACCTCGGTCTGGTAGCCGCCGGGCAGGCCCTCGATGAAGTCGTGGATCTCCGCCATGCGGCAGGCGGTGACCACGTCTTCGAAGCCGGCATGCGGATTGGCGGCGAGCAGGTTGTCGTAGAGCGTACCGGAGAACAGGATGGTCTCCTGCGGCACCACACCGAAGTGGCCCCTGAGTTCGTTGGCAGACAGATGGCGCAGGTCGGTGCCGTCGATGAGTATCCTGCCTTCCTGCGGCAGGAAGAAGCCCTGCAGCAGCTTGGCCAGCGTGCTCTTGCCGGCGCCCGAGGGGCCCATGATGGCGAGCGCCTTGCCCGCCGGCAGGGCCAGGTTCATGTGGCGGTAGAGCCAGGGCTGCTTGTCGTCGTAGCGGAAGCCGAGATCCTGCAGATCGATGCGGGCACCGCCCTGGGTGGGGTTCTGTGCGCGTGCCGGGATCAGGCTATACGGTTCCTGCGGCATGTTCATGATGTCGCCGAGGCGGGCGACGGCGATGCGCGCCTGCTGCAGTTCCTGGTAGAGGCCCACGAGCTTGAGCACCGGCTGGCTCAGGCGGCCGGCGAACATCTGGAAGGCGACCAGCATGCCGACGGTAAAGCCGTCGCTGTTCACTGGTAAAGAGTGCCTTGGCCGAATCGTTTGCGCAGACATCACACTTCGTTCGGATTCTGCCCGATTTCCCGAGCCGCCCGGCCCGCGAATCGCATCGATCGGCAATGCGCCACTGGCACTGCGCCAGAGCCCGCATGAAATGGCGTTCCCGGCCTTGCCCCGCCCGAAGTTCTGAAGGTCGGGCTGGGCGGCCCGAAGCCCGGCATGCAACGCACCATTGCGTCGGCCCCTCATTTCGTAACCCAAGTCTTCGGGACCGAGCCGTCCCGAAGCGGTGAGTCGACGCATACGGCCGATCGATGGCACGCTCGACGCACCCGTGTTTGTCGGGATTGAAATGCATGCAATCCACATGGCGCAGGAGATCGTCATCGTCTTGAGTCTGGTGTTGCCAATTGCGTCGCTGCCAAATTCCACGGCCGCGCTTGCGCACATGATCGCCGATGCCGAAGATCGATGGCTGGCGCTGCCCTGCCAGAGCGGGAATCGGGACTGGCCCGGCAGAGCTTCGGGCTTTCCCGCTCCTGCGCGGACCGGCGGTCCCGCTGCGTCGGGCCAAGTTAAAATCATTGCCCATCCACTTCGAGGCGCATCCGCTTCATGCATCCACATCGCCGCTACACCCTTGTCGCCTCCTGCCCGGACCGGGTGGGCATCGTCGCCCGGGTTGCAGGTTTCATAGCCGAGCATCAGGGCTGGATCCTGGAGACGGCCCACCATGCCGATATCGACAGCGAGCGCTATTTCATGCGCATAGAAATCAAGGCCGATTCGCTGCCGTTTCATCTGGCGGAGTTTCGCGAGCGTTTTGCGCCGATCGCCGCTGAGTTCCGCATGGACTGGCGCATCTCCGACTCGGCGGTGAAGAAGCGCGTCGTCGTCCTGGTTTCAAAGCAGGAGCACTGCCTCTACGATCTGCTGGCGCGCTGGCAAAGCAAGGAGCTTGATGTCGAGATTCCCTGCGTGATCTCCAATCACCGGCTGCTGCAGGGCTTCGTCGAATGGCACGGCATTCCGTTCCACTACGTGCCGGTCAGCGCCGACAACAAGGCGAAGGCTTTCGACGAGATCGGGCGCATCTTCGAGGAGGTCCATAGCGACGTCATGGTCCTGGCCCGCTACATGCAGATCCTGCCGCCGGATCTCTGCGCGGCATTCACCGGCCGCCTTATCAACATCCACCACAGCTTCCTTCCCTCCTTCGTCGGGGCGAAGCCCTACCATCAGGCCTACCAGCGCGGCGTCAAGCTGATCGGGGCGACATGCCATTACGTCTCGGCCGAGCTCGATGCCGGACCCATCATCGAGCAGGACACCGTGCGCATCGACCATGGCGACTCGGTCGACGATCTGGTGCGCTATGGCAAGGACATCGAGAAGGCCGTGCTGGCGCGCGGTCTGCGCTACCACGTCGAGGATCGCGTGCTGCTCAACGGCAATCGCACCGTGGTATTCCGCTGACCGGGCCGCGGTTCTGCGGCGGGAGGTTGCCGGCACGGCGTTGCCAGATTTGTCCGCATGGCGGCGGCGGCGGATGCCCCGGCGCAAACCGGCCGGCCCGATTCAATTGAAGCGGCACGCCCCCGGGCCGTCCGGATGGCCGCAGCTTCCGCAAGGGCCGGGCAGTTCGCTGGCGGCCGACGCCGTACCGCTGACGGCGGCGAAGGCGGAGAGCTTCTTGCGCAGGTCCGTGCTCTTGCAGGCCGGGCATTCGGGTGCCGGCGCCGAAGCGCGCACCAGCTTCTCGAATTCCTTGCCGCAGGCGGCGCACGCATATTCGTAGATGGGCATTGTTTCGATCCTCCTTCAAGCCATGTTGAACTGTCGGCATGAATATCGCACACATTGCGATCTGCACCAAAGCCCCGCGCGACGCCTTGATTTTCGCGATATTGCGCAGCGGCGCGCCGGCGGTCGATTCGCGGCAGTCGCCAGGCGCCGCTTCCGCAGCGGTGTGCGGATTCGCCTCGCCGGGTTGAAGGCGCGTGTCCGACAGTTGCGCCGCGCAGACTTCGACAGCGCCGGCGCAGCAACGCCGTCGGCGCGGTCCGCGCGGCTGCGGGGTCAGCCTCGCGTGGCATAGATGGCCAGGATACCGATGGCAAGAAACACCGGCCACGACAAATGCCTGGCGCGCGATCCGACCAGCGCAACGACACCGTGGGCGAGAAACGTGCAACCGACCACCAGACCCAGCGCGTCGGCACTCGCCGGCGGATGCGCCAGCACGACCAGCACGCCCGCCAGTCCCAGCCAGGCGATCGACGTGATATGCCAGGCGAAACGCAGCGTGCGCGCCGTGAACGCCGCGCTGCCGAGAATCTTCGGCAGATCGCCACGGCGGAACAGGCGGATCAGAATGTAGCGCTCACCGAGATACGAATGCGCGATGCCGACGGCGACCAACAACGATGCGGCGATGTAGAGGAGTGTGCTCATGGGAATGCGAGCCTGGCCTCTTTCGACGTGGAACCGCGGCCTCAGGGAACTATGGTTCCACCGAACGCTTGCCTGCCTGCAGCCGATGCCTCGTAACGCACGTGTACGAACTCAGGGGCTCGGCCAAGACACGAGGCAACTGCGAGGGTGACCGCCTGTGCCTCTGCGGCAAGAGCTTCGCCTTGCGGCAAATGCGCATGAAGAATGCTCACGAACGTAGGAAGCTCTGAGCCAAGAACTACCGCTTCATTCTCGGCATAGCCGGCACTACTGAGAAACCGCAACTTTACCCACGTGCGGCCGGGTGCACTGCCGATAGCTTTGCCCACGGAATCGGCCAGCAGACGCGCTCCGATCCCGCAAAATTGGGCTTCGGTCTGGCAGACGACTTCGATATCGACTATAGGCATTTGGACGCGTAGCGAATGGCGTTTGCTCGCTGTGTCGCGAGCGTCTGGAGTGGGCACCGCCACATGGCGGCTCGGAAACCGCGTTGGATTGGACTACCGGGAAGAGATCGATTATGGGGATTGTAAGGGGGCTGCGGCCGAAGTCAATCGCATGGCATGGCCGGGGTTGCTCGCTCGCCCTCGCACAAGGGAGCGCGCAGGTCATTGGGGTCCAATACCCGAGGCGGATCGACAGGTTTGCATTCGATACCCTTGCCGCAAGCCGCACCGGCTGGACATCTCCGGCATGGCATGCCGGAGAGGCGCGTGGATACTGGCTCCCAGGCCGGTCCTGGGTGGAGGGCGGTGTGTCCGCCGCCCGCTACCAGATGCTGACGCGATCTGCGGGCGCGAGGTAAAGCGCATTCTTCGGCGTAACGCCGAAGGCGTCGTACCAGGGGCCGAAGTTGCGCAGCACGCCGTTGACGCGGAACTCGCTCGGGCTGTGCTCGTTGGTCAGCGTGACTTGCCGCATGAAGCTTTCCGTCATCACCTCGCGCCACAGTTGCGCGTAGCCGAGGAAGAAGCGCTGCTCGCCGCTGTAACCGTCGAGCAGCGGCGGCTTGCCGTGGAATTCGGCGGCGACGAATTTCTGGTAGCCGTGCCATGCGATCGATATGCCGCCGGCGTCGCCGATGTTTTCGCCCAGGGTAAGCTGGCCATTCACCTTGAGGCCGGGCAGCGGCGAGTAGCGGTTGTACTGCGCCACCAGCCGCGCGGTGCGCCGGTCGAAATTGCGCCGCGCGGTGGCGCTCCACCAGTTGCGCAGGGCGCCGCTGCCGTCGTAGCGGCTGCCCTGGTCGTCGAAGCCGTGGCCGAGTTCATGGCCGATCACCATGCCGATGGCACCGAAATTCACCGCCGCATCGGCCTTCGGATCGAAGAACGGCGGCTGAAGGATGGCGGCCGGAAACACCACCTCGGCGGCGGTCGCGTCGAAATAGGCGTTGATCTCCTGCGGGTTCAGGCCCCATTCCCACTTGCGCACCGGCTCGTCGAGTTTGGCGCGCGCATCCTGCTTGAACCACTGCGCCAGGCGGCGCTGGTTGCCGACCAGATCGTCGCGGGCGATGCGCACCGCGCTCAAGTCGTGCCACTGCGCCGGGTAGCCGATCTTGGTGCCGATGGCGTCGAGCTTGGCCAGCGCCTGCGCGCGGGTCGGCTCGTCCATCCAGTCGAGTGCGGGTCAGGCGCTCGCGGAAGGCCAGCCGCAGGAACTTGACCAAACGGTCGATCTCGGCCTTGGATTCGGGGGGAAAATGGCGCTCGACATACAGCCGGCCGAGCGGCTCGCCCAGCGCCGAATTGAGGAAACGCACCGCGCGAACTTCGAGCGGCGGCTGTTCGTCGACGCCCGACAACTGGTGCTCGAACATGTCGAAATGCGCGTCGGCCCACTCGTCGGACAACAGCGGGGAACGGTAGTCGAGAAAGTGAAACGCGCTGTAGGCGCGCAGCGTCTCGAGCGGCGTCGCGGCGAACAGCGCGGCCAGCGCACGCATCGACGTATCGGTTGCCGCGTTGATCCGCCGCACGTCGCCGAAGCCCGCCTCGGCGAGAAAGGCCGGCCAGTCGAATCCCGGCGCATAGCGCGCCAGTGCCGCTGTCGACATCGGCTTGTAGGTGCGCACCGCATCGCGCGCCTTCTCGGGCGGCCAGTGGCGTGCCGCGATCGCGGTCTCGAAGGCCAGGATGGCGGCTGCCTTGCGTCTGGCGCCGGCCACGCCGGCTCGCTTGAACACGCCTTCGATGTATTCGCCATAGGCGCGGCGATAGCCGGCGTAGGGCTTGCCCTGCTTAAGGTAGTAGTCGCGCCCGGGCAGGCCGAGACCGCCCTGTTCCAGCGCCAGCACGTAGCGCGACGGATCGCCCGGGTCGCGGATGACACCGCCATTGACCAGCGATTGATAGCCGATCGCACCCATGCGTCGCGCGATCTCGCGGCGCTCCTGCACCTTGAGGATTTCCGCCAGCTCGGCCTGCAGCATGCCGCTGCCCAATGCGTTGCGCCGCGCGGTATCGACGTAGCTGGCGTGCATGTCCGCAATCTGCTGCCGCGGCGTGCCGGGCGCGCCGGGCTGCGCCTTCGCCTCGTCGATGATCGCCTGCAACTGCTTTTCGGTGCGCAGTTCCAGATCGACGAACGCATTGCCCGCGGGAAAGCCGACCGGGATCGTCGCCGTCGCGAGCCAACCCTTGTTCACGTAGCGGTAGAAATCGTCGCCCGCTGCAATCGTTGGCGCGATGTGCCCGGTCTGCACGCCCCACTTGCCGAACTCGGGTGCGGCGGCGTGCGGGACCGCCCCGGATGCGGCTAGCGCGATGGCGGCCACGAACAACCAGGCGAGCACGGCAAGTACCGGCGCAGCGGCGCTGCGCATCGCGGCGCGAAACGTCGAGCGACTTGCTGCCGTCTGTTGGCGATCAGGCGCGGAGTGGGTCATGGGCGGGAGCCTGCCACGAGACTATCGAGGCGTCCACCGGTTTTGCGGCATGGGGAACGCGCCCGGGGGGCTCCGCCCTCAGGGGGGCTTCCGGCTGAGGCCGGAGGACAAATCCGAACTGGCACGTGGCGATCTTCACCGACTTCGGGGGGGGGGGGAAGAAGGGCGAGCGGACCGCCGCACCAGCCCTGGACCGCGGCGGCGCCCCCCCCCGCCCCCCCGCCGCGGGGGGGGGGGGGGGGGGCCACCCCCGGAGCCCCCGGGGGGCGCGCGTCCCTTCTTCCATGAATCGGAATTGCCATTGCCCGCTGGCGCTTGCGGCCTCACTCGACGCGAAGCGCGCGTCGAGCTGCAGATGTTCGGCGTTGTAGCGAACCACGCGGCGTGTGTTGTTCCAAAGACCCCGAAAACCCACCCCCCCCCCCGGGGAACCCCACCCACGCAACAAAAAAACGAAAAGGGGGGGGGGCCGGGGCGGGGACCGGCGGGGGAGGGAAAAAAAACGAGAACCGTGGCGGCCGGGGGGGCCGGGGGGGGGGGGCGGGGCGGCCCCCCCACCCCCCCCCAGGGGGCCCCCCTGCCCCCCCGCAAGGGGAGAGGGGGAGGCGGGGAAAAAAGCGGAAGCCACCGCCGCCGGGCCCGGCGGGCCGGGCGGCACCAGGCGGCCCCCCAGGGGGGGGGGGGGGGGGGGGGGGGGGGCGCGCCGCCACCCCACCCCACCCAGCCCCCGCGGGAAAGGAAATGAAAAGGGTGGTTGCTTCGCTGGCGTCCCCTTCATCCGACGCGCTGTCAAGTTGGTCGGCGCGGTGCAGCCGGCGACCATATTGCCGGGACGTTCGACGGGCGTCCATAGCCGGCGGTCGACTGGGGTGATCGGAGCCGCAATCGATACCCGTGCTGGAGACCGCAGCGGACGGACTTCTCCGGCGCGGCATGCTCGAGAAGCGCATGGATACTGGCTCTCAGGCCGGCCGTGCCGCGAGAAGGGCAGCCGCCGGCTCGCGGCTGGGCGCGGGCGCCGCTTCGCCGACCAGGTGCGCGATCGAGTTGGCGTAGTAGGCCAGCGCCGCAAGTTCCGCCGGGTTGGCGGCGAACAGGCTGTCGCGTTCGGTCGCTAGGCGGCGCAGCGTGAGCATGCGCAGGCCGACGCCGATGGCATAATCGAGATCGCTGCGCGGAACGTAAACATGCGCGCCGCGCGCCTCGGCACGGGCGATCAGTTCGGTCACTGCCGACTTGAGCGCGAGTTCGTCTAGGCTGCGCTGCGGGTCGCGCAGCAGCACGGCGGCCACCAGCGGCACCGGCAGTACCGGCACGACTTCGCCGATCTGCGCCATCAGCAGGCTGCCGATCTGCGCCACCGCGGTGTGGCGCGCGTCGTCGCCGAGCGCGCGGAAATCGATGCCGTGCTCGCGCACATAGTCGCGCATCGACAGCGGCCGGCCGAAGTTCACGCAGGCGTAGCCCAGCCGGTACCAGCGGCCGCGCAGCATGTTGACGAGTTGCTGCCCGGCGAACGTCGCGGTCACCCCGGCGGCATGGGCCATGCCGTGGCGCTGGCGCTCGGCGTCGAGCTTCTGCAACTGCGTGCGGTCTTCGAGCACGCGGTCGTAGTTGATGCCCACCGGGATGAACACCAGGTCGCGTTCGGCGGCCGGGTCGTAGGCGCGCAGCATGTAGTCGAGCAGGCCGAGCTTGGGCGGGCGCAGTTTGCCGTCGAGCGTGAGGCCGCCTTCCGGGTAGATCGCCTGCGGCACGCCGCCTTCGGTGGCCATCTGCACATAGCGCTGCAATACCGCGCGGTAGAGCGGATCGCCCGAGTTGCGATGGACGAAGTAGGCGCCCATGGCGCGGATCAGCGATTGCAGCGGCCATACGCGCGCCCACTCGCCGACGGCATAGCTCAGCGCCACGCGCTCGGCGGCGAGAAAAGCCACCAGCACGTAGTCCATGTTGCTGCGGTGGTTCATCACGAACACCACCGTGGATTTCGGATTGATCGCGCGCAGCGAATCGGCGTCGGTGTAGCCCAGGCGCACGCGGTAGAGAAACTGCGCGCTGCGCTTGGCCAGCCAGTAGCCGACGCGAAAGTAGAGATAGGCGTTGAATGCCGGCACGATCTCGCGCGCGTAGTAGTCGGCGCGCTGGCGCGCCAGCTTGAGCGGCACGTTGTTGACGGCGGCATGGGCCTCGGCGGCGGCCTGCACCGTGGGGTCGTGGAACAGGCGCTCGATCAGCGCACGGCGCCGGGTGAGCTTGAAGGCCGGCAGCTCGATGTTGAAGCGCACATTGATTTCGCGGATCACCCGGTCGACCTTGCGCCGCAGATACCAGCGCACGCTCGGCAGCAGCAGCCATTCGAGCGCCGCCAGCGCCGCCAGCACGACCAGGATGACGAACAGCCACAGCGGCAGGCTGACCGATTGCGTCATCCGCTCGTGTCAGGGTCGTCGGCGGGCGCCTGGTGGCGAGAGTTCAGGCCACTTCCCGCGTGAGCAGCCGGGGGTCGCGCCGGCGATCGCGCCGCGCCCGGCGATTGGGCGCCTGATGATCGTCGTGGTGCAGCGGTGGCGCGCGATAGGGATTGCGCCGGTCGGCGAGCCGCCGGTCTTCGAAGTGGACATAGCCGCAGCGGCATACCGCCGAGGTGCAGCCGGGCACCGGAATGGCCGGCGCTTCGTCGGCGAGGAATCGGTGTCCCTCTAATGCGCGCACGGCCACACAGGCTTTGCCGCGCGCTCGCACCGCGACACAATGGTACGGCCCGCCGCTGCGCGACATGCTGGCGACTTCGTGCTGGCGCCTGCGGGCGCTGCGTTGCCAGACCAGCAGCGCGATCAGCGTCAGCGCGCTGGCCAGCAGGAGAAGCTGTGGAAACGTCATGACTGACCTCCGGATTGCCGGAGCGGCTGGGGCGAGGACGCCTTCACTGCGTGTGTGGCCCACCGCTCGATGAATCGAAAACTGCGGCCCGCGGGTGGCATTGCTCGGCTCTTGTTCCGCACGCCTCAAGTCTAGCCGATTCGACCGGCATCCGAGAAGCGGCCGGCTGGGCGGCATCGGAGACGCCGCCGCGCCGGGACTGCGCGCCGGCGCACCGCCGGTCAGCGCAGCGCGTTGGGAAAGTACATCGCGGTCAGGCTCTTGTCATGGACCGGGCACTCGCCGCCGCTGCTGCCGTAGTGGCGCCAGTCCCTGACCCAGAAGATGTCGTCGGCCAGTTCGCGCAGACCGATGGTTTCGCGGTCGCCGATCAGCACGCCCTGCACGCGCAGGCCGAGGTCGTCGCGCGCGGCACGCATGCGCGCGGCGATGGCCGGCGGCGCGCCGAACTCGCCGTCGGAGGCGATCAGCAGATCGGCGCACTGCCAGGCCGAATCCTCGAGCCGGACCAGCGCGCGCGCCAGCGGCTCGGCGATGTCGGTGCCGCCGTTGTAGCTCTGCGTCATGAAGCCGAGCAGCGATTCGATGCCGGAACAATCGAGCGACAGCTCGCGCTCCATGATCTCGTCCGGGCCGCTGAACGCATAGAGGTAGCAGCGGCGCTGCTGCCCATGGGCGAGCCGCAGCGCCTCCAGCACCAATGCCTTGGCCACCCGTTCGGCCGCGCCCTGCATCGAACCGGAGGTGTCGACGCACAGGATCATCGGCCCCATTTCCAGCTTGCGCTCGGGCTGCGGGCGCGGGGCCGGGCGCCAGGTCTGGCGCTGCACCGCCACCGGCTCGCGCAGCGTGTCGTCGTCCTGGTAGGTGAGCAGGGTGCGCTCGGCGTGGCGCGCAAACCAGATCAGGCGCAGGCGCGGATGCGGCAGCAGCACCGCCTCGGAAGGCAACATGCGGCTGACGCGACCGGAACGTTCGATGCCGCGGGTCTGCGCCGGCAGGTCCGGCACCTGGACGTTGCGCCACTCGGTGACCGTGGTGGTCAGCGCTTCCATCACCTGCACTTGCGGCGCGCTGGAAAGGTCGGGAATGTCGGTCTGCCTGGCGCGGCCCAGCCTCTGCACCATCGCGCGCAGTTCGGGCATGTCTTCGAGCAGCTTGCGAATCGCGACCAGTTCCTGCCAGGCGCCGGCGCGCAACAGGCCGCGCGTCAGATCCCAGCGGTTGAACTTGACCAGCTCGCCGATATCGCCGAATACGAACAGCACCTCGCGCAGTTCGCGCGAAATCGGCTCCCACTCGTCGCGAAAACCCTCGGCCGCCTTGCGCGCGGCGGCCCGCTCGTCCATGAATTCGCGGTAGTCGATGATGCGGTCGGTATGCCAGAGCATGCTGCGCAGCACCTGGTCGGCGATGTCTTCGTGGTGCTCGCACAGCGCCGGCAGGTCGAGTTCGGCCAGTTGCGCGAGCAACAGCGCCAGCACGCTGCCATGCGGCCATGCGCAGTGCGCCGGCAATCGCCCGGCCAGCAGTTCGCCGCGCAGCGCCAGCAGCGCATCGAGCCGCGGTGCGGTGCGGCCCAGGCTGTTGATCAGGCCGCCGAGCCACAGCCCGCGCGGCAGTTCATCGAGCGCGGCCAGCGGCGCGTCGAGCGCGTCGGGATCGAATGACAGGGCGGCGCCACCCATTCAGTCGACCGCGACCGGTTCGGGCGCGACGCGGTTGTCGACATCGAGCCGCGGCAGCGCGGCGAAGCCGTCGGTCGCGGCGCGCGCCCGCACCTGCAGCGCGACGATGTTGGCGCGCGTGGCGGCAAGATGCGCCGCGGCGCGCGGAGCGAACTCGGGCGCGATCCACAGGTGGCGCGGCACTTCGTCGGCGAGCTGACCGGCCAGCCGGTCGAGCGAGGCGAGGTAGGCGGCCAGTTCTTCGAGCGCCGATTGCACCTGCGCCACGCGTGCGGCGATGTGGGTGGCGCCGTAGCGGCGGGTGCGCAGGAACGGCGACAGCCGCGGCGCGGCGGCCGCACCCTTGGCGTCATTGGCCCGCTGGTCGACGTTCTGGCTGGCGGTGAGCACGCCGTGCTCGTCATAGTTGAGATCGTTGGCGTTGCGCTCGATCTCCAGTTGCGCCTCCAGCGCCTCGACCAGGCGGGTGAAGCGCGCCGGGTTGATCTCGCCCTGCACGCCGAGCGTGCGCAGGTACCACTCGGCGACGATCGGCGCCTGCGCCGGCTCGGCGGTGGCGCAGAACTGCGTCAGCCACAAATCCCACAGGCTGACCGTATCGCGCGCGTTGGACAGTGCCGAGGCCTTGAGCAGGCGCACCGTCTTGTGCCAGCGCCGGTCGGAGACGGCGATATCGTTTTGCGCCAGATGGGCGCGCAGTTGGGCGAGCAACTCCACGATCGACTCGGGCAGCCGCACCGCGTCGATCGCCGCGGCGAAGCCGGCCAGTTCGGCCGGGCCGATCTGCTGCTCGGGTGCGATTGCGCAAGCGGCGTCGGCGGGCAACTGCAGCAGTTCGCGAAAACCCGCATCGCTTACCGGCACGATCGCCACGCGCAGCAGAAAACGGTCGTGGAAGGCGGCGAGCGCTTCGTCCTGCGGCACTTCGTTGCTGGCGCCGATGACGCTGATCAGCGGGCAGGCGATGCGCTGCGCGCCGTTGTCGAACTCGCGTTCGTTGAGCAAGGTGAGCAGCGCGTTGAGAATCGCGCTGTTGGCCTTGAACACCTCGTCGATGAAGGCGATCGCCGCCTGCGGCAGAAAGCCGGCGGTCTGGCGTTCGTAGCGATCCTGCTCGAGCGCGGCGATCGACAGCGGGCCGAACAGCTCCTCGGGCACCGAGAAGCGCGTCAGCAGGCGCTCGAAATACGCGGCGTCGCGAAACGCGCGGTGCAGCCGGCGCGCCAGTTCGCTTTTGGCGGTGCCGGGCGGGCCGATCAGCAGCAGGTGCTCGCCGGCCAGCGCGGCGAGCAGCGCCAGGCGCACCGGCGTGGTGCGTTCGACCAGGCCGTGGGAGAGCGCCTCGATCAGGCTGCGCAGGCGGGCGGTGAGGGCGGGCGTGGTGTCCGGGGGCATGGGCAGGTCCGGTTGCGGGTCGGATCGATCGGCGATTGTCGCCGCGCCGGGCGGTGCCGCGCCTTGCCCGCGGTCAAGCGACAGCGGCGATTCTAACCCGCGTTGTGTGGCCGCGGCCGGCCGCAACATGCGCCGGGCCTGCGTGCCGCGTGCCTTGGCGCTCTCCCGCATGGCATGCCGGAGAGCGCCTATCCATGCGGATCTCCGGGCAGTGCGGCGCGGCCCCGGCTCGCCGGGCCGGCAATCGGCGCGCGGCCTTCGGCCGGCGGAGCATGGCCCGGGGATGCTTGATGCCGGTCAAGGCGCGGCGGGCCGTCGCCCCCAAGAATGCAGCACTGCACAGAGAGGATTTCGCGCCATGAGCGATGCCACAAAGGTAATCGACGCCCGCGGCCTGATGCCGCCCGAGCCGATGGAGTTGACGCTCGCGGCGCTCGACGATCTGCCGCCGGAGGGCGAGATCGTGCTGCTGCTGTACCGCGAGCCGGACCCGCTCTACCTTATCCTGCGCAACAACGGCTACACCCATCGCACCGAAGCCCATGACGATGGCACGTTCGCCATCCACATCCGGCACAAGGTTCAGGGTTCGTAGCGCGCCAGGCGGACCGGATCGTGAATCGTGATCTGCTTGCCCTGCACCGCGATCAGTCCGGCGTGCGACAGCTCCGCAAAGATGCGCGAGAGGGTCTCCGGCGTCAGGTTGAGCCGCGAGGCGATCACCTGCTTGGAGGTCGGCAAGGCAATCGTCTGCTCGGCGTTCGGGCCGGCCTCGAACGACTCGCAATGCTGCAGCAGGTAGCCGATCAGCCGCTGGGTGCTCGAGTGCAGGGTGTAGGACTCGACGTCCCGGACCAGACCGTGCAGGCGCATCGACAGCCCGGCCAGCATGCGCCGGGCGAACTGCCGGTCGTTTTCGAGCAATTCGAACACGGCGTTCTTGGCGATGGTGAGCAACAGCGTGTCCATCAGCGCTTCGGCAAACACCAGGTACGGCCGGTCCATGAACATCACCGCTTCGCCGAAGCTTTGCTGCGGCCCGACGATCTCGACGACCTTCTCGTTGCCCTGCGCCGAGGAAACCGCCAGCTTGACCTGACCCTGCACCACGACGTGGAAGCCGCGCGGCAGATCGCCGCGCTGGAACAGGACTTCGCCGCGCGCCAGCCGCTTTTCGCGGGTCGCGGCGGCAATGTGGGCGATCGCCTCGTCGCCGATGGTGGCGAACAGCGGCAGTCGGGAAAGCTGGCCGGGGATGTCGATCTTCTCGCTATGCATGGGGTGTCTCGATCCGAGCAAAGATTCTACACGCGGCGCCACGCCGGCCGCCGCGCACTAGCCCACGTTTGCGCATGCTGAACCTCGCCCACTTCGGCGGCGCCCGGCCGCACCGCCCGGTGTTGTTTGCGGCGCCGCATCGGGTGATGTTCCTGTCGGGCGCGCTGCAAACCGTTGGCGCCTTTGCCTGGTGGGCATGGCTGATGGCCGGGCGAGCGGGTGTCGTGCCACCGCCCGGGTTGCCCTGGCCGGCGGCCTGGCTGCACGGCGCTTTCGCGGTCTATGGCGTGTTTCCGTTCTTCGTATTCGGTTTCCTGATGACGGCGATGCCGCGCTGGCAGGGGCTGGGCGAGATCGGCGGGCGTTCCTACCTGCTGACGTGGGCGCTGCTGACTGCTGGCTGGGCGCTGTTCCACGCCGGCCTGCTGTGGCCGGCTCTGTTCGGGCCGGCGTTGTGGCTGGTGCTGGCCGGCTGGATCGCCGGCGTACTGGTGCTCGCCGACGTCGCGTTCGCGCCGGGCGACGACCGTCGTCATGCGCTGCACGCCTGGGCGGCGCTCGCCGCCGGGGTGCCGGGGCTCGCCTGCCTGATCGGCTACGCCTCGTTCGGCTGGCAGTCCGGTCCGCGCATCGCCGAGGCGATCGGGGTGTGGGCCTGCCTGGTGTCGCTGTTCATGGTGGTTTGCCATCGCATGGTGCCGTTTTTTTCTGCCAGCGTCATCCCGAAGTACGAGATGGTGCGGCCCTACTGGGCGCTCGCCGTGCTGGTGGGCGCGAGCATCGTTCATCTGCTTCTGCAGATCGCCGAATTGCCAGCATGGCTTTGGTTGCCCGACGGCGCCATGGCGGTGGTGGCGTCCTGGCTGTCGTGGCGCTGGAAACTGCGCGAGAGCTTTCGCGCGCGCTTGCTGGCGATGCTGCATCTGGGCTTTCTCTGGCTGCCGGCCGCGCTGTGGCTGTCGGCGGGGCAGAGCCTTGCGCTCGCCGCGGGGCACACGGTGCTCGGCCTGGCGCCGCTGCATGCGCTGTCGATCGGCTTCTTCGGTTCGATGCTGGTGGCGATGGTGTCGCGGGTCACACTGGGCCATTCGGGCCGGACGCTGCAGGCGGATGCCGCCACCTGGCATCTTTTTCTCGGCCTGCAGACGGTGGCGCTGCTGCGGGTCGGCGCCGAACTGTCGGCGTCCGCCTACAATGCGCTGGTGTTGGCGGCGGCGGTGCTGTGGTTGCTGATCTTCGGCCTGTGGTGCTTCAAGATGATTCCGATTTATCTCAGGCCGCGTGCCGATGGCCGGCCGGGTTGAATGGGCTACCTTGCGCTCAAGCATTTTCATGTCGCCTGCGTCGTATTGAGCGGCGGTGGATTCTTGCTGCGCGGCTTGTGGATGATGGCCGATTCGCCGTATCTGGCCCGACCGTGGGTGAGGGTGGCGCCGCACATCGTCGATACCGCGCTGCTGGCCAGCGCGATCGCCCTGAGCCTGCTCTCGCAGCAATATCCGCTGGCGCAGGCCTGGCTGACCGCCAAGGTTCTGGCGCTGTTCGCCTATATCGGCGTCGGCACCATCGCGCTGCGGCGCGGTCGCAGCCGCCGCGTGCGGGTGCTCGCCTGGTACGTGGCGATGCTGATCTTCGGCTACATCGTGTCGGTGGCGCTGGCGCGCGACCCGCGCGGGTTCATCGGCTGGTCGGGGGCCTGACAAGATGGCAACTTCGCTGATTCCGGTTGCACCGGCCCTCGACGAGCCGCTGGAGATTCTCTCGGCCTGCCATGGGCGGGTGCTGGCGCAACTGGAAACCCTGCGGCGCCTGCTGGCGCACCTGCCGGCGCAAGGTGCCGACCAACAGGCGCAGCAGGCGGCCGCCGCGGTGTTGCGTTACTTCGATACCGCCGCGAAGCACCATCACGAGGACGAGGAGATCGATCTGCTGCCCGCGCTGGAGGCGGCGGTTGCGCCGGCTGACGCACCGGCGCTGGCGCAACTGCGGCAACGTGTTCTCGCCGAGCATGTGCGGCTGGCCGGGCTGTGGGCTGCGCTGCGGCCTCAGCTTGACGACGTGCGGCTCGGCCTGCATTCGACGTTGGACGAGCAGTCGGTGGTGGATATGGATGCGGCGTATCGGCAACACATCGAGTTCGAGGAATCGCACCTGCTGCCGCTGGCGCGCCAACTGCTGGATCAGCAAACGCTGCGCGATCTCGGTCGGGCGATGACGCTGCGGCGCAGCGCGCCGCCGGTCATTCCGGCGACTGGTGGTTGAGCAGCTTGCGCATGCCCGGGATATCGATGATGCGGATGTGCTTTTGCTGCACGCTGATGTAGCCTTCGTCCTGGAACTTGGAGAAGGCGCGGCTCACGGTTTCGAGCTTCAGACCGAGGTAGGAGCCGATTTCCTCGCGGGTCATGCGCAGGTGGAACTCCTGCTGCGAATAGCCGCGCGCGACGAAGCGCTGCGACATGTTGAGCAGGAACGCCGCCAGCCGTTCTTCCGCACGCATGGTGCCGAGCAGCATCATCAGGCCGTGGTCGCGCACGATCTCGCGGCTCATCACCTTGTGGAAGTTGTGCTGCAGGGCAGTGACCTGGCGTGACAGCTCTTCGAGCTTGGCGAACGGGATGACGCAGACATCGCTGTCTTCGAGCGCGACCGCGTTGCAGGAATGATGCTCGGTGCTGATGCCGTCGAGGCCGAGAATCTCGCCGGCCATCTGGAAGCCGGTTACCTGATCGCGGCCGTCTTCGAGCAGCACGTCGGTCTTGAAGAAGCCGGCACGGATCGCGTAGATCGCCTCGAAGCTGTCGCCGGAACGGTAGAGATGGGTGTGCCGCTTGATCTTGCGCCGCGTGCCGACCATCTCGTCAAGAAGTTCCAACTCGGGGTTCGACAACCCGTAGGGAAGGCAAAGCTCTCTCAGGTTGCACTGCGAACACGCGGATTTCAGGTGCCCGATGGTGACCGGAATTGCCGCTTTTTGTTGCACGGTATCACTACCCCCGCCCGTTTGATCCACGTCAACGTGCCCGCTGCCCGGTTCTGCGAATCTGCCGCACTATTGGCGCTTCCTTGACATGACATCTGAGACAACGCAACAAAGCCCGCAGGATCTGGTTTTCGATCCCCAGCTCATCAGACGCTTCGACGTCAACGGCCCGCGTTATACCTCGTATCCTACGGCAGACCGGTTCGTCGAAGCTTTTGACGCCAGGCCCTCGGCGCATGGCTAGGCAAGCGGTCGGTCGGAGGCCTCAGCCGACCACTCTCATTATACGTCCATATACCGTTCTGCAACACGATCTGCTACTACTGCGCCTGCAACAAGATCATTACCAAGGATCACGGGCGCTCGGCCAAGTACCTGACTTATCTGGCAAAAGAGGTCGCCATGCAGGCGGCGCTGCTGGATGGGAGCCGGGACGCCATCCAGCTTCACCTGGGCGGCGGCACACCGACTTTCCTTTCGCACGACGAGATGCGCCAGTTGATCGGCAACCTGCGCGAGCACTTCCGTTTCCTGCCCAACGGCGAGTATTCGATCGAGGTCGACCCGCGCAAGGTGGATTTTGCGACGGTGCAACTGCTGGCCGAACTCGGTTTCAACCGCATGAGCGTCGGCATCCAGGATTTCGACCCTGACGTGCAGCGCGCGGTCAATCGGGTGCAGAGCATCGAGGAAACCCGCGCGGTGATCGATGCTGCGCGCGCCAACGGATTCAAGTCGGTCAGCGTCGACCTGATCTACGGTCTGCCCAAGCAGAATGTCATAAGCTTCAATCGCACGCTCGATCAGATGATCGAGATCCTGCCCGACCGCCTGTCCGTCTACAACTACGCGCACCTGCCCGGCCTGTTCAAGCCGCAACGACGCATCGCCGAGGCAGAGTTGCCGTCTGCCGACACCAAGCTGCAGATTCTGTCGCTGGCGATACGCCGGCTGACCGAGGCCGGCTACGTGTATATCGGGATGGATCACTTCGCGCGGCCGGACGACGAACTGGCGGTCGCCCAGCGCCAGGGACGCCTGCACCGGAATTTCCAGGGCTACTCGACCTACGCCGATTGCGATCTGCTGGCTTTCGGGGTTTCGGCCATCGGCAAGGTCGGCCCCTCGTACAGCCAGAATTTCCGTACCGTCGACGAGTACTACGACGCACTCGATGGCGGCGTGCTGCCGGTGATGCGCGGCATCGAACTGACGGCCGACGACCTGTTGCGCCGCTCGATCATTCAGGCGCTGATGTGCCATTTCGAACTGTCGATCGAGGGCATCGAGGTCGCGCACCTGATCGATTTCAACAGCTACTTTGCCGCCGAGCTTGCCGATTTGCGCGACATGGAAAGCGCCGGTCTGGTCCGCGTCGACGACCAGTGGATCACCGTGCTGCCGCGTGGCCGCCTGCTGGTGCGCGCCATCGCGATGCTGTTCGATCGCTTCCTGCGCATCGATCGCGGCAGGGCGCGCTATTCGAAAGTGATCTAGCCGCCGCAGGCGATCCGGCCACGCGCTCCCGCAGCCGCTGCGGCGCGTGCGCGTAGAATCTGCCGCATGTACCTCGTCGCCGCTCAATTTCGCCAATGCCCGAGACCGGCTACATCGCTGTCTTTCTGATCGGGCTGCTCGGCGGTACCCACTGCGTCGGCATGTGCGGCGGCATCGTCGGCGCGCTGACCGTCACGCGCCCCGGCAGCAAGCCGGACTGGCAGTTGCACGCCGCCTACAATCTCGGCCGCATCACCTCGTACACCGCGGCCGGCGCCGCGCTCGGCGCGATCGGCGGCCTGGGCATGGTGCTCAACAACGTGCTGCCGGTGCAGATGGCGCTCTACGTCGTCGCCAATGTCATGCTGATCGCGCTCGGACTCTATCTGACCGGCATGACCTCGCTGCTGGCGCCGCTGGAGCGGGCCGGCCATCGGGTGTGGACGCGGATTCAGCCGCTGACAGCCCGTTTCCTCCCGGCGCGGCGCATCGCGCAGGCCTATCCGCTGGGCCTGCTGTGGGGATTCTTGCCCTGCGGCCTGGTCTATTCGGTGCTGGCGACGGCGCTGGTGTCCGGTTCGGCGACGCGCGGCGCGGGTCTGCTGCTCGCATTCGGCCTCGGTACCCTGCCCAACCTGATGCTGGCCGGCATGCTGCTCACGCGCCTGCGCGAGTTCGCGCGACAGAAGTGGCTGCGCGTCGGCTCCGGCGCGCTGGTGCTGGGATTCGGCGTGTTCGGGCTGTTCAACGCGAGCACGCTCGGCGGCAAGCTGTGGCAGGGTGTGGTTTGCCACGTGTAAGATTGGCCCCATGAGAATCCTGCTTGCGGTCGATGGTTCCGAGATTTCGCATCGTGCGGTGGAGCGCGTGATCGCGCTTGCCGCGGCGTTGAAGACACCGCCCGAGCTGCATCTGCTGTATGTGCATTTGCCGGTGCCGATCGGATTCGCCACCCGCCACGTCAGCCACGCCGCCCTCGACGCGTATTACCGCGAAGAAGGCGAGGAGGAACTGGCGCCGGCGCGCGCTCAACTCGAGGCGGCGGGCATGGCTTTCACGCCGCATGTCCATGTCGGGCAGCCGGGCGAGACGATATGTCATGTCGCCGGTCAGCTCGGATGCGAGTTGATCGCCATGGGAACCCACGGGCGGGGGGCGCTTGCCGACATGATGATCGGCTCGGTTGCCCGCAAGGTGCTTCACCTGGCCACCATGCCGGTCGTGTTGTCGAAATAGTACCGGTCAGCGCTGCCCCGGCCGCGCAAGTCATGAACGCTCCCGCCGAACCCAGATTTCAACTCGACCTGCCGATCGAGGGCATGACTTGCGCCGCCTGTGCGGCGCGCATCGAGCGCGTGCTCAACCGGCTGCCCGATGTCGGCGCCTCGGTGAATTTCGCTGCGGAGCGCGCCAGCATCGCCGTCGGTTCGCAAAGCACGCCGGCGCAAGTGATCGCGGCAATCGAAGGCGCCGGGTTTTCGGTGCCGCCACGGCGCGTCGAATTCGCGCTGACCGGCATGACCTGCGCGGCGTGCGCGGCGCGTATCGAAACCGTGCTCAACCGTCTGCCCGGCGTGCAAGGCGGGGTCAATTTCGCGACCGAGACCGCGGCGGTGCAACTGACGCCGGGGCTTGCCGACGAGCAGGCGGTGGTCGATGCGGTGCGCGCGGCCGGGTTCGATGCCCGCCTGGCCCTGCCGGCCAACCGCGACGATGACCAGCGCCGGCGTGCCGCCCAGTGGCACGCGGAGTTCCGCCGTTTCCTGATTTCGGCGGCATTGACGCTGCCGCTGCTCGCCCAGATGCCGGCGATGTTCGTCGGCGGCGTGCATGACCTGGTGCCGCGCGGCGTGCAACTGCTGCTCGCCACGCCGGTGCAGTGGTGGGTCGGCTGGCGCTTCTACAACGGGGCGTGGAAGTCGCTGCGCGGCGGCGCCGCCAACATGGATGTGCTGGTCGCACTGGGTACCAGCATGGCATACCTGTGGAGCGTGGTCGTCACGCTCGCCGGTCGCCACGACCTGCATGTTTACTTCGAGGCCTCGGCCACCATCATCACGCTGGTCCTGCTCGGCAAGCTGCTCGAATCGCGCGCCAAGGCGCGTGCCGGCGAGGCGATCGAAGCGTTGATCCGGCTGCAGCCGCAGACTGCCCGGATCGAGCGCGACGGGCAGGTGGTCGAGGTGCCGGTCGGCGAATTGCGCAGTGGCGATGTCTTCCTGGTGCGGGCCGGCGATGCAATGCCGGTCGATGGCGTGGTGCTGGACGGCGAATCGAGCGCCAGCGAGGCCATGCTCACCGGCGAGAGCATGCCGGTCGACAAGCGCGCGGGCGACAAGGTATTCGCCGCCACCATCAACGGCGCCGGACTGCTGCGCTGTCGCGCCAGCGGCGTGGGCGAGGCGACGCTGCTGGCCGGCATCATCCGCATGGTGGCGCAGGCGCAGGGCTCGAAGGCGCCGGTGCAGCGGCTGGCCGACCGGATCGCTGCGATCTTCGTGCCGACCGTCTGCGCGCTTGCGCTGGCGACGTTCTGCTTCTGGGCGTGGCGCAGCGGTTTCGAGGTCGCGCTGGTCAATGCGGTCGCCGTGCTGGTGATCGCCTGCCCGTGCGCGCTCGGGTTGGCGGTGCCGACTGCCATCATGGTCGGCACCGGCCGCGGCGCGGCGGCCGGCATCCTGGTCAAGAATGCCGAGTCGCTGGAGCGGGCCGAACATGTCAAGGTGCTGGTGGTCGACAAGACCGGCACGCTCACGGTCGGCCGCCCGCTGGTGACCGATCTGCGCGGTCTGGCGGGCCATGGCGAGGCACAGGTGCTGCGCCTGGCGGCGAGCCTCGAGCAGGCGAGCGCGCATCCGCTGGCGCTGGCGATTGTCGAACGGGCGCGCCGGCAGGGCCTCGATCTGTCGCTGCCGACAGGTTTGCTGGCGGTCGCGGGCGGCGGGCTGCGCGGAACCATCGACGGAACCGATTATGTGCTCGGGTCGCCGCGATTCGTGCGCGAGCAGGGCGTGGCGCTCGCCGAGGACGTGACCGGCTCGCTCGCCGATGCGGGAAAGACGCTGGTCGTGCTCGGCAGCGGCGGCACGGCGATCGGCGTGGTCGCGATCGCCGACGCCTTGCGCGACGGCGCGCGGGCGGCGATCGCGCGGCTGCGCGAGGCCGGCGTGCGCGTGGTCATGCTGACCGGCGACAATCCGCAGACGGCGCGCGCGGTTGCGCGCGAGGCGGGCATCGCGGAGTTCGAGGCCGAACTGCTGCCGGCCGACAAGGCGCGGCGGGTCGAGGCGCTGAAATCGCCGGCCGGTCTGGTCGGCATGGCGGGCGACGGCATCAACGATGCGCCGGCGCTGGCCGCTGCCGATGTCAGCTTCGCCATCGGCAGCGGCGCCGACGTGGCGATGGAGGCGGCCGACATGACGCTGGTGAAGAGCGATCTGGCGGGGGTTGCCGATGCGATCGACCTGTCTCGCGCAACCTTGTCGAAGATCCGTCAGAATCTGTTCTTCGCCTTCGTCTACAATGCGTTGGGCATACCGCTGGCCGCGCTGGGGCTGCTCAATCCGGTGATCGCCGGGGCGGCGATGGCGATGTCGTCGGTGTCGGTAGTGAGCAATTCGCTGCTGCTGCGCCGCTGGAAGCCGGCCATCCGATAGTCATTTTCGAGGAGCAAGCATGGAATCGGCAACCATCAAGATCGGCGGCATGACCTGCATGGGCTGCGTGCGCAGCGTGAGCAACGTGCTGCAGGCGCTGCCCGGCGTCAGCCGCGCCGAGGTGTCGCTGGAGCGCGGCGAGGCGCATGTCGAGTTCGATTCGGCCAGCGTGTCGACCGCCGCACTCAAGGCGGCGGTCGAGAAAGCGGGCTTCGCGGCGCCCTGAAGCGGGCGTTCGCGCGGCAGCGTACACCGGCCAGCGTGCCGCGGCCTTGGCCCGACGCCGGGCGGCTGCCGGGTTGGCGCTATAATCGCGATCCGCTAGCAGGGAGTAAAACTACATGGGTCTCGATCGCGTTCCATCCGGCAAGAATCTGCCGAACGATTTCAACGTCGTCATCGAAATTTCGATGCACGCCGATCCGATCAAGTACGAAGTCGACAAGGAATCCGGCGCGATTTTCGTCGACCGCTTCATGGGTACGGCCATGCACTATCCGTGCAATTACGGCTACATCCCGCACACCATCGCCGGCGACGGCGATCCGGTCGACGTGCTGGTGGTGTCGCCGTTCGGGCTGCCGCCCGGCACCGTGGTGCGCTGCCGCCCGGTCGGCATGCTGTCGATGGAAGACGAGGCGGGCGCCGACGCCAAGCTGCTCGCCGTGCCGGTCGACCAATTGACGCCGATGTACCGCGATATCGAGAGCCCGCGCGATTTTCCGCAGATCATGCTCGACCAGATTTCGCACTTTTTCTCCCACTACAAGGATCTCGAGCGCGGCAAGTTCGTCAAATTGCGCGGCTGGCTCGGCGCCGAAGAAGCGAAGACTGAAATCATCGAAGGCGTGCAGCGCTTTGCCGACGCGAAGGAGAAGCCGGCGTTCTAAGCCCCGCCTGCCGCAGGCAAAAGCCCGCAGAGTGCGGGCTTTTTTATTTTGTGGCGGTCTGGGAGCCGCATGGAATGGCGCTTTTCGGCATGGCAAGGCTGAGCGCCTTGCTGCATGCGGGCTCCAGCCTTGCCTGCCATGAAAGTCTTACTGTACAAGGCTCTCCAGGCTGCCGGTTAACGCGGCCCATCAGTGGCGAGCGGCGCGCCAGCCGTTGCGGTTGTCGGCTCAAGAGGTCAGTCGGCGGGCGTTTGCCGCCTCGGCCGGCGGCAGGCGCTTGAGCGGAATGTTGACGTAGATGCCGGCGAACAGGTCCGCATCGAGATAGTCGGCCGGCTTCGCAAGGTTGAAGCGCGGCGCGATTTCGTCGATCGCGAGGCGCGTCTTGTCGTCGAGCGTGCCGGTCGCGGCGAGCGGAAAGCCGAATTCCTTGAGCGTGTTCTGCAGCCACTTGACCTTGGTCGGCGTATCGTTCTTGACGTAGCTGCGCTTGATCGCATCCATGACAACCGGGTCGGCCTTGCCGTTCGGAATGCAGCGCCAGTAGGGCACGTTGGTATGACGGCCGAGCACTTCGAGCACCGACAGGTCGACCAGCAGGCGGATCGCGCTGTGGCGTCCCTGCAGGTAGCGCGTGTTGCTCACCACGCCGAAGGCATTGCCATAGATCGCAAAATCGATGCCGTTCTCGTAAGTCTGGTTGAGCACCCGGATCGTGTTGGTCGCCTGCACCCGCGGAATCATGGTCTGGGTGCTGAAATCGATCAGGTTCAGATCGAGCGACAGATCGGACAATGTGGTGGCCGATTTGCGGTCCCAACTCAGGTCGGTCTGGCCGCGCCCGCCGCCGAACACGCCGCGTGCGTTCGCGCCCTTGCCCGCGCTGCCGATGGCGCGGTCGAATTCGGTGATCGCGCCGGTTATCAAAACGTCCGGCTGGGTCAGTTGAATCTTGGAACCCTGCTGCGCGTGGGCGATCACGTAATCGGGCTGGAACGGAACATATACGACTCGCTGCCCGACCCGGTTGATCGCGCTGCGCACCATCTCGGTGACGTCGCCGGGAAGTTCGGCGCCGACCAGCGGATGCGAAAGACCGGTGGCATCGCCGATGCCGCGCGTCTGCACATAGAGCACCTTGCCCGACGGGCGATACTTCTCCAGCAGGTCGCCGAAGCTCTCCAGCGCGCCGCTGTAGCGCGTGACCAGCGCGGTCGGGCTGCTCGATTCGGCCGTCTTCCTGGCCACCAATTCGCGCGCCGCCTTTTCGGACTCGCCGAGGGTTGCACACCCGCCGCCGGCCAGGCTGGCGATGGAGAGCAGAGCCAGACAACAGAATTTCGATGTGTTCATGATCTCGTCCCGCCTATGGTTGGAAATCTACTTGCCGCCCACCGTCGTGATGTTTCCGTTGATCGCGCCCCGTTCGACGATCACCGTGATGTTGCCGCGATTGCCGCCTTCGATATGCGGGCTCGCGATGTTGATGTCGCCGCCGTTGTCGTCCGGATTCGCCGAGACGGACTGCTTGTTGGCGATGGCGGTACGCACGTTCGACATGGCTTCATGCGTCGCGCGATGAGCCTTGCTGCGTGCCGCAACCGCGTAGATGCCGATATTCCGAACGTCGATCGGCTCGCGGTCGAGTTGCGCGGCATAGCCCTTGATCGGCGCGTAATACTCCGGGTCGATCGCGTTGGACACGTTTGCGATCAGGCAGCCCCAAAGTGCCAGGACAATTTTTCGTAGCAGCATCTTTGCCTCCGGGCCGGACTGGGGGGCGACCGGGCGTCGCCCCCCAACGCGATTGATCACTTCAGTACAACGGAATTCACGTTCATCGTGCCGCCACCGAGGTTGTAGACGTCTTCCGCCTTGTTGCCGTCGATCAGTACCGTCCCGCCGATCTTGCCGCCATTGGAGACCACCAGCGAGTTCACGTTGGTTTCGCCTGCCGCATCGACCTGGACTTTCGCACCCGTGAGCGCCCCGAGAACGCCGCCCGACTTGACCCCGACGTTCGCGCCGCCGGACATGATCCGGGTCGCCTTGTTGTTGCTTACGGTGACCGATGCGCCCGACATGATCTCCGGTGCGCCGGCGGCGAGTACGGACATCGACGCGGCAGCCAGCGTGGAAATGACAATCAACTTGGATACGATCTTCATGTTGTGACTCCTTCTTGCGATGGTGGATGGTTGGCCGAAATTCGACCGGGTTGCCGGTGCCGCGCATGTCGCCCGGCACGAACGGAATCAGTCAGGCGAGGGCGCGAAACTGCACGCGACGGTTGTAGGCGCTGTTCGGGTGGGTGCCAGGCAGCGGCTTGGCGGAACCCAGCCCCTTCGCAACCAGCGCCGCTTCCGGGATGGCGTGGCTGGCGATCAGGTAGCGTTTGACGGCCTCGGCGCGGAGCCGCGACAGCTTGAGGTTGCCGGCGCTCGAACCTGCGGCATTGGTGTGTCCCTCCACCACCACCTTGCGTTCGAAGCCTGCCAGCTTGATGCCCTCGGCGATCGAGTCGATCGCGCGCTTGGAGGCATCATTCAACTGCCATGAATTGTTGGCGAACTTGATCGCCAGCGCCAATGCGTCCGCCTTGCCGGCCGAGGCCGGCCGGGGCGATTCCGTCTGTTGCGCGGCCTTTCGCGCATAGGCGGTCGAAGCCACCGCTTCGCCGCGCAAGCCATCCGCCCGGGACGGCAGCGCATAGGCGGTCTTCTGCATCGCGCCGCCACTGCCGCGCTGCGCGATCTGGCCGAGTTTTGCGTTCCATGCGCCGACTGCTGCACTCGCGCTGGCGGCGATCTCGTCTTCGCTGACGGTATGGCCGGCATCCTTGATTTCCTGTTCCACCGCAGCGGGTTCGTCAGGTGTATAGAACAGACCGCGCGTCTTGGGCAGGCTGGCGAAGCGTGCCGGCGTGGCGCCCAGTATCCGCGCCACCACGCGCGGGTCGGGCACGTCCCCGGCCTGGTACACCCGGATGCTTTCCGCACAGGCTGCAGCGCTCACGACAAGGGCGATCGAGCAGGGAGAGGGTCGAGCGGATGATTCGTGCGTTCATGATGGCTCCTTCTTCTTCCCGAGGGTCGGCAACGTGTGTCGCTGATGTCCCTGTGTCGAAGGAGCGATCGCACCGGTTCAATAATTCTTCACGGCAATTTGGCGACGGCGGTCGCGGCGCGCACGCCACCTGGGCGGTGCGCGCAGTGAATCAGCGAATCGGGCTCGCGATTTGCCCGATCACGCTGTCGCGCAGTGCGACGGGCGAAATCATCTGCGGGGTCTGCGGGCCGAGCCGCCGGTCGCGCAGGCGATCGACCATCGGCACGGCATGGTCGAACAGTTCGCGCAGAGTGAGCTTGCGGTCGCGATCGGCGTCGGCTGCACCGCTCAGACCCTCGAGCAGCGCATAGGTGAACAGGCCGTGCCGGCCCGGCGCATATTCTTGCGAATCCTCGCCGCCGCGCGCCGCCACCACCAGGGCGAAGCGCGAACTGGCCGAGCGTTTGGCGAGATTGTGAGAATCGAAGGTGCCGGCGATGTTCTTTGCCTGGCAGGTGTCGACGATCAATATGCGGCGTCCGGCGACGGCGCGCAACGCGTCGAAGAAATGCGTCCATGAGAGCAGCGAATCGCCGCCCGGCGGACGGCCCCTGACCAATTGTTCGACGTCTTTCGGATCGGCATCGCGCGGCACGAAGTAGTAGTTGCCGGCAGCGTCGCTGATGCCGTGCGAGGCGAGGAAGATCACCACCGTGTCGCGTGCGCGCGCTGAGCGCGCGAACTTGAGCGCGGCGAGGATGCTGGCCTTGTCGGGCTTGCCGGCGCTGGCATCGCTGAGCAGTTTGACGCGTACGTTGGCGAAGAGGCCCTTGCCCGTGCGTTCGAGTGCGGCGGCCATCTCCTCGGCGTCCTGTGCGGAGAAGTTCAGCCTGAACTTGTCGGCCAGCCGCGGAAAGCTGCCCGCACCGATCGCGAGCAGGTAGAGATCGCCACGGCCCGCGGCGGGTTCGGCGGCGTCGGAGAATACGACCTGTTCGGCAACGCCGATCGAGACGCCGTTGAACACCTCGACCCGCACCCGATTGATGCCGCGCGCGAGTTCAAGGTCGAGCTCGCGCGAAAACTGCTCGCTTGCGCCGCCGGAGAGTTCGCGCTCGCTGGCGGCGATCACCGGGACGTTGTTGACGAACACCGCGACATCGCGCATCGGCAGGCGCGTGCGCTGCGCGCTCAGCCGAAAACGGGAACGGGATGCACTCTTCTCGCTGCGCCGCAGCCGTTCGAGTTGCAGCCGGGGCGGGGCCACTTCCGCCAGCCGCGTGACATCGAATCCCTTCTTCCCGTCGATCTCCGGCAACGCGCGACCCTTGCTGGTGAAAAATGCCTGGACCATATCCGGCCGGTAGAGCAGCCGGTCGAACTGCGAGGCCAGCACGAAGTCGGGCGCGCTCTCCTTGCCCTGGTTGATAAGCCAGCCGATGTAGTTGTCGCCCTGCGGCGATGATGTGTAGTAGCCAGCCGGAATCCAGGCGATCCATTCGCGGCTGTGCGCGTGCACGAACAGCGCCAGCACTTCGGCGCCGTCGTCCATCCGGTACCAGCGCAGGGTGCCGTCGCCCAGACCGGCGACCACCCATTCGCCATTGCCGCTGATCGTCGCCGCCAGCGCCACCGACGGAAGCGCCTTGCTCCACGCGATGGCGCCGGCGGAATCGACGCGGTGCAGGTTCCATTCGGTGCCGAGCACGGCGCTGCGCAGGTTCGGCGCGATCGCATGGCAGCGCGACCGCTCGTAGGGTTCGAGCGCGATGGCCTTGCCGTTGAGCATCGGGCGATAACCGTCGCGGGCGTGTTCGATTCTCCAGCCTGCGGCCGAACGGATCGGCCCTTGCAGGCCGCGACGCTGTTCGGCCGATGGTTCGCCGTCGGCTTCGGCGAGCGAGAAATACGCCGGGCCACGTGGCGCCGGAAACGACACCAGCGACGCATCGGGAGCGAGTTTGAGCGTGGCGTTGATGTACACCGGCAACTCCGACTCATGCACCGCCAACACCTTGCCCTCGCTGTCGATCAGGCCGATGCTCGGATCGTCGGTGGTGAACGCGATCTCGCCCGACGCCGTGGCGGCGATGTCCCCGAGGCGGGTGCGGGCAACCGGCGTGGCGACCGGCTTGCCGCGCCCGTCTGCGGGCCAACAGCGGATGTGGTTGGTACCCGCGGCGCGAGCCTCGCCCGCGGCGCAGAGTTTTTTGCCGCGCGCCGCCCAACTCAGCGAATAGAGGTTGACCAGATTGGCCGCCGCGTCGCGGGCCGAGGCCCAGATTGGCGTCAAGTCCCGGGCCGAGAGGACGGCGATGCGCGGCGTGTCGTAAAAGCCTACGGCTATCCGCTCGCCGTCCGGTGAATAGCGGATCGACGCCGGTTTGTTCCCGGCGAGCATGCGCTTGCGCAGGCGCAGCCTGGCCTGCTCGTCATAGAGCCGGACCATGCCGTCGAGCGAACTGACCGCGAGGCGCCCGGCCGCGTCGTAGTCCATCTCGATTATTTTGTCGGCATACTGCGCGTCGCGCCCGGCAATCCGGTAGTCGCTGCTGTCCAGAACGTAGAGCCCCGAATTGCCAAGCAGGCCGACCGCCAGGTGCTTTCCGTCCGGCGAATAGCCGAGCGCGCCGACCCCTTCGGGAAAGCCGCCGATCCGGCGCACCAGGCGCCCGCCGTTCATGTCGAACAGATAGACGCTGGCCTTGCCGTCCCAGTCCCAACCGGTCCACCCGGCCACAGCCAGGGTGGCGCCGTCGGGCGAGAGGGCGGCGGCGTACAACTGGCCTTCGTTTCCGTCGGCGATCGGCACGCGCAAGGTCGCCCGCAACTGCAAGTCGGGCAGGCCCCAGATGCGTATGGTTTTGTCGTGACCGACCGAAATGATCTGGGAACGCGTGGCGTCGGCCACGATCTTGTGCACGGCGCCGACGTGGGAGCCGGGTTCGATCAGAAGAATCGGCGCTGCCGGCGGCCCGTCGATGCGCGCGACCCCCGGCAGGGGACAAGCGAGGCTGGTGGCGGCCAGCAGCGCCGCGAGCCAGCGCCGACTACCCACGTGGCCGGCCCCGCAGCCTGGTCAGGAGCAGGCCGTGGCGCGAGACTGCTCTGCGCGGCGCACTGCCACATGCCGCGCCGGCGCGCGCGCTTTGCACGCCACCGGCGGCGTCGTTGCCGCGTTGCTCGCGCGGGCGAACACATCTGGGGCGGCGCCATAGGCTGGGGAACTGCGACCCAGATCGGCCGTCTGCGCGATGCCGCGACCGCTGAGTTCGCCCGGCCGGTGCGGCGCACTGGCCTGCACCGGGTTCTCGGCGACTCGCAGGCCGCGGGTTACCGTGTCGCCCTGCAGCCGCGCGAGCGCAAACGACGCGCGGGTGACGCGGCCGAAGATCAGCGGTTGGACCGGATTGCCCGGGGCTGCCGCCAAGGTGCGGGTTGTGGCAGCGCGCGCCTGACGCGGACGGCGGTTGCGCGGCGGGTTGGCGGCGTACTCGTCGTCGCCGGCTTGCGCGACCGCTCGCGAGGCGGCGGCTTTGGCGGCCTGGGTTTGGCCGGAGGCGCGCCGGGCAGGGAAGTCGGCGGCGGTGTCTTTCGGCGCGGTGGCGGCCGTGGGCCGCGTGGCGTCGAACTCGCCGATGCTGCGATCGACGATATCCATGCCCTGGCGCAGCGACTGCGCCGCAGGCGCACCGGCACGGCTCGGATCGGCGCTCGAATCGGGCAACATGACGGTGATGCTGCCGGGGTCCGGGTTACGCTGTTGCGACGCGGGGCTTTGCGGCACGCTTCCGGCCACCGGGTCGCCCTGCTGCGACGTCGGGCCGTGGGGAACCTGGCCGCGCGGCGTTTCTCTCCCTCCGACGGCCTTGCCGGTTGATGGATCGATCGCACTGGCACTCGGCGCATAGGCGAGTTTGACCGGTTCGCTCGCGGCCGTGTTGCGTACGCTGCCTGAACCGGCGCTTTCCCATGCAGCCGGAGCGGGAGCGGAATTGCTGGCAGCGCTGCCCGGTGCGGCTCTGCCCGAGCGCTCGGCCTGTTGCGGGCGCGACGGTGCCGGCTGGGGCGCGCTGGTCGGTGCGGCCTGCGTTGCGCTGGCATTGGGCGGCGGGAACGCTGCCGGCGACACTGCGGTCTTGAGCAGCGTTCCGTCCGGGTTGCGGTAGTAGTTGATGGTGATCTCGTGGCCGTCCGATCCCTTGACGTACTCGGTCTTGACCGGGTTGCCGAGCCCGCCACCCGTGCTGGTCCTGGATGCGCCGGCGGCGGTTTGCGCCGCTGCCGCAGCCGCGGTGGCCGCGGGGCGATCCGCGCCGCCTTGCCCCGTGGCGGAGGCTGGCGCCGGTGGTGGCGGCGCAGCCGCCGCGCGAGGTGCCGACGAAACCGCTTCTACCGGTTTGGCAGGCTGATCGGGTGCCTTGGTGATGGCGACGGACGGGGTACGGGGAATCTGCCCGTTCAGGCCGCCGCCGCCGAGCATGGATTTGGCACCGGAGACCGGCGCCGGCTGCGCCGCTGCGGTCTTTGCGGCAGGGGCGACCTTTGCGGCAACGGCCGCCGCCGCGGACGCCGCGCCCTTTGCAACAGCCGGGACCAGCGGGGGCGGGGCTTTGACGGGCTTGGCGGCGGCGGACGTGGTCGACTGCCTGGATGCGCTTTGGCTGGTGTTCGGCGGAATGATGCCTCCGCTCGAGAATCTCGCATCGGCCTTGCCGGATGCCAGGACAGAGAAAACGATGCCCAGACACAGGGCAGAGATGCGCCGCGTTGGCCCGGTGCACGTCCGGCGGGAATTGTGCCGCGCTGCAGTCGAGATTCGTGTCATCGTGTTCTCCCCTATCGACCGCCTGCGCGGTCTCAGAAGCGGTAGCTGAGTCCAGCGAACAGCCGCGGACGGCGGTTGCCAGGCTCGGACACATCGCGCGTCAGCGGCTGCGCGACTTCCACAAACGCGCCGGCGCTGCTGCCCAAATTCATGCGCACTCCCAGGCCCGCGGAGGACGCGGAGTGTGAAGAAACTTCACCGAGATCTTGCCGCGGCGAGCGAATCCAGGCCTTGCCGATGTCGTAGAAACCGTAAACCGTGTACGGGCCGGGCAGCGCTTCGGGTTTGCCGCCGCTCAGGCGCAGCTCGAGCTTGAGCGCCAGGCCGGAATCGCCCACCAGTTCGGCCGCATTGTAGCCCCGCCCGAACTGTTCGCCGCCGAACGCGAACTGCTCCGGCACCAGCAGGCTGTTGGCGGCGATCTGGCCATTGATTGCCGCCAGCAGCGACCAGCGCTCGGCGATCGATTGCAGCCGAGCGGCATAAATCGTGGTCTTGAAAAAGTCGTTGCGGCCGTTCTCGCGCGAACGGTCCGGATCGTCGTTCGACGATGCGCCCAGGCCGCGCAGACCCTTGGACAATTCGACCTCGAGCAGATTCACGCCGCCTAGGGTATCCACCGAGTCGAGCGTCATTGCCAGCCGCAGCGCGCGAATTCGGTCGCGGGTAACCGGCGAACCGGGCACGTCGGTCTTGCCGTTGTGCGCGGTGTAGGCGCCGCGCAGATAAACGTTGGCGTCCTGCGTGCGGTAGAGCGGGTAGCTCGCCGAAATTGCCATGCCGCGCGACTGCGTTTCGAGGTTGCTGTTGAAGCCGGGATCGCTGGCGCGTGAATCGCTGCCATTGACCGAAAGGCCCACCCGCGCGCCGCTCGATCCGATCGGTTCGTCATGGGAAAGGACGAGGTAGTTAAGTTCGCGGTTGCCGGTGGTCACGGCACGAAACGCAGTCTCGTCGAAGTTCCCGGTAAGCCCGGTTGCGAACACGTCGAAATAGCCGCGCCAGGCACCGGCGGATCGACTGCCCCGGTTGTCCGCAGCGACCGCGCCGCCGAAGCGGTTGCGCGCGACCTCGATGACCAGCGCATGCGCGCCGGGTTGCCCGGAGATCGGTTCCAACGCGGAAGAAACGCCGAGGCCGCCGAGATCGTTCATCAGGAACAGATTGCGCTCGAGCACGTTTGCCGTTGCCGGGCGCTCCTGGCGAATCGGCTGGACGAACGGCTCGAAGGCCGCGAGCGGGATGTCGCCGCCGCCTTGAATCCGCACCTCGGCCACGTAACCCTCGCTGGCGGCAAGACGCACCACGCCGTTGGTCACGCTTTGCTCGGGCACCGCGACTTCCGACAACAGGTAGCCGTCGCGTCGATAGCGCTGAGTGAGCGTCTCGGCCAGCGCCATCAACTCGGCCTGCGTCACCTTGCGGCCGAGGTAGGGCGCGAACACCGGTTGCAGATCGTCCTGACGATACACGGTGCTGCCTTCGAGTTGGAAACCCGATACGTCGACGCCTTCGCCCAGCGGGGGCGGACGGGTTGCGCGTTGGGGCAGGGCCGGCGGGCGCGGTCTCGCGCCACTGCGCGATTGCGGCGGCTTGCGGAATTGCCGTTCGACCTGGCCGCCGGAATCGATGTCGCCGGCGCCGATTGCGACCGGCACAGAGGTTGCGCAAAGGATGAGAACGGCGAGCGGCCGCCGGGCAATCAGGCAGACGCGGTTACGGCGTCGATCACTCAAGTTGGGCTGCATTGACGAATTATCGGGCGGTTGGTTTGGGGTTGCTCACGGCTAAGTCGAAACCGGCGCCCGCGGGGTTCAAGAAATTTAAGGCGGGCGGGCGAACAATCGGGCTGCGTCCAGCGTCCAAAGTGCCATCGAGCCGGTCGGGCGCGCCGGCAAACGCCGGCCGGCATGATGCTGAAATCCGTCTTGCGGCACGCCAGCCGCCGGATCGGGACCAGCCTGCGGGTCGGGACCGGGAGCGCTCCACGCCGATCCGCCACGCAGACGATGGTATCCGACTCCATTGGCATCGTCCAGATCAAATGCTGTCGCCGCGTGGCGACAGGGAGTGCGTAGCCGATCGTCTCGCACGGGGCTTGCAGCGCGGCCGGTCCGCTGCGCCCAAGCGCCCATGCAATAATCCGTACCGCTTCTGCCGATGGCGACAAACACAATTTGAACCTGCGCGCGCCTTGCTGCGACTCAACAATGACGTCACGAAACGCCGAGCCGGAAGACCCTCGCATACGGACCCTGCTCGACGCTGTTGAACGCGGCGACGAGGCAGCCATGCAGGATTTGTACCGCTCGTTCAACCGGCGCGTGTTCGCGTTCGCGATGAACCGTCTGAACGACCATGCGGAGGCCGAAGAAGTGACCATCGATACGCTGCTCGAAGTGTGGAAGCACCCGCAACGATTCCGTGGCGAATCGCGCTTCAGCACGTGGCTGCTCGGCATCGCGCATCACAAGGCGATCGATCGCCTGCGTTCGCGTCGCAACGATCATGTGCCGGCAGACGAGCATCTCGATCTGATCGCCGACCCGGCATTGCGCCCCGACCAGGTGGTCGAAGCGGCCGATCGGCAGCGCATGCTCGCCGAGTGCATGGACAAGCTGCCCGACGAACAGCGCGAGTGCCTGCACCTGGTGTTGCTCGACGGGCTGTCGCTGGCGGAAGTGTCGCAGGTCCAGGCATGCCCGGAAAACACGGTGAAGACGCGGCTCTTCCACGCGCGGCAGAAGATGAAGAACTGCCTCGGGCGGCTCGAAGCCTGGAGTGCCTGACATGAGCGAACCGACGACCGAAGCGAACGGCGCACGGACTGCCATGATGTTCGCGTATCTGAATGGCGAATTGCCGGCTGACGAACGCGCGCGCTTTGAAGCGACGCTCGACGCCGAGCCGAAGCTTGCCGCCGAACTGGCCGACTGGCGGCAGCTTCGCGGCGAACTCGAAGTGCGCAGGCAGCAGCGCGCGCCGGAGGCCGGACTGGACGCGTTTTCACGCCAATTGCGGGGTTTGCGGCAGTCGCGCAAGGCCGGCCTTGCCGCATGGATCGAGGGCGCGATGCGCCCGCTCTATTCACCCCTGCGCTATGCCGCAGCGTTGCTGCTGGTGGTGGTACAGGCCGGTTTCATCGCCGCCATGTTGCGCGACATGCCGGCGGCCGGGCCGGACGACGCCGGCACGCCGACCGCCCGGGTGCGTTCGATCGAGAATGCGTCGACGGCCTCGCTGCGCGTGCGCTTCCGGCTCGACGCAACCGCGCGCGAGATCGCCGCCGCCCTGGCGAGCGCCGGTGCGCGCATCGTGGATGGCCCGGGGCAGGGCGGGTTTTATGCTTTGCGGGTCGCCGAGGGCACGCCTGCCGCCGCGGCCGCCGCGCTGCGTAAGAGTGCGGCCGTCGACGAGATTGTCGAAGGCCCGAACCCCGAGGCGCCGCCCGCCGATCCGCCGCGCAAGCGCTAGCAGGACGAACCCGCCGCGCCGGGCAATCGCCGCGGCGGCCGCATGCCTTTGAATAGGCATGCCCTGGGAGCCGCATGGAATGGCGCTCTCCGGCATGGCAAGGCTGCGGGCCTTGCCGCATGCGGCTTCCAGCCTGGCATGGCCTGGAACGGCCGTGTGGTGCGGCTTTCCGGCATGGATCAAGCGCGCGGGCGAAACGGCGCGTGCGCTTCCAGTTCGCTCACATAGTCGGCGATGGCGAGCGATTCGTGGTCGAGGTGGCGTTCGATCGCATCGGCAAAGCGCGGGTCGCGAATCCAGTGCGCCGAGGCGGTGCGCACCGGCAGCAGCCCGCGGGCCAGCTTGTGCTCTCCCTGGGCACCGCCTTCGAAGCGGCCGATGCCGTGGTCGATGCACCATTCGATGCCCTGGTAATAGCAGGCCTCGAAGTGCAGCAGCGGCACGTGTTCCAGTTCGCCCCAGTAGCGGCCGTAGAGCGCCTGCGCGTCGCAGATGTCGAGCGCGGCGGCAATCGGCCGTCCGGCGCGCTCGGCGACGAACAGCAGCAGGTTCTCGGGCATGCTGCGCGCGAGTTCGAGGAAGAACGCCAGGTTCAGGTATGGCTGCTGGCCGCGCTGGTGATAGGTGTTGCGGTAGCAGCGCAGGAAGCAATGCCAGTCGGCCTCGCCGATCTGCGGGCCGCGCAAATGGCGGAAGGTGACGCCGGCGTCGCGCACGCGGCGGCGCTCCTGGCGGATCTTCTTGCGCTTGTCGCGCGCCAGCGAATCGAGAAAACCGTCGAAATCCGGCCAGCCGGCGTTGTGCCAGTGAAACTGCACCGCGTGGCGAATCTGCAGGCCCGCGGCTTCGAGCAGCGCGGTGTCATTGGCGTCGGCGAACAGGATGTGCAGCGACGACACGTCGGCGTGCCGGGCGAAGCCGGTCAGCGCGCCGACCAGTGTACGGCGGGCCGGCGGGTCGGGCGCCAGCAGACGCGCGCCCGGTATCGGCGAGAACGGCACGCTGCAGACAAGCTTCGGGTAGTAGCGCTGGCCATGGCGCGCGTAGGCTTCGGCCCAGGCCCAGTCGAACACGAATTCGCCGCGCGAATGCGATTTCTCATACAGCGGCAGCGCGCCGATCAGCCGATCGTCCTGCCACAGCGTCAGGTGGCGCGGCCGCCAGCCGGTGCGTGCGCTGGCGCATCCGCTGCTCTCGAGCGCGCGCAAGAAGGCGTGCCGGACGAACGGCTGTCCGCCCGCCAGGGCATCCCAGTCGGGGCCGGCTACGTCATCGATCGAATCGAGAATCCGCACGGTGGCGGTGGCTGGCTTGTTCAAGAGCGGTCTCGCAGAGGCATGCGCGATAGGGATCGGGCGCGAACGGGCGGTTGGCAGGGTGGGGCGAAATCGAACCGGCGCGAACCAGCGCCGGACCGGGACAATGGTACGGCATCCGCTCCGCACAGCCGGCGGCGCACAAGCCGGGCGGGTCGCGTTATAGTTGCCGCATGACTACGTTACCGACTCTGCGCATCGCGATTGCGCAACTCAACTGCGTGCTCGGCGATATCGCCGGCAACGCGCGGCGCATCGCCGAGATGTCGCTGCAGGCGCGCGATGCCGGCGCCGACATCGTCGTCACGCCGGAACTCGCGCTGTGCGGCTATCCGCCCGAAGACCTGCTGCTGCGGCCGGATTTCTACCGCGCCTGCGCGCGCGAGCTGGTGGCCCTGGCGGCGCGCATCCGCGGCGTGACCCTGGTGGTCGGTTTTCCCGAGGCCGACGGCGAGCGCCGCTTCAACGCGGCCGCGGTGATCCAGGAAGGGCGCGTGATTGCCGTCTATCGCAAGCATCGCCTGCCCAACTACGAAGTGTTCGACGAGGAGCGCTATTTCGACCATGGCACCCGGCCGTGCGTGATCGCGGTCAAGGGTATCGGTTGCGGCATCAACATCTGTGCCGACGTCTGGGAGGCCGGCGCGGCGGACGCCGCCTACGCTGCCGGCGCCCAGTTGCTGCTGGCGCTCAACGCCTCGCCGTATCACATGAACAAGCAGTCGAGCCGTTACGAGGTGCTGCGCAACCGGATCGCCGACACCGCCATGCCGGTGATCTACGCCAACCTGGTCGGCGGGCAGGACGAACTGGTGTTCGACGGGGCGTCGTTCGCGCTCGATGCGCGCGGCGACCTGGTGTATCAGGCGCCGTCGTTCGAGGAATCGCTCGACATCGTCGAATTCGTCGATGGCGACCTGCAGCGCGGCCGGGTCGCCGCCGCCCAGCCGCTGGAAGCCGACGTCTATGGTGCGCTGCGCCTCGGGGTGCGCGACTACATCGGCAAGAACGGCTTTCCCGGCGCGATCATCGGCCTGTCGGGCGGGGTCGATTCCGCGCTCACGCTGACTATCGCGGTCGATGCGCTGGGCCCGGACAAGGTGCGCGCGGTGATGATGCCATCGCCCTACACCGCGCAGATGAGCCTCGACGATTCGCGCGAACTGGTGGCCAACCTCGGCATCCGCTACGACGAAATCCCGATCGAACCGGCGATGAAGACCTTCGAGGCGATGCTGGCGAAGGAGTTCGCCGGGCGCGCCGCCGACGCCACCGAAGAGAACCTGCAGGCACGCATCCGCGGCATGATCCTCATGGCATTGTCGAACAAGTTCGGCGCGATCGTGCTGACCACCGGCAACAAGAGCGAAATGGCGGTGGGGTATGCGACCCTCTACGGCGACATGGCCGGCGGCTTCGCGGTGATCAAGGACATCTACAAGACCTTCGTCTATCGCCTGTGCGCCTGGCGCAACGGCGTGGCGCCGGTGATTCCGCAGAACATCCTGACACGCGCGCCGTCGGCCGAACTCAAGCCCGGCCAGACCGACCAGGACACCTTGCCGCCTTACGAGACGCTCGATGCGATCATCCAGTGCTACATGGAGCACGACGAGAGCCCGCGCGAAATGCTGGCCAAGGGGTTCGGCGAAACCGATGTGCGCCGCATCGTGCAAATGCTCAGGCGCAGCGAATACAAACGCCGCCAGTCGCCGGTTGGCATACGCGTGACGCGGCGCGGCTTCGGCAAGGATTGGCGTTATCCGATAACATCGCGCTATGTCGACGAGTGGTGAGGCGCCCGGGTATGCGTCTCGCACGGCCAGCGGATCATCGGAAACAGCATGGAGCGTAGCGCATGAAGAAGATCGAAGCCATCATTAAACCGTTCAAGCTCGACGAGGTGCGCGAAGCGCTGTCGGAAGTGGGCGTGACCGGACTTACCGTGACCGAGGTCAAGGGGTTCGGCAGGCAGAAAGGTCACACCGAGTTGTATCGCGGCGCCGAGTACGTCGTCGATTTCCTGCCCAAGGTGAAAATCGAAGTGATTGTCGCCGAGTCGACTGTCGAGCAGGCGATCGAGGCGATCGTCAAGTCGGCGCGTACCGGCAAGATCGGTGACGGGAAGATTTTCGTCAGCTCGGTCGAAGGGATCGTGCGTATCCGCACCGGCGAGACCGACGAAGCGGCGATCTGAATCTGCTTCGACAACAGGACGGCGCTGCTCAGGCGGCGCCGTTCTGCTTTTTGGCGCCGCGCAGCAGCACGATCAGCGCGCCGGCGCCGCCGTCGTGGCTGCGTGCCTGACAGAACGCCAGCACCTCCTGCCGCGCGGCGAGCCAGCCGCGCACCAGCCCCTTCAATACCGGCTCGCGGCCAGGCGAACCGAGCCCTTTGCCGTGGATAACCCGCAGGCAGCGCAACTCGGCGCGAATCGCCTCGTTGATGAAGCCGAGCAGCAGTTCGCGCGCAACCTCGCGCGTCGCACCATGCAGATCAATCTGGTCCTGTACCACCCAGCGCCCGCGGCGCAAGTCGCGCAGCACGCTGCGCGACATCCCGTCGCGAGGAAACTCGGTTCGTCGCCGCCTTCCAGCGCGAGATCCAGCGGATGCAATGCGGCCAGCGATTCCTGCAGCGCGGCACGCTCATCGGCGCTGCGCTGGCGCGGGATCGGCTGCGGCGCCGGCGGGGTATGGGCGTAGCGGTCGCTGGCGATCGGTATGGCGTCGGCAACCGCCTGGCGAAATACCGCAAGGTCTTCCTCGCTCGGCAATGGCCCAGGTTTTTTCGGCATTCACTTCGCTTCGGACGGCCGGTGGCCTCGCGAGGCAGGCGGCGGCGATCAGGCGTTCTGCCCGTCGAGGTAGCGCTCGGCATCGAGCGCGGCCATGCAGCCGGTGCCGGCACTGGTGACGGCCTGCCGGTAAATGTGGTCCTGCACATCGCCGGCAGCGAACACGCCGGGAATGCTGGTCGCTGTGGCATCGCCCCTCGCGCCCGCCCTTGGTGACGATGTAGCCATTCTCCATATCGAGCTGGCCGGCGAAGATTTCGGTGTTGGGCTGGTGGCCGATGGCGATGAACACGCCCTGCAGCGCAATGTCTTCCGTCGTCCCGGACTTGACACTGCGGATGCGCATGCCGGTCACGCCGCTGCTGTCGCCGAGAATCTCGTCGAGCGTGTGGTCCCACTTGATCGTGACCTTGCCGGCGCGCGCCTTCTCGAACAGCTTGTCCTGCAGGATCTTCTCTCCCCGCAGTTTGTCGCGGCGGTGCACCACGGTGACATGCGATGCGATATTGGCCAGATAGAGCGCCTCTTCGACTGCAGTGTTACCGCCGCCGATCACGGCCACGTTCTGGTTGCGATAGAAGAATCCGTCGCAGGTGGCGCAGGCCGAAACGCCGCGCCCGGCGAATGCCTGCTCCGAGGGCAGGCCGAGGTACTTCGCGGTGGCGCCGGTGGCGACGATCAGCGCATCGCAGGTGTAGGTGCCGGCATCGCCGACCAGGGCGAACGGTCGTTCCTTGAGCCGGACCGTGTGGATGTGGTCGAAAACCAGTTCGGTATTGAAGCGCCTGGCGTGGGCCTCGAAGCGGGCCATCAGGTCCGGCCCCTGGACGCCCTGGGCGTCGGCCGGCCAGTTGTCGACGTCGGTGGTGGTCATCAACTGGCCGCCCTGGGCGAGGCCCGTGATCAGCACTGGCGCCAGGTTTGCGCGCGCCGCATAGACCGCGGCAGAGTAGCCTGCCGGGCCGGAGCCGAGAATGATGAGGCGTTCGTGTCGGTTGCTGGTTGCCATGGTGGTGTCCGATCCGGGGTTTGGATGCTCGCCGGAAGCATCGGGTGAACGGCTCTGCTATCGCGATCAATTATATCTTGGGCTTCCCCGTGGCCATTCAAGGCCCGGATTTCGTGTGGAAGTTGATTTGATTTGTCACGGGTATTGCGCTAATTGCTTGATGACACAATAATCCGTGTCTGGCAGAGAGTGAAATCCGCATTGCCGCATTGCGGCATGCCGCGGTTTCAGTGGGCACGTCACCCAAGTGGCAGATTGGCCCGTTAGGATACAAGTACAAATCAGGAGTTGCAGATGTCGAATCATCCGGTATCGCTGGCCGCGCTGAGATCCTTCCAGATGTTCCAGAATTTGCCGGACGATCGGCTTGAGTCGGTTGCCCGATGCGCGATGCTGCGAAATGTCGCGCGTGGCGCCACGGTGGTTCATGCGGGCGATCGCACGGATTTCGTGTACTTCGTTCTTTCGGGCAACCTCAAGGTTCTGGTGAGCGACGAGGAAGGCCGCGAGGTGATTCTGACCATGCTCGGCCCGGGCGAGGTGTTCGGCGAAATGGGCGTGCTTGACGAGAATCCGCGTTCGGCGACGGTACTGGCGGTGTCGTCGGCCAACCTGGTGGTGATGTCCAAGGGCGACTTCAAGCGCGTGCTGCAGGAAAACTTCGAAGTCTCGGTGCAGTTCATGAAGAACCTGATCCAGCGTCTGCGGGTGGCCGACCGCAAGATCGAGAGCCTCGCGTTGATGGACGTCTATGGCCGGGTGGCGCGCCTGTTGCTGGATATGGCGGAGAACGTTGGCGGCCAGCAGGTGGTGACCAAGAAAATCTCCAAGCAGGATATTGCCAAGATGATCGGCGCCTCGCGCGAGATGGTGAGCCGGGTGATGAAGGATCTGCAGGTGCAGGGGCTGATCGAGGAGACCGATGGTAAGGTCATCCTGCGCGAGCGGATCAACTCGATCTGATTTGCGAGGCGACCGCGCGCGGCGATGCTCGCGGCCCGTCTGTATAATCCGGGCAGAACGGTCATTGCCCGATGGCCGAACGGTTGCGCGACCGCCGCCGCGACGCCCGAATCCCGACCTTGATGCTTTCCCGCACTACCGACCGTAACGCTACCCAGCCATTGCCGGAAAAGATCGCTTCGCTGTTGCAGGAAGCGCGCTGGCTTTTGCTCGGTGTCCTCGCGCTGTATGTCGCGCTGATTCTCGCCGGCTATGACAAGGGCGATCCCGGCTGGTCTCATGCGTCGGTTGTCGAGCATATCGCCAATCCGGGGGGTCGTTTCGGTGCCTGGGCGGCCGACCTGCTGCTCGCGCTGTTCGGTTTGTCGGGCTGGTGGTGCGTCGCCTATCTGGTGATTTCCGTCCTTTGGGGGTATCGCCGCGTCAATCGTTTTTTCGTCGCCGATCGGCGGCCGTTCTGGATTGCCTTGACCGGCTTTGTCCTGCTGATCGTGGCCAGCAGCGGGACCGAGGCGCTGCGCTTCCACAGCATGACGCGGCCTTTGCCGTTCGGCGCAGGCGGCATGATCGGGCAGGAAGTGGCCCGGCTGGTCGGACGCGCATTCGGTTTCACTGGCGGTACCCTGCTGCTTCTGGCGATGTTTGCGGCCAGCATCAGCGTGTTTTTCGGGGTGTCGTGGCTCACCATTGTCGAGCGTTTCGGCATCCTTATCGAACATGCCTGGGCGATGAGCGTCGGGCAATGGCAGAACTGGCAGGACCGGCGGGCAGGGCGCGAGCTGGCGGAAAAACGGGAGAAGGAAGTCGAGGTCGGGCGCAAGCGGTATGTCGAAGACGCTGCGCCGCTGCGCATCGAACCGGCGGTGGTCGAGGTGGCGAAATCCGGCCGCCGCGACAAGGAGCGCCAGCAACCGCTGTTTCGCGAGTTACCCGGCGGGGCGCTGCCGCCGCTCGATCTGCTGGACGATCCGGCGCCCGACGCCGAGCCGCCATCGCCCGACACCCTGGAATTCACTTCGCGGCTGATCGAGCGCAAGCTCGGCGATTTCGGTGTCGAAGTCAGGGTGCTGGCCGCGTATCCGGGGCCGGTGATCACGCGCTACGAGATCGAGCCGGCGGTCGGCGTCAAAGGCAGCCAGATCGTCAATCTGGTCAAGGATCTCGCGCGCGCCCTGTCGGTGATCAGCATCCGCGTGGTCGAGACGATCCCTGGCAAGTCGTGCATGGGGCTGGAGATCCCGAACGCCAAACGCCAGATGGTGAGGCTGTCCGAGATTCTCGGCTCGGCGCAATACCACGACATGCACTCGCCGCTGACGCTGGTGCTGGGCAAGGACATCGGCGGCCAGCCCAAGGTGGCCGACCTGGCGAAGATGCCGCATCTGCTGGTCGCCGGCACCACCGGGTCCGGCAAGTCGGTCGCCATCAATGCGATGATTCTCTCGTTGCTTTACAAGAGCGAGCCCGCCAATGTGCGGTTGATACTGGTCGATCCGAAGATGCTCGAGTTGTCGGTGTACGAGGGCATTCCGCATCTGCTGGCGCCGGTGGTCACCGACATGAAATACGCCGCCAACGCGCTCAACTGGTGCGTCGGCGAGATGGAGCGACGCTACAAGCTGATGGCCACGCTTGGCGTGCGCAATCTGTCCGGCTACAACAAGCAGGTCGCCGATGCGCAGAAGGCCGGGGCGCCGCTGACCAACCCGTTCTCGATCACGCCCGAATCACCCGAGCCCTTGCAGCACATGCCGTTCATCGTGGTGGTGATCGACGAACTGGCCGACCTGATGATGGTGGTGGGCAAGAAGGTGGAGGAACTGATCGCGCGGCTGGCGCAGAAAGCGCGCGCGGCCGGCATCCACCTGCTGCTCGCCACGCAGCGCCCCAGCGTCGACGTGATCACCGGGCTGATCAAGGCGAATATCCCGACGCGGGTTGCATTCCAGGTTTCGTCCAAGATCGATTCGCGCACCATCCTCGACCAGATGGGCGCCGAAGCCCTGCTTGGCCAGGGCGACATGCTCTATCTGGCGCCGGGTACCGGACTGCCGGTGCGCGTTCACGGCGCCTTCGTCGCCGACGACGAAGTTCACAAGGTGGTCAACTACCTGAAGAGCCTCGGCGAGCCGGACTATGTCGAGGGAATTCTCGAGGCGGCGATCGACGGTGATGGCGAGACCGGCGATGCGCCCGGCGGCGCGGGCAATGGCGATGGCGAGGCCGATCCGCTGTACGACCAGGCGGTCGAAATCGTGATCAAAACGCGCCGTCCGTCGATTTCGCTGGTGCAGCGCCATCTGCGCATCGGCTACAACCGCTCGGCCCGACTCATCGAGCAGATGGAGCGGGCCGGCCTCGTCTCGCCGATGGGCAGCAACGGCAATCGCGAGGTGCTGGTGCCGGCCAAGGTCGAATGATCCACGCCAACCCGGGCGTGACATCGCGCGTTGACCGTCTGTCGACATCGATTGCACAGCGCCCATGAAAAATATCCGTCTTGCCGGACTGGCGTTTCTTGCCCTGGCCATTGCGCTTTCATCGACTGCGCATGCGGCCGGCATCGATCAGCTACGCATATTCATCGAGAATACACGCGGCGCGAAGGCCGAGTTTACCCAGACGGTGAGCGCCAAGTCTGGTCGCAAGCCGCAGACATCGAGCGGAACCTTTGCCTTCTCGCGTCCCGGGAAATTCCGCTGGATCTATGACAGACCCTACTACCAGTTGCTGGTGAGCGATGGCGAGAAACTGTGGATCCACGACCGCGACCTGAACCAGGTCACCGTCAAGCGCGTGGGCAAGGCGCTCGGCAGCAGCCCGGCGGCGCTGCTGGCGGGGGACAATGCGTTCGAGAAGAACTTCAGCGTCAAGAATGCGGAAAGCGCGGACGGACTGGAATGGATCGAGGCGACGCCGAATCAACCGGACAGCAGCTTCGAGTCGGTGCGGATAGGCTTTCACGAAAATTTGCCGCGGGCCATGGAACTGCGCGACAGCTTTGGCCAGACGACGCGGCTCGCGTTTGGCGCGCTGCAGGCCAACCCGGCGCTGGATGCCGGTCAGTTTCGCTTTACGCCGCCGCCCGGTGCCGACGTGGTCAGCGAGTAGCGCAACGTGAGCGACCTGTTTTCGCCGACCGGGAGCCACGCACCGCTGGCAGAGTTGCTGCGTCCGAAATCGCCGGACGAGATCGTCGGGCAGGCGCACCTGCTGGCGCCAGGCAAGCCGCTGCGGCTGGCATTCGATTCGGGCAAGCCGCATTCGATGATCCTCTGGGGGCCGCCCGGCGTTGGCAAGACCACGCTGGCCCGGATCATGTCGGACGCATTCGATGCCGAGTTCATTGCGCTGTCGGCGGTGTTCTCTGGCGTCAAGGACATTCGCGAAGCGATCAGCAGGGCGGAGCTGACCCTGGCGCAGAGCGGCCGCAGAACCATCCTGTTCGTCGATGAGGTTCACCGCTTCAACAAGGCGCAGCAGGATGCATTTTTGCCCTATGTCGAATCGGGGCTGCTGACCTTCATCGGCGCAACTACCGAGAATCCGTCGTTCGAGGTCAATTCGGCTCTGCTTTCGCGCGCTTCTGTCTACGTGCTGAAAAGTCTTACCGAAGATGAACTCGGCGAGCTTTTCGCTCGCGCGCACAAGATAGCGGTGCCGGACCTGACCTTCGACAACGATGCCCGGGCACGGCTGATCGGTTTCGCCGACGGCGACGCGCGGCGCCTGCTCAATCTGCTGGAACAGATCCGAACCGCCGCACATACGGCTGGCCGCACCACTGTGGATGCCGAATTCCTCGGCGACACGCTGTCGCGCAGCCTGCGCCGGTTCGACAAGGGCGGCGATGCCTTCTACGATCAGATCAGCGCCCTTCACAAGTCCGTGCGCGGGTCGAATCCCGACGCGTCCTTGTACTGGCTGGTGCGCATGCTCGACGGCGGGGCGGATCCGCTCTATCTGGGCCGACGCATCGTTCGCATGGCCATTGAGGACATTGGCCTGGCCGATCCGCGCGCTCTCGAAATCGCGCTCAACGCCTGCGCCACCTACGAGCGGCTCGGCTCACCCGAGGGTGAACTGGCGCTGGCGCAAGCCGTGGTTTTTCTCGCCTGTGCGGCGAAGTCGAACGCCGTCTACGTCGCTTTCAACGCAGCGCGCAAATTTGTGTCGGAGGACGGCTCCCGGCCAGTGCCGGACCACCTGCGCGATGCACCGACACGCCTGATGAAAGACATGGGTCTGGGCAAGCAATACCGCTATGCGCACGACGAGGCCGAAGCCTACGCCGCCGGTGAAAGGTACTTTCCCGACGCCATGCCAAAGGTATCGTGGTATGCGCCGAGCGGCCGCGGCATGGAGGCGAAGATTGCGGAAAAGCTCGCCCATTTGCGCGAACTCGACCGCAAGGCAGGCAAGTCCTGACGTGTCAGCGTGTTCATCGCCGAAACGCGCCGGCGGTGAAGATCGTGTCCCCTGTCAGGCGCGTTGGTCGCTATGGCGCGCTACCAGGCACGCGTCGTTCGAACATGACTGCTTCAACAAGTGCGCGAGTTGGGCGGCAATGATTGGCGGAACGCTCTCGCTGCGCGAGATCGTTGCGACCTCGGCTTCGGTGAGATCGCAATAGTCGAGAAAGTCTCTCAAAGTCAGCATGTTTGTTTGTCCTTGGGTTGAATGTGTCGCCGTTCCGGCTTTGAACAAGCAGGACGGAGATCGTTTTGAGAAGCGCGGCAGTATATAGTTTGCAGTCATAGGCGACAAGAACTATTTCACACTTCGAAGAATTTTGGCGGGCATCCGGGTGCCGGATTGCGGTCAGGCGCCGCTGGGCTTTCAGCCGGCACCGCGATTTGTTGTTTCACAATCCGGGATAATCGGGAATCTTTACTGGAAGGTTTGAACCATGCTGGATATCCAACTGTTGCGCAATCACCTCGCTGCGGTCGTTGCGCGACTCGAAACGCGCGGGGCGACGCTGGAGACGACAAGCTTTCTGGCGCTAGAGACGGAGCGCAAGGATCTGCAGACGCGAACGCAGGACTTGCAGGCGCGGCGCAACAGCCTCTCGAAGCAGATCGGGCAACTGAAGGCCAGGGGAGAGGACAGCACAGGCGCCATGCAGGAGGTCGCCGGGTTGGGCGACGCGCTCAAGCATTCCGAAGAGCGGCTCGCAGTGGTGCTGGAAGAGATCAACGCGTTCGTTGCGACCGTGCCCAATCTGCCGCACGAGAGCGTGCCGATCGGCACGTCCGACGCCGGTAACGTCGAGGTCAAGCGGTGGGGAAATCCCAGGTCTTTCGACTTCGCGGCGCAAGACCATGTGGACATCGGCGCCGCACTCGGCGGGCTGGATCTCGATGTTGCGGTCAAGATCAGTGGCGCGCGGTTCTCGGTGATGAAGGGTGGCGTGGCGCGCATGCACCGTGCGCTCGCCCAATTCATGCTGGATACGCACACGGGCGAACACGGCTATACGGAAGTCTACGCGCCGTATCTGGTCAATGCGAAAAGCATGTTCTGTACCGGGCAGTTGCCGAAGTTCGAGGAAGACCTGTTCGGCGTGCTCCGCGACGGCGCGGACAAGCTGTACCTGATCCCGACCGCCGAGGTGCCGGTCACAAACATCGTTCGCGACCAGATTCTGGGAGCCGAAGCGTTGCCGCTCAAGTTCGTTTGTCATACGCCGTGTTTTCGCTCCGAAGCCGGCAGCTACGGGCGGGATACGCGCGGCATGATCCGCCAGCACCAGTTCGACAAGGTGGAACTGGTGCGGATCGAGCGCCCCGAAGACTCGTGGGCTGCACTCAAGGAATTGACGGCGCATGCCGAGGCGATTCTCGAACTTCTTGATTTGCCCTATCGACGCATGGCGCTTTGCACCGGCGACATGGGATTTTCGTCGGCCAAGACCTACGACCTCGAAGTCTGGCTGCCGGCGCAGAATGCCTACCGCGAAATTTCCTCGTGCTCCAACTTCGAGGCTTTCCAGGCGCGCCGCATGCAGGCAAGATTCCGCGGCGACAAGGGCAAACCGGAGCTTGTCCATACGTTGAATGGATCGGGGCTCGCGGTCGGCCGGACACTGGTCGCGGTGCTGGAGAACTACCAGCAGGCGGATGGGTCGGTCATCGTGCCGCAGGCATTGCGGCCCTACATGGGCGGTTTGGAACGGTTGGCACCCGCATCCGAATCCAGACTTTGATCTTTTGCCGCTACACCGGTAAATTAGCGATTCATGAAATGCTGCTGGAGGTGTCGTGTCGAAGTCATTCGTTGAAATCACACAGGAAGTCTCGCGGGCGCTGGACGTTCTGCGGGCCGATGCGCCAGAAGCCATGCAGGGGGTCGGCGCGATGTCGCGCGGTGCCCTCAAGGACGGCGCGCTGAGCAAGCTGCACAAGGAACTGATCGCGTTGGCGGTGGGCGTGGCCGCGCGCTGCGACGCCTGCATCGGCTTCCACGTCAAGGAATTGATCCGCCTCGGTGTGACGCGGGAGCAGTTCATGGAAACTCTTGCCGTGGCGGTTTACATGGGAGGCGGACCGAACCTGATGTATGCGGCGGAAGCGATTCGCGCCTACGACGAGTTCACTGCCCGTCTCGGTGCACCGAAGGGCGCTGGATGAGTCGCTGCCGCGACCATGAGTGCTGACCAGAGAAGGGGAAGTCGGTATAATTCTCGCCTCAATCGCCGGGGTCTTCCCACCCCGGATTCACCGGAGAGGTGCCAGAGCGGTTGAATGGGCCGGTCTCGAAAACCGGAATAGGGGCAACTCTATCGTGGGTTCGAATCCCACCCTCTCCGCCAAAAGACTCTATATCGCATTGATAATTATAGAGCTTTAGCAGGTTTCAACGTCTCGCCCCCCCTTTTCACCGTCATTGAATTCCGGATTGTCGTGGTTTTCGTTGGCCTTCCGTGGATACTGCCGCCGCAGATTTCGACACTGCTTGCCCGATGACTTCGGGAACGGCGGTGCTGGCTACGGGTCCTGAGCCGGTACCGAATCGTTGGCGCATCGGTTTGGTGTAGTCAAAGAGAACGCGGCCTCTCGATTCTTCGATCGTGAGGCCGTGAAATTGCCGGGGTAGAATTGCTGAGCCAGTCAATTCAGGAACCCTTGCAATTGCCCTGCAGCACCATGCGGATTCTGCGAACCCTATGGAGACGGTACCGCGACGCGGTTGGCGGGAACTATCTGCGGCTGATAGGCGAAGACTTCGCGGCTCGACGGATCGACCAGCACCTTCAGCCACTGTGTGTCGTTGGTGCCATTGGCTTGGTTGTCGCCGAAGGTCTCGACCCGCGTGAAGTTTTCCAGACGCCGCCCGGCTGCGTCAAGCAGCGGCCTGTCGATGCGGAAGTAGTGCGAATCGCCATGCACGTAGGCTACCGGTTTGCGAAACGCGATGACCTGGTCGCGCAACGCCTTCAAGTAATCCTGGAAACCGTCTGGAAAGCCATCAGTTTCGGCCAGAGTCTTTGCGTCGCGCAGCGGTGCGCGATTGGGATCGTTGGCATCCCAGCCCGGATTGGCCTGCGCGATCAGCATGACCGCGACCGAGCCGCGCGCCGTTGCCTGTGCAAAGGTTTCCTTCAGCCACTGGATGTTGGCGGCATTGCGCGCGGCATACTCGGCGGCATTCGGCAGGGTGTCGCACAAGTTGTTGCACGAGCCTTGCACATTTAACGTTGCGTAGGTCACGCGGCCTACCGTCCAGCGGCGGTTCTCGCTGCAAGCGACCAGCGCGCCTTCGGCGCCCAGGCACAGTGGATCGGTTTGCACTTGCTGGCGCAACGGGTGGCGGCCGAGCGAAAAAGGCGTCCGGAAGAACAACTCGCGCTCCTTGTCGAGTTGGACCAGCGAGTTGTAGGCAGCGTTGCGATCACAGTCCACCCAGTCGTTGTCGCCCGGCGTAAACATCGCGGCGGCTTCGAGCGAGTTGAAGAACTCGAGCGCCATCGAATAGACGCTATCCGTGCATTCGCTGCTGCCCGATTTCAAGTCGCCGTCATGTACGGTGAACGCCAGTCGCTGCGAGTTCATGTCCTTGATCAGGTTGGTCACGCCGACCACCTGGGCAGCCGAGTAGGGCAGGTCGCCCCACAGGCCGATGGCGTAGGAATGGCCGTCACGGTCGTCGCTCGTTTCGCCCTGGGCATGGGCCAGCCCGATCGCTGCGCAGGCGAGGAACGGAAAGGCAAATGTCCGCAGGCGAGTTTTTCGGGATTGTTGTTGTTTCATGACTACCTCCTGAAAGTTGAGCGCAGATGGGGAATGTCGAGGGCTAAACTAGCAGGCGCAGATTGCAGACTGGTTACATCTGCAGGCAAGGGTTACGGAATTTGGCGCGCGGCGCAGCGTGATACTGACCATCGGCGTTCGATGTTTGCAATGGGTCGGACGCGGAGAGTTGCCGCGAGACGCGGAGCACGGACATCCGTCATTGCGCCGTCACATCCAGGCACTAGCCTCCAAGGTCTTCTCACCCCCGGAGGATCACGACCATGGAATTCACCTTGAAGACTATTGTCTCCGCGCTGGTCGCTGGCAGCCTGAGCCTGAGCCCGGCCGGACCGGCTGCAGCAAACGACGGACACGGTGGCGCCGCACAAGGGTCGCCGCTGGTGATCGGACATCGCGGTACCGCCGGCTATCTGCCTGACCACACGCTGGAAGGCTATGCGCTGGCGATTGAACTCGGCGCCGACTACATCGAGCCGGATCTGGTGTCGACCAAGGACGGCGTACTGATCGCGCGCCACGAACCGAACATCGTCGCAACCACCGACGTGGCGGATCATCCGGAGTTTGCATCGCGAAGGCGCGACGCGCTGGTGGATGGCGTTCTGGAGAACGGCTTCTTCGTATCCGACTTCACGCTCGCGGAAATCAAGACGCTGCACGCAAAACAGCCGATCCCGCAGGACAGGCCGAGGCAATTCGACGGGAAGTTCGAGATTCCCACCTTCGATGAAATCATCGATCTGGCCAAACGCAAGTCTCGCGAAACCGGCCGCACTATCGGCATCTACGCCGAAACCAAGCACCCGACCTACCATCAATCGCTGAACCTGCCGCTGGAGCACAAGCTACTTGCCGCACTCACCAAGGCCGGCTGGAACCACCGCAGCGCGCCTGTGTTCATCCAGAGCTTCGAGCAAGGCAACCTAAAGGCGCTGCACAAGAAAACCAGCGTGCGTCTGATCCAACTCGTGGACGCCGACGATGTGAATGCCGACGGGACGCTGGCCTACAACCCGCCGTTCGACCGTCCGTATGACTGGACGATCTCCGGCAAGCCGGAATTGCTGGCACGCACGTTCGGCTGGTTCGCCACCGACGCGGGGCTCGACGACGTGGCCTCCTACGCCTATGGCATCGGTCCGTGGAAACGCTACATCGTGAGTACCCTGGCCGACCCGAATGGCAGCGGCCCTGGTGAAGCGGCGCGCAAGCTCGCACCGCCAAACGACCTGATCGCCCGCGCCCACGCGCGTGGCCTGAAGGTGCACACATGGACCTTCCGCAATGAACAGCGCCGGCTGGCGGGCGACTACGGCGACAACCCGGTAAATGAGTACCTCCAGTTCTACCGCCTCGGTATCGATGGCGTGTTCTCCGATTTCGCTGATACCGCGGTGGCCGCGCGCATGCTCTATCGCCTGGAGCAGGACGGTTACAACAAATGCTTCACTGGAAATGACTTGTCGCGGGCCGAGCAGCGCGCCTGTGAAGTAGAAAACTAAGCACGTGATCGCCGGGACGATCTGCGACTTGGTCCCGGCGCGACGAATACGACGCGGCCAAGTGTTTGGAGACGTGCTGCCACTGACGCCCTGACTACATCGCGACACGCCAGCCGGCAACGTCGAGGAATTCGGAAGCCGGTGATGTTGCCTAACGTCTGACGCCGCCGGGCGTTGGTCTGCAGCCTGAAAGAAGGTTGTTGGTCGAAGCGCTGGCGAGTGCGCAAAACCGTGTGAGATGGCGACACGAGGCGCTTTACAGTGGACGAGGAAGCAATCGCTCGGACACTACTACGATTGTTTTCGTTTTCCAATGGCGACGGCGGCAGAATCCACGGTTATTGCGCGCTTTCGATCTCTGCCGGCCGTCTTGATACTGCAATGGTCTCGACACGCAGATGCAACGGACGCTTGAGAGCATCCGTAGCCGTGCCGTGCGTCAGATCCCTATTCCTCTCGGACATTCATCTCGGAACCCGTGCCTGCCAGGCCGACCGGTTGCTCGACTTCCTTCGCGAGTACTCGGCCGAGCGCCTGTTCCTCATCGGCGACATCGTCGACTTCTGGTCGATGAGCCGTGGCATCCACTGGAGTCGGGAGCAGAACGTGGTTGTGCAGAAGCTGCTGCGACGCGCCCGGCACGGCGAACAGATCATCTTCATCCCGGGCAATCACGACGAGGTGTTGCGGGAATACTGCGGAACGGTCTTTGGCGACATTCGTGTCGAGCAGGAGTGGATCCACACGACCGCGGATGGCCGCCGTTTTCTGTTGGTCCATGGTGACGAATTCGATCAGGTTACACGTCACCATCGCTGGGTCGCCATACTCGGCGATGTCTCCTACAACCTGCTGGTGCGGATCAACGTCTGGCTGTCCTGGCTGCGGCGCCGGCTGGGCCGCTCCGGCTACTGGTCGTTGGCCGGATACGCAAAACGTCGCATCAAGCATGCGCTGCAGTTCATCTTCGACTTTGAGGAGTCTGTCTTGCACGCTGCCCGCTTGCGCGGCGTTGACGGGGTCGTTTGCGGCCACATCCATTGGGCCAGGATCAGCGAGGTTGGTGGACTCACCTACGTCAACTGCGGCGACTGGGTGGATTCGTGTACCGGGATCGTCGAGCACTTCGACGGCAGACTGGAGATCGTGGAATGGACGGCGCATTGCGTTGCGCCGGTTCTTGCAAGCAGGCCGCTGGAGGAAGCCGCATGAAGGTCCTGATGGTGACCGACGTTGCATTGCCACGCGTCAACGGCGTGTCGACGGCGATCGCCACGTATCGCAATGGTCTGGGCACCCACGGAATCAAGACCCGACTGATCGCCCCGCGTTACGGCAACGAGCCATGCGAGTCGGACACGACGCGCCTCTCCGGTTGGCGCGTGCCGTTCGACCCGGAGGACCGCCTGGTTCTGCCGGCCCGGCTGCGGCGGGCCGCCATCGATGCGGCGCGCGATGCGGATCTCATACACATCCACACGCCGTTTGCCGCGCACTACGCGGGTCTTGCTGCTGCGCGGCGTTTCAATCCGCCGGTAGTGGCGACCTACCACACGTTGTTTGAAGAGTATCTGCACCTGTATGCAAGTGCACTACCGGAACGCGCGATGCGGGCGTCAGCGCGCACGGTGTCCCGTGCGCAGTGCAACACTTTGTCGGCGAGCATCGTTCCTTCGCAGGCGATGGCGCAACGCCTGCGTGAATACGGCATCCGCACACCGATACACGTGGTTCCGACCGGTGTGCCGGTCGAACAATTCGCGGTGGTCGACCGGGCCGAGTGCCGCGCCCGCTTTCGCGCCTGCCACGACATACCGCTGGAGCGGCCGGTGGCGCTGTTTGTTGGACGTGCCGCACATGAAAAGAACATCGAGTACCTGATCGAAGCACTCGGCTACGCGCACGCAAGCGCACCGGATTTGCTGTTGCTGATCGCTGGCGACGGACCGGCGATCTCGCACCTGCAGCGCCAGGCACAGCGATTTGGGCACGCGGACAGCATTCGGTTCATCGGCTACCTTGATCGTGCGGCGCAACTACCCGAGTGTTATGCCGCAGCCGACTTCTTCGTCTTCGCCTCGCGGACCGAAACCCAGGGACTGGTGCTGATCGAGGCCATGGCGAGCGGCCTTCCGGTCGTGGCACTGGCGGCAATGGGAACCTGCGATCTGCTGGAAAGCCGCCGCGGCGCGTTGGTGCCCGCGGATGACGTCGAGGCCTTCGGTGCGGCAATGGCGCATCTGGCCAATCACGACAAGCAGCGCCACCGTCTCGGCAACGAGGCGCGCCTGCTGGCTGCCGAATGGTCCGATCGCGCCCTGACCGCGCGGTTGGCTGCCTTGTATCGGCACATCTTAGCCGAGCATCGAATGACCGTCCGAGCCCTGACTGCGGCGGGCGACGCTGGTTGCGCCTGAGCCCCACCACACGCCACCACACGCCGCCCAAATGGATTGTCGGTTTGAAGGTGCAGGCTCAAGGCTGGCCCGCCGACAATTGGCGACCAGTTGACTGGCATAACTGCGACAGGTCGCACGTCGCATTGGACTGGGTTCGGTGTGTCGGTGGCACCTACTCCCGAAGACAGCGGCCTGCCGTTCGCCAGGGCGATGTAGCGAACGAGTCGCTCCCGGCACTGTAACAAGCGCGTCATCTGCCTCGAATACAGTCGGAAACCTACTCATCCCGGAGCGCCACCATGAACACAGCGGCTACTGCAGTGCCGGCGTCCGCCGCGTCGCGGCCTCACCTCGATCACAAACCCGGTCCGGTGACTGCCATCATCTTTTTCGGGATGCTCGCGATTGGTCTGTTGTTCGCCGGATACAGCCTTGTAACGGATATCAGTGATGCGGGTGGCCGCGCGGTCACCTTGGTGCCCTATATCCTGCTCGGGGTGGCACTCTTGATCGCCCTTGGGTTCGAGTTTGTCAACGGGTTCCACGACACGGCCAACGCGGTGGCAACGGTGATCTACACTCATTCGCTGCCTCCGAACTTCGCTGTCGTCTGGTCCGGCCTGTTCAACTTCGTCGGTGTGCTGGTTTCGAGCGGCGCCGTCGCGTTCGGCATCATCTCGCTGCTACCGGTTGAACTGATCCTTCAGGTCGGGTCCGGTGCAGGCTTCGCAATGGTCTTTGCCTTGCTGATCGCTGCAATCATCTGGAATCTGGGAACCTGGTGGCTGGGTTTGCCGGCATCGTCGTCCCACACGCTGATCGGTTCGATCATTGGCGTTGGCGTTGCGAATGCGCTCATGCATGGTCGCGACGGGACGAGTGGCGTCGACTGGGCGCAGGCCACCAAGGTCGGCTATTCGCTACTGCTTTCGCCCCTGGTTGGATTTGGCTGCGCCGCGCTTCTGTTGCTGACTCTGCGGGCCTTGGTTAAGAATCGGGAACTCTACGAGGAACCCAAGGGCAACAAGCCGCCGCCCTTGTGGATTCGCGTGTCGGCGCGCGTTTAATAATACCCAGGGGTGCGCGTTGAATTTTACCCAGGGGCTTTAGCTGCCCATCATAGGGCGATCTGTGGATAAGTTTAGCGTATTCACAAGGTGTGGGGCACCTCCAATCATTGCGGTTGTCTTCTTGTGACGTAATCAGAAGGTCCTCGGTTGCGCGGGGAAGCCGCGTAGGGCGTAGCCCGGAGCGGATTTCCCCGCGCGGCCGCGACTCAAATGGGCGTCTCCTCGGTGGTTGGTCTGGGGCGCTTGCTCTGCTCTCTGGCCTTGATGCGCGACTTTGCCGTCGCGCTGCTATGGCGAAACCGGTAGGACTCGTTGCCTGTCTCCACGATATGACAGTGATGCGTCAGGCGGTCCAGCAGCGCCGTCGTCATCTTCGCATCGCCAAACACGCTGGCCCACTCGCCGAAGGTCAGGTTCGTCGTGATCATCACGCTGGTGTGCTCATAGAGCTTGGACAGCAGGTGGAACAGCAAGGCGCCGCCGGCCTGACTGAAGGGCAGATAGCCCAGTTCGTCCAGAATCACCAGGTCCATGCGCAACAGGGCAAAGGCCAGTTCCCGGCCTTGCCGGCCGCCTTTCTTGCTCCAGTAGGTTCACCAGATCGACCGTCGAGTAGAAGCGCACCCGCTTGCCGTGGCCGGTGATGCCGGAGATGCCAAGCGCTGTGGCCAGATGCGTCTTGCCCGTTCCGGTCCCACCGATGAACACGACGTTGTGGGCTGCCTCCGCGAAGGAGAGCTCGGACAGCTCCGTGATCAGGCCACGATCCACCTTCGACTGCTCGAATTCGAATCCGGCGAGATCGCGATGCACCGGAAACTTGGCGGTGTGCAACTGGTAACTGATCGAGCGTATGGCCCGATCCGCGTGCTCGGTGTCCAGTAGATGCTCGATTAGCCAACGGGCGGACTGAAGCCCTGCCGAGTTGCCCTGAGCAACGAGCTTCCTCCCATGCGCCGGCCATCCCATACAGGCGCAATGCCTTGAGTTGCGCAGCGACATCACGCATGGCTCATCTCCCCGCGCAGGCGGTCATAGCGCCCGGTATCGGCAATGGGCGCCTCGGCAACCTCCAGACTGGTCTCCACGCACTCGGGCGGGGCTGCCGCCTTGAGCCGATTGAGCACATTCTCGACATGCTCGGCACTCGGGTTTCCCTGACTCCAGCACCAGTTCCACGGCGACCAGCACGGCCTCAAGCCCGGACTTGGGTACCGCGGCCAGCACCTTCGCCATGACGCGGTCGCCGCCTTCGCGCTTGAGCAACAAGCCGCGCAGGCGCAGCAGTGGCTCGGGCATGTCGGCAAACGGCGCGCCATTTCGAAGTGCTCCAGGTTTCCTCTCGATCAGCGGGATGTAGTGCTGCCAGTCGTAGCGGATCTGGTTGCGCTCGAAGCAACGCACATGGCTGGCCATCACCGCATCGTGGGCAACCAGTTCCGATGCGCTCCGGGTAGATCCGAATGCTGACCATCTGCCCGACCAGTTCGCACGGTGCCGAGTAACGATTGCGATCCTCGATGACCAAGCATGTGCTGAGACCTTGCCCAAGGTTTCCACGTAACCGTCGAAGGGCGTGACCATCGGCATCAGACTGGGCTGTTCGTGTTCGAGCATTTCGGCAATGCTCAGGTTCTCGTACTCCGTGTGGCGCAGTTCCTGCCACAGTGCCCGACAGCGCGCCAGCAGCCAGACATTGAGTTCGGCAAAGCAGCCAAATCGTTCCTGAGCAGCCTCCTGCCAAATACGCCGCCGGCTGTCCTGCACGTTCTTCTCGACGACGCCTTTCTCCCATCCGCTGGCAACATTGCAGAAGTCGGCATCGAACAGGTAGTGCGAGGCCATGGCGGCAAAGCGCGTATTGACGATTCGCCCCTTGCCCTTCTTGACCTTGTCGACGGCGGTCTTCATGTTGTCGTAGATGCCACGACGCGGTATGCCGCCCAGCGTGGTGAAGGCCCGCGTATGCGCATCGAACAGCATCTCATGGCTCTGCGTCGGGTACGCCTGTACGACGAAAGCCCGGCTGGCACAGAGTTTCAGGTGAGAGGCCAGAATCTTGCGCCAGACGCCGCCGATTACCAGCCGTTCTTCGCTCCAGTCGAACTGAAACGCTTCGCCCAGTTCGAATCTCAGCGGAACATAGGCTTTGGCCAGCGCCTGCCCACCGGCCTCGCGCCAGCGCCGAACAAACTCGGTGACCCGGCAGTAGTCGCCGTCAAAGCCGGCAGTCTGAATCTCGCGAAACAGTTTCAGCGCGGTGCGCCGGTCGCGCTTGGGGCGGCGCCCATCAATCTCCAGGGCTTTGGTCAGATGCTCCGCGAAGGGCGCAATCTTGGTGTCCTCGGCGGGGCGCCGTCGATACACCGGTTCCGTCCCTTCCGCCGCCTTCAGCCAGCCCCTCACAGTCTTGCGCGTGAGGCCCGTACGTCTCTATCTCCGATAACGACAGACCATCACGGTAATACAAGCGTCGAACTCTTCCCAATTGCTTCATGGTGATCATCTCCTTTATCCCTGCTCAACAAATGAGCAGCGAAGGTAAATCACCCTGGGTAATTTCCAACGCGCACCACCTTACAAAACTGGGTACTTTCGCTCGCGCGTCAACAGCGTATGCAGACGGAAAGCTGCGTTGACACTCGTTTGAGCCTCTTGCTTAGCAGGCCCAACAAGTGCTGACGCAGTTTTGAATAATGCTAGCAAGCCATGACCAATACGGAAGAGACAGGCTACCATCAGGTACTTGGTGAGGAAATCTACGTAGTACGGATCAAACGTATCTTCTGCGAGAAGCAACTGGGTAGATCTTCTAGGTCAGAGTTATTGTTCTGCTTGTGGCTCACGTAAATTGACTGATGTGGCGCTGGAGGTGAGCCCATCCGGCGCAATGCGCTGCGCTTATTGCGCCCTACAAAGTCCTGAACGGGCGAACGGTTGTGCGCACGTGACGCCAGGAGCCGCATGCACGCGTGCTCTCACGGCATGCCAGGCCAGGAGCGCCATTTCATGCGCCTTCCAGCCTTGCCTGTCTGAAGAACGCCATCCCGCCTGGTCTGCAGGGCAGCTACGCCGCGAGATCATCGAGCTTGTGGCCGGCCAGCGCGCGCTGCACGCTAACGTTCATGCGGCGGGCGGCGAATTCGCCGGTGGCCTCATTGAGCGCGGCGGCAGCGGTCTTGAGCGCCTTGAGGCTGTCGTCGCCGCCGGTTTCGAGGATGTCGCCGAGTACATGCAGGGCGGCCTCGATGTGCAGGCGTTCCACCGGTTGCAGCAGTGCGTCGCCGTCTTCATGCAGCGCGCTGTTCGTGGCGTCGAGCAGCCGCCTTGCGTCCACTTGCGCTTCGCGCAGCATGCGCATCTTCATGTCGTCATCGGCGCGGCCGTAGGCATCCTGCAGCATGCCGGCGACCTGGTCGTCCGAGAGTCCGTATGACGGCTTGATTTGGACTTGCGCCTCGACGCCGCTGGTTTGTTCGCGCGCGCTCACCGAGAGCAGGCCGTCGGCGTCGATCTGGAAGGTGACGCGGATGCGCGCCGCGCCCGCCACCATCGGCGGAATGCCGCGCAGCGTGAAGCGGGCGAGCGAGCGGCAGTCTGCCACCAGCTCGCGTTCGCCCTGCACCACGTGCAGCGACATCGCGGTCTGGCCGTCCTTGAAGGTGGTGAAGTCCTGCGCGCGGGCAGTCGGGATCGTCGAGTTGCGCGGAATGATCTTTTCGGTGAGGCCGCCCATGGTTTCCAGTCCCAGCGACAGCGGGCTCACGTCGAGCAGCAGCCATTCGCCGTCTGCGGCCTTGTTGCCGGCGAGCACATTGGCCTGCATGGCGGCGCCCATTGCAACGATCTGGTCGGGGTCGAGGTCGATTAGCGGCTCGCGGCCGAACAGTTCGTGCACCGCATCGCGGACCGCCGGCATGCGCGTCGAACCGCCGACCATCACGACACCGTCGATGTCCGCTGCGGTCAGGCCGGCATCGCGCAGCGCCTTCTTTACCGGCTTCATGGTGCGCGCGATCAACTCGCGCGCCAGCGCTGCGAAGGTTTCGCGCGCGAGCGACACGTCGATCGCGCGGCCGTTCGACAATATGGTGGCGATGCGCGACTCGATCTGCCCGGACAACGCTTCCTTGGCGGCGCGCGCCAGGGTAAGCAGCAGACGCGCGTCGTGGGCACCCAGCCGGTCGAGGTCGAGCAGCGTGCACAGCCACTCCACGATCGCGTGGTCGAAGTCGTCGCCGCCTAGCGCGGCATCGCCGTTGGTGGCGAGCACCTCGAACACACCGCGGGTGAGCTTCAGAATCGAGATATCGAAGGTGCCGCCGCCGAGATCGTAGATCGCGAAAGTGCCCTGCGCCGCGTTGTCCAGCCCGTAGGCGATCGCGGCCGCGGTCGGTTCGTTGAGCAGGCGCAACACGTTGAGGCCGGCCAGACGCGCGGCGTCCTTGGTGGCCTGGCGCTGCGCGTCGTCGAAATAGGCGGGAACGGTGATCACTGCGCCGGCGAGATCACCGCCCAGTGCCCTTTCGGCAAGCATGCGCAGCGTGCGCAGGATGTCGGCGGAAACGTCGATCGGCGTTTTGATGCCGGCGGCGGTGGCCAGGCTCACCATGCCCGGCGTGTCGACGAAGCGGTAGGGCTGACGGGCCGCATTGCGGATGTCCGACAGCCGGCGTCCCATGAAGCGCTTTACCGAGACGATGGTGTTGTGGGGGTCGGCACTTTGCGCAGCATGTGCGTCGCTGCCCACGGCCTTCACGCCGCTCGCGTCGTAGCGCACCACGGAAGGCAGAAGCGCGAAGCCGGCCTCGTCGCTCAGCACGCGCGCTTCGGCGCTCATGACGGCGGCAACCAGCGAGTTGGTGGTGCCCAGGTCGATGCCCACCGCCAGCCGGTGCTGGTGCGGGGCGGCGGCGAGTCCGGGTTCGGCGATTTGCAGCAGGGCCATGAGTTTGCCTCGCAGGTTCCGTGGATCGGTGATGCGGGTACTTCGATTTCCGGCTACTGAGGCGATGGGGTCAGATCTGGAAACTCTCGCCGCAGCCGCACTGGTCCTTGACGTTGGGATTGTTGAACTTGAAACCCTCGTTGAGGCCCTCGCGCACGTAGTCGAGTTCAGTGCCGTCGAGGAACGCCAGGCTCTTCGGATCGACGAACACGATGACGCCCTTGCTCTCGAAGCTGAAGTCGTCGGGCGTCGCCTCGTCGGCGAATTCCAGCGCGTAGGCCAGTCCGGAACAGCCGCTGGTCTTCACCGCGAGGCGCAGGCCGACGCCCTTGCCGCGGCGATCGATGTACTTGCGTACGTGGTTTGCAGCCATATCCGTCAAGGTGATGCTCATTGCAAGCTCCCGTCTGTGCCGCCCGATTACACCGAGAACGAACTGCCGCAGCCGCAGGTGCTGGAGGCGTTCGGGTTGCTGATCTTGAAGCGCGAGCCTTCGAGGCCTTCCTCGTAGTCGATCCGGGCGCCGACCAGGTACTGGAAACTCATCGCATCGACCAGCAACGTAACGCCGTTCTTCTCGACCTTCATGTCATCTTCATTGACCGACTCGTCGAAGGCGAAGCCGTACTCGAAGCCGGAGCAGCCGCCGCCGGAAACAAAGATGCGCAACTTGAGCAGCGGATTGTCTTCCCCGTCGATCATCTCCTTCACCTTCGCGGCAGCGGCGTCGCTGAAGATCACCGGCACATCGAAGGCAGCGGGTGTGGTGGCGGCGGGTGTGGTTTCCGCTGCGGCGGCCTGGCTCATTTGAGGTCTCCTGTCTCGCTTCTGCGTGGGTGGGCAGGCCGCGGCCGCGGGCGCGCACGCGGTGTAGTCCTTCTCCGAGACTTCGTGTTTGGCCCGGTAGTCGGCGACCGCTGCCTTGATCGCATCTTCGGCGAGGATCGAACAATGGATCTTCACTGGCGGCAGCGCCAGTTCTTCGGCGATGGCCGTGTTCTTGATGGCGAGCGCCTGATCTAGCGTCTTGCCCTTGACCCATTCGGTCACCAGCGAGCTGGAGGCGATGGCCGAGCCGCAGCCGTAGGTCTTGAACTTGGCGTCTTCGATCACGCCGTCCTTGCTCACCTTGATCTGCAGTTTCATTACGTCGCCGCACGCCGGCGCGCCGACCATGCCGGTGCCCACGCCGGCATCGGTCGTGTCCAGACTGCCGACATTGCGCGGGTTTTCGTAGTGCTCGATCACTTGTTCGCTGTAGCTCATGTCGGTTCTCCCGTTGGGGTCAGGGGGCGGAGTACTGGGTGGCGGCCGCAGTACAATGCGCGGCCCATTGCACGGTGTCGAGGTCGATGCCGGCGACATGCATGTCCCATAGCGGCGAGAGTTCGCGCAGCTTGGCTACGGTCTCGCGCACCAGGGCGATCACGGCGTCGACTTCCTCGACTGTAGAGAAGCGGCCAACGGAAAAGCGGATCGAGCTGTGCGCCAGCTCGTCGGAGCGGCCGAGCGCGCGCAGCACGTAGCTCGGCTCCAGGCTGGCCGAGGTGCAGGCCGAGCCGCTGGACACGGCGACATTCTTGATGCCCATCAGCAGCGATTCGCCTTCGACGAAGTTGAAGCTGATGTTGAGGTTGTGCGGCACGCGCTGTTCGAGGTCGCCATTGACGAAGACTTCGCCCATGTCGGCGAAGCCGGCGAGGAGCCGGTCGCGCAGCATGCGGATGCGCTCGTTCTCGATCTGCATGCCCTCGCGGGCGATCCGGTAAGCCTCGCCCATGCCGACGATCTGGTGCGTCGCCAGGGTGCCCGAGCGCAGGCCTCGTTCGTGTCCGCCGCCATGGATCAGCGCTTCGAGGCGCACCCGCGGTTTGCGCCGCACGTAGAGCGCACCGATGCCCTTGGGGCCGTAGGTCTTGTGCGCCGAGAAGGACATCAGGTCGACCGGCAGCGATTGCAGATCGATGCCGATCTTGCCGGTGGCCTGCGCCGCATCGACATGCAGCAGCACGCCCTTTTCGCGGCAGATGGCGCCGATTGCGGCGATGTCCTGGATCACGCCGATCTCGTTATTCACATACATCACCGAGGCGAGGATGGTGTCGGGCTGCAGCGCGGCGCGGAATTCGTCGAGATCGAGCAGGCCGTTTTCCCGCACGTCGAGGTAGGTCACGGCGTAGCCGACGCGCTCGAGTTCGCGCATGGTATCGAGCACCGACTTGTGTTCGGTGCGCAGGGTGACCACATGCTTGCCCTTGCGCTGGTGGAACTGCGCTGCGCCCTTGATGGCGAGATTGTTCGATTCCGTGGCGCCCGAGGTCCAGACAATTTCCTTCGGGTCGGCGCCGACGAGCGCGGCGACCTGCTCGCGCGCCACTTCGACGGCCTCTTCCGCCGCCCAGCCGTAGGCGTGCGACCGCGACGCCGGATTGCCGAAATGCTCATGGAGGTAGGGGATCATCTTCGCCGCCACGCGCGGATCGACAGGCGTTGTTGCGGCGTAGTCGAAATAGATCGGGCGGTTCTTCATGGACTCTCCGTCGCTCGAGTGTCGGGCCGTGCAGGCCCGCATTCCCGTTGAGCAAGGAGGATGCCATTTGCCGAAATTGTGCTAACTCGCTGTCTTTGCGACGATTGCGCAAGCTGAGCAGGTCGGAATATCTTGTAGGTTTTGTGCGGTGTCCGACACGTTTGCCTTCCCTCGGGACAGTTCCCCAATCGGCTTGTGCTCCGCAACTATCCAATCTGCAGTGGCTGGCAGGCGTTTATAGATTCAATTGATTGTTGATGGTGGCGTTGTCGGAACTGGAGTCACCGACCGGAAAGTCTTGCTGCAATGGCATCTTCTCGAAAAGCGTGACCGACAATATCTGTAGCAAAGTGTAGAGCGAGGCGTCCAGGTCGAGGCGCTTCTTGACGATGGCGACGACGACGAGCGTCTTGCCAGTCTCGGGGTCGTTGAATCGAACACGGCGCAGATGCGTGGGGTAGTCCTGCTTCGTGCAGAAGCCATCGAGCGCGATCGTCTGATCGCAAATGATGCCGACGTCGCGATCGGTCTTCGCCGAGTTGACGCGATGGAAGTCCATGTTCGACTTGGTCTGCGTGACGAAGAAAGCGCTGGCCAGATGCAGGGTGTGGAGCCGCCCAAAATCGACGTAGCCGCGATCCATGACGTAGATGGCACCGGATTCGGGCACCAACAGATCGAGAGCATGAACGTCGTGCAGCTTGCCGTCGGAGACATGAATGAAGCTCGGGATGTTGCCGCGCAGATCGAGCAGGGTGTGCATCTTCACGGCGGCCTTGGTCGTGCGAAAGTGCGCCCACGGGAAGACCGACAGACACAGGTCGATGGTCGTGGAGTCCAGTGCATAGACCGTATTCGACAATTCCAGCCCCAGCTCCTCGCTGGAGTACAGCGCTCTGGCCTGGCCAATCAGCCGTTGCGCGAAGTCGGCATGGATACGCCAGTCGCGCAACTCGTTGGCATCGGCCAACGTCGAGCGCCGAATCGGCTCGCGAAAACCCATGTGGTAGAGCTTGGCCTCCTGGACGGACAGGCACACTTCGATGTCGCGCAGGCTCTCGCGGTAGGTCAGTTGGGCGAAGGCCATGACCCGGAACTGCTCCGCGCAGGTCAACGTGCGAACGCCCTTGTCGCCTTCTTAGCGCGCAACGTACCGGGCGAAGGTCGTCCAGGGCAGGAAATCCATGAGTTGGGCGTACAGTGTCTTGCCGGTGTTCATGGCAGCCTGCCCTCGACCCATTTATCTGTCCCGATTCATCGAACAGCCGACTTCTCCAGAAATCCGCGCACGGTGCGCACCTCGTCCGCAAATGCCTCGTCGTTCTGCGGTGGAGGCAGGTAGATGTCCGGCGCGATTCCCGCCGCATCGACTGGAAAGTGCGGGAGCCGGAATGAACGCGATGTGGCGTACCACAGCATCCGGCTTCCCGAAGGAAGAGCTTGCGGGCGCAAGTTTGAGTAGTCGAGAACGCCGGAGGTTCGGCGACCGAAAAGCTTGACGTTATAGCTCTGCCTGACCGAGAGCAGGAATTGCTCACACGAACTCGCGCAGTGCTGGTCGATCAGCACCGCCACCCGGCGAGGTGCTCGGCCTGCCGGACGGTGCGCGGAGACTTTCATAACCGGGTCATCCATTCCCGGTGGCTTGACGAATGAGCCGGTATCCCCCGCTCGCATGGCCTTTGTGAGTTGCCCAATCTGCACTTTGCAGCTTTGTGAGTGCGGTGCGTAGATGGCGCAGACTCTCTCGGTGTTCGCAATGTTGGCCGGCGTTGAAAGAAAGCCTGCGCCGATCTCCTGACGGGGGTTGATGACGATCAGGTCGAGCAATGCCGAGTAGGTAGAGTCGGAGCCACCGCTGTTTTGGCGTATATCTATCATCCAGTTGGGCGTGGCAGCGAGCTTCTTTCGACGATGATTGAGCAATTCGTCCAGCGGGGCCTTTGCGTCGTCGGAGAACGACGGAATCGTTAGCAGCGCGGTGGAGGATGAGAGCCAGCGCAGCCTGGGCGGTTGCGCCGACACTGATGCGGCGCGCCCTGACTTGTTCCGGCGTTTCAACTCTGACGGCTCATCGCCGATCATCGGGGTTGCCCACAGGTGCCCCGGTCACCAAGTCTTGAGGTAGTCATTGATGATGTCCAAACAAGACTGGTCGCTTTCTGTCGATTCTGCTTTCTTACTGGCGTCTGCTAGGGCCTGTTCCAGCGCCTTGTTGCCAATTTGCGCAAGGCGATCACGGGCTCCGGCATCGTTCGTGACCAAGAAGCCTGGTATGAAATCCAGGTCGGACACACAGTGCGGGGCGAGGAGCGGATGGCTGGCCGGGGACGCATGCGCCTGCAGCGGCAGCATAGTCATCATGGCGCCAAGGGCTGAAGCAATTGCATCAATCGCGGAGAGTTTCATGGTCGCGTCTCGGAGCGGAATATGATGTGCGGCAAATCCAATGCGAACGAGTCTGTAGTGCCATTGCTGTGCGCCGAAGCGCCGGATTCATCCGATGAATTGCGAGTTCCTTTTGCTGCCAGAATATGACACTAATCGCGACCGAGCAGGTTAGTGTTGCCTGGCGCAGTGCCCCGCCAGCGGTTTCCAGGATTCGCCGCCTGCATCACCCCGGTTTGCATTCGTTGGCCAGCGGCTGACCTGAACGGCCGTCCAGCAGCAGACCTTTCCACGGCAACACCACCCAGACCAGTTTGCTGACGCTGTCTTCGTAGCGCGGCAGGCCGGAATACGAGTCGTGCCGTGTGAGTGTGTAGCGCTGGCCTTGCCAGCCGACGTCGATGCGCGTTGCATCGCGCGCGTCCGGCGTGACGTCGACGCGGGCGTTTTCGTCGCAGCGGTAGGTGCCGCTGGCGACGGGAATCGCCAATTGGGGATTGACCGATTTCGAAGTTGTCGCGCGGGGCGAATTCGCCCGTGCGGGCGTTTCGGCCCGCGGTTCCACCGGCTGCGACGAACAGCCCGCGATCGACATCGCTGCAAGCGCCACGATTGCGAGGTCGCCTCGCGGGAATGGATGTACAGCGATGAACGGCGCGATCATTTGCCCTCCCCCGGCGGACCGGGCGAGCGGCCTCAGCCGAGTTTCCAGCGGCTCTGTGCCGGGATGTGACGGGCGAGAAAATCCATCTGGTCGGCAAGGATGCTGCGATTGCAGAGGATCAGGTACTCGGCTTTGTTGGGGACGTAGGGCGCGTAGAGCAGCATCATGTGCGCCTGCTCCGGCGTGCGGCCGCTCTTGGATTGATTGCAGGCGCGGCAGGCGGTGACCACGTTCATCCAGGTGTCCTGGCCACCCTGCGAGACCGGGCGGACGTGGTCGCGTGTCAGGCGCGAGCCGGAGAAATCGTTGCCGCAATAGGCGCAGATATGCCGGTCGCGATGGAACAGTTCGCGGTTGTTGAGCGGGGGCACCTGGATCATCGACTTGCTGGCGAGCGCCTTGCCACGGATGGCGATGATGCTGTTGGCGCAGATTGCCGAGCGCTCGCCGGAAACCCGCGAGGTGCCGCCATAGAAGGTGAAATTGTGATCGCCGGCCTGCCAGGCGACCAGATCCTTGGCGTAGTAAAAGACCGCGTGCTGCCACGACACCCAGCGGTGCGGCAGTCCATGGACGTCGAGCGTGAGGATCAGCGGATGGGCCGTTGCGGTCCGCGATCGGGGCGCTGCACTGGTGGCGACGATGGATTGCATCTCGGATGTAGAATCAAAAAGTTGGCGAAGCGTAGCAAAGCCCCGTGGATTTGCAAACCCATTCCGCGTCTTCCGGTCCCGTTGGCAGCCGCTTCCCGCGGTCGCTGGCGTGGGGCATGGCGATTTCGCTGTTCGCCCATGTCGCGTTGCTTTGGCCGTCCGCGACGCGGACGGTGCGGCCATTGTTGCACGCATCGCTGCGGCCCGGCCCGGTTTCGCTGGCGGCTGTTTCTGCGCCAGCGCCGCCACTGGTTTCTCCGCAGCCAGTGCTGCCGCCGCGCGTGGTGCCGGTCGTGCCGGCTGTGCCGACCACACTCGCCCGGCGTATGCCGCAGCGGCCCAAGGCGCCGCCCGAGGCACTGCCGCCGGCGGCCTCGGCCGTTCCTGCCGCGCCTCCGGTTGCGCCGCCCGATACGCCGGCTGCCGTCGATGCCGAGGGTCTGCGCAGCTATCGGCTGGCACTGGCGCTCAACGCCAGGCGCTTCCATCAATACCCGCCGCATGCTGTCGAAGACGGACTGGCGGGCACCGCGCAGGTGCGGGTGGCGGTGGCGTCGAACGGGTTGCCGGGCCGGGTCGATCTGCTGCGCTCGTCCGGCCACGACGCGCTCGATCGCGAAGCCCGCGAAATGCTCGCGCGGGCTGCACAGGTGACCCGCCTCCCCGATACGCTGCGCGGGCAGGCGTTCGCCGTCGACCTGCCGGTCGAATTTTCGCTGCCGGCGCGCTGACCGGTTGATTGGCGCGCCTGCGTTGACGTGCCACTCTGCAGGCCGCATGGATAGGCGTTCTTCGGGCATGCCATGCCGAAAGCCGCGTGCAATGGCGCTCAGCGGGCGGGGGTGCCGGAGAACGCCTGTTCATGAGCCTTACGGGCATGGTGCCCGGGCAGCATGTCGGGCCGGGCGAAAAAAAGCCGCACCCCGAAGGATGCGGCTTCCCGGCTTTGCCCGAGGACCTTGCAGCCCGGGCAGAAACGCGACTACCCGAGGATCAGTGGAACTGCTCTTCCTCGGTTGAACCGGTCAGCGCGGTTACCGACGAGGCGCCGCCCTGGATTGTGGTGGTGACGTCGTCGAAGTAGCCGGTGCCGACTTCCTGCTGGTGCGAGACGAAGCTGTAGCCACGGTCGCGCGCGGCGAACTCGGGCTCCTGCACCTTCTCGACGTAGGCGGTCATGCCGCGAGCAACGTAGTCTTGCGCCAGATCGAACATGTTGTACCACATGTTGTGGATGCCGGCGAGGGTGATGAACTGGTACTTGTAGCCCATGGCGCCCAACTCGCGCTGGAACTTGGCGATGGTGGCATCGTCGAGGTTCTTCTTCCAGTTGAACGAGGGCGAGCAGTTGTAGGCCAGCAGCTTGCCGGGGTACTTGGCGCGCACCGCTTCGGCAAACTTGCGCGCGAACTCGAGATCCGGCGTGCCGGTTTCGCACCATACCATGTCGGCATAGGGAGCGTAGGCGATGCCGCGGCTGATCGCCTGCTCGAGGCCCTTCTTGGTCTTGTAGAAGCCTTCGGCGGTGCGCTCGCCGGTGACGAACGGCTTGTCGTTGGCATCGCAGTCGCTGGTCAGCAGGTCGGCCGCTTCGGCATCGGTGCGGGCGAGGATCAGCGTCGGCACGCCGAGCACATCGGAGGCCAGACGCGCGGCAATCAGCTTCTGCACCGCGTCCTGCGTCGGCACCAGCACCTTGCCGCCCATGTGGCCGCACTTCTTGACCGACGCGAGCTGGTCCTCGAAGTGAACGCCACCTGCACCGGCGCGGATCATCGCCTTCATCAGCTCATAGGCGTTGAGCACGCCGCCGAAACCGGCTTCGGCATCGGCCACGATCGGCGCGAAGTAGTCGATGTAGCCGGGGTCGCCGGCATTGACGCCTTTTGCATGCTGGATCTGGTCCGCGCGCTGGAACGAATTGTTGATGCGCTCGACCACCGCCGGAACCGAATCGACCGGGTAGAGCGACTGGTCGGGGTACATCGCCATGTAGGTGTTGTTGTCGGCGGCAACCTGCCAGCCCGACAGGTAGATCGCCTTGATGCCGGCCTTCACCTGCTGCATGGCCTGGCCCCCGGTCAGTGCGCCGAGGCAATTGACGTAGGGCGTGTTATTGACCAGATCCCACAGCTTCTCGGCGCCGCGACGGGCCAGCGTGTGTTCGATATGCAGCGAGCCGCGCAGGCGCACCACGTCTTCGGCGGTGTAGCCACGCTTGATCCCGGCCCAGCGCGGATTCTCGGCCCATTCTTTCTTGAGTTTTGCGACTTCGGCTTCACGCGTCATTTCGATGCCTTCCTAAGTTAAACGATGTAGAAGAGTGAAACATCACGGTTGCGCCGGGCCGGAACCCGGACGCACCCGAAAAATGCCTGCCGCTGCGCCCTGCTGGCGCAGTTCGCGGCAATTTGCCCGGGACCGCCAGGGATCCTGTCTGACAGGCCATGCAGCCGACGCGGATTGGGTGCCGATCGCACAGCACGCGCCGCAAAACCTCGTTCGCAGCGTTTTCGTGACGGTGAAAGTATAAGGAGAATCGTGCAAAGCAGCAACAAGTCTTATATAAGATATAAGAATCTTTATTGCTGTTTAGGATCAATTACATAGAAAAGTTGTTTCGTATGGTGAAACCCTCTTCACGCCATTGAAACGAATTTGTGCTGCCCCGCACTAATTTCGTGCCGTTGACTCACAATAACGGTGCGGGTGCGACCACGATACCGTCTTCGTCGGCGTAAAGATGTTCGCCCGGCGCAAAGCTCACAGCGCCGAAACTGACCGCGATTTCCGCTTCCCCGACGCCTTTCTTGATGCTTTTGAGCGGATGGGTGTCGAGCGCGCGCAGCCCGATATCCATGGCCGCCATGGCCGCCGAATCGCGGATGCAGCCGTACACCACGATGCCGGCCCAGCCATTCCTGACGCCGAGAAGCGCGAGTTGATCGCCGACCAGCGCACAGCGTTTGCTGCCCCCGCCATCGATTACCAGCACCCGGCCATTTCCCGGCGCTTCGAGCGCCTTGCGCACCAGCGAGTTGTCTTCGAACACCTTGAGCGTGCTGATCGCGCCGTGAAAGCGTCGGCGGCCGCCAAAATGCTTGAACATCGGCTCGACCACGCGCACGCGGCCCGCGCGCGCGGCCTCTTCATGTTGATCGAGCAGGTCGGCGGTCTGAAAATCGGTCATCGTGTTCTCCACAAATGAAAAGCGGCGGGGACCGCCCGCCGCTTGAATTGTGCCATGCCGGTTCAGACCGGCGCGGCCTCGGCCAATTCCTCGAAGGTGAGTTGTACTTTCCTTTCGTCGTCCACGTCGATGGTCACCTTGCCGCCGTTGGCCAGGCGGCCGAACAGCAGTTCGTCGGCCAGCGCGGCGCGGACGGTGTCCTGGATCAGCCGAGCCATCGGGCGGGCACCCATCAGCGGATCGAAACCCTTCTCGCCCAGCCAGTCCTTGAGTTTGTCGGTAAACACCGCATCCACCTTCTTCTCGTGCAACTGCGCCTCGAGCTGCATGAGGAACTTCTCGACTACCCGCAGGATGACGTCCTTGTCCAGGGCCTTGAACGAGATGGTTGCATCCAGCCGGTTGCGAAATTCCGGCGTGAACAGCCGCTTTATCTCGCCCATCTCGTCGCCCGGCTCGCGGGTGTTGGAAAAGCCGATGGTGCCCTTCTGCAGCGCCTCCGCCCCGGCGTTGGTGGTCATGATGATCACCACGTTGCGGAAATCTGCGGAGCGGCCGTTGTTGTCGGTCAGCGTGCCGTGGTCCATCACCTGCAGCAGGATGTTGAAGATGTCCGGGTGCGCCTTCTCGATTTCGTCGAGCAGCAGCACGCAGTGCGGCTTCTTGGTCACGGCTTCGGTAAGCTGGCCGCCCTGGTCGAAGCCGACATAACCCGGCGGCGCGCCGATCAGCCGGCTCACCGCGTGGCGCTCCATGTACTCGGACATGTCGAAGCGCACCAGTTCGATGCCCATCACGTAGGCGAGCTGGCGCGCGACCTCGGTCTTGCCTACCCCGGTCGGGCCGCTGAAGAGGAAGCAGCCGATCGGCTTCTGCGGGTTGCCCAGACCGGAGCGCGACATCTTGATCGCCTTGGCCAGCGCGTCGATCGCCTTGTCCTGGCCGAACACCGTGGCCTTCAGGTCGCGGTCGAGATTGCGCAGCGCGGTGCGGTCATCGGAGGACACATGGCGCGACGGAATACGCGCGATCTTGGAGACGATCTCCTCGATCTCGCTCTTGCCGATCACTTTCTTCTGCTTGGACTTGGGCAGGATTCGCTGCGCGGCGCCGGCTTCGTCGATCACGTCGATCGCCTTGTCCGGCAGGTGGCGGTCGTTGATGTAGCGCGCCGACAACTCGGCCGCCGAAGAAAGCGCAGCCGCCGAGTACTTGACGCCGTGATGCGCCTCGAAGCGCGACTTGAGTCCGCGCAGGATCGACACCGTTTCGGACACCGACGGTTCGGTCACGTCGATTTTCTGGAAGCGCCGCGACAACGCGTGATCCTTCTCGAACACGCCGCGATACTCGTTGAACGTGGTTGCCCCGATGCATTTGAGCTGGCCGGACGACAGCGCCGGTTTGAGCAGGTTCGACGCATCGAGCGTGCCGCCCGAGGCGGCGCCGGCGCCGATCAGCGTGTGGATTTCGTCGATGAACAGGATCGCGTTCTGGTTTTCCAGCAACTGCTTGAGCACGGCCTTGAGGCGCTGCTCGAAATCGCCGCGATACTTGGTGCCGGCGAGCAGGGCGCCCATGTCGAGCGCGAAGACCTGGGCGTGGGCGAGAATCTCGGGCACGCGGCCTTCGACGATCCGGCGCGCCAGACCCTCGGCGATCGCGGTCTTGCCGACGCCCGCTTCGCCGACCAGCAGCGGGTTGTTCTTGCGCCGCCGGCACAGCGTCTGGATGACACGCTCGAGTTCGCCGTCGCGACCGATCAGCGGATCGATCTTGCCCAGCAGCGCCTGCGAATTGAGGTTCTGGGTGAAATTCTCCAGCGCGCCGCCGCCGCTTTGACTTTCCTGTTCCTGCTCCGTCTGTTCGCCCTCGCCGGGCTTGCCCGACGGGGTTGCCGATTGCGACGGTGCCTTGGTGATGCCATGTGAAATGAAGTTCACCACATCGAGACGCGTAATGCCCTGCCGCTGCAGGAAATACACCGCGTGCGAATCTTTTTCGCCAAAGATCGCGACCAGCACGTTGGCCCCCGTCACTTCCTTCTTGCCCGAAGACTGCACGTGCAGGATCGCGCGCTGGATCACGCGCTGGAAGCCGAGGGTCGGCTGGGTGTCGATTTCGTCGGTGCCGCTCACCGTTGGCGTGTGTTCGGCGATGAACGAGGCGAGTTCCTTGCGCAACTCCTCGATGTTCGCCGTGCAGGCGCGCAGAACCTCGGCGGCCGACGGATTGTCGAGCAGCGCAAGCAGCAGATGTTCGACGGTGATGAACTCATGCCGCTTCTGCCGCGCCTCGACAAAGGCCATGTGAAGACTGACTTCCAGTTCCTGCGCGATCATTTCAGTTTTCCTCCATCACGCACGCGAGCGGGTGCTGATGCTGCCGTGCATAGCTGCTGACCTGTTCCACTTTCGTCGCGGCGACATCCCGCGGAAAAACACCACAAACGCCCATTCCTTCCCGATGCACCTTGAGCATCACCTGCGTCGCCTGCTCACGCGTCATGTTGAAGAACTTTTGCAGCACGAGCACCACAAAGTCCATCGGCGTGAAGTCGTCGTTCAGCAGCAGAACCTTGAACATCGGCGGCGGCTTGACCTTCGACTTCTGTACTTCAAGAACAGAGTCGCTCTGCTTGTGCGTAGCCATGGACCAATTCTAAACACAAACCCCAAATTCGCAATACGACAAACAGCGCATGCAATCGCTGCCATCCATGCACTACCTTGGCCACCCGAAACTCAGATTGGTGCATCGCCGATTCGTTCGATGCCCGGTTCGATCATTTCATGTCAAAGAATGGGGCCGCGGCCCGTCCGATTCAAGCGAATCCTGCGCCAGGCGCTGCCGGGCAACATTGACCCCTGAAACAAAATGCTTGACTCATAGTAGTGTGCAGCGTAAAACCAGCTTCGTGGAGTGTCTGGTAAGCCAAATCCGCCGCAGTTCGGCGATCAGTTCGTCTGAAACACATCAATCCCGTTCCAGAATAGAACCTTGCCGCAGTCCATTCGGCCTGCAAGGGCCGAACATCGATGTTCATTTTTGAGGAATTGATTCATGGCAACAGGTACAGTCAAGTGGTTCAACGACGCCAAGGGCTTTGGTTTCATCACGCCGGACGACGGCAGTGAAGATCTCTTTGCCCACTTCTCGGCGATCAACATGAGTGGTTTCAAGAGCCTCAAGGAAGGCCAGAAGGTTTCGTTTGAGGTGACTCAGGGTCCGAAAGGTAAGCAGGCGTCGAACATCCAGGCTGCCTGATCGAATGCGCACCGGGCGGCCAGGTCGCCCGGTTCGGCAGGAAGCCCGCCCCGTGCGGGCTTTTTGTTGGCCGAAATTCCGCTGTTGAGCCATGTCCAGGCAAATCCTGTTCAACAAGCCCTACGGCGTGCTCTGCCAGTTCACGCCGCAGCCGGGCCGACAGACGCTTGCCGGGTTCATCGACCTGCCTGGCGTTTACCCTGCCGGCCGGCTCGATGCCGACAGCGAAGGGTTGCTGCTTCTGACCGACGACGGCCGATTGCAGGCACGCGTCGCCGACCCGCGCCACAAGCTTGCCAAGACCTACTGGGCGCAGGTCGAGGGTGAGACCGACGATCGCGCACTGGCGCGGCTGCAGGCGGGGATCGATCTCGCGGACTTTCAAACGCTACCCTGCGCGGCACGCCGCATCGCCGAGCCGGCCGCGCTGTGGCCGCGCGACCCGCCGATCCGTGTCCGCCGGGCAATTCCGACCAGTTGGCTCGAGCTGATTCTGCGCGAGGGCAAGAACCGGCAGGTGCGGCGCATGACGGCGCACGTCGGCTTGCCCACCTTGCGCCTCATCCGCAGCGCGATCGGCCCGTGGCAGCTTGACGGCCTTGCGCCGGGAAGCTGGCGCCATCTCGACACGCAACGGTTGCGCGTCCTGGCGTAGCAGCATTCGCGCTTACGCCTGACCGCGGAACGGCGCAATCTTGTAGTCCCGGGTTGCGAGGCGTTTATGATGGCGCCTTTGGTTCCCGCTTGATTTCCGTGACGACAATCCTTTCCTGCCGCAATGGTGCTTTTGCCGTACTCGGCCTGCTGCTCGCAGCGATCGGTTGCCCGGCAATCGCCGAGCCGCCGGTGCCGCGCGTCGAACTGTCGGCCGGCATCCATCGCATCGAAGCCGAAGTGGCGAGCGATTTTGCCTCGCGTGCCCAAGGGCTGATGCACCGGCGGCAACTGCCGCCCAACGGTGGCATGCTGTTTGTTTTCGACCACACGACCCGCCATTGCATGTGGATGCGCAACACGCTGATCCCGCTTGCGGTCGCGTTCATCGACGAACACGGCACAATTCTCAATATCGAGGAAATGGCGCCCGAAACCGAAACCAATCATTGTGCCGCTGGGCCCGCGCGCTATGCGCTCGAAATGAATGCGGGCTGGTTCGGCCGGCGCAAGCTTGCGCCCGGCTCGCGCATCGGCGGCATCGGAGACTTGCGAGGGACGGCCGGCGCCCGGTAAGCGGACCAGCCAAAAGAAAACGCGGGTCCGGTTCGGGCCCGCGCCTTTGCTCAGCGCCAGCGGTAGCCTTGATCGTGGCGGTACCGATCGCCATCGCGCCCGTCACGATCGTCACGATCGTCGCGGTATTCGCGATAGTGTTCGGGCACGTGCCGCCGGTGATCGTAGCGCTCGCGCCAATCGCGGTGCCAACGTGGCGGGTAGGCGATCCGCTCCACCACCACCGGACGGCGTTCGACTACCGTCACGCCCGGGTAGTAGCTTGACTGCGGCACCTCCGGGTAATAGCCCGACCGCGCGGGCGGCGGGTAGTATTCGCGCGGGGCTTCGTTATGAGTGCGCTCGTAGCGGCCCTCGGCGTGGGCGATCGAGGCGCCCGTCACCGCACCGACCGCGCCGCCGATGACCGCGCCGCGGTCGCCGCCGACACTGTGACCGATCACCGCGCCGACGCCCGCGCCAAGCAGCGCGCCGATCACCGAATCGTCACCGGCAAGCGCCGGGGTGGCGGTAGCACCGGCGGCGCCGATCAACGCCGCCATCGCAAACATCTTCTTCAGCATCTGGTAACCCTCCGGGTGTATCGCCTCGCCAAACGGCGCTGCGTACCGACATTAACGTCGGCCGGAGCGGGTCGAGGACTGCTGAAACGCCCGCTTACAATGTCTTACCACGGCTTGACGATGCTGCTTCCCCCGCTCAACGAATCACGAAGTCGAATCGCAGCGGTGCTACCAGATTGGAAAACTCCTTGTACACCGCGCTACCCAGTTGCGGCACCGCCAGCCTGCCGGACCAGCCCTTCAGTCGGCTGCACGCATAGGCACCGCTCGAATTGGTGACGGAGCAAAGCGCGTCGCCGGCCTTGACCGCGACACCGGCTCTGGCCCTGCCCTTCACGGTTACGCGCCCGCTGATCCCGATCGCCGGCCGAGTACCGCTGAAGTTCGCGGTCAACCGGGCAACGATGTTGTTGAAGGCAATGCTCGCCGGCGAGAACGTGGTGCCGAGGAACGATGCGCTGACTGTGCCGCTGCCATGACTCATCAGGTTGCAGCTGTAGCCGCCCGCCGCATTGGTGAGCGAGCAGGTGGCGCCGGTCGCCGTGACCTTGACGCCGGCAACCGGCACGCCGTTGATCCGCACCACGCCGCCGATGGTCACCGGCGCCGCGGTCGAGACACCTGCGAAATTGCGCGCTTCGGATGACTGCAGGTTGTTGTAGCTTGCCGACTGCGGGGCGAACGTAACCGCGCCTGCCGATGCCGAAATGGTGCCGCTCCAGCCGCTGTCGAAGCTGCAGGCGTACATGCCGGTTGAATTGCTGGTGGCGCAGGTTGCACCGTTGGCGAGCACGCCGACGTTTGCCGCTGCCTTGCCGTCGATGGTGATCACCCCGGCGATGCTGACCCGGCCCGCCGTGGTGGTGGCCCGGAATGCCGAGAACGGTGCGCGTGTGATGCCCAGCGCCCGGGCGTTGTCCGCGCTGCTGGCAGCGTCGCTGCTGGAGACGCCGCACGCCGTGCCGTTGCACGACATGTCGAGCGGATTGGAGAAGCGCACCACCACCGGATAGATGTAGCTCATGATGGTGCCGAACTGGCCCGACTTGCCGTAGCCGTATGCATAGGGCAGGGCGCCGCTGCCGCCGCCTTGTCGCGCCACGGTTTCGCGGTCGTGCATCAGGCCCATGTTGTGGCCGAGTTCATGGGCGAAGGTGGTGTCGGTGCAGTAATACGACTGGCCCTTGACGTCCTTGCCTTCCGAGACCACCGCGTAGGCGTAGTCGGCGTAGGCGCTCATCGGGGTGCCGCCGTAGCCGCCGACGTAGCCGACGCCGCAGTTGCCGCCCTGGCCGTTCATGTCGAACGGCCGCACCAGCAGTACGCCATCGGCGCCGGTGGAATTGCGCAGCGCCGGAATCGACGCGAATGCGCCGCTGCCGCTGCGCAGTTGGCCGAGGGTCGTGCTGTTGCTGGTGTTGTCGGCGATGTCGACCCGCTGCAGCCCGACCCGCCGCAGGGTGATGCCGACGTTGCCGTTGCTGTAGGCCTGGTTCGCCAGCGAGATGAAGTAGTCGATGCGGTTGGCCGCGCCGGCTTCGCCGCCATAGCGGCTGACCAGACCGGGCGTATAGAGCACGAGCACATCGACCACCGTGTTGCCGGTCGACGTGTCCGCGCTCGCGGTTGGCGTACCGGCGCTGCCGGTTGCCGCCGTCGCGCCGGCGGCGAACGCCTCGGCATGGCCGGCAGCGGTGGGGGGGGCCACCGCGTCGTCATCCTTGGCGGTCGGGTTGTGGCGCAGCCCCGACGAGGCGGTGTCGATCAGCCAGGTTTCGCCCGGCTTGCCGGAAACCAGCCATTCGCCGGTCGGTCCCTGGATGGCGCCGGTCGTGCTGCCGTCGACGCTGTAGGTCAGCACCACCGGATAGTCGCGGCCGTACTGGGTCAGGTAGCCGATCCAGGTCGAGGTGCCGGTCGGCGAAACCAGCGTCTTTTCGTAGGTCACGTTCTGCTGCAGCCCGGGCAGCGCCAGATCGACTTGTCCGCCCGGTTCGACGGCGGCCAGATCCGCCAGGTTGAGCGCGACCGGATAGGCCACATCGGCCGGTTTCCCCGCAAAAGCCGGCTCGCCCGGGCGCGTCCGGTCTGCATCGGAGGACTTCACGCCAGCGGCAGCGCCACTGTCGGTCGCCGTTTCGCGCAGCACAAACAACGGCGGCGGGATATCGGCCAGTTCGGCCTGAAGCTGTTCCGCCGGAGTGTCGAGCAGCCATTGCACGCCGTCTACCAGCCCGAGCCGCAGCGGGCGACCGGGCAGGTCGAGCAATCCGGTGGCGCCTTCGGGGCGAATCTGGAAACTCAGTTTGTGTCCGGCGCTGCCGGCCACATGACCGTCCCAGTGCCGCACGCCGGGGGCCACGACCATGCGGTCACAGGTGATCCGGTAGGGCTGCTGGCCGAGAATCAGTTCGAGCTCGCCGCATTGCGCGAAGCCTTGCGTCGAAACGCTTGCCCGCTGGGCGCCTGCGGCATCGCCGGCCTGCAGTGCCGGCGCCTGCGCCGCGTGCGCGCGGTCGCCGAGGCAGAAGAAGAATGGCAGGCACAGGATCGTGCGCCGGAGTCTCGAAGGCAAGTCCATCTGAATCCCCTGTTGGTTCGCAAATCGATCACAAGGCGACGCAGCGTGGAACTCGCGCGCAGGCGCGATGCGGGCAGTGACGGACCCGTTCCGACGGCCCCGCTGCCGTGCGTCCGGGACGAACCTGCGCGCTTGCACCGCGGTTCGCCCGGCCGTGTAGGCCGGAAGCTTTGCGTCTCCGGGCTTTCGCCCGGGTTGCCCTTTGTGTGCAGTACGATTTCAGCCAGCGCCGGCATCGACTACACGTTGGGATGACCTACGGCGGATGCGCGGCGGACTTGAGGGGTGGGGCCGTGATATTGATCACGCCCGGTTGCCGATCAGCCGAGATCGCGGCAGTCGCGCCCGCCGAAGGTGCGCGAGAAGCCGCCGCCGCCCGCGCCGGCGCGGGCCGGCAGAATGCAGATCTGGAACGACAGCGAATCGTTGTTGCGGCGGATGTCCGGCGGAAAGGCGGCAAAGGGCGCCGCCCGTTCGACTACGCGGCGCACGTAGTCGATCTCGGATTGCTGGTCGGCGGCGCTGAGGATGCGATAGCGGCGCAGCGTGCCGTCGGCATTGAGCTGCACCTGCACCACCGCCACGTCAGCTCCATGCTCGCGCCGGTCTTTGGAGACGAAGGTCGCGCTGCGATTGAGCTTCTGCACGAAGGCTTCGAAATACAGCTCCATCGACAGCGGATTCCCGCCGTCCTCGTTGCGCGCCGCGCGCGGCGTGCGGAACGGCGCCTCGCGTCGGTTGTCGGCCGCTTCGTCGGCGCTGCCGCGGGCGAGGTTGCGCGCCATCGCCAGCGCCTGCTGCGACAAGTCGGTAGCGGGCGGTTGCGGCAGCGGCCGGATCTCCTCGAGGAAGCGCGCCGTTGCTTCCCGCCGCGCCTGCACTTCGGCCTGGGTCGGCTGCTCGATCGCCGGGCGGTTGGGCGCGGGCGGCGCGGTCAGCCGGTCCGGCCGGCTGGCGGTCGAGCGCAACGGCTTGCGGCGCGGCGCCGTCGGGGGCGGGGCCGGCGCTGCGCTGGCGACCGGCGGCGCACGCGGTGCGGCAGGCGGTGCGAGCGTCACATCCAGTCGTTCGCTGCGCTCGTCGCCGAGCGAGCGCGGCCGTTCCACCGGCGCCGCCCCGCGCAGCAGCAGCAAGCCGGCGTGCAGGCAAAGCGAAATCGCCAGCGCCACCGCGATGCGTCGATCGGTGTGCAGGATGGCGGGACGCTTGAGCGAGACGGAATCGAGATAGGACGTCACGGCGGGTCGAGGGCTGGGTGGGTGTGCGGACAGGCGGGCAACTGCGAGTGCGAGAGGTTACCGCAAAGCCGGCGACATCCGCGCCCGGCCAGGAGCCGCATGGAATGGCGGTCTACGCCTGTCGATGGCCGGAGAGAGCCTGTCCATGCGGCTCTCGGCGATGTGCCTTCGTGATGTCGGTATTTGTGGCAATTGCAAGAGCTTGCCATAATGCCGGGATCGTCGACGGTTCGTCATTGTCATGGAAAAGGCGCACGTTCTTGAAGCCATCTGAGTTGCGGCGCACCTTGCGCACTGCCTTTCTGTCCTTGATCGCCGCTGCGGCGCTGCCGGCATCGGCGGCTGCGCCGGCCGATTTCAAGGGCTGGTGCGAGTCCCTGGCGCAACGTCTGCCATCGATCAGCACGGCGCGTTGTACCGGCGCGGCGCTGCGCCAGGGCGATGGCCGTTCGGTGCAGGGGGTGCCGCTGTGGCATCACGACATCACGCCGCGGGTGCAGCCGGCGCTGCTCAAGGTGCTGGTGCTCGGCGGCATCCACGGCGACGAGGGCGCGTCGGTTTCGCTGGTGTTCGACTGGATCGCGCGGGCGAGCGATACCGACGTCGACCGCGTGCAATGGCGCATGGTGCCGCTGGTCAATCCGGACGGTTTTCTGCGCCGCCCGGCAACGCGGGTCAACTCGCGCGGCGTCGACCTCAACCGCAACTTCCCCACCACCGACTGGACCAGCAATGCGCAGCGCTACTGGGTCGAACGCACCGGACGCGACCCGCGGCGCTTTCCCGGCCAGCGCGCGATGTCCGAGCCGGAAACGCAATGGGTGCACAAGCAGATCGAACAGTTCAAGCCCGACCTGATCGTTTCGGTGCATGCGCCTTACGGCGTGCTCGACTTCGACGGTCCGCCGCCGGCACCGGAAAAACTCGGCAGCCTTTTCCTCGACCAGGTCGGCATCTACCCGGGATCGCTGGGCAACTACGGCGGCGTCGGCAAGGGCGTGCCGGTGGTCACCATCGAACTCAAGCATGCGCTCAAGCTGCCGGGTAGCGAAATGGCCTCGATGTGGGCCGATCTGCAGGACTGGATCGACCGTCGCCTGCTGCGCCTGGCGCGCGCGGCGGAAGCGGAACCGGCGGCACGACACCACGCGCGTCATGATTGAGCGATCCGCCCGCCTGGCCGCCGCCGTGGTCCTGGCGCTGCTGGTGCCGCTGCTGATCGCCGGCAAGGCTAAAGCCGGCGGCGAGTTGTTCGATGGCTGCGTCGACGCGCGCGCCCGGCCGGTTCAGAGCACGATCGACTACGGCCTGCCGCAACTCGCGCACGCGGCGATGGAAAATGGCAGAGCCGTCGTGCGTTACAACCCGGCCCTGATGCCCGACCTGCCCACGCGCGCCCGGCTGTTCTTCTTCGCCCACGAGTGTGCCCGCGTGGCGCTTGGGCAGCCGCTGGGTGCCGAGTGCTCGCTGCAACAAGCGCGGCAGGCCGATTGCTGGGCGCTGGCGACGCTGCAACGGTCCGGCGAAGCGGACGCAAGCCTCGCGGCCGACCTGGCGGCTCCCGAAATCGACTGGGCTGCCTTGCCCGGTCCGGCGCGAACCGTCGATCTCGCGGCCTGCGCCAAACCCGCTGGTGCGCTGCGGCTGCCCGACAGTGCGCCGCCGTCGGTCACCCAGTCGCGCCAGAATCGTTGCGTGCACGCCTGCGGCGATCGGCTGTGGCAATGCCAGAACCGCTGCCGTGACGAAGCCTGTCGCGGCCAATGTCTGGGCCACTACGGTTCCTGCGAGTCGGCATGCGGCGGCTGATCCCGGGCAGGATTTGCGCCGGCCGAGAAACTTCGCTGGCGCCGGGCGCTCCAATCCTGCGAGCCCGACGATGGAGAGGCAAAATGTCAATGCGTGCGATTGCGCTGCTTGGCGCGCTGGCTTTGCTGGCCGCTTGCGCAACTCCCGCCGAACGCGCGGCACAGATGGAGCGCGAGGTGGAGGGGATGGTCCGGATCTACGGCCCGGCCTGCACCAAGCTCGGCTACAAGCCGGACACCGATCCGTGGCGCGACTGCGTGCTTAATCTCAACGATCAGGAGAATACGCGGCGCTATTCGACCCGGCCGATGAGCACCACCTGCTTCGGCCATCGCGGGTTCTACCACTGTTCGGCGTTCTGAACCCGGCTTCGACCTTCACGCGCTACACTTGCGCCGGTGCGTAGCGGCCGGTCAGCGCTTAGGCGGCGCCAGCCACAGCTCGTAGTGACGCGCCACGGCTGCCGCTTCGTGGCCGGTGATCTGCCTGACCCGCAAACCCGATACGCCGAGCTTGCCCAGCGCCCGCGCGAGGTAATTCGCTTCATCGCGTTCGCCGCCACGGAAGTAGCGCAGGTCGGCCTGGGTCGGTCCGCTCTCGTCGACGCCGATGCCCGAGACCACGATGCCCTGGCGCGCCAGACCGCTGGCAACGCTGCGGGCCTGTGCGCGTTGCGATTCGCTGCGGATGTGGATGAACAGCATCGGGTCGTTCTCCGCGTTGGCCACTGCGCGCACTTTTTTTGCCGCTAGCGGCGGGCCGGGCGGCGCATCGACCTTGAAGGCCGGCGGCGAATCGGCCTTCGCCGCGACGGTCGGCGGCGCGAGGGCGATTTTCGCCAGTTTGGTCGCTGGCGTCAGCGATGTCCCGGGCCGGCCGGCTGGCGTTTCCGCCAGGGTCGGCGCGGGCGGCATCGCGCCGGGCGGCGTCGCTGCGCTGGCCTCGGCCGGCGGCGACGGCTGCGACGGTGCTTGAGATGGTGGCTGTGGCATCGCTTGGGTTGCGGTTGACGCAGATGGCGCCGGCCCGGATTGTGCAGTAGCCGCCGGTGCGGCAGGCGGGGCCGGCGCTGGCCCCGCTGACTGCGATCTTTCGGCGATATTCGCCGGTTCGGGCGCGGGCGGCGGGCCGGGTGGTGGCGCCACTGTGGTCGGCGGCGGCGCCGGATCGAGCGCACGCGCCAGCCGCTCGCCCGGGTCGGGCGCCTGGTAATGCCGGAACAGTGCGATGCCCGCGCCCAGCGCGATCACCAGTGCCGCCGCGACCGCGCCGTTGCGCCAGCGTGCGATGGCCTCGCGGCGTGCCCGGCGGCGCAGTATGGCCTCGGTCGCCGAACTGTCGATCTGCTCGTCGGCGAGGGCGGAGAAACCCTCGGGCAGCGGCTCCTCGGCGGTTGCGCCCGGCGAGAATGCTGCCTGCGCCGGCTCTTCCTCGCGAGCCGGCTCGACCGATGTCTCTGGCATAGCGGCGAGCCGAACCACACTGCTGCAGGCACCACCGATGCGCGCCGTCAGCCGCACCAGCAACGTTTCGCTCGAGTCGCTGACCACCACCAGAAACCGGCTGTGGGGCGGACTTTCGACGACGGCTTCGGCCAACTGCTCGGCGAACCGCGCGTTTCGCGCGTCCAGCGGTTCGGCTGCGAGATTGCGCTCGTATTGATCGAGCACGATGATGAAGTTGGCGCCGAACTGGTCGGCCCAGTGCGCCAGCGTCCGGGCCAGCGTGCGCCGGCCCGAACGCGCGGGCGAAATCACCGTGCCGGTGGCGCTGCTCAGCGCGGCGGCGATCGCCTCGCCCAGCGCCAGCAGCGGATCGCCCGACCACTGGTCGAACAGCACGACAACGTCGCCGCACCCGCCGCCAGGTGGCCGTTCGCGCAATCCGGCGCAGGCGATCGCCGCTGCGCGTGCGAACTGCGAGGTGGCCGCGCCGCGGGAGCCGATCAGCAGGGTCAGCGGCGATATCAGCATCATCTGAACCAGGTCGCCGAAAGGGTCGGCCGGCGCTTCACCGCCAGCCGGTCCGCAATCCGCTGCCTGGCGGTTTTCTGTCTCCGGTTCGATTGCGCCATTCATGTCGAATCCCTGCCGCGCGGGCCGGCAACTGCGCCAGCCCGCAAATCCCGTGAGGATGGCTTCGCCCGCGCTTCGATCAGGCGCCGCGCCGCAGCGATTTCCGACTGCTTGAGGGGGCGCGTGTCATGAACAGGCCGGGCCAAGTCCATGGCACATGGTAGCAAAGCGCGGCTGACGCACCGGACTGTCGGTGGGGGACGACGAGGGCGCGGCTGATGGCGACCGAATCGCCTGTCGGCGCCGGACGGGTGCGGGGCAGGGCGTAGGATGTCGGCCGCCGCGCGACGGCAGCCTCATTCGCGCAGGATTTCGAACGACACGCACTCGGCTTCCGGCGCACAGGGACGGCCGAGGCTGATCTGACCCTGTTCCGGCAGTTCCATTTCCTCCCGCCGCAGCACGATCTGGCGGCCGCTGTCCAGTTGCACGAACGTGCCGTTGCGGCTGACATCGACCACCACGAACGCGTTGCCGCGAAGCTCGACCCGGGCGTGGGTGCGCGAGGCGCGCGGTTCGCTGACCGACAGGTCGTTGCCGATGTCGCGGCCGAGCGTGCGAACGCCGCGCCGCCCATCGACCGTCACGCGGTCGCTGCCCAGCGACAGAATCAGTCGCGGCTGCGCCAGGCGGGCACTCGCCGGGGGCGCGGTGCCGGCGGTCCGGGCGATTTCGGAACGGACGAAGCCGAACAGTGCCGGCAGCGCGCCGGTACGCCCGGCATCGGGCGCTTGCTGGGCGTGGGCCAGTGCCGCAAAGGCCGCCGACAGACGGCCCACCACCTCGCCGGTCGCCAGAATCTGGTCGGCCCTGGCGACACCGGCCACGGCGTTGACCCGGTCGACGGCTTCGCCGTAGATCTGGTCGTCGAGCACCAGCGTGCCGCCGAAGTCCAGCCCGGTCGCTGTGGTCAGATGGATGCCGGCGCTCGGCGGCAGGTCGGCGACACGCTGATGCAGTTCGCAGGCGGCCTGGAGTGTCGAATCGGCGTCGGGAAACAGGGCCAGAACGCCGTGAGCGCCCGGCTTGAAGGTTCGCCCGCCAAATGCCTCGGCGGCGCGCCGCATGCGTTTCAGGCAGCGCTGGACGGCGTGCGACGTCTCGCTCCCCGGGACCTCGCCGCGCCCGCTGGCACTCGCGCTCACACGCGAGAACAGGATGCAACGCGTGAGCAACGCCGACTGTGCTGCGATGGTGTCGGACGGTGGTTCGGCTGCTGGTGCGGCGGCCTTGCCGCGCGCTGGCGAATTTGGCACGTTTGCGGCTCTTGCTGTTTCGGTTGGTCGGCAGTCGGCGCAACGGCTACGACGTCCGCCGTCTGCGGCGATTCAGTTGCAAGCATAGCGCGTGGCCGGCCAATCTCGTGTGAACAATGATCCTGTTTGCCAGCAACCAACGTCGCCGCGCTGCGCCTGCCTCGCGCCGGCAGCGACGGGCGGACTGCCGCGGTTTGCCATTTGGCATAGGGCGGCGCAGAATCGGGCCGATCGACATGTTCCATCGCCCCGGGGCGCCGGATCGCCAGCATGAGTCCAGCCATGATCAGCCGCATCCTTGTCCGCCTTGCAGTTATCGGTGCGGTTGTCGCGCTGCGCATGCCCGCCGATGCGTTCGCCGATTCTGCGGCCGGCGCGGCAACTAGCGCGGCAGCCAACTCGGCAGCACAGCCGCGTGCCTTGCCGCGGATCGCCCGTCTCGACAATCAGCGGATCACGGTGTCCGGCGTGTCATCCGGTGCGGCGATGGCGGTGCAGCTCGGCGTGGCCTATTCCGGCCGGGTGAGCGGGGTCGGCATCATCGGCGGCCCGCCCTATCTGTGCGCCGATGGTTCGCTGCTCCGGGCGTTCAACACTTGCCTGATATTCGGCGGGGCGTGGCTGGACCGGTTGACCGGTTCCACGCCGACCGGGGCCGGCTGCCAACCGAGGGAAGGCAGACCACTCGACCTGCCGGGCATGATCGAGGCCACCCGGGGCCTCGAGAAGCGCAAGGCGATCGATCCGATTGCCGGAATTGCCGGCCAGAAGGTGTGGGAATTCCGCGGTCGCTGCGACGAGGTGGTCGGCAACAATGCGTCGGTGGCGCTGGCGGGGTTCTACCGCCAGTTCGGCGCGGAACTGCGGGCCGCCACGCGGCCCGATGTCGGGCACACGCTGCCGACCGACAAGCCCGATCAGGGCCCGTGCAATGCCGAGGACAAGGACTACATCAGTTCGTGCAACTTCGATGCGGTCGGCGAGATGCTGCACCACCTGCTGCCCGGTGCGCCTGCCGCGCGCGCGCCGGCCGGCGGCGAATGGTTGCGCTTCGACCAGGCAGCCTATGTCGAGGGCGGGCAGGACGCGGACAGGCGCGTCAAGTCCATCAGCATGGCCCGCGAAGGCCGTCTGTTCGTGCCGGCGATCTGCGCTGCCCGGTCGTGCACGGTTCATGTCGCCCTCCACGGCTGTCAGCAGGGTATCGACGACGCGGTGTTCGAAAATTTCGTGCGCCAGTCGGGCTATGCGGAATGGGCAAACAGCATCGGGCTGGTGGTGCTTTTCCCGCGCGTGACTGCGCTCGACAAGTTCGACAGCCTCATCTATCGGGTGGGCAATCCGCAAGGGTGCTGGGACTGGTGGGGCTACACCAACGCCAGCTTCGGCGATGCGCTGCGTTATGCCAGCCGCGATGCGCCGCAGATGCGGGCGATCATGTCGACGGTCGGCGCGCTGGCCGGCCCCTGACGGGCGCGCATCTTGCGTGCATTGACCGGGCGTGCGGCCGGCTTCGAACCGACTGGGGCGCAGCGCGTTTGCCCGCCAGCCTGCCGGGATGCAGCGTTCATGCGGGTTTGCGGCAATCGGGCGGCCGAAACGCTGTCAATCCGCCGCCAAGGCTCGCTACAATGTCGGCCACGAGCCGATAAACTTTCAACCACAAAGCTTTCCGAATGCGACAGGAACCTGCTCTGGCGAATTCACTGAAGATCCTCCTGGTCGATGGCACCGGCGTCGACCGCGCGGCGTTTCGGCAGAAGATCGAGAGCGCCTGTCTTACCTGCGATATCGTCGATTGCGCTGACCGGGCGGATGCCGAATCCCTGCTTGCCGACGGCCCGGACGGCTTCGATCTGGTTGTCGTCGGCCAGCAACTGCGCGACGGCAGCGGACTCGAGTTCTGTCTCGAACAGCAGGACAAACTGCAGAGTTTGCCGATCGTCATGCTCGCCGATCAGGTTTCGGAGCACGACGCGGTCGAAGCGCTGCGCGCCGGCATCACCCGATATATCGTCAAGGACAGCGCCGGAACGTATCTCAACCTGCTGCCGGTGCTGCTACCCGAAGTCGTCGACAGCCACCGCGAGCAGCGCGCGCTGTCCGAATCGCGCAAGCAGTTGCTGGAGAGTGAAACCCGGCTGCGGCAGATCGTCAATGGCAGTTCGGTGGCGACTTTCGTCATCGACGAGCACCACACTGTCACGCACTGGAACCGCGCCTGCGAGGTGGTCACCGGCACGGCCGCGGCCGACATCATCGGCACGCGCGACCAGTGGCGCGCGTTTTACCCGGCCGAGCGCCCGGTGCTGGCCGACCTGGTGCTCGACGGCTCGATCGAGGGCGAGATCGAGCGCTTCTACCAGGGCAAGTTTCGCCGCTCCGAACTGATCGATGGTGCCTACGAGGCGGAAGACTACTTCCCGAATTTCGGCGAAGGCGGCCGCTGGCTCTACTTCACTGCCGCGCCGCTGCGCGACAGCGCCGGGCGCTGCATCGGTGCGATCGAGACGCTGCAGGATTTCACCGAGCGGCGTCGCGCCGAGGCGGCACTGCGGGAGAGCGAAGAACGCTACCGCATGCTCAGCATCACCGACAGCCGCACCGACCTGTTCAACTCGCGCCACCTGTACGAGCGCCTGGATGCCGAGATCGGCCGCGCGGTGCGCTATGGCAATGCGCTGACGCTGCTGATGCTCGATGTGGACAATTTCAAGCGCTTCAACGACGCCTACGGCCATCTGGCCGGCGACGCGGTGCTGGTCGCGCTGGCCGACACCATCCGCGCCAACCTGCGCCGCAGCGACAGCGCGTTCCGTTTCGGCGGCGAGGAGTTCGTCGTCTTGTTGCCGGAGACCGGAATCGATCAGGCGCAACGGGTGGCGGAGCGCATTCGCGGCCGTTTCGCCGAATTCGACCATGCTCCCGAGCCCGGCATCGCCATCCGTTCCACCGTCAGCATCGGGGTCGTCGGTTATCGTGCCGACGAGTCCGGCAGCGATTGCATCCGCCGCGCCGACCAGGCGATGTACGCCGCCAAGCAGAAAGGCAAGAACTGCGTCGTGGTTGCGCCGTGAACCCGTCGCCCGTGGCGCGACGGCGGGCGTGACGTGCAGATCTGGGTCGACGCCGACGCCTGTCCGGCGGTCATCAAGGAGATTCTCTTCCGCGCCGCGCAGCGCACGCGGCGGCCGCTGGTGCTGGTTGCCAACCAGTTGCTGCGGGTGCCGGCCTCGCCGTGGATACGCGCCCTGCAGGTGCCCAAGGGCTTCGATGTTGCCGATAACCATATCGTTGCCCACGTTGCGGCCGGCGACCTGGTCATCACTGCCGATATTCCTTTGGCCGCCGCGGTCATCGAGCGCGGCGCCAATGCGCTCAATCCGCGTGGCGAGTTCTACAGCCGCGAGAACGTGCGCGAACTGCTCGACCTGCGCAATTTCATGGATACGCTGCGCGCCACCGGCGTCGATACCGGCGGGCCGGCAGCCTTCGGCCAGGCCGACCGCCAGGCTTTCGCCAACCGGCTTGACCGGTTGCTCGCCGCGCGGCCCGCCTGATCGGGCGAGCTCAGAAGCTCGATCCAGGCTGCTGCAAAAACGCCAGTTCTTCCGCGCTCGATGCACGCCCGAGCTGCGCATTGCGATGCGGGAAGCGGCCGAAGCGCGCAATCACCGCGTGATGACGCTGCGCATAGTCGAGCATGCTCGAGAGTTCCGGCGCCGCCGCCGCCACTTCGGCGAACAGCCGCACCGATTCTTCCTGCGCCGCGATGTCTTCGGCATGCTCGAAGGGCAGATAGGCGAACGCGCGCTGCACCGGCAGCAGGCCGGCATCCTGCCCGGCTGCCCGCATGGCGCGCGCCGCCGCCAATGCCGCGGCGTCGCCGGCAAAGGCGCGCGGCTGGTCGCGAAACGCGTTGCGGGTGAATTGGTCGAGCACCACGATCTGCGCCAGCGCCGACCCGGGGCCGCGCCGCCAGTGCGCGAGCCCGCCAGCCAGTGCGGTCTCGATCAGGCTGCCGAACTGGTCGACGATTTGGCGGTCGAAAATGGCATCCTTGCGGAACCACGCCGCGCGGGCGCGGCCATGGTCGGGCGCATCGGCGCTGCCGAACCAGAAATCCAGAACCTGCTGAGCGGCCGATTCCATCGCGATACCCGGCGGGCGAAGTCTGCGGGAGTTCGACTGTACCGCTATTTGCCGACGTTCAGGAACGGGATCGGGGCGCCGGCATAGATCGCGGCCGGCAGCACGCCGTTCCATTTTTCCGCCTTGGTCTTTTCGACCTCGATGCGTCGCAGTTCGAGCACATCCTTGTTCTGCGCCAGGGCGGCATTCTGGACGCGCAGCGCTTCGGCTTGGGCCTTGGCGATCGACAGATTGGCATAGGCCTGGCCGTCGGCTTCGGCCTTGCGTGCGCCGGCTTCCGCTTCGGCGATCACCACCTTCTGCTTCTGTTCGGCCTCCACGGTCTTCAGCTTGTTTTCGGCGGCAAGGCGCAACTGCTCCTGGGTGACCTTGTCATTGATCGCGTGCATGTACGAGTCGGAGAAGGCGAAGTTACGCATGTCGATGTTGATCACCTGGGCGCCGTAGAGCGACAGCTTGTCGCGCAGCGCCGCGTTGATGTCGGCGGAAACCTTCGCCCGCTGGGCGATCAGGTCGGGCGCCGTGTATTTGGCGGTAACCGCCTTGAAAATCTCCTGCGTCGCCGTTTGCACGTAGGACGACAGATTGCCGTCGTGCGAGTACTTCTCGAACACCTCCGCGACGCGATCGGTGGCGATGCTGTAACGGACGGTCAGGCTGACCTTGACCGGCTGCGTGTCGCTGGTGCTGCCCTCGGCATTTTCGATATCGGCCTTCTCGGCGCGGATGCTGAAATTCGACAGTTTCTGCCACGGCGGCAGAACGGCCAGCCCTTCGCCTTCGATGCCGACGATCTTGCCGAACTGGGTGACCACGCCGCGGCTGCCGGTCGGCACCTTGTAGAACGGCCAGAGTAAGGCAAGGGCCACCAGCACGGCGACGCCGAGCACGATCCGGCCAAGCGGAAAAGTCGGCAACCTGAATTGCGGCAACGGCATTTTCTCGTTCCTTTCGGGCGATGGTTGGATGTCGAAAGGATAAATCATAGCGTGCCGGCATTTCCCGGCGCCAGCAATTTTGCCGCGTTCGGCACCGATCAATGCACCCTGCCGGAGAGCCGCACCAACAGGCGCTCCTGGCTGTGCATGCCTGGAGAACGCCATTCCATGCGGCCCGCAGGGCAGTGCCCGGCGGCGGCCAAGCGGCCGGGCGCGACGCCCGATCTGCCGGCGCATCCGGTCGCGGCGCAGCGGGTTCGACCTGTGGCCTAGTACCGTCGGTCTAGCGTGGCGCGGCGGCAGCCGAACGCCCTAGCTTGGCCGCGATCCGGGGCGGACCTTCGGTTGTCCCCAAACGTCTGGCCGGGATGGCGGCGCGGCGTCAAGGGGTCTAGCGCTCGGCCGTCGACCGGGTCTTCCGACGGATTTTCCGGTCGCCGGCCGGCGCGTAATCTGGAACGGTCGCAAAGGCGCCGGGAAAGCAGGGTCCGGAAGTGGTCCGGATCGCCGGGGCCTTCGGGCAAGTCGTCGAGGAGACATAAAAAATGGGTCAGGCAATCAGCGCACAAACACTCCAGCGGGAAAACGGCTGCCATCAAGGCACTGGCGGCGTCAGCCAGGGCAACCGGTCGTTCGGTTTTCGCCCCGCCTTTTTCGATGGCGAGACCGCCGCAGTGTATCTTTCGCGCTTCGCCGACGGGCAACCTGCACCCTTCCATCTTCTCGACGGCTTGCCCGACGAGGTCGTTGTGAGCCGCAATCCGACCGGTCGCGTGGCGGCGGTCAAGCAGACGCTGGTCTCCGGCTTCGTCCTCGACGGCTGTTTCTACACGCGCGAACAGGCTGCCTGCAAGGTTGCCGAACTGAACTGACCGGCGTTTGGCGCGACGCCCGCCCCGACCGCCGGCCGGTTGCGCCGAGCACGGAATTCCCCTTTCCCGCCGTCAGCGTTTATCCTCCTGCTTGCCGTCGAGCGCGGACCCGGCACCGGACCGGTCCGCGCGCAGCAGAGAGGGAACCCTGGTGTCATGGCGTCGCAACCTGTAGAAGTCGATTCCACCATCGCATCGCCGCTGGCCGGCGATGCGCAAAAGCTGCTGAAGGTGGCGACCGAATCGCTGCTGGGTCACTTTGCCGAAGCCTGCGAAGGCGCGGTGATTGTCGATCGGGATGCCCGCATCGTCTGGATGAACGACAGCTATCCCAAGCGCCTCGGCGTCGCCGATCCGGCCGCGGCGATCGGCAAGCCGGTGGAGAGCATCCTGCCCAATAGTTTGATGCGCGACGTGGTGGAAACCGGCCGCCCGATCATGCTCGACATCATGGATTTCGGCGAGGAATCCTTCGTCGTGGTTCGCCTGCCGCTGCGCGATGGCGCGGGCGAGGTGATCGGCGCCATCGGGCTGGTGCTGCTCGACAATGCCATGGGGCTGGCGCCGCTGGTGGCCCGCTTCAATCGCCTCAAGCTCGACTATGCCGACGCCCAGCGCCGTCTGGCCGAGGCCCGGCGCGCCAAGCACACGCTGTCGAGCATCGTCACCGCCTCGGCCGCGTGCATGGCGCTCAAACAACAGGCGCGGCGCGCGTACGCGCGCGCCGGTTCTCATCCAGGGCGAGACCGGCACCGGCAAGGAACTGCTGGCGCAGGCCATCCACAATGCCAGCCTGCGGGCCGACAAGGCGTTCGTCGCGGTCAACATCGCGGCGATCCCGGAAACCCTGCTGGAAGCGGAATTCTTCGGCGTCGCCCCGGGGGCCTACACCGGCGCCGACCGCAAGGGGCGAGACGGCAAGTTCCGACTCGCCGACGGCGGCACCCTGTTTCTCGACGAAATCGGCGACATGTCGGTCGCCCTCCAGGGCAAGCTGCTGCGGGTGCTCGAGGAGGGCGAATTCGAGCCTCTCGGCTCCGACAGGCTGGTGCCGGTGGACGTGCGCATCATCGCCGCGACCAGTCGCGACCTGCAAGCGGAAGTGAGCGCCGGGCGCTACCGCGCCGACCTCTATTACCGGTTGAACGTGGTCAATCTGGCGATGCCGCCGTTGCGCGAACGGCTGTCCGACCTGCCGCTGCTGTGCGAACACATGCTCGAATCGCTGTGTCGCGAACTGGGCTTGCCGCCGCGCGAAATCTCGCCCGAGGCGCTCGATCGATTGCGGCTGCACAGGTGGCCGGGCAATATCCGCGAACTGCGCAATGTGTTGGAGCGCGCGTTGATGATGAGCGATGCCGTGGCATTGACGCTGGCCGACCTGGACGCCGCGCTGCAGACCGCCGAGCCGGTGCCGCCGGCCGCGCCGCCGGTCAGCCTCTCGCTTGCCGAGGCGATTGCAGAGGCCGAGCGCGCCGCCATACGCAAGTCGCTGATAGCCTGCGGCGGCAACAAGGCACGCGCAGCCGCGGAACTGGGCATATCCCGAACGTCGCTCTACGAAAAGATCGCCTTGCTCGGTCTCGGTTGAGGTGGGCCGGCCGCAGCCGGGCCATGCTGTCCGCCAGGCCGCACACAATGTGCGGCGCGGCGCACACCCCCAATGGAGGATTCTCCAGCGCTAGCCGCCAACGCCCGGTGAAACCGACATTGGCGCTGTGTGGCGCGATCCTTGCGCATCGAGTGCCGCCGATGGGACGTTCTGGCATCGAGTTGAACGACATCGGAATCTCAAGGGAGACCAAGAAATGGATTTTCTGATCGTACTTGCCGCACTGTGCTTCCTGATGTTCGTCGCCTACCGGGGCTACAGCGTCATCCTGTTCGCGCCGGTCGCCGCGCTCGGCGCGGTTCTGCTGACCGATCCCGCGCAGGTCGCGCCGATGTTTACCGGCCTCTTCATGGACAAGATGGTCGGCTTCGTCAAGCTCTACTTTCCGGTGTTCCTGCTCGGCGCGATCTTCGGCAAGGTGATCGAACTGTCCGGGTTTTCCAAATCCATCGTCTCGGCGGTGATCGATTTGGTCGGGCGCGAACGGGCCATGCTGTCGATCGTCGCCGTCTGCGGCGTGCTCACTTACGGCGGCGTCTCGCTTTTCGTGGTGGTGTTCGCCGTGTATCCGTTCGCGGCCGAGATGTTCCGCCAGGGCGGCATACCGAAGCGCCTGATTCCCGGCACCATCGCGCTGGGCGCCTTCACTTTCACCATGGACTCGCTGCCGGGCACGCCGCAGATTCAGAACATCATCCCGACCACCTTCTTCAAGACCGACATCTACGCCGCACCCTGGCTGGGCACTATCGGGGCGGTATTCATCCTGATCGCCGGACTTGCCTATCTCGAGTGGCGCCGACGCCAGGCCGCCGCCGCCGGCGAGGGTTACGGCACCGACCTGGTCAATGAGCCGGAACCGTTCGAGAGCGCCAAGCTCGCCAATCCGCTGATCGCCATCCTGCCGCTGGTTCTGGTCGGCGTGATGAACAAGGTGTTCACGGTTCTCATTCCCGGCTTCTACGGCAAGTCGCATTCGTTTGTTCCCGCGGTGATCGGCAAGGCGGCACCGGTGGTGCAGGAAGTCTCCAAGATCGCTGCCATCTGGGCAGTTGAGGGCGCACTGCTGATCGGCATCCTGACGGTGTTCGTCTTTGCCGGAAAGACGGTAATCGGGCGCTTCGCCGAGGGGTCGAAGGCAGCCATCGCCGGGGCGCTGCTGGCATCGATGAATACCGCATCCGAATACGGCTTCGGCGCGGTGATCGCGGCGCTGCCCGGCTTTCTCGTCGTCGCCAACACGCTGACCGCGATTCCCAACCCGCTGGTCAACGAAGCCATTACGGTGACCGCGCTGGCCGGCATTACCGGATCGGCCTCTGGCGGCATGAGCATCGCGCTGGCGGCGATGTCGGAAACCTTCATCCAGAACGCGCAGGCGGCAGGCATTCCGCTGGAGGTCTTCCACCGCGTGGCCTCGATGGCCAGCGGCGGCATGGACACCCTGCCTCACAATGGCGCTGTCATCACCCTGCTGGCGGTAACCGGATTGACCCACCGCGTTTCCTACCGCGACATCTTCGCGATTACCTTGATCAAGACCTCGGCCGTATTCGTGGTGATTGCGGCGTACTACCTCACCGGCATCGTTTGAGACAGGCGCGGGCGCGGCCGGTCGGCGGCGCCGCCAGCCGGCCGGCTGCAGCGCCCCGATTCTCGGCAGCCGCAACTATCAGGAGGTCCGAATGGCCCAGCATCCGATGTTTTCCGCCCTGCACGGCAGCGATACCGGCAAGGAGATGAGCGCCCGCCAGGCGGTCCAACTGATCCGCGACGGCGACACCATCGCCACCGGCGGTTTTGTCGGCATCGGCTTCGCCGAGAATATCGCCGTCGCACTCGAGGCGCTGTTTCTGGAAGGCGAGGAGGCCGACCTGCAGGGCATCGGGCGGCCGCGCAACCTGACGCTGATCTACGCCGCTGGCCAGGGCGACGGCAAGGATCGCGGTTTGAACCACCTCGGCCACGACGGCCTGGTCAAGCGCGTGGTGGGCGGCCACTGGGGCCTGGTACCCAAGCTTCAGCAACTCGCGGTTGCCAACCGCATCGAGGCGTGGAACCTGCCGCAGGGCGTGATCTGTCACATGTTCCGGGACATTGCCGCCGGCAAGCCGGGCACGCTGACCCGCGTCGGGCTGGGCACCTTCGTCGATCCGCGGCGCGGCGGCGGCAAGCTCAACGAACGGACCATCGCCAGCGGCGTCGACATCGTGCGCGTGATGGAGATCGACGGCGAGGAATACCTGTTCTACAAGGCATTCCCGATCAACGTCGGCATCATCCGCGGCACCACGGCCGATCCCGACGGCAACATCACGATGGAAAAGGAGGCCTTGACCCTGGAGGCGCGGGCCATCGCCATGGCCGCGCACAACTCGGGCGGCATCGTCATCGCGCAGGTCGAGCGCATTGCCGATCGCAACACCCTCAACCCGCGCCAGGTCAAGGTTCCGGGCATTCTCGTCAACTGCGTGGTGGTCGCCGAGAAGCCCGAGTATCACATGCAGACTTTCATCGAACCCTACAGCCCGGCATTTTCCGGCGAGATTCGGGTGCCGATGTCGGCGATCGCCCCGATCGGGATGGACGAGCGCAAGATCATCGCCCGTCGCGCGGCGATGGAACTGCGTGCCAACGACGTCGTGAATCTGGGCATCGGCATGCCCGAGGGCATCGCCTCGGTGGCCGCCGAAGAGCGGATCATCGATCTGATCACCCTTACCGCCGAACCCGGGGTGGTCGGCGGCGTGCCGGCGGGCGGCCTCAATTTCGGCGCGGCCACCAACACCCAGGCCATCATCGACCAGCCGAGCCAGTTCGATTTCTATGACGGCGGCGGACTCGATATCGCGTTCCTCGGTCTGGCCCAGGCTGATCGCCACGGCAATCTCAACGTCTCCAAATTCGGCCCCCGGCTGGCCGGCGCTGGCGGTTTCATCAACATCAGCCAGAATGCCAAGAAGGTGGTGTTCGTCGGCACTTTCACCGCCGGCAATCTGGATCTCGCGCTCGAAGCCGGAAGCCTGAAAATTCTCGTCGATGGCAAGTCGAAGAAGTTCGTCGAGCAGGTCGAGCACTGCACGTTCAGCGGCCCGGTTGCGGCCGCGAGCGGCAAGAGTGTGCTTTATGTAACCGAGCGCTGCGTGTTCCGGCTCGGCAGCGAGGGGCTGGAACTGATCGAGATCGCCCCCGGCGTCGATCTGCAGCGCGACATCCTCGATCGCATGGACTTCGCTCCCATCCTGCGCCAGGAACCGGCGCTGATGGACGCGCGGATCTTCTCCCTCGAGCCGATGAACCTGCGCCCGCAAATGCTGGAAATCCCGATCGAAAATCGCCTGAGCTACGATCCGGAGCAGAACATCTTCTTCGTGAACTTCGAAGGACTGTCGGTGCGCACGCCGGAAGATGTAGATTGCATCCTGCACGCCGTGGAGTCGCGACTCGCCCCGGTGGGGCACAAGGTCGCGGCGATCGTCAACTACGACCGGTTCACCATCACCCCCGAACTGATGGACGATTACGCCGGCATGGTCAAGGGTCTGATGGACCGTCACTACAGCGACGTGACGCGCTACACCTCGAGCACTTTCCTGCGTGCCAGGCTGGGCGAATCCCTGGCCAAGCGGGTGGCCGATCCGAACATCTTCGAGACCCTGACCGAGGCGCAGCAGCACCTGCAGACCGGCGCCGGGTAGACGCCGGGCCGCCGCCCGCCCCTGGACGCTAACACCCCGACGCAGCGCGTGCGCGCGACAACCGGCGATCAGCGTTTTGCCGGGCGAATGGCCTGCGCGATGTCCTGACTCAGCGCGGCCAGCGCGCGAGAATGCGCGGCCGCCAGCGCCTCATAGTCGGGTCCGCCCGCCGGGTCGGCCGGCGCACCGCGCACCGCTTCGGCGACCAGCGAGTGCCCGCGCTGCCCGTCGGATTCGCCATGCTGGCGCACCGACCACAGCGCCTCGACAGTGACGCCCTGACCCGGTACCGATTCGAAGCGCTGCACATCGACCAGCACCCGGATCTGCGCGCCCGAGGCGGCGTGCTGCGCCTCGGCCGAAACGCGCGCGCCGCCGAGCAGCGCCGCCAGATCGGCCGCAATGGCGCGCGCCATCGCGCCGGGTAGCGGCTCGGCCCAGCGATGACCATCGAGTATCGCGACGCGATTGGGTGCCACGCGAACCACCATCTGCGGCCGGTCGACCGACTCAGGCAGGGTGACCGGCGCCACCCATATTGAAAGTGCATCGGTCGCGCCGTGCGCCGGCGCGGCGTTGGTGGCGTCGGCGGCGAGCGTGTAGTAGCGCGGCGCGGGCGAGGTCGCGCAGGCCGCCACGAGCGCCAGCAGGACGAGGGAAATCGATCGGCGGGTCACGGCTGCGCCTCCTTGTGTTTGCCCTGCAGCAGCGATTCGGGGTGTCGTTCGAGAGTGTCGGCTAGCGTGCGCAGGGCCTTCGCGGCGCGCGTGACTTCGCGCAGCGCCTCGCGGGCATTCTGCTGCAACGGGGCATCGCCGCCGAGCGTGCCGCCGGCCTGCTGCAGCGTCGTGCGCGCATCCTCCATCGTCTTGCGCATATCGACGATGGCCGCCTTTGCTTCAGGCGTGATTTCGCTGTCGAAGCGTTTGACCAGTGCGTCGGTATCCTTGAGCATGCGGTCGAGGCTTTTCAGGGAGGTGCTCAGATCGCCGGCGATCTTGTCAACCGGCAGCTTGTCGAGTTTTGCCGCGATCGATGACAACGTCTTCTGCAACTCGGCGAAGCTGCCGGGCTGGGTCGGCAGTTCGGGGGGCTCGCGGGACGGGTCGAACGTGGCCGGTTTCGCGTCATGGAAAAAATCGAGCGCGATGTAGAGCTGGCCGCTGACCAGGTTGCCGGTGCGCAACTGGGCGCGAAAGCCGTGCTCGACCATCGCCTTGATCCGGCGCGCCGGATCGACCGGCGGACCCGGCTTGCGGTGCGACTTGGCGCGCAGGCGTTCCGGGTAGAGGCGAATTTCAACCGGCACCGTGACCTGCTTGCTGGCGGCGTCGAAGTCCAGATGAATCGCCGTCACCTCGCCGACCACCAGACCGCGGAAGTCGACCGGCGCGCCGACGACCAGGCCACGCACCGATTCGCGGAACACCGCAAGGTAATTCTGCGACACCAGGTCGGGGTTGCGCATTGCCTCGCTGCGGCCGGCGAACAGCTCGAAGCGCGTCTTCTCCTCGGCGGGCTGCAACACCTCGAGCTGATCTTCATCCGGCGTCTCGAAGGCGACGCCGCCGAGCAGAATGGTGACCAGCGATTGCGTGTCGAGCTTGATACCGTTGGCATCGAGGTTGAGGTCGAAGCCGCTGGCCTGCCAGAAGCGCGTGGCCCGCGTAACGTATTTGTCATAGGGCGAGCGAACGAAGATGGTCACCGTCACCGCCCGGCCGTCCGGGTCGAGTTCGAAGGCCACCACCTGCCCGACCTGCACCCGGTGCAGATACACCGGCGAGCCGACGTCGAGCGAGCCCAGATCGTCGCCATGCAGTGTGTAGCGCCGGCCCGGCACATCGAGCGTGACCGCTGGCGGCACGTCGAGGCCGACGAACTCGCGCCGCTCGTTGGCCGTCTTGCCTACGTCCACGCCGACGTAGGCGCCGCCCAGCAGCGTGGACAGGCCCGAGACGTTGCCGCCGCTGATGCGCGGCCTGACCACCCAGAAGCGCGTGTCTTCGACCAGCAGTCCTTCGGCCTGCTTGCTCATCTCGGCGGTGACGATCACCCGCTTGGCGTCGTCGGACAGCGTCAGACCCTTGACCTGGCCGATGTCGACATCCTTGTACTTGATGCGCGTCTTGCCGGCCTCCAGACCTTCGCCGGACTGGAAGCTGATTGCGATCGTCGGCCCGCGCTCGAACCAGGCGCGCGCCGCCAGCCAGCCGCCGATCAGCACCGCGACGATCGGGATGATCCAGACCAGTTGCGGCGCCCAACGCGGCGGGCGCACCTGCGCGGCCTCGGCAACCTGAATCGGTTCGGGGGTGTCGGAGGTGTCAGGCATGTTGCCTTTCCTGGGCAGGGTTGGCGTCCCAGATCAGCCGCGGGTCGAAGCTCATTGCCGCGAGCATGGTCAGCACCACCACGGCGCCGAAGGCGATGGCGCCCGGGCCGGCCTCGATCTCGGCCAGCGACTGCAGATGCACCAGCGCGACCAGGATGGTCACGACGTAGATGTCGAGCATCGACCAGCGGCCGACGAATTCCAGCATGCGATACAGCCGCGTGCGCTGGTGTCGCCGCCGGCTCATGCCGATCTGCACCGTGACCAGCAGGTAGGCCAACGCGATCAGCTTGAGCAGGGGCACCACCACGCTGGCGAAAAACACCAGCAGCGCGAGCGGCCAGGAGCCGTCGTTCCAGAGAAATATCACCCCGCTCATGATGGTGTCGCGCTGCGAATCGAACAGCGAGCTGGTCTGCATGATTGGTAGCAGGTTGGCGGGAAAATACAGCACGACGGCGGCAATCCAGTAGGCCCAGGCGCGGCCGATGCTGTGCGGCTTGCGCGAGTGCAGATGGGCGCCGCAGCGCGGGCAGGCGGCGGCGAGGCGTTGCGGTCCTGCGGGCGCGCGCCGCGACAGCAGCCCGCAGCAATCGCAGGCCAGCAGGCCGAGTTGCGCGGCGGTCGGTTGCGCCGGGCTCATGCGATCCTCATGGGTTGCGGGTCGGCTTCGGCTGCCAGCGCATCCACGCGTGCCCACAGTTCATGCGGTTCGAACGACGAGGCGGCCGCCGCCAGCAGCATCACCAGCGCGCCGAACGACCACAGCGCGACACCGGGTTCGACGCTTGCCAGGTGCGAGAGCTTGGCCAGCGAGACCAGCACGCCGAGCATGAAAACCTCGATCATGCCCCACGGCCGCGCGCTGCGCACCCAGCGGTAGCCGAGCGAGAGCCCCGGCGCGACCCGCCCGAACTTGAGCGGGCCTAGCATCCAGGACATGGCGAGCAATTCCAGCGCCGGCACCAGGATGGTGGTGAAGAACACCAGTGCGGCCACCAGTTCCATGTGCTGCGCATACAAGGCGCGCACCGCGCCGAACAGCGTGGTGGCGGCGCGGACGCCCTGCAGTTCGAGGGTGACGATCGGAAAGGCGTTGGCGACGATGAACAGCACGCCGGCGGCGAGCGTCATCGCCAGGCAGCGGTCGAGCCCGTCGCGCGTCATGCGGTAGAGACGCGCGCCGCAGCGCCGGCAGCAGACCGACGTGCCGATCTGCGGCGCCGGTGCTCGTTGCAGCAGGTCGCAGTCGTGGCAGGCGATCAGCGGATGGGGGTCGGCGGTGCTCACGCGTGGATTGTCCATTGAAATGCCATTTTTGCCAAAGCGCGGGTTGGAGCGCCGGCGGCGCCGATTCCCGACTCGGACGCAGGCCTGGAGGCCGCATGGAATGGCGATCTCCGGGCATGCCGGGTGCAGATCGCCATTCCATGCGGCCTCCAGGCCGGTGGCCCGGCGCAAACGCTGCCGCTCGGTCGCCGATCTATTGCGAGGCGACCAGCGGCCGTCTGCCCGACATTCCGGCGCAAGCGCGCAATGCCTTTCCGCTGGGCCGCCAGACAGCGACAATCGCCGCGGCGCTGGCCTGACTCACTGCCAGCCCTGTCCGTGGCCGTGCCCCTGTCCGTGACCGCGTCCCGGACCGGACGAGTGGCCCGGTGGATAACCCGGCCTTGGGCCGGGCGCATAGCCAGGGCCAGGGCGGTAATGCGAGGGCCGCGGCGCTTCGTAGCGATGGCCGGCGTATCCGTGCCGTGCGCGGTAGCGCGGCACATAGACCGTGTTGTACCAGTTGTCCCGAACGAAATAGACCGGCCGCCCGCAGGCGTTGTAGCGATAGCAGTGCTTGGCCCAGTGGCGCGAATGGCCGGGCGGAACGCGCAGATAGATCGGCGCGTAGGCGACTCCGACGGGCGGCGGCCCGATCACCAGCGGCTGCGGATAAATCAGCGCCGGCGCCGGGTAGCCGCCGATGTCCAGGTGACCGTAGAAACCGGGTTGCCCGATGCTTACCGAGACGCCGACCTGGGCCAGCGCACCGGCCGTCGCGGTCGTCATCAGGGCGGCCAGAAGAAGACGCTTCATCGTAGGAATCCTCGTATCGGCGATCCCGGCTCGACGCAAGCCGGTTTTCGCGGCGCGCAGGGGCGAGCCGGGCCACATTGTACCCGCTGGCTTGCAAGCGGCATGGACGCGGCCCCGCCCGCCGGTTGTGGCAAAGCCCACAACGGGCAAATCACTGCCGCTGCGCATCGGACGGTGTCCGATCGGCCGTGGCGACCGGTGGCGGCGACACTTCGCGTTTTGCAGCGGCGAGAAAATCCAGCAGCGGCTGCCAGTTGTCGTCGGCCCGGCCGGCGTCGGGCGATGCGTCGGACTCGCGCACCAGCACGAAGTCCGCTTCGCCGGCTTGCAGCGGTTCGTGCGTCGCAAGCTGATGGTCGAGCACCGCGAGGTCGGCATCCGAGGCGTCGCTGCCGGCGGCATGGCGGCGGGCGATGCGTTGGCGCAGGTGCCCGACCGGCGCGGTGAAGTGGATGATCGCCAGCGCCACGCCGCATTCGGCAGCCAGGGCGCGGAAGGCGGCGCGCTGCCGGCGTTGCAGGAACGCGGCGTCCACGATCACCGTGTAGCCGGCGCGCAAAATTCCGCCGGCGAGTTCGCCCAGCCGCGCGTAGGTGGCGCGGGTGGCCTCGTCTGAATACAGGCCGCGGCCGGGCGCGTGGTTGCCGTGCTGCAGCGGCGCTATGCCGTGAAGTTGCTTGCGCACGATGTCGGAGCGCAGGCGGATGGCGCCCAGGCGCTCGAGCAGCGACTGCGAGCCGCGCGTCTTGCCGCTGCCGGAAAACCCGTGGGTAATCAGCAGCGCGGGGCGGGGCGGCGCGCAGCAGTCCAGCGCCAGGCGCACATGCGCATGGCCTTTGGCCAGCAGGAGGCGATCGGCGGCGTGGGTGGCATCGGCGGCATCGCCATGAGTCAATTGGCGGGCGCGAATCAGGTCGATCTTGGCACGCACGAGCGCGCGATAGGCGAGGTAGTAGCGCAGCAGCGCCAGACCCGGGTAGTCGCCGGTCGCCTCGAGGTAGCGGTCGATCAGCCGCCATGCCCAGCCGGGCTTGCCGCGCGACTGCAGGTCCATCGCCAGAAACGCGATTTCGTTGAAGACGTCGATCCAGCGGAACTGCGCATTGAACTCGATGCAGTCGAACAGCACCACGCGGCCGTCGATCAGCACGATGTTGGCCAGGTGCAGATCGCCGTGGCACTCGCGAACGAAGCCGGTCTCCAGCCGTTGCGCGAACCGGTCGCCGAGCTGCCGGTGCTGCGCTTGCAGCCATTTGTCGTAGTCGGCGAGCGCGGCGCGATCCGCCGCGTCGTCGAGCAGCGGCAGCAGTTGCTCGATGTTCTGGCAAGCCGCCTGCGAGATCGTCTGCAGGGTGCCGAAACCCTGCCCGGGCTGCGCGACCGCGATCGAACGATGGAACTCGACCACCCGCGCCGCCAGTTGATCGACGATGGCGTCACTCATCGCGCCGTCGGCCAGCAGGCAATCGAGCCGCGCCCGCTGCTCGAAGCGGCGCATCATCACGGCATACTCGATGGGCGGGCCGTCGCCGTCGACGCGCGGCGCCCCGGCGCTGCCGGTGATCGGCACGACGCGCAGGTAGATATCCGGCGCGCTGCGGCGGTTCAGCCGCACTTCCTCGTGGCAAAAGTGCAGTCGCGACTGCAGGCTGCGGAAATCGAGGAAGCCGAGATCGACCGCCTTCTTGATCTTGTAGGCGTACTCGCCGGCCAGCAGGACGCAGGATATGTGCGTCTCGATCACTTCCACCCGATCGACCGCATGGGCGTAGGGCGCAGCCGTTTGCAGGCTGCGGATCAGCCGCTCCTGAAACTCCGATTCGCAATCCTGCCGGTCGCCGGGCAACGCGCTCTCCGCTTCCCGGTTCGATCGATCCGGGGTAGGCGGGAAGGATAAGCGATAACGCGGCGCGCGCCATCCCGGTCTGGCGCAATCGCCGCGCGGCGCGGGTTCACAGCGGGCGAGCGCGCGTGGCCGCCTCAGGGCTGCTCGCCGGCGTGCGGCATGAATGCCCCGCTCGACAGCACGCCCCAACCGATCCATAGCAGGAGCAGCGCGTAGAACGCGCGCGGCAGCCAGGTCGCGGCTTGCCGCTGCAGTTGCGAGAATGCGGCGGTTTCGCTTGCGGCGTGACGGAACAGCATCTCGGGCGGGCAGCCGCTGTGTTCGCCGCTGCGCACGCAAGCGAGCAGTTGATCGCCGCCGATGGCCGGCAGTGCCGCAAGCGCCTGCGTCAAGGTGGCGCCGGCCAGCATCGCCGGCTTGATGCGCGCGCATTCGGCACGCACCACGCCGTTGCCGACGGTCGCCTCGGCCAGCGGCAGCGCATCGAACATCGGCAAGCCCGCTTCGAGCAGGATCGCCAGATGCTGGGTGAAGTCGCGCAGGTTGCCGCGCAGCGTCATGCCACCGACCAGCGGCAGACGCAGCAGCGCTTGTTCGACCAGCCGGCGCAGCGCGGGCGGGGCGCCGCCGGCCAGCCAGTGCGGCAGCCGTTTGCCCAACCGGTAAATGCCGATCGCCGCGAGCAGCGGCCCGACGCATTGCAGCAGGTAGCCACCCGTGGTGAGGGTGCCGGCCACCAGCGCCGGCAGCGGGCGCAGCAACAGCGCGAGCACGAAGGTGAACAGCGGCACCGCCATGGCCGACTTGACCGAGCCGGCGAGGGCCACCCGTTCGGCATAGAGATCGGCGAGCCGGCGGTAGGTTGCGGCCGGGCTGCCGGCGGCCAGTGCGGCGCGCACGCAGCTCGCGTCGAGTTCGCCGAACAGGCCGCCGCGCCGGCCGGCGGTCGCCGGGTCGATGCCGCGCGCGATCAGCTTGCGCGTGGCGTCGACCCGCGCCTGCTCGGCGCGCGGCAGGCGCAGCAGGGAGAAGGCCTTGTCCGCCGGCAAGCCGGACTGTTCCATCGCGGCCAGGTGCGCAAACAGTTCGGCGCGTGTGGCCACGGACAACGGCGGCGGCGTCCGGTTCATGTCGAAGTCATGGCCGGCGCAAACGTCGGGACGAACCGATCAGGCTGCATGGGCATGGCCAGACCGGCGCAGCGGGCCATTGGCACGGCCCGCCGGAAGCGCCCCGGCGCCGATGCCCGCGTTCGACTCGGCGTCGATCTGCCGCAGCGGGCATCGCTGCGAGCCGCATGGGACGGGCATCTTCGGCGTGGCAATGCCAGGAGGCGCATGGACAGGCGATCGCAGCCATGCCATGTCGGAAAGCGCCAGCCGGCGCGGCTTTCAGGGCAGGCATGGGTTAGGTCCGCGGCGCATCGAGCAGATTGGCCAGCACCGCTTCGGCCGATGCGTTGTCCGGCCGGTTGGCATCGAACCACAGAAAGCGCTGCGAGTCGGCGCCAGTCGCGGCCTGCGCGGCAGCGCGGTCGGTGTGGCGGTCGAACAGCAACACCACGCGCTGCAAGTGCGCCGCCAGCGCCAGCACGCCGAGTTCGTGCAGGCAGCCGCGATTGTCGGCGACCAGGCCGCGCAGATCCATCAGCACCACGTCGGCCCGCGCCACCAGCGCGGCCAGCGCGAGTTTCCAGGTGGAATCGAAGCAGTAGAAATCGGCCACCCGGTAGCGGCCATCGGGGTCGGGCAGCGCATCGATCGCGGCCAACTGGCGGGTCAAATCGTCCGGCCCGGCGATAAAGCGCTCTCTCAGCCGGCCGTTGAGATAGGCGAACAACTCGTCGGGTTCGAGCGTATTGAGCGCAAGATCGGTGCCGGCGATCAGGCTGACCGTGCCGCTCGCGCGCCAGCGTTCGATCACCGAATCGAACAGCGCCTGCACCTCGCTATCCCGGCGGAATACCCGCAGCACCAGCAGGTTGGGCGGATCGGGCGGGGGCGCGAGCCAGCCGCGGGCAAGCCACACGCCGAGCGGCAGCCACAGCCAGCAGGCGATCACCGTCAGCGAGGCTGCGCCGATGCCGTGGCTCGCCGGCAGGGCGGTGACCAGCAGGGCGACCAGCCAGTAGCTGCCCATCAGGTAAAGCGGCTCGGAATAGAGCTTGGCCTGGTAGCCGCGCGCCAGCGCGCGGGCCAGCCGCCAGGCCGGCCAGGCCAGGATCAGCCAGGGTGCGAGCGCGAATGCTGCGAAGACCGTGACGTGCGAAGCGCCAAGGTGAACGATCCACTGCAGGGCCGACGGGCGCTCGATCAGTTGCCCCAAGAGGTCGGTGCCGGCAATCGAGGCGCCACCGAGAATCAGGAACAGCGGCAGCAGGTACGGCCCGGTTGCGCGCGCGCGGCCGCTTGCCGCCAGCCCAAAGGCGATCAGCGGTACCGCGATGGTGCCGCCGAGCCACAGTGCCATCGAGACCAGCGACTGCGCGCCGGTCGAGCGCAGATACATCAGCAGGCCGAACGCTGCCATGTAGGCGGCGCTGGTGAGCGCAATTCGCAGCCAGTGCCAGCGCCAGAGCAAGCCGAGGGCCGGCACCATGACCCAGGCATAAGCGGCACCGATCAGCGACAGCTTGATCGGCCCGTAGCCGGTTTCGTTATAGACGAACTGCAGGCTCCACCAGGATTGCGACAAGCCGATGGCGAGCGAGATTGCGACGATGGCCAGCGCCAGGCGCCGCCGCGCGCCACGGTTGGCGGCGATGCTCGACGCGCGCGCCGCGCGGGCCGCGCGCTGCGGCGGTGCCGGTGCACCGCCGTCGCCGGCCGGCGGCGTGCCCTGGGACATGAAGGCCAGCACGCGCTTGCGGTAGCGGGCCGCAACGATCCTGCCGGCCAGCGCGCTGGCGAGCACGGCGAAGACGAATACGGACGCGATCTTGCCATCCCACATCGTGCCGCCTCCTTTTTTGCCTTCGGTTTGCGCGCTGCCGGCGGCATGCGCCGTTTGCCGCCGGCGCAGGGCAACGCAACCGCCGCTGCGCGAGGACGATCGAGTCTCGCAAGCGGGTTCCGGTTTTGCGAACACCATGACGATGGGCTCGCCGCCATCGTGCCGGGCCGCCGCCCGCCGCCGCGGCCCTGACCGCGCAAACCGCGCCGCTACTGCCCGTCGGGCGGTCGCGCCGGCAGGCTCATCGCGTACAGCACGCCGGCGCAGCAGGCGAGAAAGACGCTGCTTGCGAACAGGCTCGCACTTGCGACATGCGCGACGCCGAGCGTCACCGCGGACCACACGAAGACGCCCGCCACCACCGCCGATCCGGCGAATCCGGCGACCGCCAGACCGAAAACCACTCTGCGCAGGCGGTTGCGCTTCATCGGCCGGCCAACCGCTGTTTCGCGGGGCAACGCACTTGCCGCGGCGCCCGATCAAGCGGGTTGCGCGCGTCAAGGGCCAGCGTTGGCACCGAGCGGGTTGCATCTGCGCGCTTTGTGCACGACAAGGGCAGGGGTGTCTCCGGTTCGATTTGCCAAATCCAATGTGGGTACGCAGTCTGGTCGGCGGCCGATTTCGTGCCCGATGTTCGCGCAGGATACGCCGCTTTTGCTGCGGCCGAGCCGGCCGGTGCGGGCTGCCGCGATCGGCGCAATCGGCAAGGCGCGGCGCCGCGGCGGAAAACGCCGCAAAGCATGCCGTCCCATCGACGAGTGGAAATCGTCAAAGCATTGCACTACACTACGCGGGCGCTGCTCGCACCGTTCCCGGTGTGGCCGCCTTGTTGCCGCTTATCGCTGCAAGGTTGGGCAGACAATCGAAAACAGATGATCCCGGCGGCGAACCCAGGTTTCGCTGCGATAACCAGCTATGAAAGGCCATCGCCCATGACGCCAGAGCAAGCCGCAGCTGCGATGCAGAGCTTTTTCCAGACCGGCCAGTCGTTGACGCAAGCCTATCTCGACTTCGTCACCAAGCAGCAGTCGGCGTTTTCGTTGCCGGCCGTGATGCCGAAAATGCCGGCGATGCCGGCAATGCCGATGCCCGATCTCGAGCCGTTCGTGGCGCTGCAGAAGGAACTGGCCGAGCAGCAGGCGCAGTTGTGGCAGACGATCATGCAGCGCAAGCCGGGTGAAGCGGGCGAGAAAATGGTCAAGGCCGAGCCCGGAGACCGGCGTTTCCATGCGCCCGAGTGGAGCGAGTCGCCGGTCTATGAGTATCTGCATCAGGCGTATCTGCTCAACGCCAACTACCTGAAGAAAGTGGCGGACGCGATGCCGATCGCCGACGGGCCGACCAAGACGCGCATGCAGTTTTTGACGCGCCTTTTTGTCGATGCGATGGCGCCTTCCAACTTCGCCGCCACCAACCCGGAATTCGTCAAGACCGCGCTGGAGACCAAGGGCGAGAGCATCACCGAAGGTATCAAGAATATGCTGGCCGATCTGGAAAAGGGCCGCATCTCGATGACAGACGAATCGGCGTTCGAGATCGGCCGCAACATCGCGACGACGCCCGGTACCGTGGTGTACGAAAACGATCTGATGCAGTTGATCCAGTACACGCCGACTACCGACAAGGTATACGAGCGGCCGATCCTGCTGGTGCCACCCTGCATCAACAAGTTCTACCTGATGGATTTGCAGCCGGAGAATTCTTTTGTCAGCTTCATCGTGGACCAGGGCTTCACGACTTTCCTGGTCTCCTGGCGCAGCGCCACCGAGGAGCAGGGCCACCACACCTGGGACAACTATCTCGACCTCGGGCCGATCACCGCGTTGAAAGTGGTGCGCGAAATCACCGGCGTGGAAAAACCCAACGTGCTGGGCTTCTGCATCGGCGGTCCGATCCTGTGTTCCGCCCTGGCAGTGCTCAAGGCCCGCGGCGAAGATCCGGCCGAGAGCCTGACGCTGATGACATCGCTGCTCGACTATTCCGATCCGGGCGAAATCGGTGCGCTGGTCACCGAGGCAACGGTTGCGAGTTACGAGGCGCAGATCGGCAAGGGCGGCGTGCTGCACGGACGCGACCTGGCGAGCGTGTTCTCGGCGCTGCGGGCCAACGATCTGATCTGGCAGTATGTCGTCGGCAATTATCTCAAGGGCAAGAAGCCGGAACCCTTCGACCTGCTCTACTGGAATTCCGACAGTACCAATCTGCCGGGTCCGTGCTTCACCTATTACCTGCGCAATACCTACCTGACCAACAACCTGCGCGTGCCGGGCAAGCTGGAAATGCTGGGGCAGAAGATCGACCTGCACAAGATCACGATTCCCAGCTATCTGATGGCGGCGCGTGAGGATCACCTCGTGCTGTGGCAGCCGGCCTACCTGTCGCGCAAGATTCTCGGCGGCCCGTCGACCTTCGTGCTGGCAGCCAGCGGTCATATCGCGGGATCGATCAATCCGGCCTCGAAGAATCGCCGCAACTACTGGGTGAACGACAGCGAGGGTCTGCCGACTCCCGACGAATGGATGGCCGGCGCAACCGAGAAGAAGGGAAGCTGGTGGCCGCACTGGACTGAGTGGCTGGGCCAGCGCAGCGGCAAGAAGATCGCCCCGCCGAAGAAGCCGGGCAACGCGACTTACAAGGAAATCGAGCCGGCACCGGGCCGCTACGTCAAGGCGCGGGCGGTGTAGCCGGTTTCGGGCGGTGGTTCAGCGGGCGCGTCATCGACGTGGTATCGGTCAATAAACGGCGCGCCCGGCCACGCTAACCATGCGGCGGCAAAAGCCGGAATCCATGGCCTTGCAAAACGTCTGACGTTGGAAGTGGCAGAATTCGGGGTGACGGCCAACCAGATTCCGGCTGCATCGGTACCCAGAAGGTGATGGCGATTTCGCAGCAGATACTGGAAAGCAAAATCTTGCCGCAGATTCCGGTCGCGCGGCTGGCCCGTCCGGAGGGGATCGCCGGTCCGGTGGCCGACCTTGCGTCGGACGAGGCGGCGTTTGTCGCCGGTGCAAATTTTTCGATCAACGGCGGTCAGCAAATGTACTGACCGCGTTGCAGGCCCTGCAGGCGAACCGGTGAACGGTCCGGCCTGCGATTGCCCTGCCGGGGAGCGGGGGGGGAAGTTCTCATAGTGACGCAGAGGGGTCCAAAATGACGACAAGGGTAGCGTTGGTAACGGGAGCATTGGGTGGCATCGGCACGACGATTTGTCAGGAACTGGCCAAGGCGGGGCACAAGGTGGTCGCCGCCGACCTGCCGGGACTGCAGCACAAGGATGCATGGGTGGCCGAACAGAAGGCGGCCGGGTTCGACTTCTACGTGGCCGAGGCCAATGTCGCCGAGTACGATTCGTGCAAGGCGATGGTCGAGAAAGTGGAAAAGGATATCGGCCCGGTCGACATCCTGGTCAACAATGCCGGCATCACGCGCGACAAGTTCTTTCCGAAGATGGACCGGGCGATGTGGGATGCGGTGATCTCCACCAACCTGACCAGCCTGTTCAACGTCACCCACACGATCTCGCCGAAGATGGCGGAACGCGGCTGGGGCCGGATCATCAACATTTCGTCGCTCAACGGGGTTCGCGGTCAGGCAGGGCAGATCAACTATTCTGCCGCCAAGGCAGGTTGCCTGGGCTTCACCAAGGCGCTTGCGCTGGAACTGGTTGAAAAGGGCGTCACCGTCAATGCCGTTGCGCCCGGCTACATCGCGACCAAGATGGTGATGGCGATCCGTGACGACATTCGCGAGAACATCCGCAATTCGATCCCGATGAAGCGTTTCGGCAAGCCGGAAGAGATCGGCGCCCTGTGCGTCTATCTGGCCTCGGATCTGGCCGGTTTCATCACCGGTGCGACCATCAACATCAACGGTGGTATGCATATGTGCTGATCGGCAGCGCATGCCGCAGATCGAAACCCCGCCTGGCGCGGGGTTTTTTTCGTCAGCGAGAATGAATCGAATTCCGGACCGCATGGGCCAATTTCCGCCAATGCAAGCCATCGCGGGCAGTACCGAGGCGTCGCCAGCGGCCACCGCCGCGCGGTTTGCATTGCCGCGTGAGATCATCGCGCCCATGCCAATTGACCGGGAGCGCCCGATACCCATTTCCGTGCCTCTGTACTGCATCTTGAGGGCCGGCGCGCTGCTCGGACTTGCGCTGTCCACCGCCGCATTGCCCGCGCGTGCGCAGAGTTGCGAGGGTCGGTCGAATCAGGCGCAAATGGTTCAGGCAAATTTTCAGCGGGTCGCCAAGGAAGGCGATTTGGTGTCGGCGCTGGATTACGCCGAGCGCGCACAGCGTGGGCTCGAACAACTGGCAGCGCAGGCAAGGCGCTGCGGCTGCGAAGCGGCACAGCGGCGATTCGAGGATGCTGCGGGCGAGATGCGACGCGCGAAGGCCGCCGAATCGCGCATGGTGGTGCGCGAGGTCGCCACCCGTGCCGCGGCCACCTTCGATTCCGCCATGGCCGAGCAGAGGAAATGCGCCGGTCTCTGAACGCCGCGACCGTCAAGCACCAAGACTTTTGAGGGGTTGCCCGCGCTGCCGACCGGCTGCCTGCAAACGGACTGGGCGCCGGGTTGTCTGCAACCGAGTCAGGCGCTGCGCCCGGCGTCCGACCTTTGCGAGACACGAGGATTGCCTGATCGGGTCGCCGTTTGCGCGATGGCCGATCGATCCGGCTTCCGCCGTGGCGCCGGATGCCATGCAGCCGGACGACACCTGCCGTTGCGGAATTCGCTTTCCCGCCGCGCAACATATTGCCACCCTGTCTCCTGACCGCCCGGCCCGCTGACCCGGCGAGACGAATCGTCGAATGTTGCAGATTTTGCAACAGGGTTCCCGTCCGCATCGGAACGCTTCGCCGGAATTGTTGCGCGCGTTCCGGCTGCGGATGTAATGTACGGACGATTGTCACGAAAGCGATGATGGGGACGCAGCCGGCAATGCGCTGGCTGCGCCACAAAGTACGGTAGACGTTCGCCGGTACGTTTGCACACTGCAGGCGCGGTCAAGACATCGAGTACGACGAATCGAAATGGCCGGAGAAAATGCAGAACGGCGGACTGCTGCACGCGTGAAAGCGCCGCCGGCGCATCTTGTGGTCGGCGTCGGCTCCCCGGCGGGTGGTATGGAGGCGCTCGCCGCGCTGTTCGGCAATCTGCCTGCCGATCAGCACATCTCCTGTGTGGTGGGACACTGCCTGTCGCCCAGCGATCGCCGTCGGCTCGTCGAACTGATCGGCCGCGAGACCGGAATGACGGTCAAGGAAATCGAGCCTGGCGAAGTGGCGGCGGGCAACACGGTGTATGTCGCGCCGGCCAATCACGGCGTGGTTCTGCGCGACGGCAAACTGCACCTGCTGGCGCGTGCAGCGGACAAGGACGGGGCCGCAATGGTCGTCGCGATTGAACCCCAGCCGGCAATTGCAGGCCCTGCGCAAGTCGTGTCGCCCGGCGATCGGCCGGAATTTGAGTTGGACGACGACTCGCCCGGCACACCCGAGCACCTGCAATCCCTGATCGATGAATTGGCGACCGTCAATGGCGAATTGGTGGCGGAGAATTTCGAACTTGAACGCCAGAATCACGATCTTTCGTCGCTGCTGAACACTATCGGCCTTCCGGTTCTGGAGGTCGACGCAGATCTGCGATTGACCCGCTTCAACGAGGCCGCCGCGCGGTTGCTGCAACTTCGGGACACAGAACCCGGCAGCCGGTTCAGCCACATCGAACTGCCGGCGTGGGCGGCAGAATTGACGCGCCATGTCTCGCTTCTGTTCAGCCGCCGAGCGCCGCGTGCGCTTCATCTGAGCGACGGACGGCGGCGATTCTCGCTGGTCTCGTATGCCGCCGCGGCAGCACCTGGCGGAACGAGCAGGGCCGTGCTATGCCTTGTGGATACGACGCGTGCCGACGCCACGGCGCAGGTGCTGAGCGACCAGCAGGAGCAGTTGATGGCGATCCTCAACAGTTCGGCCGACGCGATCCGCCTGCTCGACCGCGAGGGCAGGCTGGTATACGCCAACGATGCGCTGTTTTCCCTGCTCGACCTGCCCCAGCGCCGGCGCGGCAATGGCGGCGCGATACCGCGCATTCCGGCCGCCATCGCGCGGGGCTGGCGCGAGCACGATCGCAGGGCGCTCGCCGGATCGGATTCGTGCGCGCTGGTGGAAGAGCGCGTGCAGGTCGGCGCAAGCGAGCGGCTGCTGGAGACGCGGCGCGTCCCGATCCGCGGCGAGGACGGCGAGATCCGGTTGCTCTGCGCGACATCCTCCGACGTTACCGAACGCCGACGCGGCGAGTCGCAATTGCGGCTCGCCGCGCAGGTCTTCGAGGCCAGCGGTGAGGCGATCATGATTACCGATGCCGTCGGTACCATCATCAGCATCAATCCTGCATTTACCCGGATCACCGGTTACGCGCCTGACGACGTCATCGGCCGCACGCCGCGCATCCTGAGTTCGGGCCGGCAGGACAAGGCGTTCTACCAGCAGATGTGGAAGGCCATCGGCGAAGCCGGGCGCTGGCAGGGCGAGATCTGGAACCGGCGCAAGGATGGCGAAGTGTTTCCCGAATGGGTGTCGATCAGCGCCGTCGCCCACGAGGGCGAAGGGGGCGGCCCGCGCAACTACATCGCGATCTATACCGACATTTCCGAACGCAAGGCTTCGGAAGAGCGCGTGCGCCACCTGGCACAGTACGACTTTCTGACCGATCTGCCCAACCGCGCGCTGTTCGCCGACCGGCTCAAGCAGGCAATCGGCGCCGCGCAGCGCGACGGTTCGCGGCTGGCGCTGATGTTCATCGACCTCGACCACTTCAAGACGATCAACGATTCGCTTGGCCACAACGTCGGCGACATGCTGTTGCGCGAAGTGGCGCAACGCCTGGCGTCGGTGATCCGCGTTTCGGACACCGTCAGCCGGCAGGGCGGCGACGAGTTTCTGGTGCTCGCGCCGCGGATCGAGAGCCCGAACGACGCCGCCCGCATCGCGCAGAAACTGACCGAATCGATTGCCGAACCCTTCCATCTGGAGGGCCGCAAACTGGTCGTCACGCCGAGCATCGGCATCGCGTTGTTTCCCGATGACGGCACCGACATGGGGAACCTGATCCGCAACGCCGACGCCGCCATGTATCACGCCAAACAGCACGGACGCAACGCCTACCAGTTCTTCACCGCGGACATGAACGCGCGGGCGATGGAACGGCTGACGATGGAGACCCATCTGCGGCACGCAATCGAGGACCGGCAACTGGTGCTCTACTACCAGCCGCAGGTCAGCCTTGCATCGGGGGCGATCGTCGCGGTCGAGGCGTTGATCCGCTGGAACCATCCGGAACTCGGGCTGGTTCTGCCGGCGCGTTTCATCCCGGTGGCCGAGGAGACCGGCCAGGTGACCAACATCGGCGAGTGGGTGCTGCGAACCGCCACCGCGCAAATCATGAGCTGGCAGAGCCGGGGCATGCCACCGGTTCCGGTCGCGGTCAACCTGTCGGCGCTGCAGTTCAAGCAGGGGCGGCTGCACGACCAGGTTGCCGACGCCCTTGCCGCGGCCGGGCTCGAGCCGCGCTACCTGCAGCTCGAAATGACCGAAAGCGTGCTGATGACCGAGGGCGAGGCCACGGCGACGAGCATGGCCGCGTTGCGCGCAATGGAGATCGAATTTGCCATCGACGATTTCGGCACCGGCTATTCCAGCCTGGCCTACCTCAACCGGTTTCGCGTCGGCAAGCTCAAGATCGACCAGTCCTTCATTCGCGACCTGCGCAGCGGCAACGACAGCCGCAAGATCGTCGCCGCGATCATCGGGCTGGCCAAGAGTCTGGGCCTGCGCGTGCTTGCCGAGGGCGTCGAAACCGGCTGGCAGGCCGATTTCCTGCGCGCCAGCGGATGCGATGAAGTGCAAGGTTTCCTCTTCGGCAGGCCGATGGCCGCGGCGCATTTCGAACAGTTTCTCGCAGGCGGCCAGTTCGACATCGGCGGGGTTTTCGACGCCTGAGTCGTGGCGCCCTGGCAGGGCCGACCATCGGCCGCCCTGTGCCGGCCCGGACGGCATGCCTGAGAGCCAGCATCCATGCGGGTCCTGGCTTGGCCCGCGGAGTGGTCGCGGGCCGCCTTGCGGGGTTTGCGGGCTACAGCACCGCCGGATAGCGGCGGCAGGCGGCGCGCAGCAGCGCCAGTGCGGTGAGCAGGCGCTGACAGCACGGCGCAGAACCGGCATCCGCCCGCAGCGCGGCAGTGTGGGTCGCCAGGTCGTTCTCGAAGCGCATGAGCGCGGCGTCCGCCGCCGGCCGCCAGGGGTCGATCGCGTCGAACCGGGCGCGCAGCTCGCGGCGCATTTCGTCGGACAGGCCGGTCAGCGCATCGATCCGGACCGATACCGCCAGCCGGCAGCGCCGGACGCGCGCGACGATGCTCTCGAAGGCGCCATCCTCGGGCGTTGCGCCGGGTGCCACGCGGGCTGTCGACTCCTCGCTCGCACGCAGCCCCTCGAAGACGGCGCGCGTGCGGCGCTGTTGGCGGCGCATCAGGTGAAGCCGGTCCCGCCGGTGATCGAGATCGGCGCAGGACACGTTGCGCCGGCTGTGATCGTCGAGAAACATTGGGGGCTCCTGGTTGCGTCTCGGTCGCCAGATTGCCTGCAAGCCCGGTGCGGATCAATAGACTGTTCGGCTTAGGCCGAACGAACTGCGGGCGTCCCGGCAACGCCGAAGCGCAACGCGCTGGCGAGCCGGTAGAGCACCCAGGCGGTCAGTAGATGCCAGACAAAATGGGTGCCCCAGGGCCAGGCTGCGCACAGCCCGAGGTCGGCCGTGCGCGCGGCGAGCGCCAGTACGAACACCAGCGCCGCCGCGCGCATCATGCGTCCGGCCACCGGGGCGACGCGCAGCGCATGGGCGGTCAATACGGCGAGCGCGACCAGTGTCGGCACGTAGAACGCGGAGCCGTTGAGCAGGCCGGCCGGCAGCAGCGCCGCAGCGGCGCGGTCGCAGAGCAGGAAGCCGGCCGCTGCCGCTACCGCCGCCCGGCGCGGCCAGCCCGCGATCACGCGCAGGAAGAACACCAGATAGACCAGGTTGAACAGGCCGATGGCGGCAACGTCGAGAATGTTCGCCCAGCGTGTGGCGACGCAGTGGAAAGCCACGCTCGCCGTGCCGACCAGTGCGATCAGCAGCGCCAGCAGGCGCATCCGTCCGGCGAGCCCGGGTGCGGCGGCCGCGCCTTCGGCCCCGAGCTTCCAGGCGAACCAGAAATAGCCGGCATTCGACACCACGTTCAGCGGCTCGGCCCACAGGCCGGGGCCGATCCGTTCGCAGTACAGCAGCAGGGGCGCGTTCAGATCCATCGGCTATCGGCCGGCGCTTGGCCGGGCGACGCTGCCCTGCAGGCCGCGTGGAATGGTCATCCCGGGCATGGCATGCCGGTGTGCCGCGTGAACAGACGCTCTCCGGGCAGGCATGCCGGAGAGCGAGTATCCATGCGGGTAGCAGGGCATCGGCAAGCGGTGCGCGGTTATCCGGCTGCGGCGATGAAATGCGGATTCTCGAACCCCGGCTTGCCGTACAGGAGAACGTCGCCCGCCAGGGTGGTGAGTTTGCCGCCGGCCGCGCGCAGCACCGCGTCGCCGCCGGCGGTGTCCCATTCCATTGTCGTGCCCAGGCGTGGATAGAGGTCGGCTTCGCCGGCGGCGACCAGACACAGTTTCAGCGACGAGCCGGCGTGGCGCAGTTGCGCCACCTTGCGGCCGGCGAGAAAAGCGCCCAGCGCTGCCGCGTCGCCGTGCGAACGGCTGGCCACCACCGTAAGCCCCTGCGCGGGCGGCGTGCGGCAGGCAATCGAACGGCGCGCGCCGGCCTCCTCGACAAATGCGCCGCCAGCGTCGTGGCCGGCGAACAGGCGGCCCAGTGCCGGCGCCAGCACCACGCCGAGAGTCGGGCGGCGCTGCTCGATCAGCGCCACATTGACGGTGAATTCGCCGTTGCGGCCGATGAATTCGCGCGTGCCGTCTAGCGCATCGACCAGCCAGAACATGTCGCCGGTTTGCGGCTGGCCGCCGCCTGCAACCGCTTCTTCGGCCACCACGGGAATGCCGGGCGTCAGGCGCGCCAGCGCGTCGACCAGCAGCGCCTCGGCGCGTTCGTCGGCCACGGTGACCGGCGAGGCGTCCGCCTTGTCGCGCACCGCGAAGTCGGTCGCGTAGACGGCGAGAATCGCCGCGCCAGCGCGGCGCACCTCGGGGATCAGGGCGTCGAGCAATGACCTGCGGTCGGGACTGGCAATCATGGTGCCGCTCGGGCGTGGATCGGGCGTGGCGCGAACGCGGCGGGGCCTGGCGACTCGGCGGGCTCGGTTGCGCGCCCGGCGCGCTAAGGCGCAGGCGCGCCGGGCGGGAGATCCTGCCCGGCGACCGGCGGCGCCCACCCGCCACCGAGCGCGGCATAGAGGCCGACTGCCGCGCCGAGTTGCGCCTGGCGGTTGCGCAGGTAGGCGAGCGTGCTGTCGTTGGCGCTGCGCTGCGCATCGAGCACTTCGAGATAGGGCGAATAGCCTGCTTCGTAACGCTTCTGCGCCAGCCCCAGGGTCCGCCCCGCCGCATCCATCTGTTCTTTCTGGGCCTGGGTCGCACGCGCGTATTGCTCGGCGGCGGTGAGTGCATCGCGCACCTCGCCGAAGGCGGTGCGCACCGTTTGCAGGTAACCGGCGAGCGCCTGCTTTTGCTGCGCGGTGGCCTGGTCGACCCGTGCGGCGCGCTTGCCGGCGTCGAACAACGGCAAGTCGAGCGTAAGGCCGAGCGACCAGATCGAAGCGGGCCCCGAGAACAGTTTGGACAACTCCTTGCTCTGGCTGCCCAGATTGCCGGTGAGCGAAATCGACGGGAAGTGCTGCGCCTTGACCACGCCGATCTGTGCGTTGGCGGCGGCCAGCTGCGATTCGGCCTGGCGCACGTCCGGCCGCGCGTCGAGCAGGGCGGACGGCAGTCCGGCCGGCGGCAGCGGTGGTGCCGGCAGCGCGCGCAGGTCGCCTTGCGGCACGCGCAATTCGAGATCGCCGCTGAGTATGCCAAGCTGATGCTCGGCGACCTCGCGCTGGCGCTGCAGTTCGGCGATCTGCGCGCGCACGCTCGCCGCGGCACCGAGCGCCTGCTCGAGGTCGAGGTCGGAGACCAGGCCGCGCGCCGAACGGCTGCGCACGATGCGCTGGTTCTCCTCGCGCAGCGCCAGCGTTTCGCGCGACACCGCGAGTTGCGCGTCGAGCGCGCGCAGGTTGAGCCAGGTGTTGGTGATCTGGCTGACCAGCGTCAGGGCGACGGTATCGCGCGCATTGCGCGTGGCCAGCGCTTGGGCGCGCGCCGCTTCGGAGGCGCGCCGCAGCTTGCCCCAGAAATCCAGTTCGAACGCAGTGGACAGCGCCGCCTGGAAGTTGCTGCGGAGCAGCGGCGTGCCCGCCGGCAATGGCGTGCCGGATACGCCGCTGATGCGCGTGCGGCTGGCATTGGCGCCGAGGTCCACCTCGGGGAACAGGGCCGAACCGGCCTCGCGCAGCACCGCATCGGCCTGCTCGATTCGTGCCGCCGCGACCTGCAGGTTGGCGTTGTCGACCAGCGCCTGGTCGATCAGGCGGTCGAGCGACTGATCCTGAAACAGCTTCCACCAGCCACGCTCGATCGCCGGGCTCGCCACCGGCGCGGCGGCGGCCGCTTCGCCGAAGCTGGCCGGCAAGGCAATTTCGGGACGGCGATAGTCCGGCCCGACCGCGCAGCCGGCAAGCGTGGCGGCTAGCGTGGCGGCAAGCACGGACGCATGAGCCGGCCGCAGCGCCCGCATCGGCTTGCCGTTCATGGCGCGTGCTCCGCGGCCGATTCCGCCGCCGGTCCGGCCGCGGCGCGCTGTACGGCCTTCCTCGACAGCCACTTGAAGAACAGCGGCACGAACACCGTGGCGATGAAGGTGGCCGCCAGCATGCCGCCGACCACGCCGGTACCCATCGAGCGGCGCGCCGCCGCCCCGGCGCCGGTGGATAGCGCGAGCGGCAGCACGCCGAGCACGAAGGCCAGCGAAGTCATGACGATCGGCCGAAAGCGCAGCCGCGCGGCCTCCAGCGCAGCGTCATAGGACGACATGCCTTCGGCCTGCTTCTGCGAGGCGAACTCGACGATCAGGATCGCGTTCTTCGCCGCCAGGCCAACCAGTACCACCAGGCCGATCTGGAAATAGATGTCGTTGGGCATGCCGCGAACCAGCACCGCCAGCAAGGCACCCAGCAAGGCGAACGGCACCGCCATGATGACTGCCAGGGGCAGCGACCACTTCTCGAACTGCGCGGCGAGTATCAGGAACACCATGATGATGCCGAACACGAAGGCGATGATCGAGGCGCTGCCCGAGCGCTTCTCCTGGAAGGCCTGCCCGGTCCAGTCGATGCGAAAGCCCTCCGGCAGAACCTCGGCGGCGGTCTGTTCGACGATGCGGATCGCCTCGCCGGAACTGAATCCGGCCGCCGCGTTGCCGATCACCTTGGCGGCGACAAAGCCGTTGAACCGCTCGACCATTTCCGGCCCGACGATCGACTTGACGCTGATCACCGCGGAGAGCGGGATCATGTTGCCGGTGGCGGTGCGGACATAGGGTTTGCCGAGATCCTCCGGGCGCATGCGATAGCTCGAATCGGCCTGCAGTTCGACCTTGTAGGTCTTGCCGGAGCGATTGAAGTCGTTGACGTAGAGCGTGCCCATGGTCGCCTGCAGCGTGGCGTAGATCGCGTCGAGCGCAATGCCGAGCGACAGCGCCTTCGCTTCATCGACTTCGACGAACAGTTGCGGCGCCGAGACGCGAAAGAAACTGTTGACGCCGGTGAGTTCGGAGCGCTTGCGCAGTGCCTCGACCAGTTGCATTGCCACCTGCGCAAGGTGGCGGGCATCGCCGTCGGCGCGGTTCTGCAGGTAGACCTCGAAACCGCCGGCGGTGCCGAGTCCCTGAATCGGCGGCGGGTTGAATACCAGCGCCATCCCCTCGGGCAGTTGCATGCCGGCGCCGGTGAATTGCTTCGACAGCATTTCGGCGGTCGCGGTTCTCTGGTCCCAGGGTTTGAAGATGATGAACGTGGTGGCAACGCTCGCGCGGTTGTTGCCGGTGATGAAGTCGGAACCGCGCACGAAGAAGATGTTCTCGATGACATCGCTGGCGATCGACTTGCGGAACCGTTCCACCGCCTGGGCAGTGCGCTCGCCCGAGGCGCCATCGGGCAGCGTGAGGAAACCGAACAGGTAACCCTGATCCTCGGCGGGGACGAAGCTGCCCGGCACGATGCGTATCAACGTTGCCGCGGCGACACCGACCAGCAGGAAGACCGTGGTGCCGATGATGCCGTGGCGCAGGGTCAGCCCGACCGTGTCTGTGAAGAAGCGGGTGAAGCGCGCAAAGCCCTGGTTGAAGGGGCGGAACAGCCGCGCTTCCTTGTGGCTGGGCTTCAACAGCAGCGCGCACAGGGCGGGCGTCAGCGTCAGCGCGACGATGCCCGAGATCACGACCGCAACCGCGACCGTGACCGCGAACTGCTGGTACAGTTTGCCAGCGATGCCGCCGAGAAAGGCGACCGGAATGAACACCGCGCACAACACCAGCACGATCGCGATCACGGCGCTGGAGACTTCGCGCATCGCCTCGATTGCTGCTTCGCGCGGGGCCAGCTTTTGCTCGGCCATCAGGCGTTCGACGTTCTCGAGAACCACAATGGCATCATCGACGACGATGCCGATCGCCAGCACCATGGCAAACAGCGTGAGTGTGTTGATCGAAAAACCGAACAGCCAGAGGCCGGCGAAGGTGCCGATCAGCGAAACCGGTACCGCGATGATCGGAATCAGCGTCGCCCGCCAGTTCTGCAGGAACAGGAACACCACGCCGATCACCAGCAGCGCCGCTTCGATCAACGTGATCACGACTTCGCGCGAGGACGCCTGGATGAAGCGCGTCGTGTCGTAGGGAATCAGGTAGTCGAGCCCCTCGGGAAAGGCGGGCTTGAGTTCATCGAGCTTCTTGCGCACCGCGCGGGCGGTCTCGAGCGCATTGGCGCCGGACTGCAGGTAGATGCCCATGCCCGAGACCGGCACGCCGTTGACCGTCACGCTGCGGTCGTAATTCTCGGCGCCCAGTTCGATGCGCGCGATGTCCTTCAGCCGCACCAGTCCGCCGGGTCCCTGCGCCCGAAGAACGACGTTGGCGAACTCGTCGATCGTGAGTAGGCGGCCCTTCGCTGTCACCGAGTAAGTGAGCTGCTGTCCGGAGACGATCGGATCCTGGCCGATTCGCCCGGCCGCGTTCTGCGCGTTCTGCACGCGGATTGCGTTGGCGACGTCGGTCGTGGTGATGCCGAGCCTGGCCATCACGTCGGGCTTGAGCCAAACCCGCATCGCATACTGGGCATCGAACTGCAAGGCGTCGCCGACGCCGGGCAGGCGGCGGATCTCCTCGATCAGGTTGAGCGCGATGTAATTGGCGATAAAGAGGGAATCATGGCGGCCGTCCAGGGATCGCAGGGCGGCGAACATCAGTATATTGTTCGAGCGCTTTTGCACCAGCACGCCGGTGCGCCTCACATCGTCGGGAAGCCGCGGTTCGGCGACCTTGACGCGGTTGTTGACGGCGATCAGCGCGGTATCCGGATTGGTGCCGACCTCGAAGGTCACGGTTATCGTCACCGTGCCGGTCGAAGTGGAGGTCGAGTTGAAGTAGAGCAGGCCCTCGACGCCCGAGAGTTGTTCTTCGATCGGCGACGCAACGGTCTTCGACAGCGTTTCGGCATTCGCGCCCGGATACGACGCCGTAATGATCACCGTCGGCGGCGTGATCTCCGGATATTGCGAGATCGGCAGCGTGAGCGAGGCCATCAGCCCGGCGATGACGATGATGATCGATATGACCGAAGCGAAGATCGGCCGATTGATGAAAAAGCGCGACATCATGGACGCCCTTTCAGGCCGCGGGCTTGGCTTGCGGCGGTTTCGGCGCCTCGCCGGCCGGGTGTGGCGCAACCGGTGCGCCGGGCCTGAGTTTGAGCAGATTGTCGACAATGATGCGGTCGCCCGCCTTGAGGCCGGCGGTGATCACCCAGTCCTTGCCGGCCCATTCGCCGGCGGTCACCGGTCGCGGTTCGACTTCGTTCTTCTCGTTGGCCAGCATCACGACGCGACCCTGATCGGTCTGCATCACCGCTGCTTGAGGCACCAGGAAGACATTGTCCCGGTCGCCGGCGATCAGCCGCGCGCGCAGGAACTGGCCGGGCAGAATGCGGCCCTCGGGATTGGCGAATTCCGCCCGCATTTCGATCGTGCCGAGCGCCGGGTCGACCCGGCTGGCGGTGAAATTGAGCTTGCCCTTAGTGGGATAGGTCGATCCGTCAGGCAGGATCGCCTCGACATGGCGAATCAGTCCGGGCGCAAGTTTGCTCATACCGAGTTTGCTCACATCGCTTTCGGCGATGCTGAAACGGACCCAGATCGGATCGAGCTGGACGATCGTCGCCAGCAGGCCGTCCGCACCGGGTGACACCAGGGCACCTTCCGAACGCAGCGCGCGGCCGGACATTCCGGCTACCGGCGCGGTGACCGAGGTGTAGGACAAATTGAGTTCCGCCTGGCGTACCGCCGCTTCGGCCGCGCGCACATTGGCTTTGGAGATTGCGCTGCTGGCGGACGCATCGTCGAATTCCTTCTGGCTGATCGCGCGGTCGGCAACCAGGCCGCGCAGTCGCCCCGCTTCGCGTGCCGCCTGTTCGGCGCGCGCTTGCTGCTCCGACAACTGCGCCCTGGCTTGCGCCAGCGCGATCTCATAGGGCGCGCGCTCGATGCGGAACAGCGCCTGTCCGGCCTTGAGCGCCTGACCTTCCGAATAGAGTCGCTTTTCCAGTATGCCGCTGACGCGGGCGCGCACTTCGATTTCGCGTGTGCCTTCCGCCTGCGCGACGGCCTCGAGGCTGAGCGGCACGCGCGTCGGTTGCGCGGCGATCACGCTGACCGGCATCGCCATTGGCGCCTGGCCGGGCGCGGCGCCGGTTGCGGCGGGTTTGCCTGCGTCGGAGCACGCGGCAAGCAGGCTGCAGGCGATCGCCAAGCATACAGGGCGGGCGCGCCGCAATCCTGCCAGCGTGACCAACACGTCGGGGAATGACATTTTTTGTTCTCCGCACATTTGCCGGGCAGTATATACAAACGAGCATGCACGCAGATTCCGGGCATCCCGCCGCAGTGACCAACGCCGGCGAAAGGCGGGGAAAATTCCGCGCGCCCCCGGGGACGTGCGACGACGATCCTGCGACGCCTCGGCACTTGCGCCGTGGCCGCTTCCGGATGCTGAACCGGGGACCAGCAGCGGCAATCTCGATGGTATTGTCCAACGGCGGCGCTACCTGCGTCTTTCGGGGCGCCCGTGCGGCTGCAAGCCGGGTGGCGGTATGATGGGCAGTTGGCGACCCGCAGCCGATCCACTCCCTTGAATCGCCGGGTTCCGCCCTCGACGGTCTTCCGATGGCCAAGAACGCCCATCTGCATCCCTCCGATCTGCGTGGCGCGAGCCGCATGGTGATCGATGCGATAGTCGGCATCACCGATATCGTCGAGGCGATGCATGTCAACATCGCCCAGTTGCCGGGAGGTCAGCGTCCCCCCGGCCGCCGTTCGGCTCGCGGCGTTGGCGGCATCGTCTATCGCAGCGTGCGGCTGATCAGCGGCGGGATCGGCCATCTGCTCGACGCCGCCTTGGCGCGGCTGCTTCCGCTGCCGGGCGCGAAGCCCTCTTCCGCCGGGCGGGAAGCGGCGCTGGCCGCGGTCAATGGCGTGCTCGGCGATTATCTTGAACAGACACGCAACCCGCTTGCCATAGTCATGTCCCTGCGGCGCGATGGGCGACCGCTGGTGCTCGAGCGCAACGCCCTCCAGGCGGCAATCGAACGGCCTGGCAAGCGGCTGCTGGTGGCGGTGCACGGCCTGTGCATGAACGACCTGCAGTGGCGCGGCGGTGCGGCGGATCCGGTCGCCGCACTGGCCGCCGAGTTGGACTGCACGGCGCTCTACCTGCACTACAACAGCGGGCGCCACATTTCGGCCAACGGCGAGGAATTCGCCGATCTGCTGGAAATCCTGGTCGAACAATGGCCGGTGGCGGTCGAGTCGCTGACCATCGTCGCCCACAGCATGGGCGGGCTGGTCAGCCGCAGCGCGTGCCATTACGGGGCGCAGGCGGCGCGGCGCTGGCCCGCGCTGTTGCGACAGATCGTATTCATCGCCACGCCGCATCATGGTGCGCCGCTGGAGCGCGGCGGCAACTGGATCGATCTCATTCTCGGCGTGAGTCGATACACCGCGCCGCTGGCACGCCTGGGCAAGATCCGCAGCGCCGGCATCACCGACCTGCGCTATGGCAACCTGGTGGACGAGGACTGGCGGGGCCGCGACCGTTTCGCCGCAGAGGGCGACTGTCGCCGTGCCGTTCCGTTGCCGGCTGATACGCTTTGCTTTGCCATTGCCGGTACGAACGGGCGCGGTACAGGCGATCTCGGCGACCGTGTGTTGGGCGACGGCCTGGTGCAGTTGGACAGCGCCCTGGGCAGGCACGCGGCACAGGGCAAAAGCCTGGACTTTCCCGCTTCGCGACAATGGATCGGCGTCGGCGTGGGTCATCTGGGACTGCTCCACGACAAGGAGGTGTGGCAGCAGATTCGCCGCTGGCTCGCCAATGCCCCGGCTCCGGCGCGGTCGGCGGCATCGACCGCACGAGGCGGCGGCGGGTGATGGCCGTGGCATCGGCGCTGCCGATGTTCCCCTGCCGCTGAGCGGCGCGACCGATCCCGGAGGCCGCATCGCCATGTATTACGGAGAGAAGTTCAACGCCATAACCCACCTCGCCGGTGCGCTCCTGGCGCTGGCCGGCGCGATCGTGCTCGTTGTGCTGGTGGCGGCGGGCGGCGATCCGTGGAAGATCGTTTCCGTTTCGATCTATGGGCTGACGCTGGTGCTGCTGTACACGTCCTCCACGCTATACCACAGCCTGCGCGGGCGGGCCAAAGACATTCTGAGGAAGCTCGATCACCAGAGCATCTATCTGCTGATTGCCGGCAGCTACACGCCGTTTTGCCTGGTGACGCTGCGCGGTCCCTGGGGCTGGTCGCTGTTCGGCGTGGTTTGGGGATTGGCGTTGCTCGGCGGCCTGCAGGAGTTCCGGCCGAACCGCGGCGCGCGCGTCATGTCGGTCGTGATCTATGTGGTCATGGGTTGGGCGGCGCTGGCGGCACTCGGTCCGCTGTGGCGTGAACTCGGGCCGGACGGCTTTGCCTGGGTTGCGGCGGGAGGAATTCTATACACGGTCGGCATCATTTTCTATGCGCTCGACACGCGGTTCGTTCATGCGCACGGTATCTGGCACCTGTTCGTGGTGGCCGGCAGCGCCTGCCATTTTGTCGCCATCCTGTTCTATGTTGTGTTGGCGCCGGATGCGATCCATGTCGGCGCAATCGGCCGCGATCCTCGTGAAACGGCCTCGACGGTGGCGGAGCCTTCGGCCTGGTCGCCGCCGGGGTCGGTTCGCTCGTGACGCGCGGATGACAATGAGGTTGCGTCCGCGACACTGTATTCGTGGGCATCGAGATCCAATGGCGCCAAAGATCGGCCCGGGTTCTGCAGCGCGTTCCCGGCGGTTCGCCGGGTCGCAACACATCGTTGCAGCCGCAGCTTTCCATTCGGCTTATTGTGACGTGCCGGGTTCGCAGTCACGACGCCCGAGCGCTTTTTCCAGTCCGAGGCGGCTGAGGCCGTGGTTGCGCATGATGGCCAAACAACGACGAAGAGATACCGGAAAGGTGGCAATCGCGGGCCGGATTTGCTGCGGGGGGACAATTCTTGCGGCTGACCGGGCGTGGAGCGCGGCAAGCGCGGATTCCGTGAGTGGCCTGGCAGCGATCTGGCCGATCCTGCTCGTCGCGTTTGCCCTGTTGGCCGGCCTCGTGGCATGGCGTATGCGCGCGTCGCGCAAGCAGCAGCGTGCCCAGGCAGACTCGGCGGCGGCGCTCCAGGCCGAACTGGAACAACTTCGCGTCAGGCACGATGCGACAGTCAGGAGCCTGCGCGACGATCTGGCGCGGGTGCAGGCCGAACTCGAGGCCGAGACGACACGGCGGGAAACGGCGCAGACGGTGGCGATCCAGACCTCCCACCGGGACGCGCTGACCCAGATGCCGAACCGCGTGCGCCTGCAGGAGGATCTGTCGCAGGCAGTTGGCGCGGCCGAGCGCAGCGGACGGAATCCGTCGGTGATTCTGATCGACCTCGACGATTTCAAACGCATCAACGACACGCTCGGCCACGGTATCGGTGACGAAACCATCCGTCAGGTCGCGCAACGGCTTGCCGCCTGCATCGCGCCGTCGGGCGATGCGGCCGGTCGGGACGGGGCGCCGGATTTCGTTGCCCGGGTGGGCGGTGACGAATTCGCCGTGCTGGTTCGCAGCGTGTCGGACCGAGCTGCCGTGACCAAACTCGCCGAGCGGGTGGCCGAGTCGTTGCGCCCGGCATTCATGGTCGGCGGCTACAAGATACACACCAGCGCCAGCGTCGGCATCGCCTGCTATCCGAAGGACGGACAGGACGGCGATACGCTGCTCAAGAATGCCGACATGGCGATGTTCCGCGCCAAGGCGCAGGGAAAGGATGGCGTCCAGTTCTATTCCCAAACCATGAGCATCGCCGCCTCGCGCCGGATGATGGTCGAGAATGGGCTGCGCCGGGCGCTCGAGGAGCAGCATCTGGTCGTCCGCTACCAGCCGAAGGTCGAGGCGGGTTCCTGGCGGGTCACCGGCGCCGAGGCGCTGGTGCGCTGGCGTAGTCCGGTCCACGGGCTGGTGGCCCCCGGCAGTTTCATCGAGATCGCCGAGCAGACCGGCCTGATTGCGCAGATCGGCGAATGGGTACTCCAGGAAGCCTGCCGGCAGCAGCGTGCCTGGCAGGACGCCGGGCTGCCGCCGATCGGGATGGCGGTCAACGTGTCGAGCATGCAGTTTCGCGAGGACAACCTGCTCGCCGCTGTCGTCGCCGCGATCAAGCAGAGCGGCATCGAGCCGGGCTTCCTGCAACTCGAGGTTACCGAGAACCTGTTCATGCGCAACATGAAGCTGGCGCGCAATACGCTGGAATACGTCCGGGGTCTCGGCGCCACGGTGGCGATCGACGATTTCGGCACCGGCTATTCATCGTTCGGCTACCTGCGCGAACTGCCGGTCGATTGCATCAAGATCGACCGTTCCTTCGTGCGCGAGCTCGATGCGCGGTCAGACGATCGCGAGATCGCGCGGGCGATCGTCGGCCTCGCCCATGCGCTTTCGGTCAAAACGGTTGCAGAGGGCGTCGAATCGCGCGGTCAGGCCGACTGGCTGACCGGCACCGGATGCGACGAGATGCAGGGCTTCGTGTTCGCACCGCCGCTCGAGGCCAGCGACATGGTCCGGGTTCTGCGTCTGGGGGTTCTGCCGCCGGATTCGCCGTTCGCCAAGCCGATCTCAACCCAGGCGGCTGCCCGGGAACCGGCCAGCGGCAATGGCGAAGACGAAGGGAACTCCTACGAGTTCCATTCCCAGGCGACGCTCGTTGCGCCTTCATCGTGGACTGCAGGCGCGTGAGGTGCCGTCTGCCGCGGCCGGACCGCAATCGGTTGCCGCGTCCCTGACCGCAGGCTGCCGGGCGCCTCGCCGTTGCGTCCTCGACGACGGCCTGTGCGATCATTCGGCTTGAAGTCCGATCCGCCAACCTGTGGGCTTTGGCCGGGCACAGTGCAAACCGCTACCGCAAGGAACAATGATGAATGTTTCTCCCGCTCGAACCGGATTGCTGGCGCTGCTGCTGTTACTGACTGCGCCTGTGGCAAAAGCGCGTGACCCGGACGTAACGATGAAGCGGATGCAGACCGTCCTGACGGTATTGAACCAGGAACTGACGGCGACCTACGACCAGATAAAAGCGCTCCAGGCGGCGCTTTCCGCCAACGACCGAAGTGCGCTGCATGTTCAGGGCCGGCCACCCGGCGTAACGACCGAAGAGGAAGTCGCAGCGGAAAAGCGCAAGGCCACGGCGCGGGAGCAGGAGATTCAGTCGCAGATGGATGCGGCGTTCAAGCGCATCAAGGACATCGAGGCGCAAAAACAGCCGATCCTGCAGCGCCTGCAGGAATACCTCGATGCCGAGGAGGAGGCCGAGTCGGCAAACACGCGATCGAAGTAGTTGGGCGCCCGATGCAAACAGCCCGATTGATCGGGCAGTCGTGGGACTGGACCGCGATTAGACAATAGACGGGTGTTGCGGCAAGCCCGGCCAGACATCGATGAAGTGTGATGCCTCCAGTCGTCGGGCAAACAATGTACGTGGGACTGCGCGGCGGGTTCGAGCGGCGCCAGACAGCGGCTGGCGACGCGCGGATCGCAAGTCCGGGGCTGCGCGAGGAAGAAGATGGCAGATATCGCATCCATGATCGACCAGGCGGATCGACTGTGCCAGACACAGCGTTTCGGTGAGGCCGACCGCCTCTATGCGGATGTTCTGAAAATCGATCCGCTCCACACCGGCGCGCTGTTTCAGCGAGCGAGGCTGGCGGTCGGCGAGGGCCGTCTGGCGGATGCCAGGGCGCTGCTGGAGGCGGTCCTGGCAATCGAGCCGAACCATGCGCCGGCCTGCCAGGGGCTGGCAGTAGTCAGCCAGCGCAGCGGAGATCTTGCGCAGGCGGGCGTCTGGTATGCGCGCATCGAGCAGATCCAACCCGCGGACGCCGCTGCCGCCTACAATTCTGCCGTCATTCAGCAGCAACTCGGACAACTGGAACGTGCGGAGTCCAGCCTGCGCCGGGCGATCGCGCTCGACGCGCAGTTCGCACATGCCAGCAACAATCTCGGAAACCTGCTGTTGCAACAAGCCCGCTACGCCGAGGCCGAGGCCGCCTACCGCCAGGCGGTGATCGCAGCACCCGATCTGGTCGAGGGCCACTACAATCTTGGCCTGGTGTTGCAGAAGCTCGCTCGTTCCGACGAGGCCGAGCGGGTATTCCGGCTTGCGCATCAACTCAAACCGGACGATCCCGCCACGCTGTTTGACCTCGGCAGCCTCAGTCAGGACAGGAACGACCTCGAGCAGGCCGTGCTTTGGTATCGCCGGGCGCTCGCCGTCGCGCCCGGCATGATCGACGCGCATTTCAATCTCGGTACCGCGCTGCGCGACCAGCGGCATCTCGAGCCGGCGCTGACCGCGTTTAGGCAGGCGCTCGCGCTCGGTCTGGCTGGTGGCGGCCTGGCGCGCTTTGCGCAGATCCCGCCGCCGCTTTCAGGTGCTTACTTCGAGATCGCCGGCCTGTTGCGGCAAATGGACGACATCGAAGGCTGGATAGCGCACTACAATGCCTGCCCGGTCGAGCTGCGGGGCGACCTGCGCCACCCGCACTACGCGTTTGGCATTGCGATGCACATTGGCGATCCGTGGCGCGCCGAGCAGGAACTGGCGCGGCTGTTGCCCAGCGTGGAGCAGATCGCCGAGTTCGGCACGCTCGCCCGGCTGCTGCCGATGCTGCAGTATCTCGATCTGCCGCAGCGCGATCTGCTGCGCTTCTATCGCCGCTTCGACCAGCTTGCCGAGCAGTGGACCCGGGGCCTGCGGCTCGCGCCCGATCCGGGAAGCCGCGAAGGGCGGCGCGTCCGCATCGGCTATCTGTCGCCCGATTTCAAGGTCCACGTGATGGGCCTGTTGATGTTCGAGGTGATATCCCGTCACGACCGTGAGCGTTTCGAGATCTTTCTCTATTCGCTCAACGACAAGGAAGACGTGCTGACCGAGCGCTTTCGCGCCGCCTGCGACCATTTCGTTCGGCTCGATCAGCCGACCTCCGAAGACAGTGCCAGACGGATTGCCGTCGACCGGCTGGATCTGCTGGTCGATCTCGGCGGACACATGGCCGGGTCGCGCCCGCTGATCCTGGCCTACAAGCCGGCAGCGGTGCAGATCACCCATCTCGGATACCACGGATCGCTCGGTCTGGACAGCGTGGATTTCAAGATCACCGACCGTTTCGCCGATCCGCCGGGCAACGCGCGGTTCCTGATCGAGCGGTTGTTGCCGATGAACGGCTGCCTGATGCCGTTCCTGCGCCGGACGCCGGCTGCGCCCCCGCTCTCGCGGGCCGATCTGGGCATCGCCGACGACCGGATCGTGTTCGGGGTCTTCGTCAATGTTCTCAAGCTCAGCCCGCGCTGCGTGGCGGCCTGGCGCGCGATACTCGAGCGGGTGGATCGCGCCGTGCTGGCTTTCTCGCCGCACTATCGCTGGGCGCGCGAGGCGACGGTCAACTGCATGGCACGGGCCGGCATACCGCGCGAGAAACTGGTCTTCATCGCGTCCGGCGACGAACGCGATTTCGGTCGCTGGCGCTACCGGCTGGTCGATATTGTGCTCGATACCTTCCCCTACACTGGCGGCGATACGACGGTAGCGGCGCTCGACATGGGGATCCCGGTGGTCACGCTGCGCGGCGAGCGGCAGAGCGAGCGTGTGAGCTACAGCATCCTGAAGAACCTGGGTATCGATGGCACGGTGGCGGGAAGCGACGCCGAGTACGTCGACATCGCGTGCCGGCTGGCGGACCAACCCGGCCTGCGCGCCGCCGCCGCGGCGCAGATTCGACACGGATTGGAACACTCCAACGTCAGCGACATGGCCGCCTATGCGCGCAATCTCGAACAGGCGTTTGTCGATGCAATCGTCCTGGCGCCGACGCAATCGGGATGAGCGCGCGCTTCGATTTCGGCGTTTTCCGGCTGCTGCTGTCGCCAATACTGCTCGCGTTTCCGCTGGTTTGTATCGCCGGCGAGTTGACGCAGGCAGACCTGTCGCGCCGCTTCCAGCCGCCGTTGCATGTTCAGCCGAAGCTTGCCGACGTGCCCGCCTGGCCCCTCACCAGCGAACTCGAACCGGATGCCGGGCCGATCGGCTACGCGTTCGAATCGATCGATCTCGCGCCGATCCCCGGCTTCGAGGGCACGCCGATGAACCTGCTGGTGGCGGTCGACCGCAAGGGCGCGTTCATCGATGTCGAGGTGCTGCGCCAGCATGAGCCGGTATTCCTGAGCGGGCTGGGCGAAGTGCCGCTGAAGGAATTCGTGCGCCAGTACGCGGGCAAAAATCTGCGCCAGGAAATCACCGTCTCATCGATCTATGGCAGCACGCGCAGCGCCGGCGGCGGCAATCGGGTGGTGCTCGATGGCGTGACCAAGGCCACCGCCTCTGTGCGCATCGTCAATCAGTCGGTGCTTGCGGCGGCATTTGCAGTGGCGCGCGCCAAACTCGGCTTCACCGATCCGGGCGCCCGCGGTCCCGCCGCCCAGGCACGCGCCGATGTCTTTGAACCGCTCGATTTCGCCGGCTTGCAGGCGCGCGGCCTGATCGGCCACTTGCGCCTGGCCAATGCCGAAGCGGAGCGCCTGTTCGCCGGCACCGACGGTGCCGAGGTGGATGAAGAAGGCCTCGCCCATCCGCAGGACGCGCTGGTCGATCTGTACGTCGGCTATCTCAACGCCCCGACCATCGGCCGCGCGCTGTTGGGCGATGCGCACTACGCCGATCTGATGCAGCGCCTGGAACCCGGCCAGCATGTGCTGTGGGTCGGCACCAGCGGGCGTTACGCGATGCTCGACGAGGCTTTCGTGCCGGGCACCCAGCCGCAGCGTCTGGCACTGGCGCAGAACGATCTGCCGGTCGAATTGCGCGACATGCCTTTCGACTTGACGCCGCCGGCCGGCGCCCCGCAATTCAATGCGCTGCGGGTGTTCCGCGTCTATGCGCAAGCCGGCCTCGATCCGGCGCGGCCGATGCAGGTCGGGCTCACCATCACCCGCGCCAAGGGCATGATGCTGCCGCGCATCACACACAAGACCGCCACGCTTGACTACGCGCCGCCGGCCGCGCTGTTCGTCTATCCGCCGAAGCCGTTGCCGGAATGGCTGCTCGCCTGGCATGGCCGCTGGCCCGATCTCGCGCTGATCGCCCTGGCGCTGATACTGCTTTCGGTCGTGCTATCGCGGCCGAAATGGATCGCGCGCGATGCGAAACGCCTGCAAACATTCCGCATCGCTTTTCTGGCCTTCACGCTGATCTATATCGGCTGGCAAGCGCAGGGTCAGTTGTCGATCGTGCAGATCACCGGCGCGGTCAAGTCGCTCGCGGCCGGGCAGGGGCTGGCGAGCTTTCTCTACGACCCGGTGTCGCTGTTGCTGATCGCGTTCACGCTCGTCACGTTCCTCGTGTGGGGGCGCGGCACCTTCTGCGGCTGGCTGTGTCCCTTCGGCGCCATGCAGGAGTTCGTTGCCTTAGCGGCAAAGTGGCTGCGCGTGCCGCAATGGCGGTTGCCCGCGGCGCTCGCGCGTGCGCTGGACCGCGGGCGCTACGCGATTCTCGCCGCGCTGGTGCTGGCAGCGGCATTGGCGCCGCGGCTCGCCGAATCGATGGTCGAGATCGAACCGTTCAAGACTGCGATCACTGTCAACTTCGATCGCATTTGGACCTTTGTCGCCTACGCTGTCGCCATGCTGCTGGCCGGCGCCTTCGTCTACAAGTTCTTCTGTCGCTATTTGTGCCCGCTGGGCGCGGTGATGGTGCTGGGCGGCAAGCTGCGCCGCTTCGACTGGCTCGCGCGGCGGCTCGAATGCGGTCAGCCATGCCAGTCCTGTCGCCACCGCTGCGAGTACGATGCGATCGAGCGCAGCGGCGCGATCCGCTATGACGATTGCTTCCAGTGTCTCGATTGCGTCGGCATCTACCACGATCCGCAACGCTGTGCGCCGGTGCTGCTGTACCGCAGGAAGGGCCGCATCGTGACGCCCAACGGTGCGCCCCTGGCGCCGGACGAACTGCCGCTGGCGGCTCAGGTTTCGTGCGACTCGAGCGCAAAGCCGGCACCCTCGTCATGAGCCATTGACCGGGCGAGCCACGGCAACACTTCCTGCAGTGTCGCGCGCAAAGTGAAGGGCGGATTGATGATGAACATGCCGCTGCCATGCATGCCGAAGCCGTCGCTCGCCGGCGCCTTCACCCGCAGGCTCGCGTCGAGCCAGTTCTTCGGCTGCAGCAGCCGCAGCTTGCCCGGCAGCTTTTGCGCTTCCGGGCGGGGCAACAGCGGATACCACAGCGCATAGACGCCGCCGGGAAAGCGCGTCAGCGCATCGCGCAGGCTTTGCACCACATGCTGGTAATCGGTCTTGACTTCGTAGGATGGATCAATCAGTGTCAGCGCGCGCCGTGGCGGCGGCGGCAACAGCGCTTTCAGCCCGGCCAGCCCGTCCCCGTGCTGGATCAGCACCCGCCTGGCGAAATCGGCGAGATTGCGCGCCAGCAGATCGCAGTCGGTCGGATGCAGTTCGAACAGGCGCAGGCGGTCGGACTCGCGCATCGCCGCCAGCGCCACGCGCGGCGAGCCCGGATAGTGGCGCAGTGCGCCGTCCGGGTTGGCGGCGCGAATCAGGTCGACATAATCCTTCACCGCTGCGGGCAGGTCGTCGCGTTGCCACAGGCGGGCGATGCCGTCCTTGAATTCCGCCACCTGCGTCGCGTAGCCCTTGGTCAGCGAATAGGCGCCGGCGCCGGCGTGGGTGTCGATGAACCAGTAGGGCTTGTCCTTCTGGTTCAGGTAGCGCAGCAACTGCAGCAGCACGATGTGCTTGAAGACATCGGCGTGGTTGCCGGCGTGAAAGGCGTGGCGGTAACTCAACATGGTCGGGCGCGTCGATGAGAAGCCGGCAGTGTAGTGGATCGCGCTATGATCCGCGCCTTTGGTGCCCGGGTTGAAGCAGTGGATTTCGACGTCATTGTCATTGGCGCTGGCGCAGCCGGCATGATGTGCGCCGCGCGTGCCGGCCAGCGCGGCCGCCGCGTGCTGCTGGTGGACCATGCGCAAAGGCACGCCGAGAAGATTCGCATTTCCGGCGGCGGCCGCTGCAACTTCACCAATCTGGATTGCCGGCCCGAGGCGTTCCTGTCGAAGAACCCGCATTTCTGCCGCTCCGCCCTGGCGCGCTACACGCCGCGCGATTTCATCGAACTGGTCCAGCGTCATCGCATCGCCTACCACGAGAAGACGCTCGGCCAGTTGTTCTGCGACGACAGCGCGCTGCAGATCATCGCGATGTTGAAACTGGAATGCGAGCGCGGCCAGGTGCGCTGGGCGATGCCGGCCAGCGTCGAGCGCGTCGCGCCTTGCGACGGAGAAGATGGTGCGCGCTTCGCCGTCGCTACCTCGCAGGGCAGCTTTCGCTGCGCGTCGCTGGTCATCGCCAGCGGGGGCCTGTCGATTCCGAAGATCGGCGCGAGTCCGTTCGGCTATCGCCTTGCCGAGCAGTTCGGGCTGGCCGTGGTGGCGCCGAAGCCGGCGCTGGTGCCGCTGGCGGCCGATCCGGAATTCCTCGCGCGGTTCGGCGGCCTGTCGGGTGCGTCGTTCGATGCCGTTACTGCCGTTGCCGCGCCGGACAAGAACGCACGCAAGTCGCCGCGCTTTCGCGAATCGGTGCTGCTCACGCATCGCGGCCTGTCGGGGCCGGCGATCCTGCAGATTTCTTCGTACTGGCAGCAGGCGGGCGGGCGCGGGGCGATCGAAATCGATCTGCTACCCGACTTGAATGCGCAGCAATGGCTGGATAGCCATAGGCTGGAAGCCGCATGGATAGGCGATCTCCTGGCAGGCAGGCTGCCAAGGCGCGTGGCGCTTGCCTTTGCGGCTGCCCATGGCTGGGATCGGCCACTGGCGCAGCTTTCCAACAAGGTGGTCGGAGAAATCGCGGCCACGCTCGGGCACTGGCGCATCCAGCCGTCGGGCACCCTGGGCTTCGACAAGGCCGAGGTCACGCTGGGTGGGGTCGATACCGATGGCCTGTCTCAGCAGACGATGGAGGCGAAGTCGGCGCCCGGCCTCTACTTCATCGGCGAGGTGGTGGACGTCACCGGCTGGCTCGGCGGCTACAACTTCCAGTGGGCGTGGTCGTCGGCCGTGGCGGCGGCCGAGGCGCTCTGATCAGCGCAGCGTGAAGTAGATGGTGGCGCCGCGATCCGGTGCCGCCTCGGCCCACACCCTGCCGCCGTGGCGGTTGACGATTCGCCGCACCGTCGCCAGGCCGATGCCGGTACCGGGAAACTGCGAAACGTGGTGCAGCCGCTGGAACGGCTCGAACAACCGTTCGGCATAAGCCGGATCGAATCCGTCGCCATTGTCGGCGACGAAAAATGCGTCGTTCCCGTCAGCCGGCCGCCGGCCGAACTCGATGGTTGCCGGTTCGCGCATGAGGGTGAACTTCCAGGCATTCTCCAGCAGGTTCTGCAGCACCAGTTCCAGCAATACCGGGTCGCCCTGGGCACAGAGGTCCGGGTGCACTTTCCAGTCGACCCGCCGCGCCGGCGCGAGCGCGGAAAAATGTTTGCTCCACCGCTCGGCAATCGCCGACAGGTGAACCATCTGGCAGCGCAGGTCGCCGCGCGATATCTGCGCCAGCGTCAGCAGGTCGTCGATCAACGAAGACATGCGCTGGATGGCGTTGCGGATGCGTGCCAGGTGCTCTCGGCCGGTCTCGTCGAGCTGGTCGGCGTAATCCTCGATCAGCACCTGGGAAAACCCGTCGATGCCGCGCAGCGGCGCGCGCAGGTCGTGCGACACCGAATAGCTGAAGCTCTCCAGTTCCGCGTTGGCCGACTGCAACTCCGCGGTGCGCTGGCGCACCCGTTCTTCGAGTTCGTCGTTGAGTTGCAGCATGCGCGCTTCGGCCGCCTTGCGTGCGGTGATGTCCACGTCCATGCAGAACACTTCCGAGACCCGACCGTCGTCGAACACCGGGAACAGCGTCGATACCAGCCAGAACTCGCGGCCATCGCTCCGGCGGCGCACCTGCCTCTCGTGCGGGCCGTGCGCTGTGCCGCTGCGCCACACCTGATCGATCCGCGCCATGATCGCCTCGACGGCCGTGCCGCAATCCATCACTTCGCTGAAATGCCGACCCATCGCCTGCTCGCGCCCGACCCCGAACAGATCCGCGCTGGCACCGTTCCAGTGGCGCAGACGGCCGTCCCTGCCCATGCCCAGGATGGCGACCATGGGCGTGTTTTCGATCACCGATTCGAAACGCGCCAGCGCGTCCCGCGCGCTTCGTTCGGCCTGCAGGCGGCTGGTGATGTCGATCATGACACCTACCAGCCCCTCGAAACCACCGTTCGGCAGCCTGATCGGCGCCTTGTAGAACATCAGGTCGCGCAGGCTCCCGTCGGCGCAATGCAACTGACTCTGATAGGTCTGCAGGCTGCCGGTGCAGAAAAGTCTTTCATCCGATTCGGCGCACGGGGCGGCCAGATGCGGCGCAGCCAAATCGAAAATCTTGCGCTCGATGACGTCCGAGCCCGGCAAGCCGAAGAAGTCCAGAAATGCCTGATTGCAGCCGGAAAATCGCCCGTCCGGGTACTTGGTGAAAATCGGCGCGGGCACCAGGTCGAGCAAACGGCGCAGGCGGTGGGCGGTGGAACGTAGCGTCTCGGCTTCGCCCTGCGGCGACTCGGTCGGCTGCACCATGCCATCCAGGTGGGTGGCGCGTCCCGAGGCGTCGAAGCCGGGCGTGCCGCTGTCATGAACCCAGCGTTCCGGCTGTCCGTTCGCAGCGGCGAGGCGGTAGCTCAGCGAATAGGCCGAGCGGGTAGCGATTGCCGTGTCGATCGCCGCACGCACGGCGGCGCTGTCGTGCGGGTGGACCAGCGCGTCCAGCGATTCCACAGCGGCCTTCGGGTCGGGTTCCTGCGCATCGAGCAGCGTGGCGGGATTGCGCGAGGCATAGGCCAGGCGGCGCGGAGAGTGCGCGGCACAGCGGTAAATCAGGCCGGGCAAATTGCGGACTACGCTATCGGCATCAACTCTGCTGGCTGGCTCGATCATCATCGACGGTGCTCTGGCGGCGTTTCGAATCGGCGTGCGGCTAATCCGCAAGCCCGTGATCACGGGCAATCGCGAAGTATAGCCGGGAACCGCTGCGCGAGCGGTGGGCACAAAAATGGCCACCCGCGGGTGGCCATGCGCGATGCGGGTGCCGCTTACCAGCCGCGATTGCCGTTGCGATGGCTGCTGCGTGCCGCCTCGGCGGCGGGCCGCTTGCGCGCGAAGTCGCCGCCGGGTTTGCCGCTGAAACTGCGCCGCTCCCCGGGCCGCGCGCCGCTCGGGCGCGGGCGGTCGCTCGGTTCTAGGCCGGCGATCACGCTCACCGTGATCGGTTGATCGGTGTAGCGCTCGATCAGTCGCACGCGATGGCGTTCGGCGTGCATCGCCAGTGAAACGGCGATGCCTTCGCGCCCGGCGCGGCCGGTGCGGCCAATTCGATGTACATAATCTTCGACCTGCTTGGGCAGATCGAAATTGATGACGTGGCTGATTCCCGGCACATCGATGCCGCGCGCGGCGACATCGGTGGCGACCAGAACGCGGGTGCGGCCTTCGCGCAGCTCGCGCAGAGTGCGGTTGCGGCTGCCCTGGTTCATGTCGCCATGCAGCGCGTCGGCGGAGTAACCCTGCGAGCGCAGCACCGCCGAAAGGTCGTCCGCGGCGCGCTTGGTCGATGTGAACACCAGCGCCTGATCCATCGTGTGGTCTTTGAGAATCGCGTCGAGCAGGCGCGTCTTGTGACCCATGTTGTCGGCGAAGTGCAGGCGCTGCGAGATTTTGGCCTTGTCGAGCGCCAGCGACGTGATCTCGATGCGCTGCGCGTTGCGCGTGACGCTTTGCGCCAGCTTGCCGACCACGCCTTCGAGCGTGGCCGAAAACAGCATTGTCTGGCGGTCTTTGGGCAGTTTGGCGATGATCGATTCGATGTCGTCGATGAAACCCATGTCGAGCATGCGGTCGGCTTCGTCGAGAATCAGCGTTTCGACCCGCGACATGTCGATGCGGCCGCGCTCCAGGTGATCGATCAGCCGCCCTGGCGTGGCGACCACTACATCAACCGGCTTGGCGAGCAGGCGCAACTGCGTGGTGTAGGACGCGCCGCCGACGATGGTTGCGCAGCGCAGCCGGCGCAGTTCGCGGCCGTAGGTGCTCGCTGCGTTCTGCACCTGCAGGGCGAGCTCGCGCGTCGGCGTGAGCACCAGCACGCGCGGGCCGATGCCGCGCACCGGCGACGGTTCGCCCAGGCGATGCAGGCAGGGCAGCATGAAGGCCGCGGTCTTGCCGCTGCCGGTCTGCGAGGAAACCAGCAGATCGGTACCGGTGAGCGCCAGGGGAATCGTTTTCTCCTGCACCGGCGTGGGCCGGGCGTAACCCTTGTCTGCGAGCGCCTTGAGAATGGAGGGGTTGAGGCCGAGATCGGCGAACGTAATTGTTGTACTCACGAAAATCCTTTTGCTTGTGCCGCGGCGACAGCGCGGCGTGGCAGTCGGGCAGAGCCGGCCGCCATGGACGATTGGCGATGCGACGGCAACGCACGCGAAAAACGCGCGAATCGACGCACCTCGATTCACATCGACACCAACCGAAAACCGTCGCGCCCGGCGTGCCGGGTGCCAAAAGTCCGAGCAAAGGTCAGGGACGATGAGACTGTGGAACACAGTCTCGGAGACGATCCGCCCGGGAAACTGCGCGGCGGATCAGGGAAAGCACCGGATGCTGTATTGCACAAGAGGGCGGATTGTACAGTGCCGGGGGCTACGCCGTGGGACTATTTTCGAGTACCCTGCCGGTGGCGCGACCCGGCCCCGCCGCGACCATGCCGAACGGGAGGGTGGAAATCTTTCCCAATCGGGTTACCATGAGCCCTCCGGCCGTCCGTGACGTGCTGTCCGAGGCCGTCGTTTATCCACTTCAAGGAATGACCGATCATGAATCTGCGAATCATGCTGATTGCTGCAATGCTGGCTATGGGAATGGGCGCCTGCGCCCCGAAGGAAGATCCGGCCGCCAAGGCCCAGCAGGCTGCCAAGGAGGCCGCCGCAAAGGCGGGTGAAGCGGCGAAGAAGGCCGGCGAAGCTGCCGGCGCCGCAGCCGATGCGACCAAGGACGCGGCCAAGAGCGCGGTCGATGCGACCAAGGATGCCGCCGCCAAGGCTGCCGATGCCACCAAGGAAACCGCCAAGGGCGCGGTCGACGCCACCAAGGATGCTGCCGCCAAGGCTGCCGATGCCACCAAGGACGCGGCGGGCAAAGCTGCCGACATGACCAAGGGCGCGGTGGACGCGACCAAGGATGCCGCTGCCAAGGCCGCCGACGCCACCAAGGACGCCGCCAAGGATGCGGTGAACAAGGCCGCCGACGTCACCAAGGAAGCGGCAGACAAGGCCAAGCAGGCGGTCAAGTAATTCGCCTGTCCTGCGGCGGCCCGAAGCGGCCGCAGGACGGCGGTGGGGCCGCTTTCGGTAATTTGGACGCCGACCGGGTTCCGGTCGGCGTTTTCACTCCTTCAGGGCAATCCGCGGCCGAAGCGCCGGCTGCAAATCCGGCGCGGTGACTAGCCTACGTTGCGTCCCGGCCGCAGCACTGCTTGAATTTCTTGCCGCTGCCGCACGGGCAGGGCTCGTTGCGGCCGACCTTGCCGCCATTGCGGCGGATGGTCGCCGGCGGGCGTTTGGCCTGCCAGAAGCGGTAGAGCGCGAGCACCGATTCGGCCAGTTCCTCGCGCGCATCGGCAACCAGTTTTTCCTCGGTCGTTCCCTCGGGCGGCCACGGGTCACCGACCTCGGCGGCCTCGTCCGCCGCCAGCCCGCTGAGAATGTCGATCGGCCACAGGTGGGTGACCAGAAACTCGGCTTCCTCGTCGGATTCGGCGTACTCGAACCATTCCTCCTCCGACATTTCCATGCCGTCGAGATAGCCGCCGGCCCACGCCTCGTAGCTTTCGGCCAGCGCCTCGTCGTTCTGGTTTGCCAGCACCAGCCGCGGCGGCACGCCGGAGGCCAGTTCGCGCGCGGTCGCGTCGCAGTAGCGGCGCATCAGGTCGGTCACGCGCTGGCGCTGATCGGGCGATTCGAACTCGGGATTCTCGCCCAGCGCGAAGGGCAGCCACTGGTCCTCGTCGATATCTTCCGGTCCACTGGCAATCGCGCAGAACAGGCCCTGCAGTTCGACCACGCTCATCGCCTCGTTTCTGAAGCACGGCGCGGCCAGCAGCGTGTCCAGCTCGATCAGTTCGTCGTCCTGCATCATCAGGCGGCCGCCAGCGCTTGATCGAGGTCGGCGATGATGTCGTCGATATGCTCGATGCCGATCGACAGGCGCACCATGTCCTCGGATACGCCGGCCTTGGCCAGTTCCTCGGGGCCGAGCTGGCGGTGCGTGGTGGTGGCCGGATGGCAGGCGAGCGACTTGCAGTCGCCGATGTTGACCAGCCGCGTCACCATCTTCAATGCATCCTGGAAGCGCGCGCCGGCGGCCTTTGCGTCGCCCTGGCCGGCCTTGACGCCGAAGGTCAGGATGCCGCTGGCGCGCCCGCCCATGTATTTCTGCGTCAGCGCATGATCGGCGTGATCGGGCAGGCCGGCGTATTTCACCCAGCTCACCTTGGCGTGCGCCTTGAGGTATTTCGCCACCGCCAGCGCGTTGTCGCAGATGCGGTCCATGCGCAGCGCCACGGTCTCGATGCCCTGCAGGATCAGGAAGGCGTTGAACGGGCTGATCGCCGCGCCCATGTTGCGCAGCGGCACCACCCGCGCGCGGCCGATGAAGGCCGCGGCACCCAGGGCTTCGGTGTACACCACGCCGTGATATGACACGTCCGGCTCGTTGAGGCGGCGGAACTTCTTCGGATAGTTGTTCCACGGAAACTTGCCCGAGTCGATGATCGCGCCGCCCAGCGTCGTGCCGTGGCCGCCCAGATACTTGGTCAGCGATTGCACGACGATGTCGGCGCCATGCTCGATCGGCCGGCACAGGTAGGGCGTGGGCACGGTGTTGTCCACGATCAGCGGCACGCCATGGCGGTGCGCGACTTCGGCCAGTTTGGCGAAATCGGTGATGTTGCCCAGCGGGTTGCCGATGGATTCGCAGTAGATCGCCTTGGTGCGCTCGTCGATCAGCTTCTCGAACGCATCCGGGTCGCGATAGTCGGCAAAGCGCACGTTCAAACCGTACTGCGGGAAGGTGTGGGCGAACAGGTTGTAGGTGCCGCCGTAGAGCGTCGACGCCGAAACGATGTTGTCGCCGGCTTCCGAGATCGTCTGGATCGCGTAGGTAATCGCCGCCTGGCCCGAGGCCAGGGCGAGGGCGGCGATGCCGCCTTCGAGCGCGGCGATGCGCTTTTCCAGCACGTCCTGGGTCGGGTTCATGATGCGGGTGTAGATGTTGCCCGCCACCTTGAGGTCGAACAGGTCGGCGCCATGCTGGGTGTCGTCGAAGGCGTAGGCCACCGTCTGGTAGATCGGCACCGCCACCGCATGGGTGGTCGGCTCCGGCGTGTAGCCGGCGTGTACGGCGAGGCTCTCGAATTTCATTGGCGTCTCCTGGTTCGGTTCGTGCGGCGTTTCGGGAGTATACCCACGACCCCGCGATGCCGCGAACGGGATCGAGTCGCTGCCCCGTAACCCGCATGGAATGCCGATCCGCCGGCCTGCTTGGCTGCGAACCAGTCTGCAAGCGGTTCTCCGGGCATGCCTGACGCAGAACGCCTGTCCATGCGGCTTCCGGGGCAGGTGCCGGAAAAAAGTCGCCTCGACCGCGCTTTCGGCGCGGTCGAGGCGGCACTGGCTGGAGTCGGGCGGACGCCCGGCGCGGGAATCTCAGCCGATGGCAATAGCCTGCGCTGCGGCATGGATCACCGCGGCGATGCGTCCGACATCGCGCAACTGGGTGACGCTGAGTCCTTCCTGCTGCAACAGCGCGTAGTGCGACTTGATGCAGAAGTGGCACTTGCCGATCGCCGATGCCGCCAGCGCGTAAGTCTCGAAGCGGCGCTTGCTGGTGCCCCCGTGTGCCGCGTAGGCGTTCATGCGCAGTTCGGCGCGCTGCTTGGCCAGTTCCGCGTCGTCGGCCATCTCGACGTAGGGATACCAGATGTTGTTCATGCCCATCAGCGCGGCGGCGGTCTTGGCGGCGTTGATCTCGTTGGCCTCGATGCCCGACGCTTCGAGGGCGCGCACGATGGTCGCGCTTTTCGCCGCGTAGGCGGCCGCCAGCGCCGCGCCGATCGCTTCGGTCGGTTCGAGGGCCGAGCGCTGCAGGACCGCGTCGACGTTGAGGCGAATGTCTTTTGCATAGTCGGGAATGGCCGACTTGATCTGTTCGATGAATTCCATTTTGTGCTCTCCGTTCGTATTTTGGGGGCGGGGTGCACGCGGCGGCGGACACCCCGGTTGATCCAGGGCGCCTACAGCGTGGCGCCACCCGGCGCGCGGTTGCACGGGCACAGCTCGTCGGTCTGCAGGCCGTCGAGAATGCGCAGGGTTTCCTGCGGGTTGCGGCCGACGTTCAGGTTGTTTACCGAGACGTGCTGGATCACGTTGTCCGGATCGACGATGAAGGTCGCGCGCAGCGCCACGCCGGCTTGCGGATCGCGCACGCCGAGCATGTCGACCAGCGCGCCGGTCGCGTCGCCGAACGCCCAGTGGCCGAGCTTGTCGAGATCCTTGTGCTCGCGGCGCCAGGCCAGCTTGCAGAACTCGTTGTCGGTCGAACCGCCGAGCAGCACCGCATCGCGCTCCTCGAACTGCCTGGCCAGCTTGTCGAACTCGACGATTTCGGTCGGGCAGACGAAGGTGAAGTCCTTCGGGTAAAAATAGATCACCTTCCACTTGCCGGGAAACGACTTCTCGGTGATCGTCTCGAAGGCCGAGACGCCGTTTTCCTCGTGATTGTTGAATCCCGGCTTGACGCCGGCTACGCTGAATGCTTCGAGTTTCTGGCCTACGGTTTTCATGGCTGCTCCTGGTTCGGTTGAGGTTGGTCCGCGTCGCGGGTGTGCTGCGGTACGGAGTGAATGTTGGCGCAGGCGCGGCGCCGCGGCCAATTGAATCGGCCAATGATCGCGATAGTCGCGACCCGTGTCGGCGACCCGTGCGGACGGCCGCTTGCACTAGAATCGCTGCTGGACAAGTTGGCAAAAGGCGGGTCGCCAAAGCGGCTCGCCAGAAGCCGCGCCTAGGAGGAGGCATGAAGAAAACGATTTCGATCCTGATCGCTGCGGCGATCGCCGGCGGCGCCGGTGCCGAACCGCTGTCGCCGACGCTCGCCTGCGTCGGCGGCTGTCCGCTGCTGGCGCAGGCGCCGCGCACCGACAACGGCACGCGGCCGATCGGCGCACCGCGCGCCGCGCTGCCCGAACCGGCGCTCAAGCTCGAGCCGGTGTTCCGCTCTTATCTGTACGCCGTGTTTTTCGTCTATGGCTCGGCGCGGGTCGGGCCGCGCGGCCGCGAAACGGTTGCCCGGCTGGCCGCCGAGGCCCGCGACGCCGACGAAATCCTGCTCACCGGGCGCACTGACCCGTCCGGCAATCCGGCCAAAAACGAGGCGCTGGCGCGCCGCCGGTCTGACGCGGTGCGTAGCGCGATGCTGGCCCAGGGCGCCCGCGAAGGCGTCTTGCGCAGCCGGATCGACACCGCGTCCAGCGGCGACATCGCGCCCGGCACCTGGAGCCGGATCATGCCGAAACTCGATAGCCTGCGGGCGCGCCGGGTGGATATCCACATTTCCCGCAAAGAACCGCCCAAGCCGTGAACGCGGCCCGCGCGCCCGGCAGCGATGTGCGGGCGCTCAAGACTGGCGATGCGGCGACGATAACAAACCGATGACGACGAACTTGCCAGAACCGGCCAACGATACGGTTGCCGCTGCCGGCGCCCCGGCACGCGTGCCGCCGCCCGTCGACGGCGTGCAGGCCGATGGCGTGCAGGCAGATATCAGCCGGCAGTTGCTGCACGCCGCTGTGTCGATGGCGGGCGACAGCGTTACGTCGCTGATCGTCGGCACTTCCTGCGTGGCGTGGATCGCCTTCGACAGCGGGCTGATCGCGGCATGCCTGGCGATCGTCGCGTTGGCCGCTGTCTGCGCCTTGTGGCGGTTGATGATGGCGCGGCGCTATCGCGCCGGCGTGGCGATTTCGCCGGCGGCGGTGCAGCGGGCGGAGCGCGAGTTCGAGTTCAGCGCGGCGGTAGGCGGCCTGCTCTGGGGCGTGGTGATCCTTGCGGTCTATCCGCGCGCCGATACGCACTGGGCGCTGCTGGTGCTGTTGATTGTCAGCGGCGCGATTGCGCTGGCGGCATTCTTTTACGCGCTGATCGGCCGCGCCTTCCTGTGGTATGCACTGGTGCCGGTTGCCGCCACGGTGTTCGTGTCGATCTTCAATGAAAACGGAACAATCGCGATGGCTGCGGCGGCGATCGTCTATGCGGTGGCGATGGCACGCATGTCCGGCTACTACCGCCGCCACACCACCATGGCGATCCGCAGCAAACTCGAGGCCGAGGCGGCCAACCGGGCGCTGCTGCTGGCCAAGGAGCAGGCCGAGTCCGCCAACCTGGCGAAGTCGCAGTTTCTCGCCAACATGAGCCACGAGATTCGCACGCCGATGATCGGCGTGCTCGGCTCGCTCGATCTGCTCGGCGGCTCGCGGCTCGATCCGCGCCAGCGCGCGCTGGTCGACACCGCGGTGTCATCGGGCCAGTCTTTGCTGTCGGTGCTCAACGAGGTGCTCGACTTCTCGAAGATCGAAGCCGGCAAGCTGGAACTGGTCAGCGAACCGTTCGATCTGCGCGAAGTGGCGCAGTCAGCCATCTCGCTGTTCTCCGCCACCGCGCAGCGCAAGGGCCTGTCGCTCGACTTCGTCTGCGATGCGCGCCTGCCGCAGCGGGTGATCGGCGATGCCGGCCGGCTGCGCCAGGTGCTGCTCAACCTGGTCGGCAACGCGGTCAAGTTCACCGACAAAGGCAGCGTGCAGTTGCGCGTGCAGTGCGTGGGCGCCGACGCGCTTGCGGTGCGGGTGCAGTTCGAAGTCGAGGACAGCGGCATCGGCATGGATGCGCAGACCCGCGACCGCCTGTTCGCGCCGTTCTACCAGGCCGACCAGTCGGCGCAGCGCCGCCATGGCGGCACCGGCCTGGGCCTGGCGATCTGCCGCCGTCTGGCGGCCGCCATGGGTGGCGAGATCGAGGTCGCCAGCGAGCCCGGGCAGGGCGCCTGCTTCGCGTTCGAGGCGGTGTTCCGGGCGGCGCCCGACGATGCGGCAGATTCTGCCGTCGCCAGCCGCGCGGCGGCGCCGCTGCGATTGAGCGGCACCGTGCTGCTGGTCGAGGACGTGCCGGTGAACCGGATCATCGGCGTGGAAATGCTCAAGGCGCTGGGCGTCGACGTGCTCGAGGCGGAAGACGGCGACCGGGCGCTCGCGCTGCTCGCCGAAGGCCCGGTGTCGCTGGTGCTGATGGACTGCCAGATGCCGGTGATGGACGGCTTCACCGCCACCGATCTGCTGCGCCAGCGCGAGGCGGCCAGCGGCGGGCGGCGCACGCCGGTGATCGCGCTCACCGCCAACGCGCTGGCCGGCGACGAAGCGCGCTGCCGCGCCGCCGGCATGGATGGCTACATCGCCAAGCCCTACACCCTGGCGCAACTGCGCACCGCCCTGACGCCGTGGCTCGCCGCCGCGCCGCTGCCCAGCGCGGCGCGCGAACGGGTCGCCTGACCGGCGCCCCGCCGGCAACACCGACCTGCCTGCAAACCCGCATGGATTGGCGCTCTCCAGCCTACCTGCCGTGCCGGGCGCATGGATGCGGGCTGCCAGCATGTGGCCAAACTCGGCGAGCAGCCCGCGGATGCGGTTGATGGTGGCGGTGCGTTCCTTCACCAAACCCTTGCCGGACGCAGTGGACCATCAGTTGCGCCTGCTGGGCTTCGCTCTTGGTCGGGACGAAACGCATCTGCGGGCGTTGCACGGCTTCGCAGATGGCCTGCGCATCGGCCGCGTCGTTCTTGCCGCGCTTGCCGCTCAGCCGATACGGGGTGACGAACTTCGGGGCGATCAGCCGCACGCTGTGGCCGTGCTGCATGAACAGCCGCGCCCAGTGGTGCGCACCCGTACATGCTTCCATGCCGATCAGGCACGGCGGCAGCGTGGCGATCAGTTCAACCAGCTTGTCGCGTGCGACCGACGGACGCACCAGCGCAGCGCGACCGGCTTGGTCGACGCCGTGGACGGCAAAAACGTGCTTGGCGAGATCGATGCCAACGGCAATAATAGTCATGGTCTTCCCCTTTCCGAGTAAGTTGATGAGACTTCGCACTTCCCATCTTGGCACCACCATGCCGCGTGCCCAACTGCACCGACCTCGGGACGGGGAAGTCCCTTTCATTCGTTAGCCGTGATCTTGTGACGCCGCGATCGCCCCGCCCAGTGCAGATTCCGCTTTCTCTCCTGTTGGGATCATGCTGGGAGCTTGAGGAACGTTCGGTCGACAGTACGACGTTTCTGCAAGCGCTTCCCTCAGCGTTCCCCGAGGCGACCGCTGCTTTCTTCGAGGGTTCATCAATCGCCCCGGATATCGTGCAGATTTTTGAGGAACACGCCGATTCTGGTCCATACCTGCCACAGCCGCAGACGCTGTGGTCGACTGGTAGCATTTTGCGATTCCGGTGTCTCTTCACGCATTCCCTGTCGGAGGCTCTAGCCACCGCCTCACTACACCACGCCGAGCCTGAGCTTTTTGACCATCTCTTTCTTTATGCGGGACGCGTGCCGTTGCTTGAATGGCCAGACGCCTTCGCGAACTGCATGTGGATCGCTTCTTCCATTCCCGAGGCGCGTGTTAGCGCTTTCGCCGCAAATATAAATCTGACCTACAAGTATGCAAATCACGGCTAACCACCGCATCGAGACGGACCGTCGCCAGCGTCGCTTCGCGATCCTGGCTCCGTCCGCTCATGCGGGACGTTACGCGTCTTAGATGTCCAACTCCGATCAAACAACGATGCTTCGCTACATTGAACTGAAATCCGGCTTCGGGGACAGTGGGCCTGCATGGATTGGGCGCGTCACTCTGTCGCGATCAAAAACAACCGTCTACTTCAACGGCCGCGCGCTGAAGCGCACGAAAGGGGGCGGAGTATCGGGCAACAAGTGGATTAAAGGGGCCAGGCTCGATTTAATTGGCGCCACCTGATATCCTCACCCCATGCCCCGTCGCCCCCGCATCCATCTCCCCGGTCTTCCCCTGCACGTCGTTCAGCGGGGACATAACCGCGACGCCTGCTTCTTCGCCGAGGAAGACTACCTCGCCTACCGCGAATGGCTGGGCGAGGCGTGCGCTGCGACGGGTTGCCAGTTGCATGCCTATGTCCAGATGACCAACCACGTGCACCTCTTGCTGACGCCGCCTGAATCCAGAGCCGTTTCCGGGCTGATGATCTCGCTGGGCCGGCGCTACGTGCAGTACATCAACAAGACCTACCGTCGTACCGGCACCTTGTGGGACAGCCGTTACAAGTCATCCCTGGTGCAGGCCGATGCCTACCTGCTCCTGTGTCAGCGCTATATCGAACTCAATCCGGTGCGCGCCGCGATGGTCGATGATCCCGCGCATTACCGCTGGAGCAGTTATCGAAAGAATGGCCTGGGCCAGCGAGACCCCTTGCTGACACCGCATGCGGTGTATTCCGGGCTGGGCAAGAGCGAGGCCGACCGGCTGGCGAACTATCGAGCCTTGTTCCGCGCGGAACTGGATGGCGAGGCGATCAGCGATATCCGCCTGGCCCTGAATCAGGGGCAGCCGCTCGGGGATGCGCGGTTTATCGACCGCATCGAGCGTGCCGCCGGACAGCGGCGCGAAATCCGCCCGCGTGGCCGGCCGCCAAAGGCGGCGCCGGGAGATGCCGGGCCACAGGACCGGTTGCCACTTGAAATTTGAGCCTGGCCCCTTTTCTTTTGCTTTTCTTTTGCGCATTCCTTAGACCGCACAAACACCTTCAGCTCGACCGAAGCGATTGACACTAGTAACGCCAAGCGTTACTATGCCATCATGTCGATCAAGAGCTTCAAGTGCAAAGACACCAAAGCGTTGTTTGATGGCAAGCGCGTGAAGCGTTGGGTGAACGTCGAACGATCTGCACTTCGTAAGCTCGCCCAGCTTGATTGGTCAGAGGTTCTTGAAGACTTGAAGGTACCGCCCGGGAACAGCCTTGAGGCACTGAAGGCCGATCGTAAGGGTCAACACAGCATACGAATCAATGACCAATGGCGCGTTTGTTTTGTTTGGACCCAGGAAGGTCCGAGTGACGTAGAAATCGTCGACTACCACTGAACGAGGAAGCTATGCGTACCGTCGCGCCGGTGTCACCCGGTGAAATGCTTGAAGAGGAGTTTCTCAAACCTCTCGGGCTCACAAAGTATCGCCTTGCCAAGGATATTGGCGTTCCGCCGCAGCGTATTGGAGACATTGTTGCTGGCAAGCGTGCGATCACGGCCGATACCGACTTGCGCCTTTGCCGCTACTTCGGTCTCAGTGATGGTTGGTGGCTTCGTGGGCAGGTGAGCTACGACACGGCCATCGTCAAAGAATCTATGCGAGGCGAACTCGCCCGAATTCAGCGCTGCTCGCTCCTTCCTGCGTAGAGGCGCAGCGAGTGCGGTCTAACGAATGAGGGAAAAGGGGTCGTGGTCGAGACTTCTGGATCAGTGCGGCTCGAACCGAACTTGTATCGCGGCGCTATCAGCCTGTCACGCCGCCACTTGTCACTGCGGACCACGCCGCAGACCGCATGAATAGGCGATCTTCAGGCGCATCGAGCCACGAGCGCCATTGCACGCTGCCGGCAGGGTAGGCATGCCGCAAACCTCCGGCGGGCGCGGCTCGCAGGCCACTTGTCGAATCGACGGCAACAGCGTGTCGACAGCGGTACCCGCATCAGCGACGGCGACGCCGCACAGCCGGGCGGCTTCATGCCGGCGGTGCGTGCGTTGACCTTGTCCGCGACGCTTCTGCGCTGACTATGCCAATGCCTGCTTCGTCCTGACGCTCGCGACTGGCGTGATCGCTCGCGATCGCGGCAGCGCGGCGGGCTCGCCCCCGGCGCGGTAGTCGCGGGTTCGCCTCTGCCGCAATCGGCCTCATCATGGAGCCGCATCTGCCAACGCTCTGCAGCCTGCCTGCCCTGGCAGCCCGCGTTCATGCGGGTGACGGGACAGGCTGGCTGCAAAGCGCCATTCCATGCGCTTTGCGGCAGGGCGGCCGCAGGAGGAATCGCGTCGATGCCCGGCGCGACCGGGCGCGGGCTTTGGAGTGTGGTTCAATCGCGGCAGGGGCTTCCCGCCATCCGCCACCCCGACTCGATGATCGAACGACTCTCGCCCCTTGCCGCGCTCGGCCCCTTTTTGCGGCCTTACCGGCTGCGCATCCTCGCCGCGCTGGTCGCGCTGGTGGTGGCGGCCGGCGCCATGCTGACGCTGCCGATCGCCTTCCGCAACCTGATCGACCTGGGTTTCTCGGCGGCCAGCCGCGGCCATATCGACGCCTACTTCCTTGCGCTGTTCGGCGTCGCGCTGGTGCTGGCGGTTGCCGTCGCGGCGCGCTTCTATTGCGTGAGCTGGCTCGGCGAACGGGTGACCACCGACCTGCGCGCGGCGGTGTACGACAACGTCATCCGCATGTCGCCGGAATTCTTCGAGGTCACCCGCACCGGCGAGGTGCTGTCGCGGCTGTCGAGCGACACGACGCTGGTCGAAACCGTGGTCGGCACCTCGTTTTCGATGGGCCTGCGCAACCTGTTCCTGCTGGTTGGCGGGCTGATCATGCTCGCCGTCACCAGCCTTCAGCTCACCGCCTACATCTGCGGCCTGCTGGTGGCGGTGGTGGTGCCGCTGGTGGTGTTCGGCCGGCGCGTGCGCAAGCTCTCGCGCGCCAGCCAGGACAGCATCGCCGATACCTCGGCGCTGGCCGGCGAGATGCTCGGCGGCGTTGCCACCGTGCAGGCGTACACGCACGAGGGCATCGAGTCGGCGCGCTATCGCGGCGCGGTCGAGACGGCCTTCGCCGCCTCGCTCAAGCGCATCCGTGCCCGCAGCGTGCTCACCGTCGCGGTGATCTCGCTGGTGTTCGGCGCGGTGGTGCTGGTGCTCTGGCTGGGCGCGCAGGAGGTGCTGGGCGGGCGCATGAGCGGCGGCGCGCTCGGCGCTTTCGTGCTCTACGCGGTGATGTCGGCCGGGGCGCTGGGCGCGCTGGCCGAAGTGTGGGGCGACCTCGCGCGCGCCGCCGGGGCGATGGAGCGGCTGCTCGAACTCTACCGCGCGCAGCCGATCATCGCGTCGGCGCCCGATGCGCAGCCGATGGCTCTCGCGCACGGCCATGTGCGCTTCGAGCACGTCGGTTTCCACTACCCGTCGCGGCCCGCAACGCCGGCGCTGGCGGGCGTGGGTTTCGAGGTGCGGCCGGGCGAGACGGTGGCGCTGGTCGGCCCCTCGGGCGCCGGCAAGACCACGGTGTTCCAGTTGCTGCTGCGCTTCTACGACCCGCAGTCGGGGGCGATCCTGCTCGATGGCCGCGACATCCGCAGCCTGCGCCTCGAAGACCTGCGCCGGCACATCGGCATCGTCGCGCAGGACCCGGTGATCTTCTCGGCCGATGCGCGCGACAACATCCGCTACGGCAATCCGCAGGCTAGCGAAGCACAGGTTGTCGAGGCGGCACGCGAGGCCCATGCCGACGAGTTCATCCGCGCGCTGCCGCAGGGTTACGAGACCTTTCTCGGCGAGCGCGGCGTGCGGCTCTCCGGCGGGCAGCGCCAGCGCATCGCGATTGCCCGCGCGCTGCTGAAGAATCCGCCCTTGCTGCTGCTCGACGAGGCCACCAGCGCGCTCGATTCGGAATCGGAACTCAAGGTGCAGGCGGCGATCGACAACGCGGCGAAGAACCGCACCGTGCTGGTGATCGCCCATCGGCTGTCCACGGTGCGCAAGGCCGACCGCATCATCGTGCTCGATGGCGGTTGCATCGAGGCGATCGGCAATCACGAGGCTTTGCTCAAAGCCAGCCCGCTCTACGCCCGGCTTTCGGCGCTGCAGTTCGGCACCGCGCAAGCGGCCGCGGCGCTCGATCAGTAGATGCGCGTGACTGTGTAGCCGCGCCTGGCCAGCAATGCCGGCACGCCGCGCGGACCGTACAGGTGCAGCGCGCCGAATGCGGCGAAGGTGCCGCCTTGGTCGAGCAGCGGCATCAGCCGCTCGGCGAAGCGTTGGTTGCGCCGGTAGAGCAGGCTGTCGAGAAAGCGCGCGTTGTGCGGTTCGATCTCCTCGCCGCCGGCCATCAAGTCGCGGTTGAATATCCAGATTGCGGCGAGGTCGCGCGCGAGATAGGCATCGCGCAGGGCGGCGAACGACTGCTGGATGCGCTCGTAGTTCGCTTCGGCGTGGCGCAGCAGCGCGAGCTGCGATTCCTCGGGCAGATCGTTCATCGCGGCGATCTGCTCGTCGATCGTTTCGAGGGCGACGATGTCCTTGCCGCGATTTCTTCGCATCGATCAGCAGCAGCTTGTCCAGCACGATGCCGGGCGACTCGGCCGGACGCACCAGGATCAGCAGCGCCGCCCAGGGTTTGAGGTGCGCCCGCGCATCGCGCGGCATGCCGTGGGCGGCCAGACGTTCGTCATAACGCGGCCAGTCCGCCCCGCCCAGCAGGGTGTCGAGCCGCGGCTCCAAGCGCACCATGGCGCGCCGAAACCGCGCCACCGCCTCCTGGTCGTCGATCAGTTCCACGGCGAAGCGTTTCGAACGGTCCAGGGCGCGCTGTACCTGCGGCGCGAGCCGGGTGACCCGTTCGTCATCATCGTGCAGGGTGCCGAAGAGGAAGCTCGGCGCCACGCCCTTGCGCTCGATTCGCCAGACCAGACCTTTGTCATAGGTCGACGACTCGCGGGAGTCCTGCGCCAGGGCGGTCGCCAGCGTCAAGGCAAGCACGGCGAGGGCGGTGGTCAACAGGCGCAAGATTGACATCGGCGATCCGGACGGCGGGCGGGTCGGCGCAGTTTGGCCGGCACGGCGGCGCCCGTCAATGGCGCGTGGCAGGCTGGCGAACTGCGGGAGCCGATCCGCAGCAAGGCGGCGCGGATCGGCCGTCGGGGCGAAAAACTAGCCGAAAGCGGGTGGCTGCGCCGACAGTTGTCGCAACAGGTCGTCGGCCGGCAGAAGCAGCACGGCAGCCACCTGATGATTGCTGGCGGATTCGGCCGGGGCGGCAGCGGGCGCGACGCCCGGATGCGTGTCGCCCCCCAGCACGTCGGCGGCGAGCAGGGCATTGGCGGGATTGCCGGCGCGCGCAAAGGCAAAGTCGTTGTCGTAGATCGTGCCCGCTGCCGTGAAGGTGCCGCCGCCATCGACGGTCGCCTTCAAGGTGAATGATTCCGGCGCTTCCGCTTCGAAATCGTCGACGGTCTGCACGCGCAGTTGCAGCGCCTCTTCGCCGGCAGCGACTGTCAGCAGGCCGTCGCTGCCGATCGCGCTCCATGTGGCGCCGCCGTCGCGCGAGACGTCGAGCGCATTCTGATAATCCTCGCCGGCAAGCGCGCTGCCGTCGGCCACCGTGAGGCGAATTGTGCCGGCGGTGATCGGCGTGCTGGCGAAGCCGAGGTTGAACACCAGGGGCATGGATTCGGTGTTTTCGGCGTCGGCAATCTTCAGCGCTGGCAGCGCGCTGTCATTGTCGTCGATCGTGCCTGTGCCGCTATCCGATCCGCCATTGGCGGCCGCGGCGAGGGTGAATTGCTCGGCGGACTCGACGAGCTTGTCGTCGATGGTGGCGACGCGCACCAGAAAATCGTCGACGTCGGCGCAGACATTCACTGTCCGGCACTCGACGCGGCGCCAGGTGCCGCCGCCGTCGAACGACACTTCGAGCGACGAGCGGAAGTCGCTGCCGGCGGTGGCAGTGCCGCCGGCCAGCGCCAGGCTGACTTCAAGCCGGTCGTGGACGGCGCCCGACAGGGTAACGGAAAAGATCTCGGCATTTCCCTCGATCGCCCGGCTGTCGCCGACCGACAATACCCTGGGCTCCACATAGTCGCGGTTGCAGTATGACGAATCGCCGTCGCGGTGGTGGTGCCGGTGGCGCTGGTGGCCGCCGCGATCCTCGTCGCGATCCTGGTCGCCACGACTGTGACCGTACCAGCCGGAATGGTCCGACCAGTCCGATCGGTTGCCGTTGTGCGAATACTTGTGTGAGGCACGTGTCATTTTTCTCTCCGTGGTGAGCGGGATGCAACGTGGCGCGAGACCCGCCGAAAGCGGGCTCGATTATAGGACGCATCGCATCGCGGCGGACGGGCTGCGCGATTCCGTCGTGCAGTGACGACAGCGGGGCGTCGTGCGCCGGAAAGGGAGGAGTCTACGGCTGTCGCGGAGTCTGCCGCACGGCGCTTCAACAGGCGCGCAGATGCCTGCCGACCGAGAGGGCCGCGCCGAGCCAGCCGAGAACTGCCGCGAACAGCACCAGCAGCGCCACCTCGGCCGCTTGCGGCCCGCGCAGGACGAAATCGAGCCCGTAGGCGCCGGCCAGTTGCGCAGCGGGTTGGCGCAGCAGCGCCACGCTGGCGACGACGATCCCCCAGGCCAGCAGGCCGCCGAGCGCGCCCTGCAGCGCGCCGAACCAGTAGAACGGGCGGCGGATGTAGCGGTCGGTCGCGCCGAGCAGCCGGGATACGCCGATTTCCTCCTTCTGCATCAGGATCTGCAGGCGGATGGTGTTGAAGGTCACCACCACCAGCGCGGTGCCCAGCAGTACGGCGAGCATCCAGATCGCGGTGTGGCCGATGTTGACCAGCGCGGCCAGCCGCTTTACCCAGGCGGAATCGAGCTGGACATGCTCGACTTTCGGCAGTTTCCCGAATTCCGCCTGCAACCGCTCGAACAGTTGCGGGTCTTCGCCCTTGGGCATGGCGATGAAGGCATCGGGGAAGGGGTTGCGCGGCAGCGAATCGAGCACGTCGGCCAGCCCCTCGGACTCGCGCAGCCGCGCCAGCGCGGCTTCGCGCGAAACGAAACTGACCTTTTCGATGTCGGCGTGCTTGTTCAATCGCGCTTCGATTTCGGCGACCTCGGCTTTCGAGGCATCGAGCGCCAGGAACAGGCTGATCTGCGGCGTGCCCGAGACATCGCGGGCCAGGCCGAGAAAGCTCGACAGCAGCACCTGGCCGCCCGCCGGCAGCGCCAGCGCGATGCCGATCACCAGCGCCGAGAGCAGCGTGCTCAACGGTGCGCCGGCCAGGCGCCGCACGGCGCGCGCGAAGGCCCGCGCCTGCTGCGCGAACCAGTTCATTGCACCAGTCTCCCGCCGGCCAGCTCGATGCGCCGCGGCTGGTAGTCGGCGAACACCCCGATGTCATGGGTGGCGACGATCACCGTGACGCCGGCCTGGTTGAACGAGCGGAACAGCTCGGCGATCTCGCGCGCGTAGTCGAGATCGAGAAAGGCTGTCGGTTCGTCGGCAATCAGGATCGACGGCTTGTTTACGATCGCCCGCGCGATTGCCAGCCGCTGCTGCTCGCCGCCCGAGAGCGCGAGCGGCATCTCTTTGCCGCGGCCGGCCAGCCCGACCCGTTCGAGCGCCGTCTGCGCGCGCTTTGCCGCATCCCTGGCCGGATGGCCGCTGATCGCCAGCGGCAGCATGACATTGTCGAACGCATTGCGGTCGGTGAGCAGCGTCTGCTCCTGCAGCACCAGGCCGAGATTGCGGCGAAAGTAGGGTATCGCCGCGCGCTTGAGCGAGCCGACATCGACGCCATTGACGCTCACCCGGCCGGCGCTCGGCCGCTCGAGCACCGGCACCATGCGGATCAGCGTGCTCTTGCCGGCGCCCGAATGGCCGATCAGCAGCGCGAATTCGCCCTGTTCGATGTCGAGCGAGACGCCGGCCAGCGCATCGTGTCCGCCGGGATAGCGCTTGGCGACGCCTTCGAAGCGGATCATTCGTTGCCGTCGGTGCCGAGCAATGCCGCCACGAACTCGGCCGCCTTGAACGGTTGCAGGTCGTCGATCGCTTCGCCGACGCCGATGTAGCGCAGGGCCTTCGGCTGTTGCCTGGCGATGGCGGCCAGCACGCCGCCCTTGGCAGTGCCGTCGAGCTTGGTGACGATCAGCCCACTCACGCCGGCCGCGGCATCGAAGGCCTTGACCTGCGCCAGCGCGTTCTGGCCGATGTTGGCATCGAGCACCAGCAGCACTTCATGCGGGCCGGTCGGATCGGCCTTTGCGATCACCCGGCGCACCTTGGCGATTTCTTCCATCAGGTGCAGTTGCGTCGGCAGGCGGCCGGCCGTATCGGCCAGCACGACGTCGATGCCGCGCGCCTTGGCGGCCTGGATCGCATCGAAGATCACCGCCGCCGGGTCGCCGCCATCCTGCGCGATCACGGTGACATCGTTGCGCCGGCCCCATTCGACCAGTTGTTCGCGCGCCGCGGCGCGAAAGGTGTCGCCGGCGGCCAGCAGCACGCTCTTGCCCTGCGCCTGGAAGTGATGCGCGAGCTTGCCGATCGAGGTGGTCTTGCCCGAACCATTGACGCCCGCGATCATGATGATGAACGGCTTGGCGCTCGACAGGTCGAGCGGCCGCTCGAGCGGCGCGAGCAGCGCCGTCAACGCCTCGGCCAGCGCGCCGCGGAGCTGCTCGCCGGATTCCAGCTTGTCGCGCCGGACGCGCGTGCGCAGTTCGGCGAGCAGGAATTGCGTCGCGTCTACGCCGCAATCGGCCATCAGCAGAGTGGATTCGAGCTCCTCGAACAGCGCCTCGTCGATCCTGGTGCGGCGGAACAGGTCGCCGACCGGCGTGCTGAGCGTGGCCCGGGTGCGCGACAGTCCGGCCCGCAGGCGGTCTTTCCAGGACGGGCGCTTGTCTTCCGGTGCGGCGGGGGCGGGCGCCTTGGCGGTGGCCTCGGCGGGCGATTGCGCGGCGTCTTCCGCGCTGCCAGATTTTTTCAGGAAACCAAAAATGCTCACGGGTGGTCTGACTGCTTCGGATCGGGGGGTGACACGGAATGATGATTCCGGCTTAAGATGCCCGCGGCCGGGCATCTGCGGAGCGGATTTTATCAGACGCATCCCCGGCCCACGGTCGATCATCCTGGTTTACTTTCGCGGAGCATCATGAAACGAATCCTGAAAACAGGCATCGCGCTGGCTGCGCTGGCCGCCTTGCCGGCGCAGGCCAATCCCTTCGAGACCATGCTGCCCAACGGCATGCGCGTGATCGTCAAGGAAGACCGCCGCGCGCCATCGGTGGTGCACATGGTCTGGTACAAGGTGGGCGCGATCGACGAGGTGGATGGCACCTCGGGCGTGGCCCACGTGCTCGAACACATGATGTTCAAGGGCACCAAGAACCTCAAGCCGGGCGAGTTCAACCAGCGCGTGGCGCGTGCCGGCGGGCGCGACAACGCGTTCACCAGCCACGATTACACGGCGTATTTCCAGCAGGTGCCCAAGCGCGCGCTGCCGGAAATGATGAAACTCGAGTCGGACCGCATGGAGAACCTGATCGTCAGCGACGAGGAGTTTGCCAAGGAGATAAAGGTGGTGATGGAAGAACGCCGCCTGCGCACCGAGGACAGGCCGCAGGCGTTGGTGTATGAGGCGCTGATGTCGGCCGCATTCCAGGCGCATCCTTACCGGCGGCCGATCGTCGGCTGGATGAATGATCTGGAGAACATGACGGGCTCGGACGCGCGCGACTGGTATCACCGCTGGTACGCGCCGAACAACGCGACCCTGGTGGTAGTGGGCGATGTCGCGCACGAGGAGGTGTTCAAGCTCGCCGCCGACACTTACGGCAGGGACAAGAAGCGCGAGTCGCTGCCGGTGCGCAAGCCGCAGGTCGAGCCGGAGCAGACCGGCATCAAGCGGGTGAACGTCAAGGCGCCCGCGGAACTGCCCTACATGTTGATGGCGTGGAAGGCGCCGAAGCTGGTCGACATCGAAAAGGATCGCGATCCGTATGCGCTGGAGATTCTCGCCGGTGTGCTCGACGGCCACGCCGCATCGCGCTTTGCCAGGAATCTGGTGCGCGGCTCGCAGATCGCGCAGCAGGCCGGCGCCGGCTATGACGGCACGCTGCGCGGCGAGGCGACCTTCCTGCTCGACGGCACGCCGGCGCCCGGCAAGACGCTGCCCGAACTCGAGCAGGCCCTGCGCGCCGAGATCGCGCGGGTGCAGAAGGAGGGCGTCTCGCAACAGGAACTCGAGCGCGTCAAGGTGCAAGTGGTCGCGGCGCAGACCTACAAGCGCGATTCGCTGTTCGCGCAGGCGATGGAGATCGGCCAGAGCGAAGTGATCGGTCTGGGCTGGCGCTCGATCGATCGCGAGATCGAGCAATTGCGCAGCGTCACCCCGGCCGAGGTGCAGGCGGTGGCGACCCGCTATCTCAAGGACGACACGCTGACCATCGCCACGCTCGACCCGCAGCCGGTCACCGACAAGAAGCCGCGCGCCGCCCCGGCCGGCATGCGCCATACCAACTGAGCAAACGAGCGAAAGACATGAACCGATTCTTCATCGCAGCGTTGCTGTGCCTGCTGCCGCCGCTGGCCCAGGCCGGCGTCATTATCCAGAACTGGGTCGCGGCATCGGGCGCGCGCGTCTATTTCGTCGAAAGCCACGACCTGCCGATCGTCGATCTGTCGATCGACTTCGCGGCGGGCACCGCCTACGATTCTGCGGATAAGGCGGGTCTGGCCGCCTTCACGCGCGGCCTGCTCGATGCCGGCGCCGGCAATCTCGACGAGGAGGCGATCGCCGAGAAGCAGGTCGACACCGGCGCACAACTCGGCGGCCACACCGACCTCGACCGCTCGGGCGTGTCGCTGCGCACGCTGTCGAGCGCCAGGGAGCGCGATGCGGCGGTCGACCTGGTGCGACTGCTGCTGGCGCAGCCGACATTCCCGCAGGCGGTGTTCGAGCGCGAGAAGGGCCGCAGCATCGCGGCGATCAAGGAATCGGAAACCCAGCCGGCTTCGATTGCCGCCAAGCGCTTTGCCAGGGGGCTCTATCCGACCCACCCCTACGGCCAGACGGCGACCGCGGAATCGGTGGGACGCATCAGCCGCGACGACGTGGCGAAGTTCCACCGCAGCTTCTTCACCGCGTCGCGCGCAGTGGTGGCGATCGTCGGCGACCTGACGCGCGCCGAGGCCGATGCAATCGTCCTGCGACTGACCGAAGGGCTGCCCAAGTCGGACAACAGCGCGGTGATTGCGCCACCGGCGGCGCCCAGAGCCGAGACCATCCGCGTCAGCCATCCTTCGCAGCAGAGCCACATCCAGGTCGGCATGCCGGTGCTGAAGCGCGGCGACCCGGATTTCTTCCCGCTGGTGGTGGGCAACTATGTGCTTGGTGGCGGCGGCTTCGTCTCGCGGCTGATGAAGGAGGTGCGCGAGAAACGCGGCTTCGCCTACAGCGTGGCGAGCTACTTCCAGCCGCAACAGGTGGAAGGCCCGTTCCAGATCGGCCTGCAAACCAAGAACGAGCAGGCCGACGAGGCGCTCAAGGTGGCGCGCGAAACGCTCGAAAGTTTCCTCAAACAGGGTCCGACAGAAGACGAACTCAGGGGCGCCAAGCAGAACATCACCGACGGCTTCGTGCTGCGGCTGGACAGCAACCGCAAGATTCTCGACCAGGTGGCGGTGATCGCCTTCTACCAGCTGCCGCTGACCTACCTCGACGATTACACCCGGCAGGTCGAGAAAGTCACCGCGCAGCAGATTCGCGAGGCCTTCTCCCGTCGCGTGCGGCCCGGCGACATGGTGACGGTGGTGGTTGGCGGCGGAGCCTGAGCTACGCGCCACCGTGCTGCAAGCCGCGCCAGTGCTCGATCTGCGGCATGCCATGGCTGGGAGCGCCAATCCATGCGGCTCGCGGCGATGGCACCTTGCAGATCGCCATTCCATGCGGCTTTCAGGCCTGCATGCGGGCGCAACTTCGCCGGCTCGATGAGTCGCATCCGCATCATCGGCGGCACCTGGCGCAGCCGCCTGCTCGATGTCGCCGCGCTGCCCGGCCTGCGGCCGACGCCCGACCGGGTGCGCGAGACGCTGTTCAACTGGCTCGGCCAGAATCTCGACGGTCTGCGTTGTCTCGACCTGTTCGCTGGCAGCGGCGTGCTCGGCTTCGAGGCCGCCTCGCGCGGCGCGGCCCAGGTGACGATGGTCGAACGCGACCCCCGGGCGCTGGCGCAGCTCGAGGCCAACGCCGCCCGGCTCGGCGCATCGAACGTCGCGATCCGCCGCGCCGATGCCCTCGATTTCCTGCGCCGCGGCGCGCTCGACAGCCCGCACGGCTACGATCTGGTGTTCCTCGATCCGCCCTATCGGCAGGGCTGGCTCGATCGGGTCGAACCGCTGCTCGACGGCGTGCTGGCCGCCGATGCCGCGATCTATGTCGAGGCCGAGCAGGCGGTGGAACGGCTCGGCGCACGCCGCGCGGTACGCAGCGGGCGCGCCGGTCAGGTGTTTTTTCAGTTGCTTGAACCCGACAGTTCGTGAGAGATTCCCGGCGCAGGGCCAAACCAACAGCGCGGGAGTCGTCTTGAAAGGCAAAATCGCAATCTATTCGGGTACCTTCGACCCCTTCACCAAGGGACACGAGGATCTGGTGCGCAGGGCGGCCCGGCTGTTCGGCCGGATCATCGTGGCGGTGGCCGACAGCAAGTCCAAGCGGCCGCTGTTCGGCCCCGACGAGCGGGTAGCGATGGTGCGCGAGATCCTGCGCGACTGCGAGAACATCGAGGTCAAGAGTTTCAGTTGCCTGCTGATGGAATTTCTGCGCCAGCACGGCGCCCAGGTGATCGTGCGCGGTCTGCGCGCGGTGTCCGACTTCGAGTACGAATTCCAGATGGCCGGCATGAACCGCAGCCTGCATCCGGATGTCGAAACCGTGTTCCTGACGCCGGGCGAGCAGTACATGTTCCTGTCCGCCACGATGGTGCGGGAGATCGCCTCGCTCGGCGGCGATGTGAGCAAGTTCGTGCAGCCAGTTGTCGCCGCCAGGCTGCGCGACAGGTTCGGCACGGCGACGGCATAGCCGCATTCGAGGAAACCGGCATGGCCCTGATGATTACCGACGAGTGCATCAACTGCGACGTCTGCGAGCCCGAGTGCCCGAACGGCGCGATCTACCAGGGCGAGGAGATCTACGAGATCGACCCGAACAAATGCACCGAGTGCGTCGGTCATTTCGACGAGCCGCAATGCCAGCAGGTCTGCCCGGTCGACTGCATTCCGTTCAACCCCGACCACGCGGAATCGAAGGACCAGCTGATGGCCAAGTTCTACAAGCTGACCGAGGTCAAGGCGTGAATCGCGCCCGGCCGTCCGGTTCTTGATTTCCGACAAGGCGTGGCGAACAGCCGCGCATTCGGCGTCCAGTTACAATACGCAATGCTGGAAATTTCGCATCCCGGATGGCCCGATTGCGCTGTTGCCCGACCCCCGCAGATGTGCCGCGGTCGATCCGGATGAACACCACCTGAGGTCTCGCTGGGCTGCGCCGCAGTGATCTTGATCCAGGCGGCATTGGCCAATGGTTTCAGCGGACATGTGTCACCGAGCGACAAGCGATGGAAAGGGTTGTCGATTATGTCGTTCAAGGCAATACGAACCAGATGAACGATGGCGCGTTCGTCGAGGAACTGAAGGCGTGGATACGTTTCAGTGCCGACGACGTGGTTCGAACCGGCGACGGGCTTTACGCGGCATCGTCGGGCAGCCCGTCCGTGCCCTCGTGGTTGGGCCGCCCGCTCTTTGGCCTGTTCTTCAAGCCGAAGAGCGAGAACGACAAGTACGCGAAACACGTGCGCAGTTCAGCCGGTATCGCGATCTTCGTCTCCGACGCCCCGGGTGCGGCCCAGTGGGTGGAAGTGGGACGTTGCTACGAGCGCTTCGCCCTGCAGTCGACTGCATTGGGGATTCGCAATGCGTTCCTCAACCAGCCGGTGGAAGTGCCGGCCCTGCGGCCGCAGTTCGCGGCTTTTCTCGGCGTCGGCCAACGCAGGCCTGATCTTGTCGTTCGATTCGGGCGAGGTCCGAGAATGCCGCCGTCACTGCGGCGTCCGCTGCAGGCCGTGCTCGCGTAACCCGGCGACAGAGTTGGCAAGGCAATCCCTCCATGCGAACCATCAAGGCCGGAATCGCCTACTTTGCGCTGGTGTTTGGCGCCGGTTTCGTCCTGGGATCGATACGCGTGCCGTTTCTGGTGCCACGCCTTGGCGAACGTGTGGCCGAACTCATCGAAGCGCCGTTCATGCTGATCGTCATCGTGCTGGCCGCCCGGTTCATCGTCCGGCGCTTCGCCTCGCCCGCTACGGCTTTGGTTCGCCTGGGCATCGGCGCGATTGCGTTGGGTCTGCTGCTTGCAGCCGAGATCTTTCTCGCCATTGCCATCCAGGATCGATCGCTTGGAGACTATGTGGCTAGCCGCGATCCCGTCTCGGGTTCCGTTTTTCTGGCATTGCTTGTGATTTTCGCAGCGATGCCGCTCGTCATCGAGCGAGGGCGAATACCTACCGGCCACGATTGAGGCTCGGCATGTCGGCCGCGGGGCAGCAGCCGGGTTTTCCCTTGCGCTCCCGCGCATGCCGCTGTGGGGGATCGCGTTGCCAAGGCGGCAGGATCACGCTTTCAGCGACAACTGCCGTCCCCGGAAGGAAAACCTTCCCGCGTCGGGAATCATATCCTTGCCGCATTGAAGCGGAAGACGGCAGACCCAATACGCTGCGACGGCTGCTCGCGGAACCGGAACCGTGCCGAAACCCGATCCAGGGAACGATAAGCTTGCCGGGCTAGCTCGTGACCGAGGCAGCGATTCCGCTTGGTAGCGACACGTTATTTGAGGAAGACGATTTGCAGTAGTCGGCCAAATCCGGCCGTTGACCATCAATAGACGATATCAGTCGTTGAAGATCTGCTTCAGCCGAATTCAAAATCCATCCCGTGCGCTCGGAGAATTGCGTTGAAATCCCGTTCGGTTCACGGCACGATTCGTGTACGACTCCTTTTACAGCTTCGTTTGATTTCTGGAGAACTCATGCCGTCCGTCTCTACCGACAATCTTGCAGTGCTAATCGATGCAGATAACGCACAGGCATCTGTGATTTCCGAACTGCTGGCCGAGGTCGCAACGAATGGCACCGCAACGGTAAAGCGTGCCTACGGGGATTGGACAACACCCAATCTGGCTGGCTGGAAGGACGTCCTGCATGTTCATGCAATCCAACCGATCCAGCAGTTCAGATACACAACCGGGAAGAACGCAACAGATTCTGCCCTGATTATTGGCTTCGTCAGTAGAATCTGTGGGAGAGTTCCGGCTCCGGCAACTTGCCAAGTGCATGATACAAAGCGAGTTCCGCGATGCGGAATGTGCGAAAGCCGTAGGATCTTCTCATGGTCACTTTGGCCTTGTTATTGAGGCCCTCGACGACACCGCTGGAGAACTGCTTGCGGGCCCGAAAGTAGTTGAGGATGAGCTCGCGATGGTTGCGTAGCGTCGCAGCGATTTTCTTCATCGGCTCGATGCGCGAGCACATCACGTCGTTGCACCATTGATCGAGGAATTTCCCCGCCCAGGTGGGCGAGTTGTAGTTCAGAACTGTTGGAAGTCTTCCTTGAGCAGATAGGCGCGCACGGTCTTCAGGTTGTAGCGCAGCACATCGCGTAATCGGGGCGTTGTTTGGCGGTCAGGTTGGTCTTGCGTTTGAGCAGGCACCAGCGGCTCTTCTTCAGCACCGGCTCGTAGCCGTCCTGGGCAAGCCGGCGCGCCTCGCCCGCGCGCACCTCGTCGAGCGCCTTGTTCATCTTGGCCACGATGTGAAAGCGATCCAGGATGTTCAGCGCATTGACGCAGCGCGTGCGGATCACCTTCAGGTAGGGCTGCCACATGTCGGAGCAGACGAACTCGATCTTCTCGGCCAGCTCCTTGCCGATGAGGGTGAAGAACTGCTCGAAGCTCGCCACCGTGCGCTCCCTGCCGATCCACAGCAGGCGCGTGCAGCCTGCCTCGATCTGGTGAACGAGCGTCAAATACTTGTGGCCCTTGGCATAGGCGATCTCGTCGACGCCGATGGCAACAATGGGCCCCAGGGTGCGCTGCTCCAGCCCCCAGGCCACCACGAGCTCGACCGCCTGGCAGACCTTCTCCCACGAGGTATGGAAAGACACCGCCGTCTCCTTCCAGGAGAGCTTCCTTGCCCAGTGGGCCAGAAACAGCATGTAGGCGCTGGTCAGCTGATGTTTGCCGCAACCCCATGGCACTTGCTCGATCTTGACCCCGCAGGCCCGGCAATCGACGCGGCGCATGCGGTACAGTAACAGCACCATGAAGCCCCAGAAGGGAACGAATTCGAAGCGCCGCTGGCTCTGGTGATCGTAGATCGGCCCGCGCTGCTGGCAGCCGGAACACACCGGCTTGGAGCCGCGCCGAGGGCCGCACCTCGATCTCGATGCTCTTGGTTTGTGCGCACAGGCGCGCCTTGTCATAGACGAACCCTGGAAAGTGCTGGCAGTGGTTCAGAAGGGTGATCAGTTGCATGGGAAAAGCAGCCGTCAAAGAACCGGGCGCCATCGTAGCCGAGCGGGCCCTGGCAGCGTATTGCCCGGATCTGGCTGACTGGCCCGCGAGCTGGCGCATCCAGGAACGTGACGTGGCGCCCGGCCAGCAGATCCTCCGAATGCTTCAAGCCTTTCCTGCTGCATTTGCTGAGCCTAGGGCTGTCGAAGAAGACGCTGCACAAGCATCGGGACAACCTCTGGCTTCTGGGCGGTGAGATGATCGGCACGATCTCGAACACGCCCAGGCTGCGAAAGCGGCCCATTGAAGAGTTGCTGTTCTCGGTGCTCGACGAAGAAGGCGGACCCCTGTTGTCGCATCACGAATCGGAGCAAGAGCAACGCGCGTTCGACTCGACCTGCCGCAAATTCTTTCGCTTCCTGCACAATGGCAAAGATCAAATCGCGTAGTGTGAATGCTCACCCGAAGCAAGCCGGCAAGTGCCCAGGGGTGGATAGCCGACGGGATCTGCCAGCACACCCGGGCCAAGACAAGGGCAGATGGTTGCGCGTGGCCCGGGCAGAGGTGTTCGGAGATTCGAGGCGAATGCGGGTCGACGCCACACCGCCGGCGCCGATTCCGTCAAGGGTCACTTGTCCGGGGCACGGCTTTGGTACGACGGCAACCTCAATTCGGCCAAGGATCGTGGAATTGCCCCGGCGTTGAGCGGACAGGTGCGCCCTTGACGGCGCGCCAATCGCTACGCTGTTGGTTGGGCATGGCGGAAGGCCTCTCCTCCGCCATGCCCTACCAGCCAGCGCAGCAGTTCTTCTATTGAAAGCGCATCCGCGTCATTCAGCAAATGCACACCGCCAAGCGCCGATCATGCTGCCGCCGGTCCTTCGAAGACTCCGAAAACCACCCACAGATTCCCCCGACGAACCGATTATTGAGGCGATGGACCTTCTGCACGGTGGGAAAGTAGACGGCTTCTGTTTGGTTTCGTCGGATAGCGACTTCACCCGACTGGCCACAAGAATCCGTGAAGCCGGATTGTCCGTCTATGGTTTTGGCGAGCAGAAGACGCCCAAACCATTCGTTGCAGCCTGCGACAAGTTCATCTTTACGGAGATTCTTAGAAAGCCGGCTCCCGGAGCATCAACGGAAGTGCCGTTGCAAGCCCCTCTTAGACCTCTTCTAGTTTCTGCCATCGCCGATGCGGCTCAAGACGATGGTTGGGCGCTGTTGGCTGTAGTTGGCAGTCTGGTATTGAAAGCCGATCCATCATTTGACTCTCGTAACTTTGGGTTCAAGAAGCTTGGTGAGTTAGTGAAGGCACAGCCATACCTTGAAGTGAAATCGGTTCCTTCCGTTGAAGGTTCCCAAATCACCCACCTCTCCGTACGCGTAAAGGAAGCCTGACATGGCGCTCATCGTTGCGCCTTCCGGTCGCTGGGCCCCGCACGATCAAGCTGCGCAGCGCCGGCTCGGGGTCGGCTGCGGCGGTGGCCATGGCAGGTGAACCAGTCGTTCGGGGTCGTGGGTGGCAAAACGGCCGACCCCCGGGGCAGAGACCGGGTTTGCTGGCACCGAAGTCCAGCCAATCGCATTGGCCGGGACTCTACTGGTTGCAGGAAACCCGGGGTGGAAGCGGATCGTTGCCGCGGCGGCAAAGTCATGCTTGCCGGGACAAAACGGCGACTTCCGTGTATCGGGATTGGTGGGCGGTACTGGGATCGAACCAGTGACCCCTGCCGTGTGAAGGCAGTGCTCTACCGCTGAGCTAACCGCCCGAGGCGAATCGGGAGCCGGATTGTAGCGGGACACGGCGGCGGCGGTCAATTCTCGGAGTGGGGATCGCGTAGAATCATCGGTTTCCACACAGGCTGTTGTCGCATGTCCAGCAATAATCCCGCGCCGCAAGTCCGCACCCGTTTCGCCCCCAGTCCAACCGGCTTTCTGCACATCGGCGGTGCGCGCACCGCGCTCTACAGTTGGGCCTACGCGCGCCGTCACGGCGGCACCTTCATCCTGCGCGTCGAGGACACCGATGTCGCGCGCTCCACGCCCGAGGCGGTGCAGGCGATTCTCGATGGCATGAAGTGGCTCGGGCTCGACCATGACGAGGGGCCGTTCTACCAGATGCGGCGGATGGATCGCTACAAGGATGTGATCCGCAAGATGCTCGATTCCGGCAAGGCCTACCACTGCTACACGACGCCCGAAGAACTCGACGCCATGCGCGAGGCGCAGCGCGAACGCGGCGAGAAGCCGCGCTACGACGGGCGCTGGCGCCCCGAGCGCGGCAAGGCGATGCCGGCGCAGCCGGCCGGGGTCAAGCCGGTGGTGCGCTTTCGCAATCCCACCGAGGGCGTCGTGGCGTGGCATGACGTCGTCAAGGGCCGGATCGAGATCGCCAATGCCGAACTCGACGACCTGATCATCGCCCGCGCCGACGGCACGCCGACCTACAACTTCTGCGTGGTGGTCGACGACTGGGACATGCGCATCACCCACGTGATTCGCGGCGACGACCATGTGAACAACACGCCGCGGCAGATCAACATCCTGCGCGCGCTCGATGCGCCGGTGCCGCAGTATGCGCACCTGTCGATGATCCTCGGACCGGACGGGCAGAAGCTCTCCAAGCGCCACGGCGCGGTGAGCGTGATGCAGTACGACGAAGACGGCTACCTGCCCGAGGCGGTGCTCAACTATCTGGCGCGCCTCGGCTGGTCGCACGGCGATGCCGAAGTGTTCGACATGCGGCAGTTCTGCGCATGGTTCGATCTCGACCACATCACGCCCTCGGCGGCGCAGTTCAACAACGAGAAACTGCTGTGGCTGAACCAGCACTATCTCAAGCTGGCCGATAACGCGCGACTGGCGGCCGACGTTGCGCAGCGCCTGGCACGGCGCGGCGTCGACCCCGGGCAGGGGCCGGCACTCGAAGCGGTGATCGGGCTCTACAAGGAGCGCGTCGCGACCCTCAATGAACTGGCGGATGCCGCCGAATCGTTCTATGTCGATCTGCACCCGCCAGCGGATCTGCTGGCGCAACACCTGACCCCTGCCGCGCGCGCCGCACTGGCCGATCTGCGCAAGCGGCTCGCCGCAGCCGACTGGAGCAAGGCCGCGCTGTCGCAGGCGATCAAGGAAACGCTGGCCGCCACCGCACTCAAGATGCCGCAGGTGGCAATACCCCTGCGCGTCGCGCTGCTCGGCCAGCCGCAGACGCCGTCGATCGACGCGGTGCTCGAGGTGATGGGCCGCGAGCTGGTGCTGACGCTGCTCGACCGCCACCTGTAAGGTCCGCCGCAGGCTGCCCGGGTTGTCGCGGAAGGATAACGGTCGCCGCGCCCGGGCGCCGGCCGGAACCGTCGATCGGTCTGCGCCGCACCGACGAGGCGACCCGGAAGCCGCATGGATAGGCGTTCTTCAGGCACATATCGCTGGAAGTGGCATGCAGCGGGCCTTCCAAACTGCCATGCCTGAAGATCGCCTATTGATGCGCCTTCCAGGCCGACCGATCGAGCGGCTTGCGTGCCGAAGCGGGATCAGGGCCCGGCGCCATCCCGCGTGTCCGGCGACTGCTGCGCGCTGCGCGGCGGGCGCAGCAGGAAGCGCGCCGGGTCCAGCGCGTCGACCAGATCCGCTTCGAGCGGCAGCGGTTCACCTTCCAGCCCGGCCGCGATCAGCTCGCCGGCCAGCGCGCTCCACACCAGCCCGCGCGCGCCGAATCCATTGACCACGATGATCCCGGGCAGGCGCTCGACCTTCCACAATGCGCCCGCATCGTGCGCGCCGTCCGGCCGGGCGCAGGGCAGGGCGCCGATCAGCGGACGCTTGTCGGGCGAGCCCGGGCGAAAGCCGACCCGCCCGGCCAGCATCCGCGCCTCGGCTGGGTCGGCGAATCCCGGCAGCATCGCCTCCAGCCGGGCGAGGTTTTCCGCATGGTCGGCGGCGGCCAGCGCCAGGCTGTCGTCATCGGCATTGAAGGTCGCCCCGACACAATGCCAGCCGTCGACGGCCGGCGTCGCATAGCCGCGCTGGGTGACGACACATTCGATGGCGCGCCGGCCGTGCGCCGGCAGCAGCGACACCTGGCCGCGTCCCGCACGCAGCGGCAGGCGCATCGCGCCGGCCACCGGCAGCGCGCCGCAGCCGGTGGCCAGTATAACCAGCGCCGCCTCGGCGATTACCGAACCGTTGCCGGCCAGCGCGCGCCACAGGTCGCCGTGCCGCTGCAGCGATGCGACCGGCGTCCCGGTGCGCACAGCGATGCGCGCGCCGCCGCGGGCGAGATTGGCCGCCACCAGACTCGGCGGGTTGACCCAGCCGCCGCCCCGGAAGTGCCAGCCGCCGGCCGCTGTGCGGTGGCCGACAAGCTGCGTGGCAAGCTCGCGGTCGACGAAGCACGCGAAATCAGCCGGGTAATCGTGGCGCGCGATCGTCGCGCGCTGGGTGGCTTCGTGGCGCGCGTCGCGCGCCAGTTGCAACACGCCGCACGCCTGCCAGCGCGGCCCGAGGCCGGCGCGCTCGAGTTGCCGCAGGTGGCGCACCGCCAGCAGGAAGCCGGCGCGGGTGAGACGCGCCAGGCGATTGTCATCGAGTGAGAGCAGCGGACGCAGCACTCCGGCCAGATTGCCCGACGCCTCCTGCGCGGCACCCGCGTGCCGTTCCACCACATCGACCTGCCAGCCGCGTGCCGCCAGGCTGGTTGCGCAAGCGCTGCCGGCGAGCCCGGCGCCGATGACAATCGCGTGGCGTGCGGGCGCTCCCGCGGCGGCGTCGGCGGCCTTGCGCTCGCGCCGGGCAACCAGCATCTCGCGCTTGGCGGCGAATCCGGGTTGCCGCTCGCAGGCGAAACCGGCCTCGCGCAGGCCGTCGCGCACCATGGCGGCAACCGACCAGGTGGCGGCCGTGGCGCCCTCGGCGGCGAGCCGCCCGATCTGGCGCAGCACGGCGGGCGACCACATGACCGGGTTTTTCGAAGGCGCGAAGCCGTCGAGGTAGAACGCATCGCCCTGTGCGCGCAGTTGAGGGAGGACGGCCGGTGCATCGCCGAACAGCAGCGTCAGGCCAACCCGCTTGTCATCGAGGTTGACCTGGTGAAAGCCGGGCACCAGCGGCGGCCAGGCTTCGAGCAGGGCTTGCGAGAGCGCAGCAAGTTCCGGCCAGCGGCGGTGGATCGCGCGCAGATCCTCGCGCGAAAACGGGTGTTTCTCGACCGAGACGAAAGCGAGCCGCGCGCAGCGCGCCGGATCGTCGCGCCAGGTCGCCCAAGTGGCCAGAAAATTGAGCCCGGCGCCAAAACCGGTTTCGATTACCGTGAAGCGATCGCGCCCGTGCCAGCGCACGGGCAGGCGATTGCCGTCGAGAAACACGTGCCGGCACTGCGCCAGCGCGCCGGCCGCCGCGTGGTAGATGTCGTCGTATTCGGGCGATCGCAGCGCGCCATCCCGATCATCGGTGAATCGTGCCGGTACCAGCGCGCTCGGGAACATGCGGGCGAGTTTACCAGCCGCAGCATCGCTGCCGCCGGATAGGCCGAACCGGTTAACCCGCCCGATGGCTACCGGCAGGCGCCTGCCTGCACCTAGAATCCGCATGCGGCCCGCACCTGGCGCGAGAGCGGCCACGGCGGAAATCGCGAACCGCAACCAAGGAGGGACGGATGGCAAAGACTTACACGGCGGTCAAGGGCGATACCTATCGCAAGATCGCGGCAGCGATGATGGGCGATCCGCAACTGGCGGCGACGCTGGCCGACTATAACGGCATACTCGACCTGAAGCAGATCGTCGCGGGGCAGCAGCTTTCGATACCGGCGGCCCGCGATCTGGCGCCGAGCCGCGCAGCGCGTCCGCGCGCCGCCGCCTGGCCGGCGCCGCCGACGAGCCTGCAGGGCATCCTCGACACCTTCGGCAACCTGCTTGCCTATGTGCGCGACGATGCCACGGTTGATCCGAAGTGGGAGGCGCAGTTCATCGTGCGCCAGCCGCTGCCGTATGCCATTCCGCTGGACTGGGACACCAGCCAGTCGGTCACCGCGGTGCGCTGCCACAAGCTGCTCGCGCCGCTGCTTCTGCAGGTGTTCGAGCAGATCGCCGCGCGCGGCCTGCGCGGCACGGTCAAGACCTACGGCGGCTGCTACGTCTATCGGCCCAAGCGCAACGGCGCCAAGCCCTCGACCCACTCATGGGGCATTGCATTCGATCTGAACGTGCGCACCAACCAGATGGGCACGGCCGGCGACATGGACCCGCGGCTGGTCGAACTGATCGAGTCGTTCGGCTTCCTGTGGGGCGGGCGCTGGGCCGGGCGCGGCAAGGACCCAATGCATTTTCAATACTGTAGCGGCTACTGACCGGCCGCGGCGGGCCGGGCGGATCAGTCGCGCCGCATCTGCGGGAACAGGATCACGTCGCGGATGTTCGCGCTGTCGGTCAGCAGCATGACCAGACGGTCGATGCCGATGCCGCAGCCCCCGGTCGGCGGCAGGCCGTATTCGAGCGTGCGCACGTAATCGGCGTCGTAGTACATCGCTTCCTCGTCGCCGGCCTCCTTGGCGCGGGCCTGCTCGCGGAAGCGCTGGTCCTGGTCTTCCGGGTCGTTCAGCTCGGAGAAGCCGTTGGCGATTTCGCGCCCGACGATGAACAGTTCGAAGCGTTCGGCGATCTCCGGGTTGCCGGCGGATCGGCGCGCCAGCGGGCTCACTTCGGCCGGGTAGTCGATGATGAACGTGGGATCCCACAACTCGGCTTCGGCGCAAGCTTCGAACAACTGCAATTGCAGGCTGCCGAGGCCGCCGGGCTTGAGCGCTTCGCCGAATTCCCGAATCCTGTTCCTGAGCCACTGCGCATCGTTGAGTTCGGCCTCGCTGAAACCGGGGTGATACTTGCGGATCGCCTGCACGATGGTCAGCCGCTCGAACGGCTTGCCCAGGTCGAGTTCGCGGCCCTGGTACTGGAATTTCGAGGTGCCGAGCGCCTCTTCGGCGGAATGGCGCAACAGGCCCTCGGTGAAGTCCATCAGCATGTGGTAGTTCGCGTAGGCCTCGTAGAATTCCATCATCGTGAATTCCGGGTTGTGGCGCGGCGAAATGCCCTCGTTGCGGAAGTTGCGGTTGACCTCGAACACCTTCTCGAAACCGCCGACCACCAGCCGTTTCAGGTAAAGCTCGGGCGCGATGCGCAGGAAAAACTGCATGTCGAGCGCGTTGTGGTGGGTGACGAAGGGCTTGGCGGCGGCGCCACCCGGTATCGGGTGCATCATCGGCGTCTCGACTTCGAGGAAGCCGTGGCTCATCATGTAGTTGCGGATCGACTGAATCATGCGGCTGCGGGCGACGAAGGTGAAGCGCGTGCCCTCGTTCATGATCAGGTCGAGATGGCGGTTGCGGTACTTCTGCTCGACGTCGGTGAGGCCGTGGAATTTCTCCGGCAGCGGACGCAGCGCCTTCGACAACAGGCGGATCTCGGCGCACAGCACCGTGAGCTCGCCGGTCTTGGTCTTGAACAGCGTGCCGACGCAGCCGACGATGTCGCCGATGTCCCAGCGCTTGAACTCCTTGTGCACGGCTTCGCCGGTGACATCGTTGGAGACGAAGATCTGGATGCGGCCCGACAGATCCTGAATCGTGCCGAAACTTGCCTTGCCCATCACCCGCTTCAACATGATGCGCCCGGCCACCTTGACCGAAACCGGCGTGGCTTCGAGTTCCTCGCGCGATTTCTCGCCGTAGAACTCGTCGAGCTTGCCGGCGGTGTTTTCGCGCTGGAAATCGTTCGGGTAGGCGTTGCCCGCGGCGCGCCACTCGGCGAGCTTGGCGCGGCGCTCGGCGATGAGCTGGTTTTCGTCCTGCGGGGGCGGATTGGACTCGGTCATGACTTTGCTTTCAGGAAAATTCGAAAACGTTGAAACCAAGGGCGCGGGCGGCTTCCGCCTGGACCTTGTCGGAAGTGGCGAACTCGATTGCGGAAACGGTGCGTGCCGCCGCGAGATGCAAAGCGTCGAGCGTACGCAGCGGCAGGGCCGGCAGCACGTCGATCAGGTCGCGCGCCGAGGCGTAGTCGCCGAAACTGCCTTGGTGAATGTGCCAGGCCCCCCCGCGCACATGATTGTCGAATTCGGCAAGTGCGCGCCGCTCGAGCGAGGGGTCGATGTGCCCGGCACGCCGCCGGCGTGCGAGCAGGCAGCGGAATTCGACCAGCGTCAGTGCCGCCGTCGTCGCATCCTCTCGCTGTTCCGCCCAGTCGAGCACATCCAGCGAGTGCGGTTCACGGATGTAGCACTTGGCGAGTGCGCTGGTATCGATGTAGGCGATCAACGGCGATCCTCGCGATCGTCGGCGAGCAGCGCCTCGCTGGGTACCGACTGCATCGGCTGGCCGGCGAGAAAATCGGTCAGTCCGCGCAGGCTGCACCGCGACTTGACCGGCAGTATGCGTGCGACCGCTTCGCCGTGCCGGACTACCAGAACCTCATCGCCGTCTGCGAACATCTTTTCCGGATGCGACAAGCCTTCGCGCGCTTCCCGGATGGTCAGGGTTTTCATGATGGATTCCAGTTGTGTCACAATGTCGCAAATTGTGACACACAACGCCAGCCGTCACAAGCGGCGTCCCGCGACTGACGCATGCCGTCGCCGCTACACGCCCTGCTTCAGGCTGGCTTCGATGAACGGGTCGAGGTCGCCGTCGAGCACGCCTTGCGTGTTGCCGATCTCGACGTTGGTGCGCAGATCCTTGATGCGCGACTGGTCGAGCACGTAGCTGCGGATCTGGTGGCCCCAGCCGATGTCGCTCTTCGAATCTTCGAGTTGCTGTTGTTCCGACTGGCGCTTGCGCAGCTCGGCCTCGTAAAGGCGCGATTTGAGCATCGCCATCGCCTCGGCGCGGTTGCGGTGCTGCGAACGGTCGTTCTGGCACTGCACGACGATGCCGCTCGGCAGGTGCGTGATGCGGATCGCCGAATCGGTCTTGTTGATGTGCTGGCCGCCGGCACCCGAGGCGCGAAACGTATCCACGCGCAGATCGGCCGGATTGATCTCGATCTCGATCGAGTCATCGACTTCCGGATAGACGAACACGCTGGCGAAACTGGTGTGGCGCCGCGCGTTCGAGTCGTAGGGCGACTTGCGCACCAGGCGGTGGATGCCGGTCTCGGTGCGCAGCGTGCCGTAGGCATACTCGCCGCTGACCTTGATCGATGCGCTCTTCAGGCCCGCGACTTCGCCTTCGGATTCTTCCAGCACCTCGGGCGTGAAGCCCTTGCGCTCGCAATAGCGCAGGTACATGCGCAGCAGCATCGACGCCCAGTCCTGCGCCTCGGTGCCGCCCTGGCCGGCCTGGATGTCGACGAAGCAGTTGTTCGGATCGACCGGGTTGTTGAACATGCGGCGGAATTCCATCGCCGCGATTTCCTTCTCGATGCCGTCGAGATCGGCCTCCACCGCGACGACGGTGTCTTCGTCGTTCTCGCCGCGCGCAAGTTCGAACAGCTCGCTGGTGTCGGAAATATGACTCGCCGCGCTCTGCAGCGCGACCACCACCGATTCGAGCGCCTTCTTCTCCTTGCCGAGTTCCTGCGCGCGCGGGGCGTCGTTCCATACCGCCGGGTCTTCGAGCGCCCGGCCGACTTCGATCAGCTTTTCAGCCTTGAGATCGAAGTCAAAGATACCTCCGCAGTTCGAGCTCCCGGCCCTTGAGGTCGGCGAGGCGCGAGGCGATGGCGTTGAGGCGTTCTGCTTCCATGTTGGGGGCGGGCAAAAACAGAAATTATACCGTAGCGCAGCGTCCCGGCCGCGGTTGCATCGACTGGCCCGCCCTGGCTGCTATCGCATGCTTGCGCCTCATCTGTGGCGCTTGGCGGCGTCACGATTGCCTCGGCTTGCGAGCCAAACGCGCTATTGCGGCGCACGCCCATGTCGTATGATCGCGTCTTCGCGACTGTCTGCTCCGGAATAGCCATGCAACGCCTGCTCGCCCTGATCGGCCCCATTCCTTTCATTGCACTGGCCATCGTGGCGGCCGGGCTGTCGCTTGGCTCGGCGGTGTGGCTGTATGGCGAAGTCCTTGCACCGGCGCTCGCTGAGTCGAATTCCCCCTGGCGTTATCCGCTGACCGGACTCGCGCTGGCTACCAGCTACTTTGCCTATGGCTTGACGCTGCTTGTGGTTGCGCCTGCGCTCAACACCATGCTCGGCGGCCGGCTGCGGCCGTACCGCGGCTCGGCGGTGTCGCTGGAGGCGATGCGCTGGTACGTGCATTGCACGTTGACGCTGGTGGTGCGCTATTCCTTTCTCGAATTCGTCACGCCGTCGCCATTTGCCCAGATGTATTTCCGGCTGATGGGCATGAAGATCGGCCGCAACGTCAATATCAACTCGACCGCGATCGCAGATCCCTCGCTGATCGAAATCGGCGACAACGTCACCATCGGCGGCACCGCGAGCATCATGGCGCACTACAGCCAGGGCGGCTATCTGATCATTGCGCCGGTCAAGCTCGGCGCCGGTTCGACAATCGGCTTGCGCGCAATCGTCATGGGCGGCGTTGAAGTCGGCGACAAAGCCAAAGTGCTGGCGGGCTCGTTCGTGTTGCCCAACACGCGCATACCGGCCGGGGAGAAGTGGGGCGGCATTCCAGCCTGCCGCATCGAACGCGACAGTGACGATGCCGGCAGCGACATGCGCAGCCGTGGCGACGGAAGTGCGCAGTAGAGACTGATGAACCTTCCTACGCTTGAAACCATTGGCGTCCGGCTCATCATCGTGGCCGGCGCGCTGGCAGCGTGGTTCGTTACCCAGCGTCTCATCGGCCAGCGCGCGCTGGCAGGGGCGCGCATCGGCGATCGCCTTCACGACCTGACCGCCGGCGCCAATCGTTGGTTGCACCAACACCCGCAAGCGGCGGACCGGATACTGATAGCCAGTTCGCTCGGGATCGATTCGATTTCCCTCTTCGTGCTCGGCTACGCCGTGTTCGGAACCGACTTCACGCCGTTCTGGGGACTGCTGAGCCTGTTCGCCCTGCGCCAAGCCTGCCAGGCAGTCGTTGCGTTGCCCGCGCCGCCGGGCATCATCTGGCGCAACCCCGGGTTCCCGTCGCTCTTCGTAACCTATGAAGTCGGAAACGACTTCTTCTTTTCCGGCCACACCGCGCTGGCCGTCTACGGTGCGATTCAACTTGCCACGCTCGGCATCCCGGCGCTGACTGCGCTCGGAATTCTGGCTGCAGTCGGGCAGGCGGTGCTTGTCATCGTGCTGCGCGCCCACTGGACCATCGACGTGGTGGCCGGCTTGCTCGCGGCACTGCTGGTGGGGATGATGTTCGGCGCTTTGTGAGGCGCAGTCCGGCAGGGAGTGACAGGGAAGAATTGGGGGCCACGGTTCCAAAAGCGCTTCTACTTTCTGAAGCGAAAGAGGCAAGTTCCAATGGCACTCACTGACCGACTCGGCACCGCATGCCCGGCGAGGCGCATGAAATGGCGATCTGCAGGCAGGCGATGCCAGGTGCCGCATGGATGCTTGCTCCTGGCGCTGCCTGCCTGCACACCCAGATTCAGGACCCGTAAGGGTGCAATGAGCGCAGCACACTGCACCGAGCAATTTCATTCGGCCCAATATCGATTGCGCCCTACGCGGGCTGCCGGTGGCCTGCCCGCGACCGACGGACGCACCAGCGCAGCGCGACCGGCTTCGTCGACACCGTGGACGGCAAAAAAACGTACTTGGCGAGATCGATGCCAACGGCAATAATAGCCATGGCCTTTCCCTTTTCAGAGTGTGAGGATGAGACTTCGCACTTCCCATCCTGGCACGACCGTGCCGCGTGCCAGACTGCGCCAACCTCGGGACGGGGAAGTCCCTTTCCTTCGTTAGGCCTCTCAAGAAACAGAAACTGTAAGTTGCTGTTTTTCCTCGAACACCGTGTCCGCGTCGAAGCGGGCTTGGGATGCTCAGAAACACAGCTATTCCGTGATCCAACATGTCAAACCCCGGCTCAACTAACGTCCTTGACCTACTGACGGACTTCCCGCACGCAGCCGGCGCGTTTGCCGAGATGCAGCGCTACATCAGACAAGTCTCCCAGTACGCTGACTTCCCCAGGACCCGTAGGGTGCAATGAGCGCAGCGCATTGCACCGAGCAATCTCATTCGGCGCAATATCGATTGCGCCCTACGCGGGCTTCATCGCCGCCAACACCTGTCCGTCGCGCTCGCCGCCGACAATGGCGCGCAGGATCTTCTGGCCCGTTTCGCCGACGACGGGCAGCAGCCCTTGTTGTGACAAACATTGGTCCGCTCCCAATTGCGCGCGGGCCCCCATTGGCATACCTCCTGGAAGCCGCATGCCTATTTGTGTCCGAGGCATCCAGCCCTGCAAGCGCCATTCCATGCGCCTTCCAGCCAGGCATGCCTGAAGCGCGCCATCCGGTGCGGCTTCCAGGCTATCGCGCTGTTCACGCCGGCTCGATGTGTTCGAGCACCAGTTGCACCGAGGCCATGCCGTTGAACTCGTTGACTGCCAGCCGATAGGCGGCGCGGATGCGCTGCGGTGCGCTCTCGGCGTGGTTGAAGCAGATGGCTTCGAAGCGGCTGGCGTCGCGGCGCAGCGTGAGCTTGAGGTGCGCGTCCTTGAGCAGGCGCTGCTTTTCGACCACGAAGATGTCGGAGAACACCGGTGCTGGCCAGCCCTGGCCCCAGATTTCGTGCTCCAGCGCGCGCGCGCATTCGAGGGTGGCATAGGCCGATTCGAGGGTGCCGTCGGTCTCCAGCGTGCGGGTGAGCGCGGCGGGCTCGACGCTGTCGCGCACCGCGGCCTCGAAGGCGGCGCTGAAGGTGTCGAGATCCGCCTCGCGAATCGTCAGGCCGGCGGCCATCGCGTGGCCGCCGAATTTCTGGATCAGGCCGGGCGCGCGCTTGGTCACCAGATCGAGCGCGTCGCGCAGATGCAATCCGGATATCGAGCGGCCGGAGCCCTTGAGTTCACCTGCGTTGCCGCGGGCGAAGGCGATCGCCGGGCGGTGCACCTTCTCGCGGATGCGCGAGGCGAGGATGCCGATCACGCCCTGGTGCCAGTCGGCGTCGAACAGCGTGACGCTGGCGCGCGCCTCGGCGTCGAAATCGTCGAGCGCGATCAGCGCGGTTTCCTTCATGTCCGATTCGATGGCGCGGCGCTCGCGGTTGAGCGTGTCGAGTTCCCTGGCGATGTTGAGCGCGCGCGCCATGTCGTCGGTGATCAGGCATTCGATGCCGAGGGACATGTCGGACAATCGGCCGGCCGCGTTGAGCCGCGGCCCGGCGGCGAAGCCGAGGTCGAAGCAACTGGCGCGCGCCGGCTCCCGACCGGCGGCGGCGAACAGCGCGGCCACGCCCGGCGTGAGCTTGCCGCTGCGCATGCGCGCCAGGCCCTGCGCAACCAGGATGCGGTTGTTGTGATCGAGCCGCACCACGTCGGCCACCGTGCCGAGGGCGACGAGGTCGAGCAGGCTGGCGAGATTGGGTTCGGCACGCGCGGCGAAGGCGCCGCGTTCGCGCAGTTCCGCGCGCAGGGCGAGCATCACGTAGAACATCACGCCGACGCCGGCGATCGCCTTGCTGGCGAATTCGCAACCGGGCTGGTTCGGATTCACGATCACGTCGGCCGCCGGCAGCGTGTCGCCGGGCAGGTGATGATCGGTGATCAGGGTGGCGATGCCCGCCGCCTGCGCGGCGGCCACGCCGTCGATGCTGGCGATGCCGTTATCGACGGTGATGATGACATCCGGTTCGCGGCGGGCGGCCAGCGCGACGATCTCGGGCGTCAGGCCGTAGCCGTATTCGAAGCGGTTGGGCACCAGGTAGTCGACCTGCGCGCCCATCGCGCGCAGCGCGCGCACGCCGAGCGCGCAGGCGGTGGCGCCGTCGCAATCGTAGTCGGCGACGATCAGCAGGCGCGCGCTGGCCTCGATCGCGTCGGCCAGCAACTGCGCGGCTTCGGCCGCGCCTTTCATGCGTTGCGGCGGCAGCAGCGCCGCCAGGCCGCAATCGAGATCGGCCTTGCGCCTGATGCCGCGCGCCGCGTACAGACGTGCCAGCAGCGGATGCACGCCTTCCTGTTCGAGCATCTGCACGTTGCGCAGCGGCGCGCTGCGGGTGACGATGCTCGTCATGGCGGCGTAACCTGGCGCAGGAAGGTTTCGAGCGCGAGCGGGCGTTGCCAGAATTTCCACCAGCCGGCATTGCCGCAGCGGATGTCGACGCACGCCGCATCGCCGGTCAGGATGATGCGCGCATGGCTGGTCCGGCGCCGCCGCAGCGCGTCGAGCAGGGGGCGGAACCAGGCGGTTTCGAGTTCCCGCAGCGCCGCTTGCCAAGCGCCGACTTCGAGGGCCACAGCAGGGTAGTACAGGCTGTCGAGCACGGCGAGCGCGCTGCCATCGGCCGCCGGCGTGAAGCCGGCGGGCAGGTGCCCGGCTGTGCCGCCGGAGGCGCGCGCCAGTCCGCGCGCCAGCGGCGTGTCGGCGAACACGGTTTGGTGGCGCAACGGCAAGCGCTCGCCAAGGCTGCCGGCGCCCCACGGCCACACCGAGTTGATCGCCAGCCTGCCTTGCGCTTCGCGCGCCTGATTGACGGGGTGGGCATGCAGCAGCATCTGCATTTCGTTGATGATGCGGCGCCATTGCGCGCCGTCCGGCCCGCCCGGCAGGAATGGCTCGATGCTGCGGCCGAGCACCTGTGCGACGGAGTGGGTGACGAGCTGCGGTGCGGAGTTCAGGCGCAGGTTCCATTCGCCCGGCGTGGCGATCGTGAATTCGCCGACATCGGCGAAGGCGCCGTTGAGCGCGTCGACAAGCTCGCGCGCTTCGCCGAGTGCGAGGTCGAGTTCATGCCGGTCGGTCAGCACCAGCGATTCGCGCGCGAAGCGCAGGTGTACCGGATCGGCGCACATCCAGCAGGCATCGCCCCCTTCGCCCCCGCCGCCGCTGCCGGCCACGCGCAGCGCGGCGTAGGGCGCGCTGTCGGGCGGCAAGTCCCACAGACCGGCAAGCGTCTCGTCGAGCGTGGCCGGCGGCAGGGTTGTCGCCACGCCGCGGCCGAGCAGGGTTTCGAGTGCGGGCAGCGCAAGGTCGCGGCAGGCGTCGGCCAGCGAATCGGCCGGCCACAGCAACCCGGAAATGACAAGCGTAAGTTCGCGCAAGGCGCTGTCGGAAATACCGGACGTCGGAGATGTCGGAAGAAGCGGGCTGGCGCGAGTCGACACGATTTGTTCGACAACCGGTCCGCCGCGCGGTCGACCTGCCGGTGCATCGGCAAGCGCGCGACTGCGGGGCAGTGTAGCATACGGCCCGACATGAATTACGAGCTGCTGATCGGCCTGCGCTACACGCGCTCCAAGCGGCGTGCCGGCAGCGGCAACCGCTTCATCTCCTTCATCTCGATGGTGTCGATGTTCGGCATCGCGCTCGGCGTGGCGGCGCTGATTGTCGTGCTTTCGGTGATGAACGGCTTCCAGGAAGAACTGCGCACGCGCATTCTCGGCGTGGCCTCGCACGTCCAGTTGAGCGGCATCGACGACAGGCTCGCCAACTGGCAACAGGTGGCCGACGGCGTGATGAAGCATCCGCAGGTTCGCGCCGCCGCGCCGTTCGTCAATGAGCAGGGCATGCTGGCCTTCGACGCGCAAGTGCGCGGCGCGGTGATCCGCGGCATCCTGCCCGAGTCCGAGGACAAGGTCGCCGATTTTGCCAAACACATGAAGAGCGGCCGGCTCGATGCGCTCAGGCCCGGCGAGTTCGGTATCGTGCTCGGCGCTGAACTGGCGCGCGCGCTGCGCGTATTCACCGGCGACAAGCTGACGCTGATCGCGCCGCAGGGTCTGGTGACGCCGGCGGCGATCGTGCCGCGGCTCAAGCAGTTCACCGTGGTCGGCATTTTCGAGGCAGGCATGTTCGAGTTCGACTCCGGCCTCGCGCTGATCCACCTCGCCGACGCGCAGGTGCTTTACCGGCTGGGCGAGGACGTGACCGGCGTGCGCCTGAAGGTCGACGATCTGTTCGCCGCGCCGCGCATCTCGCGCGAGCTCGGCCCTTACGTGCCGACCGAGGTGTATGTGTCGGACTGGACCAAGAGCCATGCCAATTTCTTTCGTGCAGTGGCGATCGAGAAGAACGTGATGTTCATCATCCTCTCGCTGATCGTCGCGGTGGCGGCCTTCAACATCGTGTCCACGCTGGTGATGGCGGTGCAGGACAAGCAGGCCGACATCGCGATCCTGCGCACGCTGGGCGCCAGCCCGCGCAGCGTGATGCTGATCTTCATCATCCAGGGCCTGGTGATCGGCCTGGTCGGCCTCGCACTGGGCGTGATCGGCGGCTTCCTGCTCGCCAGCAATCTCGACGTGGTGATCCCGGCGATCGAGAAGGTTTCCGGCACCACGCTGTGGTCGAAGGAGGTCTATTACATCAGCGAACTGCCGTCGAAGGTGTTGGCCTCCGACGTGGTCAGCATCGTCTCGATCGCCTTCGTGCTGACGCTGATCTCCACGCTCTACCCGAGCTGGCGCGCCTCGCGCATCAACCCGGCCGAGGCGCTGCGCTATGAGTGAGCCGGCCAGCGTATTGTCATGCCGCGGCCTGACCAAGGTGTTTCGCCAGGCGACGCACGACGTGCCGGTGCTGATGGGCGTCGACCTCGACGTGGCGCGCGCCGAGCGGGTGGCGATCGTCGGCGCCAGCGGTTCGGGCAAGAGCACGCTGCTGCATCTGCTGGGCGGGCTCGACGCGCCGACCGACGGCACGGTCAGCGTGATGGGGCACGCGCTGTCGACGCTGTCCGACCGCGAGCGCGGCGAGATGCGCAATGCCTCGCTCGGCTTCGTCTACCAGTTCCACCACCTGCTGCCGGAATTCACCGCGCTGGAAAACGTCGCCATGCCGCTCTATGTGCGCCGCATGGCCAGGAGCGAGGCGCATGCGCGGGCCGAAGCGATGCTGAAGGATGTCGGCCTCGGCCATCGCGTGACCCACACGCCGGGCGAACTGTCCGGCGGCGAACGCCAGCGCGCCGCCATCGCCCGCGCGCTGGTCACCCAGCCGGCGTGCGTGATGGCCGACGAACCCACCGGCAACCTCGACCGCCAGACCGCGCAGGCCGTGTTCGATCTGATGCTCTCGCTCAACGAATCGCACGGCACCAGCTTCGTCATCGTCACCCACGACATGCAGCTCGCCTCACGCGCGCAGCGGGTGCTACGGCTCGATGACGGGGTGCTGACGGCGGCGGATCGCGGGTAGCCCGCAGCATCGCTTGACGGCCATCGCACCGGCATAGGAAGATGCGATTTGTCAGCCCGCCCGCCGCCCGGAGACCGCATTGCGCTATCGCCCGATTCTGTTTCTCGCCGTTCTGTCCCTGGCCGGCCAGGCGGATGCGCAGGTTTTTCGCTGGACCGACAAGGACGGCCGGGTGCACTACGGCGACGATCCGGCGCCCACGGCGCGCAATACGCGCGAAGTCACCGCCACGATCAACACCCTCGACATGAGCGCGCTGCGCCGTTCGGCCGCCGAGGCGCCGGCGCAGAGTCCGGCGTCTGGCGCCAGCGCATCGGCGGCGGTCAAGCCGCCGCGCGCCGCGGTCAGCTATCCGAGCTGTTCGCGTCGCCGATAGGGCTGCCCTGCAACCCGCATGGATAGGCGATCTGCGGGCAGGCATGCTGGAGAGCGCCGTTCCAAGAGGCTTGGCGGATACCCTGCCTGAAGAAGGCCGCCCGATGCGGCTTTCAGCCCGGCCAGAAAATTTCAAGCAACGCCGCGCTCGCGCCGGATGGCGCAGGTTTACCTGGCCCGCATGCGGTTGTTCTTGGCATTGTGTTCGAGTTCGCACAGGCCCAGTGCTTCGAGCAGCGGCGGAATGTAGACGGCAAAGCGGCCGCGGAAACCCTTCTTCAGCCCGTACCAGCCGCCGACCGGATTGTCGGCCGAGCGCCCCCAGGCTTCCACCGACCCGGCCCTTGCCGGCTTTTGTTCATCGGCGCCGCCCAGTTCTACCCAGTCCCCGGCAGCCTCGAGCATCGCGTGCAGGTCGTCGACGCAGCGCGCGTCGTAGAGCAGGACGGTCTTGCCGACGGTACAGACGAGTACCGCCTTGCCGTCGATCTCATCGACATGCAGCGTGAACGCCGACGTGCCGGGCGGGGTCTTCAGTTGCCACGGGTTCGCCTTGGTGCGATCGAGCTTGGCCATCGGTTTCTCCTCGGGTGAGGTCGTTGCCGATTGCGCGTGCGATCCGCGCAACGGCTGCATGCAGCCGTCGAGTTGCGGCGGCCGGCGACGCGACAGAATGACAATAGCGCACGCCTGGCCCGTCGCCAAGCCCGGTGTTCAGGCGCGTGCCCTGCGCTTGCGCCAGGCGCGCACCAGATGCCAGCGCCAGGCGGCGCGCACCACGACATAGCCGGCCAGCGACAGCAGCGAGGCGAGCAGCACCAGGCCGACGAACAACGGCATGCCCAGGCCGCCCATCCATTCGAGCAGTTGGCCGAGCCAGGCCGACAGGGCCTGCGCCCCCCACTGGGGCGGGGCGACGAATTCGCCACCGCTGTCGCCGAGCACCAGTTTGCCGAGGCCGAAGGCGACCAGGTAGATCGGCACGATGGTCAGCGGGTTGGTGTACAGGGTGGCGACCAGGGCGAGCGGCAGGTTCACCCGCAGCACCACGCAGGCCAGGGTGGCGCCGAGCATCTGCAGCGGCCCCGGTATCAGGCCGCAGAACAGCCCGACCGCCACGCCGCCGGCAGCAGAGTGGCGATTGAGGTGCCACAGCCGCGGGTGCGTGAGCGCGCTGCCGAACATCGCCAGCCAGCGATTGGCGCGTATCTTCTCGGGGTCGGGCAGAAAGCTGCGAAGTTGTTTGCGCATGATTGTTGCAATCCGATTCTACGCGAAGCGTTTCGCTTGCTTACCCGCGCCGGGACGGTTACAAGCTTTTGCTCGCATTCATTCATCTGTCACAGGCCGGCAAAATGGACCAGCAACTCGACCGCCCGCAGGGCGTAATCCACCTCTACCGCGAGCTTTGGCGCTACGCGGCGGGCGCCCGCGGCATCCTGGTGGGAGCCTTCACGCTGCTGATTGGTTCGCAGCTTTTCAAACTGGCCGTGCCCTGGCTGGCGGGGCAAGCGATCAACGAAATCCAGAGCGGCGGGCTGGCCGGCTTGCCACACGCCGGGCTGCTGCTGGCGGGCGTGTTTTGCGCCACCGCGGCGAGCTGGGCGATGCACGGCCCCGGCCGGGTGCTCGAGCGCAATGCGGCGATGCGGGTGCGCGAGATGGTGTTCGCGGCGCTCACCCGGCGGGTGCTCGATGCGCCGCTGGCCTGGCACGAAGCGCGCCACACCGCCGAGACGGTAAGCCGCGTCAACCAGGCGACCGGCGCGCTGTACGGTTTCGCCGAAAGTCAGTACATCTACCTGCAGAATTCGATCCGGCTGTTCGGGCCGGTGGTCGCGCTGTGGCTGATCGCGCCGGCGGTCGGCATGGTCGCGGTGTGCGGCTACATCGTGCTGGGTTCCTGATCAGCCGCTTCGACCGGCGCATCATGGAGTATTCGCTGCGCGAAAGCCAGACCGAGCGCCGGCTGTCGGCGGCGCTGGTCGACTCGCTGGGCAATATCACCACGGTATTCGCCCTGCGCCGGCGCAACGGCGTGGCCGAACTGATGCTCGAACGCATGCGCGCGACCTTCGCGCCGCTCCGCCGCAGCATGGTGGTCAACGAGGCCAAGTGGTGCACGGTCGACCTGCTCTCGGCACTGCTGTGGTGCGCGCTGGTCGCGCTCTACGCCTGGCTGGCCTCCAGCGGTGCGTCCGGTGCGGGTCAGGAAGTGCTCAAGCTGGGCAACGTGTTCATGGTCTATGAATACGCGCAGGAAGCGGGCGACGTGATCACGGCGATCGCGGTTCATTACTCGGGCATCGTCGGTGCCCAGGCGTCATACGCGGCGGCGCAGCCGATCAACGCCGCCGGCAGCGAGAAGTGGGCCGACGCGCTGCAGCCGACCGGCTGGAGCGAGTTGCGCATCGACGGCCTGCGCTTTCACCATGCCGCGGCGCGCGGCGAGGCGCCGGCGCTCGAAGGCGTCGATCTGGCGCTGCGGCGCGGCCGCCGCTATGCGCTGGTCGGGCCGAGCGGGGCCGGCAAGAGCACGCTGCTGCGGCTGCTCGCCGGACTCGACCGGCCGCAGGCCGGCCGCATCGGCTTCGATGACGCGCCGATCGACGATCCGGCGGCGGCGCTGCGGCTGGAGGCGACGCTGATTCCGCAGCAGGCCGAGATTTTCGAAGGCACGTTGCGCGAGAACCTGCTTCTCGGCGCCAGCGCCGACGCTGCGCAGCTCGACGACGCGGTGCGCGTGGCCGCCGCGGAGGACTTCGTCGCCGGACTGGCGCAGGGACTCGATACGGTGGTCACCGAGCGCGGCGCCAACTGGTCGGGCGGGCAGCGCCAGCGGCTTGCCCTGGCGCGCGGCATGGTCGCGGCGCGCGGCAGTTCGATGCTGCTGCTCGACGAGCCGACCAGCAGCCTCGATCCGGAAACCGAGCGCAAGGTGCTCGAGCGCATGCTTGCCAGTCATGCCGGCGCCTGCGTGGTTTCGTCGGTGCATCGCCTGAACCTGCTCGACCGCTTCGACGAAGTGGTGCTGATGCAGCAGGGCCGCGTCGTCGATGTCGGCCCGCCGGGCGATCTGGCGCTGCGCTCGCAGGTGTTCCGCGACCTGCTGTCGGCGCAGGCGGCCACACCGGCCTGACGGGCGCCGGGGGTGCGGATTGCGGTCTGCGGTTTCGCGATCGGCGCGGCCTTGTGCCAGGGGCAGGCCGAATTGCCGGACTGGCCGGCGGTGGCCGCAATCGCGGCCGGCGCGCTGGTTGTCGCCCTGATCGCGGCGAAGGTGCGACGGCGCTGGCTGAAGGCGGGCACGCTGCTCGCGGCCGGCGCGCTGGCCGGGTTTGCCTGGTCGTGCGGCTATGCGCTGCTGCGGCTGGCCGAGACGCTGCCGGGTGAACTCGAAGGGCGCGACATTTATGTCACCGGCGTGGTCGCCGGATTGCCGCAGGCGCTCGACGCCGGTCAGCGCTTCGTCTTCGAGGTCGAGCAGAGCGAGGCCGCGGGCGCGCCGCGGCGCGTGCTGCTCGGCTGGTATCGAGGCCAGCGCGAGGCGCAGACCGAGATCGCGCGCGAGGTGCATGCCGGCGAGCGCTGGCGCTTCAAGGTGCGGCTCAAGCGCCCGCACGGCAACCTCAACCCGCACGGCTTCGACTATGAAGCGCAATTGTTCGAACGCGGCCTGCGCGCCACCGGCTATGTTCGCGCCGGCGCCGAAAGCCTCAAACTGGCCGAATTCGTTGACTCGCCGGGAACGCTGATCGAGCGCGCGCGCGAGAATGTTCGCGCCTACATCCGCGACGCGCTGCCCGATTCGCCCCATGCCGGCCTGCTGATCGCGCTGGTGATCGGCGACCAGCAGGCGATCGACGCCGATCTGTGGGAGCGCTTCAACCGCACCGGCATCACCCACCTGGTGGCGATATCCGGCGTGCATGTGACGATGATCGCCGGCCTGTTCGCCTGGCTGGTGGCAGCCCTCTGGCGGCGCGTGCCGCGGCTGGCATTGCGGCTGCCGGCGCAGAAGGCGGCGGCGCTGGCCGGCGTCCTGGCAGCCCTGGCCTACTGCCTGCTCGCCGGCTTCGCCGTGCCGGCGCAGCGCACGCTCTACATGCTGGCGGTGATTGCGCTGGCCCTGTGGAGCGGGCGCATCGCGGGCGGCAGCCGGGTGCTGGCGCTGGCCTTGCTGATCGTCTTGCTGCTCGACCCGCTGGCGGTCATGTCGGCCGGTTTCTGGCTCTCGTTCGGCGCGGTCGCGGTGCTGTTCTACAGCGGCAGCGGGCGTATCGGGGGCAGCGGCCGTATCGGCCACGTCGACCGTCTGCGCCGCGCGATCTCCGCGCAATGGGCGGTGACCCTGGCGCTGATTCCGGCGCTGCTGGCGCTGTTCCAGCAATTCTCGCTGGTATCCGCGCCGGCCAATGCGGTCGCCATACCGGTGGTCAGTTTGCTGATCACGCCGCTGGCGATCGTGGGCGGCCTGCTGCACATCGACGCGCTGCTGGCGCTGGCGAATCTGGCGATGGGGTGGCTGATGTTGCTGCTCGACTGGCTGGCCGCGATGCCGTGGGCGGTCTGGCAGCAGGCGGCACCACCCTGGTGGGCGGTGGCGCCGGGCTTGCTCGGCTGCGCGGTGATGCTGCTACCGCGCGGCTTTCCGGCGCGCAGCCTGGGGGCGGTGCTGCTGCTGCCGCTGTTTCTGACGCCGGCACCGCGGCCGGCCGCCGGCAATGCCGTCGTCACCGTGCTCGATGTCGGCCAGGGGCTGGCGGTGCATGTGCAGACAGCAGGTCACGACATGATCTACGACACCGGACCGCGCTTCTCGCTCGATGCCAACAGCGGCAACCGCATCATCCTGCCTTATCTGCGCGCCGCCGGCGTGCTGCAGCTCGACCGCCTGATCGTCACCCACCAGGATCGCGATCACTCGGGCGGGGCCGAATCGGTGCTGGCGGGACTGCCGGTTTCGCTGACCCAGAGTTCGCTCGCTGCCGATTCGCCGTACAGGCTGTCGGCGCCCGACCAGCAGGCCTGCATCGATGGTGAAACCTGGGAATGGGACGGCGTGCGCTTCGAGATGCTGCATCCGCGTCCCGCCGCCTACCTGCGGCCAGTGGTGAAGTCCAACGACCTTTCGTGTGTGCTGATGGTGAGCGCGGCCGGCAGCAGGATGCTGTTGACCGGCGATATCGAGGGCGTGTCCGAACTCGACCTGGTGGCGCGGCACGGCCGACGGCTGCGCGCCGACGTGCTGCTGGCGCCGCACCACGGCAGCCGCACTTCGTCGAGCGAGGCGTTTCTCGATGCAGTCGGCGCGGCACAGGTGATTCTGCCGGTCGGCTATCGCAACCGCTTTCGCCATCCGAACGGCGAGGTGATGGCGCGTTACCAGACGCGCGCCGCCGCGGTGCATCGCACCGACCGGGATGGCGCGGTTCGCGTACTGCTCGGCCCGGCCGTCAACCTTGAGCGGACGCGCGAGCTGCGCAAGCGCTACTGGCATGCGCAATAGGAAGTCGGCACGCGGGCGATGGTAGACTGCGGCAGATGTCATCGCGGATGAATACCATGAGCCAATTCGATTCTTCTTCCCCCCCGACCGGTGCCGCCATGCGCCAGAGGCGCGTGCAGTGCAGCGGACCGCACGGTCTGCACCGCATGGCCTACGCCGAGTGGGGCGACCCGCGCAACCCGCGGGTGCTGGTCTGCGTCCATGGCCTGACCCGGCAGGGGCGCGACTTCGATTTCCTGGCGCAGGCGCTGGCCGGCGAATACCGGGTGGTGTGCCCGGACGTGGTCGGGCGCGGGCGCAGCGACTGGCATCCGGTCAAGGACGATTACCAGTTGCCGCTTTATGTGGCCGACATGGTCACGCTGATCGCGCGGCTCGATGTCGAGCAGGTGCATTGGGTCGGCACCTCGATGGGCGGGCTGATCGGGATGGCGCTATCGAGCCTGCCGAATACGCCGGTGGCGCGACTGGTGCTCAACGATGTCGGGCCGGTGGCCACCGTCGAATCGGTGCAGCGCCTGCAAACTTATGTCGGCAAGGCGCCGCCGTTTGCCAACATCGCCGAAGCGGAAGCCTACATCCGGGCAGTCGGTGCGCCATTCGGTTCGCTCACCGATGCGCAGTGGCGGCACCTGACCGAACACGAGATTCGCCCGCGCGCCGATGGCGGGGTGGAACTCAATTACGATCCCGGCATTGCCGAGCCTTTCCTCAAATCGCCGCTGCCGGCTGATGTCGCGCTGTGGGCGATCTACGATGCGATCCGCTGTCCGACGCTGGCCATTCGCGGCGAGCAGTCCGACCTGCTGGCGCGGGAAATCTGGCTCGAAATGGGCCGACGCGGCCCGCAGGCGCGCACGGTCGAGATCGCCGGGGTCGGCCACGCGCCGATGTTGATGGATGCGGCGCAAATCGGCGTGGTGCGAGACTTCCTGCTGGCCGGCTGATCTTGTTGCGGCCGTTTCTCGCCCAGCTCACCACCGCGGACTGGACGGCGCTGGGCTGGTTTCTGCTGTGCTGGATCGGCTACGGCTGGCTGGCCGACAACGGCATCGGCGAGCGCCTCGGACTGGTCGGCGCCAGCCACCGCCACCGGCTCGAATGGTCGCGTCGACTGCTCGGGCGCGAGAACCGCATCGCCGATGCCGCACTGGTGGGCAACCTGCTCTCGTCGGTGAGCTTTTATGCCAATACCACGATCTACATCATCGCTGGCCTGATCGCGGTGATGGGCACCGTCGACAAACTGATCACCATGACGGCGGAGATTCCGTTCGCGCGCGAGGTTTCGCGCGAACTGTGGGAGGTCAAGGTACTGCTGCTGCTGGCGGTGTTCGTGGTGGCGTACTTCAAGTTCACCTGGTCGATCCGCCAGTTCAATTTTCTCTCGATCCTGATCGGTGCCGCACCGGAAGCGCGCGCGCCGGACGAGGAGCGCGAGCGCTACGCAAAAAAGATAGCGCGGGTGAATAGCCACGCCGGCGACGAATTCAATCGCGGCATCCGCGCCTACTACTTCGGTCTGGCGGCGGTGAGCTGGTTCGTGCATCCGTGGCTGTTCGTCGCGGTAACCGCGCTGATCGTGACGGTCATGGCCAGGCGCGATTTTGCCTCGGTAACGCTCGCGGTGCTGCGCGAGTAGCAGGCCCGGCCGGCCCCGCATAGCGCGCCGGCGGCAGCCCTGAGAGCCGCATGGATAGGCGATCTACAGGGCGCATGCCGTGCGCGCCTTGTACTACGGGCCTCAGCGGCATGCCATGCCGGAGAGCGCCAGCTGGTGCGGGTCACAGGGCGGGTCAGTGCTTGCCGCCGCCACGCCGGACGTCACCCAGGCCGAGCGCCAGCCAGCCGGCGAGACCGAGTTTTTGCAGCGTTTCGATATTGCGCAGGTAGATTGTCTGCGCCTCCGGCACGGCTTCGACGGCACGTGCGATGCTCGCTTCGCGCAGCAGATGCAGCGTCGGGTAGGGCGCGCGATTGGTGTAGTTGCCCAGATCGTCGGGCGCGGTGCCGGCGAACTGATAGCCGGGGTGAAAACTCGCGATCTGCAGCACGCCCTCCAGGCCATGCTCGACGATCGCCTCGTCGGCGATCGCCGTCAGGTCGTTGAATTCCAGGAAATCGTCAAACAGCGTCGGGTGCACCAGCAGGGTGGTGTCGATCTGCGCCGAATCGCTGGCGGCCAGAAGATCGAGTTCGCGGTCGAGCTGTTCGAGAAAGCCGTCGACGTGCGGCGCATCGCTGACCACCAGGCGCACCTGATTCTTCACATACACCGCCTTGGCGAACGGACACAGGTTCAGGCCGATGACCGCCTGCTCGATCCAGCGGCGCATGGCGGCGAGCACTTCGCTTTCGTCGGGAGATGACATGTGGGCAACGGTTCCGGGTGAAAGGGCCGGGATCAGGCGTGCCCGGCTTTGCTCATGCGCAGTTCGCCGGATGCCGGGTCGAGGCGATAGAAGCGGGCGAGCTGGGCGTACACGCCCGGGTATTCAAGTTGCAGCAGCAGAGGCGTGGTGAAGAAAGCTTCGCTCATCACCGCGAAGAATTCGCCCGGGTTCTCGCTGGCGTAGGGATCGAGCGGCGTATCTTCGCCTTCATCGACACGCCGGCACAGATCGGCATAGGCGTCGCTGAACTCGCGCGCCCAACTGCCGGCGTCCATGCCGGCCGGCAACTGCGGCATGCCGTCGGGTTCGCCGTTGCGCATGTCGAGCTTGTGGGCGAATTCATGCAGCACGACGTTGATGCCCTCGGCTTCGTTGGCGTCGTCGAACCAGGCGACGACGACGGGGCCGCCGCGCCAGGCTTCGCCGAGTACCGGATCATCATATTCGTGCACCACGCCGGCGGCGTCGACTTCGTTGCGCGGAATCACGAAGTCGCCCGGATAGACAATGATGCCGACCCAGTCGCCGTAGGCGCCGAGGCCGATATTGAGGATCGGCAGACAGGCCTGCAGGCCGATGGCCAGACGCATGGCGTTATCGACTTCCAGTCCGCCGGCGCCGGCAATCTGCTTTTCGGCGAGAAATTCGAGTGTCAGCACGCGCAGCCGGGCGCGCTCGGCCGGTTCGAGAAAATCGAGAAACGGCAGCCTCGCCTCGACCTGCTGCCAGGCCGCGTCATCGACCGCGAAGTTCGCGGCGATCTGTTGGCGGCGCCAGCGGCGATAGGCGGAGAACATGGCGGTCGGTCGTATCCGGGGTTCGGCGGGAGTCGGAAGCGCGGCATTCTACGTGGGATAATCGCCGCATGGTATCGGTTACGCATTCGATCGACGCGGTCGGTGTCGCGCAGACGCCGGTGATCCTGTTGTGCGAGGGGCTGGACGAGGGCGGGTGCAGGAAAATCGAACGCGCTCTGGCACTGGTCGAACCGCTCTATGCCGGCAAGCAGCTCGGAACCGGCGAGCCGGTGTGGCAGCACGTGCTGGGCATGGCGCTGATCGCCGTTGCGCTGCGGCTGGACGTCGATACGCGCCTGGCGGCGCTGTTGTTCGCGATTCACGATTACCACGCCGCGGCGGGCGATCTGATCGAGCGCGAATTCGGCCCGGAGGTGGCGAAACTGGTGGGCGGCCTGCATCGGCTCAACGGCCTGCGCCTGATCACCCGCGCGGCAGCGGCCTCGTCGGTGCCGGAGGTTCGGGCGCAGACCGAAGTGTTGCGCAAGATGGTGCTGGCGATGGTCGAGGACATCCGTGTGGTGATGCTGCGGCTGGCCAGCCGGACGCAGACGCTGCGCTATTTCACCGACCACAGCGATGCGCGGCGCGCCGATGTGGCGCGCGAATCGCTGGACATCTATGCGCCGCTGGCCAACCGGCTCGGCGTCTGGCAATTGAAATGGGAGATCGAGGATCTGTCGTTCCGTTTTCTCGAGCCCGAAACCTACAAGCGGATTGCCCGTCAGCTCGACGAGAAGCGCGCCGAACGCGAGCACTTCATCGAGCAGGCGATCGCGCGCCTGAAGAGCGAGTGCGCGGCAATGGGCATCGCGGCCGAGATATACGGCCGCCCCAAGCACATCTACAGCATCTGGAACAAGATGCGGTCGAAGAACCTGCCGTTCTCCGAAGTCTATGACGTGCGGGCGCTGCGGGTCATCGTCGATCAGGTGAAGGACTGCTACGCCGTGCTCGGGCTGGTGCACCAGCGGTGGACACCGGTGCCCAAGGAGTTCGACGACTACATCTCCAAGCCCAAGGGGAACTTCTACCGTTCCCTGCACACCGCCGTGATTGCCGAGGATGGCCGCTCGCTCGAAGTGCAGATTCGCACGCGCGACATGCACAACCATGCCGAACTCGGCGTGGCCGCCCACTGGCGCTACAAGGAAGGCATCGGCGGCGGTCTTGCGCAGGACAGCTATGGCGACAAGCTGGCGTTGCTGCGCGACCTGCTTTCCTGGCGCGACGAGATCACCGACTCTTCCGACTGGGTCGAGCAGTTCAAACGCGCTGCGCTCGACGACACGATCTACATCGTGACGCCGCAGGGGCGGGTGATCGATCTGCCGCAGGGCGCCACGCCGATCGATTTCGCCTACCGTCTGCACACCGAACTGGGCCACCGCTGCCGCGGCGCCAAGGTCGATGGCGCGCTGGTGCCGCTGAATACCCGGCTCAAATCGGGGCAGACGGTCGAGATCGTTTCGACCCGGCAGGGCGGCCCCTCGCGAGACTGGCTAAATCCGCAGCTCGGGTACCTGCATTCGTCGCGCGCCCGGAGCAAGGTCAAGCAGTGGTTTGCCGTTCAGGACGAGGCGCAGACACTGGCCGACGGGCGCGCCTGGGTCGCGCGCGAATTACAGCGCGATGGCGCGACGCAGGCGAATATCGACGAGCTGGCGGGCAAGCTCGGATTCGCCAGCGCGGAGGCGATGTTTCTGGCGGCCGGGCGCAGCGAGCTTGGGCCTCGGGCGATTCAGGTGGCACTGCGCGGTCCGGCGGCGCCGGCCGAACTGCCCGCCTTCATGCCGCGCAAGAGCAAGGCGGGCGACCAGGACGGCGGGGTTCTGGTAGTGGGCGTGGGCAAGCTGCTGACCCAGCTCGGGCGTTGCTGCAAGCCGGCACCACCCGACTCGATCAAGGGCTACGTCACCCGCGGCAAGGGCGTATCGATCCACCGCGCCGATTGCCCCAACTTCGCCAACATGGCGCGGGTCAATCCGGAACGGGTGATTGCTGCCGATTGGGGCGAGGGACAAGGCGAGAAGGGCGGCGCGGTTTACCCGGTCGAGATTGCCGTCGAATGCGCCGACCGTACCGGCTTGCTGCGCGACATCTCGGAAGTGCTGTCGCGGGAGAAAATCAACGTCATCGCAGTCAATACGGTATCGCGGCAGGGGCGCGCGCACATGAACTTCACCATGGAAGTCACCGGCGTGCCGCAGATCCAGCGCGCGCTGAAACTGATCGGTGCCGTGCCGTCGGTGCTCTCGGCGCGGCGCAACTGAACATTCGGGTGGTCAGCCCGCCGTGGTTGCGGGAACTGCCGGGGAAAACTGCCGCTCTTCGGTCGGTGCGCGCCACTCGGCCGGGCTACAATCGGCTGACATTCATTGACGATTGCGATATCCCATGTCCGACCTGATCCTGGTTCTGAACGCCGGTTCTTCGAGCATCAAGTTTGCGCTGTACGAGGCTAGCGACGACCCGCGACTGCGCCTGAAGGGGCAGGTCGAGGGCATCGGCGTCGCGGCCCATTTCTCCGCCCGCGATGCCGATGGAAAATCTCTCGGCGAACAGCGGTGGACGGACGGCATCCAGCCCGATCACGAACTGGCGACGGAGTTCCTCATGCACTGGCTGCGCGCCGAAGTCGCGGACGGGCGCCTGATCGGCGTCGGACATCGGGTTGTCCATGGCGGAACGCGCTTCGCAGCGCCGGCACGTATCGATCCCGAGGTGGCCGAATACCTGTCGCGGCTGATTCCGCTCGCGCCGCTGCACCAGCCGCACAATCTCGCGCCGATGCGCCGGATTGCCCAGCAACCGGACGCGCCGGCCCAGGTTGCGTGCTTCGATACGGCATTTCACCGGTCGCAGCCGGAGGTGGAGCAGGCATTGCCGCTGCCACGCGAGATCACCGGTCGCGGTGTGCGTCGCTACGGTTTTCACGGCCTGTCGTACGAGTACATTGCGGCGAAACTGCCGGAGATCGATCCGTGCGCGGCGCAGGGAAGGACCGTCGTTGCGCATTTGGGCAACGGCGCCAGCCTGTGCGGGATGCGGGCCGGACGCAGCGTCGCGAGCACGATGGGCTTTACCGCGCTGGATGGCCTGATGATGGGAACGCGGACCGGATCGATCGATCCTGGCGTCATTCTGTACCTGTTCGACACTCTGCACATGAACGCCAGCGACGTTTCGGCGCTGCTCTACAAGCGTTCCGGTCTGCTCGGCGTTTCCGGCATTTCGAGCGACATGCGCGTGCTGATGGCAAGCAACAGCGCGCGGGCTCGCGAAGCGATCGATCTGTTCGTCCATCGGATCGTGCGCGAGATCGGCTCGATCGCGGCCGCACTTGGCGGTATCGACGCGCTGGTGTTCACTGCCGGGATCGGCGAGCACGCCGCGCCGGTGCGGGAAGCGGTGTGCCGGGGATGCGGGTGGCTGGGCGTAGAACTGGACGAAGGCGCCAACTCAGGCGACCAATTGCGCATTTCGTCGGCAACCAGCCGCATCTCGGCCTGGGTAATTCCGACCGACGAGGAACTCATGGTCGCACGGCATACGCGCAAGCTGCTGCGTGGCTGAGTACCGGAGACAAACTGACGGGGCAGGAAGTGAGCAACGATCGGCCTCGTTGAGGATGTCGACCCCGGTCTTCTTGTTGCCGACCCCGATCCCCGGGGAAGTTGCCGACGAAGAAAGCCGGCTGCTCCAACGAAATGCATCGGGCCAGCCAGTTGGGCTTATGTGAATCGGTACGCTTCGGTTCACCGAGAACTGCAGACGGCTTGTGACAAATTTTGTCATCTCCGGCGCGGACTTGGATCAATGTGACAATAGCGTTTGACGGCATCGTCGGGCGCCGTTTCCCGCGAAAGCCAAGGAGACACAAGAATGACCGGAAAATCCCTCGATCTGGCGCGCGCCTACCGGGTTACCGACGGCCGGAAGTTTCGTCTCGAGCGCTATTCTGCTTCGGAAACCGGCCCGTTCCGGTCCGATGAAGACGCGAAAGCGCAGTCGTTGCTTGCCGGGAGCATCGACCGGATCGCCGACCTGCAGGAGAAGCTCTACGCCCAGGACCACTGGGCCGTGCTGCTGATCTTCCAGGCGATGGATGCGGCCGGGAAGGACTCGACGATCAAGCAGGTGATGTCGGGCATCAATCCGCAGGGCTGCCAGGTGTTCAGCTTCAAGGCACCTTCGGAGGAGGAACTCGACCACGATTTCCTCTGGCGCACCATGCGCTGCCTTCCGGAACGCGGACGCATCGGCATTTTCAACCGGTCTTACTATGAAGAGACGCTGGTGGTCCGCGTGCATCCGGAGATACTTGCGCACCAGCGGCTTCCGCCGGAACTGGTCGGCAAGCGGATCTGGGATCAGCGATTCGAGGATATCGTCGCCTTCGAACGCTACCTGTCGCGCAACGGCGTCAAGATCATCAAGTTCTTCTTGAACGTTTCCAAGGCCGAGCAGAAGAAGCGTTTTCTTGAGCGGCTCGACTCGCCATCGAAGAACTGGAAATTCGCCGCCGGCGACCTGAAGGAGCGTACGCGATGGGACGACTATATGGCTGCCTATGAGGCAACCATACGCCACACGGCGAAGCCTTTCGCTCCCTGGTATGTCGTACCGGCCGACAACAAATGGTATACCCGGTTGGTCGTTGCCTCTGCGATCGTCGACGCCATGAGTGAAATGAAACTGCAGTTTCCCCGGTTGACCGACGAACAGCGCGAACAGTTGGAGCTTGCCCGAACGCAACTGACCCAAAAGAAGAGGAGCTGACTTTCGCCGAAATCGGCCCGTCGAGCGGTCGCAACTCAGCCGGCGGGCGCGGCAGCATGCGCCAGGCGTTCCAGGAAGCCGAGGACATTCGCCGCCGGCATGGGTTCGCCAAGATGGTTGCCCTGACCAAGAGTGCAGCCTTCGGCCGTCAGGGCATCGATATGCTTACGGGTTTCCACGCCTTCGGCAACGGTGGCAATCTTCAGCGTTGCAGCCAGATCGACGACAGAGCGGACGATCGCCCGCGCTTCGGTGCTCTCGAGCATTTCATGCACGAACGAACGGTCGATCTTGAGCGTATCGAAGGGCAGCCGCCGCAGATAGGCGAGGGACGCATAGCCCGTACCGAAATCGTCCAGTGCAAGCTTCACGCCGGTACGGTGGAGCGAATGCAGTTGCCCGAGCGTTTCGCCGGTTTCGTTGAGGAAAACCGACTCGGTAATCTCGACCTCCAGCCGACTGGTGGGCAAGCCCGACTCTGTTAGTGCCGCGTCCACCATCCGGCACAGATCGCGACCGACGATTTGTGCCGGCGACAGGTTGACCGCGATCCCGATACTGTCCGGCCAGCCCGCCGCGTCTTGGCATGCCTTCTGCATTACCCATTCCCCGAGCCGGACGATCAGGCCCGAGGATTCGGCAATCGGGATGAACTCGGCGGGCGGGATGTTGCCGTGCAGCGGATGTTTCCAGCGCAGCAAGGCCTCGAAACGCCACACCGCGCCCGTGGCCAGCACGATCTGCGGCTGGTAGAACAGCGACAGGCCGCCTTCGTCCATCGCCCGCTGCAGTTCCCTTTCCAGCATCTGGCGTCGCTGCGATCCGAGCGCCATTGCAGGATCGAAAAAGCAGAAACTTCCGCGCCCTTTCGCCTTCGCGGCGTAGAGAGCGATATCGGCATTCCGCAGCAGCGTTGTCGCGTCGGTGCCATCGCGCGGCGCGAGCGCGATACCCACGCTCGCACCCACGCTGGTTCTCGATCCATACAGTTCGCATGGCCGCTGCAGTTGTTCGAGCAGTCGAGCGACGAACCCCTCGAGTTCGCTGTTGTTGCCAGGCTCACGCAGCAGCAGGCCGAACTCGTCGCCGCCGAGCCGGGCTACCAGATCGTTGCGGCGGGTGCCGGCCGACAGCCGCTGGGCGACTATCTGAAGCAGCGAGTCTCCCGCCTGGTGGCCAAGCGAGTCATTGACGTCCTTGAAATTGTCCAAGTCGATGCATGCTACGGCGCAACTGCTCGCGTTGTCCGCTACTGCGAGCAAAGCGCTCCTGACGAGGGTGTGGAACTGGTGCCGATTGGCCACGCCGGTCAGCGTATCGTGGTGGGCCAGATGCGTGATTCGCTCGTGTGCCCGACGTGCATGCGTAACATCGGTCGCCACGCCGCGCCAGCCGGAGAACTGACCGTCCGGATCGGTTAGCGGCTTGGCGCTAAGCGACCACCATCGTCGTTCGGCGGCAACCAGAATCGGTATCGTCAAGTCCCGGAACGGCTCGTTTCCACCGATTCGGCTTTCCAGTTCTCGCAGGCAGTCCCGTTCCGCCTCGCCCCAATCGGCGGCGGGATTGCGCAGATGATCGACAAATATCGTTCCCGCCAGATCGTCAAGCGACTTGTCCAGCATTTGCGCGAGTCTCGGCGACACGTGCAGCAAGCTGCCCTGACGATCGATCTCCCACAGCACATCGCTCGCGTTTTCCTCGAAATCGCGCAGCAACAAGCCGATTACTTGGGTCTGGTGCTCGGCACGGGATTCCGCCATCAGTCGCGCGCCGAACGTTCGCGCGGTTGCGATGACGCTGGCGACGACGATGATGGCATAGATGTAAAGCAGCCAGCCGACATTGGCGAGCACCGGATCGCTGGTCGACAACAGGGGATAGGCGGAACCGGCCGAGAGGATCAGCACATAGGCGGCTGCAGCCGCGGGAATGGTCGCGAGCGCGAATCCGCCGGCGCAGATCATCCCGGCGGAAATGGCGGTGATCATCAATTGTTGCTGCGAGTTGGCGATCGGAAACAGGACCACCGGCACCAGCGCCCAAAGTGTGCCAAGAATCGACGCATGGATGGCCGCCCGGCGCAGCGCGCGCAGTGACGCGGTGTGGCGCCGTCTGCGGGTCCGCATGACAAACCAGACGCGTGCGCCAAACAGTGCCACAACCATCACGCAGGCGGTCCACGGCACAAGGAACCCGCGTAGTCCGGCGTTCCAGAACGAATCCGCGACCAGCAGGGCATTGAGTATGTTCGCCAGCATGGTGAGCGGCGTGAGCTGCAACACCGCCTGAATTTGCTTGGCGCGAAATGCGCCGGCCTACGGTTCATCCGGCGGGTAGAGCGAGAACAGTTCCCCGATTGCGTGGCCGAGCCGTAACGGCAGGGTGGTGCGGCCGGCCGGTCGCGCCTGCGGAGGCGTCATCGCCGAACGGTAAGGTGCCGCAATGACCGGAGCGAATTGCCTGCGACCCGGGTTGCAGGGGAGTCGACGCGCAGCGAAGTCGGGTCCGGCTTGCGCGAGTCGGGGCACTCTGGCCGACGAATGACGACGCTTGACAGTTGGGCTAACATGCAATCGTCCAGGGTCAAAGACTCACTTTGCGACCTCCGCATGCAGCGCCGTACGATCGATCGCAGCCGACTTGCGCAGTCTGACCGTCATCCTTCGCATCGGAAGAGGACGAGCTTTCATGCCGCGCGCTGCGAGGTTAACAGTGCGGCGTTGACTCTGCAACAGTTGCGCCGGCAACGTGCGGTGCCGGTTTGCGACGGTTCCCATGCGTCGGCGTGCACTGGGCGGGCGTCACCCTTGACCCACGCGGCGTCTGCTTCAATGCGCGAGGGTACTTGCGGCCAGATCCAGCAGCAGGCTCTCCTGGGCGATCGAGCGGGTGCGGCGCGAACTCACGGCAGCGTAATTGCCGCTGCCGTCCATCGACCATGCCTGCGCGTTGTCCTGCAGGTAGGGACGCAGGCCCTCTTTCATGACGCGGCGTTTCAGTCGTCCATCCAGCACCGGAAAGCACACCTCGATCCGGCGGAATGCGTTGCGCTCCATCCAGTCGGCGCTGGCAAGGTACGTGTTCTCCTGGCCATCGGCATAGAAATAGAAGATTCGCGAGTGTTCGAGAAAACGCCCTACCACCGAACGCACGCGAATGTTCTCCGACAGTCCGCTTACGCCGGGACGCAGCGCGCAAACGCCGCGAACGATCAGATCGATCTGTACTCCGGCTTCGCTCGCTTCGTAGAGCGCGGATATGATGATCGGTTCGAGCAGCGAATTCATCTTGGCGATGATCCGGCCCTTGCGCCCGGCGCGCGCGGCATCGGCCTCGGCCTGGATCGCGGCGATCAGGTTGGAATGAAGGGTGAATGGCGCCTGCCACAGGTGCTTCAACTCACCCGCCCGTCCGAGCCCGGTCAGCTGTTTGAAGACTTCGTTGACGTCGGCGCCTATCTCCTCGTTGGCGGTCAGCAGTCCGAAGTCGGTGTACAGCCGCGATGTCCGGGGATGGTAATTGCCGGTTCCCAGGTGCACATAGCGGCGCAGGACACCCACACGCGTTGCGTCACTGTCCTCGCGGCGAACGATCAGCAGCATCTTGGCATGCGTCTTGTAGCCGACCACACCATAGACGACGTGAGCGCCGGCCTCTTCCAGCCGGGCGGCGATGGAAAGATTGGCCTCTTCGTCGAAGCGCGCCATCAGTTCCACCACCACGGTGACTTCCTTGCCCTTCTGCGCGGCCCGCAACAGCGACTCCATCAACACCGAGTCGGTGCCCGTGCGATAAACGGTCATCCGGATCGCCAGCACGCTGGCATCGTCTGCGGCAGCGTTGAGCAGGTCGATCACGGGATTGAAGCTCTGGAACGGGTGGTGCAGCAGCACGTCCTGCTTGCGCATGACCTCGAAAATGTCGGACCGCTTGTCAAGGGTCTTCGGTCGCCCCGGCCGAAATGCCGGATACTTGAGATCGGGACGGCCGACCCAGTCCGGCACGCGGATCAAGCGCACCAGGTTGACCAGCCCATGTACGCGGTACATGTCAGGTCCCGACAAACCGAATTGTTGCAGCAGGAATTCAGCCATCGCTTCCGAACAGTTGTCGGCGACTTCAAGGCGCACCGCGTCGCCGAAATGGCGCTGCGGCAATTCGCCCTGCAGGGCGGCGCGCAGATTCTTGGTCTCTTCCTCATCGACGAACAGGTCCGAGTTGCGCGTAACGCGGAACTGGTAGCAACCGAGTATGTTCATGCCCTCGAACAGGTCGCCGACATGTGCATGCATGATCGACGAAAGGAACACGAAACAGTGATCGAGGCCGGAAATCGACTTGGGCAGCTGGATGACCCGCGGCAAGGCGCGCGGCGCCTGCACGATCGCCGCGCCGGAGTCTCGGCCGAAGGCGTCGAGGCCCTCCAGTTCGACCGCGAAATTGAGGCTCTTGTTGAGCACGCGCGGGAAGGGGTGGGCCGGATCGAGCCCGATCGGTGTCAGAACCGGCATCACTTCGCGCTCGAAATAACTGTGCACCCATGCGCGCTGCTCCGCCGTCCAGTGGGTGCGGCGCAGAATCACGATGCCCTCCTGCTCGAGCGCGGGAAGGATGTTGCCATTCAGCAGCGTGTACTGCCTAGCAACGATCGCGTGTGCCTCGTCGGTGACCCGGCGATAGACCTCTTGCGGCGTCAAACCGTCCGCGCCGCCGGCCAGCGAACCCAGCTTGATCTGCTCCTTCAGTCCCGCGACGCGGATTTCGAAGAATTCGTCCAGGTTCGACGAGACGATGCACAGGAAGCGCAGGCGCTCGAGCAGCGGTACGCGTTCGTCTCCAGCCTGCGCGAGCACCCGCTGCTGGAACTTGAGCAGGGACAGTTCGCGGTTGATGAAGTATTCGGCCGGAAACTGGCCCGGATCTGGTTCGCGTTTCATGGTGGTCGTCGTTCCCGGCGGATTTTGCATGACAAACATTTCGGTTTGCCAGTATGTGACAAAATCATTGCGGTTTCATTGCAGGCGCCAGAGAGAGGCGCGCCGGCGGCGAAAGCACGGGATTCCCGGGCGATGTGCCGGCTGCGGTGGCGGTTTTTCGCGGATGGCAGGCGCGGCCCGGTCCGCGCCGGCGAAGGCATTTCCGATTCGCGCAACCGGGGCAGGGGCGCGATGGTCTGACCGGCGATCGCTCGCGTTAGCTGCGGCCGTGCCTGCCGGCCGCCATTTCGGGGGCAAGGACGGTGTGGGGCGCCACGTGCGAGCTGGCGCCGGTTTGCATGCGGTTGGGCGACCGACGATAATCGGCGACAGCGTGCCGGCCGTTGGTGCCGGCGGGATCGGGAGTCTGTCGATGGATCTCTGGGCGTGCCCCGCCGTGGTGACCGGAGCGGCATCGGGTTTGGGGGCGGAAACCGCGCGCTTTCTCGTCGAGGCTGGCGCCAAGGTCACGCTGATCGACATCGATGCAGGCGGCGTGCAGAAGATCGGCGAGGAAATCGGCGCCCTGGCCATTCCCTGCGACGTGGCCGATTCGGCCTCAGCGGAACGCGCCCTGGCCACGGCGCGCGAGGCGCACGGCGCGGCCCGCGTGCTGGTGCACTGCGTCGGCCGCGGGCACTCCGAGCCGATCGTCGGCGCCGGCGGCCCGATGCCGCTCGATGACTTTCGTCAGCTTGTCGAGGTCAATCTGATCTCCACCTTCAACATGATGCGTCTGGTCGCCGCCGATATGGCGGTCCTGCCGGCGCTGACCAACGGCGAGCGCGGCGTCATCCTGTCGACGGCGTCGGTTGCGGCCTACGAGGGGCAAAGCGGCGAGGCCGCCTATTCGGCCTCGAAAGGCGGCGTGGTCAGCATGATACTGCCGGCCGCCCGCGAGCTCGGCCCGCTGGGCATCCGCGTTATCGGCATCGCACCCGGCCTGTTCGGCACGCAGACCCTGTTCAACATGGAGAAGAATCTCGATTCGCGCCTTGCGCACCAGATTCCGTTTCCGCACCGCTTCGGCGACCCGGCCGAGTTCGCCATGCTGGTCCTGCATGTTCTGAAGAACGTGATGATCAACGGCACGGTGCTACGCCTTGACGGCGGCCACCACAGCTAGCCAAAGGGCGCGCCGTCTGCCGGGGGATCTGCCATGAACAAGTCGCTCATGCTGCACCTGGTCTCGCACGCCTCGGGCGAACTGGTGGAGATGCTCGCGCGCAACGCGGTTGCCCAGCTCGAGGGAATCCACGTCGAGCGCAAGATGTGGAAGATGGTCCGCCGCATGGGCCAGATCCCCGAGATTCTTGCTGCGGTGGCCAGCTCGCCTGGCTACGTCCTGCACAGCATCAGCCACACCGATGTCAGGGAGGCGCTCGAGCAAGGTTGCGAGAGGCTCGGCGTACCGTGCCAGTTCGCGCTCGAGCCGCTGATCAGCCGGCTCGCCCGTCATGCCAGCGCCGAGGTGCAGTTCACCGCCAGTTCGGGCGATGCCTTCGACGAGGACTACTACCGGCGCATTGAGGCGATGAAGTACGCGCTGGCTCATGACGACGGCATCGCCAGCGACGATCTCTCCGGTGCCGATGTCATCGTCGTCGGCGTCTCGCGCGCGACCAAGACGCCGACCTGCATGTACCTTGCCTCGCGCGGCATCAAGGCGGCCAACGTGCCGCTGGTGCCGGGCGCGCCGTTGCCGGCGGGGCTGATGACGGCGGAGTTGCCGCTGGTGGTCGGGCTGATCGTCGACGCGGCGCGTCTGGCGCTGGTCCGCTCGGCGCGCCTGACCGCGCTGAATCAGGACGCGAATACCGATTACACCGATAGCGATTCCCTGCGCCGGGAAGTGCTGGAAGCCCGCCGCCTGTTCATCCGGCGTGGCTGGCCGATCATCGATGTCACCAACCGCTCGATCGAGCAAACCGCCTCGCTGATCATCGACAAGCTCAAGGCGCGCGCCGGCGAGGGCGTTAGGTGGCCGCGCATGGGGCAACCGACCGAACGTGAACCCGCCCTGGCGCTCAAGCGCCGCGGCGACCGTCAGAAAACCGAGCGGGTGCGCTTGCGGAACACGTTTCCCAGCGCCACATACTTGGCGCGCAGGGGCAGGCGCTCGTCCGAAAGCGCATCGAGGAAGTCCGAAAGGCGGCGGGATTTGCCTATCGCGTAAAGCGCGAGCAGGCCGCAGATCGCCCCGACCACGGAAAAATAGGTGATTTTCTGCGATGGCGACGCGTCGGCTTCCGCGATGAGGTTCATGCCGAGAAAGCCGGTACACACGGTTAGGATCATGCCGAAGATGGTTGTCACGGTAAGTCGCACCATGGAATTGGACTGGCGGCGCAGCGTATCGCTGTCCAGATAGGTGCTCATGTCCTGGATCTCCTCGCGCACCTCGTTGTAGAGCCGGTCGGTGTCGAGGTTTTCGGTGCACATGCGAAACAGGTCGCGTGCCTGCGCCTGGTCCGACACGTCGTGGAACCAGTAGCGGTGCGTGAAGCGCAGGAACACCTCGAAGGTCTGGCGGATGCCGCGCTTGAACTGCCGCACGCTGTCGGCATTGTTGATTTCGAGCTTGTTCAGCGTGATTACCAGCCGGTCGGAGAGCATCAGCAGGGCCGCCCGGTGAAAGTGCGCGATCATGAAGAGCAGGAAGTACTGGTGCCGGAACTGGCCGAGCATGCCGGTCTCGCGCTCGACGAAGGCGGCGTCTTTGGCGCTGCCGATCACCGCCAGCGTCCTGCCGCAGCAGACGAAGCGCGTGCTGAATTCGCGCGCCTCGTTGCACCAGTGGCGGTCGTAACAGTTGCGCTGCTCGAAACGCATCAGATGGCGGCGCGAGTAGGGCAGCGTCTGGCTGGGGCCGGGGGCGGCGGCAAGGCCGAGGCGCACGAAGTCGGCGCGCGTAAGCGCCAGCGGATCGTCTACCGCGAGATACGCCATCAGCGGCATGCGGTGATACTCGATATTGCGATAGCGCATCACCCCTGGCTCGCCCGAGTAGTGCGGTACCAGTGGCCGCAGCAGATATTCCCAGTGCGCGGCCACCGAGGGCGCGCGATAGCGCGCCACATGTGCCAGGTAGCGTTCGTCCTGCTCGTAGTCCGAGGTCGCGACGACCTGCCCACGGGCGCAGAGCCATTCGACACGCTCCAGGCAGTGGCTGGGCGAACCGTCCGCTTCCCAGTCCAGCGGATAGGCGCGGCCGAGTCCGTAGATCGTGTGCTGGACCCGATCGAGTCCCACGTCATCGGCATGGATCTCGATCGCCAGCAGTATCACGTCGATGTCGAAGAAGAAGTACAGCTCCACATGGCCGACGTCGAATATGGTCGGCGCCGCGCCGCGAACGGTGGTTACCCGGGCCTTGACAATGTCGTTGCGGCGGAACACGCGCACCGGCGATTCCGAATGCCAGGCGTTGGCCTTGCCGGCCAGACCCTCACCGTAGAGAAAACGCTGAACGTGAGGCAAGAAGGTGACGAACTCGTTGTAGTGCCGGCGCTGGAATCTGGACTGGTCGCCGGTGAATTCGGACGACAGCTCGCGCCACGGGTTGTCCGGGCCGGCTTTCTCCAGCATTTCCCAGTCTTTCTGGTGCTGCTTGCCGTCGTCGATCTGCATCAACTGCAGCGGCCACAGCAGGATTTGCCGGTAGTGCCGGACGATCGTCGTCGAAACGCTGTCTTCAGCCATGATGTCTGTGCGGACCAGTTCGGTGCCGCCAATTCTCGCAGATGCCGCGCCGCCGCGGGAGTATCTGGCCCGCGGGCGGACCGCCCGTGCAGCGCGGACAAGCGGGGAGAGGGCGCCGGCGATGGCACAATGCGCGCACCGGTCCGGCGCGCAGCGGACCTTCCAACCAGACACAGGCAAACCAGCGAATGAACGTGCAATCCACCCGCATCATCGTCAGCGTCATCGGCCAGGACAAGGTCGGCATCATCGCCGGCGTGTCGGCGGTCCTCGCGCAGGCGCAGGCCAGCATCCTCGACATTTCGCAGACCGTGATGCAGGACTGCTTCAGCATGATCATGATGGTCGATCTGGAAAAGGCCGCAGTCTCCTTCGATCAACTCAAGCACCTGCTGGCCGAGAAGGGCAACGACCTGGGCGTGCGCATCGATGCCCAGCAGGAAGACGTGTTCCGCTACATGCACCGACTCTGAGCGGGGGCCGACATGTCACGATTGCACTTCCAGCCCGAGGAAATTCTCGAAACCATCCGCATGGTCCAGATGGAAAATCTGGACATCCGGACCATCACCATGGGCATCAGCCTGCGCGATTGCGCCGATGCCGACCTCAAGACCTGCGCCACCCTGGCCTACGACAAGATCTGCCGCCTGGCGGCCCGGCTGGTCAAGGTCGGCGAAGAGATCGAGCGCGACTACGGCGTGCCGATCATCAACAAGCGCATCTCGGTCACGCCGATCGCCATGGTGGCCGAGCGTTGCGCCGCGGACGACTACACGCTGATGGCCACCAGCCTCGACCGCGCGGCAGCCGAGGTCGGGGTGAACTTCATCGGCGGATTCTCGGCGCTGGTGCAGAAGGGCTACACGCGCGGCGACCAGACGCTGATCGCCTCGATTCCCGACGCGCTGGCGAGCACCCAGCGCGTCTGCGCCTCGGTCAACGTCGCCACCACGAAGGCCGGCATCAACATGGACGCGGTGGCGCAAATGGGCCGCATCATCAAGCAGACGGCGGAAATGACTGCGGCGCAGGGCGGAGTCGGCTGCGCCAAGCTGGTGGTGTTCTGCAACGCGGTCGAAGACAACCCGTTCATGGCGGGTGCCTTCCACGGCATCGGCGAACCGGAATGCGTGATCAATGTCGGCGTCAGCGGACCGGGCGTGGTGCTGCGGGCGATCGAGCAGCATCCGGATGCCGACTTCGGCGAACTCGCGGCAATCATCAAGCGCACCGCGTTCAAGGTGACGCGCATGGGCGAGCTGGCCGGCCGGGTGGCCTCGCAGAAGCTCGGCGTTCCGTTTGGCATTGTCGACCTGTCGCTCGCACCGACACCGGCGCAGGGTGACAGCGTGGCACGCATCCTCGAGGAAATGGGCCTCGAGCGTGTCGGCACGCACGGCTCGACGGCGGCGCTGGCGATGCTCAACGATGCCGTGAAGAAGGGCGGGGCGATGGCCTCGACCCAGGTCGGCGGCCTGTCGGGCGCCTTCATCCCGGTCAGCGAGGACATCGGCATGATCGAGGCCGCCGAACTCGGCGTGCTGAGCTTCGACAAGCTCGAAGCGATGACCTGCGTCTGCTCTGTCGGCCTGGACATGATCGCGATTCCCGGCGACACGCCGGCCGAAACCATCAGCGGCATCATCGCCGACGAGGCGGCGATCGGCATGATCAACCGCAAGACCACCGCGGTGCGGGTGATTCCGGTGCCGGGCAAACAGGTCGGCGATGCGGTGGAATTCGGCGGGCTGCTCGGGCGCGCGCCGATCATGCCGGTCAATACGATGTCCTGCGCGCGCTTCATCGCCCGCGGCGGCCGCATTCCGGCGCCGCTGCAGGCGTTGAACAACTGATTGCGCGATGTCGCGGGCAAAGCGCAAACCCGGCGTCCGCGCGCCGCAACGCGATTTGGCCTCTACATGCAGCATGGCGCAAAGCCGCATGGACTGGCGTTCTTCAGGCAGCCTGCGCTGCGAAGTCCATTCCATGAGGTGTTCGGCATTGCATGCCCGCAGAGCGCCAATCCATGCGGGTTCCAGAGGCGCGCATTGCGGAAATCGTGCACCGCATGTTGTGCCAATATGCGCTCGTGCAGACCGATTCACCGGCCGCATCACCCAGGGAGTGACCATCATGCTTACCGCAACTTGCCACTGCGGCGCCGTGCGGATCGAGATTCCGCGCCGGCCGCGCAGCCTGACCAACTGCAATTGCTCGATCTGCCGCCGCTACGGCACGCTGTGGGCCTACTACCCGGCGGCGCAAGTGCGGGTGGTCAGCGCGCCCGGTTCGACCAGCGCCTACGCGTGGGGCGACAAGCGGCTGCGATTCGTCAGATGCAGCACCTGCGGCTGCATCACGCACTGGGAACGCATCCATCCGACCGCCGACAGCAGAGTCGGCGTCAATGCCCGCAACTTTGAATCGAGCGCGCTCGGGCCGGTGCGGATCAGGCTGCTCGACGGGGCGTCCACGTGGAAGTACGTCGACTGAGCGCGCAAGCGATCGTCCGGCACGCCGCTGTTGAAGACGCGGATGCGATCGGCCGCGTTCGCGTCGCGGCGTGGCAGGCGGCCTACCGCGGGCACATGCCCGGAGACTATCTCGGCTCGCTCGACCCACGGGCGAATCTCGACGACCTCAGGGCAATCCTGAAATCGCGTGAACCGCCATTCCTTGTCCGGGTCGCCGAACTGGGCGGCGAGGTGGCGGCGTTCTCGATTCTCGGCCGCCCGCGCTACGCGGCCGGAGCCGACACACTCGAACTGTGGGCTCTGAACGTCGCGCCGCGCTACTGGCGACGAGGAATCGCCTGGGCACTGGTAGGACAGTCGCTCGACGACGCGCGAAGCAGCGGCGCCTTGACGCTGGAACTGTGGTGCATTCCGACCAACCGCGCGGCACGCGCGCTGTACGAATCGCGCGGTTTCAACCGAACCGGCCAGCACAGAACGACAGCAGCACTCACCGGGCATCCGCTGGACGAGATCGCCTACCGGGCGGCGCTTTGACGCAATGTGCTTCGCCGGCGATGCGGATTGCGCGGCCGCGAGTCCGGCGCTGTCGCCGCGCCGGCAATGCCGGCCGGCAGCGCGACCGACCCGCCGAGCGGCGGCCGTCGATGCGGTCAGCCCAGTTCCGCGCTGGCAGTCATCGCCGTTGTGCCGTCCGGCCCCTGCGCTTCGAGCAGCACCGTGTTCTGCGCGTCAGGCGTGCCGACCAGGCGGAAAGGCGCCAGGTCGAACAGCGGCGCCTGGCCGCGGAACGTGTAGGCGCTCACCGGCCGCTGCGCATTCAAACGAACCAGTTCCATCAGCAGCATCGCGGTGAGCGGCCCGTGCACCACCAGGCCGGGATAGCCCTCAACCCCGGTTGCATAGTCGCGGTCGTAGTGGATGCGATGGGCGTTGAAGGTGAGGGCGGAAAAGCGGAATAGCAGCGTCGGGTCCGGCGCCAGCAGGCGCGTCCATGAACCTGCCGGCGGCGGCGGCAACTCGCGCGGCTGCGGCGCCGCGACGGGCGCGCCCGGCTCGCGGTAGACGATGTCCTGCTCTTCCTCGATGCATACGCGGCCGTCCTGCGAAATCGCGTAGGCGACGGTGACGAAAGCCAGTTTGCCGGTCTTGCCCTCTTTCTGCGACACCGCGCGGATCACCGCCTTGCGTGACGCCGGCTTGCCGATCAGCAGCGGATGCAGGAACCGCAGCCGGGCGCCGGCGAACATGCGCCGCGGCAGTTCGATCGGCGGCATGAAACCGCCGCGTTGCGGATGCCCGTCCGCGCCCAGGCGCGACTGCGGCGCCCGCGGCAGGAAATAGAACCAGTGCCACAGCGGCGGCAGCGCCAGGCCCGCGGCAAACGCGGTCGTCGTGTCGTCGAAGGCGGCGGCGGCGGCCAGCACCGGTGCCAGGCCGATCGTGTCTTCGGTGGTTTCGCTGGCGCCGATCCATGCGCTATAGTCTATCGCCATGATAGCCGCCTAGCGCAGGTCGACCGGACCGGCGATCACCTTGTGTTCGCGCAGTGTGCCGATCTGGCCGTCGGACAGGCCGAGCACTTCGCTCAGCACTTCGTCGGTGTGCTCGCCCAGCCGTGGCGCGCGGGTCGGCGCAAGCCGCGGCTCGCCGGAGAATTGCAGCGGCGAGCCGGGCACCAGGTAGTTGCCGATGCCCGGCTGTTCGATGCGCGAGAACAGCGGGTTCTTGGTCGAGCAGCGCGGGTCCGACTCGACCATCTGGCGGAATGTCTGGTACGGGCCCCAGCAAACCCGCGTACCGCTGAACGTCTCGCTGATTTCGTCCAGCGTGCGGTGGCGGAACCAGGGCCGCAGCACGCCCGAGATCGATTCGCGCGCGTCGAAGCGCTCGCCTTCCTTGCCGAGGTCGACGCCCAGCAGTTTCTCGAGCATCGTCATCTGCTCGCCGACGCCGGTGCTCTCGCACAGTTCCTGCCACTGCCGCCGCGTGATGGCAACGACATAGACATAGCGCCCGTCGAGGGTCTCGAACTCGCAGCCATAGGCGCCGAACAGGTAGTTGCCGTAAGAGCGGCGGTCGTCGTCGTTGACCTGCACCTCGGCGACATAGCCGAGGTTGCCCAGCATGGCGAAGGCGACGTCGGCCAGCGGCAGCCTGATGTACTGCCCCTGGCCGCTCAGCCGGCGCTGGCGCTCGGCGGCAAGGATGCCCATTGCCGCCGTGACCCCGGTGATGGCGTCCCACGCCGGCAGCACATGGTTGACCGGATTGACCGCCTGCCCGCTGTGTTCCGGGCCGGTGACGAAGGGAAAGCCGACGGCGCAGTTGAGCGTGTAATCGACCGCCGAACTGCCGTCCGGATTGCCGGTCACGTTCATCATGATCAGATCGTCGCGGCGCTTGCGCAGCGTGTCGTAGCCGAGCCAGCCGGTGGTGGGGAAGTTGGTCAGGTAGATGCCGTTGCCGTCGCCCGGCGCGGTGATCAGGCCGGTGATCAGTTCCCGGCCTTCCGGGCTTCGGGTGTCGACCGCGATCGAGCGCTTGCCCTTGTTGAGCCCCGCCCAGTACAGGCTCTTGCCCTCGTGGGTGACCGGCCAGCGGCGCGCGTCCAGGCCGCCGTCGATCGGGTCGAAGCGGATCACGTCGGCGCCCTGTTGTGCCAGCGTCATACCGCAAAGCGGCGCGGCGACGAATGCCGCCCCTTCCACGACGCGCAGGCCGCTCAATACCTTGTTCATGCGGAGTCCCCTTTTTTTTTGCGATGCGTGCAGGCTTGTGGTCGCCTGATGCATCGACACTTTTCCGGTCGCATGCCGTCGCGCCGCTTGTTCAGGCGTAGATCGGAAACCGGAATCCTGCTAAATTGTATTACGTCAGGCGGGTGTTTCGGGTCATGCAGGGTCGAACGACGTGAACGCCTTCGGCTCGGACTCGCCGGACCGGTTGTCCGCCAGCAAATCGGCGTGGCAATGCGACACTGGGGAGAGCGTCGAGTGGAAAACGAAATGGGCAGCGAAGCGGCGACAACTGGGGAGGTTGCGCCGAAGGGCCTGCCAATGACCGGCGTGCGCGTTATCGACGTCGGCACCTTCCTTGCCGGGCCGTATGCGGCATCGATCCTTGGGGAGTTCGGGGCGGAGGTGTTGAAGGTCGAGCACCCGATCGCCGGTGATCCGATGCGCCGCTTCGGCACGGCTACCAAGCGGCACGACGCCTCCCTGGCGTGGCTGTCGGAGGGTCGCAACAAGAAGTCGGTGACCATCGATTTGCGTCAGCCCAGGGGCGTGGAACTGTTCGTCCGCCTGGTGGCCAAGTCCGACGTGCTGGTGGAGAACTTCCGCCCGGGCACGATGGAAGAATGGGGCCTGGGCTGGAAGGTTCTGAGCGAGGCCAATCCCGGTCTGGTGATGCTGCGCGTGTCGGGCTACGGGCAGACCGGTCCGTATCGCCGCCGCTCCGGCTTCGCCCACATCGCGCATGCGGTCGGCGGCCTGTCCTACCTTGCCGGTTTTCCCGGCGAGACGCCGGTGGTGCCGGGTACCGCACCGCTCGGCGACTACATGTCCAGCCTCTACGGCGCCATCGGCGTGATGCTGGCGCTGCGCCACAAGGAAAAGACCGGCGAAGGGCAGATCGTCGATATCGGCATCTACGAGGCGGTGTTTCGCCAGATGGACGAAATGGCGGCGGCCTACGCGCTGTTCGGCAAGGTGCGCGAGCGCGAGGGCTCGGGTACGGTGATCGCCGTGCCGCACGGCCACTTCCGCACCCAGGACGGAAAATGGGTGGCCATCGCCTGCACCACCGACAAGATGTTCGAACGCCTGACCGAGGCCATGGAGCGGCCCGAACTTTGCTCGTCGGGCCTGTACGGCGAGCAGGGCAAGCGCCTGGCGGCGCGCGACGAAGTCAATCGCATTGTCATAGAGTGGGTCGGTTCGCTGACCCGCGACCAGGTGATGGATCGCTGCATCGCCGCGGAGGTGCCGATCGGCAAGCTCAACAGCATTGCCGACGTGTTCGAGGACGCGCACTACAGCGCCCGCGAGGTGCTGGCCCGCGTGCAGGAGGAGGGCCTGGGCGAGGTAGTGGTGCCCGGGGTTGTGCCCAAGCTGTCGGAGACCCCGGGACGCGTCAGCAACCTCGGCCCGCCGCTGGGCAATGCGACCTATGAAGTGATGCGCGAACTGCTTGATCTGACTGCCGGCCAGATCGCCGAGTTGCGCCAGCACAAGATCATTTGATCGAGGATGCAATGAGCGAAGACAGCAAGGAAGTCCTGCCGCTGACCGGCATACGCGTCGTCGACGTTGCCACCGTCATCGCCGCACCTTACTGCGCGGCGATTCTCGGCGAATTCGGGGCCGAGGTGCTGAAGGTCGAACATCCGGTGGGCGGCGATGCCTGCAGGCGCTTTGGCACCGCGACCCAGAGCGGCGACACGCTGACCTGGCTGAGCGAGGCGCGCAACAAGAAATCGGTCACCATCGACCTGCACCGCCGTGAAGGCGTGGCGCTGTTCAAACGTCTGATCGAGGAAAGCGACATCCTGTGCGAGAACTTTCGCCCCGGCACGCTCGAAAAATGGGGACTGGGCTGGGATGTGCTGAGCAAGATCAATCCCGGGCTGATCATGCTGCGGGTTACAGGTTACGGCCAGACCGGGCCGTACAAGGATCGTCCCGGCTTCGCCCGCATCGCTCATGCGGTGGGCGGACTGTCCTATCTCGCCGGCATGCCGAAGGGCACCCCGGTGACGCCCGGCTCGACCACGCTCGGCGATTACCTGTCCGGGCTGTATGGCTGCATCGGCGTGCTGCTGGCTTTGCGCTACCGCGAGCAGACCGGGCGCGGCCAGTACATCGACGTTGCGCTGTACGAATCGGTGTTCCGCTGCACCGACGAACTGGCGCCGGCCTTCGCCATGTACGGCACCGTGCGCGAGCGCCACGGTCCGCACATCGAGAGCGCCTGCCCGTACGGGCATTTCCCGACCAAGGACGGCAAGTGGGTGGCGATCGCCTGCACCACCGACAAGCTGTTCGCGCGCCTGGCCGACGCGATGGGCCGCCCGGAGCTGGCCTCGTCCAGCCTGTACGGCGAGCAGAAGACGCGGCTGGAAAATCGCAGTGACGTGAACGAGATCGTGCGCGACTGGTGCGGCTCGCTGCCGCGCGAACAGGTGCTGCAGAAATGCTTTGTCAGCCGCGCGCCGGCCGGGCCGCTGAACAACATCGCGGACGTGTTCGGCGACCGGCAGTTTCATGCCCGGCGCAACATGGTCTCCATCGACGACGAGGAGACCGGCGATACGATCATGGTGCCCAACGTGGTGCCGCGCCTGTCGCGCACGCCCGGTCGCATCAAGCACCTGGGGCCGCGGTTGGGCGAGCACACCGAGGAGATACTCAAGGACATGCTCGGCCTGAGCGATGCCGAGATCGGCGAACTGCGCAACCAGCATGTCATCTGATCCGGATTGCCGGGCCCGTCCGCCGGCCCGCATCCGGGTGACGGGATCACGAGGCTTTGCCCGAATCGATATCAACCAGCTTTGCCAAGGAGATAGACCATGAAACTGCCCGCCAATTTCTACAAGCCGCTGGCTATCGGCGCGCCGACGCCGATGCGCGATTTGCCGGTGCGCCCGGAACGGATGATCCACTTCTTTCCGCCGCATCTGGAGAAGGTGCGGGCCAAGATATCCGATCTGGCCAAGCAGGTTGACGTCCTCTGCGGCAACCTGGAGGATGCGATCCCGCTCGACGCCAAGGAGGCGGCGCGCGCCGGCTTCATCGAGGTGGCCAAGAACAACGACTTCGGCGGCACCGCGCTGTGGACGCGCATCAACGCGCTCAACAGCCCGTGGGTGCTGGACGACCTGACGCAGATCGTCGCCGCCGTCGGCAACAAGCTCGATGTCATCATCGTGCCCAAGGTCGAAGGGCCGTGGGACATTCACTATGTCGACCAGATCCTCGCCCAGCTCGAAGCCAAGCACGGGGTGACCAAGCCGATCCTCATCCACGCTCTGCTGGAAACCGCTCAAGGCGTCAAGAACGTCGATGACATCGCCTGCGCCAGCCCGCGCATGCACGGCATGAGCCTGGGTCCGGCCGATCTGGCCGCCTCGCGCGGCATGAAGACCACGCGGGTCGGCGGCGGCCACCCGTTCTACGGCGTGCTCGAAGATGCGATCGAAGGCAAGAGCGAGCGCGCGTTCTACCAGCAGGATCTGTGGCACTACACGATCTCGCGCATGGTGGACGCCTGCCTGTCGTCCGGCTTGCGCGCCTTCTACGGCCCGTTCGGCGACTTCTCCGACCCTGCGGCCTGCGAGTCGCAGTTCCGCAATGCCTACCTGATGGGCTGCTGCGGCACCTGGACGCTGCACCCGAGCCAGATCGACATCGCCAAGAAGGTGTTCAGCCCCGACGTGAAGGAGGTGCTGTTCGCCAAGCGCATTCTCGAAGCCATGCCCGACGGTGCCGGTGCGGTGATGATCGACGGCAAGATGCAGGACGACGCAACCTGGAAACAGGCCAAGGTGATCGTGGATCTGGCCAAACTCGTGGCGCAGCGCGATACCGACCTGGCCAAGGCCTACGGATTCTAAGATCATGAGCGACAAGACCAGACCGGGTAATTTCTTCGAGGACTTCCGTCTCGGCCAGCGCATCGTCCATGCCACGCCGCGCACCGCCACCGAGGGCGACGTGGCGCTCTACACGGCGCTCTACGGCACGCGCTTTGCCGTCAACTCGTCGGCGCCGTTTGCCGAATCGATCGGTTTTCCGCGCGCGCCGGTGGACGACATGCTGGCCTTCCACTTGGTGTTCGGCAAAACGGTGCCCGACGTTTCGCTCAACGCCATCGCCAACCTCGGCTATGCCGCCGGACGCTTCGGCGCGCCGCTCTATCCGGGCGACACGGTGACTTCGACATCGACGGTGATCGGCCTCAAGCAGAACAAGGACGGCAAGACCGGCGTGGTGCACGTGCGTTCGATCGGCGTCAATCAGCGCCAGGAAATGGTGCTCGACTATTGCCGCTGGGTGATGGTGCGCAAGAAGGATCTCGCGGCACCCGCGCCAGAGCCGGTGGCGCCCGATCTGCCCGATGCGGTGGATGTGGCCGACCTGCCGGTGCCCGCCGGGCTGCACTTCGAGCGCTACGACGACGAGCTGGCCGGCAGCGCGCACCGCTGGGACGACTACCAGGTCGGCGAGCGCATCGACCATGTGGACGCCATGACCATCGAAGAAGCCGAGCACATGATGGCCACCCGTCTTTACCAGAACACCGCCAAGGTGCACTTCAACCAGCACACCGAGAAGGATGGCCGCTTCGGCCGGCGCATCATCTACGGCGGCCACATCATCAGCCTGGCGCGCTCGCTGTCCTTCAACGGTCTGGCCAATGCCTTCAAGGTGGTGGCGATCAATGGCGGCCGGCACGTTGCGCCGACCTTCGCCGGCGACACCATTTATGCCTGGTCGGAAGTGCTGGGCAAGATGGCGCTGCCGGGCCGCAGCGATGTCGGCGCGCTGCGGCTGCGGACGGTGGCGGCCAAGGATCGCGCGTGCACCGATTTTCCGTTCAAGGACGCCCAGGGCGCCTACGATCCGGCGGTCGTTCTGGACTTCGACTACACGGTGCTGATGCCGCGCCGCGCCGCGTAGGCCGGCGGGGCCGGATTTCCCGCGTCGGTGCGAGCCGCCCGCTCGCACCGACGCGGCCGGCTGCCCCGCAGCGGCAGCACGGTTTTCGGCTGTTTCGGGCCAGGGTGAGGTACAATACGCCTACATATGGCTCTGGCTCACAATCACACCGCCCCAGCAAGTACGAAAGTCAAGCAGTTTGCCCAGTTCGACGAACTGGGCTTTTTGCTTTTCGGCTCGGGCGTTGTGTAGGTTTTGCGGGCCGACCCTGGCGTCGGATTTTCCGCCGTCATCTTCAATCAGGTACTCGAAATGCACACCACTTCGATTCTCCAATTCCTGAAGGAAAACGGCCAAAAGCTCGATTTCGAGATTGCGGCGGGAACCGGGATTCCGCTTCCCAAGGTGCGCCTGTCGCTGACCGACCTGTCGGCGCGCGGCGAAATCTCCCGCTGCGCGGTGACCCGATTCACCAACGGTCAGGCCGTCGAGGGGATGCTGTGCCGCCTCGCCGGTTCCATTCCGCCCAAGACGCCGGGCAGGAAGCCCGGCGCCAAGGCCTAGGTCGTAGATCGCCGGGTCCGCCCGGCCCTTGCCGGCCCGCGCGGGGCGTGCGGCCGTGCAACCCGGTGGCGCGAATCGACTTGCAATCGCCGGCCCGCAATCCTCGTCCAGTGATCCTCCCGGCGTTCCGCCGTACAGGGACGGGCCTGGAACCCGCATGCAGCGGACCTCGCAGGCTTGGCACCGCCAGAGGCCGCACGGTACGGCTTTCTCCGGCCTGCCATGCTGCAGATCGCCATTCCATGCGGTCTGCAGGGCAGGTTCGTGGGGACTGCGGTTTTGCGGCCGCAGCGGCAAGCCAGCGGCGCGACGGCCGCGTGGCCGGATCGGCCGCCCGGCGGTTCGCCGAGTGTCCCCCCGCCCGGCCCGCCCCATCCGCACCAGTCGGAGCGAACGCACATGTCCACCAGCTTTGACGATCTTGCGCCGGACACCCGGTACGACGCCCAGCGCGCCGCCTGCCGGTTTCTGCTGCAACACCGCTACATCAGCCTGGACGAAGCCTGCCAGGAACGCGGCCTGACCCTGCCCGAACTGTGGAGCCTGATCCAGCGCGAAGCCGGCCTGCCCGACTCCGACCCGCCAGTGTTTTCGCCCTTCGTCTGACGGCTTTTCGCGCCGCGCCTTGCACACCAACGGCCCGGTTTCCTGCCGCACGGCGCCTGCATTGCGAGTATCCGTGCGGTCGTTCGGGCATGCCGCGGCATGCACAGTGCGATGGCCGCCGCGGCGCGGGATTTGCACTTGTGCGGCAACTGGCGAAGAATCGATGGGTCCGCCGCGGGTTGCGGATGGCCAGGGTAGAACCACGGGAGGATGACGCTAATGCTGTTGCGAGGACTCGACTTCGCGTTGGGCGAAGACATCGAGATGCTGCGCGAATCGGTGGCCGCCTTCGCGCGCGACGAGATCGCGCCGCTGGCCCGCGAGATCGATCGTTCCGACCAGTTTCCGATGCACTTGTGGCCGCGCATGGGCGAACTCGGCGTGCTCGGCATCACCGTCGACGAGGCCTATGGCGGCGCCGGCATGGGCTACCTCGCGCACATCGTGGCGATGGAGGAACTCTCCCGCGCCTCGGCCTCGGTCGCGCTGTCCTACGGTGCGCATTCCAATCTCTGCGTCAATCAAATCCATCGCAATGGCACCGAGGAGCAGAAGCGGCGTTACCTGCCGCGGCTGGTTTCCGGCGAGCATGTCGGCGCGCTGGCGATGTCGGAAACCGGCGCCGGCTCCGATGTCGTCTCGATGCGCCTGCGCGCCGACAAGCGCGGCGACCAGTATCTGCTCAACGGCAGCAAGATGTGGATCACCAACGGGCCCGATGCCGACACCCTGGTGATCTACGCCAAGACCGATGTGGCCGCCGGGCCGCTGGGCATCACCGCGTTTCTGGTGGAGAAGAGCTTCAGCGGCTTTTCGGTGGCGCAGAAACTCGACAAGCTCGGCATGCGCGGTTCGCACACCGGCGAACTGGTGTTCGAGGATTGCGAAGTGCCCGAGGAGAACGTGCTCGGCGGCGTCGGTAACGGCGTCAAGGTGCTGATGAGCGGACTCGACTACGAACGCGCGGTGCTCGCCGCCGGCCCGTTGGGCATCATGGCCGCGTGCCTCGACGTGGTGCTGCCCTACCTGCACGAGCGCAGACAGTTCGGCCAGGCGATCGGCGAATTCCAGCTCATGCAGGGCAAGCTGGCCGACATGTACACCACGCTCTCGGCCTGCCGCGCCTATGTTTATGCGGTGGGCCGAAGCTGCGACAACTCGTCGCTCGATCCGCGCCAGTTGCGCAAGGATGCGGCGGGCGCGATTCTCTATGCCGCCGAGAAAGCCACCTGGATGGCCGGCGAGGCGATCCAGTGCCTGGGCGGCAACGGCTACATCAACGACTATCCGGCCGGCCGACTGTGGCGCGACGCCAAACTCTACGAGATCGGCGCCGGTACCAGCGAAATCCGCCGCATGCTGATCGGGCGCGAACTGTTCGCCGAGACCAGCTAGCTTGGCGAGAATGCCTGACCACGGATACGGCAAGCGCTCGGCCGCCCGACCCCCGCCCGAGGCCACGGCGCCGTTAACGTCTTTCACGATCCAATTGAGATGAGCGTCATCAAGTCGCAGATCGATCCGCGCTCGGCGGACTTCGCAGCCAATGCGCGGGCGCTGCGCCGCGTCGTCGATGACCTGCGCAGCAAGGCTGCCGCGGTTGCGCAGGGCGGCGGCGAAGCGGCGCGGGCGCGGCACACCGGCGCGCGGCAAGCTGTTGCCGCGCGAGCGCGTCGACCATCTGCTGGATCCGGGCACGCCGTTTCTCGAGATCGGCCAGTTCGCCGCCTGCGGCATGTACGACGACGAGGCGCCGGCCGCCGGGCTGATCACCGGCATCGGCCGCATCGAAGGCACCGAATGCATGATCGTCGCCAACGATGCCACGGTGAAGGGCGGCACCTACTATCCGATGACGGTCAAGAAGCACCTGCGCGCGCAGGAGATCGCCGGGCAGAACCACCTGCCGTGCATTTATCTGGTCGATTCCGGCGGCGCCTTCCTGCCGCGGCAGGACGAGGTGTTTCCCGACCGCGAGCACTTCGGACGCATCTTCTACAACCAGGCCAACCTGTCGGCCCGGGGCATCCCGCAGATTGCCGTTGTCATGGGCTCGTGCACCGCCGGCGGCGCCTATGTGCCGGCGATGTCCGACGAGACGGTGATCGTGCGCAATCAGGGCACCATCTTCCTCGGCGGCCCGCCGCTGGTGAAGGCCGCCACCGGCGAGGAGGTGAGCGCCGAAGATCTCGGCGGCGGCGATGTGCACACCCGCCTGTCCGGCGTCGCCGACCACCTCGCGGAGAACGACGCCCATGCGCTCACCATCGCGCGGCGCATCGTCGCCAATCTCAACCGCCTCAAGCCGCAGAGCCTGGCCGTGGCCGATGTCGAAGAGCCGCTGTACGAGGCGGAGGAAATCTACGGCATCGTGCCGGCCGACACGCGCAAGCCCTACGACGTGCGCGAGATCGTCGCCCGCGTGGTCGACGGCTCGCGTTTGGACGAATTCAAGGCGCGCTACGGCGCGACGCTGGTGACCGGGTTCGCGCGGCTCTACGGCTACCCGGTCGGCATTGTCGCCAACAACGGCATTCTGTTCGGCGAATCGGCGCAGAAGGGCGCGCACTTCATCGAACTATGCGGCCAGCGCGGCATCCCGTTGCTGTTCCTGCAGAACATCACCGGCTTCATGGTCGGGCGCAAGGCCGAGAACGCCGGCATCGCCAAGGACGGCGCCAAGATGGTCACCGCGGTGGCCACGGTGCAGGTGCCCAAGATCACGGCGCTGATCGGCGGCAGCTTCGGCGCCGGCAACTACGCCATGTGCGGCCGCGCCTACAGCCCGCGCTTTCTCTGGATGTGGCCGAACGCGCGCATCTCGGTGATGGGCGGCGAGCAGGCGGCGAGCGTGCTCGCGACCGTCAAGCGCGACGGCCTTGAAGCCGCCGGCAAGGCCTGGAGCGCCGACGAGGAGGCCGCGTTCAAGGCGCCGATCCGCGCCCGGTACGAAGAGCAGGGGCCACCCGTATTACGCCAGCGCGCGCTTGTGGGACGACGGCGTGATCGACCCGGCGCAGACGCGGCGCGTGCTCGGCCTGTCGCTCTCGGCGGCACTCAACGCGCCGATCGCGCCGACGCGCTTCGGCATATTTCGCATGTAAATCGCATGTTCGCGAAAATCCTGGTTGCCAATCGCGGCGAGATCGCCTGCCGCGTGATCAAGACCGCGCACCGTCTCGGGATCGCCACCGTGGCGGTGTACTCGCAAGCCGATGCGAACGCGCGCCATGTGCGCATGGCCGGCGAAGCGGTGGTGATAGGCGCGGCGCCGGCGCGCGAGAGTTACCTGGCCGCAGAGCGCATCGTTGCCGCGGCCCGCCAGACTGGCGCCGAGGCGATCCATCCCGGCTACGGCTTCCTGGCCGAGAACGAGGGCTTCGCCGCCGCCTGTGCCGCCAGCGGCCTGGTCTTCATCGGCCCGCCGGTCGCGGCGATCCGCGCCATGGGTTCGAAGAGCGCGGCCAAGGCGCTGATGGAGGCGGCCGGCGTACCGCTGACGCCCGGCTACCACGGCGCCAACCAGGACGCCGATTTCCTGCGCGGCGAGGCCGAGCGCATCGGCTACCCGGTGCTGATCAAGGCCAGCGCCGGTGGCGGCGGCAAGGGCATGCGGCGGGTCGAGCGGGCGGACGACTTCGCCGCTGCGCTCGCCTCGTGCCAGCGCGAAGCCGGTTCGTCCTTCGGCGACGACCGCGTGCTGGTGGAAAAATACGTGATCCGGCCGCGCCATATCGAAATCCAGGTGTTCGGCGATGCCCATGGCAATTGCATCCACCTGTTCGAGCGCGATTGCTCGGTGCAGCGGCGCCACCAGAAAGTGCTCGAGGAAGCCCCGGCACCCGGCATGACCGCAGAGCGGCGTGCCGCGATGGGCAAGGCGGCGGTCGACGCGGCGCGGGCGGTCGGCTATGTCGGTGCGGGCACGGTGGAATTCATCGTCGATAAGGACGGCGGCTTTCACTTCATGGAGATGAACACCCGCCTGCAGGTCGAACACCCGGTCACCGAAATGATCACCGGCCTCGATCTGGTCGAGTGGCAACTGCGCGTTGCCGCCGGCGAGCGCCTGCCGCTGACGCAGGAGCAGGTGACGATCCGCGGCCATGCGCTGGAGGCGCGCGTCTATGCCGAAGACCCCGACAACGGGTTCCTGCCGTCGACCGGCCGGCTGATCCATCTGGCGCCGCCGCCGGAGTCGGCGCAGGTGCGCGTGGATACCGGCGTCGAGCAGGACGACGAGATCACGCCGCACTACGACCCGATGATCGCCAAGCTGATCGTCTGGGGCCAGGATCGCGACAGCGCGCGGGCGCGCATGCTGCAGGCGCTGGCGCAGTACCGCGTCGTCGGCGTGGCCAACAACATCGATTTCCTGTCGCGGCTGGTTGCGTGCCCGGCCTTTGCCCAGGCGGATCTCGATACCGGCTTGATCGAGCGCGAGCGCGATTTCCTGTTCGCCGCCAGCGGCGGCCCGCCGCGCGACGTCCTGCTGGTCGCCGCGCTGGCCACCCTGCTGCGCGAGCAGGCGCTGGCCGACCAGCGGGCGGCGCGCCATGCCGACCCGCATTCGCCCTGGCATCGGCGCGACGGCTGGCGGCTCAATTCCCAGGCCCGCCGCGCGCTGCTGTTCCGCTCCGGCGAACAGGAGAAAGTGGTCGGCGTGCGCTACGCGCCGGCCGGCTACCTCCTCGACCTTGATGGTCAGGTTACCGCGGTGCGCGGCGAACTGGGCGCCAATGGCAGCCTGTGGGCCGACCTCGGCGGTCTGCGGCTGGAGGCCGTGGTGGTAGTGGCCGCCGAGAAGCGCCACGTCTTCCTGCACGGCCGTGCCTGGCTGCTGGTGCGGGTCGATCCGCTCGGCCATGCGGGCGAGGCGGGCGCGGCCGAGGGCGGGCTGGTCGCGCCGATGCCCGGCAAGGTGATCGCGTTGATCGCCCGCGCCGGCGAGGCGGTGGCGAAGGGTGCGCCGCTGCTGGTTCTGGAAGCGATGAAGATGGAGCACACGATAGCCGCGCCGCGCGACGGCGTCGTCAGGGCGTTCCGTTATGCCGTCGGCGAGCAGGTGGCCGATGGCGCGGAACTCGTGGACTTCGCCGCTGCCTGAAAGCGCGGATCATGCAAAGCGACTCGCCGATCTGGGTTCCCGACGCGTGCCGGATCGAGACTTCCGCCATGGCGGTTTTCGCGGCCTATGCCAACGTGGTTGCTGCCGATTGGCCCGGGCTGGCGCGCGCACTCCACCGCTGGTCGGTGCAATCGCCGGCGCAATTCTGGTCCGCGGTGTGGGATTTTTGCGGCGTCATCGGCGAGCGTGGCGAACGCGTGCTGCTCAATCCGGATCGCATGCCCGGCGCCCGCTGGTTCCCCGACGCGCGTCTCAACTTCGCGCAGAACCTGCTGCGCGACTGCGGCAACGGGGAAGCCCTGGTCTTCCGCGGCGAGGACGAATTCGAGCGCCGGCTTTCGCGCGAGCAACTGCGCCAACAGGTCGCCCAGCTCGCCGCCGCGTTGCGCAAATCCGGCGTGGGTCGAGGCGACCGGGTTGCCGCCTACCTGCCGAATCTGCCGGAAACCGTCGTCGTCATGCTTGCCGCTGCGAGCATCGGCGCGGTGTTCACCAGCGCCTCGCCGGATTTCGGCGTGCAGGGCGTGCTCGACCGTTTCGGCCAGACCGAACCGAAACTGCTGTTCGCCTGCGACGGCTACCGCTACGGCGGCAAGCGCATCGGCGTGCTCGACAAACTGGCCGACATCGCCCGGCAATTGCCGAGTCTCGCCAACGTCATCATCGTGCCCTGTCTCGGCGATGCGGGCGCCGCGTCGATCGCCGCTGTGCCGCGATCGACGATGCTCGCCGATTTCGTCGCCCCGCATGCCGGCGCGGGCGAAATCGACTACGCCCTGCTGCCGTTCGATCATCCGCTTTACATCCTGTACTCGTCGGGCACCACCGGCGTGCCGAAATGCATCGTGCACGGCGCTGGCGGCACCTTGCTGCAGCACCTCAAGGAACACCGGCTGCATTGCGACGTGAAGCCGGGCGACCGCCTGTTCTACTTCACCACCTGCGGCTGGATGATGTGGAACTGGCTCGCCACCGGGCTGGCCAGCGGCGCCACCCTGATGCTCTACGACGGCAACCCCTTCGTCGCCGACGGCAGAATCCTGTGGGACTACGCCGAGGCGGAACGCATCACCCACTTCGGCACCTCGGCCAAGTACCTCGACGCGCTGGCAAAGAGCGGACTCAAACCGCGCGAGCACTTCGGGCTCGGCGATCTGCGCGCCATCTTCTCCACCGGCAGCCCGCTCGCCCCGGAGAGCTTCGATTTCGTCTATCGCGACATCAAGGCCGATGTGCAGCTCTCGTCGATTTCCGGCGGCACCGACATCGTCAGTTGCTTCGTGCTCGGCAACCCGATGCTGCCGGTGTGGCGCGGCGAAATTCAGTGCATGGGCCTGGGCATGGCGGTCGAGGTGTGGAACGAGGCGGGCGAGCCGGTGCGCGGCGAGAAGGGCGAACTGGTGTGCACCCGGCCCTTTCCCAGCATGCCGATCGGATTCTGGAACGACGCCGGCGGCAGCCGGTATCGCGCCGCCTACTTCGAGCGCTTCGCCGGCCTCGACCAACCCGTCTGGTGCCATGGCGACTTCTGCGAAATCACCGAACATGGCGGCCTGATCATCTACGGCCGCTCGGATGCCACGCTCAATCCCGGCGGCGTGCGCATCGGCACCGCCGAGATCTATCGCCAGGTGGAAAGGCTGCCCGAGGTGCTCGAGTCCATTGTCATCGGCCAGGACTGGCCGCCGGACCAGCGCGGCGACGTGCGCGTGGTGCTGTTCGTCAGGCTCAGGGAAGGGGTCGCGCTGGACGAGACGCTCGCCGACAAGATCAAGCAGACCATCCGCGACAACACCACGCCGCGGCATGTGCCGGCGAAGATCCTGCAGGTCGCCGACATCCCGCGCACCAAGAGCGGCAAGATCGTCGAACTGGCGGTGCGCAACGTGGTGCACGGCGAGCCGGTGAAGAATGTCGAAGCGCTGGCGAACCCGGAGGCGCTCGCATTGTTCCGCGGGCGGGCGGAGCTTGCGGATCGCTGATGCGCATGTCGTTCAGCCACCTCGCGACGGGTCGCACGGCTTGGTCGATAACGGGCTCAACGTCGCGGAGGACGAGAGAACGTGTAACGCACCACGCCGGAGGCCGCATGGAAAGGAACTCTGCAGCCAGCGCATCGCCAGAAGCGCCATTTCATGCGGCTCCTGGCGATGTGGCATGCGCAGAGCGCCTATCCATGCGGGTTGCGGACGAATCGGCGCCAAGGCGCAAGGCGGATGTCGGGACTTTTCTGGCTACCCGAAGAAACTATTCGACCACGGCCCCTTTGATTCGCGCGGGCACACGAGTGTGCCCAGGAATTCATGGCGCGGGTGGCCAGGATCGATGTTCTGCGCTGCCCGTGTTGCCAGGTGGGCCGCTTGCGCGTGATTGCGCTGCAGCCCGGGCGAGCGCGATTGCCGGCGCCGCTGCCGATGCCATCGGCGCGCAGTCGCGGGCCACCGTGAACGCTCGCCTTGCCACCTTTCTTGAATTGACTTGTCGAGCGTCTATCGACGCTCGCCGGCGCCCTGCATGCCGGCGCAAAATTCCACTGCCTGGATCAGCACGCCAAGGGGCTTATCCACAGGAACGCCTTCGATTTGCGCGCTGCCAGAGGACGCTGTGGCAACCCAAACGCCAAGTTTCGGAGCATAATTTGCCCTTGCCGGCAGCGGGGTACTGACCAATCCCCTATGCCACCCCCGTCCATCCGGGACGGCGGTTCAGTCCAACAAGGTTTATCTGCCGCGTATGACTTCAGTGCCTCATCCAAACATCGGCGCGCGGCAGATAAGCGCTGTTCGTTCGCCATCACTCAACGACCTTCTTCAGCTATTCAAGGGATCTTTATGAGCGATCTGCCGCGAGTGTTTGTTGCTTCTTCCCGGGAGGCACTTCAGATCGCAGAGGCGGTCAGCATTCGTCTAGAGCACGACACCAAGGTAAAGCTGTGGGATAACGCTTTTGAGTTGTCAAGCCTCACGCTGCCCGCGTTGCTCGGAAGAACGCAAGAAACAGATTTCGCTGTTTTCGTCTTTCACAAGGATGACAAAGTCATCATTCGCGGCAACGAGTTCAGTTCTGTACGCGACAACGTGCTGTTTGAGTTGGGCCTTTTCATAGGCGCTCTCGGAATCGAAAAGTGCTTTGTGCTTTTTCCGAAATCAGTGGAAGGGGAGTTCCGCCTTCCGACGGACTTAGCGGGGCTCACAGTGGCCGCGTATGACGATTCTCTAGAAGATATGGTCGATGCGGTCACCACATGCTGCGCCAGAATCAAACAAGCAATTAAGAAATCTGTTGCGGCTGAGACGGCCCCCAAACAGGAGTCAGCAGCAGGCCGGGATACCACGCAGGTTTTGCAATCGGAGTTATGGCACTCACGAATTGATCTACAACGCGCGAATGAACAGGTATCAGCGTTGCACAGCGCATTGCGGCCCACTTCCTAGCGATTGCCAAGCCGGCAACAGAAAAAGAGATTCAGCGCTGGGAAGAAGGCGCGAAAGAGAGTTACACCAATGTCCCCAAGATCGGCAGTCGAAACACATTCTTTGTTGATCGCGACCTCATCATCCCGGCCTTCTATGGAGCCAGCTCCATATCTGTAATCGTTGCCCCAGGGGTCAAAGTATTTGGGCTGGATCAATGGAGCCGCAACACCGTTTATTTTCTAGACGGGTATCGCATGTACGGGCGGTGATGCCCGGCTCAGATAAAGGGGTCAGGCTCAATGGGGAAAAGGGGCCAGGCTCAAGTTTTCTGGCATAGCCTGATATCCGCGCCACCCTCAAGTGAAAAGGAAGTGAAGGCGAAAAGGGCCAGGCTCGAGGTATCGATGACCTTCGGTTTTCGGAAGAATGGCTTCGCCCGGACTGCCGTTCCTTTCTTGTGCGGTGCGGCCTCATTTTTCCTGGTTTGGATTTTGGACCTGGCGCTCGAACCGAAATCGTTTCTTTCTCTTGTTCTTGTTGAGGCGGGGTTGTTTGCTCTTGCCTGTGTAGTGGCTTGCGCATTTACGTCTGGGCAACCTTTCCGCACCGCTGGATTGGGGGTGGCGGGCGTTTTCGCGGCGGTGATTGCAGAAATCATCATTCATCCGACGATCGAAGGAGGTTATGAGCGCAACCTATTTCCACTTGAAATTGCTTTTCATATGCTTGTAGCTAGCCCAAGCTTTCTGTTGATCGCGGTTGCTTGGAGAGTTTGTTTTGGCCCCGACACGAAGAGGCTAAAGCAAGGGCAAAATGGGTCAGGCTCGAGCTAACTGGCGCGTTCCCCGTTTTGGCGCTGCCGCGCCCAACCGGGTCGACCCGTCGTCCGCTTGCGTTGTATTGAGGCAGTAGAAATACCCGCGAAGCGGCGGGATTTGCAAAGGGCAACCACACAGATGCAACAGTTTGCCGCGACGCGTCGTCGTTTCCGGGGACTTCCACGCTCTGGCCTGACCGCGCACGTTGCGCCTGAGCTTTCGCCCTTCTGCGAACATGACGCCACGGAGTTCGCTCTTGCCGCCAGCAAGAGCAAGTCGTTTCATCATGGCTGGGTCTATCCACCCACCACAACGAGCGAGGCCGAAGAACTCGCCAGACGGCGACAGGGGCCGGCCGACTTCGGCTACCTGATCCGCGACCAGGAAAGCGGCAAAGCCGCGGGCTACATCGAGATCACGAATATCGTTCGCGGCCCCTTGCAGAGCGGCTACCTCGGCTACTACATGTTCGAGGGGTATGAACGCCGGGGCTACATGAAATGGGCGCTTGGCGTCATCATTCAGCGCGCCTGGAAGGAACTGAAGCTGCATCGCCTCGAAGCCAACATTCAGCCTGGCAATACTGCGTCGATCGAGTTGGTCAGAGCCTTGGGCTTCCTGAAAGAGGGATACTCGCCAGAATATCTGAAGCTGGGCGGGCGATGGCGCGACCACGAGCGCTGGGCGATCCAGCGCGATGGGCAGGGCGGCCTTTCAAGTCGCTAGATTTGCGTGATTGGTTTGCGATAACTGCCGGGAAGGTGCGCCTCGGCGATCTGCGGCGATGGGCCGATTACTTCGTCCGACCCTTCCGTCGCGAGGTCTGGCGCCGGCCCTTTTTCCGGCCATGGTGGTTGGGTCAATCCGGCCAACGCGCATCCGGATCAAGTGAAGGCAGCGCGGGTGGTTCCGGTTGACGGTCGGACGCCGGCGAGCGCAAACCGCGACAATCGCTGGTTGGATCGCCGGCGGAGCGCAAGCGCAGGGTTTGATTTGCCCGCCGCGCCAGAAGCCGCATGGAATGGACTTCTGCAGGCTGTGCATGGCCAGGAGCGCCATTTCATGAGGCTCCTGGCGGGGTGGCATGCGCGGATCGCCGTTTGATGCGGCTTGCGGGCGAATCGGCGCTATGATCCGGGGCCAGTTTGGGATCGTCTCCGGCTATCTGCCAATCCCCCGCCGTTGGCCGCTTTGCCTGGTGATTCGACGCGATCGCCCGGCGTGCAAGTCCGTTCGGTTCGCGATGGGCCGTGTACAGTGCGGAGTGGACAGTGCGAAGCGGAAACGGATGTGTTGCCTCGGGGAACGATCTTGTGGCCGCCGGGAGTACCGAAATGACGAATTTGAACGCAGCTTTCAACTGGCGCGATCCGCTGCTGCTGGAGGCGCAGATCTCGAGCGAAGAGCGCATGGTGCGCGACACCGCGCAGGCGTATGCGCAGGGCCGGCTCGCGCCGCGCGTGCTGGAGGCGTTTCGCCACGAATCGACCGACATCGCGATTTTTCGCGAGATGGGCGAACTCGGCCTGCTCGGCGCGACCATTCCGGAAGAGTACGGCGGCGCCGGCCTCAACTACGTGAGTTACGGGCTGATCGCGCGCGAGGTCGAGCGCGTCGATTCCGGCTACCGCTCGATGATGAGCGTGCAGTCGTCGCTGGTGATGCTGCCGATCTTCGAGTTCGGTTCCGAGGCGCAGCGGCGCAAGTATCTGCCGAAGCTCGCGAGCGGCGAATGGATCGGCTGCTTCGGCCTCACCGAGCCGGACCACGGCTCCGACCCCGGATCGATGGTTACGCGGGCGAAGCGGCTGCCGGGCGGCTACAGCCTTTGCGGCAGCAAGATGTGGATCACCAACAGCCCGATCGCCGACGTGTTCGTGGTGTGGGCCAAGCTGGAGGAAGACGGTCGCGACCACATTCGCGGCTTCGTGCTGGAGAAGGGCTGGAAGGGCTTGAGCGCGCCGGTGATCCACGGCAAGGTCGGGCTGCGTGCCTCGATCACCGGCGAGATCGTGATGGACGAGGTGTTCGTGCCCGAGGACAACGTCTTTCCGGAAGTGCGCGGGCTCAAGGGGCCGTTCGCCTGCCTGAATTCGGCGCGCTACGGCATCAGTTGGGGTGCGCTCGGCGCGGCCGAGGATTGCTGGCTGCGCGCGCGCCAGTATGTGCTGGACCGCAAGCAGTTCGGCCGGCCGCTGGCGGCGAACCAGCTTGTGCAGAAAAAGCTCGCCGACATGCAGAGCGAAATTGCGCTCGGCCTGCAAGGCTGTCTGCGCCTGGGGCGGATGAAGGACGAAGGCACGGCGGCGGTGGAGATCACGTCGATCATGAAGCGCAACTCGTGCGGCAAGGCGCTGGAGATCGCACGCATGGCGCGCGACATGATGGGCGGCAACGGCATCTCGGATGAGTTCGGCGTCGCGCGCCACCTGGTGAACCTCGAAGTGGTGAACACGTACGAAGGCACGCACGACATTCACGCGCTGATACTCGGCCGCGCGCAGACCGGCATCCAGGCTTTCTGCTGATCGCGATGGCCGGCGCACTTTCGCATCTGCGTGTGCTCGACCTCTCGCGCGTGCTGGCCGGGCCGTGGGCGAGCCAGTTGCTTGGCGATCTCGGGGCCGACGTGCTCAAGGTCGAGCGCCCGGGCAGCGGCGACGACACGCGGCACTGGGGGCCGCCGAACCTTCGCGACGGCGAAGGCCGGGATACCGGCGAGGCGGCCTACTACCTGTGCGCCAATCGCAACAAGCGCTCGGTGGCGATCGACATCACCAGGCCGGCCGGCCAGGCGCTGGTGCGCGAACTCGCGCAGCAAGCCGATGTGCTGCTGGAGAACTACAAGGTGGGCGGGCTGGCCAAATACGGGCTGGATTACGCTGCGCTCGCCGCGGTGAATCCACGCCTCATTTACTGCTCGATCACCGGCTTCGGCCAGGATGGTCCGTATGCCAATCGTGCCGGTTACGATTTCCTGATCCAGGGCATCGGCGGACTGATGAGCGTGACCGGCGGCAGGGATGGTGAGCCCGGCGCCGGGCCGCAGAAAGTCGGCGTGGCGCTGACCGACATCCTGACGGGCTTGTATGCGACGGTGGCGATTCTGGGCGCCCTGGCGCATCGCGATCGCAGCGGGCAGGGCCAGCACATCGATCTGGCCCTGCTCGATGTCCAGGTGGCCTGCCTGGCCAACCAGGCGATGAATTACCTCACTACGGGCGTGTCGCCGAGGCGGATGGGCAATGCGCACCCGAACATCGTGCCTTACCAGGATTTTCCGACCGCCGACGGCGACATGATTCTGGCCATCGGCAACGACAGCCAGTTCGCGAGATTCTGCGAGGTCGCGGGCCGGGCGGAACTGGCAGCGGATGCACGTTTTTCGAGCAATGCCCAGCGGGTTGCGTGGCGCGCCGAACTGATCCCGCTGCTGCGCCAGACCACCGTCATGCGCACGACGCGCGAGTGGATCGTCGCCCTCGAACAGGCAGGCGTGCCGTGCGGGCCGATCAACGATCTGGCCGGCGTGTTCGCCGATCCGCAGGTGGTCGCGCGCGGGCTGCGCATCGAATTGCCCCACCCGCTGGCGGGCAGCGTGCCGCTGGTCGCTAACCCGATCCGCTATTCGGCGACGCCGGTCGAATACCGCAATGCGCCGCCGTTGCTCGGGCGAGATACCGCCTCGGCGTTGAGGGACTGGCTGGGTTGCGACGCTGCAAGGATTGCGGCGCTGGTTGCGCAGGGCGCGGTCGACGCGGCCGACCAATGACGACTTGCGGCGATCAGCGCCGCGGCGGGCGCATGCGGATGGTCGCCACGTTGCCGCTGTCGGCTTCGCCCAGCAGTCGATCCACGGTCTGGATAACCGGCGTCAGGTCGCTGGTCTTCAATACCATGGCCTGGGCGCCCGCTTCGATCGCGCGGTCCCAGCCATCGGCGCAGCGCGCCCCGGTGATGATCACGATCGGCACGTCGGAGGTCGGAAAGCGCGCCCGCAGGCTGCGCGTCAGATCGTGGCCGCTCGCCCCGGGAAGGTTGAGATCGGCCACCACCAGGGACGGGCGATCGGACTTGCAGATATCGAGCGCGTCTTCGGCGTTGCCGCACTCGTCGACCCCATAACCGCGGGCCTCGAATGCGCCGCGCAGCACGAACCTCTCGACGACATCGTCGTCAACAATGAGGATGCGTTTGGCGGTGGCGGACATCAAAGTTCCGAATTCTGTGCGGGTGCGCTACCGTCCAGGGCTGTCAACCAGACAGGCTTTCATGACCGGTGGCAGGCATTTCTGCCGACGCTGCGTATCATATAACTTTAGTTAAATTTCGTGGCTCAAATGGGCAGTTCGGCGTGCGATCGGCGCAGGGTCTTGCAGACGGCCTATCTCCGGACGACCTACGTGATTAGCGCGGACGGGCGCGACTTCAAGGTGTCGGTGGGGCGGAGCGCGGTCGCGCTGGACCGCTGGCTGGCCGAGAACCGTTGGCACTGCTGGGCGTTCATCGGTGCGTGCAATCCCAGCGCGCGCTTGCTGTCCGGCCGGGTAAATCGGCTTCGCCACCGCGCGTTGGTCACGCTCCTGGCCGCGCAGGGCAGGGACTGGTTTCCCGCGCTTGCCGTGCCGGCTGGCGGTTCGTGGCCGTCCGAACCGAGCGTTTTCGTCCCGGGAATGGCCATCTTAGAGGCAAGCCGGATCGCGCGCCGCTTTGGACAGAACGCGCTGATCTTCGGCCGTCGGTCGCAGGCCCCGCGACTGCTGTGGTGCAAGCCGCCCTGAATCGGGTTCGTCCAGTTGGGCTTGGGCTTTACAGGTTTCACAAAACCTCCTACAATTCCGCTTCTCTGCTGATCGCAGGGCCGCAACTTGATGCGGAAGGTGATCTTTAACAACTGAACAGCCGATAGGTGTGGGTGCTGTGAGGGGTTGAGCGGGTTTGATTAGTCGTGTGCTTGAGCTCTAATCGGGGCGGGTGCGCGGGTATCTGGTGTGAGCCGGGTATTGGGCCGCGAGGCTGGCAGAGTTGGACCGAATCGCAAGACATGGCAGTGCTCACACGAAATGAAGATTGAGCTTGATCTGTTTGCAAGAGCAGATTGGGTGAAGTCGATTCCGTGATGAGAGTAAGGATTAAAACTTAAGAGTTTGATCCTGGCTCAGATTGAACGCTGGCGGCATGCTTTACACATGCAAGTCGAACGGCAGCACAGCAGGGGTAACCCTGTGGGTGGCGAGTGGCGAACAGGTAGTAACACATCGGAACGTACCCTGTTGGGGGATAACTACGCGAAAGCGTAGCTAATACCATACGCCCCGAAGTGACGGGGACCCTAAATAGAGCGAATTGAAACATTAGCGAAGTAATGTTGCAGATTGCTGTATTTAGGGCCTCGCGCAATAGAGCGGCCGATGTCGGATTAGCTAGTTAGTGAGGTAAAGGCTTACCAGGGCGACGATCCGTAGCTGGTCTGAGAGGATGATCAGCCACACTGGGACTGAGACACGGCCCAGACTCCTACGGAGGCAGCAGTGGGAAATTTTGGACAATGGGCGCAAGCCTGATCCAGCAATGCCGCGTGAGTGAAGAAGGCCTTCGGGTTGTAAAGCTCTTTCGGACGGAAAGAAATCGGCGGGGAATAATCCTGCTGGATGACGGTACCGTAAGAAGAAGCACCGGCTAACTACGTGCCAGCAGCCGCGGTAATACGTAGGGTGCGAGCGTTAATCGGAATTACTGGGCGTAAAGCGTGCGCAGGCGGCGCTGTAAGACAGGTGTGAAATCCCCAGGGCTTAACCTGGGAATGGCGCTTGTGACTGCGGTGCTCGAGTGCGGCAGAGGGGGTGGAATTCCCACGTGTAGCAGTGAAATGCGTAGAGATGTGGAGGAACACCGATGGCGAAGGCAGCCCCCTGGGTCGACACTGACGCTCATGCACGAAAGCGTGGGGAGCAAACAGGATTAGATACCCTGGTAGTCCACGCCCTAAACGATGCCAACTAGTTGTTGGGAAGGAGACTTCCTTAGTAACGAAGCTAACGCGTGAAGTTGGCCGCCTGGGGAGTACGGTCGCAAGATTAAAACTCAAAGGAATTGACGGGGACCCGCACAAGCGGTGGATGATGTGGATTAATTCGATGCAACGCGAAAAACCTTACCTACCCTTGACATGCCAGGAACTCTGCTGAGAGGGTGGAGGTGCCCGAAAGGAGCCTGGACACAGGTGCTGCATGGCTGTCGTCAGCTCGTGTCGTGAGATGTTGGGTTAAGTCCCGCAACGAGCGCAACCCTTGTCGTTAATTGCCATCAACTGGTTGGGCACTTTAACGAGACTGCCGGTGACAAACCGGAGGAAGGTGGGGATGACGTCAAGTCCTCATGGCCCTTATGGGTAGGGCTTCACACGTCATACAATGGTCGGTACAGAGGTTGCTAAGCCGCGAGGCGGAGCGAATCTCACAAAGCCGATCGTAGTCCGGATCGCAGTCTGCAACTCGACTGCGTGAAGTCGGAATCGCTAGTAATCGCGGATCGGCGTCGCTTTGAATACGTTCCCGGGTCTTGTTCGCGCCGCCCGTCACACCAGCGGGAGTGGGTTTCACCAGAAGAGGTAGCTTAACCGCAAGGGGCGCCATGCAGTGAGATTCGCTGACTGAAGGGGAAGTCGTACAAGGTAGCGGCATGTCCGGGAAGGTGGGCTGGATCACCTCCTTCTACCGGGATCTTGATCCATTGCAGTACCCACAGCCTATCGGTTGCTGCGCATGGTCACAGACAGCGGGTCTTTCGCTCAGCTGGTTAGAGCACCGTCTTGATAAGGCGGGGGTCGTTTGTTCGAACCCAACCAGACCCACCACGTCAAGCGAACCCGGACCGAATTGATGTCGGGCTTGGTGACACGGGGCATAGCTCGCTGGAGAGCACACTGCTTTGGAGGCAGGGGGTCGTCGGTCCGATCCCGTCTGCCTCCACCAAATTCGTGAGGTCAGGCGTGAGCAGTGAGGTGAAGCCACGAGGCTTTGACCCTGACTCCTTACCTCACCCCTTACGGGGTGTCTGTTCTTTAAAATTTCGGAAGAAGTAAGGTGTATCGACTTCGGTCGAGGCCGGGGCAAGCCTTTCGGCTTGAACGAAGCGATGGCATGGGTTGTGATCGTATCTGTCAAGTCTTTACTTTTGCGAACCAGCGGTGGGGGCGGCACCAAGCGCGAAGTGGTCGTGTTGTCTGTAACGGGCCGTCTTGTCCGCCGAGGGAAGGGACAAGGTTATAGGGTCAAGCGACTAAGTGCATGGTGGATGCCTTGGCGATCACAGGCGATGAAGGACGTTATGGCGTGCGTAGAAGCCGCGGGTTTTCTCAAACAAGCTTTGATCCGCGGATGTCCGAATGGGGGAAACCCCACCTCTTTGAGGGTACCCGTCCTGAAACCACAGGGGATGTGGAGGCGAAACCGAGCGAACTGGAAACATCCAAGTAGCTCGAGGAAAAGAAATCAACCGAGATTCCGAAGTAGTGGCGAGCGAACCGGGAAGAGCCTTGCGACTTTTAGCATGTCGATTAGTGGAACGCCCTGGGAAAGTGCGGCCGTAGTGGGTGATAGCCCGTACGCGAAAAATCGATGTGTGAACTGAGGTTGCGA
>JADJSA010000008.1 GCA_016711925.1 Candidatus Methylophosphatis haderslevensis
ATCAGCAACCTGTCGTTGCTAGGTTGAAAATTTTGCACTATCCTGTCGTGGTTTGCCCTAAATTGGCCATCACCATGTCTAAAAGTACCAGCGAGGGCGAGATCCTCACCATCAAGCAGGTCGCCGACTACCTGAAGGTCACGGAGCGGACGATCTACAGGTTGGCAGCCGCCAAGCAGATCCCTGCCTTCAAGGTAGGTGGGAGCTGGCGGTTCTCACGGGCAGACATCGATAGCTGGATCAAGCAGCAGTCGATGGAGGGGCTCGAAACCAGCCGTGAACAAGATGGCGACGCCACTGGCCAACCGAACAATGGGGAGCGAAAGTAATGCTTGGACTGACTCTACGAGAAGAATTTCGGGGCAAACGCCTCAAAGGGACAGCCATTGAGCTCTCCAACGACACCAACACCGGCGCGACTCAGATCGCAGCCCAGGAGTTCTTGGAGATCACATATCCGACCCACGATCTGCTGAAAGGGATCGAGGCGGTCGGCCCGAACCAAGGGCGTCCGGTCGTGGTGATCGGCGAGCGGGGCCTCGGTAAGTCTCACTTGATGGCTGCGCTGTACCACGCAGTCAACGATGCGACCTCGACGGGTGCGTGGCTGAACTCCTGGGCCACCACCTTGGGCGATCCGCAGATCAGCAAGATCGGGCTGCGCAGCGGAATGACGGTGATCGGCGAGAGCCTGCACCGGCAGCGCTACAAGTTTCTTTGGGACTTGCTGTTCGAGCGCCACCCCCACGGCGCTTACATCAAGGGAAAGTGGGAAGGCATGGGCGCAGCCAAGACTGACATCCCATCCGATCAGCTGATCCTTGAGATGTTGCAGCACACGCCGACGATGCTGCTGCTGGACGAATTTCAGACGTGGTACGACGCCCTAACAAACACCAAGCAATACCCCTGGAAGAACTGGGCGTTCAACTTCATCCAGATCCTGTCCGAGATCGCCAAGGAGCATCCGGAATTGCTGGTGCTCGTGATTTCGGTTCGCAATGGTGGCAGCGACGCCTATCAACAAGTGCATCGCGTCAATCCGGTCGCCATCGACTTCATGGCGGGCGGCAATCCCGAGCGGGTACAGCAGGATCGCCGCCGGATGCTGCTGCATCGTCTGTTCACCAACCGGCTGCAGATCACCAAGCCCCAGATCGCTTCGCTCATTGAATCTCACGTGACCGAGAGCTTGCGGTTGATGGAGGTGCCCACCGCTGAGCACGACCGCAAGCGCAAGGAGTTCCTGGTCTCCTGGCCGTTTGCCCCGCATCTTCTGCGCCTGCTTGAAGAACAGGTACTCATTGCCACCGACGCGCAGGAAACGCGCGACATGATTCGCATCCTCGCCAACCTCTACAAGAGTCGTGGTGAAACGGCCCCGGTGCTAACGGCTGCGGACTTCCGTCTTGATGACGATGCTTCGGGTATCGGCGCGCTGCTCGACTCCGTCTCCAACGAGCACCACCGCACGCTGCGCGCCAAGGCCCAGCAGAACATCATTTCGGTCACCGAGGCGGTGTCCGACCACGCCAACCTTGCCCCGCACCTCCAGGAAATCGTGGGCGCTTTGTGGCTGCGATCCATTGCTGTCGGCAACTTGGCTGGTGCCGAACCGGCAACGCTGCAGGTCGACATCACGCGCAACAAGGCCGTCGACGACAACGCGTTCCAGGTGGAGCTGGCGACCATCGTCGAGAACAGTTTCAACATCCACCAAGACGGCCCTCGGCTCGTCTTCAAGGAGGAAGAGAACCCTCGCGCCAAGCTGATGGCTTGTGCTCGCAACGACAAGCTGTTCACCGACGGCTCCGACCAAGCCCAGCTTGCCAAGCAGGTTCGCTACGTGATCGGTGGCACCGACGAGGTCGCCAAGACCTTCCGTGTGATCGCGCTACCGAAGGCTTGGCAGACCGATCCTTGGGTCAGTCTGGATGAAGCCGAGCAACCGGAGCGCTGGGACGACCGCCTTCCTGTTCTGGTGCTGCCGGAGGAACCGGACAACATCGACCAGCGCCTTGGCCGCTGGATCAAAGATCACCTGCAGAAGCGCCGCAACACCATCCGCTTCCTGCTGCCGCGATCCGGCTCCACCAATGCCTTCCAGGATCGCGACCTGCTGATCCTCGCGCGTGCCGAGATGAAGGCGCAGGAATGGAGCGGCCAGAACCCCGAGTACAAGAAGCTGCACACCGAATACCAGGGTGCGCTGCGCGACATCCTGAAAAAGCGCTTCGACCGTTTTGCGGTGCTGCATCGCTGGAATTTCGCCGATCCGAACCAGTGCGTATTCAGCGTCGAGAGCCTGAAAAAGCAAGGGGCTCAGATTCCCGAGGGCATCGAGGAGGCGCTGATCAACGACCTGTTCGTGCCCGAGGACTTTGAAGACCTCGTGCTGGAAGCTGCGGCAGACAACTCGGCCGTTGGCAAGCTGCTGCGCGAGCTGCAAGAGCCTCGTCCTGCTGGCCAAGACTGCATCCCTTGGCTTGGCGAAACTGCAATGAAGGAACGCATCCTGCGCCTGTGCGCGCGGGGCAAGATCGCCATCAATTTGCGCGGCCTTGAGTACTTGCAGACCCAGCCCGGCGAGGATGAAGATTCGGCTTGGAAGCGCTTGCGCCCCAAGCTGTCGTACACCGGCCGCCAGCTCGATGAAGTGTTCCTGATGGAACCCTCGGCGGTACCGACCACGGGTGGCACAACGCCCCCCGCGCCTCAGCCGCCAACTGGCGGCGGCGAAGGCGGTGGCCTGTGGGGTGGCGGCACGACGCCACCGCCGCCCCCACCGGGCGGCGAAACGACACCGGGAGGTGGCACGCCGCCCCCGGGTGGCGGAATCTTCGGCGGTGGCTCAAGCACTGGCGGCAAGACCCGCATTCCGCTGAGCAATCCTGCGACCTCCCCGTTGAATCTGATCGGCAAGCTTGAAGGTTGGGGCATTGGCCCGGCCACCCCAGTCGCCGAAGTCTCGATCAAGGTGTCAGCAGCGACCGGGGCGCAACTCAAGGAACTGCTCAAGAAGCTACCTGACGGCATGACCTTCGAGCTCAGCCTTGAGAAAGAGGACAAGTGATGGCACTCGACGTCGGGGTATTGAACAGCCTGACCAAAGGCTCTGCCGAGGACGCGTGGCGCGTCATCATCAACAACGCCGTCGAGATCGCGTCCAAGCCGCTGGCTGCAGGCAACGCGCCCAGCGAGGTCATCAAGCGCGACCGCGAAATCGGCACTCTTGACCACTTCCTGTCCTCCACTGGCTGGGACTTGTGGCAAACCTTCGGCGAAACCGTCGAGCGCACCTCGGATCGACTGGCTCGCTGGTGGACAGAGCCCTACAGCGCCAAGGCGGTGCTGGTGCTCGATGGCCTTTCATTGCGTGAACTGCCTTGGCTGCTGCAAGGTGCAAAGGAGCGCGGCTTCACGCTGCATGAGGTATCCGCCAATGCATCAGAACTGCCGGGTGAAACCAACCAATTCGCGCAGGCGTTGGGCTTCGGCAGCCGCAGCCAGCTGCAGAACAATGGCGGCGGTCTTGCCCACAAGCTGCAACCGACGCACACCGAGTGTGTCGATATGCCGTGGAAGGATTGCGAGAGCCTGATCAACGGCTCGCCGAACTGGGTGTTCTGGCACCACTGGCCCGACAGCAAGGTTCACGACGGATCAGGCGCGGGCCAGGGCCTCGACACGTTGACCCGCGACGCAGCCGATCAACTCAGCAGCGATGACTTCTGGGCTTTCGTCGAGCGCTTGGCGACCGGGAGGCGTCTGGTCATCACATCCGACCACGGCTACGCCGCCACAGGCTACTTCCCTGATGCGGATGGCGAGGTCGGCCAGTTCCTCAAGAAAACCTTCGCCAGCGGGCGCAGCGCCAAGGGCACCGGTGAGACCGGCCCCTTCGTGCCACCCGTGGCACTGCAGATCAACAGCCCGCACGGCGCTCACCTCCTGGCCGTCGGCCGCTGGAAGTGGAAGAGCCAAGGCGGCTACCCGACGTTGACGCACGGCGGCCTCTCATTGCTCGAGGTGCTGTCGCCCTTCGTCGAGCTCACGAAATAAGGAACGCTCTGCATGGCAACCAAAAAAGAACAGACGGCGCAAGAAGTCGCCAAGGCCGTCGGCGCAGGCAAGACGGTCGCAATGGAAACCGTCGACTTCAACGACCCGAACCGCCCCAAGACTTGCCTGGAGGTCGACTTCCCGATCCTGCCGGTCAATCAGGTGGCGATCATCGAAGGCAACGCGGGCAAGCCGATCTACCAGATGTCGAAGTGGTGGGCGCGGCGTCGCTCCAGCGTGTTTCGTTCGATGCTGATCGCGGCGGCCACCAAGGCTCCCGAGGACAAATCGCACGCGGCCAAGCTGGTGTGGGACAACTACTACGCCAACCACCAGAAGAAAGGCGCGTTCAAGCACCTGAAGGTGGCCGACATCTTCATGGGCGGCGGCACCACGCTGGTGGAAGGCTCACGCCTCGGAATGCAGATGGTCGGCAACGACCTGAATCCAGTCGCGTGGTTCGTGGTCAAGCAGGAGCTGGCCAACGTCGATCTGGAGCAGGTGAAGAAGCTGCTGGCCGACATCGAGGCCGAGGTCAAGCCGCAGATCATGCCGTACTACTACTGCGACGGCCCGGAAGGTGAGAAAGGGTCGTGGACGCACCTACCGACCAAGAAGGTGATGCCCGCCGATTTCGACCCGCTGTCTATTCCGCGCGAGGAGCGCAAAGACTACCGCTACGAAGGTCCGGAGGTCATCTACACCTTCTGGGCCAAGCACGGCCCTTGTCAGGTGACGGGCTGCGGCCACCGTACACCGATCATGACCAGCCCGGTGATGGCGGTCAAAACCATCAGCGTCAAGCACTGGGAGCACCGCTGCAGTAAATGCGATGGTGAATTCCACATTGAGGAAGACGCAGCGCGCATGGCGTCGGATTCGCCACTGTATGTAGCACCTTCCGAGCATCCGTTCTCCGTGCTCGACCGCAAGAAGGGCGTGATCTGCCCGCATTGCGGCCATACAGCGATGATCAACCTTGGCAAGGGAAAGAACAAGAAGGTCGAATTGAGCCTGCTGGTGCATCCGCAATGGCTGGCCGGTTCGCCTAAACAGGATGCGAATAGCCTGCCCTACGGAGGTTCGGCGCAGGACGATGTGGCCGCGACCACACGGTGGGACCGTGAGCGCGCATCGAGGATTCGGCTCCTGGAGGTGCGTGGGGTACTGCCGGAAGAAGTCACGTGCCCAGAAACGAAGGTCACCTTTAAGCCTCAGGTCGGAACGGTTCCTAAGCGCTCAAACTATGCCTGCGCGGCCTGCGGCACGGTGCAGGATGTATTGACCACCATCAAGGCGACGGGCAAGACCGGGCCGATGGCGGCCTACGCGGTGCAGGGCTACGCGCCCAAGCGAGATGAGGCCGGAAAGCCCTACAACGGGCGTTTCTTTGCGGCCTTCGATTCGTCGCACGCCAAGCAACATGACGCAGCCTTCTCGGAATGGGAAGAACGCAAGGATGGCGATCTCAAGGACTACTGGCCGCGTTCAGCGGTGCCCTACGGCTTTATGACCGGAATGGCAAATGGCGACATCCGTGAGGGGCACGGCTTCACGCATTGGTGGACGATGTTCAACCCCCGCCAGTTGCTGGTGCACACGCAACTGTTAAAGGCAATTGTCAGCATCGGGAACTACGACTGGCAGGTGCGCGAGTTCGTGCTGGGAGCTTTCCAACAATATTTGCGCAATCAAAGCCTGTTCACTTTATGGAATGTTCAAGGCGACAAGCTCGAACCCCAGTTTGCGAACAACAACTATCACCCGAAATCAACAGTGGTGGAGAACTGCGTTTTCCCAGCGCTGGGCCGTGGCAACTGGGCATCCAGCTCCGAGGGCATCGTTGAAGGCCGCGATTGGGCGATTAAGCCGTGGGAAGCGGTGAGCATCGAAGCGTTGACACGCCGCGATCCAGTGTTGGCGGAGCAATTGAGCGGCAAGAGTGAAAAGGTTTTCCCCGGTGACCCAGTGCTGGATGTAGCCGTGCATCAGGGCTCGTCCACCGATCTGGCGCAGCTTGAAACCGGCAGCCTCGACTTGGTCATCACCGATCCGCCCTTCGGTGGCCTGCTGCACTACTCGGAGCTGGCTGACTTCTTCTACGTCTGGCTGCGGCTGGTGCTCAAGGATAAGTACCCAGCGATTTTCAGCTCGGAGTACACCCCAAAGTCGCTAGAGGCCGTGGCCAACCGCGCCCGAGAGCCGGAAGATCCGGATGGCTTCTACCAGCGACTGCTCACCCAGTGCTGGCGCGAGGCGCATCGGCTCCTGAAACCGGGCGGCATCCTCGCGTTCACCTTCCACCACAGCGAGGACGAGCCGTGGGTCGCGGTGCTGGAGTCACTATTCGATGCGGGGTACTACCTCGAGGCGACGTACCCGATTCGCTCCGACGAGACCAAGGGCGAAGGCGAATTCGGCTCCAAGACCATCGAGTACGACATCATCCACGTTTGCCGCAAGCGCACCGAGGAACCCAAGCCCGTCAGCTGGGGCCGGATGCGTCGTGAAGTCATGGCCGACGTGCGGCAATTGCAAGGAATGCTGGAGAACCACGCCAAGGAAGGCCTGCCTGCAGCGGACATTCAGGTCATCCGGCGCGGCAAGGCGCTGGAATACTTCTCGCGCCACTACGGCAAGGTCTTCGTGGACGAGGGGCGCGCAATCTCCGTCAAAGAAGCGTTGGTCGGTATCAACCAGCTCATCGACGAGGACGCGGACAAGGGCAAAGAACCGCCGCCGGTCAATGCCGAGCCGATGACCCGTCAATTTCTGCGCACTTTCGGGAATGCCACCGAAATGAAGCGTGACCAGCTGCAGAAATTCTTAAAGGGCTCGATCACCACGCCCGACGAGTTTGAACAGCGAGGCTGGTGCTCGGAGAAGAGCAAGGTCTTTACGCGAGTCAATCCTTTGGACTTCGCGCGTGACTGGTCTGGCAAGCACAAGCGCCGACTGACGTCGGACTTGGATCAGGCGCTGGTGCTGATCGGGGCGTGCTTCGATGGCAGCGGTATCAACGCCTCCGACACGCTGAAGAACGAAAACTTCAAGCCCCACGTTGCGCTCAAGCCTTTGCTGGAATGGCTGCACAAGTACGGCCCCGATCAGGTTAGTCGCAATGCGGCCTCGCGTGCGGTCTCGATCTACAACGGCTGGGCGGCGACTCAGGCGGTCAAGCCGACGCAGGGCACGCTGTTTGAGGAGTACGAGCTGTGAAGCAACTGCTCGATACAGTGTGGCAGCGTCGCGGCACCAGCTGGGTTTGGGACGAAGAGGCCCGCAATCAGGTATGCGCGGCCAGCGAGGTCTGGAGCCTGCGCCAGTTCTTGCAGGCGGCGGGCCATTGGCCCGACGACCTGCCGAGCAATCGCAACAACACACTCGTCGTTGCCGGGCTGGAAGGCGGCCTGGATCTGCTGACGCCCGAGGACGCCGAGACGTGGCTCGGCGATGGGGTCAAGGATGCGATCCTGTCGTTTCAGTCCTACTACGAGGGTGAAGCGTCCTTGATCTTTTGGCTGCCATCAGGTCTCGGACGGATCAAGTTTCATCCCGCCACCGACTCGGTTGAGTGGCGCTGCGCTGCACCGCATAGCGACCGCCTGCTCGCGTTCGGCCGCATTCTGTGGGGCGAGGCCAACGAATATCCGCAGGAGATCCTGCTCCGCGAAGGCAGCAAGCCTGCTGGCCTGTTCCATTTGCGGATCACCTGAGGTCGGCGCGTGGAAGTAGAGACTCAGCTCCAGCCCGGCGAACGGATCACCCATCACGAATTCGGCCAAGGCGTAGTTCTTGATCCGGCGCGCGACGGCTACCTGCGCGCGTTCTTCGGCGTTGGTGAGCGCCGTGTGCCGGTTGGCTCGGTTCGCCGCCAACTCTCTCGCACCGAACGCATCTTGCGTGCGGTCGATGGCAACGCCGACCGAGCACGCAAGGCGTGGCTCTCCTACGAGGCGCACGCACTGCCGGTGATGGAGAGCGCGTCGGCGCTGACGTCAGCCAAGATCGACCTGCTCCCCCATCAGGTGGTTCTGACGCACCGCATCGCCACCGCATCGCCCCGGCGCTACCTCATCGCCGACGAGGTCGGGCTCGGCAAGACCATCGAGACCGCGCTCATCCTGCGCGAGCTCCACGGGCGCGGCGAGCTACGCCGGGCGCTGATGGTCGTCCCGGCCGGCCTGGTCAACAACTGGCACCGCGAGCTGAACGAGGTCTTCCACCTGGACTTCGAGGTCTTCGGCTCCGAGGGCGACGTCACCGACCGCAAGACCAATGCCTTCGCCAAGCACGACCGGCTGATCGCCAGCATCGACACCCTGAAGCGCCCGGCGCGCATCAAGCGCCTGCTGGATGCGCCGCGTTGGGATCTGGTGGTGTTCGACGAAGCGCATCACCTCACCGCATACCGCAACGGCGGCAAGGTCAGGAAGACCGAGAACTACAAGCTGGCCGAGGCGCTCAAAGACCATTCGCGCGACCTGATGCTGCTCTCGGCGACGCCGCACCAGGGCAATCACTTCCAGTTCTGGATGCTGGCGCAACTACTAAACCCGACGCTATTCGGCAGCCCCGAGGAAATGCTGGAACACCGGCACCGACTGAACACGGTGATGTTCCGTCGCACGAAGGCAGACGCCTGTCAGCCGGATGGTTCACCGCTGTTTGCACGGCGCTGGGTGCATACCGAGTCTTTCCTGATGAATCAGGAAGAGCGCCTCTTCTACGAGAAGCTGCGCGAGTACCTGGAGGATGGCTTCGACCTTGCGCGCCGCCAGGGCGGACAGGGGCGAGCCCTCGGCTTCTTGATGGCCATCTTCCAGAAGATTGCTGCGTCGAGCTTCGCCGCTGTGCGGCGAACGATGAAGCGCCGTCTGCTGATGTTGACGCTGCACGAGGCATTCCTGCGGGATAAAGACCTGGACATCGAGGGCCGCGAACGGCTGACCGAGGAGGCCCGAGAGCTGATTCACGAGGAGTTCAACCTCGCACGCGACAGCATCGGGCGCAGTGAGGTGGACCGTGTGCTGGCCGATCTCAAGTATCGACTGGTCAAGAAGCTGGACGAGGAAGCGCTGGAACTGGCCTCCGACCCTTATGGCAGCGAATATGGAGCCGCCCACGCTGAAGAAGCCGCATCGGCTGTCGTGGAGCTGCATCTGCCCGAAGAACGGCTGCGCATTGGCGATCTGCTCAAGGTCTTCCCGCAGCAGCGGGAGACCAAGGCGCAGAAGCTGCTCGACGGCCTCGGCATCTTGTGGCGGCAGAACCCGAACGAAAAGATCGTCGTGTTTGCCACCTACCTCGGCACGGTGGACTTGATTGCGAGGGAGATCGACCAGACCTTCCCTGGCCAGGGCGTGGCCGTGCTGCGTGGTGGTGATCACGGTGCCAAGGTTGCAGCCGAGCGCCGCTTCCGGCAGAAGGATGGCCCGCGCGTGCTGGTTTGTACGGCGGCTGGCCGTGAAGGCATCAACCTGCAGTTCGCGCGCATCCTGTTCAACTTCGACTTGCCGTGGAACCCGATGGACGTGGAGCAGCGCATCGGCCGCATCCACCGCTACGGACAGAACCACACGGCACAGGTCTACAACCTTGTTCTGTCAGACACCATCGAAGGCCGCATCTTCCTGATGCTGGACGAGAAGCTGGTCGAGATCGCCAAGACGGTCGGCAAGGTCGATGACCAAGGCAACGTTGCCGAAGACCTGCGTGCACAGATTCTTGGCCAACTCTCCGAGCGGCTTAACTACGACCGCCTGTACCAAGAGGCGCTGTCAGACCCCGAGCTCAAGCGGACAAAGGTGGAGCTGGAAGCTGCCCTGTCGAATTCGCGCGAAGCGCGGCAGGTCGTGTTTGACCTGTTCCAAGACCTCGAAGGCTTCAGTCTCGACGACTACAAACCCTTCTCTGATGTGTCCTCCAGTCTGGATCGCTTGGTGCGGTTCATGTCGGCAGCAGTGACAGATCGACAGCAGCGACTCGTCAAGGTGGACGACGAGACCTATGACCTTGTGACCGTCGACGGTGCGCGCAAGGCCCGGTTCACATTGAACCGAGAGACGGCCACGAGTAACGACAACGTGGAGCTGATGGGGCTGGATCACCCACTGGTGCAGGAAGAGCTTGGCCGCTGGCGCATCGTGCCGCCGGAAGATCTTGGAATTGCTGTTGCGGCCGACGTCGACGACCCAGTACTGCTGTCGTTTTGGATGGTCGAGACCTCCGGCAAGAACGGAGAGCGCCGCGTGGTCGTTCAGCCAATTGCGGTCAAGCAAGACGGCGCACGGGTGCCTGCGGTGGAGCGGCAATGTGAACGCTACCTGCAGTCGCCGATAACCACGCCGAGATTCACGCCGGATCAGCGGCTCGAAATGTTTTCACGCGCCGTAGAACCTACGCTGCAGCGCGAGCTCAAGCACAAGGGCGCGGCGAATGGCGATGGCAGCTACTCGGCCGAGTTGATCGGTTATGTTGAGATCGTTGGTCAGGGGGCGTGAATGCTGGACGAATACTCAATTGAGCAGCGCGCGACGCAGATTTTCGATGCACGAACCAAGGAATATTTCTCCGAGGTACTGAGCTGCTACTCGGCAGGTAACTACCGGTCATCTGTGGTGATGCTTTGGTCGGTAGCGGTCTGCGACCTGCTCTTCAAGTTGCAGAACCTCGTCGATCTATACGGTGACGCCAAGGCCAAGGAAATCCTTGCAGACATCGGTAAGCTGCAGCAGGACAACGAACGATCTCCGATTTGGGAGACGAAGCTCGTCGAGTCGGTCGCCGAGCAGACGCAGCTTCTTGACATCGCCGAGCGGGAAAACCTGCTGCATCTGCAGCGTCAGCGTCATCTCGCCGCTCACCCGGTGGTCAACGCGAACTTCCAACTGCATCGACCGAACCGCGAGACCGCACGCGCCCTGATCCGAAACACGCTCGATGGGGTGCTGACCAAAGCCCCGATCTTGTCCAAGCAGATCGTCAACGAGCTCGTCGGCGATCTCGAACAGGCATCAGGCATTCTGATTGATGACAAGAGGTTGAAGGCGTACCTGGAGAGCAAGTACTACAACCGGTTCAATCCCGAAGTGGAGAAGGCAGTCTTCAAGGCCCTCTGGAAGTTTGCGTTTCGGCTGACCGACGAGCCGTGCGAGAAGAACCGAGCGATCAACTACAGCGCTTTGCGATTGCTGTTCGGGAGAAATCCCGGCCAGTTCAGGACGCAGATCGAGGCAGACAAGGACTACTTCAGCACGATAGCAACCGGTGGTGCTCCGGTCATTTGCTTGATTCATTTCCTGGCTCGCGAGCCGCAGATTTACGCACTGCTCGCGGATCACGCCAAGGCGGAAATTCAGCACGCTGCCGAGAGTGATGCTTCGGCTCGTTGTCTGGCGTGGTTCACCGCCGCGAACCTGCAGGAGCACGCGACAAGACTTCGTGATTGGATTTCAGGGAAGGACTACCCTCAAATCGAACGCGTGACATGGGACGCCATTGAGGAAATATCGGATTCGCCGGAATGGGCCAAGATGGTAATTCGCCTTGCGAACAAGTACTACGTTGCCAGCGGGAGCTACAACGGTGCGGATCGGCGCTTCACAGAGGTGGTCAAGCCTTTGTTGGAAAGGTACGAGCTCGACGATTGCGTTGACCTCATTGAAGGAATTCAAGGCAACGATCAGACCTGGGGCCGAGGCCGTGCAGGTGATGATCACAAAGAGCTTCGAGATCACGTGCTCGCATTCGATCCAAAGTTTGACTTCTCCGCATACAAGGTATTCACCCGATACTTTGAAGATTAGCCCTCAAGCAATCTCAACTCCGCATCGCGCCTGGTGACGAGGCCTGGCAGTACCTTGCCGCCACCATAGACCCATCGGCGCAGTTCCGTGGCAGCGGCAGTCCAATCCCTCTGATTGACCCGCCGTCGCATGGGCAGATGTACGGATGCGCGCGGCCCGGATCGGTCCTCGGCACCCGGTGGAACCCCTCGAAGCGCTTGGCCAGCTCGATGGCCGCTTTCGGCACCTCGATCACGACCGCACCCGGTCGAACACGCGCCCGAGGAACCAGAAGTTCAGCACCCCGGCCCACAGCGCCTGATCGGCTTCCGTCCAGGCGTGCAGGATGGCCGTGCCCCAGCCAGCACCAGCGGTCACGCCAGCCACAAATGCCGCCGTCTTGGCAGCGCAGTACAGAGCCATGAACCAGTAGGTGATCACTGGACGCACGCTGGTTGAGAGCGCGTCGGCCCAGCGCACGCCGGTCTTCTCACCCTGGGTGCGGACGGCGTCGCGCAGCGCATCGATGGCTCCGACGTTCCACGCCGCATCGGCGCTCGCGCCGATTTCGGCCATGCGCTGCGCGCCACGCAGCTTTTCGAACTCCAGCGCCTTGTCTTGCATCGCCAGTTCGTGGCCACGCTCGCCTTGGCGGTCGAGCCATTTGAGCAATTCGGGCGCGAGACGGAAGGCCCCGCCCAGGAGGCCACCGAGCAGGGTCTCGATCATTGGCCACCTCCGAACACCTTGAGCTTGATGATTGCGCCTGCGACCAGCGCCAGCAGGAAGCCGGTGGTGATCACCTTGACCACCGTCTGCCACGCGGTGCGCCTGGCCGTGTCGCCACGCCTCCAGCAGGCCCCGCAGCTCGCGGATGTCGCTGGCCGCGTCTTCGCCATCGAGGCCCACGTCAGCCAGCGCGTGGCGAGCGCCGCGTTCGGCGACGCGCTCCAGCAGTTCTTCGAATTCGTCCTTGGGCATGGTCACCATGCCCCCTGTCACAGTCGGTGCGTTCATTTGCGTGCTCCAGAAATGCGAAACCCGCCCGATGCGCGAGCATCAGGGCGGGTCTCAGGGTTGAATCAGTTGGGTTTCAGATCTCGATGATTTCCAGCGTCAGGCTGGGCGCGATGCCTTCGATGGCGTCGTCGCGCACGAACACCTTCTGGCCAAGGGCCGCAGAGCCCCTCGCCTTGATTCGGCCGCCACCGGGCAATGCGACCGTGACCACGCCAGAGCCGACGTCGATCACGGTGCCCGCCTGCAGCGGCGGGTCGGGGATCAGTTGGCGAAACTGCTCGTAGAGGTTATGCATAGGCCTGCACTCCCAGCGTCTGCCAGACCTCGGGCATCCCGGCCTCCACCTTCGTCGCGCGGACGATGCCCAATCGCGTGACGCTGCCGTCCTGGTACTCCACGAACGCGCCGGGCTCGATGATCCCGGTCTCGGCGAGCACCGGCAGCCGCAGGCTTACCTCAAGCTGGTGACCTGTGTCGGCAAGCACTGCGATGCCACGCTGACGCGCAGCCGCCGCTTCGGTGATCAGCGGATCGACGACCATGGGTGCCAGCACTTCTCCGGCAGTCCCGGCTCGGGTCACCTGCCCGAGGACGCCGACGTCCTGCCCGGAAACGAACACGCGGTTGTAGGCTGGCTTTTCCAACCAGCGCAGCGACTCCCGGGCGACGGCATCGACCGGCAACACGAAGTCAGGTGTGACGGTGCTCCACTCCCAAGGAGCCACCGGGTAGCGATGACGCACGCGGATGCTCTGGGCCGATGGATGCGGAATCAAGTAGCCACCTGCAGCACCGACAATTGCGGTCAGTGCGTCGATCCACGATCCCTGCTGCGCGAACGCATTGGCGGGGACGTTCCAGTCCGTCAGGCCCCAATCGACCGCCCAGCCCAGCGGGATGCCGTTGACCGTGAGCACGTCGTCCATCAACTGCCGAGCAGTGCGGCCCTCGGTGTTCGAGAACGTCATCACCGGCGCGTAAGGCGCGGCCAGAACGGCGTTGCGCCCCCGTCCGGAGATGCGGATGCTGGCGTCACCGAAGATGCGCTCGCGGCTGATGCTCTCGGCCAGCACGCGAAACGAGGTGCCGTTGACGCTGGCCACGAGTTCGACGGGCCCGGATGCGCTGCCCGCGACCAGTGCCTCGGCTTTCGCAGGCAGCACCGCATCGAAGCCCCACGCCCAGGACGATGCATCGAGCGACAGCGAGAGGTTGAACACCGGCACCGGCGCGCCATCGGACACGCGGAACAGGGTCACGTTGTTGATCACGAAATAGACCCTCCGAACAGGAACGACCACCGGCTCCCCATCGGGTGGCGGCGGGGTGATGTGGTTTTCACAAAGGAACAGCAGATGCCCATCGGTCGCGGCCAGCGCGGCAAACAGCAGGTGCGGACTGGGCGTGTAGCAAGGCTGCGGAACGGGCGGCTCAGGCACCACCCACCGGCTGATGCCCGGTGGCGGCGGCACCGCCTCCTGATACCAGCCGCGCCAACCCTTCAGTTGCGGCCGTGCCGTCTGAAAATCGCTCCCCTGGCCGCGCACCACCAACACAGCGCTTTGCCACCGGGACACTCTCCCGGCGCGCTTGGTGCGGTCACCGTCCTGATGCCGGAACCGCGTGGCATCCCGCAGAGGGCCAGCGTTCTGGAACAGACCGCGTCGGGCCGCTTCAAACCGCGTGGCGTCCTGGTGCGCAAACCACGTCGAATCCTGCAGCCGGGTCGCACCCTGGTAGCGAACGCCTCGTTGCTCGGGCGCTGCCGCCAACACCGGCGGCAACCTGTGTTCGATGCCCTGCGGAGCACCCAACGTGCGTCGCCAGAACGCGGCCCAGCCTGCGGGTGTAGCGCCAGCGTCCTGCTGGCCCTGCGTGGCACCGTCCTCGGTCTGTCTCGCCACCTGCCAAGGGTGAGCGGTCTGGCCCACCGTCGGTCGCTGCGTGCGCGAGTAGTACCTGACCTCGCCGGAGAACACGACACCGGGAAGACTTGCGCCCGCCACGTCCAAGGGCACGCTCGGGCGCAGCAGCAACGTGCTGACCGTCAAGGCAGGTAGCTCGGCCAGCAATTCGGCCCGCGCTGGCGGGATGAACTTGATCGCCACGACCGGCAGCGGCAGCGTGGCCAGCACCGTCACATCGTCGCGCGGCGCAATGTAGTTGGCCCCGAACACCAAGTTGGCGTCGGTGGCGGCAGGCTGGTCGAACAGCAGATCGACAAGAGGTGGCCCAACCGCGACGCTGGCGCTGAGCGCAGGCAACGCCGCGACCAGGGTCACCTCGTGCAGAACGGCAGGCACGGCCTACCCCAGGATCGCAGACACCATCCGGGCGTCGCCACCCAGATAGAGATTGGTGCTGGCCAGCTTCACGTCACCGCTGCCATCGGTACCGCTGCAGTCCAGATCCAGGGCGGTCACCTCATTGCCGTTGACCAGCCGCGCCCAGGTGGCGATGCCAGTCGCCGTGATCAATCCGTCTTCCTGTTGCGTCAGCGTCAAGAGTCCACCCGCAATCGTGCCTGCGGGTTTGGTCAGCCTGATCTCGACCAGCATCGCACTGGTCGGCGTCGTGGCCGGGGTGCCGGGCCGCGTGCCGCCGTAGATGCGCAGACGCGCCGGGTTGCTGCCTGCATCCAAGAATGCCAGGGTGCCTGCCAGCCGCGCCTCGTTGTGTTCGACAGTGATGGCAACGGTCACGGCATCATCTCCGGGCGTAGGTTGTCCGCGATCACGGCGCGGTACATCTGCTTGTGGTCGTAGCTGACCACGGTGTATCTCTGGGACAGGTCGATCAGGTCGAACCGGTACGCGCCAGTGGCGTCGCTCCATGTTTCGGCCACCAGGACGCGGGTGTTCTCGCTGACCAGTTGCACTCGCCGCACCAGAGGTTGGTCGGGCTGTCCCTTCTCTTTAACGGTTCCGGCTATGAAGCCGTGGCCACTGAAGTGGATGTTCTTGCGGCCGTTCGGAATCGCGTGGAAGTGGCGGTCATAGCCACCACCCCGGTTCCACAGCTCAGAGTTGGGGCTGTTCAAGCGCATCAGGTCGCAGTCGGCATTCACGCCAATGTTGGCGGTGGGCTCAGGTAGCACCGAAGTCGACCCACCGGCCAGTGGCAACAGGTCATCGGCAGCGTTCACGCCCACGGTCGCGGAAACGCGGGCAGACCTGACGGCGTGTCACCCGCAATCGCGTGGACGCGCGCCGTGGCCCCATACAGGAACACGCCCGGGATCAGCTTGCCCCGGTAGGCAGCATCCCCGACCTGGAACATCAGCACCCCACCGGCCTTGAACTGGATCAGGCGCGCCCACGGAACGCCGTTGGCGTCGAAGGCTCCGACGATGACCTCACAGCGCAGGGGCATCCGCTGACCGACGTTGAAGGTCGGGGCCACGTCAGCGACACCGGCGACCGGTTTCGCTCCCTCGTTGATGCCGCCTGTCACTGCTGCGCCGTCGCCGAAGCCGCTGTTCCAGCGCGTCACGACCCAGGCACCGTCCAGATGGGCGAACCGATAGCCTTCGGAGCCATTGCCGGTGGTCATCCACAGACCGAGGTGCTTGCGGGCGCTCGGGTCGGTCAGCAACTCGATGTCCGCCTCGAACCAGAAGTCGCCGTGGGCGGTTTCGTTGAAGCGCAGGATGGACTGGCTGTTCGGGGCCGAGATGTCGATGGACTGCTGCGCGCTGTTGTGTGTCGCGGCCATTCCGCCGAGGACTGCGGTGTAGCCGGGCGCAGGAGCCGTGGCGAAGGTCTCGCTCAGCGGGTAGCTCATGGCTTACCTCCACGGGCCGGTGATGTCGAACGCGATCTGCGCGCCTTCGGTTTCAGAGCTGTACTGCGTCCTGACCAGCAAGAAGCGCTTGCCCGCCTGACCGACCACGTTGTCCACGATGGTCTGATCGCTGTAGGGACGGTCTTGCGGCATCCACAGCATCCCGGGCAGGATGCCGCGCATATGGCCGTCCTCCTGCCGCACGTAGGTGGGCAGCAGCCACAAGCTGTAGTCGGCTCCATTCGGGAACGGCGTCGGGCCCCGACCGCAGATCTGCTGGCCGTTGTTGGTGTTCAGGGACGTGAGCCCGAACCGAACGGGGTTGCCGAGCTGGGTGTGATTGCGCAGCAGGACTTTGCCCGTGAAGTCCAGGGATGAAACCAGCCCGTAGCCGTTGTACTGCCCCGGGTAGCTCGAATAGCCGCTGCTGCTGTTGCTCCAGTAGAGGTCGTCAGCGCAGAGCACGGTGCAATAGTTGTCGCCGGGCTTGAAGCCGCTGATGTCGCCGAAGCAATACGAGCTGCGCCCGTACCAGCCGTATCCGGCAGCATTGGTGCAGAACAAGAAGAACAACCGGTCATCGCCGATGAGCACCCAGTTGCGGTTGCCCCCGCCGCTGTCACCAGAGTTGTCGTAGCCGCTGGTGCGGCCGTGGTACCACTTGTACCAACCCCACTGGCCAGCTTGAACTTGCTTCCAGTTCTGCGTCGGGTTGTTCGGGTCATAGGGGGCCTGCGCGCCGACGATGGTGTCGATGTCCGACAGGTCTTCCACGATCCCGACATTCGCCCACTTGGCCCAGGTAGTCGTGTAACCCGGCGTCTTGAGACTGTCGTCGATCAGCAGGATGTTCTGCGGTGACTGAGGGTTCTTGCTGCGGTAGGCGGCCCTGCCCGTCCCCGCGAAAGGCTTCTCCCACCCAAGCGGAGCCACCTTGGCGCTCAGGTTCGTGGTGGTCGTCGCGGGTGACACCGGCGTGCCCGTCACCGCGAAGGTGAACGTGGTCATGGTCGTCGTCAGCACGCGGAACGATCCGTTGTACTCCGGCTGCTCGGCTCCGGCGACCAACACCACCTGATGTGGCTGGTAGGCGTGTCCCGCCGTGATGGTGGCGGTGGCCACGCCATTGGCGAAGGTCAAGGTGTCGATGGCCTTCAGCGCGAAGCCGTTGACGAGGCAGGCATCGAGCATCGTCACCAGATCGCCCCAGTTGTTGGAGATCTGTGGCGCGCCGGTCATGCCGCTGTTGAAGTATTTGACGGTCAGGTCGGTCATTTCATGGGTTCCTGTCTACAAATTCAGGGTGTGTCCACGTCGCCGCGAATCAGCAACGTGAAGTTGTCGTCGGGCACGGACTCCGGCCCCTGCTGGACGGTGCGCACCACCCAGACCGGGAACTGCGCGCCAATGGTGTTGAAGCGCAGCACGTTGCCGGTGGCCCAGCCATTGCCCCAGCCGAGCGCGGGCAGATGGAAGTACGGCACGCCGGTCGCCGGGTTGTTGGGCGCGCAATCCGCACTGGTGTTGCCCGTGGCGATCACGCCGACGTTCTCGCCGATGACTTCGAACGAGGTGCTGTTGGTCAGGCGCACGATCCAACGCTCGGTCAGTGCCCCCCGGTTCGTCACGCGGATCGGGTACTGCGTGTTGTTGAAGGTTGCTGTTGCGGAACTGCCCGACAAGGCATCTGACCACGCGCCGTTCCACGTTGACTGGTCGAACACCAGATTCACGCGGGCAAACAGGTCACCGGCCACCAGGGCGCTGGAGACGTGACTCCCCAGCGGATATTCGTGCGTCAGGGCGCGCGTGAAACTGATCTCGCCACTGATCTGCACATCGCGCACCACGGCCATGTCCTCGATGCGGTGCTCGATGGTCACGGGCTGGCTGTAGCCCGACACGTTGATGAAGGTGACGGTGCCCGCTTCCAGATCGGTGGAGTACCCGGTGTTGATCACCGCTCCGTCGTGGCCAACGACGCGTACACGCGACAGGCGCACCCGCGCGCAGTTGATGGCCTGGCCGTTGCTGACCGAGGTTGTGATCTTGCCGGTGTGACCCACCACAGCGAAGCCGCCCGGGCGAAAGATCGGCACGCGCCCATCGCTGGGCAGGCGCACCGGATCGATGCCAAGCAGATCAGCGTCCAGCGGCAGATAGCTGTAGGCCACCGCGCTGTAGCGCACGCTGGATGCAGCCACCGGCTCGGGCCGGAAGATCTTGCCGTCCGTGCCCACCCGGTCGGCGGCGTACCAAGGCTGGCTCTCGTTCCCGGCCGCCGTGACCATCGTTCCGAAGCGCACCCGCACCAGCCCGGTCTCGTAGTCGACGCTGCCACTGATGCCGGTCGCCTCGATCTTGCCGTCGATCCCGGCGGTCACGTTCTGCGTGCCACCGACCGCCCGTGCGTACTGGATGGACAGCGAGCCCGGACGCAGCGGGGCCGCGCCGGTGCGGAACACGTACTCGCTGGAGATGTTCTCGCCGACCGTGGTCACGCAACTGGCGCGCGTGATCGCGTTGTTCGTGCCCGCCGTCCAGGACGTCAGCGCCACGTCCCCGGACAGGTAGTTGATCGTGCCGCGAGTGACCCAGCCACTGGTGGTGAACTCGCGCAGCGTGCCCTGTCCGTTGTCGCCCCACGGCTGCGAGCCACTGATGGAGAGAAGCACCGTGCCAGTCACCACCTGGGCATTCACCCCCGGCACCAGCTTGAAGGCCGGGAGGAACTGGAACGTCTCGGTCTGGTTGCTGGTCGAGCCCGCGCTGTTGTAGCGCAGCTTGACGTAGCCGGACTCGTCGTTGGGGTACAGCGACGGCGCATCCACGTAGGCGATGCCGCCGTAGTTCAATCGCCACCGACCGGTGCCGTTGATGGCGCTGCGCCGTGTAGACCGGGCGTGGAATCTGGATCGAGACATCCGGCTTGAAGGTCACCGCCCCGGTTGCGTAGTTGACGGTGCCGATGACTTGGCCGTTCAGCATCACATTGCCATTGCCATCGTCGCGGGCGTATCTGGGTGGGGTCGCGCCAGTTCCAGAGGCCCAGCCCCATCTCCTGAATCTGCGCGAGCGTGTAAGCCCCGAGCACCGCCTCGTCGGTCAAGGTGTTCCACTCGATCTCCAAGCGAACCCGGCTCGATGGCCCCAAGGGTTGCAGTCACCGGCACCAGCCCTGGCCATCGCGCGAGGGGTGCGCGAAGCAGTCCTCCTGCTTGGGGCCCGCGACGTAGCTCACGGTGAGCTCCGTTCCAACCGATGGCAGCACATTCGGCGCGAAGTCCACGCGGTTCTGCGCCACGCTCAAACTGCCAGTGGCCGCACCCGACAGCAAACCCGAGGTGGCCGCAGTTGCCGTCTTGGTGCCGTCGTACTCCCACGAGACTGTGAGCGAGCCGGGTTGCACGGCCGTCCCTGCGGGCGGGTTCAAGGCCAAGCTCTGCGACGCCTTCAGGGTGGTCGATGGCTGCTGCGTCTCCTGCGTCGGCACGTTCCAGGTCAGCACGAGCGAACTGCCGACGTCGGGCAATGCACCCAATGTCACCACGAAGGCCCCGGTGTTCCGGTTGAACGTGCCCGCGCCATAGCTGGCGTCCAACCCCTTGAGCGAACCGTTGCCACTGTCGGACAACACGTACCAGCGGCCCTGCGCCATGTAGCTGATTGACAGCGTGCCGGGCTGCGGCACCGGATTGACCGTGCCCACGTAGGACTGGCTGCGCGACTCGGGCGTGACGGGGATCTCCGAGCTTTGCGGCGCACGCAGAATCTGCGCGGCAGGCGTGTAGGTGACCGCTTTCGCGTTCGACATCGTCCCCGAGTTCAGGGTCAGGATGCCGTTGGCGTAATCGATATTGCCCAGCGTCCCGCTGGCGGTCTTGAGCAGGCCCGCGTCGTCGAAGATCGTGATGCCATCGGTGACGATGGACAGCGACCCCGGTAGGCAGCCACCCGGCAGGTTGAATTTGATGCTGGTCGTCCAGGCGTGGCTGGCCGTGTAGCTCACCGCGACGGCCCCCGGCACCGGCAGCCCTGCGGCCGCATAGGGGGCACGAAGGAGATCGGCGTCTCGGTCTGGGCGCTGGGCACGAGCTGCGTGTAGATGGACGCGCCCTTGATGGTGAAGTCGCCCACATTGGCAGCCTGCGTCAGCGGTACGACACCGACATAGGTTCCGGCGTCCGCCACAACCGTGTCGCGCGTCTTGGTGCTGTTCGCGGCGCGAGTGAACGTGCGACTTGCGGGCGAGCCGGTGAAGTCGTAGCGCAGGGCGTCGCTGATGTCGACCGTGACGACCGCCGCCTTGTAGTCCTGGTCGGTGTTGTAGGTGAAGCTGCGCTCGACCACCGACACGGCGGTGGCGCGGATGTACTGCTCCTTCTGCGTGGGCAGGCCTTCGTTCTCGATCAGGACGAGGGTCTGGCCGACATTGGGAACGGTGTCGGTCGTGCGCTGGAAAAGCTGAATGACGCGCTGGCCCGCGATGTGGTTCTCGAACAGGTAGCCCGCCCACTCCGGGCCCTTGTTGAGGTAGGCCTCAATGCGGACTTGTGCCTGCTCGCGCGTGTCGAAAGTCTTCTCGGTGCTGAACAGCGTGACGCTGACTCGGGCATCCTGCGGCGGCTCGGCCACGATCACGTTGGCACCGAAGTAGGTGTCGGTGTCGTCGGTCTGAACCGACACGAAGGACTTGCGCAGATTGACCCGGCCACCGGCGCGATCCAGCTCGGAGATGTCAGGGAAGATGGCGTTGGAGACGCCGTCGGCAATGGTGGTGCCAGTCGGCGCGCCACCGCCCTCAGGCACATCCGCCATCACAGCGGACTTCAGCAGTTTCACGTCGCCGGATTGGATCGGCATCTCAGATCTCCAGGAATCGAAGGGTCAGGCGATAGAAGTCTGCGTCGGCGCGGGCCGGGATGCCCAGCACCGGCTCGGCTTCGATGGCGTTTCCGCGTGGCGGAAGGCCACGGTGAACGAGCGGCCATCGGCGAAGGTCAAGCCGAAGCGACCGGTAGCACTGCCGACTGGAAGCGCGGCCCAGGTGCGCAGTTGCTCGACCGTGGCGCGCGTGACCCAGGCCATGTCGGGCGCGCCCACCAGCGTGATGGGGCGACCGGCCTGCCGGGTGGCGGACTGGATCAGCAAGGCTCCGGTGATGAGGTAGGACGTGGACGCCACGGCGGGCGACCACGCGTGCTCATCGCTCCACAGCAAATCGTCGGGCAGCAGCAAGGCCACCTCATTGGAGAGGTTCTTCAGTTGCATCGGAATGGACTCACACCGCCCGGGTTCGGGCAGCGTCAAGAAGTTGAAGAAGGCGCGATTCGTCGCGCGCATCGACGGAGGCATTGACCTTGCGGTCGCCCGAGGACAGCTCTACACGCACCGTGCGGCTGGGCCCGGTGTCTGTCGCCAACACCGGACGGGCCAGCCGCGAACCGCTTGGCTGTACAAAGCCACCCGTGGCGAAGCCCTGAACGCCCGCGAGCGCACGACCAGCCAGTGCTTGCGCCGGGGCGGACAGGTTGTTGATCGCCTCGAAGAAGCCAGCGCCGTAGCGGGAAACGGCATCCTTGTTCACGACATACTCGCCCGGCGTGAGCATCGCCGGGACGGTGTCGGACTTGGCCATGCCACCGCGCCGGTAGAACTCGCCCTGGTTCTGCTCCATGTAGTCGATCAGCTCGCGCTCCAGGTCTTTGCCCCAGAGCAGCGGCTGGGCCATCGCCTGCCGCCACGTCTGCTTGATGCGCTCCAGGTTCTGGCGCTCGTTGCCGGTGAGCGTCTTGCGGCTGATGAAGTCTTCCAGCGTGCGGCGATCCTGCTGCGCCTGCTTGCCGTAGCTGTCCATCGTCTTGCTGCGCATATCCAGACTGACCGATGCGCCGTAGTTCCACTGCAGCCAGCCCGTGTACTCGTTCATCCCCTGCAGGCCGAGGTCGATCATCTTCATCGCCTCGACCGCCTCCCGGTTCTTCTTCGGGACAATCGGCTTGCCATCGGGATCGGTGCCCTGAGATCGACCGTTGCCAAAGGCCATCACGCGACCGCCGACGGCGAATCGGGCGACACCATTGGCCAGCCGTGAGAGCGCACCGCCGCCGTATTTCTGCACCGCAGCCTTGCGAATCACGAAGGCACCGGCATCCAAGGTGCGCGGCACGGTGTCGTAATGGCCTGAGCCTGGAACCGAGCCGCCACTCATTCGGGGAAAGGCCGGAGCCACTGCGCCGCCATCAGCGTAGCGGCGCACGCCAGCGCCCACCAAGCCACCGGTCGCGTTTGCCTCCACCTTGCGCACGTAGATCGTGTGCGTGCTCGAGGTGTTGGCCCCGTTGAGACTCATGATCTCGGCGCGGGCCGCATCGGCGTTGGTGCTGACCTGATGCCGGGACTCGGTCTGGATGCGATCCAGCGCCTTGATCATCCCCTCGACGTTGGTGATGCCGGCCTGCGCCTTCTCAGTTGCGACCTTCAGTTCGAACTGCGAGTTCTGGTCGGCGTAGATTTTGAGCTTGGCCAGCGCCTCCTTGGCCTTGGAGACATCGGCATCGACGGGCAGCGTCTTGCCTTCCTTGAGGAGCTGCTCGTACTGCTGCAGCTTCTTCTCGGCCTCCTGCAAGTCAGCCTGAATCTTGAGCAGGAACTCCTTCTCGGCGATGGCCTTGTCCAGATCAGCGATGGCTTTGTCGAAGCGCGTCGTGTCGGCGTCCAACGTGACCCTCAGGCCGTCTTTCAGCTTGGTCGTGATCTGGTCGATCTGGGTTTCGGTCTGCGTAAGCGTCTGCTGAATCTGCTCGCGCGCAGTCAGCGCAGCCTGTGCAGCCGTCTGGTGTGCCTTGGCTTCGGCATCCAGGGTCTTGTTGAGAATCTCCTCGGACTCGCGGATGCGCTGGATGGCTTGATTGACGCCATCCTTGCCCTGTGCGATCTGTGCATCAGCATCCTTGGTCTTCTGGGCCAGTTCGGCGCGCAACGCGTCTGCTTGGCGCATCAGGGCTTCGGCTTGCGCGTATTCCTGCTTGCGATAGGCATCGCGTGACTGCGACTCGAGCTGGGTGACCTGCGAAACCGCCTGCTCGGACTGCTTGCGGGCGTCTTCGCCGCGCTTGGCTTCACTGGTTTGCGAGCTGGCCACCTGCGAGGCCAAGTCCATCGCCTTCTGGGCCAGTTGCCGGGCCTGCTCGAACTCGCCGTTGGCCAGCGCCTCGCGGGCCTTCTCCTGGTACTCGGCGATCTGGCGCTTGCGGTCTTCCGTGGCCTCGAAGTCGGTCATGCCCTGGCGGCGGATGTCGCGGACACGCTCCTCCGTCGTCATCGAGAGCTGGCGCTTCTCCTCCTCGATGCGTTTGATCTCGGCCAGATGCCGGTTGGCTTCGGCATTGAGCGCGTCGATGTGCTGCCGGTACTCGGCCAGCGCCTGCGTCATTGTCTGGCGCTTGGTCGCCAGGATTTCGTTCTCGACCCGCTGGACGTTGGCCGCGCGCTCGGCTTCGGTCTGTCCGTCACGGCGTGCCGCTTCGATCTTGGCCCGCGACTCGTCGTCGATCAGTTTCAACGCGTCGGTCGTGGCCTGCCGCCGCAGCGTGGTCTGCTGGGTCAGCGCATCGGTCAGCAAAGCTGTCGACTTGCTGATCAGCGCGGCTTCGGACTGCTTCGAGACTTCCAGCGCGGATTGCTCCTGCTGGTAGCGTGCCTTCACGGCCTCGACCTGGCGCTGCAGGTTGGCTTCAACGATAGACGTCAGCCCCTTGTAGGCCTCGGCCATCTTGGCGGTGGCGTCGTTGACCGTCTGGTTGGCCTTGCCGACGGCCTGCTCGACCTCGCCAAGGCGAGACTTCAGCTTCTCCAGGGCACCGTGGACGGCCTCGATGCCACGCCCGACCGCTTCCTGCGTGCCCTGGCGCACGGCTTCGAGCCGCTTGGCGATCTCCTCGGCAGCGGTCGCGGCGGTGTTCATCGCGCCCTTGGCGGCGTCCGCCCCCTTCGGTGGCGTCGGCGTACATCTGCGCGAAGATCTGGTTCATCTCCGCGAGGCGGGCCTCGTGGCGCTTGGTGGCCTGCTCGATGGTGTCCGACGTGAAAACCGCCTTGAATACCTCCCAGCGGTACTGCAATTGCTCGATGCCTTTCATCAGCACCTCGACCATGAAGATGCCCGCCTTGCGGACGATCTCGAACTTCTCCGACAGCCACGTGCCGATCTCCCAGCCGACCAGGAAGGCACCCAGCACGGCGAACGCCGTCTTGAGCAAGCCGACGCTGGCCACGGCGGCCGACACCGACAGGTTGGCCGTCGTCCACGCCGCCGCAGTGGCACTGGCGGCCGTGACTGCCGCCGCACCGGCGGTCTGCCACGCGGTGATGAGCGCCGGGATCAGGCGGTAGATCAGCACAGCCAGACCAACTTCAGCGATGCGCTTCAACCACTGCATCAACGTGTCGAGGTTGTTGGCGAGAAAGGTCAGCGCCTCAGCCAGCTTCTTGGTCAGACCCGTCGATTCATCGACCCGGTTGATCCACTGCCCGAAGGCATTGCGCAGGCGCTCGAAGGCTTGGCTCACGGTCTGCGGCAGTTGGGCGTACTCGCTGGCCAGCTTGTCCTTCTGGCTCATCAGCGCGTTGACCACCACGTCGGCGGTCAGGCGGCCTTCTTCGGCCAGCTTGCGCAGCCGCCCGATGGGCACGTTCAGGCCATCGGCCAGGGCCTGCGCCAGACGGGGGCTGTTTTCGACGACGGAGTTGAATTCCTCGCCGCGCAGCACACCCGAGGCCAGCGCCTGCCCGAACTGCAGCAGGGACGACTGCGCCTCGGTGGCCGATGCGCCCGAGAAACGCAGTGCTTGCGAGATGCTCTCGGTGATCGTGAGCGCGTCCTTCTGCTCGCCACCCAGCATCCGCACGGCCTGCTGGAGCTTGCCGTAAAGGGTGGCGGTTTCCTGGATCGGCACGCCGATGCGCTGCGCGATGGCGAACAGGGCCGTTTGTGCGGTCGTGAACTCGCGCTGTCCCGCCGTGGCGAGCTTCAGGCGCGCGGACATCATGTTCCAGGCGTCGGCGATCTGGACGATCTCCAGCACCTTGCCACCGGCCCAGTTGATCGACAGGAAGGCCAGCAACTGCGTCTTGGCCGTCGCCACTTGATCGCCGAAGGCCGACATCCCGGCCTTAACCTCAGCCATTCCGGCGGCGGCCTTCGCCCCGGCGGTCTTGGCTGTGGTCGACAGCTCACCGAGACTGCGCTCGGCCGACGTGATGGCGCGCTTGAGCCCATCGTCGGCCCCTTCGAGCGCGACGAGGATGGAAATTCGCTTGGCCATGAATCAATCCACCGTGCTGATCTGCTTCTCGACGGCCGCCGCCAGACGCGGGATGCGACCCGCGACCAGCCGCTCGACATCGATGCGCTTCTTGAGCACGACCTTGGGCACCAGGACGGCAATCGGGATGTCCGCGCCGCGTTTTAGGCGCTTGATGCCCTCTGCCTTGCGGTAGCGGCGCTTGAAGCCTGCCAGTGGCCGGTCGTGCTCCTTGATGTTCTCGGCCATCAGGACGATGTTCCCCTTCGCGTTCTTGATGAAATAGGCGTTGCCGCCGCGCATCAGCTCGGCCACCTGCGCCTTGAATCGTTTGCGGCCCACCCGCCCGTTGAGCGGGATCAGCATCCGACCGGCGATCAGGCCGCCGGTCTCGTGCATCCCCGACCACGGAATGCGCGAACCCACGTAGAGCGCGGGCAGTCGGCTCGGGTCTTTGTCCAGCACCTTGGCGGTGAAGCCCTTGAGGAAGGACTTCTTGACCACGGCCATCTGGCTCGCAACGTGGCTGCGCACGTCCTGCTTCAGTTCGACCGCCTCGCTGGCAATCGCCCGCGACACCGCCTTCTTGACCTTTTCGCGGAATTCGCCGCCCCAGCGGCGCAATTGCGCCTGGGCTGCTGCGCTATCGATCTGGACAGAAATGCGCATGGTCTTCAGGCACGGTCAGCGGCTTTGTTGGTGAGTCGGTCGAGGGTTTGGTCGAGGTGGCGGGCATCGCCGCGCGTGCCGATGGCAATCACAGACAGCAGTCGCGCATCGCGGGCCGCATCGGTGCGCGCCGTCGCTGCGACGAAGCCGCGCACCTGCGCCAACGTGTAGTCGAGGATGTCCGGCAGGCGGTGGCCGTGCTCGATCAGGTGCTGGACGGCGTCGAACCAGCCACCGCTTTCACGATGGGCGGCAGCTTCACTTGGCCGAACAGACCGTCGAGCTTCGGCATCACCGTCCGGGTAAAAAAATCGGCGTTCACCTCGATCACCTTGGCCGCCAGCAGGATCGCCTCGTCGGCGGCCAGCTCGTCGACCCACGCCCGAGGCTTGCCGACGGCAATGGCGATGGCCGACAGCAGGTCGTCGCCGCGTTCGCCGAACAACGCCAGCCAGTCGATATTGGAGGCGGTGAGCTGCTGCATCACCGGCGAGATCGCCCGCAAGAACCGGGCATCTGCCCGACCTTCAGCGGTTTGATGGCCAGCGGCTCACCGTCGATTACCAGTTCGACCGCCTGCGGAATCAGGGTGTCCAGATCACTCATGGCTCACTCCGATCAGAGTTGCACGATGCGGCCGAACTGGCCCAGCACCGCGTCGAAGGGCTTGGTGGTGTCGGCCAGCAGCGAGCCTTCCAGCTCGAACTTGTTGTACTCGTCCGAGATGAAGGAGATTTCCTTCAGCGGATCGAAGGCCACGCGGTAGAGCTCGACCAGCACCTTGGCATTGCCCTGGGCGGTGTTGATGCCTTCGAGCCGCAGGAAGCGCTCCGGCAGCGCCTGCGTGAAGATGCCGATCTCGGTGGCCACGCCGTAGGCGTAGCTGGCCTTGAACGGCGCGGTGAAGCCGGTGGTGTCCAGAAACTGGATGGCACCGAAGTCCACGTCAGCGGTGTAGTTGGTGCCCAAGACCAAGGTCGCGGGCGTGCCAGCCGAATCCACGACGACGAGGGACGAAACCTTCGGGTGGGCCAGGAAGTAGCGGTCGCCTGCAATCGGCGTGGCACCGCCCACTGGCTCGGCGGTGACCGTACCCGGCGTGCCGACGACGTGGTTGCCGTACAGGGCCAGTGCAAGGTTCTCCTTGGTGAACTCCTCGATGGTGAGGTTCACGGTGGCGGACTTCTGCTTGACCATCCGGTGATCCAGCGAGCGCTGGCCGGTCTGGCTCTCGTAGTGCTCCAGCACGTCGGTCTTGAGGGAGAGCTTCAGCTCGGCGACGTTGCCGGGCGAGCGCACTTCGATGGGAAGGCCGTCGGTGTCGCGCTTGCCGAGGAATACGCGGCCTTGAAAACTGGCATAGGTGCTCATTGCTTGGGTTCCTTGCGTTGGAGGGGTTTGGGTTCAGGGTCAGTGATGGGTTCTCGGGCGTGGACAGTCGGCTCCGGGGTGGCGATTCCGTGCGTGATCAGCCAGTCGGCTGATGTCGCGTCGATTTCGATCCGGTCACCGACGCCATGTGCCTTGCCCGCGTGGGTGTGCGGGCGTATCAAGACAAGTTGGGTCATAGGGGTCATCCAAGGGTTGAAAGGTCATTGGCCAACGTCCGGTACGTGATGCGGTAGCGCGCCGGGAGCGCCACGGCCACCGCATCGGCGTCCTCGACTTCCCACTCGCTCTCTTGTTCGCGGATGCCCAGCGCCAACCCACCGAAGGTGCCGTCCGCGAACAAGGCGGCGTGGGCAGCGGTGAGCAGACGGTCGGCCTCGGTTTCGGGGGACGCAGGTGGTACCGACCGTGCCAGCGCGACGACGCGGATGGTCAGTTCGCGTGTGACGCGGTCGTTGGCACGTTCGGTGATGGACTCGGACTCGGGAAACACCGCAAGAGCCGGGCAGTGCTCCCGACTGATGGCCACCGTGGGCGAACGGTGCAGCGTGGCCCCGAGCCCATCGGCCGCCGGGCGGGCAGCCGCCATCACCGCCAGCAGAATCCGCTCGCGGATCGAGTTGTCAGCCATTGGCGAGTCTCCCGATCAGAGCCGGGTGAGCTTGGCGCGGATCTCGGAGCCGTCGCTCACAGCCCGGATGTCTCGCACCTGGAATGCCGCGCCACCGATTTCGACAACCTCGCGGGCTGCAAGCCCCCCGAACGCCGTGACCGGGTAGGTCATCTCGTAGTCGGTGCTCAAGGTCAGGCCATCGAGAAGGGATTCATCGGGCGCGGCAAATCCGACCTGATGCCGTTGAGACGGCGCACCGTTCGACGGATACCAAAGGCACTCCTTCAGCAGCCCAGCGTTGGCGGCCGCCTCATAGATCTGGGCGACCAGACTCATACGCCACCACCCATCACCAGCTTGACCAGCAGCGCCGGGCGGTGGCACAGCGGCAGAGGATTCGCCTGCGTGTGCAGATCGGTGCCCCGGTCGAACTTGCGCGGCTCCTGCTTCGCGTACAGCGGCAGCGCCACCGTGTTGGCCGTCTCGTTGAAGTCGGCGGGCGCGTAGTAGGTGGCGAACGTGTCCATCGTGCCCAGCGGCAGGATGTGGCCCTCGTCGGGCTCCACGAATCGACGCACGGCACTGCCCGGTGCGACAGCGCGGCCGCGATGCTCTTCGAACGTGATACCGGCGAAGGTGAAGCCAGCACGCATATCGGTGCGCAGCGCCTGTCCGTCTTGCCAGCGGTTGTAGGCCAGCTTGACCTCGTCGTGCCCCGTCAGCGCATCGAAGAAGTCCTCGCCCACGAAAGCGTGCAGGCCGCTCATCCGTTCGCCTTGCAGGTTGTCCTCGACGTACCGGGCGACGTCCAGGCAAGCCTTCTTCACATCCCAGCCGTTCTCCGGATCGGCGATGTTGAAGGTGAAGGTTTTCGGCGTGATCTCGAACTCGTTGTAGAGGTTGTAGATCACGCTGCCGTCGGCGTCGAGGATCAAGCCCTTGAGCGCACCGAAGCGCAGATGCTCCAGCGTGATCGCGTGCTTGTTGCGCATCGTCTGCAGGTGCTGCGCCATCACGCCCGCCACGGTCTGCAGTTCCGTTTCGGAGCCGAAGGCGCGGATGCCCTGGACTTCCTCGGGCAGGATCACGTCGTCGTGCGGGATGTGGGGGATGGTGAACGAGCGCACCTTGCGCTTGCCGCGCACGCCCACGGTGCCGGGCGAACCTGGGGGCATCGTCGGCAACAGCGTGAGCACACCGTTCTGCTCTTCCACGATCACCGAGCGAAAGCGCTGCGGCTTGTCGACGAACAGGCCCATTGCGCTCAGGCGGTCGTAGTTGTTGGGCAGGAAGTTGATGGCGGCGGTGAGCGCCGACATCGAGAAGGCGGGGTTTTCGAAGATGTTCTGCATGGTCAGACTCCTTGGCGAACGAGGACACCCAGCGCTTTGAGCTGGGCAACGGCCGCCTGCTGTTCGGCGGTGGTGATGCCGGTGGGCCACTGCAGTGCGTGGTCGGCGACGATGGCGTGACGCGCCACCATCAGGCCGTCATCGCGATCCGCCAGATGGGCATCGCACTTCTGCATCAGCACACCTGCGGCGTACTGGCTGCCGTCGGTGGCCGAGGGGTCGATCTGCTTGACCTTGCCCGTGGCAGTGACCATCCCGGCGACCGCGCCCAGCGGCAGGGTCTGGCCTGCGACCACGGTGACGCGGTCGCGCGAGTAGAGGTTCGGGGCCTCGTACTTGAGCAGGTCGCCCAAGTTCATCGATTCAGAAAACACGGTGGGCATCTCAGATCTCCTTTTTCAGTGATGCGGACTTGGCGGCGAGCTGCTTCGCGGCATCGAGCAGCGGGTTGCTGGCGGCGGTGGAAGCAGCGGCATCAGGGGAGATGCGGCTGACGATCTCGGGGCTGGCTTCAGCCTGCGCAGCCAGTAACTGGCTGCGCACCTTGGCTGGTGAGGCTTTCGCTTCGAGGAAGCCCGCGATCAGGTCGGTGCGCCCGGCCAGGGTGCAGGTCTGGGCGACCTCCACTGCATCGGCCACGGTCATGGCGGTGGCGGCCGCCGATTGAGAAAAACTGCCAGCAGGATCAGCAGCAAGCCGATCAGGAGCAGCGGGGTCGGTTCGATCATTCATTGATGACTCCATCTGGAGGTTGCGGAAAGAGCCCGAGTGGCTTGCCGCCAGATTCGGGAGTGGGGAAACGGATTCGCAAAGCTGGGCAAGCGCGTCGTCGAAGGTGCCGATGGCGTCGGCCAACCCGATGGCCACGGCGGCCTGCCCAAAGAACAGCCCGGCCTCGGTGTCGCGCACGGCGGCCGCCTCGATGCCTCGGTTGCGGGCCACCGTCTCGACGAACAGGCTGTAGACGCGATTGACCTCGCCCTTGAGAAACGCGTGGGCTTCGCTGGAAATCGGCTCGTGCGGGTTGAGGTCGTTCTTGCGGTCGCCCGCAAAGACCGCCGTGTAGCGAACGCCGTCCTGGGCATCCTTCTCGGACTGGTCGACGTGCATCGCAATGACGCCAATCGAGCCGACGCCACCGGTGCGCGACACGTACACCTTGCTGGCCGCAGACGCCAATGCGTAGGCCGCCGAGAAGGCCATGTCATTGGCCACGGCCCAGACTGGCTTAATGCTGGACGCCGCACGGATGCGGTCAGCCAGATCGAACACGCCGCCCGACTCGCCACCCGGCGAATCGACGTCGAGCAGGATGGCGGCAACGTCCGGGCTGGCCAACGCGGTGTCCAACTGGGCGGTGAGACCGGCGTAGCTGGTCAAGCCGGATTCAGCTTCCAGGCCCACGGTGCGTCGCACCAGCGTGCCGTGGATCGGGATGACCGCGACCTTCGCAGTCTGGGTGGCTGCTTGGCGCGAAGGCGGCGTGAAGCCCGAGGGCGCAGCCAGAACGCCTAAGCCGATCCGGGGGCCGAGCACGGCCAGGATGACGTCAAGTTTTGGGCGATGGATCGCCAGCGGCACACCGTAGAGGCGTGCCGCCAAATGGGGCAACAGGGTCATGAAAATCCTTCAGGCGGACGATGAGCTGCCGGGTTGCGTGGCGTCGGCAGCGTTCTTGTTCGGCTCGGCGCTTCCGCCGTCCTTGGAGGTGCGGCGCGGGTCGGAGTCAAAGATCAAGCCGAGGTCATCGGCGCGCTGGTTGTCGGCGGCGATCTCACGATCAACGTCTTCGGCGTCGTAGCCAAAGGCAGCGATGGCTTCCGAGCGACTCATCAGGCCCGCCCGGATGGCCAGCAGCATGGCCTTGAACTCCTTCTCCGGATCAACCCACTGCCATCCCTGCGGAATCCACTTCACTTGGCTGTACTGGCGACGGCGGGCGGGCCCGCCACGCGCGAATCCAGGTGCTTCGAGCGCACCTGCGAGCACGGCCTGCTTCATCCACGCCGCCCACACGGGGCGGCACATTTGATGCACCAGCACGCTGTGCTGCACCATCTCGCAACGACGGCGGAACTCCAGCATCCCGGCACGGATGGATGAGTAGTTCACGCCGGTCAGGTCACCAGTCAACTGCTCGTAGGTGACACCGATGGCGGCGGCGACAGCCCGAAATTGGGTACGCAGGAATTCGCCATAGGAACCGCCGACGTCAGCAGGGTCGGAAAACTTGATGTCCTCGCCGGGCTCCAGAATCTGCAGCGTTCCGGGCTCCAAACCAGCGAGCGCAATGCCGTCGTTGTCGGCTGCACCTTCGCCCATCAGGTTGTCCTCGGGGTTCTGTCGCGTCACGAATCCGGCGAACATCGCAGCGGTCTTCTTGCGCACCAGCTCGGCGTCGTCGTACTGGTCGAGTTCGTTGAGCTTGACCAGGGCCCGCGACAACCAAGGCTCACCCCGGATCTGGCCCGGACGCAGAACCCGGAACAGGTGGATGATTTCCGAAGCAATGATGCGCACCGTGTCCATGCCACCCTGGCCCGACATCGGAGCCAGACGCCCGTCCTCCGGGTGCGAGCGGTACAGGTGGTAGGCCACGCGCCGCCCCAGGCTGTCGAACTCGATGCCAGAGCGCACGACATTGCCCGAAGGCAGATCGGTGTTGAGACTGATGGGCAGATGCTCGGGCTCCAGCAACTGGAGCTGCAAGGGCACCACCAAGCCATCTTCCGGGCGGCGAGGCCGCAACCGAATCAGGCACTCGCCACCTTCAAGCATCGCTCGGCAGGCGAGCGCCTGCAGGCCGTAGAAGTCGGTCTGCCCGGCGGCATCGGCTTCTTCCGTCCAGTCGCGCCACAGCGCTTGCACCTCGGCCTTGAACGGCTCGTTCGAGGACAAGCTCTGCGGCTTGATGCCGGTGCCCACTGCGTTGGCGACAAAGGCCTCGATTCCGGCTTGCGCCCACGCATTGCGGCGCACGAGGTCGCGGCTCTTGATGCGCAAGTCGGTGTTGGTCGCCAGCATTGCGGCGACCGCGCCCGGATTGCCCGGCATCCAGGCCAACGAGCGGCGGCCACGGCCAGTCGCCTCGTGGATGGGTTGCTGGCCGAACAGGCTGCGAATCTTCGAGTACCAAGCCATCAAAACCCCTTCGAGGTCGTGACCCGGATCTGGCGCGGCGGGAACGGCACCAAGCCGGTCGCCGCTGCCTGCTCGGCAAGGCCGCGCTCGACTGCGCGGATCGCGGTTTTGATCTCATCCACCGTGCGGTACTCGACGGTTTTGTCGCCGAACGTGACCCGCCTCTCGCCTTTAGCGAGGGCGGCTTCCAGGGCTGTGAGTTGGTCTTGCGAATAGGCCATCGATGTGTCCTCAGTTCGTTTTGATGGCCGTCAGGCTGCTGCCTGCCTTCACGACCGCGTTGGACGCAGCGACCTCAGAGGCAAACCGAATCTGCAAACTGCCCGCCGTCACGCCGGTGATAACCAGCAGACGGCCCGTGGCCAGGGTGTTGACGTTGGCGGTGTCGATTGAGGCGCTTGCCGCCCCGACATCCCCAGCGCGCTGGTGGGCCAGGGTCGCGGTTGTGGCGGTGAGCGGCGTTGCCCAGTTGGCTACGACCGTCGCGCCACTGGGCACCGACTGCGTGAGACGAATGCCAGTCGTGGTGGCCGCCGTCTGGAACATCACCCACGCATCGATCACATAAGTGCTGCTCGCATTCAGCGCGACCGTCAGACCCGTGACGTTGGCAAGCGTGGTCGTGGCGTTGGTGACATCTGCCGTCAGACGCACGGTTGTGAGGCGGGCATCGCTGATAGGCGCGGTCAATGCCAGCCACGCGGTGCCATCGCACCAGTACGGCTTGTTGTCGGCAGTCAGCCGCACCACGGCACCGGCAATTGCACTGGTTGGCGCTGGCAACGCGGTGACGAGAGGAGCCATCCGCAAAGCAAAGTCACGCATGGGTGGTTTGCTCGGGCGTCTTAGGCCATCACCACGACACGGTAGGCATTGGCTGCCGGGGCCGCCGCGAAGTTCAGTCGCGCGGTGTTCGTGTTGGGCAGGCTGACATCGCAGTTGACCTGCTCGTAGCTGCCGGAGGCCTGATAAACCTGCACCACCACATCGCGGGTTGCGAAGTTGTGGTTGACGTCAAACTGGGTGGCACTGCCGTCGCCGATGGTCGACTGTGCGCGGCGGACTCGGCCCGTCCACGCGTTGAGCTTGAGCGGCGTGACGATTCGCAGGTCGTCCGTACCGCCGTCGGTTTCCGCTTGGGTGGCGATCTCGGCGATCCCGGAACTGGTTTCCGAGGCTGCGCCAACGTTCGCGCCGAACAGCAGCCACGTAACGGCATCGGTACCGATCACGAAGTTGACGACCGATTGCCGCCAGCTCGTCCCACTCGACGTGCCTTCCTCCACCGTTGTGATGGCCTGCTCGAGTTCGGCGGCGGCATTGGCATCCAGGCTGCGGGTCATCGCCACAGCAGACCCGTTCCAGACATAGAGGCCGTTTTCGGAAGCGACCGTCTGGGCCTTGACCAGCACCCGGTCGCCGCTGACCAGCGTCACCCCGTCGAGCGTCGAACCAGGAGCCGCCAGATTGACGTTGGCTTGGGTCGCCACACGGCAGGAATCCTTCCACGCCAGACCCTCGACCGCCGAGTTCAAGTCCTGCTGACGAACTGGCTCGTCGGGATTGACCGGGGCAGGCAAGTTGCGAATGCGGGCGACGCCGCCGAAGTCGAGATCGGAGAGTTGTTTACGGGACATCGATGTTTTCCTTTCAAGGGGTCAAATGAGGCGTGCTTGCCCGGCCATCGGAATGGCGAAGCGCACAAGCAACTGGTTCTGGCTGGTATGCGTGATGGCGGCTGTGACTTCACTGCCGCCGCTGTCGAGAATCGTCACCACCGGACGGAATCCGAGGTTGTGGTTGATCGTCCAAAGGCTGGCTGGCGATACCTGCGTGTGCAGGAACGCAGCAGCGCCGCCCGTACTGCCACCGGGGACTTGATTGATGCGCTGCTCGATGTCAGAGAACCTCTGAGCCACGCGCAGCACAAAGCTGTTCAGTTGCGATTGCAGGCTCATCGACACTCGTCCTGTTCAGGTCAGCCAGCGGCTGCGAATCACGCGCCGCCGCGTTGGGGTTGCAGAAGCAGAGAGGCCACCTCGTTGGGTGGCCTCGTCTGGGTCGAATGTTTGAATCGAGGGCGGCTCATCGGGTGGCCGTTCCATCCCGAGCTGCCGTTCCAGTTCGCGCCAGTGGCGCTCCTCGAAGCGATCCAGGCCCGCCGCCGATGCGGCCGCCCGGGCGTACACGTAGCAGTCGAGCGCTTCGTTGCGCTCGCGCATCTTTTGCCACTCCCGAATCGGGAAGCCGTTGCGGTCGCGGCGGGTGATCAACTGCTCTGCGCAAAGCTGCTGGATGAATTCCGCGTCGATCTTGGGCAGGTGAACGAACCCAGCTGGGAATGAAGTACTCACACCGTCCTCACTGACGTCCGCGCCCTTGCGCAGGTTGTTGTAGAACTCCAGCTTGGCGATGCCCACTGCGACCGAATACACCTTGATGCCCCGGCGCAGCTTCTTGCCGCCCTGCGAGACATCGACGGCAGTCGGCGTACCAATCAGCGCCGCCCCGCGCGGCACGCCTTTCACTGGCATCACGCGCGGGTCGCGGCAGGCGCGCACGAAGGCGTAGGCCTCCTGCGTCGCAAAGCCGGTGTCCAGCGCAAAGCGGGCCAAGGGCATCGCCGCGCCGGAGTCGTGCGTCCAGTTTTCGGCGATCAATTCGGCCAGTCGCTTCCAGACGGCGTCGCGGGCGGTGTCACCCATCAGCACCCGGTGCTCCACCAACCAAGACTCCTTGCCGCGCCCGAAGGCCCAGATGGACGCCTCGATGCGATCCTTCTGCACGTCGGCAGCGCCCACCAGGAGCCGCCCACCCGGCGGCACCGTGCCAACGCGGTAATCCTCACGGCGCTCAACCAGCCGTTGCCAGTCGGGCGCTTCGCCTTCCTCGACCCAGGTCTCGCCCAGTTCGGTGTTCTTGAAGGTCTTGATGGCGGCCGCCGACCCCGATTCCTTGTTGACGGAGCTTTCCCACGCAGCGGCGATGTCACGCCAACTGCGCCAGCCCACGGGGCTGTATAGCGACGACAGGTGGAACCCAGCCGTCTTGCCAGTGCCGTCGCTGATCAGCGCGCGCCACTCGCCGTGCTCCAGCATCCACGTCTTGTGGTGCTCGGCAATCGGCTCATCGCAGGACTCGCAGATGTAGGCCGCCGAGTCCGGCTGCCCCTTTTCCCATCGCAACTGCTCGAAGCGCAGCCACTGGCGATGCGAGCAATGCGGGCACGGCACGAAGTAGCGGCGCTGGTCACTGGCCTCGTACTCGCGCTCGATGGCGCTCGCCCCCGAGATTGTCGGCGTCGAGACTATGAAGATCTTGCGGCGGGCAAAGGTTCGCGTGCGCGCCTCGGCCAGCGAGATCGCGTCGCCTTCGCCGTCGACGTCCAGCGGGTATCCATCCACCTCGTCGAGGAACAGATACCGCACCGGCATCGACCGCAGGCCGACCGCGCTGTTGGCTCCGGTCATCACCAGCACACCGCCCCGGAACTCCTTGGCTAGGATGGTGTTGCCCGAGTCTCGGGAGCGTGCTGGCGAAATCAATTCGCTCAGCGCGGCCGACTCCTCGATCAACGGATCGATCCGCTGCTTGGAGTTGCGCTTGGCCATATCCACCGTCGGCCACACCGCCATCATCGGCCCCGGCGCGTGGTGGATCACGTAGCCGATCCAGTTCGAGCCCATCTCGGTCGCGCCGAGCTGGGCTGCCTTCATGAACACCACGCGCTCGACCGGCGACGTCGGCGACAGGCAATCCATGATCGCCTTGAGGTACGGCGTGCGACTGGTGCGCCAACGACCCGGCTCGGCGGACGCCTTGCTGGAAAGCATCCGGTGGCGATCCGACCATTCGGACACGGAGAGCAAGGGATCGGGTGTCAGCCCTTCACGCCACGCGCGCTCAACTTCGGCAGCGCCTTCGTATTCAACGTCCAGCATCAGTCCACCCTGGGGCGCAGTTCGCCCAGCTCTTGCAGATGTTCACGCACGGCCGCCTCCAGGGCGACGTGCATCGTGTGCGGATCGATATTGAGCTTGGCCGCCATCTGCGCCGAGATGCGAGCGGGCCAGTTCAGCCACGAATCGCGCTCGGATCGCGCCAGCTTGAATACGTGGGCGATGGCCTGCGGTCGATCCACCAACTCGCCCTTCAGTCTGGCCAGACGCACCTTGTTGGTCTGCGCCTTGACCACCTCGTTGACCGTGCGCGCCTGAAGCAGGGACGCGCCGCCAGCCGGTAAAGCTGCAGGCCCGTCGCCACTGCCCTCCGGCACAGCAGCCTTTACAGCCTTGGCTCGCGTTCCAGTCTTGGGCGCATCGGAGTTGCGCGCCCACTCGCGGTCAGCACGGTCGGCATCGATGGTGCCGTCAGCCTCCGGCGTGATCCGACCTGCGCGAATGGCCTTGTGAACTGCGGTGTCGGTCACACCACGGTGACGGGCGTAAGCGCGAATCGAAATGCCCATTTTGAGAACCGGTTTCCCCTTCAATCATTTGTTCGTCATTCACTCGAAATCAGCTTGGCTTCTCTCTGGAACAGCGCGTTCATACGGACGTCATCAACACCATCGAAGGAAGCAGCAATGAGCAAGCTCGAACAACTCCTGACCCAGATCGCGCGAAGCAAGATGGGCATCGTGAACCGGTCCCCATTCGGCGGACGCCACGAAGCGAGAAGCGTTATCCACGGCCGGCCGGTTCGGTCGCTTGCGACGAACCGGAAACCGGCCGGCGGTGGATAACGCGTGGTTGCTCACGGCGATACTCTTTGGCCGAGTGAGATTGCGCTGGCATGCCAGCGCCGCTCGAATTCAGCCGGTGAGACGTTTCCCAACGACGAGTGTCTGCGTAGCGTATTGTAGTAGCCGATGTACTCGACGATCGCCTGCTGGGCCTCGGCGCGGGTCGGAAATGCTCCCCATGGACGCATTCGACCTTCAGCGTACCATTGGCCGACTCCATCGGTGCATTGTCCCAGCAATTGCCCTTGCGGCTCATGGAGACCGTGATGCCGCGCGCCTCGAGCACCTTGCGGTAGTGGCGGGCGGCATATTGCGAACCGCGATCCGAGTGATGCATCAGGCCGGGCTGCGGATCGCGCCACCCAGTGCCACCCACAGGGCCGCCGCGGTCAGTTCCTGGGGCATCGTATCGCTCATCGCCCAGCCAACGATCTTGCGGCCAAACAGGTCCAGCACCAAGGCCAGGTACAACCAGCCCTCATCGGTCGGGACATGGGTCAGGTCGGCCAGCCATTTCTGATTCGGCGCAGTGGCCGCAAAATCGCGTCCAAGCACATTCAGCGCCACCGGGTGAGCGTGCTTCGAGTCGGTGGTCACCACGCGAAACCGACGACGCTTGCGACTGGCAAGATCATGCGTTCGCATGATCCGTCCAATGCGCTTGTGATTGACCGGCCGGCCGGCTCTTCGACCAGTTCCGTGGTCATGCGCCGACGACCGTATCGGCCTCGATGCTTGAGCTGTGCGCGGCGAATCCAGGTCACGATCTGCGCCTCCTCGAGCGCGCGTGCCGATGGCCCGCGCCGGCGCGCATCGTGCAAGCCGCTGCGTGAGACCGACAGCAGATCGCACATCATCGTGACCGAATAGGAGTCGATATTCGCTTCTATCCAGGCGTACCTCACATCGACTCCTTGGCAAAGTACGCCGCCGCTTTTTTTAGTATCTCCTTTTCCAGGCGCAGCCTGGCATTTCTCTGCCGCAATCGGCCCACCTCCGCTTCCAGCTCCGTCACCGGCCGAACCTGCTCCCGCTTCACGAGCACCTGGCCTTTGCGCGCACGCCACCCAGTTCGCAAGCGTCTTTGGCGACATCTCCAGCGAACGGGCCACCGCCGGCACGCTGCGACCACCGTCCATCACCTGCTTGACCGCCGCCGCCCGAAATTCAGGCGTGTATTTCCGATCCGATCCTGTCTTCATTTCCTACCTCCACAAGGTCAAATTACCATGCCTCGTGGCGTCCGTTTTTTGGGGACCAGATCATATCGCTCATCGCCCAGCCAACGATCTTGCGGCCAAACAGGTCCAGCACCAAGGCCAGGTACAACCAGCCCTCATCGGTCGGGACATAGGTCAGGTCGGCCAGCCATTTCTGATTCGGCGCAGTGGCCGCAAAATCGCGTCCAAGCACATTCGGCGCCACCGGGTGAGCGTGCTTCGAGTCGGTGGTCACCACGCGAAACCGACGACGCTTGCGACTGGCAAGATCATGCGTTCGCATGATCCGTCCAATGCGCTTGTGATTGACCGGCCGGCCGAATCTTCGACCAGTTCCGTGGTCATGCGCCGACGACCGTATCGGCCTCGATGCTTGAGCTGTGCGCGGCGAATCCGGGTCACGATCTGCGCCTCCTCGAGCGCGCGTGCCGATGGCCCGCGCCGGCGCGCATCGTGCAAGCCGCTGCGTGAGACCGACAGCAGATCGCACATCATCGTGACCGAATAGGAGTCGATATTCGCTTCTATCCAGGCGTACCTCACATCGACTCCTTGGCAAAGTACGCCGCCGCTTTTTTAGTATCTCCTTTTCCAGGCGCAGCCTGGCATTCTCTTGCCGCAATCGGCCCACCTCCGCTTCCAGCTCCGTCACCGGCCGAACCTGCTCCCGCTTCACGAGCACCTGGCCTTTGCGCGCACGCCCCACCCAGTTCGCAAGCGTCTTTGGCGACATCTCCAGCGAACGGGCCACCGCCGGCACGCTGCGACCACCGTCCATCACCTGCTTGACCGCCGCCGCCCGAAATTCAGGCGTGTATTTCCGATCCGATCCTGTCTTCATTTCCTACCTCCACAAGGTCAAATTACCATGCCTCGTGGCGTCCGTTTTTTGGGGACCAGATCATCCCCGAGATGCCACAGATGGCCCGGCACGCGACTTCGGCAGTCGGAACGTCGTCGATCTTCGATGCCGATCAAGGACGCCAAGGCGGCGAGCCACGCATCCACCTGGAGGGCATACAGCGCGATGTCGGCAAGAGGTCGCTCAGATGTTCGTGATCGCTGCTGCGGACTGCGGTACCGGTACACCGCCGCATCCTGATCGATCTCAACCTCGACTTCCTGCTCCGAATCCAGGACGGGCACCATCACATGGCTGAGGTAGTCCTCCTCCGTGACCCATCGTCGTTGCAGGAACGTTGGTCTGCATCGTCCGAGCGCCGCCGCCATGACGCGGGACTCAACCCGGGGCAGCCGCTCCAGCGCTGCCAGAAAGCTCAGATGTGCCGACTTTGCGGTAGCGTTATCAGAACTCACGGAGCACCCCAATTCGCGTGAGCTGTTCCAGCACGCGCTTGCGGTCATCTTCGGTCTTGCTCTTGTCGTTCAGACCGTTCGGCGACGTGATTTGGACGGCGACGTTGTGGGCCTTGCGGTGCGGCTGTTTGGCCATCCTGAATACCAACTTCACCTGCGCCAGCGTGTATTCCGTCAAGTCGTCGATGCCATAGTCGTCATAGGCGACCTGATAAATCTGCCGGGTGTCGCGCCGATCCTTGCCGATCAGCATCGTGCTCGACAGATGCTGGATCAGCTCACGTCCGTTGGCCGCGTCGGTGGTTTGCTGCTCGAATGGCCGCGCCACCTTGATCTGCAAGATCGAGATCTTTTCGATGCCCGCCACTCGCTCCTGCTCGATGCGCTTGAGCATTGCCGGTGTCGAGAATCCGAACAGGTCGAATTCGCGCATCGGCATGTCGTTGATCTCCCCGTCGCACGCCAAGACGACATCGCGGAAGATGGTCGCCAGTTCACGGCGCACCTCACGGTCTTCGCAGAACACGCCGAGCGCACCGGTGCCGGGCTCCCACGAAAAGCTGGCCGACATCGCTGCAGGTTCTTCGTGCTCGACCACCTCGCCGTTGGCAACCTGCCGGAAGTGCGCCGTCGACCCGTTGAAGGTTGCAGTCAGGGTGTGCAGGAGCACGGGCGTGACCTCGTCAGAGTCCTTGCCGCCGCAGCGGTCGGCATGCGCGAGATCACGGCGCGTGAACTGCTCGATGATGATTTGGTCGGGAGCCACTTGCGGGAACAGCGCCGAAATGCGCCCGCGCAACACACCCTCTACGTCGGCATTAATGCTCGGCACCACGCCCTTCGGGCCGAGGTAGTGGCTGGAGTAGTTCTCGCTCTTCCATTGGCGATGCATCACTTGCACGCGCTCGGCATTGTCGAAGCGCTGATCGCGCGCGGCACCGGTCTCCGGAAAGTCCTGCAGCAGGCAGAGAAACAGGGCTCGGCTGTAGCGATCACTCGGCGTGGCCATGATCGCTGCGTCATTGATGTCCTCGTCGTCAAGGAGAGACTGGACGGCCTGTGCACCGTACTCGTCATCGAGCAGCACCACGCGCTCGGCCGCCCGCTCAACGCGCTGCTGGACGTCCGAGCCGAACTTGGCGACGGCGTGGAACATCGCCTTGCGCGACTGCACCGCCAGGATGCCTTTGGCCGCGTCTGTCAGCGCCGCCACTTCCGGCAGCGACGTGGCGCTGGCGCGCTCGACCAGGAGCAAGGCGAGGCCGGGACGCTTGGCTTTGCGCACCACGGTGACGAAGTGCTCCATGCACGGCAGGATTTCCGGGCCATCGTCCGATTGACGGGGTCGCACCTGCTTCGAGGACTGCTGCTGCGCGGCAGTCGACTCGTCGTGTTCCTGGGCGGTGATCTGTTCGTCTGCTGGCATAGGCAATTTCCTTTTCTAAACGAAGTGCGCGATTGCGCGAGTGGTTAACTTAACGGTTCAAAAAATGCCGACACGCGGTCGGCGGCGAGATGAAGGCGTTGATCAGACGATCTTGGCCCCCGGCTTGAGAAGACCATAGCGCTCCATCCGTACCTGGATGAAGCGTCGGTTGACGCCGAAGCGCTTGGCCACGGCCTTCTGCAAACATTCGATGTCGAAGAACCCGATATCGCCATCAGCCGTCAGGTGAAGGCAGGTGCCGGGCAAATCGGGATCAAGCGACGGGCTGCGGTGGATCGTCACACCGTGTTTCGGAGCCAACTCTTCGACCGCCAGATTCAGGCGTTGGCGCGGCACCAGCAACGACCCCATGAACTCGTTGGCACGCAGCTCGGCGAAGTATTCTTCCTTGGTGGTGTGGCCTGGAATTGCCAGAGAGGGGCTCGCAGCCGCCTCGACGACGGGCTGGACTTTCGCCAAGTGCTCAACGTCACGGGTGGTCGTGCGGTAGGCCCGCCGCGCCGCGTCGCTGGGCTCATCGAACAAACCCGGCCCCTTGCTGGCATCCACGATCCATCCTGGCGCATCGAAGATGGCGTGGCCGAGCTCGTGCCCGAGGGTGCTCAGTACCAACTCCTCGCTGGCGTTCACGCCAACCGGTGACACCGACACCATCGCGGTGTCCGGCACGCCAGGATCGTACTCACAGATGCCCAGGACAGGGTTCCCGCGCTCGTCATGCACGACGTCACCGGTGCCGACGAACAGGTCGAAGACCACGCCGTTGATCTTCAGGCCGGAGATGGCGCTCAGGGTGGCGAGCGAGATGGCATCGGCAGCAGCATCCACCAGTTGCTGGCGGGCCAGGACGGCGATGCCCTCAATCTCGGAATTCTTAATGTAGCTGGGGCGTTTTCGGTCGCAATGCCGGTAGCCAAGAGTCAGCACCGGCATTCACTTGTCCCCCGTCGCTTGCTTGCGATACATCCGTACCAGGCCCCCCACGTCGTCGCGCATGTCTGGCGGAAGGCGGCTGGCCTCAACAAAGGCGTCGTCGACATTCTCGCCAAGGATTTCTGCCGCCTTGCGGATCAGCTCGTCCTTGGGCGGCTTCTCGATGTCGCGCTCTATGCGCGACCAGTAGGCAGGCGAGATGTCCAGCTGCCGGGCGAAGTCATTCATCTGAATGCCCTTCGCCTCTCTCTTCTGTCTGATGTAGGCACCAAATGCCATGTTGTGACCCAATTGCGTGATTAGTTAATTGACGCAATCGTATCGAGCAGATCGGCGCCTGTCAACTGTTTCGTTAACGCGCAATCCGGTTCCCTGCCAGACAAGCGCCGCTGGCCTGCCGGGGCATCGAGGCCGGGCCACCAGATGAGTCCGATTACCCGGAATTGCCATCCGCTTCGGAACATCGCGCACATCATCTGTGACGGTTGCAATTCCTCGGAGCCGTCATGAAGAACCTCGAACTCGCATCTCCCTCAGAGATGCCCGCCAGCGCCCGCGCTGGTGAAATCACCGTCATCCTTGCGGCCGCCATCGTCCGCACCGTCGTCGCAGAAGCGCCAAAACAGAGAGAAGTTGGCCTTGGCTTCCTGCCCGACCAGCGCGTTCATACAACCCCCTATCAACAGGAGAAGTTGTGATGAACGAGAAACAAGCATCCGTCGCCGCGCGGATCGCGGAGCTGTCGAGCCTGCCCATCGCCGAGTTGTGGCCAGTGTGGGATCGGTACTTCAGCAGCCGCCCCATCAACCCCAACCGCGTCTTCATCGAGTCGCGCATCGCCTACAAGATGCAGGAGGAAGCCTTCGGCGGTCTGGCGCACAACACGCGCCAGCGCCTGGAGGCCATCGGTGCCAAGCATTCCAAGATCAAGCTGCGGGCACGGCCGCGCGACACCAACTTCGCGCCCGGCACCGTGCTGCTGCGCGAATGGGGCGACCGCGAGCACAAGGTGGCGGTCACCGCCGAAGGTCTGTTCGAGTACGAGGGCAGCACCTTCAAGAGCCTGACAGCCGTGGCCCGGCAGATCACCGGCACGCACTGGTCGGGGCCACTGTTCTTCGGCCTGACCGGCAAGGCAGGTACGCAATGAACGACGCCGCACAGATTGCATCTCCCAAGGCGCGCAAACGCTGCGCCGTCTACTGCCGGGTGTCCTCGGATGAACGACTCGACCAGGAGTTCAACTCCATCGATGCGCAGAAGGAAGCAGGCCACGCCTATGTGGCGAGCCAGCGCGCCGAGGGTTGGATTCCGGTGGCCGACGACTACGACGACCCCGGCTTCTCCGGCGGCAACACCGAGCGGCCCGGGCTGAAACGCCTGATGGCCGACATCGAGCGCGGCCAGATCGACATCGTGGTGGTCTACAAGATCGACCGCCTGACGCGCAGCCTTGCCGACTTCTCCAAGATGGTCGAAGTGTTCGAGCGCCACGGCGTGTCCTTCGTGTCGGTCACGCAGCAGTTCAACACCACCACCTCGATGGGGCGGCTGATGCTCAACGTGCTGCTGTCCTTCGCCCAGTTCGAGCGCGAGGTCACCGGCGAACGCATCCGCGACAAGATCGCCGCCAGTAAGCGCAAAGGGATGTGGATGGGTGGCGTGCCGCCGCTCGGCTTCGACGTCGAGAACCGCCTGCTGGTCATCAACGACACCGAGGCGGCGGTGGTGCGACGCATCTTCGAGGAGATGCTGACCATCGGATCGCCCACCAAGATTGCCGCCAACCTCACGCTGGATGGCATCACGACCAAGGCGTGGACGACACAGGACGGCCAGACGCGGGCGGGCACGCGCATCGACAAGAAGTACCTGCACAAGCTGCTGCGCAACCGCATCTACCTCGGGGAGTTGTCGCACAAGGGCAGTTGGTACCCGGGCGTGCATCAAGCCATCATCGATCCCGGGCTGTGGGGCCGGGTTCACGAGGTGCTGGCCAAGGACGGTCACACCCGGTCGGTGGAAACCAAGATCAGGTCGCGCACCGACGCCTTGCTGCGCGGCCTGCTGTACGCGCCCTCGGGCGAGCGGATGTACCCGACCTACTCGCGCAAGAACGGGCGCAAGTACCACTACTACGTGTCCAAGTCGGAAGCGCGGTTCGGCGCGCCGGGCAAGGGCTATGAGCGCCTGCCCGCGCCGGAGATCGAGGGGGCGGTGGTGGCCCAGATCCGCACGGTGCTGACCAGCCCGGAGACCGTAGCGTCGGTGGTGCGGCACATCCAACGCAACGGGGCCCAGATCGATGAGGCCACCACCGTGATGGCGATGGGACGGCTCAACAATGTCTGGGATCAACTGTTCCCGGTCGAGCGCCACCGCATCGCCAATCTGATGATCGAGCGCATCGACCTCGTCCACACGGGCGAGGTTCAGGGGATCAAGGTGAAGTGGCGTGAGGTGGGTTGGAACGCGCTGATCAAGGAGTTCGCCCCGGACAGCATCGGTGCCGAACTGCTGGAGGTCGAAGCCTGATGGACGAGTCGATGGAAACCTTCGTGCCCCTGACGTTCCGACGCCGGGGCGTCCAGCGCGTGGCCACCGACGAGCGCAGCGTCCACGACGTGACCCTGCTCGACGGTGTGGCACGGGCCTTTTACTGGCAGCACCTGCTTGACACCGGCGCGATGCAGAGCGGGTCGGCCATCGCTCGCGCCGAGAAACTGCACCACTCGGTGGTCAACGAACTGCTGCGCCTGACCCTGCTGGCCCCCGACATCATTGAGCAGTTCATGGCGGGCAAGCAGCCACGGCGGCTGACGCTGATGTGGTTTCAGCGAAACCGCCTGACGGTCGACTGGCACGCCCAGCGCCAGCTCATGGCCACCTTCGAGGAGGACGTATGAGCAAGAAGCATCGCGGCCACGCCAAGGGCGACCCAGTGACGTATCAGACGCCGCTGCCTGCTGGCGGCGTGCAGATGGAAACTTTCCTGCCCTGGACGCTGGTGCGCCGGGGGTTGAAGAAGCAGGTCATCACGCCGCTGGACGCGCCGCAGGAGTTCCTGGACGAGGCCCGCCGTGAGCGGCAGGTGCGCGAGATGGCGCAGGACACCCCCTTGATGCGGGCGCTCGGCCTCGCGCACCACTGGCAGCGCCTGCTGGACGAAGGACGGTTCAGTTCGATGACCGAGATCGCGGCGGCCGAAGGCATCGACCTCGGCCAAGCCAGCAAGATGAGCCGACTGGCGCAACTGGCCCCCGACCTGATCGAAGCCATCGCCTTGGGACGCCTCGAGGTGGGTGTCAGCCAGTTGCTGCGCGGCAAGTTGTCGGCGTCCTGGCTGGCGCAACGTGAGGCACTGGTGGCAGGCTCGTGCTGACAGTCACGCCACAGCGACACGCCGCCGCGAGGCGGTTTTTTTGTGCCTTTCGCTGTCTCAGTCGCGCCCGCTAGAGCAGGCGAAAAAGCAAACCGATGGCCCGCAAACCCGCGCAAATCCACGACTTCGGGCCTTGAATGCTCAAGAGGGCCGCAGAGAACAGAGAGAGAAAAACGGCGGAAAGCACGCCTGGAACGGCGACTTCCGGAGGGGCGTGCTCAAGAGGACAAGGCCGGAAACCGCGCCAACACAGGGGGAACGGGCAAAAAAAATCCCAACCGGATAAGGGTTGGGATTTCACATTATGGTGGAGGCGGCGGGAATCGAACCCGCGTCCGCAAGACTTCCACAGGCAGCCCTACATACTTAGCCTCGTCATTTGATTTGACCTGCAACCCGCCGCCGGGCAGGCTGATTGCAGGCGATCCGCTGAGTTTTCGTGGCGACCCGCACGGCGTAGGCCGCCCTTATCTCATGTAAATGACTCCGCTGTAGCTTGCGCTACCCGGCCCGTGAGCAGACCGGTGCAGAGGCCAGCCGCAATTAAGCGGCTAGAGCGAAACGCTCGTCGTTGGCAGTTATTGCATTCCAGATGGATTTACGAGGTAACTGGTCCTCGGTATGCACCGCACTGCTTCTTGACCCACGTCGAAGCCAGGTCGCCCCCGAGTTCGTTTGACGGCGCTGCACCATTTGCTGATGAAGCGTTGCCGAACTCAAGAGCGCATTCTAGCACCCTCGATGCCAAGCAACTGTGCGATCTGCAGCGGCTGGTCGACCAGATGGTCGGCTCCCCAATCTTCGATCGGCGGGCCATCGCCATGATAACCATAACGCACGGCAACGGTGGTCATGCCGCAGGCACGGCCGGCTTGCACGTCGCGCAGGTCGTCGCCGATGTACAAGCAGCGCGATGGATTCGCGCCGGCGATCGCGCAGGCGAGCAGAAGGGGCGCGGCTGCCGGTTTGGGTTCCGGCGCGCTGTCGCCACTGACTACGCTTGCGGCTCGATACAGCAGGTCGAGCCCATTCATTACCGGGATCGTGAATCGGGCGGCCTTGTTGGTGACAACGCCCCAGCGCATGCCGCTGGATTCGATATCTGCCAGCAGTTCGGCCACTCCGCCAAACAGTCGCGTCCCCACGCACAACGACTCACTGTAGCGGGCAAGTACGCGGGCGGCGAGCGGGGCGTAAGTCGGGTCTCCAGGAGCAATGCCGAACCCGACCCTCAGAAGTCCGCGCACGCCCTGCGAGGTGACGCGACGCAGGACATCGAGTTCAAGGGCGGCGCAGCCCTCTTCGATCCGGACTCGATTGAGCGCGCCGCCGAGATCGGGTGCGGTATCGGCGAGGGTACCGTCGAGGTCGAAGAAAACCGCGTCCCAGGCCTCGGCCGGGCCAGTCAAACGCGCACCGCGCGGACCAGGAAATTGACGTCGGTATTGCGGCCGAGCGTGTAGGCCCGGGTAACCGGGTTGTAGTGCATGCCGATGATGTCGTTCTGCTCGAGTCCGGCGTCGCGGCAAAACCGCATGAGTTCCGCCGGTCGGATGAATTTTGAATAATCGTGGGTGCCCATCGGGAGCAGACGCAACAGATACTCCGCGCCGATCACTGCAAGCAGGTATGCCTTGGGATTGCGGTTGATGGTCGAAAAGAATGCGGTGCCGCCCGGCTTGAGCAAGGCGGAGCAGGCCCTGACGATGCTGGCCGGGTCCGGTACGTGCTCCAGCATTTCAAGGCAGGTGACGACGTCGAATGCCGCAGGGTCCGACGCCGCGAAATCCTCGGCGCTGGCATTGAGGTAGTCGACCTTTTGCCCGCTCTCGAAAAGGTGCAGTCGAGCCACGCCCAGGGCTTTGTCGGAGAGATCGATGCCGGTAACCTCGGCGCCTCGGGCAGCCATGCTTTCAGACAGAATGCCGCCGCCGCAGCCTACATCGAGCGTACGCTTGCCGCGCAGGCCGACGCTGCGGTCGATGTAGTCGAGGCGCAGCGGGTTGATGTCGTGCAGCGGTTTGAATTCGGATTCCGGATCCCACCAGCGATGCGCGAGGTCGCTGAATTTGCGCAGTTCGAGGGGGTCTGCGTTGACTTCCATGGCGAACTCCTCAATTTTCCGTTGCGATACGGCCCCGTCATAAGGTGGGGCGTTCGGCAGGGAGGCCGTGAACCGCGAGACGAAAAAAAGCCCTGCGCGAACGCAGGGCTTTCTTCCGCAGATCTTGTGCTTACTTCTTGGTACCGATGATCTCGATCTCGACGCGACGATCGGGTTGCAGGCACTCGGTCAGCTTCCTGTTCTTGCCAGACTCGGGCTTCATGTTGCAACCGGTGGTCTTGGGCATGGTTTCGCCCTTGCCTTCGGTATAGACCCGGTTCGGCTCGACGCCCTTGCCGATCAGGTAGTCCTTGACCGATTGCGCGCGGCGCTCGGACAGCTTCTGGTTGTACTTGTCGGAGCCGATACGGTCAGTGTGGCCGACCGCGATGATGACTTCCAGCGCGATCTTGTTGAGCTTGCTGACAACATCGTCAAGCTTCGCCTTGCCTTCGGGGCGCAATACCGCCTTGTCGAAGTCGAACAGTGCATCAGCGGCCAGCGTGACCTTCTCTGCAGCAGGCTTGGGTGCCGCAGCCGGCGCGGCGGCGGGCGCCGCAGGGGCGGCAGGGGCTGCCGCTGCAACCTTGGGCTCGCACACTTCCTTCGGCATCAGATCCTTGTCGCATTCACAGCCGGCCGGGAACTCGCTGCCGACAACCGGAGTCGTCGCGGCGAGTTGCGGCGTCCAGTACCCGGTGCGCCAGCACAGACCGAATCCGCTGCGCGAAACCACGCCGCGGTTATCGATAACGTACGGCTTGTGGGCAGGCTTCGTGGTGTCCAGCACGACTTCCTTGAGCGCCGTTTGCGCGAATGCACTGGAACCCACAGTCAGGGTGGCCAGCGTACCGGCAACGAGCAGAGATGTATTGAGTTGTTTGATCATATCGTCCTCATCGCAAGGAAAAAATCGGAATTGGTTCGACTAAATGACGCTGCCGGACAGGATACTGCACAACGCTTCAACGCAGTCCGAAAACGACGACTTCCAAAAACCAGACGGCATCGCCGTTCAAGTCACTAACTTATTGTGCCATAACTTGGAAATGCGTCGCAAATCACTGTTGCTAAAATGCAACAACGCCTTCTCCTGCAATCGCGCTTGGCCGCCTACCCATACGTGGGAAACCTGTTCGCGCCCGGCAACATAGACTACATGCGAGGCCGGGTCAAAGCAGGGCGTGGTAATCCAGTCGCCAAGATCGATGGCAATCAGATCCGCAATTTTTCCCGCCGCAATCGAACCGATTCGGTCACCAAGCCCAAGGGCTGCCGCGCCGTTGAGCGTCGCCATCCGCAGACAGTCGTGTGCCGGAAGCGAACTGGCGTCGCCGGTGGCGACCTTGCTCAGCAGGGCCGCCTGGCGCACTTCCTGAAGGATGTCGAGGCGATTGTTGCTCGCGGCCCCATCGCTGCCGAGCGCAATACCTACCCCGTTGTCATTGAGTTGGGCGACCGGGGCGATTCCGCTGGCCAGCTTCATGTTCGAACTCGGACAATGAACGATGCTGCAGGCGTTGCGGGCGAGCATTTCGATCTCGTCGTCCGAGAGATAAACGCCGTGCACGCCGATCAGTGAGGGTCCGACAACACCCAGCCGGCGAAGTCGCTCCAGCGGCCGCACCCCATGCTCCTTGACGCTCTCGTCGATCTCGTGGCGGGTTTCGTGGATATGCAGGTGAATCGGCAGGTCGAGTTGTTCGGCCAGCATCAGGACGCGGCCGAACGTGCGGTCCGACACCGTGTACGGCGCATGCGGGGCCATGGCGAAACCCACCAGCGGATTGCCGCCCCAGGCGTCGCGCGTGGCCAGGCCCTTTGCAATGTAGTCGTCGGCGTCGGAGGCGTAGGCAGAAGGAAAATCGACGGCGATGATGCCGAGAACGCACCGCATTCCGGCTTCGGCCGCGGCGCGCGCTGCAGCCCCCGGGAAAAAATACATGTCGGAAAAGCATGTGACGCCGCCGCGCAGCATCTCGGCGCAGGCGAGCAGAGTTCCGTCATAAACGAACTCGGAGGACACGAGCCGCGATTCCGCCGGCCAGATCGCCTCCTGCAGCCAGCGCATCAGCGGAAGGTCGTCATGAAGACCACGCAGCAGCGTCATGGCGGCGTGGGTGTGGGCGTTGACCAGGCCAGGGAGAAGTACGTGGTCAGGCAACGATACGGTGCGATCGGCGGCAAAGCGCATTTGTGCGACACCGGAAGGCAAGACGTCGACTATGCGCCCATCGCGCACGGCAACGCTGTGCGCCTCAAGGATGCAGCCCGGTGGTTCGATCGGGATGACCCAGCGCGGCTCGATCAACAGGTCGACAGCTTCGCTCACTGCGGCGCTTTCGACGTCGGGTCAACGCAGTAGTCCCATGCGTGGTATGACAAATCGGTTCCTTTGCCGAGTGTTGGCGGCCGGCTTCGCCGGCACATTTGACCATAGCCGTATTCCGCCTTCCAACCGGCAGCGGCAATGCCTGCGAGGGTCAAAAGGTCGCCGGAGCGGTGGCCGTGCATGATAGAATATTGCGTTTTGCGGCCAGACAGTTAGGTTTCTTCGACTGCGCCTTGCGCAACGCCCGGAGGGATCGCGCCGCCCGGTCGGTTCGCCTCGAAATACATGAACACATTCGCCAAAGAAACGCTGCCGATCAGCCTCGAAGAGGAGATGCGCCACTCCTATCTCGATTACGCGATGAGCGTGATCGTGGGGCGGGCGCTGCCGGACGTGCGCGACGGGCTAAAGCCGGTCCATCGCCGCGTGCTGTTTGCCATGCACGAGGCGAACATCGTTTGGAATCGACCCTATGTCAAGTGCGCTCGCGTCGTGGGCGATGTCATGGGAAAGTTCCATCCCCACGGCGATTCCGCGATCTACGACACGCTGGTGCGCATGGCGCAGAGTTTCTCGCTGCGTTATACGCTCGTCGATGGCCAGGGAAACTTCGGTTCGGTCGATGGCGACAATGCCGCAGCGATGCGATACACCGAGTGCCGCCTCGAGAAAATTGCAGGCGAGCTTCTGGCGGACATCGACAAGGAAACGGTCGATTTCGTCCCGAACTACGACGGCAAGGAGCTCGAACCGTCGGTGCTGCCAGCGCGAATCCCCAATCTGCTGATCAACGGCAGTGCCGGTATCGCAGTTGGCATGGCGACGAACATTCCGCCACACAATCTGGGCGAAGTGCTGACGGCCTGCCTGACGGTGCTCGATCGTCCGGAAATCGACATCGATGAATTGATCGACATCGTTCCCGCGCCGGACTTTCCGACTGCTGCGCTGATCTACGGCACGGTCGGCGTACGTGAGGGCTACCGCACCGGGCGGGGGCGCGTGGTGATGCGGGCGCGCACGCATGTCGAAGACTTCGACAAGGGCAACCGCCAGGCGATCATCATCGACGAGCTGCCCTATCAGGTTAACAAGAAAACCCTGCTGGAGAAGATTGCCGAGCTGGCGAACGAGAAGAAGATCGACGGCATAAGTGAAATCCGCGACGAATCGGACAAACAGGGCATGCGTGCCGTTATCGAGCTGAAGCGCGGCGATGTGCCGGAGATCGTGCTCAACAACCTGTACAAGCAGACCCAGTTGCAGGATACGTTTGGCATGAATATGGTGGCGCTGGTCGATGGCAAGCCGCGCCTGCTGAACTTGAAGCAGATGCTAGAGGCTTTCCTCGCGCACCGACGCGAGGTGGTCACCCGACGCACCGTGTTCGAGTTGAGGAAGGCGCGCGACCGAGGGCACATCCTGGAAGGCCTCGCGGTAGCGCTGTCCAATGTGGACGAGATCATTGCGCTGATCAAGGCATCGCCTACGCCGGCGGAGGCCAAGCGGGGATTGTTGGCGCGCGTTTGGCGCTCGCAACTTGTCGAAGACATGCTGTCGCGCGCGCTGGTTGGCGAATATCGGCCCGACGGATTGCCGCTGGAGGTCGGCCTGTCCGATCAGGGTTATCGACTGAGCGAAATCCAGGCGCAGCGGATTCTCGAGATGCAGTTGCAGAAGCTCACCGGTCTCGAGCAGGACAAGATTCTTGCCGAATATCGCGAAGTCATGGACCTGATCACCGATTTTCTGGATATCCTTTCCAAGCCGGTGCGTATTGCAGAAATCATCCGCAGCGAGCTGTCCGAAATCCGTGCCGAGTACGTGGAGAAGCGTGGCGATGTGCGTCGTTCCGAGATTATCGTCCACACCGAAGAATTGATGGACGAGGATCTGATCACGCCCCAGGACATGGTCGTGATGATGACTCACGGCGGCTACATAAAGAGCCAGCCGCTGGCCGACTACAGTTCGCAGAATCGCGGCGGGCGGGGCAAACAGGCCACCGCCATGAAGGAAGACGACTTCGTCGACCGGCTGTTCGTCGCCAATACGCACGATTACATCCTCTGTTTTTCGAACCGCGGCCGCGTCTATTGGATGAAGGTCTATCAGGTGCCGCAGGGCAGTCGCGGCAGCCGCGGAAAGCCGGTGGTCAACCTGTTCCCGCTGGTCGATGGCGAGAAAATCACCATCGTGTTGCCGGTTAGAGAATTCGACGAGAGTCACTTCGTATTCATGGCGACCGCCATGGGCACGGTAAAGAAGACGTCGCTGACGGATTTCTCCAATCCGCGCAAGGCCGGCATCATCGCGGCTGACCTGGACGAAGGCGATCACCTGATCGGTGTGGCGATCACCGACGGCAATCACAGTGTCATGTTGTTCTCCGATGCTGGCAAGGCGGTGCGCTTTCACGAAAACGACGTGCGGCCACTGTCGCGCACCGCGCGCGGCGTGCGCGGCATGTGGCTGGACGAGGGTCAGCGCGTGATCTCGATGCTGGCGGCGGCCGACGAGTCGCAGAATGTGCTGACTGCAACCGAGAATGGCTATGGCAAGCGCACGCCGATTGCCGAGTACACGCAGCATGGCCGCGGCACCAAAGGCATGATCGCGATCCAGACTTCGGATCGCAACGGCAAGTTGATTGGTGCGGTGTTGGTCAACGAAGGCGACCAGGTGATGCTGATCTCGACCGGCGGCGTACTGATTCGCACCCAGGTCTCGCAGATCCGGGAGATGGGCCGCTCCACGCAGGGTGTCACGCTGATTTCGCTCGACGACGGGACGACGCTGGCCGGTGTGGAGAAGGTCATCGAAAGTGACGAGCCGGGCGAACCGACCGGCGAGCCGCCTGGTGACGGGCAGGGCAACTGATGCTGCTCGTGTCGGAGGCCCTTGTCATGCGCGGGTTGGGCTTGGCATGAGCGACGAACTGCAGCGTCTGCGCGCGGAGATCGACAACCTCGACACCGAAATGCTCGCTCTGGTGAGCCGCCGCGCGCAGCTCGCAAGCCGAATCGGCGGCATCAAGCAGGGCAACATCTACCGTCCGGAGCGTGAAGCGCAGGTCTTGCGGCGGCTTGGCGAGTCCAACCCCGGGCCGTTGCCCGAAGCTGCCGTCTACCGGATTTTCCGCGAAGTGATGTCAGCCTGTCTGGCGCTCGAACAGCCGTTGAACATTGCCTATCTGGGGCCGGCGGGCACGTTCTCCGAGTCGGCGGCGCGCAAGCATTTCGGTTCGGCTCCGACGCTGCTGCCGCTGGCGGCGATCGACGACGTTTACCGTGCGGTGGAGGCGGGCAATGCCCATTACGGCGTGGTGCCGGTCGAGAATTCGACCGAGGGCGCCATCGGCCGCACGCTCGACCTGCTGCTTGCCGGGTCGCTGGAGATTTGCGGCGAAGTTCAGTTGCGCATCCACCAGAACATGATGTCCAGGGCGGCGAGTCTCGCTGGTGTGAAGCGGCTGTACTCGCACGCGCAATCGCTTGCCCAGTGCCACGGCTGGCTCAACCGGAATGCCGCGCAACTGCAGCGGGTGCCTGTCGCAAGCAATGCCGAAGCGGCACGCATGGCGGCCGGCGACGCCGAGGCGTGCGCAATCGCGGGAGAGGCCGCCGCCGCGCTCTACGGGCTGCAGGTGCTGGCATCGAACATAGAGGACGATCCGAACAACACGACGCGCTTTGTCGTCATTGGCGAACACGATGCCGGTCCATCCGGCCTCGACAAAACCTCGATTGTGTTCTCCGTGCCGAATCAGGCGGGCGCCGTGCTCGCATTGCTTGAACCATTGTCGCGCCACGGCGTTTCGATGACCCGATTCGAGTCGCGTCCGGCACGCGGGCTGGGCGCCAGCGAGTGGAAGTATGTGTTCTTCGTCGACCTCGAGGGCCACAGATCCGACCCGCCGGTGGCGGCGGCATTGACTGAAATGCGCGCAATCGCCGGTTTTCTCAAAGTGCTCGGCTCCTATCCGCGCGCCGCAGCCTGAACCGACAATCCGGACTCGCCAATGCGTATCGCCGACAACGCGCCCGACTACATTCGCGCCATATCCCCCTATCAGCCGGGCAAGCCGATCGCCGAACTGGCGCGGGAAATGGGGCTGGACGCACAGGACATCATCAAGCTGGCCTCGAACGAAAACCCGCTCGGCATGTCCCCGCGTGGCCGGCTGGCCATGCTGGATGCGGCGGACGAGGTTGCGCGCTACCCGGACGGAGGCGGCTTCGCCCTGAAGGCGGCACTGAGCCGCCGCCATGGCGTGCAGATGAACCAGATCGTGCTCGGCAACGGCTCGAACGATGTGCTCGACATGGCAGCGCGAGCCTTTCTGGCGCGTGGCAATTCGGCAGTCTATGCACAGCACGCGTTCGCGGTGTACCCGATCGCCACGCTGTCTGTCGGCGCCCGCGGAATCGAAGTGCCGGCGCGCGAGTATGGCCACGATCTGGACGCTATGCGTGCGGCGATCGCGCCGGATACCCGCGTCGTGTTCATCGCGAACCCGAACAATCCGACCGGTACCTTCGTCGCGGGCGCGCTGCTCGGTCGATTTCTCGAAGCGGTACCGCAGGACGTGCTGGTCGTGCTCGACGAGGCGTACAACGAGTACCTCGAACCGTCCCTGCAGTACGACAGCGTAGCCTGGCTGGCGCGGTTTCCCAATCTCTTGGTTACCCGCACGTTCTCCAAGATCTACGGCCTTGCCGGCCTGCGCGTAGGCTACGCGCTGGCGGACCCTGAAATTGCCGACCTGATGAACCGGGTGCGTCAGCCTTTCAATGTCGGCAGTCTCGCACTGGCTGCCGCGGAGGCGGCACTCGATGACGAGGAGTTCATCCGCCAAAGCTATGAGCTCAATCGGTTCGGCATGCGCCAGATCGTGAACGGTCTCGATTCGCTCGGTCTCGAGCAGATTCCCTCATGCGGCAATTTCGTCGCGTTCCGGGTCGGCGATGCCGCGGGGGTCAATCAACGGCTATTGCGCCAAGGCGTGATCGTGCGGCCGATTGCCGGCTACGGGATGCCTGAACATCTGCGCGTCTCAATCGGCCGGGAGGACGAGAACGCACGCTTCCTGGCGGCGCTCGAACAGGCGCTAAAAGCTTGATGCGGCCGATTTCCAGGCTCGTCGTATGCGGTGTCGGGCTGATCGGTGGGTCGGCCGCGCTGGCGCTGCGCGCCGCAGGCGCCGTCCGCCATGTCGTAGGCATAGGCCGTTCCCGGGCGTCGCTGGAGGCCGCGCAGCGCCTCGGCGTGATCGACGAGATCGCGACCGACTGGTCGCAGGCGCTGGCAGGCGCCGAGGTCGTGCTGGTTGCCGCACCAGTGGGTCAGGTGCAGGCCATCACCGCGGCGATGGCGCCCTACCTCGAGCCGGAAACCCTCGTGACCGACGCCGGCAGTACCAAGCGCGACGTGATCGAGGCGGTCCGGCGAAATTTGTTCTCACATCTCGCGCACGTGGTTCCGGCGCATCCGATTGCCGGTGCCGAACGCAGCGGCGTCGAAGCCGCGCAGGCTACGCTCTACCTGGATCGCCGCGTCGTCGTGACGCCGCTTGCAGAAAACACGCCGGCGGCAATCGAAAGGGTGTTCGCGTTCTGGCGGGCGTGCGGCGCGCTGGTCAGCAGCATGTCGCCGGAGGACCATGACAGAGTGTTTGCGGCGGTTAGCCACCTGCCGCATCTGTTGGCGTTTGCGCTGGTGCATGAGTTCGCTGCACGCGACGATGCCGACCGCCTGTTCGGTTTTGCCGCGGGCGGGTTTCGCGATTTCACGCGGATCGCCAGCAGTCATCCGGAAATGTGGCGGGACATCTGCGTGGCCAACCGGCAGGCATTGATCGGCGAACTCGACGCCTACAGCGCCGAGCTCGCGCGTCTGCGCGCACTGCTCGCCGACGGAGACGGCGCGGCCCTCGAAGCGACCTTCACGCTTGCACGCACCGTGCGCAACGACTGGCTTGCCGGCAAACTGCCCGGCCAGCGGTGATCGGCAAGCGATCAGGGTGACAGCTTGAAATTCCTCGACATCGGCCCGCTGAAGTCGGCACAGGGCAGCGTGAGGCTGCCGGGTTCGAAGAGCATTTCGAACCGCACGCTGTTGCTCGCGGCGCTGTCGGACGGCGGAACGGAGATTTGCGATCTGCTGGCCTCGGACGATGTCGAACGCATGATCGATTCGCTTGGTCGCCTTGGCGTTGCGATCAGTCCGACCGGTGCGGCGAATGGCTATCGGGTGAGCGGGGTCGGCGGTTTTCCGGTCAAGGATGCCGACCTCTTTCTGGGCAACGCCGGCACTGCGATTCGCCCGCTAACCGCTGCACTGTCACTGGCGCAAGGCCGCTACACGCTGTCCGGCGTGCCGCGCATGCACGAGCGGCCGATCGGCGACCTTGTGGACGGATTGCGGCAAATCGGTGCCGATATTCGATACATGGAGAAAGAGGGCTATCCTCCGATCGAAATCCGGCCGGCAGCCATTCGCGTCGGCAGTGACATCAAGGTGCGCGGCGATGTGTCGAGCCAGTTTTTGACCGCCTTGCTGATGGCGCTTCCGATGCTCGGCGTCGAAACGACTATCGCGGTGGTCGGAGATCTGATTTCCAAGCCCTATGTCGCCATGACGCTCAATCTGATGCGCCGTTTCGGCGTGGCGGTCGAATGCGATGGCTGGTCGCGCTTCACGATTCCTGCACGGGCAAGTTACGTTAGCCCGGGCACTATTCATGTCGAGGGCGATGCGTCCTCTGCCTCATATTTTCTGGCAGCCGGCGCGATCGGCGGAGGGCCGGTACGCGTGGACGGTGTGGGCCGCGACAGCATTCAGGGCGATGTGCGTTTCGCCGACGAACTTGCCAAACTGGGTGCGCGCATCGAGATGGGGCCAAACTGGATCGAGGCGCGCAGTTCCGCGAACGGTCGGCTGAAGGCGTTCGACCTCGATCTCAATCACATTCCCGATGCGGCGATGACGCTTGCGGTGTGCGCGCTGTTTGCCGACGGTCGGTGCCGCCTCGGCAACATTGCGAGTTGGCGGGTGAAGGAAACGGACCGCATTGCCGCGATGGCCACCGAATTGGGCAGACTCGGTGCGGCAACCGAGTCCGGTGCCGACTTTCTTGCCATAACGCCGCCGCTGCGTTTGATCGACGGCGCCGAGATCGATACCTACGAAGATCACCGGATCGCGATGTGCTTTTCGCTGGCAGCGCTGGGCGGCGTGCGTGTGCGGATCAACGATCCAAAGTGCGTGAACAAGACATTTCCCGAATACTTCGACCGCTTTGCCAGCGTGACCCATGACGGCTGAGATTCCGGTAATCGCGATCGACGGGCCATCCGCCTCCGGCAAGGGAACGGTCGCGGCGCTCGTGGCGACCCGGTTGGGCTGGCATTATCTGGACAGCGGGTCGCTCTACCGCATCGTCGCACTGGCCGCGGTGCGGTCCGGCATCGACCTACAAGCCGGAAACGAGTTGGCGGAGCTTGCGCAACGGCTGCCGGCGCGCTTTTGCGACGGGCGGGTCTTGCTCGACGGCGACGATGTCACCGACGCCATTCGCAGCGAAGCCAGTTCCGCAGGAGCCTCGCGAATCGCCGCATTTCCCGCAGTGCGCGGTGCCCTGCTCGAACGGCAGCGCGCGTACCGCGTTGCGCCTGGCCTGGTCGCGGAAGGACGCGACATGGGTTCGGTGGTTTTTCCGCAGGCTGGGCTCAAGGTTTATCTCACTGCGAGTGTCGAATCGCGCGCGCAACGCCGCTATAAGCAGTTGATCGAAAAGGGTTTGCCTGTTACACTCCACGACCTTTTGCAGGATCTGCGAGAGCGCGACGCGCGCGATGCGGGCAGAGCGGTCGCTCCCTTGCAACAGTGTGCGGATGCCTTGCTTCTGGATACCACGGCGATGACGATCGACCAGGCGGTCGATCGGATCGTTTCCTGGGCCACGGAGCGGTTCGCGATTTAGGTGTCGCAGTTCGGGAAGCGCGCTCCGTCGGTAGGTTTCGGCACTGAAACCGGGAAACGGAATGCCCGATCCGCGATGGATTTCAATGCTGGTCAACCAATGCCGTAGCAATACGGCGCCAGGGTCTTTTCCACAATGTCTACAGAAACTGCCGCTGCGCCCGCAGCCCCCATGGAAAGTTTTGCCGCCCTCTTCGAAGAAAGCCTTGCGCGCCAGGAAATGCGCGCCGGCGAGGTGATTACCGCCGAAGTGGTGCGAGTCGATCAGAACCACGTTGTAGTGAACGCCGGCCTCAAGTCGGAAAGCTACATCGCGGTAGAAGAATTCAAGAATGATCATGGCGAAGTCGAGGTCAAGGCCGGCGACTATGTCATGGTTGCCATCGAAGCGCTGGAAGACGGCTATGGCGAGACCCGCCTGTCGCGCGACAAGGCCAAGCGCATCGCCGCCTGGAACGATCTGGAAAAGGCGCTCAACGAAGGACTGCTGGTCACCGGTTTGATCAGCGGTCGGGTCAAGGGCGGCCTGACCGTCATGACAAACGGCATCCGCGCGTTCCTGCCGGGTTCGCTGGTCGACACGCGGCCGGTCAAGGACACCACGCCGTATGAAGGCAAGGAATTCGAATTCAAGGTCATTAAGCTCGACCGCAAGCGCAACAACGTCGTCGTCTCTCGTCGCGCCGTTCTCGAAGCCACCGCGGGCGAGGAGCGCGAAGCGCTGCTGGCGAATCTGAAGGAAGGCACGGTCGTCAAGGGCATCGTCAAGAACATCACCGACTACGGCGCGTTCGTCGATCTGGGCGGCATCGACGGCTTGCTGCACATCACCGATCTGGCATGGCGCCGCGTGCGCCACCCGAGCGAAGTGCTCAACGTGGGTGACGAAGTGCAGGCGAAGGTTCTCAAGTTCGACCAGGAAAAGAACCGCGTCTCGCTCGGCCTCAAGCAACTCGGTGAAGACCCGTGGGTGGGCATCTCGCGTCGCTACCCGCAGGGTACCAGGCTGTTCGGCAAGGTCACCAACATCACCGACTACGGCGCGTTCGTAGAAGTCGAGCAGGGTATCGAGGGTCTGGTTCATGTGTCCGAAATGGACTGGACCAACAAGAACATCCATCCGACCAAAGTCGTCCAACTGGGTGACGAAGTCGAAGTGATGATCCTCGAGATCGACGAAGACCGTCGCCGCATTTCACTCGGCATGAAGCAGTGCATGAGCAACCCGTGGGACGATTTTGCGCTCAACCAGAAGAAGGGCGACAAGGTGCGCGGCCAGATCAAGTCGATCACCGACTTCGGCGTGTTCATCGGTCTGCCGGGCGGCATCGACGGTCTGGTGCATCTGTCCGATCTGTCGTGGTCGCTGCCCGGCGAAGAGGCCGTGCGCAACTACAAGAAGGGCGACGAGATCGAGGCCGTGGTGTTGTCGATTGATGTCGAACGTGAGCGCATCTCGCTCGGCATCAAGCAGATGGAAGGCGACCCTTTCACCAACTACATTGCCACCCATGACAAGAACAGTGTCGTCAAGGGAACGGTCAAGTCAGTCGATGCCAAGGGCGCGGTAATCGTGCTCGACGGCGAGGTCGAAGGCTATCTGCGGGCATCCGAAGCGGCGCGCGATCGCGTAGAAGATCTGCGCGTGCTGCTCAAGGAAGGCGACGCGGTCGAAGCCATGATCATCAACGTCGATCGCAAGTCACGCGGCATCAATCTCTCGGTGAAGGCCAAGGATCAAGCCGAGCAGAGCGATGCGATGCAGAAGCTGGCGAGCGAAGGCGGCAACGCGCAAAGCGGGACGACCAACCTTGGTGCGCTGCTCAAGGCCAAGCTCAACAGCTCGCAGAACTGACCGTTGGTAACCCGGGGCAGCGTTTCATCATGACCAAATCCGAGCTGATTGCGCGGCTGGCTGCGCGGTTTCCGCAGTTGGTGGCGAAAGATGCTGATTTCGCCGTCAAGATGATTCTCGACCAGATGACCTCGTCCCTAGGGCGAGGCGACCGGATCGAGATCCGGGGCTTTGGCAGTTTCGCTCTGAACTATCGACCCCCGCGAACCGGACGCAATCCAAAATCCGGCGAGCGGGTGCAGGTTCCCGAGAAATACGTTCCGCATTTCAAGGCGGGCAAGGAACTGCGCGAGCGCGTTGACCAGAATCCCTGAACGGACCCGCATGTCTGGTTTCGAGGCCATTGGGGGCGACGCGCGCGTCGCCCTTGCTTTTTCCGTGTCGGCTTGTGTGGGTGACTCATGCGGTTCCTGATCTGGAGTGTGCGTATCGTCGTTTTTCTGTTGCTGCTGGCGTTTTTGAGCCGCAACAGCGGAACGGTAGGTGTTCAGTTCTTCTTCGATTCCCTTTGGACCGTGCCGCTGTCGCTGTTGATGCTGGTCTTCTTCGTCGCTGGCGTGCTCCTTGGGGTGACTGCGACCACGGCGACCTTGCTGCGTCAGCGGCGGGAACTCGGTCGATTGCGCTCCCGGGCCGCACAGGCGGAGCCCGCCGTCGAATCGCGTTCACCTGCCCCTGTGCAAAACGCATAGGCACGGCGATGGAATTTGAACTGTGGTGGCTGGTCGCATTCCCGCTGTTCTTCGCGCTGGGATGGATTGCCGCCCGAATAGACATCAAGCATCTGGTGCGCGAGTCACGCGCGCTGCCGCGGTCATATTTTGCGGGGCTCAACTTTCTGCTCAACGAGCAACCCGACAAGGCGATCGACGCGTTCCTCGAAGCGGTCAAGGTCGATCCGCAGACCATCGAACTGCACTTCGCGCTGGGCAACCTGTTTCGCCGCCGGGGGGAGACCGACCGGGCGATCCGCATGCACCAGAATCTGGTCGATCGCAGCGATCTCGCGCCGGAACAGCGCATGCAGGCGATGGCTGAGCTTGGGCACGACTACCTGAAGGCCGGGTTGCTGGATCGTGCCGAGGACGTCTTCGTCAAGCTGCGCGATTCGGCACTGAAGGATGTTGCGCAGAAATTCCTGCTCGAAATCTATCAGCAGGAAAAGGAGTGGCTGAAGGCCATCGACATTGCGCGTGAGCTGCCCGATGGGTCGGGACATCTGTGGCAAAAGGAGATCGCGAATTTCTATTGCGAGCTGGCAGCGGGCGAGATGGCGCATTCGCGCAACCAGTCGGCCCGCGATTATCTCGACAGGGCGCTCGACAGCAACCGCAAGTGCGTTCGAGCCAATATTCTGCTCGGCGATCTGGCCGCCTCGGAGGGCGACCTCGGCACTGCGCTGGAAGACTGGAAGCGGATCGAGCAACAGAATCCGGTGTACCTGGCCCTGGTTGCCGCCCGCTTGATGGATGGCTACCGGCGCAAGGGGCAGGTCGAGCAGGGGATACAACTGTTGCGTTCCTATCTCGCGCAGCATCCTTCCCTCGATCTGCTGGACGCGGTGTTCCAGTGGGAGATGGAAAAGGAGGGCCCGCAGGCGGCCTACCAATTGGTACGCGACGAACTCGGCCGCAATCCGACGCTGCTCGGTCTCGATAAGCTGCTCGAGGCAGCCCTGCTTACCGTGACCGCGGAGCAGCGCAAGGATGTCGAACTGGTAAAGGGGCTCGTGCACTCCCATACACGACGGGTTGCGCGATACCGGTGCGACGATTGCGGCTTCAAGGCACGCCAGTTCTACTGGCGTTGCCCGGCCTGCGGCGGGTGGGAAACCTATCCGCCAAAGCGAACCGAGGAATACGACCTTACACCGTGATGACTCGGCGATAGAATGGCGGTGTTCGAAATCCATCCGGGGAGAGCGCAGTGAAGGTGACGGTTGTGGGCAGCGGCTACGTCGGTCTGGTCAGCGGGGCATGCCTGGCGGATGTCGGCAACGACGTGCTGTGCCTGGATGTCGATCCCGACAAGATCGCCGTCCTGAATGCCGGTGGAATTCCGATTCACGAACCGGGACTCGAAGCGATGATCGCGCGCAACCGTGTGGCCGGCCGGATTCGCTTCACCACCGACCCGGCCACCGCGGCGCGCCACGGAACGATCCAGTTCATCGCCGTCGGCACGCCCCCCGGCGAGGATGGATCTGCCGATCTCCAGTATGTCGTCGCGGCGGCACGCAGCATCGGCAAGCACATGGACGGCTACCGGGTCGTCGTCGACAAATCGACGGTTCCGGTCGGAACGGCGGATCGCGTTCGCGCCGCAATAGCAGAGGAACTCGCCCAGCGGGGCACCGGCGAGGCGTTCAGCGTCGTTTCCAATCCGGAGTTCCTGAAGGAGGGGGCGGCGATCGAGGATTTCATGCGGCCGGACCGTATCGTCATCGGTGCCGACGACGACCTTGCCGTCGAGAAGATGCGGGAGTTGTATGCGCCGTTCCAGCGCAATCACGAACGCCTGCTGGTGATGGACGTACGCTCGGCCGAACTGACGAAATACGCGGCCAACGCCATGCTGGCGACGCGCATCTCGTTCATGAACGAATTGGCCAACCTTGCGGAGAAGCTGGGGGCCGACATCGAACTGGTGCGTCAGGGCATCGGTTCCGATCCGCGCATCGGCTACCACTTTCTCTATGCGGGGGCCGGCTATGGCGGCTCGTGCTTCCCCAAAGACGTCAAGGCGCTGATCCGTACCGCGCGCACTGCCGGTCAGGAACTGCAGATTCTGGGTGCCGTCGAATCGGCCAACGAAGCGCAGAAGGGCGTTCTTGGGCGCAAGGTCGTGGCGAGGTTTGGCGAGTCGCTGGCGGGGCGCCATTTCGCGCTATGGGGACTGGCCTTCAAGCCCAATACCGATGACATGCGCGAAGCACCCAGCGTCGTGCTGGTCAATGATCTGATACGCCGCGGCGCCACGGTCAGCGCTTACGATCCGGTCGCAATGGCCGAGGCCGGCCGCGTATTCGGGGCGCAACCGAAACTCGCCTACGCGGAAAGCCCGATGGGGGCGCTCGATGGTGCCGATGCGCTGTTGATCATGACCGAATGGAAGGAATTCCGCAGCCCGGATTTCGATGCAATCAAGGCCAGACTCAAACAGCCGCTGATCATCGACGGGCGCAATCTGTTCGAACCTGCAACCGTGCGCCGTTACGGCATCGACTATCTTGCAATCGGCCGCCGGTGACCGTATGAACCTCGTGCCAGGATCGCCCCGAGTGCCAGACACGTCGCAAGCCCGCGTGCTGGTAGTCGGCGATGTCATGCTCGACCGCTACTGGTTCGGCGAAGTCAGCCGCATTTCGCCCGAGGCGCCGGTACCGGTGGTCAAGGTCCAGCGCACCGAAGAGCGGCCCGGTGGAGCGGCCAACGTGGCGCGCAACGCCAGGGCGCTGGGCGCTCGCGTTACGCTGCTCTCGGTGGTCGGAACCGACGAGGCAGGGCGCGCCCTGGAACATCTTCTCGCATCGTCCGGTATCGATACCTCGCTGCTCGAGGATCCTGAACTGGATACGACCGTAAAGCTGCGGGTGATCGGCAGGCAGCAGCAACTGCTGCGCGTGGATTTTGAAACCTGGCCGAATCATGAGGTTCTGCAAAGCAAGCTTGCCGAGTTCGAAGCCCGTTTGAATGGCACCGACGTCGTGATACTGTCCGACTATGGCAAGGGCGGGTTGACGCACATCACCGAAATGATCCGGTTGGCCCGTGCCGCCGGCAAGCTGGTGCTGGTCGATCCCAAGGGAGACGACTACGTGCGTTATTCCGGCGCCACCCTGCTGACGCCGAATCGCGCGGAACTGCGCCAGGTCACCGGTACATGGCGGGACGAGGACGATCTCGCGCAACGCGCCGGGCGACTGCGCCGCGAATTGCGCCTCGATGCATTGCTGCTCACCCGCTCGGAAGAAGGGATGACGCTGTTTCGGGAGGAAGGATCGACGCATGTGCCGGCATCTGCGCGCGAGGTGTTCGATGTCAGCGGCGCCGGCGACACGGTCATTGCCACGCTGGCTGTGATGCTGGCGAGCGGGGTCGGGGTCGTCGATGCAATGCGAATCGCCAATCACGCGGCGGGTATCGTCGTCGGCAAGCTCGGCACGGCGGTGGTTGAACTGGACGAACTCAGGACTTAGGAAACGAACATGTATTACGTCGTCACCGGGGCAGCCGGATTCATCGGATCTAACTTGGTCGCCGGCCTCAATGCGCGCGGCATCAAGGACATCATCGCAGTGGACAATCTCACGCGCGGCGACAAGTTCCGCAATCTGGTCGACTGCGAGATCGCCGACTACATCGACAAGAACGATTTCCTCGAACTGGTGACGACCGGCGAACTCGATGGCGCGGTCGCCGCAGTGTTCCACGAAGGTGCCTGTTCAGACACCATGGAGCACAACGGCCAGTACATGATGAGCAACAACTACCGCTATACGGTCGCGCTGCTCGACTTCTGTCTCGAACAGGAAGTGCCGCTGCTTTATGCGTCGTCGGCGGCGGTGTATGGCGGAGGGCGCAGCTTTTCCGAGTCGCGCGAATTCGAGGCGCCGCTCAACGTCTACGGCTATTCAAAGTTCCTTTTCGACCAGGTGGTGCGTCGGCGGCTCGGCGAGGCCGGTTCGCAGGTGGTCGGTTTTCGCTATTTCAACGTGTACGGCCCGCGCGAACAGCACAAGGGCCGCATGGCGTCGGTGGCGTTTCACCATTTCAACCAGTTTGCCGAAAGCGGCAAGGTCCGGCTGTTCGAGGGCTGCGACGGTTATGCCAATGGCGAGCAGAGCCGCGACTTTGTTTTTGTCGACGATGTCGTCAAGGTGAACCTGTGGTTCCTGGACCATCCGGAACGCTCGGGTATTTACAACCTCGGCACAGGGCGCGCCCAGCCGTTCAACGATGTTGCCATGGCGACGGTCAATGCCTGTCGCGCCGCGCGTGGCGAGCCGGCGTTGTCGTTGGCCGAAATGGTGGCGCGCGGGTTGGTCGAATACGTGCCGTTTCCCGATGCGCTGCGCGGCAAGTACCAGAGCTTCACCCAGGCCGATCTCGGCCGGCTGCGCGGCGCCGGATACGATGCGCCGTTTGCCGATGTCGGCGAGGGGGTGACGCGCTATTGCGCCAAACTGGTCGAAACCGGAATCTGACCGGAGCCGCGCGATGAAACGATTCGTCTCGGCGCTTTTTCTATCGGTGGCCGCACTTCTGGCGGCGACGTTTGCGATGGCCGCGGTGGACATCAACACCGCGAACGAATCGCAACTCGAGACTCTGCCCGGCATCGGCCCGGGAAAGGCGAAGGCGATTGTTGCCGAGCGCCAGGCCAACGGTCCGTTCAAATCGGTGGACGATCTCGGTCGGGTCAAGGGCATCGGGGACAAGACGATCGCCCAGTTGCGCGAGCAGGCCAGCGTCGGGGCACCGGCGACGACGGGCACGGCCGGCGCCGGACGGGATTCGCCCGGTCCGGCCGGCGGCATCCCCTGGGGGTGGGTGGTGGCGGCCTTGCTGGCTGCTGGGGTAATCGGCTGGTTCTTGCTGCGCCGTCGATCGACGGGTTCGACTACCGCAGCCACGCCCGGACAAGCGCCGATCGCGCCCACGCCGGCGCCGGCGCCCCCTACGCCCGCAACCTCCGGACCCGCGCCCAGGCCAGCAGGTCCGGGACCTGGCCTTGCGGCAGGCGCAAAAGCCCCGTCAGCTGCGGCTTCCGGGCCGCCGCACGCCCCGGCCGGGCCGAAACCGGCAGGCCAGCCCGCGCCGGCGGCTCATCCAACTGCGCCCGCCGGACCGCCGCCCGCCCCGGCGGGGCCGAAGCGCAAGGGGACCTAGCCCGTCACGGGTTGGCCGCTGCGGTGAGGCGCAAGATTCCGCCGGCATCGCAGCAGGTGAGCGGCAAACCGGCCTCGTGCGCTTCTTCTGTATCATTGAACTCCCTTGATTTCCGGTCCGGTCGATCATGGCGTACCCTACCCTCGAGGACTTCGTCGGTCGCACGCCGCTGGTCCGATTGAAGCGCCTAGCGGGCGACGAGATCGACGCGCGCGGCAACGTCATCCTCGCCAAGCTCGAGGGCAACAATCCGGCCGGCTCGGTGAAGGATCGTCCGGCGCTGTCGATGATCCTGCGCGCCGAAGCGCGTGGCGACATCAAGCCCGGCGATACGTTGATCGAGGCGACCAGCGGCAACACCGGCATCGCGCTCGCCATGGCGGCAGCGATGCGCGGTTATCAAATGATCCTCGTGATGCCGGAGAACCAGAGCATCGAACGGCGCCAGACGATGCGGGCGTTCGGTGCCGAACTCGTGCTGGTACCGAAGAGCGGCGGCATGGAGATGGCGCGCGATGTCGCCGAAGCGATGCGCGCCGAAGGCCGCGGCGTGATCCTCGACCAGTTCGCCAACCGCGACAATCCGCTCGCCCACTTCGAGGGCACCGGGCCGGAAATCTGGCGTGATACACGCGGTACGGTCACCCATTTCGTCAGTTCGATGGGAACGACCGGCACGATCATGGGCTGCTCGCGCTATCTCAAACAGATGAATCCTGCGATACGCATCGTCGGTTGCCAGCCGGCAGAAGGCTCGCAGATCCCGGGCATCCGCAAGTGGCCCGAGGCCTACCTGCCGAAGATCTACGATACAGCAAACGTCGACCGGATCGAGTCCGTCAGCCAGGCGGAGGCCGAGCAAATGACCCGCCGTCTGGCCCGCGAGGAGGGCATATTCGCCGGGATTTCCTCGGGCGGTGCGATGCACGTCGCATTGCGCCTGGCGCGTGAACTCGACCACGCGGTGATCGTCAGCATCGTCTGCGACCGCGGTGACCGCTACCTGTCCACCGGCGTCTTTCCGGCATAGCCGGGGCCGGCGCCGTTCGCCGTGCAGCGGATTCCGGCTTGCTCATCGACTCTCCGGCTGTACGCCTTTGTAGTTGCGGCGGCCTCGCTGACGCTGCCGGGCTCCGGCGGCGCGCAATCGGTCGTCTTGTCGCTCGGCTCGCTTGATGCCGGTGTGCTGCGGATCGACGATCTCAGGCTGGTACTGGCCAATTTGCGCGGCGGTCCGGCCGATCTCTCGCTTGCCAGGCTGACTGCCGCCGGGCAGGTGTGGCGCAACCTGAGCGCACGCTGTGAGCGCATCGATCTGACGCGCGAGGGGCTCGCTTGCGAGCGCGGCGAAATCCGGCTGCCGGCCGCCGATGCGCAAGCCAAGGCGCTGGTGATTCCATTGCGGTTCAACTGGCGCAGTGCGACCGGCGCTTTCGATCTGGCCCTCGAACCGTCTGCCGGGGAAACTTGGCGCGTGGCTGGCGTGCAGGCGGCCGGTGGCCGGACCGCCCGGCTGGTTTTCGACCACGCCGATTTCGGGCGGCTCAGGCCGCTGCTGCCGCTGGCCAAAGACTGGCAGTTCGGCGGCCGGGTAAGCGGCGAGGCGATCGTCGAACGTGCTCCGCGCGACACCACGGTGAAAGCCAATCTGACGCTCGACGAGACCCGATTCGCCGATGCCGCAGGCGCCCATGCCGGCGAGAAGATCGCAGCCACGTTGAAGCTCGACGCACGGCAGCAGGGGTCGCGGTGGTCGTGGCAGGCTGCCGTCAATTGGCCGAAGGGTGACGTCTATTGGGCGCCGTTCTTCCTGGCATCGCCGGGTGTCGCGCTCACCGCGTCGGGCACGTTCGACGGCAAACAGGCCGCGATCGGGGCAATGCGCATCGAAGGGCCGTCGCTGGGGCAGATCGACGCAAGCGGGATCTTCGACATCGCGGCCGGGAAAATCACGACTGCCAGTTTCGCGACCGGCATGCTCGATCTGCAGCAACTGGCGCCCGGTTTCATCGCGCCGCTGCTCGAATCGCTTGCCGGTCCGAAACTGGCCTGGACCGGGCAGGCACGCGTTGCCGGCGAGATTCGCGACAACGCGTTTCAGTCGGCCAATGTCACGCTGCGCCAGGTCGCGCTGCGCGAAGCGGGTGGGCACTATGCGCTTGAAGGCATCGATGCCGACATTCCATGGCGCGATGACGCGACCACCGAGGCGCAGGTGAACATTGTGCGGGCCACCCTGGGCAAGTTGCCGATCGGACCGATCGCGCTGCCGCTCAGACTGCGCGGCCAGGCGCTGCGCTTGTCCCAGGCAAAAATTCCGCTGCTCGACGGCGAGATCGTGCTCGACGATGTGCGCTTCACGCGCGGCAGCGAGCGCAGCAACTGGCGGGCGGCGATCGCGGTGACGCCGGTATCGATGGAGAAACTTACCGAGGCGCTCGGCTGGCCGCGCATGAGCGGCATATTCTCGGCCTCGATTCCGGGAATTCACCAGGACGGATCAACCATCGCGCTCGATGGTGCGTTGGTGGTACAGGTGTTCGACGGTTTCGCGTCGGTCACCGATCTCAAGCTGATCGAACCGTTCGGCCGTGTGCCGCGATTGTTCGCCGATGTGGAGTTGCGCAACCTCGACCTGGAAATGCTGACGCGGACTTTCTCTTTCGGCACCATCACCGGCCGGATCGACGGCGACCTGAAGGGTCTCGAAGTGGCGGGCACGCGGCCGTTGAGATTCGATGCGCGCATCGAGAGCAGCCCGGGCGACTACCGCAAGCGCATCAGCCAGCGCGCAGTGCAGAACATCAGTGCCCTGGGCGGGGCGGGCGCCGCTGCCGCGATCCAGCGCAGCGTGCTGCGGGTGTTCGAGGAGTTTTCCTACGGCAAGCTCGGCATGACCTGCGCCTTGCGCGACGGCATATGCGAAATGGGCGGCGTCGAACCGGCGCCCAACGGCTATGTCATGGTCAAGGGCGCCGGTGTGCCGGCGATCAGCGTCATCGGCTACAATCGCCGCGTCGATTGGGAAGAACTGCTTGCGCGCTTGAGGCGCGTGACCGAGGGCAACATGAAGCCGGTGGTGAAATAGCCGGGTACGGAGAAGCGCAATGCGAATTCATCGAATGATCCTGTTGGCTGCCGCGCTCGGCTTGTCGGCGTGCGTGACGATCAACATCTACTTTCCGGCCGCCGCGGCGGAAAAGGCCGCCGACAAGATCATCGACGAGGTATGGCAACTCAAGGATGGCGCCAAACCGCCGGCCGGCGCGCAACCGAAGGAGACGAAATGAGTATCCTGATTCGACGTATCGCGACAGTCCTTGCCCTGTCGCTGCCGCTTGCCGCAGTCGCTCAGGGCAACCTCGAGATCAATACGCCGGCGATCACTTCGCTCAAGGGCGCGATGCAGTCGCGCCACGGCCAGCTCGCGCCCTACTACGCCTCGGGTGCGGTCGGCATCGCGCGCGACGGTTCGATCGTCCTGCGCGACGCCAACGCAATACCGCTCGCCCAGCGCCAGACAGCAACCGGGTTGGTTGCGGCGGAAAACAACGATCGCGCGGCACTCTATCGCGAGATCGCCCGTGCCAACGGCCATCCCGAATGGGAGGCCGAGGTGCGCAGCACCTTCGGCCAGCGCTGGGCGGACAAGGCGCAGCCGGGCTGGTTCGTGCAGAACGCAGCGGGGCAATGGTCGCAAAAGTAATGCCGACCCTGGTCTTCGACATCGAGACGATTCCCGATGTCGCCGGTGTGCGCGATCTGTATGAGCTGGGTGCCGGTCTGTCACCCTACGAAGTGGCCGAATTTGCGTTCCAGAAACGGCGTGCGCAGAACGGTACCGACTTCCTGCCGCTGCATCTGCAGCGGGTGGTCGTGATCTCGTGCGTGATGCGCGATGACAAACAGTTTCGCGTCTGGTCGCTGGCCGAACCGGCGTCGAGCGAAGGCGAGATCATCCAGCGCTTCTTCGACGGCGTCGAGAAATTCACCCCGCAGATCGTGTCGTGGAACGGCGGCGGCTTCGATCTGCCGGTGCTGCACTATCGCGGGCTGATCCACGGCGTGACCGCGCCGCGCTACTGGGACATGGGCGAGGGCGACTACGCCGATTCGCGCGACTTCAAGTGGAACAACTACATCGGCCGCTACCACATGCGCCATCTCGATCTGATGGATCTGCTGGCGATGTACCAGCCGCGCGGCGCGGCGCCGCTGGACCAGTTGGCGCGGCTGATCGGCTTTCCGGGCAAGCTCGGCATGGACGGCGGCGCGGTATGGCAGGCTTACCAGGATGGCCGGATGACGGAGATTCGCGATTACTGCGAGACCGACGTCGTCAATACCTACCTGGTGTTCTGTCGCTTCCAGCAGATGCGCGGCGTGCTGTCGCGCGAAGGATTCGCCGCCGAATGCCGCATGGTGCGGGATAGTCTGGCCGCGATCGGCGCGCCGCACTGGCAGGAGTTTCTCGCGGCGTGGCCATCGCCTGTGTCGTGATCGGGGTTGCGCGGCGCGATCGGCCTGGGAGCCGCATGGAATGGCGTTCTCCAGAGTGCCATGCCCGGAAGGCGCATGGCGCGGCGCTGCGGGCGATGGGTGCGTGGAGAGCGCCATTCCATGCGGCCCGCAGGCCGCCCGTGCGTCAGAAAGTGCAAATTCCGGGCGCGCAGTGGCGTTTCGGCCGCTTCCGGGCGTATTGTTGTCCAACCAATCGTCAACGTTCATCAACGTCCCGTTCAAGGAGAACCACCATGGGAATCATCGGCACCATCGTTATCGGTTTCATCGTTGGTCTGCTCGCCAAGTTCCTGCATCCCGGCAAGGATGACATGGGGATCATCATGACCACCGTGCTGGGCATTGGCGGATCGCTGCTCGCGAGCTATGCCGGGCAGGCGCTCGGCCTGTATACGGCGGGGCAGGGCGCCGGTTTCATCGGCGCGGTGATCGGCGCGATCGTGCTCTTGGTAGTCTACGGCATGGTCAAGGGCAAGTCCGGCCAGTCCTGATCGTCGTCCCGGGCGTGCGCTACCATTGGCGCCGCCGCCGAGTTCTGCTATCATCCGGCGCTCTTGGAGGCGCGTAGCTCAGCTGGTTAGAGCACCACCTTGACATGGTGGGGGTCGTTGGTTCGAGTCCAATCGCGCCTACCAACACTTCGAGATGCAGCAGGCTTCAAGGAAAGGGACTGCGTTATGACACCGCGAACTCGCACGGAGACCATCACCGATCGATAGTCGGGTCAGCCTTTGTACTTTCCATGAGAAAAAGTGCGGCGCGACCGCACTTTTTTCGTTTACGCACGGCCGGTTTCCGGCTTCGGCGCAAGGAGTCACACGATGATCAACGTCAAGCTTCCGGATGGTTCGCAACGCAGCTTCGAGGCACCGGTGACGGTGCAGCAGGTGGCCGCATCGATCGGCGCCGGGCTGGCCAAGGCGGCGCTGGCCGGCCGCGTCGATGGCCGGCTGGTGGACACCTCGCACCTGCTCGAATCCGATGTCCAACTCGCGATAGTCACCGACCGCGACGGCGACGGTGTGGAAGTGATCCGTCATTCGACCGCGCACCTGCTCGCCCACGCGGTGAAGCAGTTGTTCCCCGAGGCGCAGGTGACCATCGGCCCGGTGATCGACAAGGGCTTTTACTACGATTTCGCCTACAAGCGGCCGTTCACGCCCGAGGACCTGGCGCAGATCGAACAGCGCATGGCCGAACTGGCGAAGAAGGACATTCCCGTGGTGCGCGAGGTGTGGCCGCGCGACAAGGCGGTCGAGTTTTTCAAGTCGATCGGCGAGCACTACAAGGCAGAAATCATCGCCTCGATTCCGCCCGGCGAGGACGTGTCGCTCTATCGCGAAGGCGATTTCGTCGACCTGTGCCGGGGCCCGCACGTGCCTTCGACCTCCAAGCTCAAGGTTTTCAAGCTGATGAAAGTGGCCGGCGCCTACTGGCGCGGCGACGCAAAGAACCAAATGCTCCAGCGCATCTACGGCACCGCCTGGGCGAAGAAGGAAGAGCAGGAAGCCTACCTGCATCAACTGGAAGAGGCCGAGAAACGCGACCACCGTCGCCTGGCCAAGCAACTCGACCTGTTCCACATGCAGGACGAGGCGCCGGGCATGGTGTTCTGGCACCCGAAGGGCTGGACGATCTGGCAGCAGATCGAGCAGTACATGCGCCACACGCTCGATGCGCACGGCTACCGCGAAGTGAAGACGCCGTTCATGATGGACCGCGCGCTGTGGGAGAAATCGGGCCATTGGGAAAACTACCGCGAGCACATGTTCACCACCGAGTCGGAAAAGCGCGACTACGCGGTCAAGCCGATGAACTGCCCCGGCCATGTGCAGATCTTCAACAACGGCCTGCATTCGTACCGCGACCTGCCGTTGCGCCTGGCCGAGTTCGGGTCATGCCACCGCAATGAACCGTCGGGCGCCTTGCACGGTCTGATGCGCGTGCGCGGCTTCGTCCAGGATGACGCCCACATCTTCTGTACCGAAGCGCAGATCACCGGGGAAGTGCAGGCCTTCAACACGCTGCTGCTCAAGGTTTATGCCGATTTCGGCTTCCAGGATCTGGCGGTCAAGCTCTCGCTGCGCCCGGACAAGCGTGCCGGCGCCGATGACGTGTGGGACCGCGCCGAAGCCGGACTGCGCGTGGCGCTCGCCGCCTCGGGCATGGAGTGGGAGGAATTGGCCGGCGAGGGCGCCTTCTACGGTCCGAAGATCGAGTACCAGATCAAGGATGCGATCGGCCGCGCCTGGCAGTGCGGCACCATCCAGCTCGATTTCGTGCTGCCCGAGCGCCTCGATGCCGAGTTCGTCGATGAAGACAACACCCGCAAGCGCCCGGTCATGCTGCACCGCGCGGTGCTGGGTTCACTCGAGCGCTTCATCGGCATCCTGATCGAGCACCATGCGGGCAACTTTCCGCTCTGGCTGGCGCCGGTGCAGGCGGTCGTGCTCAACATTTCCGAGGCGCAGGCCGATTACGCGGGCGATGTTGCGCGCACGCTACGCGAGCACGGGTTCCGCGTCGATGCCGATTTGCGCAACGAGAAAATTACCTATAAAATACGCGAACATAGCTTGTCCAAGCTGCCCTATCAGATTGTTGTCGGCGACAAGGAAAAGGCAGCGGGTCTGGTGGCCGTGCGCGTCCGGGGTGGTCAAGACCTCGGCCAAATGTCCCTCGAAACATTGCTCGAGCGCCTCCGCAAGGAACGCGACGAACGGGTGACATTGGGTTGATCGCGCAGGGCTTTTTTGTTTTTCGGGGAGAATTGAACCATCGTACAGCCACAGCAGAAGTCGCAACGCCTGAATCATGAAATCACGGCCCCCGAGGTCAGATTGATCGGGGAAGAAGGCGAGCAGATTGGCGTCGTTGCAATCCGTAGGGCGATCGAACTGGCTGAAGAGGCTGGGGTGGATCTGGTGGAAATCGCGCCGCTTGCGGAGCCGCCAGTTTGCCGGATCATGGATTTCGGCAAGTTCAAGTATGCCGAAGCAAAGAAGGCCCACGAAGCCAAGCTCAAGCAGAAACAGATTCAGGTCAAGGAGATCAAGTTTCGCCCGGGCACCGATGAAGGCGATTACCAGATCAAGTTGCGCAACCTGATCAAGTTCTTGCAGGAAGGCGACAAGACCAAGATCACCTTGCGCTTCCGCGGGCGCGAAATGGCGCACCAGGAGTTCGGCATCCGCCTGCTCGAACGGGTCAAGGCGGATCTCGAGGAGTGGGGCGTGGTGGAGCAGTTTCCGAAGATGGAAGGGCGGCAGTTGATCATGGTGATCGCGCCGCACAAGAAGGCAAAGTAGGGTCGGTCAGACAGAGACACCCGGGCGCATGCAGGCGAGCCCGGCAGGCGCGACGCGCTGGCGGCGTGCCGATAACAAGTGGTTGCAGGTCATCAAGTGCGGACGATGTTCGACCGCCACCTCGCGCCACACAGCAACTGGAGCAATCATGCCCAAGATGAAGACGAAGAGCGGCGCCGCCAAGCGCTTCAAGGTGCGCGGTTCCGGCAGCATCAAGCGGTCGCAGGCGTTCAAGCGCCATATCCTGACCAAGAAAACCACCAAGGTTAAGCGCCATCTGCGTGGCACGACCGAGGTCGTGGCCGCCGACGTCAAGTCCGTACGCGCCATGCTTCCCTACGCGTAAGGAGGACGGACCATGCCCAGAGTCAAACGTGGAGTAACGGCGCGCGCCCGTCACAAGAAAGTTCTGAACGCAGCGAAGGGCTATCGCGGCCGTCGCTCGACCGTCTATCGCATCGCCAAGGAGGCGGTGATGAAGGCCGGGCAGTACGCCTACCGCGATCGTCGCCAGCGCAAGCGCCAGTTCCGTGCGCTGTGGATCGCCCGCATCAACGCGGCGGCCCGCGAACTCGGGATGAATTACAGCAACTTCATGAACGGCCTGAAGAAGGCCGAGATCGAGGTAGACCGCAAGGTGCTGGCCGATCTGGCCGTGTTCGACAAGCCGGCGTTTGCCGCGCTCGCCAACCAGGCCAAGGCCAAACTCGCGGCGTAACTCGATGCAACGCGAAAAAAGGGAGGCCAGGCCTCCCTTTTTTGTCTGAGTCAGCCATGGAAAATCTCGATCAGATCGTCATCCGCGCGCAGGCAGAGTTTGCTGCCATCAGTGACGCGGCGCAGCTTGAACAGGCCAAGGCGCGCTACCTCGGCAAAACCGGTGTCATCACCGAATTGTTCAAGGGCCTGGGCAAGCTACCGCCTGAGGAGAAGAGGACGGCCGGCGCGCCGATCAACCAGGCCAAGCAGACTGTCGAGGCCGCGCTCGAGGCGCGTCGCGAAGCGCTGAAGGCGGCGCAACTGGAACTGCAACTGGCTGCCGCAGCGCTCGACGTCACCCTGCCGGGTCGCGGCAATTCCATCGGCGGCCTGCATCCGGTAACGCGCACCCTCGAACGCATCGAGGGATTGTTCCGCTCGATCGGTTTCGAGGTCGCCGACGGTCCGGAAATCGAAACCGACTGGCACAACTTCACCGCGCTCAATACGCCCGAGAAGCATCCGGCGCGCTCGATGCACGACACCTTCTACATCGAGAACGCGCCCGACGTGCTGTTGCGCACCCACACCAGCCCGGTGCAGATCCGCTACATGCAGGCGCACGTGGCGCGCCACCGCGATGCCGAAGTCATGGCGCCGATCCGCATCATCGCCCCGGGGCGCGTCTATCGCGTCGATTCGGACGCCACCCACTCGCCGATGTTCCACCAGGTCGAAGGCCTCTGGGTTGGCGAGGGCGTGAGCTTCGCCGATCTCAAGGGCGTGGTCGCCGATTTCCTGCGCAGTTTTTTCGAGACCGACGAGTTGTCGGTGCGGTTTCGCCCGTCATTCTTCCCATTCACCGAGCCGTCGGCCGAGATTGACGTCGCCTTCATGAGCGGTGCGATGAAGGGCCGCTGGCTGGAGATAGCAGGCTGCGGCATGGTCCATCCCAATGTGCTGCGCCATGGCGGCGTCGACCCCGAGCGCTACACCGGATTTGCCTTCGGGTTCGGGCCGGATCGGTTGACCATGTTGCGTTATGGGGTAAACGATCTGCGCCTGTTTTTCGACGGCGATTTGCGTTTTTTGTCGCAGTTCCGCTAGAACCATGAGATTCAATGAAAACTGGCTCAGGGCGCTGGTCGACACCACGCTCGATACCGCTCGACTCGGCGATCTGCTCACCATGGCAGGGCTTGAGGTGGAGGAGTGCAATCCGGTTGCGCCGGCGTTTTCCGGCGTCGTGATCGCGCAGGTTCTGTCCGTCGAGAAACACCCGGACGCGGACAAGCTGAAGCTGTGCAGGGTCGATGCCGGTGATCCGGCACCGCTGCAGATCGTCTGCGGCGCGCCCAATGTCGCGGCGGGAATGAAAGTACCCTGCGCGCGGGTCGGTGCGCGGCTGCCCGGCGGGCTGAAAATCAAGGCGGCCAGGGTGCGCGGGGTCGAATCGTTCGGCATGCTCTGCTCGGCGCGCGAACTCGGGCTGTCAGAAGATCATAGTGGCCTTCTCGCGCTACCCGACGACGCGCCGGTTGGGTCCGACATCCGCGACCATCTCGAACTCGACGATCATGTTCTTCTGCTCAAGCTGACGCCAAACCGCGCCGACTGCCTGAGTGTGGCCGGCATTGCGCGCGAAGTCGCTGCGCTGACCGGCGCGGCGCTGCATCTGCCAACCGCCGCCGAACCGGCGGCCACCCATGGACGCCAACGCGACATCGTGCTCGACGCGCCTGAGGCCTGCCCGCGCTTCTGCGGCCAAGTCATCAGCGGAGTCAAGGCCGACGCGCCGGTTCCGCGCTGGATGCGCCAGCGCATCGAGCGTGCGGGCTTGCGCTGCATCAATGCGGTCGTCGACATCACCAACTACGTGATGCTGGAACTCGGCCAGCCGCTGCACGCTTACGACGATACGAAGCTCAGCGGGGCCATGCATGCCCGCTACGCCCGCGGCGGGGAAACGCTCGAACTGCTCAACGGCCAGCTCCTGGCGCTCGATGGCGACGCGCTGGTGATTGCCGACGAGGCACGCGTGCTCGGCCTTGCCGGCATAATGGGTGGCGAAGGCAGCGGCGTCGTCGACGCCACGACTGACGTCTTTCTCGAAGCGGCGTTCTTCGCGCCGGAAGCCATTGCCGGGAAGGCGCGCAGTTTCGGTTTCGCCAGCGATGCCTCGCACCGCTTCGAACGTGGCGTCGATTTCGGCAACACGCGCAGCGCCATGGCGCGCGCGACCGCCTTGATACTCGAAATTTGCGGCGGCAGCGCCGGGCCGCTGGTCGAGGCGGTAGCGGCGGCGCACCTGCCGCAACGTGCGCCGGTGCGCTTGCGCTGCAGTCGGGCGGCACAGGTTCTCGGGATGGAAATCGAGCCAGCGGAGATCGTCCGCATCTTCACCGCGCTGGGGTTCGATTTCGAGTGCAGCGGCGCGGATTTCCTGGTCACGCCACCGTCGCGCCGTTTCGACATCGAAATCGAGGAAGATCTGATCGAGGAGATCGTCCGCGTCCGTGGCTACGACACGGTGCCGACGCCGCCGCCGCGCGGTCCGCTGCGCATGCTGCCACTGACCGAGATGCGGCGCACGCCATGGCAGGTCCGCCACATCCTGGCTTCGCTCGACTACCAGGAGGTGGTGAACTTTTCCTTCGTTGACGCCGGCTGGGAGCGCGATTTCTGCGCCAGCGAGGCGCCCATCGTGCTGGCCAACCCGATCGCCAGCCAGATGGGTGTCATGCGCTCAAGTCTGATCGGCGGACTGGTTGCGAATCTGGCGAGCAATCTCAAGCGGCAGGTCGAGCGCGTGCGCGTATTTGAGCTTGGCCGTTGTTTCTTGCGCGATGCCGGCGCGGTTGCCGACCAGCGTGCCGTCCAGGGATACGCGCAGCCGCTGCGGGTTGCCGCGCTGGCGGCCGGGCTGGCAGCGCCCGAGCAATGGGGCGCGGAAAAAAGGCAGGTCGACTTCTACGACATCAAGGCCGACCTGGAAGCCTTGTTCGCACCGCGCGCCGTGCGCTTTGAAGCGGCCCTCCATCCCGCTCTGCACCCGGGTCGCAGCGCGGCCGTCATCAGGGACGGCAAGCGCGTCGGTGTGCTGGGGGAATTGCATCCGCGCTGGACGCAGAAATACGCGCTCGAGACATCGCCGGTGCTGTTTGAACTGGATGTCGACGCCGCGCTCGCGGCCGGTCTGCCCGACTATCGGGAGCCATCGCGCTTCCCGGCAGTCGTGCGTGACATCGCCTTGGTTGTGGCCGCGGATCTGCAGGTTCAAGTGCTGCTGGACGGCATGCGCGGGGCCGCGCCGGAGATCGTCTGCGGCCTCGAAGTGTTTGACGTCTATCAAGGAAAGGGCATTGAGCCGGATAGAAAAAGTCTTGCTATTCGGGTAGTTATGCAAGATACTGAGCGTACTCTCGCAGAAGATGAAGTGGAGGCCGCGAGGTCACGGTTGATCCGTTTTGCCGAGGAGAAATTCTCGGCCAGACTGCGGGCATGACAGGTAGCGACAATGACTCTAACCAAAGCCGAATTGGCCGATCTGCTATTCGAGCGCGTCGGTCTCAACAAGCGCGAAGCAAAAGACATGGTCGAGGCGTTCTTCGAGGAGATTCGCAACGCTCTCGAAGGCGGCGACAGTGTGAAGCTGTCCGGCTTCGGCAATTTCCAGCTGCGCGACAAGCCGCAGCGACCCGGGCGCAATCCCAAGACCGGCGAGGAAATCCCCATCACCGCGCGTCGGGTCGTCACGTTTCACGCCAGCCAGAAGCTGAAGACTGCCGTCGAACAGTTGAGCAATGCCAGCAAGCAGCAGCTCTAAGGACGAACTGCCGCCGATTCCGGCCAAACGTTACTTCACCATCGGTGAAGTCAGCGAGCTGTGCGGCGTCAAGCCGCATGTGCTGCGCTACTGGGAGCAGGAATTCACCCAGTTGAAGCCGGTCAAGCGGCGCGGCAACCGGCGCTATTACCAGCACCACGAAGTCCTGCTGGTACGCCGCATTCGCGAACTGCTCTATCAGGAAGGCTTCACCATCAGCGGCGCCCGCAACCGGCTGGAAGAATTCGGCGCCCGCAACGCGGCATCCGCCAATGAAGAACCGGCCGATTCGGTTCTGGAATCCAACAGCCTCGATGTGGCGGCGTTGCGTGCGGAACTGACCCGCATTTTGGCGTTTCTGCGCGGCTGATCAAGCGCCCGGCCGAAGGGGCGTGCGGCGAAAGCTGCTATACTCCGCCGCTTCGTGTCGGGGCGTAGCGCAGCCTGGTAGCGCACTTGCATGGGGTGCAAGGGGTCGCGAGTTCGAATCCCGCCGCCCCGACCAATTCTTCCCAGCCGGATCACGGTTCTCGACAAGCTTGGCGGCCTTTGGCAGGAACTTCGCTGAACTTCCGGGCTCAGCTTGATATCACCCCGTTCCGGGAGTTTCATGCGTATCCTGGTTTCCAACGACGACGGCTATTTCTCGCCGGGCATTGCGGTGCTGGCGGCCGCGCTTGCCGATCTTGGCGAAGTTGCGGTCGTCGCACCCGAACGCGACCGCAGCGGCGCCTCCAACTCGCTGACGCTCGATCGGCCGCTGTCGCTCCGCCGGGCGCCCAACGGCTTCTACTACGTCAACGGCACGCCGACCGACTGCGTCCATCTGGCGGTAACCGGCATGCTCGACTATGTGCCGGACATGGTCGTTTCCGGCATCAATCACGGCGCCAACATGGGCGACGACACGATCTACTCGGGAACCGTCGCCGCGGCCACCGAGGGCTATCTGCTCGGCATTCCGTCGATCGCGGTCTCGCTGTGCAGCCGCAATGCCGAGCATCTGGACACGGCGGCCGGTGTGGCCTGCGACTTGGTGCGCCGGTTCCAGCGTCACCCGGTGGGCGAACCGGTGCTGCTCAACGTCAATGTTCCCAACGTTCCGCCCGGCGATTTGCGCGGCATGCACGTCACCCGTCTGGGCAAGCGCCACCAGGCCGAGCCGGTGGTCAAGTCGACCAACCCGCGCGACGAGGTGATCTACTGGGTCGGCGCTGCCGGCGAAGCGCGCGACGACGGCGAGGGAACCGATTTTCATGCGGTCGCGCAGGGCGGCGTATCGATCACGCCGCTGCAGATCGATCTGACGCATAATGCCCAGATGAAAACCATCGCCGCGTGGATGGATGAACGATAGGCTGCATGGCGCTGTGCAGGCCACACAGCGCGCACGGTCCCGGATGGTCGAGCGGCTGCGTGAGCAGGGTGTTCGCGACGAACGCGTGCTGGCCGCAATGGCGGGCGTGCCGCGGCACATGTTCGTCGAAGAAGCGCTGGCCAATCGGGCCTACGAAGACACTGCGCTGCCACTCGGTTTCCAGCAGTCGATAAGCCAGCCCTTCGTGGTCGCGCGCATGATCGAAGCGCTGGCCGGCGGCCGCAATCTGGGCAAAACACTCGAGGTCGGCACCGGCTGCGGCTATCAGGCGGCAGTGCTGTCGCATCTGGCCACCGACGTCTATACGATCGAGCGCATCGCCCCGCTGCTCGAGCGGGCCAAGCGCAACCTGCGTCACCTGCGCCTGCCCAACGTCCGCCTGAAACATGCAGACGGCAACCTCGGCCTGCCCGAGGCGGCGCCATTCGATACAATCATCGTTGCCGCCGCGGCGCCAGTGATTCCGCCGGCGCTGCTGGCCCAGCTAGCGCCGGCAGGCCGCCTGATGATGCCGGTCGGACGGCCGGGCGACCAGCAACTGGTGCTGGTGGAAAAGCGCGCAAACGGCCTCTCGGAAACCCGGCTCGATCTCGTTCGATTCGTGCCGTTGATTGCAGGAGTGGAATGAGTACACCGATCCCGTCCGCAATTGCGGCGCTGCTGCTCTCGCTGGGCATAGCCGCGCTGGCCGGATGTGCGAGCAGCACGCCGGGGCCGGCGCCGATCGTCGATCGCAAGGGTTCGCGCGCGCCGCCGGGCGCGGCGGCAGCACCTTCCTCGGCGCCGCTGGAACCCGGCTTCCATCTGGTACAGCGTGGCGACACGCTCTACAGCATCGCCCGCCAGTACGCCCAGGATCCCAAGAACATCATCATCTGGAACCAGATCGAGAATCCCAACTCGATAGCGCCCGGTCTGCGGGTACGCGTCGCGCCGCCGGGGGCGGCCAGTGCGCCGGCCACGGCTGCCGCGGTTGCCGAAGTGCGGCCGGTCAGTCCGATGGTCGCAGTGGAATCCAGACCGCTGGGCGCCGAGACCGGACCGCCAGCGGGCGGGTCGCCGGCGAGCGCCCCGCCAGCGGGCGGGTCGCCGGCGAGCGCCCCGCCAGCGAGCCCGGTGCCGTCGCCGGTCCCGCCCGCCGCGCCGGCCGGCCCGATCAAGCAGGAGCCGCGCGGCGGCAAGCAGCCCTACAGCGAGCAGGCCTGGGCCAAGGCCCGCGCAGGTGACGACAAGCCTGCAGGCGCGGTCGCGCCGCCGGGCGGCGCCGCAGAATCCAGGCCCGCGGCGAAGCCCGATGAGGCCAAACCCGCCGCGGCCGATGCCAAACCCGACGCCAAGCCCGAGGCGAAGCCGGAATCGCGCCCCGCCAACGGCGCGCTCGAGTGGTCGTGGCCGACCGGCGGCAAGGTGGTCGCCGCATTCAACGACAGCACCAGCAAGGGTATCGACATCAACGGCAAGCTGGGCGAGCCGGTACTGGCCGCTGCGCCGGGCAAGGTGCTCTATGCCGGGCAGGATCTGCGCGGCTACGGCAAACTGGTGGTGGTCAAGCACAGCAACCAGTATCTGTCCGTCTATGCCCACAACAGCGAAATCCTCGTCAAGGAGGGCCAGACGGTGAATAAGGGACAGAAGATCGCGGAACTCGGCAAGAGCGACGCGCAGGAACCCAAGCTGCACTTCGAAATTCGCAAACAGGGCAAACCGGTCGATCCGCTGCAGTACCTGCCGGCGCGCTGAGGCCTGCCGATGTCGACGGATATCCCGGACGACGACGACCAGCCGCAGGAGCGGGCGACGCCTGCGGGGGCCGAAGCGGTCGCCGAGACCGGTACGCCGGATACCGATTTCCTCAACGACGTCACCCAGCTTTACCTCAACGAGATCGGCGCCAATCCGCTGCTCACGCCGGAGCAGGAAGGCACGCTCTCGCGTGCCGCGCGCGATGGCGATTTCGAGGCGCGGCAGAAGATGATCGAGCACAACCTGCGGCTGGTCGTGAACATCGCCAAGCACTATCTGAATCGCGGCATTCCGCTGCTCGACCTGGTGGAGGAAGGCAATCTCGGCCTGATCCATGCGCTGGAGAAATTCGACCCCGACCGCGGATTCCGTTTCTCCACCTACGCGACCTGGTGGATCCGCCAGAACATCGAACGCTCGATCATGAACCAGTCGCGCACCATCCGCCTGCCGGTGCATGTGGTGAAGGAACTCAATCAGGTGCTGCGCGCCCAGCGCCAGCTCGAAGCCAGCGGGCGCGGCGAGGGTTGCGCGGAAGACATCGCGCGGCGCCTCGACAAGTCGGTCGACGAGGTGCGCCAGATTCTTGCCCTCAACGAACACACCGCATCGCTGGACGCGCCGCTCGATATCGATCCCAACCTGTCGATCGGCGAATCGCTCTCCGACGACGGCGCCGAAACACCGGAAACGCAGATCCAGAACGCCGAGATCGAAAGCCTGATCGGCGAGTGGATCGGCATGCTCGGCGACAAGCAGCGCACCGTCATAGAGCACCGCTACGGCCTCAACGGCACCGAGGCGAAGACGCTCGAGGAACTCGCCGACCGGCTCGGCCTGACCCGCGAACGGGTGCGCCAGATCCAGCTCGAAGGCCTCGCCCAGTTGCGCCGCATCCTCAAGCGCAACGGCGTGAGCAAGGACGTCCTCTTCTGAAGTTGGCCTGCCCCGAGAACCGCATGGATAGGCGCTTCTGGCGGTGCCTGCCGCAACAGCGCCTATCCATGCGGTGCGCGGCCGCCCTCGACCAGACCGGCGTCTCCGGCGGGTTCTGCTCGTATCGACACTTTTTCTGTTTGAGGACTCTGCAATGGCCATCAGTTCCGGCGCGACACTGCTCAAGTTCCGGCGTACCAAGATCGTCGCCACGGTCGGCCCGGCGTCGCGCGATCCGGCGCTGCTCGAAGCGCTCATCCGCGCCGGCGTCAACGTCTTCCGCCTCAACATGTCGCACGGCACCCACGACGAACACCGCAGCGCCTACGCCGCAATCCGCGCCGCCGCCGATTCGTGCAAGACGCCGGTGGCCGTCTTCGCCGATCTGTGCGGCCCGAAAATCCGCACCGGCGTTTTCCCCGGCGGTCCGATCACGCTCGCCGACGGCCAGCCGATCCAGGTGACGACGCGCGATGTGCCGGGCACCCCGGCGCTCATCCCGTCACAGTACGCGGCGCTGGGCGATGACGTCGTCGTCGGCAGCCGCATCCTGCTCGACGACGGAAACCTCGAACTGCGGGTCGACGGCAAACAGGGCAGCGAGATCGCCTGCACCGTCGTCCACGGCGGCGTGCTCAAGAACAACAAGGGCATGAATCTGCCGGGCGTAACCGTCTCGGCCCCGTCGCTCACCGAGAAGGACAAGGCGGACGCGCGCTTCGCCATCGCGCTGGGCATCGACATGCTTGCGCTGTCTTTCGTGCGCACGGCCGAGGATGTCGAGCAACTGCGCGTACTGATCGGCCAGGGGCCGCGCGTGATCCCGATCATCAGCAAGATCGAGAAGCCGGAGGCGCTCGAGAACATCGAGGCCATCGTCCGCGTGTCCGACGCGATCATGATTGCGCGCGGCGATCTGGGCGTGGAACTGCCGCCGCAGAACGTTCCCAACATTCAGGAAGAACTCGTCGCCTTCGCGCGCGGATTTCACAAGCCGGTGATCGTCGCCACGCAGATGCTTGAGTCGATGATCGCCAGCGCCCGCCCGACACGCGCCGAGGTGACCGACGTGGCCAACGCCGTGCGCAGCGGCGCCGACGCGGTGATGCTGTCCGGCGAAACCGCCGCCGGTGCGTATCCGGTCGAGGCGGTCAGGATGATGGACACCATCATCCGCCAGATCGAGGGCCATCAGTTCGCCCACGGCGCCTTCTCCACATTCGATCTGTACGCGCCGATGCGCCGCAAACCCGCGCCGCCGATCCCGATCGACATGGCGGTGGCAAATTCCGCCACGCTGCTGTCGCGCGAGTTGCTCGCCCGCGGCATCGTCGTCATGACGCGCAGCGGCCGATCGGTCGAGGTGATCAGCGCCGCGCGCCCTGCGGCGCCGATCGTCGGCGTATCGGTGGATGAGCACGTCGCGCGCGTCTGCTGCCTGCTCTGGGGGGTCGTGCCGGTTACCGTTCCCGACTGGCCGCAGCAGGATGCGCGCACCCTCGCGGTCAGGCTCGCGCGCGACTTCGGCCTCGCCAGCGACGGCCAGACCATCCTGCTGGTGCGCGGCTTCCGCACCGACGCGGCCGAGAACTCGCCCAGCGTCAGCGTGATATCGGTGCTGTGACGGCGCGCCGCGGTCGGGCGGGCGCCCGCGACGCAGGCGTCATCGCCGCTGCGCCGCGCATGCCCCGCCCGGCGCAGCGGCGCGCCACCCGAATATCATAGATCGCTGCCCAGATCGGCCTTGAACCTGGCCACCAGCTTGCTCTGCCAGTCGCTGGTGGTGGCCAGCTTGCCGAAGAAAAAGCGCAGCATCTTCGGCTCTTCGACGAAGCGCAGCCCGCCCACCAGGTCGCGGTTGCGGTACAGCCAGACGATGCGGTCCACCGCGTACTTGATCTGCGAGAGCGTGAACACGCGCCGCGGCAGGGCCATGCGCAGCAGTTCCATGTTGGAGTAAACCTCGTTGCCGTTGTCGTCGCGCTGTTCGGAAACCGAGCCGCGCTCCATGCCGCGCACGCTGCTCACCAGGTACACCGCCGAGGCCAGCGCACCGGCCGGATATTGCGACTGCGGCACATGTGGCAGAAACCGCATGGCATCGAGGTGGCAGCCCAGGCCGCCGGCCGGGGTGATCACCGGCACGCCCTGCCGGTCGAGTTCATTGACCATGTATTCGATGAATTGCGGCCCCTGGCTGACCATGTCTTCGTCCATCGTCTCTTCGAGGCCGACGGTGATCGCCTCGATCTCGCGTATCGACATGCCGCCGTAGGTGAGGAACCCCTCGTACAGCGTGACCAGCTCGCGCATCTTGAGGAAGGTTTCCTTGCTGTTGGTGCAGATGCCCCCGCCGCGGGCGCAACCGAGCTTGCGCGCCGAGAAGTAGATGATGTCGCACTGCTGGGCAATCTGCAGCGTTATCTCGCGGATGCTCATGTCCTTGCAGGCGGCTTCGCGCGTCTTGATGAAATGCAGGTTGTCGGCCAGCAGGCTGGCGTCGAACACCAGCATCAGCCCGTACTTGTCGCACAGCTTGCGCACCTGCCGCAGGTTGTCCAGCGAATGCGGCTGGCCGCCGATCAGGTTGGTGCCGGTCTCGATGCGCACGAAGGCGATCTTGTCCGCGCCATTGCGCTGGATCGTCGCTTCCAGCTTGGCGGTATCCATGTCGCCCTTGAACTGGCAATCGCTGGTCACCGCCAGGCCTTCGTCGATGATGATTTCCTCGACCGAACCGCCGTTCAGAACGATGTGCGCCTTCGTCGTGGTGAAGTGATAGTTCATCGGCACGATCGAGCCCGGCTTCACGAACACTTTCGAAATGATGTTCTCCGCGGCCCGCCCCTGATGCACCGGCAGGAAATACGCCTTGCCGAACAGTTCGCTGATCTTGTTTTCCAGCTTGGTGAACGTCGCCGAGCCCGCGTAGCTGTCGTCCGACTCCATCATCGCGGCCAGTTGCCGGTCGCTCATCGCGTTGACACCGCTGTCGGTCAGCATGTCGAGAAAGATGTCGCAGTTCTTCAGCAGGAAGGTGTTGTTTCCCGCCTCGTTGAGCGCTGCGAGGCGGCGGTCGATCGGCACCAGATTGAGCTTCTGGACGATGCGTACCTTGTGCATTTCGAGAGGCACGGCCTCCCCCGAGAAAAAGCTGACTTTCGACATTTGTTGCTCCCTGATCAATTCAAGCGGATGGAATGACTGCACAGCGCCGAACTGGCGCCACCACCGCCCATGATGCCAGCACCGGGCGCCGCCTGTGTTCACGAGACGCTGACGGCAGCGCCGCCGCAAGCGCGGTCGCGCGCGCCGGGCAAGCGCAGGCGTGGAATCGCGCCAGCCTCCCGACTGCCCAGGGCATCCGGCGCATCCCCCCTGCGAGGCGCATGGAATGGCGGTCTTCAGGCTGCCTGCGCCACGAGGCCCAATCCACGGGCCGCGTGGCGTGGCATGCCCGCAAAGCGCCTATCCATGCGGGTTCCAGGCTTGCCGATAGGGCGAACCGTCAGTTAGTTTGGCACGCGCCGGCGCTCGGGAACCCCCGGCCTCCCGCCACTCAGCCCAGGCTACGCGCGCCAGTCGCCACGCGAAGCGAAGCGGAAGATGGCGCCGGGGGGTGGATGCGAAGCGGGCGTTACATGGCTGGATCGTCGACGTTGACGACGGGAAAAACAAGACCGGACCCCAATGTTCCCGACGCCAATGTCGTTTTTATCATTATGCTTGGGGGCATCACTTTGCCCTCCACAGCGAACCGAACTGAAACTGCTTGTATGGATTGATCTTGTTGCTGAGCAAATGCGCCTCAAGACCTTGAAGCGTTCGTTCGTAAAGCGCAGCGATGAACGCAACTGGAAAGACTAACTCCCACGGCCCATCGATATAAGAACCATAAAACGGTTGGGTGCTTCGGCCGGACCAGTCGGTTCCATAGCCAGGCTCGCGAAATTCATGCACCAGGTTGTTTCGGTACGTGTAAAAGAGTTGGACATACTGAGCGTCCTTCAAATGGCTCTTCTCCGAAGGCTCAGCGAAGGATGAGAGATCTGCAACCGACGGTGAATATGAAAGTGGCACCGTGCCGCCATCCGAGCCCCATGCGCGCAGGCGTCGTGAAACTTCGCGAAATAGCTTTTGCCGATATCGTTTGGCGTCACGTAATCGGAGTTGCAACTGGGGCAGGCTTACCTTGTCGGCTTCGGGCCACTGGGCTATGTCTTGAACCAATTTGACGAAACGTTCGCGATGGCTCCCAGTAGTACAGTAGGCTGCGCGTGCAAGGGGATCAAACGCGAGGGAGTATAGGATCACGCGATGAAACGGTGACGTGACACCGGCGATGTCCCTGGCTTGGCCGCGGAAGTGGTCGAGAAATTGCGCAACTTCAGCTCTGTAGCGTGCCATCGTGATGCCTAAGGTTTGAGTTCAGCGGCTGTCGAAGGCAGTCCGCTGGAACGGGTCAGGTTTCGTGGCCAAAGTGAGGCGCATTTTCACTGCCCTTGCTGTACAGCCGCCTCTACTTTGGGTTGTGATCTGACTTGATGACCGGACGGACCACCAAGAATTCCTATCCGATTGCGAACCCGATAGTCTGCAGTAGACCGGGGATCCCTTCGAGGTTGTACTGACCGATGAGCCAAAGATTGAACGGCAGGACAGCGCCTCCAAAGAGACGCACTTTCGTTGACTTCTTCAACTTTCCCCTTTACACATAGACGAGCAAACGGTCAGTTCTCACTTTCTGGCGCATACGGCTGAAGCCAGAGCGCGCGCGATGCTTCCCGGCGAGTCTGGTTCCCACGGAAGTGTCTTTGACCCCGTGTAGACGACCGCGCCTTCACCCATTCGGCCCGCGTGCCAAGTGAAAAATACAGTCCGGCTTTGTTGGCCATTGCAGTCAACTTCTTGCTGCCCCTTCTGGGAAAAGTATCGGCGGCCACTACGCTGCGATTCTTGCTCCACTTTATAGTCATACATAACCCAAACTGTGACGGTTCCAGCGCTGCCGGGCTTTGCTGGTTCGTAATAGGAGACCAAGCGATCGTTCTCGCCGAACTTCACCCAGGCTGCCGACGCAACAGAAGCGACGGCGAGAAGTAGCACTGCTACTGCCGCGGTTTTGGTCATAGACACGGTAATCTCCAGGAACTCGTGATTCTTTCGATGAAACCGCGGCGGGAGCCGCACTGATGAGGCCCAACGTCCAAGCTCAGGGACGCGCCGCTTGCGGCGCGTCCCTTGGACCGTAGTGCTACGCAGGAGTCGCCAAATTGAGCGACACACTCTGGCCCAATTCACAGCGCCATGCAGCCGACGAACTGTCGCCTAAGCAACCGACTCCTGAGTAAGGCAAAGCATGTTACGAAGGATAGCCGCAGTCTCTTGGGGCAATTTCGATTTGCCCAATGTGAGTGCCATCACGCGTTCGATACGAATATGCAATCGTTACAGAATTCTTAAGGAATACCTCCATGTCTTTGCTTGAGCAGACACCACGTCGAAGTTGCTGCGTTTGTGCTTGGAGAAAGAAATCTGCGTCCACCTCGCGAGCAGTAGCATTGACGAACGTGTAGTTGTATGTGAAACGACGTCCAGGGCCAGGGAAGGTGTTGTCCCAGCGGGTTTCCTTATCCACTGCCATGGGGAGTAATTGGTTGATCTGATCACATACTTTGACGAGAGCCTGTTCGACACTCATCCCACTGGCGGCGGATCTTCCCACCGCCTTTCCAGCAGATCCACCAATAGGGGCACCAAATATTTCGCCAAGCCCACCCTTTGCGAATGCGGGCGATGCGAAACCTGCTGAAAGCGCCATCACGCAATAGCAAGTCAACTTCTTCATTTGCGATGCCTCCTGTGAAATGGCCTAACGATTGAATTGAGCCGCGCCGAAAGGCGTCGGCTCGAATGATTGGTTGGGCCTCATTACTCGAATCCTATATCGCGGACCAATGCCCAGATATCGACCAACTCGCTGTTGACCATACCTGGCGGACGACTCGGCACCACCCAATGAAGCACTGCGCCGTTGAACTGACTCTGGCCGTGGACGAAATCCGGCTCCGGGAACTGCGATGCCAACCATGATGCAGCCGGAACGTGCCATTTGACGCCCTCGAATGGATACGGAAAGTTCTGTCGATTTGGGTTAGGAGTGTGAACGTAGATTGCGTCTTCCCCTGAGTCGTTCTCCTCAGCGAGGAACCAGCATTGACTTGGTTTACCCCAAGTAGACAACTCCGCCAGAGCTTTGTCGAGGTACTGGCGGGCGATAGTGAGGCAAGCCGATCGAGCTTCGGCACTTGCATTGCCAGCGCCATCCATGTCCGGATGCCAGTGCATCAGCTCGAACCAAGAGTCGGGCTTGAGCTCAAGTGAGAACGCATCGGATGGCATCTGCAGCTGACGAAGCTTCGCTGGCGACGTTCATGAGGCCCAACTTTGTTGTCCGGCGACAGTTTCGCCGGTTAACGCCGACGCCTGCTCCCTAAAACGGCGTCGTTCATTGTGTGGAAACCCGCTTGCCTACTGGCTTTCCGGCTTGTGATTGGTCTTTTCATCCAGTACTAAAAAGTCGTCAAAAGCGGCACGCCATCGCCGCCATCGTTGAAGTCGGTGAAAGCGCCCGACCCGCTACGCGAGCGCGTTCGCCATTTGCACTACAGCATACGCACGGACGAAGTGTATGTCTATTGGGTTGGGACGTTCATGTGCTTCCACGGGCTGCGCCAACGGGCGACTCAAGTGCGGCGGCGGAATCGAGGCGTTCGTCTTCTGGTAGGCCAAAATTCGCCCCACGTCGTAGCGGGCCTGTGCACCGCTTCCACAGGCGCTTTCTGGCATGGCATGCCGGAGAGCAAGGCAGGACGAGGCGTTCCGGCTGTGTAGCCCGGAAAGCGCCTATCCATGCGGCTTGCAGACTAGGTGGAGTTTGCGAGCGCGGCTGGCAGGGCGTCGACCGTGGCATCCTCGTCCCACAGCCGGCGCATCACCTGCGCGGCGAGTTCGAGCTTGCCGCTGGCATGGAATGCGTTCTCGCCGTGGCGTGCGCGGTCGGCGGCGATGGCGCTGTCGTGCAGGCGCCGCTCGAGCTGGCGCGCGACGGCCGGGCCGGTTTCGATCAGCGTTACCGCCGGCCCGGCAACGCTGGCGATCAGCGGCTGCACGAACGGGTAGTGGGTGCAGCCGAGTACGATGGTGTCGGCGCCGCGGGCGAGCAGCGGTTCGACGTAGCGGGTGACCAGTGCCTGCGTGGCAGACGTGTCGAGTTCGCCGCGTTCCACACATTCGACGAGGCCGGGGCAGGGCTGGGTGACGACTTCGATGCCGCTGGCGAAGCGGTCGAGCAGGGCGGCGAACTGCGCGCTCTTGAGCGTGCCGACGGTTGCCAGCACGCCGACCACGCCCGTTTTGGTTGCGGCGGCGGCAGGCTTTACAGCCGGTTCCATGCCGATCACCGGCACCGCGTGGCGGCTGCGCAGCGCGGCGGCGGCGGCGGCGGTGGCGGTGTTGCAGGCGATGACGATGGCTTTGGCGCCGCGGCCGCGCAGCCAGTCGGCCAGTTCGATCGAGCGGCTGCGTATCCAGTCGGGCGGCTTGTCGCCGTAGGGCGCGTTGCCGCAATCGGCGATGTAGAGCAGGTCTTCATGGGGCATCAGCGCGCGGATGTGGCGCAGCACCGACAGGCCGCCGACGCCGGAGTCGAAGATGCCGATCGGGCCGCTGTGCGGTGGTGCGCCCATGCGCGAACCCTACTTGCCGGCGTTGCGGCCCTTCTGCCACAGCACGTCGCCGCAGCCGGCGGCGCGGTTGAGAAAGCGCGACAGCACGAACAGCAGGTCGGACAGGCGGTTCAGGTAGTGGCGCGGCGCCTCGCGGATTTTCTCCGCCGTCGATAGCGAGACGATCGAGCGCTCGGCGCGGCGGCACACGGCGCGCGCCATGTGCGTCAACGCCGCGGCGCGGGTGCCGCCGGGCAGGATGAATTCCTTGAGCGGATCGAGCGTGTCGTTCATCGCGTCGAGTTCGCGCTCCAGCCGGCCGACGCCCCCGGCCGCCAGCAGCGTCATGCCGGGTATCGAAAGTTCGCCGCCGAGGTCGAACAGGTCGTGCTGCACGTCGATCAGCATGGCACGCGTGGCCTCGGGCAGTTCCTCGACCAACAGCAGGCCGATCACCGAATTGAGTTCGTCGACATCGCCCAGCGCGTGGATGCGCAGGCTGTCCTTGGCGGTGCGGCTGCCGTCGCCGAGGCCGGTGGTGCCTTCGTCGCCGGTGCGGGTGTAAATCTTGGAGAGTCGGTGTCCCATGGCGGTGCGGGTTGTGCGTCGGGTGGAGGAAGCGGCATTATAGGCGCTCGCCGGGCGCGCCTCTTGCGCGCCTGGCGGCAGATCGACCGGTACCCCGCCCTTGCACATTGCCTCCCGCTGGAAAACGCCCGCTGTCGCCCTGGCGTGCGGCAGCCTGATCCTGACGCTCGCGATGGGGGTGCGGCACGGCTTCGGCCTTTTTTTGGCGCCGATGAGTCTGGATCTCGGCTGGGGCCGGGAATCTTTCGCCTTCGCGCTGGCGCTGCAGAATCTCGTTTGGGGCCTGACCCAGCCGGTAATCGGCATGCTGGCCGATCGCTGGGGCGGCGGGCGCGTGGTAGTGGCCGGGGTGGCGCTGTATTGCGCCGGCCTCTACGGCATGGCGCATGCAACGACACCCTTGATGCTGGCGCTGACCTCGGGCATCGCGATCGGTACGGCGTTGTCATGCTGCACGTTCTCGGTGGTGTCGGGCGTGATAGGCCGCCGCTTCAGCGCCGGCCAGCGCAGCCAGGCGCTGGGCATTGCCGGGGCGGCGGGCAGCTTCGGCCAGTTCGCCTTGTTGCCCGCCTCCGAATACCTGATCGGCGCGCTGGGCTGGCACAACGCGCTGCTCGCGCTCGGCGCGGCCATCGTGCTGATGCTGCCGGCCGCGCTCGGCATCGTCGAGTCGCGCGAGGGTCCGGCGGCGTCGACCGGCAGCGCGAGCGCGCGGCAGGCGCTGGCCGAGGCCTGCGGCTCGCGTGATTTCTGGCTGCTCTCGTTCGGGTTTTTCGTCTGCGGCTTCCAGGTGATATTCATCGCGATCCATCTGCCGGCCTATCTGCTCGATGCCGGGCTCGCGCCGGGCGTGGGTGTCAAGGCCCTGGCGCTGATCGGGCTGTTCAACATCTTCGGCAGTTACCTGGCCGGGCGCCTCGGCGCCATCTACTCCAAGCCGTACCTGCTCGGCGGCATCTACATCGCGCGCAGCGTGGTCATTGCCGCCTACCTCGTGGTCCCGCTGAGTGCGGCCAGTACCTATCTGTTCTCGGCGGCGATGGGTTTTCTCTGGCTCGGCACGGTGCCGCTGACCAACGGCATCGTGGCCTCGATGTTCGGCGTGCGCCATCTCGCGATGCTCGCCGGCACGGTGTTTCTGTGCCACCAGATCGGCGCCTTCATCGGCAGTTGGCTCGGCGGCTACCTGTTCGACAGCACCGGGTCGTACCGGCTCGTCTGGTGGATTTCGATCGCGCTGGGCGTGGTGGCGCTGCTGGCCAACCTGCCGATACGCGAACAGCCGGTGCGGCACGCCGCCCGTCCGGCCTGATCGCGCCATGAGCCGGACGACCGCAGCCAACCCGCGCCCTGCCGCCAAGCGGATACGTCGTGAGCGCCCGCGGCGGAAGAGAGGGGCAACAGGGGGGGCGGGGCCCCGCGGGGAAGGGGGGGGGGCGGGGCGGCGGGCACGAGGGGGGGGGCCGGGCGGGCCGCCGCCGGCGGGGGGGGGCACGGCACCACCGCCGCCCGCGCGCGCCCGGGCCCGGCCAGCACGCCCGCCCCGCGCGGGCGGGGGGGGGCAGGGGGGAAGGGGGGGGGGGCCGGGGGCCAGGCGCGCCGGGGCGCGCCCGGCCGCCCGCCGCGGGCGCCCCCGCACGCGGGCGCCGGCGCGAGGACGCAAAGCCGCCCGCCCGGGGCGGCGCAACCCGCGGGCCCACGCGGGCGGGGCCCCGGCGGGGGGCGCGCCGGGGGCCCCGGGCGGCGGGGCCCGGCCCCGGGGCCGCCCCACGGCAGGACCGCGGGCGCGGGGCCGGGGGGGGGGCGCCAGCGCGGGGCGGGGCCGGGGGGCCCGGCCAGGCCGGGACCAGGCGGGCGGCGGGCCGGGGGGGGCCCCCGGCGGCCCCGGGCGCCGGGGACACGGGCCCCACACGGGGCCGCGGGGGAGCGGCGCGCCGGCCAGCACGCCGGCGGCCAGCCCGCCGCCCGCGCCGCGGGCGGCGGCGCCCGCCACGGGCGCGCCGCCGGGGCCCCCCCACGCAGAGAGACGGGGGGCGGGGCGGCCGGCGGGCGCGCGGCCGACCCGCGGCCGCGGCGGGGGGGGCCGCCCCCCCACGGGGGGCGGAGCCACAGGGCACCAGCCCCCCGGGGGGGGGGACCGCCGGGGGGCGGCCACACGGGGGGGGGGGGGCGGCCCCGGGCGCAGGCCCCGGAGAAGGGGCGCCACCCCGAGGCCCGCCCCCGCGCCCGGCCCGGAGGGCCAGGCGGGGCGGGCAGGGGGCGCCCAGACCCCCGCCGGGGGGGGGGCCCGCCGACAAAACCCGGCAAGGGGGGGCGGGGGGGGGGGGTAAACCTTGATTGCCGCCCCGTTGGGGCAGCCCTAGCATCGGGCGAGAGGAGGGGCCATGGGTGACAATCCGCCGGTCGGCATCGGCGCGCACGAGAAGGATTTTTCGCAGGTCGACAAGGCCCGGCTGGTCGCGGCGTTGTCGCGCATCCTGCCGCCGCAGTCCCTGCTGGTCGATCGCGAAGATCTGAAACCCTACGAGTGCGACGGGCTTTCCGCCTATCGCGAGTTGCCCATGGTGGTGGCATTGCCCGACGCCGAAGCGCAAGTGGTGGCGATACTGCGCACCTGTCATCAACTCGGCGTGCCGGTGGTAGCGCGCGGCGCCGGCACCGGACTGTCGGGCGGCGCGATGCCGCACAAGTTCGGCGTGGTGATGTCGCTGGCGAAGTTCAAGCGCATCCTCAAGGTCGATCCGCTTTCGCGTACCGCCGTGGTGCAGCCAGGCGTGCGCAACCTGTCGATCTCCGAAGCGGCGGCGCCGCACGGTCTCTACTACGCGCCCGATCCGTCGAGCCAGATCGCCTGCACCATCGGCGGCAACGTCGCGGAGAATTCCGGCGGCGTGCATTGCCTCAAGTACGGCCTCACCGTGCACAACGTGCTGCGCGTGCGCGGCGTGACCATCGAGGGAGAGATTGTCGAATTCGGCGGCCAAGCGCTCGATGCGCCCGGCTACGACTTGCTGGCGCTGGTGACCGGCTCGGAAGGCATGCTGGCGGTCACCACCGAAGTCACCGTCAAGCTGGTGCCCAAACCCTTGCTGGCGGTTTGTCTGCTGGCCGCGTTCGACGAGGTCAACAAGGCCGGCAACGCGGTGGCCGACGTGATCGCCGCCGGCATCACTCCGGCAGGGCTCGAGATGATGGACCAGGCGGCGACCGCCGCGGTCGAGGAGTATGTGAAGGCCGGTTACCCGCTCGATGCCAAAGCGATACTGCTGTGCGAGGCCGACGGCACGCCCGACGAAGTCGAGGAAGAAGTCGCCCGCATGAAGTCGGTGCTGGCGCAAAGCGGCGCGACCGAGATTCGCGTGTCGACATCGGAGGCCGAGCGGCTCCGGTTCTGGTCGGGGCGCAAGGCGGCGTTCCCGGCGGCCGGGCGCATCTCGGCCGATTACTACTGCATGGACGGCACGATTCCGCGCAAGCGTATCGCCGAGCTGCTGGAGGCGATCGCCGGCATGGAAAAGAAGTACGGCCTGCGCTGCATCAACGTGTTCCATGCCGGAGACGGCAACATGCATCCGCTGATCCTGTTCGACGCCAACGTGCCCGGCGAACTGGCGCGCACCGAAGCCTTCGGCGCCGAGATTCTCGAGATGTCGGTCGCACTCGGCGGCACCATCACCGGCGAGCACGGCGTCGGCTACGAGAAGATCAACCAGATGTGCGTGCAGTTCGCCACGCCCGAGATCCGCACCTTCCACCGCATCAAGGCGGCCTTCGATCCGGCCGGCCTGCTCAACCCGGGCAAGGCGATTCCGACCCTCAACCGCTGCGCGGAATACGGCCGGTTGCATGTCAGCGGCGGCCGACTGCCGCACCCGGAACTGCCGCGCTTCTAGAGATGGCCTGCGAACTCGCCGATCTGCAGCAACAGGTGCGAGAGGCGCTGGCCGATGGCAGGCCGCTGCGCCTGCGCGGCAGCGGCGCCAAGGATTTCTACGGCGAAGCGCCAGCCGGCGATCTGCTGGATACCCGCGGCTATGCCGGTGTCGTGGCGTACGAGCCGACCGAACTGGTGATCACCGCCCGTTGCGGCACCCGGCTGGTGGAGATCGAGTCGCTGCTGGCCGGGAGCGGCCAGATGCTGGCCTTCGAGCCGCCGCATTTCGGCCCCGAGGCCACGGTCGGTGGCTGCGTTGCCGCCGGGCTGGCCGGCCCGCGCCGGGCGGCGGCGGGCAGCGTGCGCGATTTCGTGCTCGGCGTGACGCTGATCGACGGCCATGCCGAGGTGATGAAGTTCGGCGGGCAGGTGATGAAGAACGTCGCCGGCTACGATGTCTCGCGCCTGGTTTGCGGCGCGCTCGGCACGCTCGGGCTGATCGCCGAGGTTTCGCTCAAGGTGCTGCCGCGCCCCTTCGAGGAAGCCACGTTGCTGTTCCACATCGGCGAGGCCCGGGCGCTCGAGCAACTCAACCAGTGGGGCGGCCAGCCGCTGCCGCTGTCGGCCAGCGCGTTCCATGACGGCACGCTCTGTGTGCGCCTGTCGGGAGCCGCCGCCGCGGTGTGCGCCGCCCGCCAGCGGCTGGGCGGCGAGCCGATCGATGCGGCGCAGGCGCAGGAATTCTGGTCGGGTATCCGCGAGCAGACCGATCCGTTCTTCGACGGCGCCGAAACGCTGTGGCGGCTGTCGCTGCCGTCGGTCGCTGCGCCGCTAGACTTGCCGGGACGGCAACTCGTCGAGTGGGGCGGCGCGCTGCGCTGGCTCAAGTCCGATGCGCCCGTCGGGCAGATTCGCGCGGCGGCGACCGAAGCCGGCGGGCATGCAACCCGCTTTCGCTCGCAGGAGCGTGCCGAAGGCGTGTTTCAGCCTTTGCCGGCCGCGCTGCTGGCGATTCATCGGCGCCTGAAGCTGGCGCTCGATCCCAAAGGCATTTTCAATCCGGGACGGATGTATCCGGGGCTGTGAGCCGGCGACGAGCGAGACATGCAGACCGAACTGGCTCAATTCATCAAGCATACGTCCGAGGGCCGCGAGGCCGAGACGATACTGCGCAAGTGCGTGCATTGCGGGTTTTGCAACGCCACCTGCCCGACTTATCAGTTGCTCGGCGATGAGCTCGACGGTCCGCGCGGGCGCATCTACCTTATCAAGCAGATGCTCGAAGGCGCCGAGGTCACGGCAAAGACGCGCCTGCACCTCGACCGCTGCCTGACCTGCCGCAATTGCGAAACGACGTGCCCGTCAGGCGTCGAGTACGGCAAGCTGATCGACATCGGCCGCCATGTCGCCGAGGCGCGCGTCAGCCAGCCGCGCGGCGACCGCGAACGCCTGCTGCGCTGGCTGGTCAAGGCGGGCCTGAGTTCGCCGCTGTTCTCGCCCGCCATCAAGCTGGGCCGGCGCCTGCGCGGATTGTTGCCCGCAGCACTGAAGGCCAAGCTGCCGGCCGCGCGGCCGGGCGGCGATTGGCCGTCGACCGGCCACCCGCGCCGCATGCTCGCGCTGGCCGGCTGCGCCCAGCCAGCGCTGGGGCCGGCGATCAATCCGGCCGCGGCGCGCGTGCTCGACCGGCTCGGCATCCAGTTGATCGAGGCGCCGGCGGCAGGCTGCTGCGGCGCCATGCCGTTCCATCTCAACGATCACGTCTCCGGCCGCGCCGATGCCAAGCGCAATATCGATGTCTGGTGGGACTATCTGCAGCACGGCGCCGAGGCGCTGGTGATGACCGCCTCGGGGTGCGGGGCGTTCGTGCGCGAGTATGCCCACCTGCTGCGGGACGATCCGGACTACGCCGAAAAAGCGCGGCGGATTTCCGCGATGACTTTCGATGTTTCGGAGATCGTGCTGCGCGAGAAGGCACGCGTCCTGCAACTGCTCGGAACGGTGCCGTCCGGCTCGGCCGGCAAGCTTGCCTTCCACCCGCCCTGCACCTTGCAGCACGGGCAGAAGGTTCGCGGCGTGACCGAGGAGATTCTGCGCGCCGCCGGCTTTGCACTGACCGTGGTCGAAGACAGTCATCTGTGCTGCGGCTCGGCCGGCGCTTACTCGGTGCTGCAGCCGGACCTCGCTTACAAATTGCGCGACAACCGGCTCGCCGCGTTGACGGCCGGCGCGCCGCAGGCCATTGTCAGCGCGAACATCGGCTGCCTGGCCCACCTCGAGGGCGGAACGGATCTGCCGGTGCGCCACTGGATCGAGGTGCTCGACCAGCGGCTCTGCGGCTCACCCTGAAGGGTAGCGAAACTCCTTTGCCCGCCCCCGCCTGCAAGGCGGTCGCCGACCTGTTTGTCGCATCGGCCGCAACTGCGGCTAGAATGTGCGGTCCGGATTTCATGGCGTCTGCCTCACATGGGTCTGAAGATTGATAGCTGCGTCGCGCGACATCAGGGCGACCGTCGCGAGCAGCAGGATCGTGCGGGGATTTTTGCCCACCCGTCGCGCAGCGGCGTGATGCTTGCCGCGCTGGCCGACGGCATGGGGGGCCACAGTGGCGGTGCGATGGCGGCCGAGCAAGTGCTGCTCAAGGCTCGCCAGAACCTCGAGATTTACAACCCGGGCGAGCCGCCCGATGAACTGCTGGCCTCGACGATCAACGAAGCGCACGTCGTCATCAAGCTAACGCGCTTCACCAGCGAGCAGGACCCGCACAGTACCGCGGTGCTGCTGTTACTGCATGGCAGTCGCGCCGACTGGGCGCATACCGGCGATTCGCGGCTCTACCACTTTCGCGGCGACAAGCTGATGCACCTGTCGGGCGACCATTCGCTGGTTGCGGAAATGGTGCGCAAGGGCTCGTTGACCGCCGAGCAGGCGCGATCCTATCCGCACAAGAACGTGCTGATCGGCTGTCTCGGCGGCGAGCGCGAACCGATGATCGATCTCGGCCATGTCGCCTTGTTGCAGGCGGAAGATGCTTTTCTGCTCTGTTCCGATGGCCTGTGGGCCTACTTCGAACCTGCGGAACTGGGCGCGGTGGTGGCGGCACATGCGCCTCGCGAAGCGGCCGAGGCGCTGATCAATCGGGCGCGCCAGCGCGGCGAGGGCGCCGGCGACAACATCTCGCTGGTGATCGTGAAGATTTCCGATCCCGAAGCGGCCAAACGCGAGAAGACGAAAGCCGAGGCGCTGGTGGCGCGCAAGATGCTCGAAGTCGCGAAGCGTCCGGGCTAGCGGTCAGGCAGCGGCGCCGGGTGGCGGTTCGGTTTCCCAAAGGCGGACGAAGACTTCTGTGCCCTGGTCGGGCACCGAATGCAGCCAGGCATGGCCGCCATGCCGGCGCACGATGCGCTGAACGATCGCCAGGCCGATCCCGTTCCCCTCGTAGGCAGAAGCCGGGTGCATGCGCTGGAATGGCGAAAACAGGCGATCGGCATAACCCATGCCGAAGCCGACGCCGTTGTCACGTATCGAAAAGCCCGCGACCGTGCCCGATGAGTCGGGCTCGCCTTGTTCCAGCCGCAGTTCGATGCGCGCCGCTTCGCGGCCGCGCGTGAATTTGAAGGCATTGCCCAACAGGTGTTCGAGCACCATGCGCAGCAGTGCCGGGTCGGCCTCGATCCGGATGTCGGGGACGATCCAGTCGACGCGACGGGCGGTTCCGCCGGCCTCGATCGACGCGGCGACCTCCCGTGCCATGGCGCCGAGTTCGAGCGAGCGGACCTGCAATTTGGCGCGCCCGGCGCGCGAGAGCATCAGCAGATCCTCGAGCAGCAGTTCGAGCCGGCGCGTGGCGCCGACGATTCTCGCCAGATAGTCGGCCATGTCGCCGCTCAGGACATCGCGCCCCTCGTCGTTGAGCAGCTTGGAAAACCCGTTGAGCGCGCGCAACGGGCCGCGCAGATCGTGCGATACCGAATAAGAGAATGCGTCGAGTTCCTGGCGCGCCTGGTCGAGCTGCCGCCGGGTGCTGGCGAGTTCCGCCTGCAGGCGTTCAACGGCCGCCAAAGGGGCGTCGCTGTCCCGATCCGCGATCGGTTGGTTCATGTCGGACTCCGCTGCGCTGGTTTCACTCGCGCGATCCCAGCCAGTTGCGCCGCCAGAACACGATGCCCATGGTCACGGCGACCGCCAGCATCATGCCGATCGCGGTCCAGAATCCGTCGAGCCGGTCGAGCAGCGGCATGGTGTGGAAGTTCATTCCGAAGATGCCGCTGATCAGTGTCGCCGGCATGAAGATGATGGTGATTACGGTGAGCAGGCGGACCTCGACGTTGAGGCGGTTGCTGACGCTCGACAGATACACGTCAAGCATATCGCCGATGAGATCGCGCAGCGCGTCGAGCGATTCGATCACATGCACCGTGTGGTCATACACGTCGCGCAGATAAGGCTGCGTCTCGCTGCGGAAAAAGCGGGTGTCGCCGCGGATCAGCTGGTTGATGACTTCGCGCATCGGCCACACCGCGCGGCGCAGATCGACGGTCTCCCGTTTGAAATGATTGATACGTGCCAGCAGGGCGGGCGAAGCGTTGTGCAGTACCTGATCCTCGAGTTCTTCGGCGCGGTCGGTAATGGTTTCGAGCACCAGGAAGTAGCGGTCGACCAGCGCGTCCATCAATTCGTAGGCCAGATAGTCATGCCCGAGCGAGCGCATGCGGCTGCCCTCGGCGCGCAGCCGCTGTCGCACCGGATCGAACAGACCCGACGGACGCTCCTGGAACGTCAGCACGAAATGGCTGCCGACGACGATGCTGATCTGCTCGGTCGAGACATCGATTGCCTCGACATCGAACTCGATAGCGCGCGCGACGATGAACAGGTACTCGCCGTAATCGTCGACCTTCGGACGCTGGCTGGTGTTGAGTATGTCCTCCAGCACCAGCGGGTGCAGGGCGAAGCGGTTTCCGATCTCGCCCATGATCGCCGGGTCGTGCAGGCCATAGACGTTGAGCCAGACGGTGGCACGTTTCGGGCTGTACGTGCGCGAGGCCTCGATCGAGTCGAAGCTGCGCTCCTCGATTCCGCGATCGTCATATTCTGCCAGGGTGATCGTCGGGTGCGCGGTCTTCACCTGGCCCAGATGCACCAGCGCGCCTGGCGGCATTCCGGTCTTGGTCGAGCGCCGCGCCTGCTGGCGCTTGCGCGGCGCAACGGTGCGCGCGCGAGAGTCCTGGGCCCGACGGTTGTGTGATTGCTGGTTCGGCATTGTGTCCGGTGCGTCCGGCAGGCCGCGCACGGCGCTTGGAATGGGAGTTTGATTTGAGTATGATAGCGCCGGCCTGAGGATATCGGGCGCTGCGGTCAAACCTATAAGGCTCTCGCGGGCCAACATCCCCTCAGGTTCCGAACTCAAACAAAGTTAACACAACTCAGTACGGGGAGGCATTCATGCCAGTTGTGATTGGTGTTCCGGCGGAAGTTGCCGTCGGCGAGAAGCGCGTCGCCACCGTTCCCGAAGTCGTTGAGAAACTCGTCAAGCTGGGCTTTTCGGTAGCGGTGCAAAGCGGAGCGGGGGACGCGGCGAATTTCGACGACGATGCCTATCGCGCATCCGGCGCCGAGGTGGTAAATGGGGCGGCGGCACTGTGGGCGAAGTCCGACATGGTGTTCAAGGTTCGCGCCCCGACCGCCCAGGAGGTCGGCCTGATGCACGCAGGGACCATTCTGGTCTCCTTCATCTGGCCGGCGCAGAATCCCGAACTGATGCAGCAACTCGCGGCGCGCAAGGTCACCGTGCTGGCAATGGACTCGCTGCCGCGCATGCTCAGCCGCGCCCAGAAGATGGACGCGCTGACTTCGATGGCCGGCATCACGGGCTACCGCGCCGTGATCGAGGCGGCGCATCACTTCGGCCGCTTCCTCACCGGCCAGATTACCGCGGCGGGCAAAGTGCCCCCGGCCAAGGTCTTCATCGCGGGGGCCGGTGTCGCCGGTCTGGCCGCAATCGGCACGGCGGTTTCGCTCGGTGCCATCGTGCGCGCCAACGACACCCGTCCCGAGGTCGGTGATCAGGTCGTCTCGATGGGCGGCGAATTCGTCACCGTCGATTACGAGGAAGAAGGCTCGGGCGGCGGCGGCTACGCCAAAGTCATGAGCGAGGGTTTCCAGAAAGCCCAGCGCGAGATGTACGCCAAGCAGGCCAAGGAGGTGGACATCATCATCACCACCGCCCTGATCCCCGGCAAGCCCGCGCCGCGCCTCATCACCGCCGAGATGGTGCAGTCGATGAAGGCGGGCAGCGTGATCGTCGATCTGGCGGCAGAGCAGGGCGGCAACTGCGAGTTGACCGAACCCGGCACGGTGGTGGTCAAGCACGGTGTCATCATCATCGGCTACACAGATTTGCCCAGCCGGCTGGCGAAGCAGTCTTCCACGCTCTACGCAACCAACCTGTTCCGGCTGACCGAGGAACTCTGCAAGACCAAGGACGGCGTCGTCAACGTCAACATGGAAGACGAAGCCATCCGCGGTCTGACGGTGATCAAGGACGGCACCGTCACCTGGCCACCACCCGCGCCCAAGCTCCCGCCCGCACCGCCGGCTGCGGCCAAGCCGGCAGCCGCGAAGCCGGCCGAGAAGTCGAAGGGGCATGGTCATGGTGGCGGCGGCGCGCCGGCTTCGGCGACCAGCACTGCAATCATGTTCGCCGTCGCCGCCGCCCTGTTCTGGTTCATCGGGGCCAACGCGCCGGCTGCCTTCCTGGCGCATTTCACGGTCTTCGTGCTGGCCTGCTTCGTCGGGTACATGGTGGTCTGGAATGTCACGCCGGCGCTGCACACGCCGCTGATGAGCGTGACCAACGCGATTTCCAGCATCATCGCCATCGGTGCGCTGGTGCAGGTGGCCCCACCGCTGGTCGGCGGGACCGCTGACCGTCCGGCGACCTGGATTCTCGGGCTCGCTGTGGTGGCCATCGCGCTGACCACGATCAACATGTTCGGCGGATTCGCAGTGACCCGCCGCATGCTGGAAATGTTCCGGAAATAGGGAGACAAAGAATGTCCGCAAGTCTCGCAACCGTCTCCTACATCGGAGCGACCATACTCTTCATCCTCAGCCTCGGCGGACTCTCGCATCCCGAGTCCTCGCGCCGCGGCAATGTGTACGGCATTATCGGCATGGCCATCGCGGTGCTGGCAACGCTGTTCGGGCCGCAGGTCACCGCGGGCGGCTACGGCTGGATCGTCGGTGCGATGGTGGTTGGCGCAAGTATCGGCCTGTATGCCGCACGCGTCGTGAAAATGACGCAGATGCCCGAACTGGTCGCGCTGATGCACAGCCTGGTCGGTCTCGCCGCGGTGCTGGTCGGCTACGCCAACTACATCGATCCGGCAGCCGCGGGGCAATTCACCGGCGCGGAAAAGTCGATCCATGAAATCGAGATCTATATCGGCATCCTGATTGGCGCCGTGACGTTTTCGGGTTCGCTGATCGCCTTCGGCAAGCTGTCGGGCAAGATCAGCGGCAAGCCGATGCTGCTGCCGGGGCGTCACTTCATCAACCTGATCGGCCTGCTGGTGGTGATCTGGTTCGGCGGCAGCTTCATCAACTCGCACACGGTCAGCGAGGGCATGACGCCGCTGATCGTGATGACGGTCATCTCGCTGCTGTTCGGCATCCACATGGTGATGGCGATCGGCGGGGCCGACATGCCGGTGGTGGTGTCGATGCTGAACAGCTACTCCGGCTGGGCTGCGGCGGCGACCGGCTTCATGCTGTCGAACGACCTGCTGATCGTCACCGGCGCGCTGGTGGGTTCGAGCGGCGCGATTCTTTCCTACATCATGTGCCGCGCCATGAACCGCCACTTCATCTCGGTGATCGCCGGGGGATTCGGTACCGACGGCGGCACGCCTGCGCCCGCGGGCGGCGCGCAACCGGCGGGCGAAGTGGTCGCCATCAGCGCGCCCGAGACCGCCGAACTGCTGCGCGATTCGAAGAACGTGATCATCGTGCCGGGGTATGGCATGGCGGTGGCGCAGGCCCAGCACACGGTCTACGAGATCACCAAGCTGCTGCGCGAAAAGGGCGTCAACGTGCGCTTCGGCATCCATCCGGTGGCCGGCCGCATGCCGGGCCACATGAACGTGCTGCTCGCCGAAGCCAAGGTGCCGTACGACATCGTGCTGGAAATGGATGAGTTGAACGATGACTTTCCGACCACCGATGTGGCGATGGTGATCGGTGCCAACGACATCGTGAACCCGGGCGCGCAGGACGACCCGAACAGTCCGATCGCCGGCATGCCGGTGCTGGAAGTGTGGAAGGCGAAGACCTCGATTGTCATGAAGCGCAGCATGGCTTCGGGCTACGCTGGCGTCGACAACCCGCTCTTCTACAAGGACAACAACCGCATGCTGTTCGGCGATGCCAAGAAGATGCTCGACGAGGTGCTGGTCGCCCTCAAGAGTTGAACGTCCTCTGGTCGTGCCCGGCTTCCGCACGGGAGCAGGGCCTTGCCTGCCTCACAACCAGCCCTACCAGTAACTCTCCACCGTGATGTGCCCCGGCTCGCGCCGGCGGTGCTTGCGCAGGCCGCGCGCGATCAGGGCGGCCTGGGCATCGTCCACCATCTGCGGGTTGCCGCATAGCATGACGTGGCTCTGCAAGTCGAAAACCGCCCCGGCGCGGGATTCCAGCGCGCCGTCGGCGATCGCCTGCGGAATCCGTCCGGGCAGCGCGAAGTCGGTCGGCTCGCGGCTGACGAAGGGCACATAGGCGAATTGCGCGCGCTGCGCGGCGGCGATGCCGTCAATGACGTTTCGATAGACCAGCTCGTCGGCCATGCGCGCCGCGTGCACCAGCACCACGCGCTCGAAGCGTTGCCACGGCTCGGCGGTGCGCAGGATGGCAAGGAACGGCCCAATCCCGGTGCCGGTGGCAATCAACCACAGCACGCGCGCCGCCGGCACTTCGGCGAGCACCATGAATCCGTTGGCGCGCGGAGCGACCAGCAGCCGCTCGCCTTCGCGCATCGCCGCCAGCCGCCCCGACAGCGGACCGTCGGCAACCACCGAAAAGCAGAATTCCAGCGGTGTGAGGTGCGGCGGATTGACCAGCGAATAGGGTCGGCCGATTTCGGCGCCGTCGATCATCGCGCCGAGTTTGATGAACTGGCCGGCGGCGAACGGAGCGATGTCCGCCGCCACCTGCAGCGAATGCAGCCGCCCGGTCCATGCGATGTTGCCGACCACCACGCCTTCGACCCACTGTGACATGTGCTGCCTCCCGCAGGATCAGACGGCAATCGGCGGCTGCCGGTTCCCGCGGTGGCCCGGCGACGGTCGCCCGATCCCGGATGATTTCGTCAATGGAGCGAGAGGTTGCCCTGCAGGCCGCATGGAATGGCGTTCTTCAGCCATGCATCGCCAGGGGCCTTGCGGCAAGCGGCTCTCCAGCCTGGCAGGCTGCAGAGCGCCATTTCATGCGGCTTCCAGCCTGGGTCGAAGTGAGCTGCGGCGCTCGATCAGGATTTCTTGCCCAGCCCGCCGAGCAGCGCGGCAACCGGCCGCTGCGGACCGCGCGGCGCGACCGGATGCGGGCGGCCAAGTTGCGCTTCAGCCGATGCCGGGTCCGGCAGCGACGGTTCGTAGGGCTTGCGCCAGTCGAAGCCGCCGGGCAACTCGTCCTTCTTGGCACGACGCGGCTCGTTGCGCGGGCGATCGCCGCGGTCGGGCCGGGCGGACGGGTCGCGCGGCGCGCGTTCGCTGCGCGGCACGCGCCGCTCGTCGCGCTTGTCGTCGCGCTTGTCGTCATACTCGGTGCGCCTGCCGCGCGCGCGCTTGCCGGCAGCATTGATATCGCCGTCCGGCTCGAAACCTTCCACCACCACCTGGTCGAGCTGGCGCTTGATCAGCCGCTCGATCTCGGCTAGCCGGCCCTTTTCCTCGGCACACACCAGCGATATCGCATCGCCGGTCTTGCCGGCGCGGCCGGTGCGGCCGATGCGATGGACATAATCCTCGGCGGTATGCGGCAGTTCGTAATTGATGACATGGGGCAGGTCGTCGATGTCCAGCCCGCGTGCGGCCACGTCGGTTCCGACCAGCACGCGCACCTTGCCGGCCTTGAAGGCTTCCAGCGCCTCGGTGCGTTGCTGCTGGCTCTTGTCGCCATGGATCGCGTCGGCCTCGATACCCTGCTTGGCAAGGTAAACCGCGAGCCGGCTGGCGCCGAATTTGGTGCCGACGAAAACCAGCGCCTGGCGCAGATCCTGTGATTTGATCAGGTGCGCGAGCAGCGCGCGCTTGTCTTCCGGGCTCACCGGGTGCACCACGTGCGTGACCGTTTCGGTGACCTGGTTGCGCCGTGCCACCTCGATCAGTTGCGGGTTGCGCAGCATGCTGTCGGCGAGTTTTTTGATCTCTTCGGAGAAGGTGGCCGAGAACAGCAGACTCTGGCGCTCCTTGGGCAGCAGGGCGAGGATGCGCTTGATGTCCGGGATGAAACCCATGTCGAGCATGCGGTCGGCTTCGTCGAGCACCAGCACTTCGACCTGGTTGAAATTCACGGTCTTCTGCTCGACGTGGTCGAGCAGCCGGCCCGGCGTGGCGACGACGATCTCGCGGCCCTCGCGCAATTCGGCCATCTGCGCCCTCATGTCCACGCCGCCGTAGATGCAGGTCGAGCGCAGCGCGAGGTGCTTGTTGTAGGTCTTGACGCTGTCTTCGACCTGCATCGCCAGCTCGCGCGTCGGGGTGAGAATCAGCGCCCGCACCGGGTGGCGCGCCGGCGAGGGCGAACTGTTCGCATGACGCGCCAGGCGCTGCAGCAGCGGCAGGGTGAATCCGGCCGTCTTGCCGGTGCCGGTCTGGGCGCCGCCCATCACGTCCTTGCCCTGCAGGATGATCGGAATGGCCTGCGCCTGGATCGGCGTCGGTTCGCTGTAGCCGGAGTCGGCCACCGCCTTCAATAACTCGGGAATCAGCCCGAGATCGGCGAAATTCATCTAATTCTCCTGAATCGGCCTGCCATGCCGGGTGGCACGGTACCGGTTCAGGCGACGAATCCTGCGTGGGGGTCAGAGTCACCCGGACGGGTGTTCGTGGAGGCAAACGTCAACCGGCGACGCGTTTGCGCCGCGGCATTATGTCACGAGCGGCCGTCAGACGCCATGCGGGGCGATTTCGCCGCCGCCGGCCAGCCCTCAAGCCTCGCGCCGCAGGTACGCGGTGACCTCCTCGCGGTCGTGGTACAGATGCTTGATGCGCAGCAGGTAGGGCACATCCGCTGCGCGCAGGCGCTTGTCGATAATCGTGCGGCAGCGTTGCAGTTCGTCGAAGCGCTTCTTCATCGGCAGCTTGAGATTGAAGATGGAGTCGCGGCAGCGTCCGTGGGCGATCCAGTCGGCCGCCAGCAGGGCGATGCGCGACGGCTGGTCGGCGATGTCGCACACCATCCAGTCGAGGCTGCCGCGCGGGCGCCAGTGGAAACCGTCGGCGCGCAGGTGCTCTACCATCTCTCCCTTGAGCAGTGCGGGCGAGACGTTGCCGTTGTCGACGGCGATCACGCGCAGGCCCCGCTGTGCGAGCTGCCAGCTCCAGCCGCCGGGCGCGGCGCCGAGATCCGCCGCGCGCATGCCGGCGACCAGGCGTTGGTCGATTTCCTGCCCGGTCATCAGCGCCAGCCAGGCTTCGGACAATTTGACCGCCGAACGCGACGGCGCATCGCGCGAGACGCGCAGCCGGGCAATGCCCATCGGCCATGGACTGCTGTTGGCCAGATCGGTGAGGCCGACCCAGGCCCGGGTGGCATCGACGAAAAACACGTTGAGGCGCGCCGCGCGCTTGTCCTTCGGATGCAGCAGATGCTCGGCAATCAGCGCCCGTTCCAGATGCGGCGCAAACCGGCGGCAGAAGCCGGACAGTTCCTTGGCTTCGTCGGTGTCGGCGGTCTCCAGCCAGACCACGCCACAGCGGGAACCGAGCGTCCGGGCGGCGGCAACCAGCGGCGCCAGCCGGTCTTTTTCCGGCAGATCATCGACGAACGCACTGCAAAATACCAGTTGCCGCGCAAATACCAGATCGTTGAACCGCAGCGCGGCGCGCAGGATGCGCATCGCCTCCTTGCCCTGTTCGTTGTCGCCATGCGGCAGGTAGAGCACCCAGCCGGTCTGCGGTTTGGTCTTCGCGTAACCGGTTACGCCCAGATCCGCGCAGGCGGCGGACACCTCGCGGGCGCACTCGTTCTCGAAACCGGGGCGGCAGTAGAGCAGCAAGGCAGCCGTGGCATGCAGTGTCATGGTGGTTTGTGGACCGGCGTGGGGAAGCAGCGCGGCGCATGCGTCCGATTTGGCGCTGGAACCGGGTATTCCCAGTTTGGGAGGCATAGAATACCTTCAAAGCGCATCGACTGTTCCTTCGCGCGGTGCTGCCGCCGCCCCAAGCCGTTTGAGCGCGACCCTCGCCACGGAGGTGCCGTGACCTTTTCGGCGTGCGCCGGGCAGGGGCGGGGCTAGAATCGCGGTGCGATTGACGAGGCAGGCATGAGAGGCGACGGGGCGACGGTTGCGGCAATGCGTGAGGCGGTAAATGAATGAAATGGTGGCGATCGGCGATCTGCGACGAGGCATGTTCGTCGCGGAACTCGATCGTCCATGGCTCGGCACGCCGTTCCTGTTGCAGGGATTCCTGATCGACGACGACGAACAGATCGTCGAATTGGCCAAGATCTGCCAGTTCGTGTACGTCGATCGCACGCGCTCGGTCGGTAGCCAATTTGCCGCCAAACCGGTCGAGAAGCCGGACCCGACGGTCAAGCGTACCCCGGTGGTGCGCACGGTGAAGCTGATGCGGTCGGGCAAGGAAAGGCTGCCCGACTTCTTCGAGGTGCTGCGGGTGATTCGCGCCGAGAACGAGAAACGGCCAATCGACCGCGCAACGATCGCGCGTTCGCCGGTGGCCGGCATCGGCATGGCGACAACCCGGCTGTCCGGCCGCACAGTCGCGCCGGAACCCGGTGCGACGGGAACCACCGCGACCGACATCCGTAACCGGATGCGCGAGGATCGCGAATCGGTCGACGACGGGGCCGGGCTGTTCGACTATGCGGCGAGCTGGATGAAGCCCTTCTCCGACTGGTTTCGCGGCGGGGCGGCCGAAGTGGACTTGAAGGTTGCCCGGCGCATCGCCGCCCGGGAAAAGGCCGGCCAAAGCGGCGGCAACAATGCCATCGTCGTGTATGAGGATCAGGCGGAGCTGGAAGAAGAGGTCTTGCGCGCGAGCCCGCTCTACGACGAAGCGCAGAGCACCGTCGAGCGGCTCATTCATGATCTCGAGGATGAACGCGCCCCGGATCTGGAGAAGGTTCGGGCGAGTGTCGGCGGTCTGGTCACCAGCGTCGTGCGCAATCCCGATGCCCTGATCTGGCTCAACCGGCTCAAGCGCACCGACCAGTATTCCTACGACCATGCGCTCGACGTCTCGGTACTGCTGATGGTGGTCGGCCGCCATATCGGCTTGCCGGAAATGCACCTGACGATGCTCGGTACCGCCGGGTTGATGCAGGATCTGGGCAAGATCGGCCTGCCGGCGGAACTGCTGCGCAAGACAGGCGGGCTCACGCCGATGGAATTCGAGCGCTTCAAGACCCACGTCGCGCGCAGCCTGGTGATTCTCGACAGCAATTCCGAGGTTTCGCTCGACCTGTTCGACATCGTCGAGAAGCATCATGAACGGGTCGACGGCAGCGGCTATCCGCACGGTCTGACGGGCGGCGAAATCGGCCTGTTCGCCGAAATGGCCGGACTGGCCGACACCTATTGCGCGATGACGCGCGACACCAGCTATCGCAGCGCCTTCAACAATCAGCAGGCGCTCGAGCGCATCAATCAGTTGCGCGACAGCAAATTCAGCGCCAATGTGGTCGATCAATTCATCCAGTGCATCGGGCTCTATCCGGTGGGAACGCTGGTCGAGCTCAACACCGGCGAGGTCGCGGTGGTGATTTCGCAGAATCGCGTTCGCCGGATGAAGCCCAAGGTCATGGTGCTGCTCGACCATGACAAGTCGCACAACCGCTACCCGCCGACGCTCGATCTGCTCTACGACCCGAGCGCGCCCGACGGCAGCACTTACCACATCAAGAAGGCGCTCGCACCCAATGCCTACGGCATTGATCCGAGGGAATTCTACCTGTCGTGATGGACCCGCATCCCGAGCGATCCGAACTGTTTCCCGAGGAAGGCGTTTCGCTCGACGCACGGGAGAACCTGCAGATCGTCATCGACTTCGCGGCGGTGCAGGCGCGGCTTGAAGAATTCGAGATCGACGGGCGCTGCCGCGCCGCGTTGCGTGCCTTCTGCGAAATCGCCGCCGCCGCCGACTTCGCGCCAACCCTGCGCGAGGCTTGGCGTGCGCTGGACCCCAGCACACAAGCGCAGGACGGCGAGGGTTGCGCGCTCGCCGTGGCATGTTTCACGGATCTGCTGTCGCGATTCCCCAACTGGGATTTCACGCCGGGCTGGCTCAATACCTTGACCGCCGCGTGGCTGGAAGTGCTGGCCGCCGGCGTACCGGCCGACTGGCTGCTCGGTCTGGCCAGCCGCAGCCTGGATCGCAGCATGACCCTGGTTTGCGCCGACACGCGCGCCCCGCAGCCTGCCCGCTCCGACATGGTCCGTGCGGTGAGCAAGGTGAACCTGTTCCTGTGTGCCGTGCTGGGCGAGGCGGCCAGCGGTTACCAGCACTCGCTGCACGTGCACGCGGAGGAATTCGACGAGCGCAGCGGCTTGCCCAACCAGCGCCAGGCGCTGGCGGTGCTGGACGCGGCCATCGCCGGGGGCAAGCCGGGCGAGCATGTCGCAGTGGTGGTGCTGCGCATCGAAGTCGGGCCGGTGCTGCTGCGCATGCCGACCGCCTTGTCGCGCCGCTTGCTGCGGCAGATGATCGGACGCGTGCATCGTGCGCTGCGTCCGCGCGACAGCCTGTTTCTCGGCGCCGAGTGGGAACTGGTCGTGGTGCTGCCGGCTCTGGCCAGCGCCGCCCACGTCACGCTCGCAGTAACCCGCCTGCTGCACTTGTTCGACGCCGCGTTTCCGGTGCTCGGTCGCGAGTACCGGCTGACGGCGGTTGCCGGCGCCGCGCTGTTTCCCGAGGCCGGCAACGAGGCCGAGCCACTGCTGCAAGGCGCGCGCCTGGCGCTGCACGAGGCGCAGCGCAACGGCGAACGATCCGAGATTTTCCGCTCGGAAATGGATCATTCGGCCGCGCGCTATGCGGCGATCGAGCAGGGCTTCCTGCAGGCACTGCGCGACGACCGGCTCGAACTCTACCTGCAGCCGCAGATCGATTCGAGCACCGGAATCTGCGACCACGCCGAGGCGCTGCTGCGCTGGCAGCATGCGGCGGGCGAATCGATCGCGCCGCAGTTCATCGTCGAGATCGCCGAGGAGGCCGGCGTCAGTCCGCAGTTCTCGCGCTGGCTGGTGACGCGCGCGGCACGCACGCTGGCCGAGTTTGCCCTCGAAGGCATCCCGCTCAACCTGTCGATCAACCTGACCGCCAACGACCTGCGCGACGAAGAGTTGCCCGACATGATCGAACAGGCGCTGACGATCTGGAATGTGCCGGCCGACCGGCTGACCCTGGAACTGACCGAGAGCGCGATGATTTCCGACGAGCAGCACAGCCTGGGCATCCTGCATCGCCTGCGCGACCTCGGTTGCCGTCTGGCGGTGGACGACTTCGGCACCGGCTATTCGTCAATGGCATATCTGCGCCAGTTGCCGCTCAACGAACTGAAGATCGACCAGTTGTTCGTTCGGCGCATGGACGAATCGCCGCAGGATCGTGAAATCGTCCGCTCGATGATCCAGCTTGCCCAGGGGCTGCGTCTCGAAGTGGTGGCCGAGGGCGTCGAAACGCGGGCCACCTGGCAACTGCTGACCGGCTACGGCTGCCAGCGCGTCCAGGGGTATTACTTCAGCAAGCCGATTGCCGCGCCGGAATTCATACGCTGGTGGCAGGAGCGGCGCAGCGACCCGATGCGCCTGCTCGAATAGCGGCGGCGCCCTCAGCCGTGCCCGGCATTGCGGGCGCCGGCCTTGGACTGCTTCGGTTCTTCGTCGGCCAACTTGGCCGGTTTGCCTTTGCCCTTGTCCTCGCCCGCCGCGGACGACGGTTCCTCGCCCTCTGCGGCCGGCTTGCCGCTCTTCGGGCCGGCCGCGGCGAGTTGCGGCGCGACGGTGTCGATCTTGTTCTCCCGCATGTAATCGTTCATTTCCTTCCAACCGGCGAACACCGCTGCCTTCGGCGCCTTGCCGTTGAGCGCGTAGCAGTCCTCGATCGCCCGTCCGGCATGGCGGCAGGCTGCGCCCACTGCCTTGCCCTCGGCTTCTCTGACGGCGGCGATTTTTGCCGGATCCTCGAAGCCGAGCCGATCGCAGCCAGCGAGCATCAGTGCGATGCTCAGGGTGGCAGGCAGGGAAAATGCAAACAGGCGCATGGCAGGTCCGTAACGGTTTTCTGCCAGATCAACGGCATGCGGCCGCGATCCTTGAGCCGCGCCGTTCAGTCCGGCACGGTTTCGTGCAGATCCTGCTTGAGCGTGCCGAGCAGCCTCAGCAACTGGTCCCGGTCGTGCGCCGGCATGGTGTCGAACATGCCGACGATCCAGTGCTCGTAGGCCTGTGCCATGCGCCGAAAAACGCGCCGGCCGTTGGGCGTCATGCGGACGATGAACGAGCGCCGGTCTTCCGGGCTGTATTCGCGCGCCACCAAGCCTTCCGCCTCGAGCTGATCGGTGATCCCGGTCACGTTGCCGCTGGTCACCATCATGCGCCGCGACAGATCGCCCATCCGCAACCCTTCCGGCGAGCGATCGAGGTGCGCCAGCAAATCGAAACGCGGCAGCGTGATATCGAACTCGCGGCGCAAATTCGACCGCACCTGCCGTTCGATAAGGCTGGTGCACGAAAGCATGCGCAACCACAGGCGCAGTGCCTCATCCTGATCGGCGCTTGCGCGTGCCTCGTGGTCGGCGATCAAGGTGTTTTCGGCTCTTCGGTTCAGATTTTCCTCCCATCCGATGGTATCCGTTCGAGTCGCGACGCCAGTCCGCAGGTTGTTCCGCCAGCTGGCGGCCGTGCCCGAACCATGCGTTAATCATAGGAGTGCCGCGGTGACAACATGTTGAGTTGGGTCAACTCGTGTCTCGTCCGCAAGCCGCCGATCGGATCGGGTTAAACTTGCATCCCCGTCCTGACAGCCGCCGCACTTCCGTCGCTGCGCGGTCAGGAATCGGGCATATCCACTTGCCGCGGAGCCACCGATGAACAGTCTGCATCCCCGTTTCCGTCCCCTTTGGCTTGTTGCCGTACTGTGCCTGACCAGTGCCGGCGCGCATGCCGCGCCCCGCAAGAAGGCGCCGGCGAAACCGGCGGCGGCCGCCAAACCGTCTTCCGCTGCCGCGTCCGGCGAAGTGGAACTGGTACATGAACTCGGCAGCGACAAGGGCGCCGAACTGGGCAAGATCGTCGAACGCTTCAATGCCGCCAATCCCGGCACGGCAATCCGCCTGGCCGAGCGCAAATGGGACGAAGGCGAACTGCCGACCCTGATGATCCTCGGCGAGGAAAGCGAGGGCAGGCTGCTGGCCGGCAAGACGCGCTACCGCCCGCTCAACGCCGTGATGAAAGACGCGCGCGAGCCGCTGGAAACCCTGCGTCCGCCGGCCATCATGAGCCCGACACCGCTCGATGCCGCCGGCAAGCTGGTCGCCCTGCCGGTCGCGCTCGGCACGCCGGTGATGTATATCAACAAGGATGCCTTCCGCAAGGCCGGTCTCGACCCGAATGCGCCGCCGGCGACCTGGTTCGCGCTGCAGACCGCGCTCGGCAAGTTGTATGACAGCGGCTACGCCTGCCCCTACGCCACCACGCAGCCGGCTGGGTGCATGTCGAGAACACCAGTGCCTGGCACAACCAGCCGCTGGTGTCGACCGCCGGCAAGCGCGAGGTGCTGGCGGTGAACAATCTGCTGGAGGTCAAGCACCTCGCGATGATGAAAAGCTGGGTCACCTCGCGCTACATGCACGTTTTCGGCAACGGCACCGATGGCGAGGCCCAGTTCGCCAGCGGCAACTGCGCCGTGCTCACGGCATCGTCGAACGCCTTTCCGACCTTCAAGCGAAGCGCGAAGTTCGAGATCGGCATTGCGCAGTTGCCGCACCACGACGACGTGCCCGGTTCGCCGCAGAACACGCTCGCCGACGGACCGGCGATGTGGGTCGGCGCCGGCAAGTCGGCGGCGCAGTACAAGACGGCGGCGCGCTTCGTCGCCTTCCTGCTGGAACCGCAAAACCAGGTGGAAATGCAGGTCAATCTGGGTTCCCTGCCACTCAATCGGGCCGGACTGCTCGCCTCGGGCAGTGAGTTGCTGAGGAGCGACCTGCTCAATGTCACCACGGCGATCGCCCAGCTCACCAACAAGCCGGCGACCAATGCGTCGCGCGCCTCGCGGCTGGCGGGCGAGAGCACGGTGCGGCGCGTGCTCAACGAGGAACTCGACAACCTGTGGGCCGACCGCAAGCCGGCCAAGGGCGCGCTCGACTCGGCGGTGACCCGCCTGGGCGGCTGCTGCGCGCGCTGATTGCGCTGCCGGCGTGGCCGGGTCTGGCCGCTGCCGCGGCTGATCGCCCACCGCGGCGGCGGCTCGCTGGCGCCCGAGAACACGCTGGCCGGCATTCGCCTGGCGGCGCGGCAGGGCTACCGCGCCGTCGAATTCGATGTCATGTTGAGCGCGGACTCGGTGCCGGTGCTGATCCATGACGAAACGCTGGTCCGCACCAGCAACGGTCGCGGCCGGGTCGCCGAACAGACCTGGGCGCAACTCGCCCGCTCGACGCCGGCAGCCGGTTCGGCGAAGAATTTGCCGGCGAAGCGATTCCGCGCGTCGACCATGCGCTCGAACTTTGCCGCGCCCTCGGCCTCGCCGTCAATGTCGAGATCAAGCCGTCGACGGGTGCCGACAGCGCGACCGGCCGCGTCGTTGCCGAATGGACGGCCGAGCACGGGCGCGGCATGCCGATCATCGTCTCGTCGTTTTCGCTGACCGCGCTGCGCGAGGCGCAAAAGGCCGCGCCCGATCTGCCGCGCGGCGTGCTGTTCGATGCCCCGCCGGTTGATTGGCTGGGCATCGTGCGCCGCGCCGATGCCGTGTCGATGCATTGCAACTGGCGGCACCTGCGGGCGCAAACCCTGGCAGCCGCTCGCGCGGCCGATGTACCGCTGCTGGTCTACACCTGCAACGGCGCGCAGGACGCCAGAGAACTGCTCGCGCAGGGCGTCGCCAGCCTGGTCACCGACCGTCTCGACCTTGTGTCCGGATTCGACCGTCGGTAATCTGTAATTCCGATTACGAAGGCTTACAAAGCAGGGCTCGAATTGCTGCGGCAGCTTGCGCTATTGTTCGGCCGTGGCATCGCGATGCCCGGACAACCCGCCCATACCAGGACTCAGGAGACAAGTCATGAACAAACTGCTTACCGCCCTCGCCGCATTGATGCTCGGCGCCATCACGCTGCCCGCCCTTGCCGGGGACAACACGCCGCGCATCGACAAGCGCCAGTCGAACCAGGAGCGGCGCGTCGATCAGGGCATCGCATCCGGCGAACTGAACCAGCGCGAAGCCGCACGGCTCGACCGCGGCCAGGATCGCGTCGACAACCTGGAAAACAAGGCGAAGGCCGACGGCACGGTAACGCGTCGCGAGCGCGCCCGCATCCATCACGCGCAGAACGTCGAAAGCCGCCGCGTCTACCGCCAGAAGCACGACGCGCAATACCGCTGACCGGCCCGCCGGCGGCCGGCCTTTCGGCCGCCGGCGCGATCGCTGCCCTTGGCAAAACCCGGCATTGGCCGGGTTTTGCGCTTCTGTTCCGGCCGGACATCCGTGCGCCATCGGATAGAATCCCCTGCGCATAGGGAGGATACGCATGGACGATCTGAACGACCTGCGGCTGGTGCTGCGTTCGCGCTTTCCGCTGGTCATCGTCGAATCGCATGAAGAGGCAAAGGTGCGCAAGCTGGTGCAGAAGGCGGCCAGCGCCGACGAACTGGCGTTCTTCATCTGGAGCGTTGCCGACGGCCTGGCGCGCGAGAACTTCCGCTACGACGTACACCTGACCGACAACCGCTTCGGCACCGTCGGCGACCATCAATCGGCGCTCGGCGAGAGCAAGGGCCGCACCCACGTCATCGCCGACACGCACGAACTGCAGCCGGCGCTGCGCTACATCGTCAAGCATGGCGATGCCGGCGTCTACCTGCTGTGCGACGCCCATCCGTTCCTCGACGACCCGGTCAACCTGCGGCTGATCAAGGAAATCGCCCACGGCTACGCCGAGTGCGCGCGCACGCTGGTGATGCTCTCGCCGGCGCTCGAACTGCCGCCCGACCTGGCGCGCCACGCGGCGCGCTTCAAGCTGCGCCTGCCCGATGCCGCCGCGATCCGCGCGCTGATCAAGAACGAGTTCGATCTCTACGCGCTGCAAAACCGCGGCAAGCGGGTCACCGGCGATGCCGACGCGCTGGCGCTGCTGCAACAGCACCTGCTCGGCCTGTGCGAGGAGGACGTCAAGCGCCTGATCAGCTTGGCCATCCGCGACGACGGCGAACTCACCATGGCCGACATCGCGCGGGTGCTCAAGAGCAAGCAGGAAATGCTCGCCGACGGCACGCTGGAAATCGAGATTGATGCCGGACGCATGGACCAGATCGGCGGCATGGAAACCCTCAAACGCTGGCTCGCGCAGCGCCGCCCGGTGTTCGCCGGCGAGGCCGCCGCGCAGGGGCTCGACATCCCGCGCGGCGTGCTGCTGCTCGGCGTGCAGGGTGCCGGCAAGAGCCTGGCTGCCAAGTCTATAGCCGGCGCCTGGGGCCTGCCGCTGCTGCGGCTGGACTTCGCCGCGCTCTACAACAAGTTCCACGGCGAAACCGAGCGCAACCTGCGCGCCGCGCTCCAATCGGCCGAGGCCATGGCGCCCTGCGTGCTGTGGTTCGACGAGATCGAGAAGGGATTGGCCACCGATGGCGGCGATTCCGACGGCGGCGTGTCGCGCCGCATCCTCGGCACGCTGCTGACCTGGATGGCCGAACGCAAGTCGCGCGTATTCATGGTCGCCACTGCCAACGACATCTCGCGCCTGCCGCCCGAGTTGCTGCGCAAGGGCCGCTTCGACGAGATATTTTTCGTCGATCTGCCCTCGGCCGCCGCGCGCGCCGATATCTTCCGCATCCATCTGGCGCGGCGCCGCCTCGATGCGGCCAGGTTCGACCTGGCGGCGCTGGCCGAGGCCGCCGAAGGCTTCTCCGGCGCCGAGATCGAACAGGCGATCGTCTCCGCGCTCTACGAGGCGCTGGGCGAAAAACAGCCGCTGACAGCACAGCACGTGATCGACGAACTCGGCCGCACCCGGCCGCTTTCGGTCGTGATGGCCGAGCAGGTCGACGAGCTGCGCGCCTGGGCCGCCGATCGCACCGTCATGGCTGGCTGACTCGCCGGCCCGGAGGCCGCATGGAATGGCGGTTTCCGGCATGCCTGCCCTGCAAGCAAGCATCCACGAGCCTCTCCGGCATGCATGCCCGGATAGCGCCTATCCACGCGGTGTTCAGGGCATCGCCAGGGCAGAAGTCAGAGCGGTGGCGGCTGCTGGCGCTTGTGGCTCCAGGCCTTGGTCGCCGAGATCGCGGCACGCCACTGGCCGATGCGTTGCGCCGCCTCGGCGCGTGCCATGCGCGGCTCGAAGCGCCGCTCGATCTGCCATTGCGCGGCGATGGCCGCCTGGTCCGGCCACACGCCGACTGCCAGCCCGGCGAGATAGGCTGCCCCGAGGGCTGTCGTCTCCTGCACGCGCGGGCGCAGCACCGCGCAGCCGAGCAGGTCGGCCTGGAACTGCATCAGCAGGTCGTTGGCGGTGGCGCCGCCATCGACCCGCAGGTCGGGCAACGCCGCGTTCGCATCGCGCGCCATCGCGCGCACCAGATCGGCCGACTGAAAGGCGATCGCTTCGACCGCCGCGCGCGCGATGTGCGCCCGTGTGCTGCCGCGGGTGAGGCCGACGATGGCGCCCTGCGCATCGGCATCCCACCACGGCGCGCCGAGGCCGGTGAAGGCCGGCACGAAATACACGCCGCCGGCATCCGGCACGCTGGTCGCCAGCGCTTCGACTTCGTTCGACGATCCGATGATGCCCAGCCCGTCGCGCAGCCACTGCACCGCCGCGCCGCCGATGAACACGCTGCCTTCGAGCGCGTATCCGATCGCATCGCCGGTCTGCGCTGCGCAGGTGGTGATCAGGCCGTTGGCCGATTCGATGCGCTCGCATCCCGTATGCATCAACAGGAAGCAGCCGGTGCCGTAGGTGTTCTTCGCCTGCCCCGCGGCGTGGCAGCCCTGGCCGAACAGCGCGGCCTGCTGGTCGCCGGCGATGCCGGCAATCGGAATCGCCGCGCCGAACAGCGCCGGGTCGGTTGCGCCGACCACGCCGCTCGACCGCACCACGCGCGGCAGCACGGCGCGCGGAATGTCGAACAGCGCGAGCAGTTCGTCGTCCCACTCGCCGGTCGCGATATTCAGCAGCGAGGTGCGCGAGGCGTTCGATATGTCGGTCAGATGAAGGCGCCCGCCGGTGAGCCGCCAGGCCAGCCAGCAATCGACGGTGCCGAACGCCAGCTCGCCACGCGCGGCGCGTTCGCGCGCGTCCGGCAGGTTGTCGAGCAGCCACTTGAGCTTGGTCGCGGAAAAATACGGGTCGAGCACCAGACCGGTCTTTGCGCGCACCAGCGGTTGGGCGCCCGCCGCCTTGAGCGCGGCGCAGGTCTCGGCGGTGCGCCGGTCCTGCCAGACGATCGCGTTGGCCAGCGGCTCGCCGGTCACGCGGTCCCACAGCACCGTGGTTTCGCGCTGGTTGGTGATGCCGATCGCCGCGATCTCGCGCGCGCCGATGCCGGCGCGGTCGAGCGCCAGCCGCGCGCAGGCGAGCTGGCCGTGCCAGATTTCCAGCGGATCGTGCTCCACCCAGCCCGGCTGCGGGTAGATCTGCCGCAGTTCCTGCTGGGCGACGGCGCGGATACTGGCGTGCTCGTCGAACACGATCGCGCGCGAACTCGTGGTGCCCTGGTCGAGGGCGAGGATGTAGGGCATCTGTTGAGTCTCGCGTGATGCGTCAGACGTGGAGTTTAAGGAAATGCACGGCGCCGGTGGCGTCGCCTGCGGCGAGTGTGTCGGCTTTGGTCGCCGCCAGAGCCGAAACTCCGGCGTCGGCGACAAACAGCGTGATATCCCGGCCGGAGTGGGTGTTCCAAATTCGCACCGTGCCATCTGTTGATCCTGAAGCGAGTCGACCGCCGGGCAGAGCCACGAGGGTTGAGATGCGATCCGTATGACCTTCGAGGACCCAAGGCTCGCGCACGCCCTCGGGATCCCAGATGCGCACCGTTCCGTCATTGGAATCTGAAGCGAGTCTACCGTCGGGCAGTGCCACCATTATTGTGATCCGATCCGCATGTCCAACCAGCGCGCGGGGTTCGCGCACGCCGTCTGGATGCCAGATGCGCACCGTGCCGTCAACTGACCAGGCGAGCCGGCCGTCGGGCAGCGCTACGGAGGCTGTGATCAAATCCGTGCTACCTTCGAGGACATGTGGTTTGCGAACGCCCTTCGGTTTCCACAGGTAAATCAACGCCGAGCCGGCTCAGAACCCTAACATCCAGGGCGAGCCGGCCGTCGGCCAGCACCACGAGGGTTGTGTCCCAACCAATGCGACCTTCGAGGACGCGGGGTTTGCGCACGCCCTCGGGATCCCAGATGCACACCGTGCCGTCCTCTGACCGGGTGGCAAGCCGGCCGTCGGGCATTGCCACGACCTCCGCGAACCGTTCAGTTTGTCCAGCCAAGTTACAAGGCTCGCGCGTACCGTTCAGATCCCAGATACGCACTGAGCCGTCCTCTGACCGGGTGGCAAGCCGGCCGTCGGGCATTGCCACGACCTCCGCGAACCATTCAGTTTGTCCAGCCAAGTTACAAGGCTCGCGCGTACCGTTCAGATCCCAGATACGCACTGAGCCGTCCTCTGACCGGGTGGCGAGCCGGCCGTATAACAGATCCACGATGTCTGTGACCTCACCCGCGCGGCCTTCGGCATCGCGTGGCGTGTCCGCGCCCTTAGGATTCCATAGACGCACCGTTCCGTCGTGTGAACCTGAAGCTAGTCTACCGTTGGGCAGTGCCAGCAGGGTTGAGATGCGATCCGTATGACCTTCGAGGACCCAAGGGTCGCGCACGCCGTCTGGATCCCAGATGCGCACCGTTCCGTCGTGTGAACCTGAAGCTAGTCTACCGTTGGGCAGTGCCACCAGGGTTGAGATGCGATCCGCATGACCTTCGAGGATCCAAGGGTCGCGCACGCCCTCGGGATCCCAAATGCGCACCGTTCCGTCAACTGACCAGGCGAGCCGGCCGTCGGGCAGCGCCGCGAGGGCCGAGATTCGACCCGTGTGCCCTTCAAGGACGCGGGGTTCGCACATGCCGTCTGGATCCAAGATGTGCACATTGCCGTTTTCTGACCCCGAAGTGAGCCGACCGTCGGGCAGTGCCACCAGGATTGTGATCCGACCCGCATGTCCCACTAGCGCCCGTGGTTCGCACATGCCGTTGGGAGCCCAGACGTGCACATTGCCGTTTTCTGACCCCGAAGCGAGCCGACCGTCGGGCAGTGGCACCAGGATCGTAATCCAATCCGTATGCCCCACTAGCGCACGGGGCCTGTGCATGTCGCCAGGATGCCACAGGTACACTTTGCCGCTGATCGATCCCGAGGCAAGCCAGCCGTCGGGCATTGCCACGAGGGCCGTCATCCAGTCGCGTTGTCCGTTGGGCAGGTATGGCCCGCGGGCATCGTTTGGATCCCAGATGTGCACCAAGTCGAACTCTGGCCGGAAAGCGAGGCGGCCGCGGGCAAGCAACACTAAGAATTTGATCCGACTGCCACCTTCAAAGATAAGAGTTTTATGCCCGCCCTCGGGATCCCACAGCCTCACAGTACCGTCATTTGAACCAAAGGCGATCCGGCCGTCGGCCAGCGGAACGAGGGTTGTAATCTCCTCAGTGTGTTCCTCGAAGCGTGCGAGCTGGCTGGTTGAAATTCGCAAGCTTCCTGTCGAGGGAAGCAGCATTGAGCAGTGCGTCTTGGCGGGTCGCTGGGCGACCCAGGACTTCGTTGCCGCCAACAAATCGGCCAACTGACAGGTCGTATCGGCAAGCGATCGAATTCGTCCCAGCAACTGAGCCGGCAACTGATCCGGATACCGCCGCAACACATGCGCACTGCTGCGAAACAGCGCGCGCAGCAGCGGCGCTTCGGCGAGATCGCCCAGATGCTTGCAGTCGGCAATCAGCGCTTCCACACCGCGCAGGCGCAGCCGCTGGGCGATCCATTCGTAGTTGGTCAGCATCAATTTCGCAAAAACGCGTTGGCGTTCGTCGTCGTCGATCAAGTGTGCTGCGAGGTGGCGAACCAGATACGCCGAGTCCTGCACCGAGCCGTCGCCGATCTTGCGCAGGGTCCAGGTTTGGAAGCGGGCCTTCGATTCTTCCGCATTGATCGCGTGGTCGCCGGCGCGCGCGAAGCCGTCGTCGTCGCTGCCGGTCAGCCATTCGGCCAGCGAGAAGTGGTCGAAGGCCCACAAATCGCCGCGCAGGCGGATGAAGTCGGGCAAGAGCTTGCGCACCGCCTGCAGGGCGCTGGCCGGCTGATCGAGGATTTCGGCCAGCGTGGCGGCGGGCAGCGGTTCCTTGGCGAGTGCCAGCACGCCCAGCAGGTCGCGCGCCTGCGCGTAGTCGCGGCCGGCGCGGGCGAAGCGCCGCTCGAAGGCATCGAGATAGAAGCTGTCCATGCCCGGCGGCAGGGCGGCGAGATCGTCGGTGTCGATGCTGCCGTTTTCGAGGTCGTCGAGCGCGCGAATCGTGTAGAGGAATTTGCCGAGGCTCTTGTCGCCCAGGATGTCGGCGATCTCGTCGACGCTGCGGTCGGCGTCGCGCAGCCGGCCGGCGAGCGGTTCGCGCACGCAGCGCAGCAGCGCATAGTCGCGCAGGTCGGACTGGTTGGCGACGTTTTCGGCGTCGATTTCCTTGAGGCCGAAGGTGCGCAGCGGGCGGATCACCTCCGGGTTGTTGCGCGAGGTGACCAGCAGCCGCACCCAGTCGGGCAGGCGGCCGGCCTTGTTGGCGAGCAGGCGGATCAGGTTGCCGTGGCGTTGCGCGGTGGGCGCGTCGAGTTCCAGCGCCTCGTCGAGCGCATCGACGATCAGCAGCCGCGCGCCGCCGGGTGGCGCGATGCGGCCGAGCGGGCCGACAATCGCCGCCTCGAACGCGCTGGCCGGGTCGTCGCCGGCCCTGTCGAGCTTGTCGTGCAGCGCCGGTTCGGCCTCGACCAGCGTGCGGTAGGCGGGCAGGGCGGCGGCGAGTTGCGATGCGAGGTTGCGCACGAAGGTCGCCGGGGCCAGGGTGTCCTGCGTGTCGTGCTGGCAGAAATGCCAGCCGACGATGGCGCCGCCCGGATTGCGCTTGATCAACTCCGACAGGATCGCCGACTTGCCGACACCGAAATCGGCACGGATCAGCAGCGCGCGCGGCGCCGGCTTCGCGAGCCAGTCGTCGATGTCGCGGAACAGCCAGTCGCGGCCGACGAAATCCTTGCCCTTGTGGGCCATGTACGCGCCGAAGTCCCAGATCGGCGGCCAGCGCCAGGCCGATTCCGGCTGCAGCATCGCGAGCAGGCTTTCCAGCACCAGGCCGGCGAGTTCCTCCGGAGCGCGGAAGGTGCGGATGCCGTGTCGCGCCGAGACGTCGGCGCGGAAGCGGTCGATGCGGGCGCCAGCCTCGTTGTCGCCGGTCTTCGCGTCGCAGTATTCATCCGGCCAACCGGCACCAGGATCGAGCTGGAACATCAGCCGCTTGAGCGGCGGCTTGCCCGGGCCGGGATTGCCCGCGCGGCGGTACTCCATCTCGGTGATCGACAACTGCTCGGGGTTGTCGTCCAGAGGCACATAGCCGTAGCGCCGGCCGAGGACGCCGATGTAGATATCGCAGCTCGCCACGTCGGCCAGGCATTTGTCGGCCGGCCGCGCGTCGAAGGCGGCGTAGTCTTCCATGGCGACCACCACCGACTGCGCGCGGCGCAGCCGTTCGAGCACCTTCTCGCGAAAGTCCTTGAGGTCGACGAAAGTCGATGACAGATACACGCGCCGGGCCGCCATGGTCGCGCCAATATGACAAGGAACGCCGCGGTCGGCAATAAGACCGATGGCCGGTCTGCGCGATCGGCAGATAAGCGCCTGATGCTAAAATCGCTTTTTCGATTCGAGACGGCCCGCGTGCGTGCGGGCCACCCGTTCAGGACACCATGAAATCCGCTGAAATCCGCCAGCAGTTCCTCGATTTTTTCGCGTCCAAGGGCCACCAGATCGTGGCTTCCAGCTCGCTCGTGCCGCACGACGATCCGACGCTGCTGTTCACCAACGCCGGCATGAACCAGTTCAAGGACGTGTTTCTCGGCTTCGACAAGCGCCCCTATACGCGCGCCACCACTTCGCAGAAATGCGTGCGCGCCGGCGGCAAGCACAACGACCTCGAAAACGTCGGCTACACCGCGCGGCATCACACGTTTTTCGAGATGCTCGGCAACTTCAGCTTCGGCGATTACTTCAAGCGCGATGCGATCAGGTACGCCTGGGAACTGCTGACCGAGGTGTACAAGCTGCCGGCCGACAAGCTGTGGGTGACGGTGTACGCGGAAGACGACGAGGCCTATGACATCTGGGCCGGCGACATTGGCGTGCCGAAGGATCGCATCGTGCGCATCGGCGACAACAAGGGCGCGCGCTACGCCTCCGACAACTTCTGGATGATGGGCGATACCGGGCCGTGCGGCCCGTGCAGCGAGATTTTCTACGATCATGGCGAAGGCATCTGGGGCGGCCCGCCGGGATCGGCCGAGCAGGACGGCGACCGCTACATCGAAATCTGGAACAACGTGTTCATGCAGTTCAACCGCGACGAGGCGGGCGTCATGCATCCGCTGCCCAAGCCGAGCGTGGATACCGGCATGGGCCTCGAGCGCATCGCGGCGGTGATGCAGCATGTGCATTCGAACTACGAGATCGACCTGTTCCAGAACCTGATCAAGGCCGCCGCGCGCGAGACGAAATCGAACGACCTGGCCAGCCCCTCGCTCAAGGTGCTGGCCGATCACATCCGCGCCTGCGCGTTCCTGATTGCCGACGGCGTGATTCCCGGCAACGAGGGCCGCGGCTACGTGCTGCGGCGGATCATCCGTCGCGCGATTCGCCACGGCTACAAGCTCGGCGCGCGCGCCGCGTTCTTCCACAAGCTGGTGCCCGACCTGGTCGCCGAGATGGGTGTCGCCTATCCGGAACTGGCGAGCGGCGAGCGTCGCGTGATGGACATCCTGCGCCAGGAGGAAGAGCGGTTCTTCCAAACGATTGATCGAGGAATGGCCCGCTGACAGTTCCCGAAGGGGCTGAGTCGGCGCGGGCAGTTGCCATGCCAGAGAATCGCAGGAATCAACAACTCGAATTTCCCTGTGGAAGTACGGGTTGTGCCAAGGGCCGATGTTCCGGGTCTAGAAAACCTTTCTGGCGAGGTTGCTTTTGAGCTTCACGATACCTATGGGTTTCCGCTTGACTTGACGGCGGACATCTGTCGGGAGCGCGGTGTCAAAGTCGATACCGCTGGATTTGACGCGGCGATGGCGCGCCAAAAGGAACAGGCTCGTGCTGCCGGTAAGTTCAAGATGGCAGCAAATCTAGACTATGAAGGCTCCATCACGCATTTCCACGGCTACGACAGACTCGAAGCCAGGGGCAACATCCTCGCGCTTTACCGCGACGGCACGGCGGTCAATGAACTGGTCGAAGGCGAAATCGGCGTCGTGGTGCTCGACGACACGCCGTTCTACGCCGAATCCGGCGGCCAGGTCGGCGACCGCGGCGAGCTGCGCAGCACGCACGGCATCTTCACTGTCGAAGACACGCAAAAGATCCAGTCCGCGGTGTTCGGGCACCACGGCGTGGTGACCACTGGCAAGCTCACTGTCGGCAATGGGGTCAGCGCGCGCGTGGACACGGTTGCGCGCGCGCGCACCGCACGCAACCACTCGGTCACGCACCTGATGCACAAGGCGCTGCGCGAAGTGCTCGGCGGCCATGTTCAACAGAAGGGTTCGCTGGTCGATCCGGACAAGACGCGCTTCGACTTCGCCCACACCCAGCCGATGAGCGACGACGAGATCGCCCGCGTCGAGCGCATCGTCAATGCCGAGATCATCGCCAACGCGGCCACGCTGGCGCGCGTGCTGACGATCGAAGAGGCGCAGAAAACGGGTGCCATGATGCTCTTTGGCGAGAAGTACGGCGACGAGGTGCGCGTGCTCGACATCGGCTCGTCGCGCGAACTCTGCGCCGGCACGCACGTCGCGCGCACCGGCGACATCGGCCTGTTCAAGATCGTGGTGGAAAGCGGCGTGGCGGCGGGCGTGCGGCGGGTCGAGGCGATCACCGGCGACAACGCGGTGGCCTGGATGCAGCAGCAGAACGCGCGCCTGGCCGAAATTGCCGCGCAACTGCATGCGCAGCCGGCCGAAGCGGCCGCGCGCGTCGCGCAGATCATGGATAACGTGAAGTCGCTGGAGAAGGAACTCGCGCGCCTGAAGAGCAAGCTCGCCGCTTCGCAGGGCGACGACCTGGCCGCGCAGGCGGCGGACGTGAATGGCGCGAAGGTGCTGGCGGCGGTGCTGGAAGGCGCCGATGTCGCGACGCTGCGCGAGACGCTCGACAAGCTCAAGGACAAGCTCGGCAGCGCGGTGATCGTGCTGGCCAGCGCGGCCGACGGCAAGGTGTCGCTGATCGCCGGGGTGACGACGGACCTCACGGCAAGGGCAAAGGCCGGCGAGCTGGTCAACTTCGTCGCCCAACAGGTCGGCGGCAAGGGCGGCGGCCGGCCGGACATGGCGCAGGCCGGGGGCACCGATGCTTCGAGGCTCCCGTCTGCACTGGCTTCGGTGAAGGCATGGGCGCAGAGCAAGCTGTGATGCGGCTTCTGGCGGTGCTTGCCCTGAGCGCCTTGACTGGCGCGGCTTGCGCGGCAGGCGGTGGTGCCGTTCTCGACGCCACCACCGCCGCCGGCGACAAGGTGCGCCTGCTGCCCAATGGGCGCTGGGAGTTTGTCGACGCCGCGAAACAAGCCGATGCCAAGAAGGTCGCCGACAACTTTCCGGAGAATCATCTGCGCCCGGAAGGCGCGCAGGGCGGCTGGATGGGCGGGCGCTACATCATGCCCGGCGACAAGGACTACAACCGCGGCACGCTCAACCCGAAGATGCGCTGATGCGCCTGCCACGCGCAAATCGGTGGACGCAAATCCTGCTCGCGCTGGCGCTCGCCCGCATGTGCGCCGGCTGCGCCGTGGTCACCGTCGCCAGCACCGCGGTGTCGGTGACTGCGGGCGTGGTGGGCGTGGCGGCCGATGCGGCCATCGGCACCGCGAAGATCGTCGGCAAGGGCGTCGGCAAGGCCGCCGACGCGGTGCTGGGTGACGACGAGAACCCCCCGACCAAGGCCGCTGCACCGGAAAGCGTTCAACCATGACATATGTGTTTTGCCCGCAATGCGGCAGCCGTCTGATCGACCTCGAGCTGGGCGGCCAGACGCGCGCGGCCTGCGCCGACACCGCCTGCGGCTTCGTCCATTGGAACAACCCGGTGCCGGTGGTGGCGGCGCTGATCGAATGCACCGATCGCGACGGCCAAATCCTGCTGGCATGCAATGCCGGATGGAAGCGGCGCTTCTTCGCGCTGATCACCGGCTTTCTCGAACGCGTGGAATCGCCCGAAGAGGGCATCCGGCGCGAGATACGCGAGGAAGTCGGGCTGTCCACCGACTCGCTCGAACTGATCGGCCTCTATCCGTTCGAGCGCATGAACCAGATCATCATCGCCTATCACGCGCGCTGCCACGGCGACATCGTGCTCGGCGCGGAAATCGCCGAGTACACGCTGGTGCCGCCGGCCAGCCTCAAACCGTGGGCGGCCGGCACCGGGCTCGCGGTGCGCGACTGGATGCTGCGCCGCGGCCTGCCGCTACCCGATTCGGGTTGAAGCGCCGTCTCCCTGACCCTCCGCCCGACAAGGCGACGGAATCACGGGGCGATCAACGAACCGTCTGCTGGCCGAGGGCTGGATCGCTGATGTCGTCGCGCCCGCTTTCCAGGCGTCCGGCGTAACGCCAGGCGCAGCCGGCGGCGCCTTCCACGGCTATCGGTATGTCGTACCAGCCGTGTTCGCGCGGCAGCCGCGCCTGCCACTCGACCGTTTGTCCGCCGGCGACCGCAATCGATTGTGCTGCGTGGCGTTGATAGGCGAGGTGGCCGCCGACGAAAGTGCACGGCTTGTTGCCGCCATTCGTCAGCGAGAAGATCAGCGCCAGCGCTGCCGGGTCGCGGCGAACCCGTACTTGCGGCGGCGCCGGGTCCGCGCCGGGCGCAGTCCGCGCGCTGCCGCTGAAATGGCGATGGAAGCCGTTCGGTCCGAGCAGCCAAAGGTCATAGAGGCCGGCATCGGCGCCGGTATCCCAGGTATCGGCCAGGCGTTTGCCGGCCTCGACCGTGTACCGCCGCGGTATGCGATCGAGATGCAGGCGATCGTACACGTGCAGCACCGCGCCGGCAGTTCCGGCATTGGCGAACTCGATCGTGAAGGCATCGCCCGACGGATCGGCGCGGCCGTCGACATCGAGTGCGTAGGGCAGCGTGCGCGACGGGCGAACGCCCGGCGCCTGCTCGGGCGGCACCTGCGCGTCCTCGGCCGGCAGCGCAACCTGTGCGAGTTGCTCCTGCTGCGCGCGCACCGCTTCGGCATCGATTCTTGCGAGCGCCGGCAGGACTGGCAGGGGCGCGGCGTTGGGGTTTGCGAAATCGAATGCCGAGGTCAGATCGCCCGCCACCGCGCGCCGCCATGCGCTGATGTTGGGCTCGATCACGCCGAAGCGCCGTTCGAGAAAGCGGATCACCGACGTGTGGTCGAACACCTGCGAGTTGACCCAGCCGCCGCGGCTCCAGGGCGAAATGACCAGCATCGGCACCCGCGGCCCCATGCCGTAGACGCGACCGTCCAGCGCGGGCTGTTCGCGGCTGCCGGGGGGCGCGGCGTGGGTGTACCGCTCCACACCGACGTCGCAGGTGGACAGGCCGGCGCTGCCGCCGTCGGCCGCCAGCGAGGGCGGGGCCGGCGGCGGCACATGATCGAAGAAGCCATCGTTCTCGTCGAAGTTCACGATCAGCACGGTCCGGCTCCACACCTCGGGCCGGGCAGTCAGCGCGTTCAATACTTCCTGCATGTACCAGCCGCCCTGCACCGGGCTCGACGGGTCCGGATGCTCGCAGTAGGCCTCGGGTGCGACGAGCCACGATACCTGCGCCAGCCTGCCGGCAAGGATGTCGGCCTTGAACGTGTCGAGCGCCGCGGCGTCGGGCATCGTGTTGGCCACGCCCTTGAGCAGCGGACTGAACGCTTCCATCGACTCGTCATATGGCGTCAAAGCTGTGGCGCCTGGCGTCCGTGCGAGATACCGCGCGAATGCCGCGCGATATTGTTTGAAGCCGACCAGCGGATTGTCGGTGAAGTTGTCGGCCGGATTGTGGTAGACCTTCCAGCTTATGCCGGCCTGCTCCAGGCGCTCGGGATAAGTGGTCCACGCGTAGCCCTCGGCGGGTGTGCCGGGGCTGTCCCACTCATTGACCACGGCGGCGACGCCCGAAGCGCTCGGGCCGTTGCTGCCGCTCCACAAGAACAGGCGGTCGGGATTGGTGCCCCCGATCAGCGAACAGTGGTAGGCGTCGCACACAGTAAAGGCGTCGGCCAGCGCATAGTGGACAGGGAGTTCGGCCCGCTTGTAGTAGCCCATCGAATGATCGCGCTTGTGCAGTGGCCATTGCGACATGCGGCCGTTGTCCCAGGCATCCTGTGCGTCATTCCAGGTGTGCGGCGTGCCGTCGGCGCGCTGGGCGTTGCCGCGGCCGGCATCGAGATGCCAGGGCATCACCACGCGGTTGCCGTTGCTCTGCTGCCAAACGCTGCGTCCGCCCGGCAGCGGAATCGTGAAGCGGTCGCCGAAGCCGCGCACCCCCGGCATGGCGCCGAAGTAGTGATCGAACGAGCGGTTCTCCTGCATCAGGATGACGACATGCTCGACGTCCTCGATGCTGCCGGTCCGGTTGTTGGCGGGAATTGCCAGGGCGCGCGCGATCATCGGCGGAAGGATATTGAGGGCGGCGACGGCCGCGCCCGCCTGACATGCGGTTTGGAGAAAGCTCCGGCGATCGGTTCGTGCGATGTTGGCGCTCCGCAGCGTTGTTGCAGTGCGCGCGACGAACCGGCCCGGCGCGTTGCGCGGCGGGCGGCAAAGTCAAGACTGCAGCGAAGTGCGTGCCGCCCACAGCGCGGCATGATGGCCGGCGTACATGACGGGTACGTGATGGCTGCGTGAAGGATCGGCGTCATGGCGATGCGGTCGATGCGCAAGCGGGCGACTCGGGTGCGGCCTCGCGGATGCGCTGCCGCGGGTTAGAACGGAAGCTTTGCGCCCGGCCAGACGGCGCCGATGGCGCGACGGAAACCGGTCTGGATGCGCGCCAGCGCGGCATCGTTGTCGGCCTCGAAGCGCAACACGACTACCGGCGTGGTGTTCGACGGCCGCGCCAGGCCGAAGCCGTCGGCATATTCGACGCGCACGCCGTCGATGGTAATGATCTCGCGCGCGCCGTCGAATGTCGCGTCGCGCTTGAGCGCATCGACCAGCCTGAAAGGTTCGCCTTCGGCCATCATGAGGTTGAGTTCCGGCGTGCTGACCGAGTCGGGCAGCGCCTTCAGTACGGCGCTGGCATCGGGCGAGCGCGAGAGGATTTCCAGCAGGCGCGCGCCAGCGTAAAGCCCGTCGTCGAAGCCGTACCAGCGTTCCTTGAAGAACATGTGGCCGCTCATTTCGCCGGCCAGCGGCGCGCCGGTTTCCTTCAGCTTGGCCTTGATCAGCGCATGGCCGGTATTCCACATCACCGGCTCGCCGCCATGCTCGCGCACCCAGGACGCGAGCTTGCGCGTGCACTTGACGTCGTAGACGATCTGCCCGCCGGGCACGCGAGACAGCACGTCGGCCGCGAACAGCATCAACTGGCGGTCGGGGTAGATGATCCCGCCGTCCTTGGTCACCACGCCGAGCCGGTCGCCGTCGCCGTCGAAGGCCAGGCCCAGCTCGGCTTCGGTTTCGCGCAGCGCGCGGATCACGTCTTCGAGGTTCTCGGGTTTGGACGGATCGGGATGGTGGTTGGGGAAATTGCCGTCCACCTCGCAGAACAGTTCGGTCACTTCGCAGCCGAGCTTGCGAAACAGCCGCGGCGCGATGTCGCCGGCCACGCCGTTACCGCAATCGAGCACGATCTTCATCGGCCGGGAAAGCTTCACGTCGCCGACTATGCGATCAACGTAGTCGGTGCGCACGTCGGCCGAGCGGATCGCGCCGTTGCCATGCGCGAGATCGCCGCTCTCGATGCGCTTGCGCAAGCCCTGGATCATGTCGCCGTAAAGGGTCTGGCCACCCAGCACCATCTTGAGGCCGTTGTAGTCGGGCGGGTTGTGGCTGCCGGTCACGCTGACGCAGGAATTCGTGCCAAGCTGGTAGGCGGCGAAGTAGGAGACCGGCGTCGGTACGCAGCCGATGTTGATCACGTCCACGCCGGCAGCGCAGATGCCCCGCGCCAGCGCATTGGCAAGGCGCGGACCGGAGAGCCGGCCGTCGCGGCCGACCGCAATCGCGGCCTGCCCGCGCGCAAGCGCTTCCGAGCCCAGCGCATGGCCGATCGCCTGGCACGCCGCTTCGGTCAGCGACTTGTCGACGATGCCGCGGATGTCGTAGGCCTTGAAGATCTCGGCGGCGGGTACGGCGTTCACTGTGTTCTCCAGTTCGATTGCTATGCGGTCTGCCGATTATCGCATGGGCAAGATCGCGCGCCGGCGTGCGCGCAGCGAACCTCGCGCGCGAACCGGGCCGGACACGCCGTGCCAGAAGCCGCATCAGACGGCGATCCGCAGCATGGCATGCCGGAAAGGCTCATGGATAGGCGATCTCAGCGTTGCCATGCCGGAGAGCGCCAATCCATGAGGCTTTCGGGGCACCGCGCTGCGCCGCTCGATTCCTGACATCGAGGCGGCGTGTCGTGACAGAATGGCCACGTCGCTTTACTCGGGAGGGCGTGGCCGGTGCTGGTGCAGGATCTGCATATCCATACCATCTGGTCGAGTGGCGACGGCGCGGTGGTGCCGGAGCAGACGGTCGAACTGGTCGCGCAAGTCCGCCACGCGCGGGTTGTCGGCATCAGCGATCACTTCGAGTATCTGGTCGATGGCTTCATCGAGGCCTATGTCGATGAAGTGCGCCGCGCCGGGCTGCACGTCGGCACCGAAGTCAACGGCCAGGCTTGGGCCGACGCTGCGCGCGAAGCGCCGGTCGATTACTACGTCGTCCATTGCTATGACACCGATGCCGACTACCGGGCGCTGGAACGCCTGCTCGATACCGGCAGGCCGGTGATCGTCGCCCATCCGCACGCGATCGGCACGCGGCTCGCCCGTGTGCCCACCGACTGCCGGGTCGAGATCAACAACCGCTACATCTGGCGCGGCGACTGGCGCAGCTACTACGCGCCCCATGCGCAGCGGTTCCGTTTCGTCCTCAGTTCCGACGCGCACCAGCCCAACTGGCTCAACCAGAGTGTCGCTCGCCATGTGGCCGGGCAACTGGGGATCTCGGAGGATCTGCTGTTCGACGCCTGAGCGCGATCAGTGCGACGGCGTTTCGGGCGCGCCGGTCCAGCGTGAAAGAACCGTCGCGAGGTTGTCCATCCGCAACGGCTTGGCGAGGAAGTCGTTCATGCCGGCCGCATGGCAGGCATCCTGGTCGGATTGCATGGCGTTGGCGGTAAGCGCGATAATCGGCACCCCGGCGGCGGGTCCGTCGAGCGCGCGAATCCGCCGCGTCGCTTCGAGGCCGTCCATCTCCGGCATCTGCATGTCCATCAGGATCAGCGCGTAGCGCGTCCGGGCCGCCGCCGCCAGCGCGTCGCGCCCGTTCTCGGCAAGGTCGACCGCATATCCGAGGTGCTCGAGCATCGTCAGGGCGATGGTCTGATTGACCGGATGATCCTCGGCCAGCAGCAGGCGCGGCGGCGGATTGTTTGTCGTGGCTGGTGTCGACTCGGTCGGCCGGGTTGGCGCGTTCGGCAGAGCCGGCGCGGGCTGCGCGTCGACCGGTGCCGCCGGTTCTAGGGGATTTTCGACCGGCACGTCGGTGGTCGCCTGCAGCGGCAATTCGAACCAGAACCGGCTGCCGCAACCGGCGCTGCTGCTGAAGCCTATCTTGCCGCCCATGGTCTCGATCAGGCGTTTGCTGATGACCAGGCCAAGCCCGGTGCCGCCGAACTTGCGGGTGGTGGACGCATCGACCTGGCTGAAACTGGAGAACAGTTTGTCGCGCGCCTCGTCGGCGATGCCGATGCCGGTGTCGGCGACCTCGAAGCGCAGCCCGGACGGATAGCGCTCGATGCGCACGCGAACCTCGCCGTGCTCCGTGAACTTGACCGCGTTGTCGGCGAGATTGAGCAGCACCTGGCGAATGCGCAGGCTGTCGCCGATGAAGCCACCGGCCGCATCGGCGGCCAGGTCGACATGAAAACCGATACCCTTTTGCTGCGCCTTGGCCTGCAGCATCGATGCGACGGCGTCGGCCACGGCAGTGACCGAGAACGGGTGATTGTCGATTTCCATGCGTCCGGCTTCGATCTTAGACAGATCGAGGACGGCGTTGATCAGGCCGAGCAGCGACTCGCCCGACACCGCGATGACATGAGCGTAGTCGCGCTGCTGTTCGTCGAGTTTGGTGCGCAACAGCATCTGCGTCATGCCTACCACGCCGTTGAGCGGTGTGCGGATTTCGTGCGACATGTTGGCCAGGAACTGCGACTTGGCCAAGTTCGCGCTCTCGGCGGCCGCTTTGGCGCGGCGATTGGCGCGCAGGTACAGCACCAGTGCCGCGGCGGCCACCAGCAGCATGCTGCCGGCAACCGCGATGAGGCCGAACAGCCGCGGCTGTTCGATGTCGATGCGCGCCAGTTCCGGCAGTGGCCAGGGCAGGTAGAGGGTGACGTTTCCCTTGGCCAGGCTTTGTGACAGCAGGATCAGCGGTGCGGAGGCCTCTCCAATGCTGACCAGATCGGCGTAACGGCCATCGCCCCATTTGCGGATCGCGAGCGGGAGCAGGTTGTCGGTCTTGTAACGGGCGCGGCGGGTTTCCGGCGAAACGGCGGCCAGCGGGGCGTCGGGCATGGTGCGGTACTGAAGTGCCGGATCCTCGGTCAGGATGATCACTCCACTCGCATCGGCAACAAATGCGTTGGACGGGCGGGTCAACTGGGCGAATACCGGGATGTCGCGCTTGACGACGACGACCCCGATGAACTGCCCGTCGTCACTCAGCACCGGATGCGAGTAGTACAGGCCGGGAATCTTGGAAACCTTGCCGACCGCGTACTGGTCGCCCGGCTGGCCGCCGCGCGCCTGGCGAAAATATTCCCGCTCCGCATAGTTGGTGCCGACGAAGCTGACCGGCGTGCCGGCGTTGCTCGCCGCAATGCAGTCGCCGGCCGCATTGATGACCCAGATCACATCGGCGTCGAGTCCGGCGGCGGTGCTCGACAGAAAGCCGTTCAGTCCGGAACGCTCGCTATCGGCGGTCCACCCTTGCTTGCGTTCGTCGTAGGGCACGGCGGACGGCTCGACCTGCGGTCCGAAGCGCAGCAGTTCGCGTCTCACCGCGGTTTCCCGGGCAAGCACGCGCGGAATGCCGCGCAGCACGCGCAGCGAGTTGTCGATGTTGCCGGCGATGCCGTCGAGCTGCCTGCGGGCGTCCGCCATGCCCTCGCTGTAGACCCGCTCCGACATGCGGGCACTGTAGTCGACGGAGATCAGCCACGCCAAAACCGCCCAGACCAGCACGAGGACGCCGGTTGCAAGCAGGATGCGGCTGTAGGAACGTCTTGCCGGATCCACCGCGCTATGCCCGGTCAATCGATGTGAAGATGGGTGTGCGGCGCTGCCCGGTGGGCAACACGGCGCAGCCGGCGGCGGCGGGCGTAACCTTGCATGATCCGGGCTGGCCAGAGCGGCCCGGATTGGACGGACGTGTTCCGCAAGCGCCGGTCCGATCGCGAAGGTGGCGAAACCACGCCGGACGGCGCCACCGGCGGGGCTGCCGGATGGGTCTGGGTTGCCGCGCCGCGCGTCGGCTCTGGCCGATTCATCGGGTTCTATCCGTCCTGGGTTGGCTGCCGTTCCGTGCCCCGGGGAGAACGATGCTGTGCGCGTTGCGCTCTCCGGATCAATTCAGGGTATCACTGGCACTTATCGGAAGAAAGTAAAAAAGCTTGACCGTGCCGAGGAAACTTGCCACCGGGCGCCGGGACGGCTCAGGGAGAGCGGCATGCTGGCGAGGTCTCGGCAAGCGGGTTGCCAAGGCCTTGCGGCCACTGATGCGGATCGCCGATGCCCGGCCCGGCCGGCGGCGCGCAGGCGCCGCTCGATCGGTCCCGATCTGTCGGTGATGGGGACGGCGGCCAGAACCGCGCGGAATCTCCTGGTCGGCCGCCTGCGATCACCCGGGCCGCGCGCGGGCTACTGGCGTTTCAACAGAATGTACTGGACTTCGTTCGGGAAACTGAATTTGACATAAATGCCGTCGCGCAGGATATCCGCGCCGCGCCGCGCATTCGGCCACAGCGGCTGGTTCGGATTGTCGGCCACCAGGTTCACCGCCTGGTAGTTCGCGTCCGGCTGCAACGGCAGCGCGGAGGGAATCGTGAAGGTCTCGGGGTTGACCACGCCATCGCGCAGGTTGACGAACGCCAGCACGATGTCATCGCCTTGCCAGCGCGCCACGCTGAAGATGTTCTCGTTGAATCCGCCGCCGAACTGGCGGGAGAGGAAGTAGCGCTGCGTCGAGCGCAACGCCGGATGCGCGCGCCGGGCTTCGTTGATGCGGCCGTACAGACCGAACACCTGCGGATTGGCGCCGTCCCAGAACCACTTCAGATCCTGCCAGGAGTTCTGGAAGTCCACCTTGTAGGGCACGCCGAGCGGCTGGCCCATGTAGACCATCGGCACGCCGTGGCTGGCGGCGGCGACCGCATAGCGGGCCATCATCAGCCAGGCGTTGCCGTTGCCGTCCTCGTCGTGGCTGGTGCCGTTGTGCATGATGGCGGCGTTGTAGCCGTAGAGCTGCGCCTCGCTCTCGATGCTCCAGACGAGCTGGCTCATGGTGACGCCGTTGTTGCGGTAGAGCCAGTGATCGACTGTTGTCAACACATCGAAATGGCGATTGACACGGTAACGGATCGGGTCGGGGTCGAGCGCCTCGGCGAGGAAGACGAAGTCCCATTTCTTCTGCCGCGTCTTGTTGATGATGTACTCCCAGGCCTGCGGCGGCAGGCCCTGGGCAAAATCCGCGCGTATGCCGGCCAGCTTGTTACCGGTCTGGTCGAGCCAGAACGGCAGGATGCGGGCGAAGTAGTTGAACACGTTTTCAACCTCGAAATCGTGGCCGCCTTGCGGATTCAGGTCGGTGATGAACAGGTCGCGTTCGTCGAGCGCGCCGCCGGCCCAGGTTTCGCCATAGCCGGGTTTCGGGCCGAGCGACGAATAGCTGCCGAAATACCATTCCAGCCCTGCGTCATACCAATTGTGCTCGCCGCGCCGGTCGGCCGGGGCGTAAAGCGCCAGATCGTCGGGCGTGCCGGCATGCTGGCGGAAGTCCGAACCCTTGCTGAACCACGACGGGCGCGTGGTGCGGATCGGCTTGTTGATGTCGGCTTGCGGAATCAGGTCGATGTCCGCCGCGCCCTGTCCGAAGACCATGTCGCGGCCGGCATGATTGAAGGCGACGTCGATGAACACGTTCAACCCGATGGCATCGGCCTGGTTGACCAGGTGCTTGAACTCGTTCATGGCCGCGCCCTGGTTGTTGGCGCGCGCCAGCCATTCATTCACCGCGAAGTAGTTGCGTGCCGCATACGGGCTGCCGGGCGAGAAGTTGGGCACGTACTGGCGCGAGTTCGGATCCCAGCGCTCGCCGGTGATCGGGAAGATCGGCATCAGCCACAGCGTGTTGAAACCGAGCCGTTCGCGGACGAAGCGCAGGCTGAAGGGATCGAACCCGTCCGTATCGTGATCGGTGAAATCCTCGAACGTGCTGCGCTGGTCGAAGCCGCCGCCCGGCCGGGCCTCGACCACCAGCGGATTGACCTCGTACATCGACAGACCGAGCACCTTGCGCGGCGAAACGACAACCGCGCAGTCGCGCTGCCTGGCTCCGTCGAGGTCGAAGTCGTTCTGCCACTGCCAATTGGCGTCGCCGCGGAAGCGAAAGCGCGTGGTCAGCCGGTAGGCGCCGGTCTTGCGCAGCACCAGTTCGGCGCGATAGATGTAGTTGTTGCCGGTCTGCCCGATCTGGCTCATCGGGTAGGTCAGGTAGTAGCTGTCGTTGCCGCCGGCCTGCGCCGGATCTTCCCAGACCTTTGCCTGGTCGCGCCGGTTCACGTTGCTGAACACCTGTACCTCCAGATCGGCCGCCGGCCGGCCGTCGCCGTAGACCTGGACGAACACCTGGATGGGTACGTTTTCGCTGGCGGCTTCGTCGAGGTAGTACTTGACCGTGCCGTAGTTGCCCGGGCGGCCATCCTTCCACACCTGGGGGTCGCGGATTTCCAGATGTCCGATCCACGGGGCGGCCCAGGCCGGCGAAACCACTGCCCAAAGAACGGAGCAGCAAAGCACAATGCGGCGCAGAGTGTCGATGGATAGGCTCACGATACGTCCTCCCTTTGCGGCTGATAACAAGATGTCCGGCGCCGAAGCAGCGTCGATGCGGCGGCGCGCACTGCACTCCGGCAGCCGAGATTAGGGACTTGCGCCGCGGTGGGAGTCAATAGCCCTTCTGGCCTAGGACGGCAGGGCGGATGTCCCGCGAGGTTGCGCGGCCGTAGCCGGTTGGTTGCCGGTCGCAGGACGAGCGGCGCGATGCAGGCAAATCGGCGAACCCCGCGCCGGACAGGCGCGGCCGATCTGTTCGTCATTGCCGCGCGGGTTCGCGACCTACCGTCGTGATGCTCCGGGCGGCCCTTTCGGCGGGTGCCTGCAGCCTCGATCAAGGCTCTTGAGCCGGTGTGCCCCGGCGATCGCCGGGGCACACCGGCTCACCCGGTCATCCTGCCAGGGCGGCAGTCACGATTTCGCGTGCTTCGGCGACAATCTGCTGCAGGTGCTCCGCACTCTTGAAGCTCTCGGCGTAGAGCTTGTAAATGTCTTCGGTGCCGGACGGGCGCGCGGCGAACCAGCCGTTTTCCGTGGTCACCTTGAGGCCGCCGATCGAGGCGTCGTTGCCCGGGGCGCGCGTCAGGCGTGCAACGATCGATTCGCCGGCGAGCGTGGCGGCGGCGACCCGGTCGCCGGTCAGGCGCTTGAAGGCGGCCTTCTGTGCCGGGCTGGCGGGCGCGTCGATGCGAATGTAATTGGGCGTGCCGTAACGGGCGGCCAGATCCTGGTAGTGGCGGCCGGGATCCTTGCCGGTGACGGCGGTGATCTCGGCGGCGAGCAGTCCGAGAATGATGCCGTCCTTGTCGGTGGTCCACACCGACCCGTCGCGGCGCAGGAAACTCGCGCCGGCGCTCTCCTCGCCGCCGAAGCAGATGCTGCCCGCGAGCAGGCCGGCGGAGAACCACTTGAAGCCGACCGGCACTTCGAGGATGCGACGATCGAGCCCGCGCACCACGCGGTCGATCAGGTCGCTGGAAACCAGGGTCTTGCCGACTGCCGCACTGGCCGGCCATTGCTGGCGGTGGGTGAGCAGATAGCTGATGGCCACCGCGAGGTAGTGGTTCGGATTCATCAGCCCGACCGACGGCGTGACGATGCCGTGGCGGTCGACGTCGGCGTCGTTGCCCCAGGCGATGTCGAAGCGATCCTTCAGCGCGACCAGGCTGGCCATGGCGTAGGGGCTCGAACAGTCCATGCGGATCTTGCCGTCATGATCGAGGGTCATGAAGGCGAAGGCTGGATCGACCTTCGGATTGACGACGTCGATGTTGAGGCCGTAACGCTCGGCAATCGGGCGCCAGTAGGCTACCGCCGCGCCACCCAGCGGATCGACGCCGATCCGCAGGTTCGCCTTGCGGATTGCCTCCATGTCGATGACCTGGCCGAGATCGGCGACATACGGCGTCATCAGGTCGACCTGCCGGGTGGTCGGCGCGGCGAGCGCCTGCGCGTAGGGCATGCGCTTGACGCCGCGATTGCCGTCGGCCATCAGCGCGTTGGCTCGCTGCTCGATCCAGCCGGTCACATCGGTGTCGGCCGGGCCGCCGTGCGGCGGGTTGTACTTGATGCCGCCATCCTGGGGCGGGTTGTGCGACGGCGTGATGACGATGCCATCGGCCCGGGCGGCGCCAGTGTCGGCGTTGTGCACCAGAATGGCGCGCGAGATCACCGGTGTCGGCGTGTAACCGTCGTTGGCCTGCAAATGGGTCAGCACCGCGTTGGCTGCGAGCACCTCGAGCGTGGTTTGCTGTGCCGGGTCGGAGAGGGCGTGGCTGTCCTTGCCGAGAAACAGCGGCCCGCTGATGCCGGCATTCGCGCGGTACTCGGCCACCGCCTGGGCAATGGCGAGGATGTGCGCCTCGTTGAAGCTGCCGTTGACCGCGCTGCCGCGATGGCCGCTGGTGCCGAAGGCGACGCGCTGGTTCGCGTCGTTGACGTCCGGTGCGTTTCGATAGGCCGCCAACAGCGCGCGGATGTCGGTAAGACTGGTTTGCGGTGCCGGTTGGCCGGCGAGTGGATGGGCCATGGTCAATCTCCTTTGGCGATGTCGGCGGCTAGCCGGATCGAGCAATGGTTGGTGAATTCTGCGGCGAAGTCGCGGCGATGCGCCATCGGGCATCGGGCCGGGACGGTGAGTTTCCGGCGCCACCATGCGTTCGGCGGATTGGCGAAAAAGGATGCGTTTGGCGACATGATGAGCGCGGATCGGGGACGTAGTTCGCTGTGCTCACAGACGGTCGCTGGTGGCTGCGGGTCGAAGTTCGCGTTGCATCATCGGGGAACAGCGGAAGGATAGCGCATTCGAGGCGCGGATGTGCCGAACCGGCACGTTGCCGCCACCTGGACGTGGGCGGGACTGTGGCATCGGTTCGGGCCGGACGATGGCTGATCATCGACGGTCACCCGCCGGGCGGCGTCGCGGGCGGTGTGAACCACTTCTCCGGCGCGACGACTTTGGCTGCGGCCGGGTCGGCGAAATAGTGCGGCGACATGATCTGCACCCCGTGTTCGTTGAACACGTCCTGGATGTTCGCGTGCAGCGCGCTGAGCAGATCGGCGCGCGAACGCGGCTCGCCGGGGGTTGCCTGGCAGACCAGCCGGTAAGCCGGATAGAAATCCGACAGCCCGGTCTGGAACACCTGCGGCGCGGGCAGTTCGAGGATTCCCGGAGTCTTGAGCGCCGCCTGCAGCAACATCGCTTCGACCTGGCGCCACGGCGTGTCGTAGCCGATCGTCACCGTGGTATCGACGATGTAACCGGCGCCCGTGAGCGCGCGCGAATAATTGCGCGTGACGTTGCCGATCACCACGGCGTTGGGCAACGACAGTTCCTCGCCGAGTCCGGTGCGGATGCGGGTGGCGAAGACGCCGAGTTCGATCACCGTGCCTTCGTTGTCGGCAATACGGACGTACTCGCCGACTTTCAGGGCGCGCGAGTACATCAGGATCAGACCGCTGCCGGCCTGGGCGACGATGTTCGAGGAGCCGAGCGAGATCATCAGTCCGGTCAATACCGAGAGCGCCTTGAATGCTTCCGATTGCGCGCCCGGAAGGTAGGGATAGGCCATCGCGAGGGCGAATACCCACAGCACGCCGCATACCAGCCGCGAAGTCGGCTTGGCGGTTTCCGGCTCCAGCCAGGAAACCGCGATGCGCCGCGACTCGATGCGGGCGAAAAAGTACTTGACCAGCCCGGTGATCTTGTAGGCGACGAAAAAGATGACGATCGAGACCGCTATGTCGGGCAGCGCGCGGGCGAGGGCGACGGCCATCCGCCCCACCTGCTCTACCAAAAACCGTGTCAGGCCCTCGCCCCAGGGCCGCGTGTACGGAAACTGCACCAGGCAGTAACCGAGCCATTCATAGACCATCATCAGAACCAGTACGGCATAGCTCACCGAAACCACGCGCTGCGCCAGGTGAAGCAGATGCTCGCGGTCGAACAGGGTGGCGCCGCCGACTTTCAGTTTCTCGCTTTGCGAGCGCGCAAACTCCGCCAGTCGATCGACCATCCAGCGGCTGGCGATTGCCGCCACCCGCCACAGGAGGAGCAGAACGATGCTTGCAAGGGCGGCACGCGACGCCGCGCCCAGCAGGGCGTCGGGGTCGCGCGCCTCGCGTGTCTCGGCAATCACCCGTTCGAGCGCCTGCGCGGCATTCAGCGCCGCTGCATCGAGTGCCTCGCCGCGCAACTGATCGGCATCCTCGGGCACCAGAATCAGCGCGCGAACGCCGTCGAGGGAGACAATGCGTCCCTCGGCCACATGCTGGACCGAAACCTTGCCTTCGCCGCGCCGGGCGATCAGTTCGGCCACATTGCGCCGCGTCTGCAGCGCCCGTTCTTCCGGCGCCAGTCCGAGAAACGTGGCGCGAAAAACGGCGATCGTGCGGTTGAACACGACGACCGGAAACTCCTTCTTCGGCGCGACCTCGGCCCGGTCGGCGTTGACCGGCTCAACGACAGTCTGCGCCAGCGCCGCCGGCACCGGCGTAAGCGCCAGTGCGGCGAGCAGGGCGACGAAGGCGAGCGTTCGCGCGGAACAGGAAACTTTCATGCTGAACCAACTCGAGGTTGAAATGGGCCGATACCTTGCAACCGGGCTCGCGGCGCTAGCGCGACGTCGACATTGTCCGCCGTAAATCCGCACATCGGGAACCGCCGGCAGCATTGTCATGGCAGGCCGCCGATCACCCAGCGAATGGTCGCACGGAACAGCGCGTCGCGCGGAAACGCCCGCCCCGAGGTCAGGGAGCGCACCAGCAGGCTAGGGTGCAGGTTGATCGGCAGGGCCAGATCCCAGTGATCGGCGCGGGCTTCCGCGAGCAGCGTGCTGCCGGGCAGCACGGCATCGCCGGCGATCAGTTGACCGTCATTGCGCGGATCGGCGCCAGCCAGCAGGTCGTAGAACAGGCGCAGACCCGGCGCAATCTGGTCGCGTGGCGCGTGGCTCACGATCGAGTAGTAGCGAACGCCGGCCGGAGGCGGGTTTGCCGCCAGCCATGCGACGCGTTCGCGCCGCGTCAGGCTGGCCAGGTCGTGGCCGTCCGACGGCGTGCAATCGAGCGGATTGACCAGCGGCGAGAGTGTCTGGTAGAGCCGCTCGTAGTGGTCGGCCACCGGTGTGCCCATTACCGCGCCCGCCAGCGAGACAACGGCGGCCACCTGCGCCGGCACACCGCCGTCGCGTTCGAGTTCCGCCAACGCATGCAGCGTGTCCACCAGCCCCTTGGAATAGCCGATCAGTACTATGTGCTCGACCCCCGCGCGCGCAGCCTCGGCGCGTATGCGCGCGGCAAGGCGGCGGCCGTTGTCGGCGGACGAGACGCGCGAGGGCAACGCGATCGCCTCTATCGAGCGCAGGCCGAGGTCATCGTACTGGCGGTAGCTGTCGACCAGGTTGCGTTCGCGCGGTCGCGGCAAGCCGTCGCCGAACGGCACAGACTGCGTGTCGACGCAGTCGCCGAACATGCCCGGCACGATCAGCACCGTGGTCGATGCCGCGCGCGCGGCGAAGGCGATGTCGGTGTCCCGGTCGATTGACGCATCCTGCGCGGCGAATCCACCGTGCAGCCACAGTGCAGTGTCGGTGTCGCCATGGGTCGAACGGCTCGCGCGCAGTTCCGCGGCGAACAGTCGCGCGAAACCGGCCCGGGCGTCGGCGATCCCGGCCAGCGCGAGCGGCAGGGACACCGTCGGCGGCTGCGTGTCGCGGTAGGGCAGCATCGCGACCGGCGCGCAGCCGGCACCGGCAAGCGCGAGAACCAGCGCCACGGCGAGCGTTCGCGCCGTCTCGCAATCGCCGACGGCCCGGCGGGGCCCGTCAATCCATGCCAACGCTGGCCTCGATGCGGAAGAATTGCTCCGCTCGGCGCTTTTCTTCGCCACGGTTTTCGGCGCGTCGATCATCGGTCAGGCTGAAATCGATTCTCGCCGCCTGTACCGCCCTGCAGGTCATATAGGCCTTGGCTTGCGGATCGGTCAGGTCGTCGAGATGTTTGTTGACACGTTCGACCAGCGCAGCCTTGCGCCGGAACAGGTCGGAATGGCTGCGGAAATCCGTCGCCTTCTCGTCCATCAGCATACGCGCGCAGGCGACGAAATCCTGCACGGGGCAAAAGGCGGGCATCGGCAAATGGTGCAGTTGATCCGCCTCGCGCCCGAGGTCGACGTCCAGTTCCAGCAGTGCCGTCAGCATCGCATCCTGATAGGCTTGCGCATGCTCGTAAAGCGGCTGTTCGCAAGTCTCGCAGGCGCTGCTGAGCGATTCGAGCAACCACTGGATCAGGCTGCCGCGCGATTCGCGTTGCCGCTTGACCAGATCGAGATCTTCCTGACGCAGGGCTTCCGGCGACACGCCCGCATGCTTGCAGGTCTGCGCCTTCCATGCGGCGAGCAGGTCGGCGTAACTGGCGCTGGGCGCCGCGCCGTGCGGCATCAATTCTCCTTTCACTTGCAGGCGCCGGGCGCTCTCGTCGTAGGCGAAGCTGATGCGTCGGTAGGCGATCGGCCAGTCCGACAGCGAACTGACGTTGAGTTCGAGCAGCGGCCGCCGGTCGAGCGCGCGATGCACGGCCCAGAAGCCGCTGTGCGTATGCGCCGAGATGTACACCAGCGGATGCTTGACCTTGCGCATCAGGCCGCGCAGCAGAACGCGCGTCGGCAGGCCAAGCGCGCGCCAGTTGTGATGGCCGGCGAATATCACGATGTCGCCCCTGTCTACCGATTCCTCGACCCAGGCGCTGACGGCGGTAATCTGTTCAGGGTGGACATGCCCCATGCTGCCGGGGCTGCGGCCCATGATGGTGTCCCAGGTGCCGACCAGTGCGCCGGCCTGGTTGGTATCCAGGCCGATGATGATGACATCGCGCGTGGCCTGCGGTGCGCGCGGCAGCTTCAGGCGCTGCGCCAGGAACGAATCGGCGTAAAGCACGCCGTCGAGCAGGTTTGCCTCGATGCCGGAAAGGAACGCCTGCGGGTCGGTATTGCGCCAACTGAAGCGGTGCCGACCCTCGGGCGGCGGGGGTGCCAGTCCGGCCGCCGCATGCTGGCCGAAAGCCTGGAAGGTCAGATAGCTCGCGATGAAGCCGCGCTTGCTCAGCGCCTCGCGCTCGGTCTTGTTGCCGGCGCTCTCCGGTGCTGCGCCGCGGCGGCAGCCGAGGTTCCACTTGCGGGCGCCGAGATCCAGCACCGAGCCGAGGATGCTGTAACTGTAGATGCCGAACATCAATCCGTCGTGATTGCCGGGAAGTATCGCACCGCGGCGATCGCCGCGTTCGGCCTCGCGGAAGACGCGGGCCATTCTCTCCGCTTCCGACTTGCATGACAGATCCATCACATCACCGAGGTGGATGAACGGATCGTCGGGATGGTTCTGCAGCGCCCATTCGAGAATGCGCCGCCCGAACAGTGGCTGCTGGGGCGGCCGCTGCGCGACCTCGACGTAGGCGTCGATGGCGCTGTCATTGTCATGCAGTGGAAAGCCCGTCGATTCATGTTCCTGGGTGTCGCCGACCGCAACAAACGGCATGGTCAGCGGCACATAGTTTCCGCCCGGCTCGACTTCGGGGCCGGGTTGCGGCGTGAAGCCGGCGCAACCGGCCAGCCAGGCGCTTGCCGCCAGGCACGCCGCGGCACGCAGGATTCGATCGCAACAACGTGGCGGATGCATGCGAAAGACCTCAGTACAATTCTGCCGGAAAGAGCTTGAACAGCAAGTTCTCCAGACGCTGCAGTACATGGCGCGCCGGCTGCGACGTGCGTTCGCCTGCCGTGCTCGACCAGCGCAGCGCGGCGTCGGGCGCGAGCGTGACCTGCCAACTGTTTTCCGGGGCCATGTCGCGCGCCATGCGATCTGCAAGATCGGCCGCCAGCGGCGGGCTGTCGATCAGCACGCCCATTTCCGAGTTGATGACTTCCGAGCGCGGGTCGAGGTTCATCGAGCCGACGAAACAGCGCTCGCGGTCGATCACCATGGCCTTGGTGTGAAGGCCGGCAAACGCCGAGCGGACGGGGGCGACGTCGACCAGCTCGCTGCGCATCGCCGCGTCGGCGCGCAGTTCGTACAGGCGGGCGCCGCTTTGCAGGATCGCGCGGCGCCACCTCTCGTAGTGGCTGTTGACCGCCGGCACATCGTGCGAGGCGAGCGAGTTGGTGAGAATGCGCACCGCCACGCCACGCGCCGCCAGTTCGCGCAGGTCGTCCATGAAGGCCGCGTCGGGAATGATGTAGGCATTGGTGATCAGCACCTCGCGCCGCGCCGAACGCATCAGCGCGCGAAAAGCCTCCGGCATGTGGTTGCGGGTGCTGGCGGCGCGCGAGGGCGAATCGGTATGCACGGCGCTCTTGCCTGGGCGCAGGGTTGCCGACAGGGCCGCCAGTTCGTCGTCCCACGCCCTTTTCCCTGACAGCAGGCCCTGCAAGGCCGGATGTCCGGCGGCAATTCGCGCCGCTTCCGAAAGCGTGTCCTGCGGCGCCGGCATCCGCTCGTCGCGCGGAATGCGGCGCACCCATTCGCTGTTCCAGTAACGGTCGAACACCTTGCTGGCCTCGCGTGCCACCGGCCCGAATCCGAGCACGTCCAGATCGTGGAAATTGAACGCCGGATTTAGCCCGAAGTATTCGTCGCCGATGTTGCGTCCGCCGATGATCGCAACGCGGTTGTCGGCGACCATCTGCTTGTTGTGCATGCGCCGGTTCAGTCGCTCGAAATCCGCCAAGCCTTCGGCCGCGCGGCCGACCAGCGAGCGCTCGCGCCAGGCGTTGAAGACGCGAATTTCGATGTTCGGGTGGGCGTCGATGCGGGCGAGCATGGCGTCGCGCAGTTCCACGCTGTCCATGTCGTGCAGCAGCGTGTTCAGATCGTCGAACAGCAGCCGAACGCGCACGCCACGATCGGCCGCGGCGATCACGCGCAACATCATCAGTTGGCCGACGGTGTCGCCAAACCACACGTAATACTGCAGGTCCAGCGTATGACGCGCCGAATCAACCAGCGCCAGCCGCCAGGTCAGCGCGCGGTCGTTGCGCTCGATCAGGCGGAATCCCGACATGTCGGCGCCGTTGGTCGCCCGAAAATCCGCCTCGATTTGCGCCAGCGCGCCGTCTGCCTGCGGCGCCGGGGCGAAGTCCGCGGGCGGCTTCTCCCAGTTCGGCGTGCTCGCACAGCCCGAAGCGAACAGCGCGATCGCCACCAGCGCGCCGCGCAACCATGCGCCCGCCAGGCGGTCGGATTGCGCCGCAGCGGTGACCGGCCGCCGGGCGGCACGCTGCCGGTGCGCAGTGCGCGGCGGCAGGCCGTCGCTCGGCGGAAAACCCATCGCGGCGGCCGACTGAGTCCACGCGGACTGTCGATCGTTGTTACCGGGCATGGTTGGCGGTGGCGCCATCGAAGTCAAGTTTGCCAAATGAACGTCGGATCGCCGCGCAGCACCGCAGCCGTGCCCGCCAACCGGGATCGGGCACTGGCCGATTCAACTGTCGATTGTCTGAAATCAGCCGGAACCCTTGCCGGCAGTGTGCCCGCGCCGGGCCCGCCATGCAAGATGCACGACAGATGATGTTCGAGCAGTCATCTCCCGGAAATGCCGCTGGTTCAGGGTGAATGCCGTGTGGCAGCGCACGCCCGTCAGCATCACGGCCAGCGGGTCGTGGAATCCCTTGATCATTTTGCCCAAGGCTGCGATGATTCACTCCATCGGAATATGGTTCATCTGAGCAGGCAAGCTGGAGCGTCCCGTCGCAGCGGGACCGCCTTTCCGGTAGCATCACGGCGTCATTGCGATGGGCGCGTCGGGCCGGCCTCTCTGGCGGGGCGACGCGGCGCCTCGCGTTTTCCTCGAGTCCGGTAGCAGGGTTGATGTTGGCGGGATGGATTCTTCCACTTGTGGTTGGATGAAGACGGCGCAGCAGGCCACCGGCAATCGGGAATCTGCTCTGATTCGATTCAACACATCAGCAAAGGAGACATAAGCATGACAGCAAGAACAGCCGCGCTGGTAGCGGCCTGTACGGCCTGTACGCTATGGGCGACCGCCGCAAACGCTGCAGCCGACACCAAGCAGCCCAATCTCATCGACATGCAGGGCGTGACCTGCGCGCAATATGCCAGGGCGCTGAGTTATGCCAATCCCGGCGCCAAGCCGACGAAGGCAAAGGCCGCATTGGCAGTGACGGCGCAGGACGACCTTGTCCAGGCCATGACGTGGGTGAACGGGTATCTCACCGCGCGCGACGGCGCCAAAGGCGCGCATGCCTTCACCCGCGACTGGATCCTGAACACGATGGGCAAGTTGTCCGGGGTCTGCAAGGCAGGCGGCGGCGCCATGACGCTCAGCGACGCGGCGGCAAAGCTATGAGCCGGCCACTCTTGCTTGCGCTGCTTGCACTGGCTGCTGGCGCAGCCGCACCCGCGCCTGCCGCGGCTGACCAACGTGACCGCGAGGCGCGCCGGGCTGCGATTGTGGCCGGCGCTGTCCGCGAGCACAGGCTGGAGAGGAAGGCAGAGGAACGCTACGAGGACTGCAGGAGAGGTTCCGGATATGACGAGTACTGTGAGCGGCGGCGTTACGAGGACGAACGCAGGGCGCACATCGCGGCACGCCGGACGGCGATCGTCGTGGGATCCGAGCGCCGTTACTGACCAATTCAGTTGAGCCTGGCCGCCATGGCCAGCACGCTGCCCGTCGGCACACTGCGCAGCCACCGGTCAATACTCGCCGGCTCGTTGGCCAGCGTGCCCAACTGCCGGGCGCAGCCAACAGCCAAGTCGGCCTTGGCCACATCGATCCCGATGAACGGCGCATTCGCTTGCGTGGTCGGCTCCTTTGCCCGCACGCCGTGAAGCGCGGTGGTGAGCACAACCCACCATGACGCAAGCTCGATCAATCGGCGTTTGGCTCCCCGCAGGCGCGTGCCTGCCCGATTCCTGATCGGCGTTCAACGCGGGGTGGGAAGAGTTCTCTCCAAGTCGGTCAGAATCGTTTCTGCGGAAGACCCATGGCGTCCCTGCACCCCGGCGACACTCCCGCTCTCGCAGATCCTTCGCCACTTGCAAACTTGCGAGCCGCGTGGATAGGGCGTAAGCGTCCACCCCCACCACCTGTACTGATCGGGTGAGCTCGTGCGATGTTGTCGCCTGTTTTTGAGGCGCGACAAATGGCGAAGCGACACGGACCGGCTTACTGGCGAGAGCACATTCAAAACTGGGTTCGAAGCGATCTGACGCAGCGCGAATACTGCGCGAACAACGGTAAGCGCGCAACGCGCCCACCTTGATGTGCGGCGATCAGTGCTGTAGGGCTGGGGTGCGCAACGGCAGCAGCGAATCGATTCGGCTGTTCGGGCAGGTGGGCAGTTTTCCAGGGTCTCGCGCAACCAGGCTGCCGGGTCGAGCCCGTTGAGCTTTGCAGTGTAGAGCAGGCTCTGAATGGCTGCAGCCCGCTTTCCAGCGCGCTCGGATCCGGTGAAGAGCCAGTTCTTTTGCCGATAGCGATCGGCCTGATGGCGTTCTCCACTGGATTGTTGTCCATCGGCAGGCTTCCGTCGCTGGCATACCGGCTCAAGGCTGGCCAGCGCTTCAGACTGTAGTCGATCGCCTTCGCCGTGCCCCCCGCCATTGGCCACATTCACCCGCGTTCGCAGCAACCAATCGTGCATGGCTTGGAGTTGCGGCTGCGCTTGGTCCTGGCGCAGATGCGTGCGTGCCACGCCATCCATGTCGCGGCCTTGCGCCTCGATGGCATACAAGGCGCCGATCCGACGCAACGCCTCCTGCGCAATGGCATTGGGCTCGGCGGCATTCAGATCGAAGAACTTCCTGCGCGCATGGGCCATACAGCCAAGCTCGGTCAGCCCGTCGGCAAACAAGGCCTTGTAGCCAGCGTAGTCATCGACCATCAGATGGCCTTGCCAGCCCGAGAGAAACGCTTGGGCATGGGCGCCGGCGCGACTGGGTTGGTAATCGAACACCACGATCGGCGGACCCGTCTCCAGCACGTTGCTCCGGTACGCCCACAGATAGGCGCGCTTGGTCTTGCCTCGACCCGGGTCCAGTTGCTTGACCGGTGTTTCATCGGCATGCAGCACGCGGCCTTTGAGCAGCCGCATCGTCAAGCGATCGACCAGCGGCTGCAGGGCCACGCCGATGCGTCCCACCCATTCGGCCATCGTGGTACGCGAGAGGCTGACTCCATCGCGGGCCGCAATCTGCTCCAGCCGGTACAGCGGCAGATGATCGAGGAACTTGCTGATGGCCACCCAGCTCAGCAGCCCAGTGGCCGCCATCGCGCCATCGATCACGGCCGGCGCAATCGGTGCGGCTGACACCGTCTCGCATGCACGGCAGGCGTACTGCGGGCGGATGTGCCGATGCACGAAGAAACGGGCCGGCTCGACGTCCAACTGTTCGCTGATGTCCTCGCCGATCTTGACCAGCGCCGTACCGCACTGCCCACAGGTGCAGGAGATCGGTTCATGCCGGTGCTCGATGCGCGGCAGATGATCTGGCAGCGGCTGACGACCGGCGCGCAGGCGAGGCGTGCGGGCACCTGCGGCTCGCTGGTCGCTGCGGCCTCGGCCTGTTCCTGGCCAGTTCGGCCTGGGCGGCGGCGATATCGCTGGCCAGCGTCTCCTGGAACAGATCGCCTGCTTCGGCCGAAGGCTTCGCTGCGCGCGCCAAAGCGCATCCGGCGCAGGTGCGCGAGCTCCAGCGTGAGGGCCTGGATCTTGATCCTGGCGGCGTGAAGCTCGCTGTCGCGGCGGGTGATTTGTTCGCTCAGCCGAAGCGCTTCGGCTTCTTCTTCTTGTGCCTGGTCGATGAGCTTCTGAACGGTGCCGAGTACCCAATCCGGCAGTGCGGGCGTGGCATTCAGGCGGGCCAGTTCAGCGTCCAAATTCATGCCGATATTATACTCTGCAACAGGCCGAAGAGCCGCATGCACAGGGCCTTTCAGCGATATTTGCCGAGATTCTTCTTGCAGGTCTTCGTGGCCCGGTTCAGACCCGCCAGTGCGCCGGCGCTGGCGCTTCGAGTCGCTGCCAATCGACCCGCTGACGAGCCATTGCCACTGCGCAGCGCTGAGGGTAAAGACCGCGGTGTCGGCACGCGGCCAGATGAAGTGCCCCCGATGCAGGCGCCGATGACACAGCCACACGCCGGTGCCATCCCACACCAGAAGCTTGAGCCGATTCAGACGCCGGTTGCGAAAGGCATAGGCACTGCCATCGCAGGGCGAGCGTCCCAGCGTGTTCTGTATGCGCTGCGACAGTCCGTCGATGCCGGCGCGCATGTCAATCGGTTCGACAACCAGCCAGACCTGGTGCGGGCTCGGGATCATGACAGTTGTTTCAAGAAGCTCGACCAGCAACGGGACACTGCTACCCGGCAACTCAATTTCCCAACCATCCGGACTGCGCAGGCGCACGACGCTACCCGTTTCCGCCTTGCCCACGCTCACCGGCACCAGGGTCAGCGATGACTTTGCCGCCGCGATGGTCTGCTTCTCCCGACTGCGCCAGCGATGGAACGCTCGCTCGCTCAGTCCGTTGTTCGCGCAGTATTCGCGCTGCGTCAGATCACTTCAGACCCAGTTTTGAATGTGCTCTCGCCAGTAAGCCGGTCCGTGTCTCTTCGCCATTCGTCGCGCCTCAAAAACAGGCGACAACATCGCACGAGTTCAACCGATGAGTACAGGTGGTCGCGGTGGACGCTTACGATAGGGCGTCTCGGCGCCCACATGGCCAGAAGCGCCATTCCACGCGGCCGGGCGGGGTGGCAGGCCTGAAACGTCCGCTGCATGCGGCGTTCCGGCCTGCCTGCTTCGGGTCCGAAGCGCTATGACGGGCGTTCAGAACGCTGCCCCGACAGCATTTTGCGGTACCAAACGCTGGCCGGGGATGCGAAAAGAATAGTTCTGCTGACCGGTACCGTGGCGCGTCGCGGGGCGGGCGCGATGGTGGCGGTCTCTCCGGCATCGGGTGGTCGATTGATCAGCCGGCGCCGCTCTTGCCGGCGCCGCCAAGCTCGCCGCGGAGCCTCTCGACTTCCTGCGGGACGCTGACCAGTACCACGCAACCGGTCTCCGAGCGGACCGCGTGGATATTGCCGGGCGCGGTGTAAAGATAGTCTCCGGCATGCAGCCGATCCTTGCCCAGGCTGATGTCACCTTCAAGGACAAAGATCTCCTCGCCGCCGGGATGAACGTGCGCCGGATAGGTTGCGCCCGGATCGAACTTCAGAAGGATTGTCGGCGCCCTTCGCGCCGACGAATCGAAGCGCAGAACTTTGACATAGACACCGGCCACGCCGGGTTCGGCGAGCGGCTGCCAATTGACGTCGCCGCTATGAACGAGTTGATTGAGACCCGGGTCCGGCTTGTTCCTGACTTCCATCGGCGGCTCCTTCGCAGCGAGTTCAGGGCGTCGCGTTCGACGCGGGTGTTCCGGGCTCGGCTCGGTGGGAACGGACGAACCGATGCTTGGCTTCGCTTTCCGATGCCCGGCGAGTCGCATGTGTTGCCGAGTGCAGGCGGTGGTCCGCTGCAACCCGCATGGGCTGGCGCTCGCAGCGTTACCCTGCTGGAGAGCGCCTATCCATGCGGGTTTCCGGCATGCTCTTGCTGCGGGTCGGTTTGCCAGCCGCCGCCCAGGGCCAGGTAGAGCTTGATCAGTGCGGCACGCCGGTCTAGCAGGCTTTGCGCCTGTTCGGTTTCCGCCGCCAGCAGCTGGCGCTGGGCGTCGAGCACTTCGAGAAAGCCGGTGGTGCCGGAGCGGAAGCGCAGGTCGGCAAGCCGCAGGGCTTCGCGCGAGGCGGCGACGCGCCGGGCCTGAATCGACAGCAGCTCGCCGCCGGTCTCGTAGGCGGCGAGCCCGTCGGCCACTTCGCCGAGCGCGCCGAGTATGGTTTTACGGTAGCCGATCAGGGCCTGGTCGAGGCGCGCCAGAGCGGCGTCGCGGTTGAACACCAGCCGGCCGCCGTCAAACAGCGTCTGCAGGATGTTCGGGCCGAGCGAGGCGACCGTCGGCGCGCCGCCGCTCAGCACATCGCGCAGGCTGGTGCTGACGCCGCCGAACACTGCGGTCAGCGACAGGCTGGGGAAGAACAGCGCCTTGGCCTCGCCGACGCGGGCGTTGGCGGCGACCAGCCGGGCTTCGCTCTGGCGGATGTCCGGACGACGGTCGATCAGCGTCGAGGGCAGGCCGGCGGGTATGACATCCGGCAGGGCCAGGCTGGCGCCGGAATCGAACACGAAGCCGCCCGGGTGGCGGCCGAGCAGCAGCGACAACGCATTTTCGGTTTCGGCGATCTGCCGCTGCAGCGCCGGCAGGCGCGATTCGGTGGCCGCCAGCACGCTCTCCTGCTGGCGTTCCTCGGCGGCCGAGGCCACGCCACTGGCCGACAGGCGTTTGACCAGGCGCAAAACCTCGCGCTGGTTGCCGGCGGCGCGTGCAGTGACGGTGTGGATTTCGCGCAGCGCCGCGAGCTGGTAGTAGTAGCCGGCCACGCCGCCGATCAACGAGGCGCGCACGCCGTGTCGCGCCTCTTCGCTGGCCAGCAGTTCTGCGCGGGCCGCCTCGCTGGCCCGGCGGTAGCGGCCCCACAGGTCGATCTCCCACGAGATGCCGGCGCTGCCGAGGAAGGTGGACGTCAAGTCGTCACCGGGCCGGCGGGCGGTCGGGGAGGTATTCAGCGACAGCGACGCTTGGGGCAGCAACGGCGCGCGGGCGACGCCGGCCAGGGCCTCGGCTTCGCGCAGGCGCGCGGCCGCCAGCAAGGCATCGGGGCCGGCGGCGAGCGCCTCGTCGATCAGCTTCTGCAGCGGCGGGTCGGTGAAGACCTGGCGCCAGTCCTGCTCGGCAAGGGCGGGGTGCGCACTGGCCGCACCCTCGTAACCCGGCGCGCTGCGATAGCTCTCGGGCATGTCGGTATCCGGACGGCGGTAATCCGGGCCGAGCGCACAGCCACCCAGCAGCAGGCCGGCGATGACGCCGGCAATGGCGCTGGAACGGGTGCGGGACGTGGTGCGGAGTTGTGCCCGAGGCCGCCTGCCGGGTTGCGCGAAAGCGCGCCTCATGATCGCGGCCCCCCGGAAACGCGGCCGACAATGCGGTCTACGGTGACGAACAGCACCGGCACGATGAAGATGGCGAGCAGGGTTGCCGCCAGCATGCCGGAGAACACCGTGATGCCCATCGACACGCGCGCCGCAGCACCGGCGCCGGTCGCCAGCACCAGCGGCACGACGCCGAGGATGAACGCGAACGACGTCATGATGATCGGCCGCAGCCGCAGCTTGGCGGCCCCGAGCGCCGCGGTCACCGCATCTTCGCCCTCGTCGCGCTTCATCTTGGCGAACTCGACGATCAGGATGGCATTCTTGGCGGCCAGACCGATCAGCAGTATCAGGCCGATCTGGGCGTAGATGTTGTTGGTCAGCCCGCTCAGCCACAGGCCGGTCATGGCGCCGAAGATGCCCAGCGGCACGGCGAACAGCACGGCAAACGGCACCGCCCAGCTTTCGTACAGCGCCGCGAGGAACAGGAAGACGAAGACGATCGCCATGCCGAAAACGATCGGGGCCTTGCCGGCCGATTCCTTCTCCTGCAGGCTGATGCCCGACCACTCGTAGCCGTAGCCGGCCGGCAGCGCGGTTGCCGCGACCTGTTCCATGGCCTTGATCGCGTCGCCGGAGCTGAAACCCGGGGCGGCATCGCCGCCCAGTTCGGTGGCGCGGTAAAGGTTGTAGCGCTCGGTCACCAGCGGCGCGCTGATCGGCCACTTGGTGACCAGCGACGACAGCGGCAACATCACGCCGCCGCTGCTGCGCACATGGAACAGGTCGATGCCCTGGATGTCGCTGCGGAATTCCGATTCCGCCTGCATGGTCACCTTGTAGGTGCGCCCGAAACGGCTGAAGTCGTTGATGTTCATGCCGCCGAGGAAGGTCTGCAGGGTGCTCAGCACCTCGGTCAGCGGCACGCCCAGCTTCTTGGCCTTCTCGCGGTCGATTTCCAGGCGAAAGGCCGGCGTATTCGGATCGAATTTGGAGTAGATCGTGCCAATCTCCGGCCGCTGGCGCGCCGCTGCGATGAAATCGGCGGCCGTCTTGGCCAGTTCCTGCGGCGTGCCGCCACCCCGATCCTGCAGCTTGAACGAGAAGCCGCCAGTGGAGCCGAGGCCGGGGATCGCCGGCGGATTGAAGACCAGCACGGTCGCCTCCGGCAGGGTTCCGAGCCCCTTGTAGGCAGCGCCGATGATCGCCTTGAGCTGCTCGGGCGCAGCGGTGCGCTCCTCCCACGGCTTGAGCTTGAGAATGAACAGGGCGCTGTCGGACTGCGTGACTCCGCTCAGTACGTTGAAGCCGGTGATCATCAACCGCTTCTCGACGCCCGGCAGCGCGGCCAGGATGGCATCGGCCTTATCGGCGACCGCCGCGGTGCGGTTGAGCGATGCGGCAGGCGGCAACTGCAGGCTCCCGATCAGGAAGCCCTGGTCCTCAGGCGGCACGAAGCCGCCCGGCACCCTGTTCATCAGTCCGAAGGCGACAAAGATGATGATGCCCAATGTCAGCAGGGCGAGCACGGCGCGCCGGATCAGGTTCTGCACGCCGCGCCCGTAGCCTTCGGTGACACGCTCGAAGCGGTCGTTGAAGGCGGCGAAGAAGCGCGCGAGAACACCGCGGGATTCGCGCTTGGGCTTGAGCAGCATGGCGCACAGCGCGGGGGTCAGCGACAGTGCGACCAGGGCCGAGAGCACCGTGGATACGGCAACGGTAATGGCGAACTGCTTGTACATCACCCCGGCGATGCCGCCGAGGAACGATACCGGCACGAACACCGCGGCAAGGATCAGCGCGATCGCCATCACCGGCCCGGAGACTTCCTCCATCGCCTTTACCGTGGCGTCATGCGCGCTGAGTCCCTTGGCCATGTGGTGTTCGACCGCCTCGACCACCACGATGGCATCGTCGACCACGATGCCGATGGCGAGCACCATGCCGAACAACGTGAGCGTGTTGATGGTGAAACCCAGCAGAACGAAGGCCGCGAAGGTGCCCACCAGCGACACCGGCACGGCCAGCATCGGGATAACGGTCGCGCGCCAGCTTTGCAGGAAGATGAACACCACGATCAGCACCAGCAGCAGCGCCTCGACGAAGGTATGCACCACTTCTTCGAGCGAGGCTTTGACGAACAGCGTGTTGTCGCTGACGATGTCGTAGGCGAGGTCGGCGGGGAACGACTTGGCGATCTCGTCGAGCTGGGCCTTGATCAGCGCGGCGGTTTCCAGGGCGCTGGCGTCGGGCGTCAGGTTGATCGAAAACGAGGCCGCCGGTTTGCCGTTGAAACGCGACTGAAAGGTGTAATCCTTCGCCCCCAGTTCCACCCGCGCCACGTCGCCGACGCGGACGAACGAGCCGTCGGGCTTGGCGCGGACGATCACGTTTTCGAACTCGCCGACATCCGTTAGCCGGCCACGCACCTCGACGCCGTACTGGAACTGCTGTGTCTTGGGCGCCGGCAACTGGCCGACCTGGCCGGCCGGCGCCTGGCGGTTCTGTTCCTGGATTGCCTGATAGATGTCGTTGGGCGTGATGCCCAGTGCCGCCATGCGCGCCGGCTGCAACCACAGACGCATGCCGAACTCGGCACCATACAACTGCACGTTGCCGACGCCCTTGACGCGTTTGAGCGCCTCCACCACATTGATTGTCGCGTAGTTGGTTAGGAACAGGTCGTCGTATGTCCCCTTGGGCGAGACCAGGGCGACATACATCAGCGTGTCGGGCGTCTGCTTCTTGGTGGTGACGCCGCTGCTCAGCACCTCGCCGGGCAGTCGGGAATTGGCTTGCGCCGCCCGGTTCTGCACCTGGACGGCGGCGATGTCCGCATTGCTGTCGAGGCCGAATGTGATGTTCAGCGAGTAGGCACCGTTGCCCGATGAACTCGAACTCATATAGAGCATGCCCTCGACGCCGTTGACCTGTTCTTCGATCGGCTGGGCGATGGCCTGCTCGACGACTTCGGCGTTGGCACCCGGATAGAAGGCGGAGATGCGCACGGTCGGCAGCGTGATCTGCGGGTACTGCGCGATCGGCAGGCTGAAGCCGGCGATGATCCCGGCCAGCAGCAGAACCAGTGCGGTGACGATCGCAAAGACCGGGCGCGTGATGAAGAACTTGGCCATGCCGGGCCCTTATGGCGGTGCCGCAGCGGGTTTCGCGCTGGCAGCGGGCGACGGCTGGCCCACCGGCACGGGGCGCACGACACTGCCCGGCTTGGATTTTTGCAGACCCTCTACGACCACGCGTTCGCCGGCCTTCAAGCCGTCTTCGACCAGCCACAGTTCGCCGATGCGGGCGCCGGTGCGAATCGGTCGCTGCTCGACCTTGTTGTCGGCGCCGACGACGGAGACAAACTGCCGTCCGAGCATTTCGCTGACCGACTTCTGCGGCACCAGCAGCGCGTTCTGCGCGGTTTCGTAGACGATGCGAACCCGCGTATTCATGCCGGGGCGCAGCAAGCCTTCCGGATTGGGGAAGAGCGCGCGCAGGGTCAATGTGCCGGTGGCGGGGTTGAGCGCCCGGTCGGCGAAATCGATGCGCCCCGGCCGGTTGTAGGTGCTGGCGTCGGCCAGGATCAGTTCGATCGGCAACGACTGCTTCTCGTTCGGCGACAGATGGCGGCGCGCGAACTGGATGTAGTCGGTTTCCGGAATGCTGAAGTAGGCGATCACCGGATCGAGCGTCGACACCGTCGCCAGCACCGACTGGCCGGCGGTGGCGAGCGCCCCGACCTCGACCTTCTGCAATCCGATCTGCCCGGAAACGGGCGAGCGCACTTCGGCAAACGAGCGGTCGAGCCTGGCCTTGTCGAGAAAGGCGCGCCGCGCCTGCACGACCGCCTGGTTCTGCCGTTCGAAGGCGACCGCCTGGTCGTAAGTCTGGCGCGGAATGGCGTTGTCGGGCAGCAGCGGCTTGTAGCGGTGGACATCCTCACGCGCACGCGCCAGCACGGCCGCCGATTCCGCCAGCTTGGCCTGCGGCTCGATCACGGCTTCGTCATAGGCACGCGGGTCGATGACAAACAGCAGGTCGCCCTCCTTGACCTTCTGTCCAGGACGGAAACTCTGCCTGGTCACCAGGCCGGTCACCCGCGGCCGCAACTCCACCTCGCGAAACGCCTTGAGTTCGGCCACGATGTCCAGCGACAGCGGCGTGTTCTGCGGCTGTATCGCCTGCACCACGACTTCCGGCGGAGGCGGCGCGACCGCCGGCGGCGGCTTGTCGCAGCCGCACAGGACGATGCCGGCAAACAGGATCGCGCGGGCCGGGTTCAACGGGAAGGACATTTGAAATCCTTGAACGAGTTTGATGCCGGAGATGAGTGCGGCGGCGCGGGCGGCATGGCCATTCTCAGTGCGGCAGCACGCGAGCGGTAATCAGGTTGCCGTCGTGCCAGTAATGGCTGACACGCGAGGTGATCCTGAAGGCAAGGTCGTCGTCGATGTCCATCGTCACCAGCACCACCGGGCGATTGGGGTCGCCGTCGCGGATGATGTTGACCTCGACGACCGGGCCCACTGGTTCGAGTTGCTCGCGTACCCGTTTTTCGTCGACATCGACTGCCACGCCGGAGAACAGAATCTTCTTCATTGACGGATCTCCTGTCCTGGAAGCTCGCTGGATGGCGGTGCTTACTGCAGGGCAAGACGACGCAGGCAATCGCACTGGCCGGCGCGGCATTCTCGCCGGCGGCTGCCAACCGATCGCGGTTTCAGTACGGCCAGCGCCAATTGACGATCTCCGGCATGTCGGTGCCATGTTCGTAGGCATAGCGGCGGCACGCAAGCTGCCGGTTTCGGAACTTCTCCTTGGCATGGGCACCCGACACGTTGATGCCCGGCACGCGGTCGATCACGTCGATCGCCAGGCTGAAGCGGTCGATCTGGTTGTTGATCGCCAGTTCCAGCGGCGTATTGATATTGCCCTTTTCCTTGTAGCCGCGCACATGCAGGTTCTTGTGGTTGGTACGCCGGTATGCCATGCGATGGATCAGCCAGGGATAGCCGTGGAAGTTGAAGATGATCGGTTTGTCTATCGTGAAAAGCGAGTCGAAGTCGCGCCAGCCAAGGCCGTGCGGATGCTCGTTGTCAGGCTGCAGCTTGAACAGATCCACGACGTTGATGAAGCGCATCTTCAGGTCGGGGAACTCCTCGCGCAGCATCGCCGTCGCCGCCAGCGCCTCCTGGGTCGGAATGTCGCCGGCTGCCGCCATCACCACGTCGGGTTCCGTGCCCTGATCGTTGCTGGCCCAGTCCCAGATGCCGATGCCCTTTTCGCAGTGGGTGCTGGCGCTCTCCATGTCCAGGTACTGAAGGTGAAGCTGCTTGTCGGAGACGACAACGTTGATGTAGTTCTCGCTGCGCAGGCAGTGATCGGCCACCGAAAGCAGGCAGTTGACGTCGGGCGGAAGATAGATGCGGGTGACCGCCGCGCTCTTGTTCAGCACCACGTCGAGGAAGCCCGGATCCTGGTGCGTGAAGCCATTGTGGTCCTGGCGCCACACAGTCGAAGTGATCAGCAGGTTGAGCGAAGCGATCTCCTCCCGCCACGACAAGTGGTTGCAGATGGAAAGCCATTTGGCATGCTGGTTGAACATCGAGTCGATGACATGCACGAAGGCTTCGTAAGTGGAGAAGAAGCCGTGGCGCCCGGTCAGCAGGTAGCCTTCCAGCATGCCTTCCATGGTGTGCTCGCTGAGCATCTCGATCACGCGGCCGTCGGCCGCCAATTCGCTGCCATCGGCATCTTCGGGGAAAACCTCGGCAATCCAGAATTTCTTGCTCACCTCGTAGATTGCGCCGAGCTTGTTCGACGTGTTTTCGTCGGGGCCGAAGACGCGGAAGTTGCGCATGTTGGCCTTCATGATGTCGCGCAGGTAGCACCCCAGCGGCGGCGTGTTCTCGGCCTCGATCTGGGCGGGTCTGTCCACCTTGATCGTGTAGTCGCGAAAATCCGGCATGCGCAGCGCCTTCTTCAGGATGCCGCCGTTGGCATGCGGGTTGGCACCCATGCGGCGGCTGCCGGCCGGCGCAAGTGCGCGGATTTCCGGCGCCGGCGCGCCATCGGCGTCGAACAGGTCGTCCGGCTTGTAGCTGCGCAGCCAGTCTTCCAGCAGCCGCAGGCTGGCCGGGTTCTTCTGCACATCGGCGATCGGTACCTGGTGGGCGCGCCAGAAACCCTCGACCTTGTGTCCGTTGACCTCGCCCGGGCCGGTCCAGCCCTTCGGGCTGCGCAGTACGATCATCGGCCAGCGCGGACGGTGCGCAACGCCGCAACTGCGCGCCAGACGCTGCGCCGCCCGGATCTGGTCGATGCAGCGATCGAGGGTTGCCGCCATCGCCTGATGCATGCTGGCTGGGTCGGAGCCCTCGACGAAGTAAGGCGTCCAGCCGCAACCCCGGAACAAGGCTTCAACTTCGTCGTGGCTGATGCGTGCCAGCAGGGTCGGGTTGTTGATCTTGTAGCCGTTGAGGTTGAGGATCGGCAGCACGGCGCCGTCCCGGATCGGGTTGAGGAACTTACTGATATGCCAGGAGGTGGCCAGCGGACCGGTCTCGGCTTCGCCGTCGCCGACCACGGCCGCGACCACCAGATCCGGGTTGTCGAAGGCCGCGCCGCAGGCATGCGACAGCACGTAACCGAGTTCGCCGCCTTCATGGATCGAGCCCGGCGTTTCCGGTGTGCAATGACTGCCGATTCCGCCCGGAAAGGAGAACTGTCTGAAGAACGCGTGCAGCCCGTCCTGGTCCAGGCTCTTTTCCGGGTAGATCTCGGAATAGGCTCCTTCCAGATAGACCGGCGCGAGAACGCCGGGCGCGCCATGCCCCGGACCGGCCATGAAAATCGCATCGACATCGGATTTCCGGATGACGCGATTCATGTGGGTGTAGATAAACGACAGCCCCGGGCTGGAGCCCCAGTGGCCGAGCAGCCGGTTCTTGATGTGCTCGGGTTTCAGCGGTTCGCGCAGCAGCGGATTGGCACGCAGGTAGATCATCCCGACTGCCAGGTAGTTGCAGGCGCGCCAGAAGGCATCGGTCTTGCGAAGTTCGTCGTCATCCATCGGCGCGCCTTCGACCGTCGCCCGGGCGGTGCCGAAAGCGCTCAGATCGTTGGCGACCGGGCTTCTCTCGCTATTCGAAGTCATTGCGCTCTCCGTCGTTCGCAATACATGGCATTGGCCGTTCCCGGCTTTCTCCGTGCCGGCAAGCGATTCGGGTGGCGATGCCCGAGTTGGCCAGACACGGGTCGCAAGCCGTCCTGGCCGACAAGTTTGACACTTGCCGACGGCATGGGCAAGGTGGACGGAGGGGGCGTGGATGCTCGCCCGAGGGCCGCCACGACCGGCAGTCGAACACGATGATTCACGTGCCGGGAAGCCCAATGGCGCCTCCCGCATGCACGACGCCGACCGAGATCACCGAGCGAGCTTCCTTCCACGTCGCCGCCCGGCGCGATCCGGCTTAAGGTCTTGAGGCCATGTATTGAAAAGTCGACATTGTGGCAGTCGACGCAACTCGGTGCCGGCCGTCTTTGTCGGGACGCGCAAGAGGACCGCCACCCTGCAGGCGAACATCGCGGCACTCAAGCGCGACGGGGCTGCGGCCGGCTATCGGGTCGCCTAGCCGTTCGGCGACGCGTCACCGATTCCGGCCATCCATCTGGTCGACGCACGGGTCGAACCCAAAATCGAGCAACCGGCCGGATGCGGGCTACGCGATAATCTTTCCCCGATGGCCCTACGCAAGATTTTGTTTGAACGGATCGTTGCTTCGGTATCTTGCGGCTGACTGGCCTTGCGCCGGTGCCAGGCAGGTCACCGTTTTCCCCATCACCGATCGGAGACGCCCGGATGAAGATTGCCGTATTCAGCGCCAAGCGCTATGACCGCGAATTCCTCGACGCCGCCAACCGGGGCGCCGGACATCAGTTGCACTATTTCGACGCGCCGCTCGACGCGGACTCGGTCGGCCTGGCCGCCGGGCACGAGGCGGTCTGCATCTTCGTCAACGACCGGGCCGATGCCAACGTGCTCGACGCGCTGGCAGCCGGGGGAACCCGACTGGTGGCCCTGCGCTGCACCGGCTTCAACAATGTCGACCTCGAGGCGGCAGGGCGGTTGGGCCTCAAGGTGGTCCGGGTGGTCACCTACTCGCCTTATTCGGTTGCCGAGCATGCGGTGGCTCTGCTGCTGGCGATCAACCGCAAGATTCATCGCGCATACAACCGGACGCGCGATTCCAATTTCTCGCTCGACGGCCTGATGGGATTCGATCTGCATGGCAAAACGGTGGCGGTGGTCGGAACCGGCAAGATCGGCTGCGTCTTCGCCAAGATCATGCTGGGCTTCGGCTGCGAAGTGATCGGCTACGACAAGTATCCGTCGGAGGCCTTCCGCTCCCTGGGCGCCCGCTACACCGAACCGGACGAGATCGGCGCCCGGGCCGATATCATCTCGCTGCACTGCCCGCTGACGCCGGAAACCCACCACATCGTGAACGCCGGATCGCTCGCACGCGCAAAACGCGGCGCGCTGCTGATCAACACCAGCCGCGGCGGGCTGGTCGACACAGAGGCGGTGGTCGAGGCTTTGAAGAGCGGGCAGCTGGGCGGCCTGGCAATCGATGTCTACGAACAGGAAGCCGACTTGTTTTTCCGCGACCTGTCGAGCACCGTGATCCCGGACGACGTCATCCAGCGCCTGCTGTCGTTTCCCAATGCCATAGTCACAGGGCACCAGGCCTTCTTCACCCAGGAGGCGATTCTCACGATCTGCCAGACCACGATCGACAGCGTCACCCAGTTTGCCAGCGGCTTGCCGCTGACCGACGAGATCAAGTCCGGCTGACTGTCGACCGGATCGCCGCGGGTTTCGCCCGACGGCGCCCGGCGCCGCTTCCCCGGATGTCCTGGAACCCGCATGGATACTGGGTCTTCAGGCACCCGCCGGGGAGCCATGCGGCGCCGTTCAGGCGAAGTTCTTCTCGGCGAAGCTCCAGTTCGTGAGCGCCGTGAGAAAGGTTTCGACGAACTTCGGGCGGGCGTTGCGATAGTCGATGTAGTAGGCGTGTTCCCAAACGTCGATGGTCAGTAGCGCCTTGTCGCCGCTGGTCAGGGGAGTTGCGGCGTTGCTGGTGTTGACGATGTCCACCGAGCCGTCGGCCTTTTTCACCAGCCAGGTCCAGCCGGCACCGAAGTTGCCGACCGCGCTCTTGGTAAAGGCGTCCTTGAAGGCGTCGAACGAGCCCCACTTCTTGTTGATCGCCTCGGCCAGTGCGCCGCCCGGCGCGCCGCCGCCGCTGGGCTTCATGCTGTTCCAGAAGAAGGTATGGTTCCACACTTGGGCGGCGTTGTTGAAAACGCCGCCACTGGATTTCTTCACGATGTCCTCGAGGCCGAGGTTCTCGAATTCGCTGCCCTTGATCAGGTTGTTGAGGTTGGTCACATAGGCCTGATGGTGCTTGCCGTAGTGAAACTCGAAGGTTTCCTTCGAGATGTGAGGGGCAAGCGCATCCATCGCAAAGGGCAGGGCGGGAAGTGTGTGTTCCATGTCGGTTCTCCGTAGGGTTTGTGGTTAGCGGGGCGCGCGCGACAGGCAGAAATCCCGATCATTTTAGTGGGAGATTGCCCGTTGTGACAACCTCGATCGCAGCTCAGTCGGTGCGCGTGATGCTTGCCGCCAGTGTGCCGGCCGCAAGGCGGATCGATACCGGCTGGCCCGGCGCAACGGTTTTGCTGTCGCGCACGACATTGCCATCGGCCGCCCGGGTAATGCTGTAGCCGCGTTTGAGGGTGGCCTGCGGGTCGAGGTGGCTGAGCGCGTCGCCCAGCCGGGCCAGCTTCGCGGCGAGCTCCCCATGGCGGCCCGCCCAGGCGGTATGCAGGCGCGATCGGGTGCCGTCGAGGCGGCTGCGCCGGGCGGCGGTATCGGGCCGGCGCGCCTGCCAGACGAGTTGCAGGCGTCCGAGCCGGCCTTGTTGTCGCTCGATGACGCGGGCCGCGGCGGATGCCATGCGCATGGCGAGATTGTCCAGCCTGGCGGCGGATTCGCGCAAGCGCTGCGCCGGGTGAATCAGGCGCCGCGCCGCCAGATCGATTTGCTGCCTGCGCACGGCCAGCGTGGCGCCGATCGCGCCCTGCAGCTTGCGGCCGAGCGCGAAAGTTTCAGCGCGCGCGGCGAACCAGCCCGCGCTCGCAAGTTCGGCGGCGGCAGTCGGCGTGGCGGCGCGCCGGTCGGCGACCAGATCGGCAATCGTGAAGTCGGATTCATGACCGATGCCGGCGATCACCGGCAGCGGGCAGGCGGCAATGGCGCGCGCCAGGTGCTCGTCGTTGAACGCCCACAGATCTTCGATGCTGCCACCGCCGCGGGCGACGATCAGCACCTCGCATTCGTTGCGCAGTGCGGCAGCGCGCAGCGCATCGGCGATCGCCGCCGGCGCGCCCTCGCCCTGCACCGGTACCGGATGGACGAGCACCGCAACATGCGGCGCACGGCGCACCAGCGCGGCCAGCAGGTCGCGCAGTGCCGCCGCCTGCAAGGACGTGACGATGCCGATGCAGCGCGGATAGCGCGGCGGCGCGCGCTTGCGGGCATCGTCGAACAGCCCTTCGGCCAGCAGTTTTTCCTTGAGCCGGGCGAAGGCCTCGAACAGTGCGCCCAGACCGGCGCGCCGCACGCTCTCGACATTGAGCTGAAAATCGCCGCGCGGTTCGTACAGTGTGACCAGGGCACGAATCTCGACCTGCTGGCCGTTGGCGATGGCGAACGGCACGAGCTGCGCGCGGTTGCGGAACATCACGCAGCGCACCTGCGCCGTGGCATCCTTGAGTGAAAAATACAGGTGGCCCGAGGCCGCGCGGGTGAGATTGGAGACTTCGCCGGCAATCCAGATCAGCGGAACCGCGCGTTCCAGTGTTTCACGGATAAACCGGTTTAGCGCTGAAACACTGAGAACTGGCGCCAGCGCTGGAACTGCCGGCAGATCCGGCTGTGGAACGGGCGTAAACATTGGGTCGATTGTAGCGGAATCGCGATTGGGCGCGGCTTGCGCCAACGAAGCTCGGCGCAAACCCATATTCCACGCGGATCTTGGCGTAACATATTGATTTAACGTGATTGTCACCAAAGCTTCATTTTGCGTCTGAGTAACAAAAAGCCTTGCGAAAACGCCACTTAGGCGGTTCGCGCAAGCCCAATCCACACACTTATCCACAGCTTTTGTGGATAAAGGCCGCGCGCTCGAAACGGTTTTTCCGAACGCGGCGCGGCAGATGGCGCGAGCGGCCGTCAATGCGGACTTCGCTTGCCGAATCGGGGGGGCGAGATTAAAGTGCGCGGTTATTCCAAAGAGTGCAGGAGTCTTGCGTGTTCGACATCATTCGCGCTGCGGGTTGGCCGATCTGGCCCTTGCTGGTCGCCTCCATCATTGCCGTTGCACTCATCATCGAACGCGGGATCACGCTGCGGCGGGGCAAGATCGTGCCGGCCGGACTGGTCGAAAACGTGATCGCCGACTACAAGCGCGGCGGCGTCACCGACGACATGCTGGCGCGCCTTTCCGCGCATTCTCCGCTGGGCCGCGTGCTGGCCGCCGGATTGCGCAACGTCAAGAGTTCGCGCGACGTGATGAAAGAGTCGATTGAGGAAGCGGGGCGGGCGGTGACGCACGAGCTCGAGCGCTTCCTTACCAGCCTCGGCACCATTGCAACCGTGGCGCCGCTGATGGGCCTGTTCGGCACGATTGTCGGCATGATCGAGATCTTCGGCTCGCAGACGCCCAATTCGGCCAATCCGCAGCAGCTTGCGCACGGCATTTCGATTGCGCTGTACAACGCCGGCTTCGGCATCCTGATCGCGATTCCGGCAATGATCTTCTATCGCCATTACCGCGGGCTGGTCGAGTCGATCGTGGTCGACATGGAGCAGGAGGCGGTGCGCCTTGTCGAAGTGGTGCATGGCGACCGCAAGGGTTGATCGATGAATTTCCGCCGCGGCCGTTCGCACGAAGAGCCGGAGATCAACCTGATTCCGCTGATCGACGTGCTGCTGGTGATCCTGATCTTTCTCATGGTCACCACCACCTATTCGAAGTTCTCCGGCCTCGAGATCAACCTGCCCACGGCCGATGCGTCGCCGCCCGAGCAGCAACAGCCAAATGAAGTCAATGTCGTGCTCACCGTCAATGGCGACGTGATGATCAACCGCGAGCCGGTCGGCGCACGCGACGTGGCCTCAATCGGCCTGGCGCTGAAAAAAGCCGCAGGCACTGCCAAGGAACCGGTGGTGATCATCAATGCCGACGCCAAGACAGCGCACCAGAGCGTCATCGATGTCATGCAGGCCGCCCAGCAGGCCGGGCTGTCGCACATCTCGTTTGCCACCCAGATTCCGGTCAAATAGCCGCCGCGGCAATTGCGCCGCGCCCGTTCGGGCCGGCCCGCCGGCCGTCTTCGAGCCGACATGAGCGCTCCGGCCGGGCTGGAAACATGGCTTGCGTCGGTGTGGCAGCGGCGCGGCCTGCCCGCCGTCCTGCTGTTGCCGCTCTCGGGACTGTTCGCGCTGCTTGCCGCATTTCGCCGCATGCTGTTCCGTGCCGGCGTGCTGGCCAGTCCCAAACTGCCGGTTCCGGTCGTCGTGGTCGGCAACATCACGGTCGGCGGCAGCGGCAAGACCCCGCTGGTGATCTGGCTGGTCGAGCGTCTGCGCGCGCACGGCTACCATCCGGGTGTCATCAGTCGCGGCTTTCGGCGCAGCGACGATGCGGTCAGTGAAGTGCACGCCGACAGCCGGGCGCTCGAGGTTGGTGACGAACCGCTGCTGATCGCACGGCGCAGCGGCTGCCCGGTATTCGTCGGACGCGACCGTGTGGCGGCGGCGCGCGCCTTGCTGGCCGCGCATCCGGCGTGCAACCTGATCGTTTCCGACGACGGCCTGCAGCACTACCGCCTGGCACGCGACCTGGAAATCGTGCTGTTCGATTCGCGCGGCGTCGGCAATGGTTGGCTGCTGCCGGCCGGTCCGTTGCGCGAACCGCCCGCCCGCACGCGTCGTGCGAATCTGGTGATCGCCAACGGCGAATTGCCGCAGGCGTTGCAGCGGACGTTCGGCGGCGTCCCGCTGTTTTCGATGTCGCTGCAGGGCGATCGGTTCATTCGCGTCGCCGGCAACAGCACGGCTGGCGCCGAAAGCCTGCGCGGCAGGCGCAGCCATGCGGTGGCAGGGATCGGCAATCCGCAGCGCTTCTTTGCGCACCTGGCCGCACTCGGCCTGCAGTGCGAGACCCATGCCTTCGCCGACCACCATGCCTATTGCGCGCGCGATCTGGCCTTCGACAGCGCCGAACTCATCCTGATGACCGAGAAGGATGGAGTAAAATGCGAGCCGTTTGCCGACCAGCTTGACGCTGAATTGTGGGCGCTGCGAGTCGATGCGCAACTTCGCCCCGATCCCTTGCCGCTAATCGAGAAACTGCTGGAGACCCATCATGGATCCGCGTCTGCTTGACATCCTCGTTTGTCCGGTCACCAAGGCGCCGCTCGTCTTCAACCGCGACAAGCAGGAACTGCAATGCAAGGCGAGTCGTCTGGCCTATCCGGTTCGCGACGCCATTCCGATCATGCTCGAGGAAGAAGCCCGCGAAATGGGCGAGGAAGAACTCGCCGCGCTCAAGTAGCAATGGCGTTCAAGATCGTCATCCCGGCCCGCTACGCCTCGACCCGCCTGCCGGCCAAGCCGCTTGCCGACATCGCCGGCAAGCCGATGATCGTGCGGGTGGTCGAGCAAGTGCAGGGCACCGGCGCCGACGAGGTGTGGGTGGCGACAGACCACACGGCCGTGCACGATGCAGTCGCGGCGGCCGGCTTCAACGCGATGATGACTCGCGCCGATCACCCGAGCGGTACCGACCGCATTGCCGAGGTGGCGGCCGCACGGGGCTGGAGCCCGGACACGATCGTCGTCAATGTGCAGGGCGACGAACCGCTGATCGACCGCGGGCTGGTATCGGGCGTCGCCTGCGCGCTGGCGGACGATGCGGCAGCGGCCGTGGCGACGGCCGCACACGCGATTGCCGATGTGCGCGAGTTCTTCAACCCGAACGTGGTCAAGGTAGTGTGTGCCCACGACGGTACGGCCCTGTACTTCTCGCGGGCGCCGATTCCCTATGCGCGCGATGCCTTTGCCGTTGCGCGCGACGCCTTGCCCGCGCTCTTGCCTGCCTTGCGGCACATCGGCCTCTACGCCTATCGCGCCGGGTTCCTCGCCACCTATGCCGGTCTCGCGCCGAGTCCGCTCGAGCGGTTCGAGGCACTCGAACAGTTGCGCATCCTTGCGCACGGCCTGCGGATTCGCGTCGTGCTCGCGGCCGCTGCGCCACAGGCCGGGGTCGATACGCCGGAAGACCTCGATCGGGTGCGGGAGGCGTTTGACCATGGCAGCGTAGTCGGGTAAGGTTGTAAGGCTTTGCGAGTGCCGCCGAAGCGATGCACCGATCAGACAATAAGAAACACGACAAGATTTCGAGCCGGGAGGGCTAATGAAACTGATTCTTTTGGGGCCGCCCGGCGCGGGCAAGGGCACCCAGGCCAATTTCATCAGGGAGCGGTTCGGCATTCCGCAAATCTCCACCGGCGACATGCTGCGTGCGGCCGTCAAGGCCGGCACGCCGCTGGGCCTGGAAGCGAAGAAAGTGATGGACACCGGCGGCCTGGTTTCCGACGACATCATCATCGGTCTGGTCAAGGACCGCCTGCAGCAGGACGACTGCAAGGCCGGCTACATGTTCGACGGGTTTCCGCGGACCATTCCGCAGGCGGACGCAATGCGGGCGGCCGGCGTACAGATCGATTACGTGCTCGAGATCGATGTTCCGGATTCAGACATCATCGAACGCATGGGCGGGCGCCGCGCCCACCTGGCTTCCGGGCGCACCTATCACGTCAAGTACAACCCGCCCAAGGTAGAGGGCAAGGACGACGTGACCGGCGAGCCCTTGATCCAGCGCGATGACGACAAGGAACAAACTGTCAGAAAGCGCCTCGACGTCTACCATTCGCAGACCAAGCCGCTGATCGAGTACTACTCGAAGTGGGCAGCCACCGGCGACGCGAAGGCACCCAAATGCCGCAAGATACTCGGGCAGGGCACAGTCGATGAGATCACGCGTCGCGCTTTCGACGCATTGAAATGAAAATGCGCGTGGTATCGTAAAATGCGCAATACCGTTCGATGTTCCAGGTTGGAGTCATGAACGCTCGCAATGCGTTTTACGCACAGTCCGGCGGCGTCACTGCCGTCATCAACGCCAGCGCCTGTGGCGTGATCGAATCTACGCGCGCGCATCCCGACCGCATCGGCAGGACCTTCGCCGGGCGCAACGGAATCGTCGGCGCATTGACCGAGGATCTGATCGATACTTCGCTCGAGTCCGCCAGCGATATCGCCGCGCTCCGTTATGCGCCGGCCGGCGCCTTTGGCTCATGCCGCTACAAGCTCAAGAGCCTGGAGCAGAGCCGGGCGGAGTATCAGCGCCTGCTTGAGGTCTTCAAGGCCCACGATATCGGCTACTTCTTCTACAACGGTGGCGGAGATTCTGCCGACACCTGCCTCAAGGTTTCGCAACTTTCCGCGGCGACCGGCTATCCGCTGCAGGCGATCCACGTACCGAAAACGGTCGACAATGATTTGCCGATCACCGACTGCTGCCCGGGTTTCGGCTCGGTTGCCAAATACGTGGCGACCTCGATGAAGGAAGCGGGCTTCGACGTCGCGTCGATGGCTCGCACGTCGACCAAGGTGTTCGTGCTGGAGGTCATGGGCCGTCACGCCGGCTGGATTACCGCCTCGTGCGGGCTGGCGGCCGAACAGGCAGGCGACCCGCCGCACATCCTGCTGTTTCCGGAGGTGCCCTTTGACGAGGACAAGTTCATTGCCCGTGTCCGGCAGTGCGTCGCCGACTACGGCTACTGCTGCATCGGTGTCTCGGAGGGTTTGCTCGACAAGGACGGCAAACTGATGGGAGAGTCCGGCGCCCGCGACGCGTTTGGCCATACCCAGTTGAGCGGCGTCGGCCCGATGATCGCCGGCATCGTCACCGACCGGCTCAAGCTCAAGAACCACTGGGCGGTGGCAAGTTACCTGCAGCGTGCGGCCCGCCACATCGCTTCCAGGACCGACGTTGAGCAGGCCTATGCGCTGGGCAAGGCAGCGGTGGAGATGGCGCTCGACGGCAAGAATTCGGTCATGCCGGCGATCGTGCGCAAGTCGGACTCGCCTTACGTATGGGAGATCGGCATCGCCGAATTGAAGGATGTTGCCAATGTCGAGAAAAAGATGCCGAAAGAGTTCATCAGTGCCGATGGGTTCGGCATCACCGATGCATGCCGCGCCTATCTCGCGCCGCTGATTGCCGGTGAAGATTACCCGCCGTTTCGCAATGGCCTGCCGAACTATGTGCGCTTGAAGAATATAGCAGTCGCCCGAAAGTTACCGGGCGATTTCAAATTATAAGAAACAGGCAGTTTCACCCCGAACAAGACAACGCACGTCGCTGAAGTCCCGGCGAAGCGGAGTTTATGCGTGTGCCGTGCATCCGCACGGCAGGCGGGGAAGGAAGGCTGGTCCGGCTGCACTGACCGGTGATCAAATTGCTTTGTCGAAAGGAGGAATTGCATGTCCGCTGGTCTCATGTTCGCGCTCGTCTGCGCGGTTCTCGCCATCGTGTATGGCGCCGTATCCAGTCGGTGGATTCTGGCGCAGCCTTCGGGCAACGACCGCATGCGCGAGATCTCCGGTGCGGTCCAGGAAGGCGCCCAGGCCTACCTCAATCGGCAATACACCACCATCGGCATCGCCGGTGTCGTGCTTGCAGTCATCATCTGGCTCACTCTCGGTACGTCGACTGCCGCCGGCTTCATCATCGGCGCGGTGCTGTCGGGTGCCGCCGGCTATATCGGCATGAACGTCTCGGTTCGCGCCAACGTGCGCACTGCCGAAGCGGCGCGCCACGGCATTGCCCCGGCGCTGGATGTGGCGTTCCGCGGCGGCGCGATCACCGGCATGCTGGTGGTCGGTCTGGGTCTGCTCGGCGTGGCGGGTTTTTACGCCATCCTCAGGGGCTCGGCAACGCACGGCGTACCGGTCGACGAGATCATCCATCCGCTGATCGGCCTGGGTTTCGGCTCGTCGCTGATCTCGATCTTCGCGCGTCTGGGCGGCGGCATCTTCACCAAGGGTGCTGACGTCGGCGCCGACCTGGTCGGAAAGGTCGAGGCCGGTATTCCCGAGGACGACCCGCGCAACCCGGCGGTGATTGCCGACAACGTCGGCGACAACGTCGGCGACTGTGCCGGCATGGCTGCCGACTTGTTCGAGACCTATGCGGTGACCACGGTGGCGACCATGCTGCTCGGCGCGCTGCTGCTCAAAGCCAATGCCGACGCGGCGGTGCTCTACCCGCTGGTGCTCGGCGGCTTCTCGATCATCGCCTCGATCGTCGGCTGCTACTTCGTCAAGTACCAGGAAGGCGGCAAGATCATGAGCGCGCTGTATCGCGGCCTGATCGTGGCCGGCGTGCTGGCGCTGATCGCCTTCTACCCGATCACCAAGTGGATCATGCCCGACGACGCGCTGAATGCCGCGATGGGCATCCAGGGTGGTGCGGTGATGCGGCTCTACCTTTCGGCGATCGTCGGACTGGTGCTGACGGGCCTGATGGTGGTGATCACAGAGTACTACACCGGCACCGACTTCAAGCCGGTAAAGCACGTGGCCGAGGCGTCCACCACCGGCCATGCCACCAACATCATCGCCGGCATCGGCGTGTCGATGAAGGCCTGTGCGCTGCCGGTGCTGTCTGTTTGCGCCGCGATCTGGGCTGCCAATGCGCTGGGCGGCCTCTACGGCATTGCGATCGCCGCGACATCGATGCTGTCGATGGCTGGCATCATCGTTGCGCTCGACGCCTACGGCCCAATCACCGACAATGCCGGCGGCATTGCGGAAATGGCCGAATTGCCGAAGTCCGTGCGGGATGTCACCGACCCGCTCGACGCGGTCGGCAACACCACCAAGGCGGTGACCAAGGGCTACGCGATCGGCTCAGCCGGTCTGGCTGCGCTGGTGCTGTTCGCCGACTATACGCACGCGCTCGATGCGGTGGGCAAGACGGTGGCTTTCGACCTGTCGAGTCCGGCGGTGATCATCGGCCTGTTCATTGGGGGCCTGATCCCCTACCTCTTCGCCGCTATGGCAATGGAGGCGGTCGGCCGCTCTGCCAGCGCCGTGGTGGTCGAGGTGCGCCGCCAGTTCAAGGAAATCCACGGCATCATGGAAGGCACGGCCAAGCCCGATTATTCGCGCGCGGTCGACATGCTGACCAAGGCGGCGATCAAGGAGATGATGATTCCGTCCTTGTTGCCGGTCGCAGTGCCGGTGGTGGTGGCCTTCGGGATCGGCATGATGATGGGCCCGCAGGGTGGCATTCAGGCCCTCGGCGGCCTGCTGATGGGCACCATCGTCACCGGTCTGTTCGTGGCGATCTCCATGACCACCGGCGGCGGTGCGTGGGACAACGCCAAGAAGTACATCGAAGACGGCCATCATGGTGGCAAGGGTTCCGACGCCCACAAGGCGGCGGTGACTGGCGACACCGTGGGCGACCCGTACAAGGATACGGCGGGCCCGGCGGTGAACCCGCTGATCAAGATCATCAACATCGTCGCGCTGCTGATCGTGCCGCTGCTGCCGGGCACCGGTGCGGTAAAGGCGGTCACCCATGCGCCGACGGCGCCGGCCGCGGTCAGCGCACCGATGGTGACGGCGACAGCCCAACCGGGGGCTGCGAAGATCTTCTTCGCCTCTGGCTCGACCGATGTACCGGCCGACGCGGCCAAGACGCTCGAGCCGATTGTCAGTTACGCAAAGGCGAATGCCGGTGCGGCGCTTGCGATCTCCGGCTTCCATGATCCGAGCGGCAGCCAGGCGCTGAATGAGGAAATTGCCAAGAATCGTGCAAAAGCGGTGCGCGAGATCCTCAAGAACGCAGGTGTTGCGGAAGAACGTATCGAAATGAGGAAGCCTGAAGTGACGGCCGGCACCGGAGATCCCGCCGAGGCACGGCGCGTCGAAGTCAGCGTCAAGTAGGGCTGGACCCGACGGGCGGCTGCCCGTCACTGCTTCAGCCTGATTGCGGGCCGCCCGGAGGGTGGCCCGCTTCACTTTCTGGTTGGCCGGTAGCGTGGTGGCAGTTTGCCTGCGACACATGCGAAGGGGCCGCAGCGCCCAGGGGCGTGCTGCCGGGGGATTTCCCACACCACCGCCAATCTGCGCGACAATGCCTTGAAGTCTTTCCTGCGCGCCCGATGCCGGCTCAACCGTGGAAACGGCGTTCGCGAAAGACAAGGCGTTAGCGGTGGTGTTTCTTGAAAGTCCGCTGGGAGGCGTTCATGATCCTGAAGTTGCGTGCCGGCGCGCTGACACCGGCGGAAACATCCTTCCTCTCCTGGCAGTTCGGATTCGAGGATGACGACGATCGATTCTTGCCCGCGCTCTGGCGCGCGATCGATCAGGCCTGGCTGTCCGACTTGCAGCGCATGTCTTCGATGGACGAGGGTTCCTCCCACCTTTCCCGGCTGGCGGCGCCGGGCGCGTTTCCCGACGAAGTCGGCGTTTTCCGGCGCTTCAAGTCGGATGACGGCGAACGCTACTGGCTGGACATGCTCAAGCGCGCCGGCATTGCCGACCGGCGCCAGCGCAGTGTCATGCCGTCGGTCGAACGGCGGCGCGCCCGCAGCGGCGCCACGCGCATCCGCTCCTGACCGGCTAACCGGCGACGGCCGGGTTGAGCGTATAGATGCCGGTGATACTGGCCTGTGCCAGCACATGGCCGGCAATCGCGTTGCGCACCTGCTGACCACCGAAATCGCCCTCGACCGCGCAGCGCGCGCTGTCAAGCGCAAAGAGGGTAAGCACATAACGGTGGACGATCTCGTCGTTCCATGGCGGACAGGGTCCGTCGTAGCCGTAATAGTTGCCCTGCATCGCCTGATCGCCGGCGAACCATGCGGTGTAGTCGTTGATCCCCTGACGCGCGCCGCGCGCCGCCTGCGGACCGCTCTTGCCGCGCGGCGTCACCTCGCGCGAGAACTCGCTGGCCGCGATCTCGGCCGGTGCCGGCGGCAGATCAACCAGAATCCAGTGGAAGAAATCCACCCGCGGCAGCGATGCCGGAACGCTGCGCCCGGCCTGATTGACATCGTCGCCGCGACTGGGCACATCCGGGTCGTGGCAGATCAGCACCAGTGAACGCGTGCCGGCGGGCAGGTCCGACCACGCAAGATGCGGATTGCGATTGGCCGAGAGCGTGACGTGATCGGTCGGGTGGATGACGCAGAAGGCGAATTCGCCGGGAATACTCGCGTTGTCCGCGAAGCTGTCGCTACAGAGTTTCATCGGGCTCTCCTCTCGCTCGGTTGTTTGCCGCTAGTTTAGCGGCTCACGTTGATCCCGTGCATGCGTGGCCGGCGGGCGTGGCTTGCGGCTCGCACCGGCGCGTCATTGTGCCGCCTTGCGGCGAAAGTCGCGCACCCGGAAGCCGAGCAGGGCCAACGAACCGAAATAACACGCCAGGCCGATCGCGACCACAATGGTCAACCGGACGACCCGTTCGAGTGCCGGGAACTGCAACCAGTCGGCTTGTGCGCCCATGCCCCACCACAGTGCCGCGCCCATTGCGACCAGTGCAACCGCGAGCCTTACGCCGAAGCCGCGCCAGCCCGGTTGCGGCTGGTAGGCGCCGTTGTTGCGCAGGCCGCGGTAGAGCAGTCCGGCGTTGAGGCAGGCGGCCAGGCCGATGGACAGGGCCAGGCCGGCGTGCCGCAGCGGTCCGACCAAGGCCAGATTCATCAACTGGGTAGCGCCGAGCGTGATCAGTCCGATCTTTACCGGCGTGCGAATGTCCTGTTTGGCGTAGAACCCGGGGGCCAGCACTTTCACCAGGATCAGGCCGGTGAGGCCCACGCTGTAGGCGACCAGGGCGCTGCGCGTCTCGAGTGCGTCATGCGCGTCGAAGGCGCCGTGATGGAACAGGGTAGCGATCAACGGCAACGCGAGAATGGCCAGCGCAAGTGCGGCCGGCAGCGTCAGCAAGAGCGTTAATCTGAGTCCCCAGTCGAGCGTCGCCGAAAACTCCTCGCGCAGTCCCTGCGCATGCAGGCGCGACAGGCTGGGAAGGAGGATCGTGCCGAGGGCGGCACCGAGCAGGCCGGAAGGGAACTCCATCAGGCGATCGGCATAATACAGCCAGGAGACGCTGCCATGCGGCAGGAACGAAGCGAATATCGTGTTGATCAGCAGCGAAACCTGCGATACCGAGACGCCGAGCACGGCCGGCGCCATCAGCTTGAGGATTCTGCGCACCGCCGGATCGGCGAGTGCCGCGCGCAAGCCGGTCGGTCTCGGCAGCATGCCGATGCGCGCCAGGAAGGGCAACTGCAACGCCAACTGCAGCGCGCCGCCGAGAAAGACCGCCCAGGCCAGAGTCTTGACCGGCGGATCGAACCAGGGCGCGGCAAACAGTGCCATGCCGATGAACGACAGGTTGAGCAGCACCGGCGTGAACGCCGGCACCGCGAAGCGGCTCCAGGTGTTCAGAATGCCGCCCGCCAGCGCGGTCAGCGACATGAACAGGATGTAGGGAAAGGTGATCCGCGTCAGTTCCACTGTCAGCGCGAACTTCTCCGGTTCCGCCGAGAATCCGGGTGCCGAGACATAGATGATCAGCGGCGCAATCGCGATGCCCAGCAGCGAGACGAAAAACACCGCGACGCCGAGCACCGTGGCGACATGGTCGGTCAGCCGACGGGTTTCCGTGTCGCCGCGGCGATTCTTGTATTCGGCGAGGATGGGCACGAAAGCCTGCGAAAACGCGCCTTCGGCGAACAACCGCCGCAACAGGTTTGGCAGGCGGAAGGCGACGAAGAAGGCGTCGGTCGCGACGCCGGCACCGAAGCTGCGCGCAACCACGAAGTCGCGCACGAAACCGAGTATGCGCGACAGCAAGGTCATGCTGCTTACGGTAGCCAGGGCACGGAGCAGGCTCATGGGTGTGCCGGGATGGCCGGCCAAAGTTGCGGAAAAGGCGCCATGGTATCGGTCTGGCGGTCGATTTGGTGCGATCGTGGTTCTTCAGCATGCCGTACTTCCGGCGCATCGGGTCTTGGCGCGGGCAGATCGCGGCAAACCGCGGCTTGCCAAAGCACTTGTGCTGGCAGGGGCGCTCTAGTATGATCGCCCTCTTTTCGCAACCCGCTTTTGGAACCAACTCATGGCCAATTCGGCTCAAGCACGCAAGCGTGCCCGTCAGTCCCTAAGTCAACGCGCACGCAATGTCAGCCTGCGCTCTAGGCTTCGCACCGCAATCAAGGCCGTTCGCAAGGCCATCGCTGCCGGCGACAAGTCCGCGGCTCAGTCGGTGTTCCGGCAGTCGATGAGCGTCATAGACAGCATCGCCGACAAGGATGTGATGCACAAGAATGCAGCCTCACGTCACAAGAGCCGCCTGTCGGCGGCCGTGAAGGCGCTTTGATTCATTGGAGGAGGCTCGCCAGCGGCAGAATGCCGTCCGGGCCGAGCGTTGTGGTGGAGTAGCAGTTGGCAAAGGCTGAAGGTCAATAAAAAAGCGAAAGACGGCAACTGCGAAGTTGCCGTTTTTCATTGACTGCCCGGCAGTGCAGCCGGATTGCGCTTGACGCAGTGACGCGCGGACGCCGCACAGACCAAGCGAAGCGGCCGCTGCGAACCCGGAAAGGCGCCGCCAGAGCGTGAAAAAGTCCTTTTCAATGAGCAATCTAGCTTGATGTTCCGAAAAGGAGCTTCTATACTCCCCGCAGCCTTCTGAAATGGCTGGATTTTTGATGCAACTCTCGGTAACTCGAAAATTTCCCTTTCGCATCCGCACGCGAGCGGGGCTTGTCGTCGACAGTCTGCTGATCCCGGGACGGGACGTGGCGGATGCCGAGCGCAAAGTCCATCAGCTCTATCGAGACTGCGTGATACTCGAAAACCAGTCCTCGCAGGCCGAGGCGAGTGTCAGCGGTTCTCCGCCCGGCACTGTGCAGCGCCAGTACGGCTGACCTGAAAGCCTACACCCGCAGGAAGCGCTGCGAGGTCAGTTCCTCGATCAATCTGGCATAGTCCGCCGCGCCGCGGCTAGCCGCCGCGTGCGAGAAAATGTCGCGTCTCATCGCCGGGCTTTCCGCCACGGCGACGTTCTCGGAAATCGTGGTTGCGCAGACATCGCTGCCGAAACGTTCGCGCAGCGTCGATTCGACTTCGAAACTCATCCGGCGCCGGCGATCGAAGCGTGTCAGCAAGTAGCGCCGCTCTACCCGGCGCCGCAGCACCGGCTCCAGCGCCTTGAGCGTGCGCTCGACCTGTTCGGCGCCGCGCATCGACAGATAGTCCGAGCTGACCGGCACAATCAGCACATCGGCCGCAAAGATCGCGTTCAGCGCCAGCACGCCCAGGTAGGGGCAGCAGTCGATAACGGTCAGGCGCCGCGGCGCGAGCCGGTCCAGATCGCGCAGGCCGCGGTTCAATCGCTCCAGTACTTCCGGACCCTTGCCGAAGGCCGAGTCGACCTTCATCAATTCCGCATGCGCCGGTATGAAGCGGCCCAGCCCTTCCCAATCGACCTCTAGGTCCGCGAGCGGCGTACTGTCCGGAAAATGTGCGTAGATCGATTGCCGCCAGTCGGCCGGTGGCGCGCCATGAATCGCCGACAGGTGCGCCTGCGGATCGAGATCGATCAGGCGAACCGGGTGCAGATCGAGCGCAATGCCCGCCGCCAGATTGAGTGCGGTCGTCGTCTTGCCGACGCCGCCTTTTTGATTGAAGACCGCCAGCCGCATGTATCCCCCCTCTTTGCCTGCGCCGAATACCGGCGCGGGTCGCCGCCTTTTCGTCAGCGCAGACTATACACAAGCACGGGCTTTTGACTTAATATCACACTCCGAAAACACAACGGCGGCGCGAGCCGCCGTCGCATTTTTCCGGCGGCGCAAGCCGCCAATGCATTTTCTGGCACCGGCTTTTTCGAGTCGATCGCGTGTTCCCGGGAGCGAGCGTAATGCCCCATCTGATGGATACGTACAACCGCCTGCCGGTCGCGTTTACGCACGGCGAGGGCGCCTGGCTGTATGACAGCGACGGCAAGCGCTATCTCGATGCGCTGGCCGGCATCGCGGTCAACACGCTGGGGCATGCGCATCCCCGGCTGGTGCAGGCGCTCGCCCACCAGGCGAGCCGGCTGATCCACACCTCCAACCTCTATCGCGTGCCGCAGCAGGAGGCGCTGTCCGACAAGCTCGCCGAAATCTCCGGGCTCGACGAGGTCTTCTTCTGCAACTCCGGTTGCGAGGCCAACGAGGCGGCAATCAAGCTCGCGCGCCTGTTCGGCCACGGCAAGGGCGTCGATCTGCCGGTTATCGTAGTGATGGAAAAGGCCTTTCACGGCCGCACGCTCGCCACGCTGTCGGCCACCGGCAGCCGCAAGGTGCAAGCCGGGTTCGAGCCGCTGGTGAGCGGGTTTGCGCGCGTGCCGTACAACGACTTTCCCGCGGTCGAGCAACTGGACGCACACAACAAAAATGTCGTTGCCATCATGCTCGAATCGATCCAGGGCGAGGGCGGCATCAACATCGCCGATCACGACTACCTGCGCGCGCTGCGCCGCCTGTGCGACGAGCGCGGCTGGCTGCTGATGCTCGATGCGGTCCAGTGCGGCATGGGCCGCACCGGCAAGTGGTTCGGCCACCAGCACGCCGGCATCCAGGTCGACGTGCTGACGCTGGCCAAGGGCCTCGGCTCCGGCGTGCCGATCGGCGCCTGCCTCGCTGGCGGCAGGGCGGCCGGCACCTTCAAGCCAGGCAATCACGGCTCGACCTTCGGCGGCAATCCGTTCGCCTGCACCGCCGGCCTGACGACCATCCGCGCCATCGAGGAAGAGGGCCTGATGGCCCACGCGGTCCGCATCGGCGAGGCGATCCGCGCCGGCTTTCGCACCTCGCTCGCCGGCACTGCCGGCGTGGTGGACGTTCGCGGCGTCGGCCTGATGATCGGCATCGAACTCGATCGCCCGTGCGCCGATCTGGTCAGGCAGGCGCTCGAAGCCGGCCTGCTGATCAACGTCACCAACGACAAGGTGGTCCGGCTGCTGCCGCCGCTGATCTTCGCCGACGACGAGGCCCGCTTGCTGGTCGCCGGGCTGACGCCGCTGATCCGGCGCTTTCTCGCCGGTTGAAGCGCATGTCGCCGCCCAGACACTTCCTGCAGTTCAACGACTTCAGCCGTGAAGAGTTCGAGCACGTCTTCGCGCGCACGGGGTGGATCAAGCAGCAGTTCAAGTCGTACCGCAAGTACTGGCCGCTGGTCGATCGCACGCTGGTGATGATCTTCGAGAAGCAGAGCACCCGCACCCGCCTGTCATTCGAGGCCGGTATGCACCAGTTGGGCGGCGCGGCGATCTATCTCAACACGCGCGACTCGCAGCTCGGCCGCGGCGAGCCGGTGGAAGACGCCGCGCAGGTGATCTCGCGCATGAGCGATATCGTGATGATCCGCACCTTCGAACAGAGCGTGATCGAGCGCTTCGCCGCCAACTCGCGCGTGCCGGTGATCAACGGCCTGACCAACGAATACCACCCGTGCCAGATTCTCGCCGACATCTACACCTACATCGAGCAGCGCGGCAGCATTCGCGGCAAGACGGTGGCGTGGATCGGCGATTCCAACAATGTCTGCAACACCTGGCTGCAGGCCGCCGAGGTGCTCGATTTCCGCGTCCAGGTGTCCACGCCGCCCGGCTACGAAGTCGAGCCCGAGCGCGCCAACCTGCATGGCACCGGCCATTTCGAGCAGTTCGCCGACCCGATGGCGGCGGCGCGCGGCGCCGACCTGGTGACCACCGACGTGTGGACCAGCATGGGTTTCGAAGCCGAGAACGAGGCCCGCTGCAAGGCCTTCGCCGACTGGCAGGTCGACGCCGAGATGATGAAGGCCGCCAACCCGGACGCCTTGTTCATGCACTGCCTGCCGGCGCATCGCGGCGAGGAAGTGGCGGCCGAGGTCATCGACGGCCCGCACAGCGCCGTGTGGGAAGAGGCGGAGAACCGCCTGCATGCGCAGAAGGCGCTGATGGAATACCTGCTGCTGGGCAAAATTCAATCGTGAGGGGTGAGGGGCGAAGGGTAAGGGGAATCCTGCCTCGCCTCACCCCTCGCTCCCGACCCCTCACCGGAACAAACCAATGAGCGAAATCAGAAAAGCAGTCCTTGCCTACTCCGGCGGTCTCGACACCTCGGTGATCCTCAAGTGGCTGCAGGACACCTACCACTGCGAGGTCGTCACCTTCACCGCCGACCTCGGCCAGCGTGAAGAACTCGAACCCGCGCGCAAGAAGGCGCTGCAGTTCGGCATCAAGCCGGAGCAAATCTACATCGAAGATCTGCGCGAAGAGTTCGTGCGCGACTATGTCTTCCCGATGTTTCGCTGCAACACGATCTACGAGGGCGAATACCTGCTCGGCACCTCGATCGCGCGCCCGCTGATCGCCAAGCGCCAGATCGAGATCGCGCGCGACACCGGGGCCGAAGCTGTCTGCCACGGCGCCACCGGCAAGGGCAACGACCAGGTGCGCTTCGAACTCGGCTACTACGCGCTGGAGCCCAACATCAAGGTCATCGCGCCCTGGCGCGAGTGGGATCTGCTCTCGCGCGAAAAGCTCATGGCATACGCCGAGCAGCACGGCATTCCGGTCGACATGAAACACAAGCAGGGCGGCTCGCCCTATTCGATGGATGCCAACCTGCTGCACATCAGCTACGAAGGCCGCCATCTCGAAGATCCGGCCGCCGAGGCCGAAGAGAGCATGTGGCGCTGGACCGTCTCGCCCGAAGCCGCGCCGGATGCCGCCGAATACCTCGATATCGAATACCGCGCCGGCGACATCGTCGCACTCAACGGCACGCCGCTCACGCCCGCCCAAGTGCTCACCCGGCTCAACGAACTCGGCGGCAAGCACGGCATCGGCCGGCTCGACCTGGTCGAGAACCGCTACGTCGGCATGAAGTCGCGCGGCTGCTACGAAACGCCCGGCGGCACCATCATGCTGCGCGCCCACCGCGCCATCGAATCGGTGTGCCTCGACCGCGAAGTCGCCCACCTCAAGGACGACCTGATGCCGCGCTATGCCAGCCTGATCTACAACGGCTACTGGTGGGCGCCCGAGCGCAAGGCGCTGCAGGTGCTGATCGACCACACCCAACAGGCGGTCAACGGCTGGGTGCGGGTCAAGCTCTACAAGGGCAATGTCATCGTCGTCGGCCGCGATTCAAAGACCAACTCGCTGTTCGATCCCACCATCGCCACCTTCGAAGACGACGCCGGCGCCTACGACCAGGCCGACGCCGGCGGCTTCATCAAGCTCAACGCGCTGCGCATGCGCATCGCCGCCAACCTGGCGCGCCGCAAACGCTGATTTCGCGCCAGCGCAGCATCAACACGGCCGGCCCATGCGCCGGCCGTTTTCGTTTCGCGCAGCGCGGCTTCGCGTGTGCGGACGTCGTGCGCGCCGCCCTCCGCCGCCGCCGGGCGACAAGAAATGTCAGGAGCCATCGCCACAAGCCGCATGAATGCTCGTTCTCCGGGCAGGAATGTCAGGAGCCCGCGCCGCAACCCGGCGCGTGGTTGCCCGGCCGCCACTGCCCCCCGGGCGGTGCGAAGCCAGATCCGCGCAGCGCCGCCACACTTTGAACTCGCCGCGTTCAAGAGTGCGGTGCGTCTCGTCAAACAAGAGCCTGCTACGCCAGCCACACAAACGGCGTGGATTGACCCTGTGCGGCCCGCCGGCGCCGCACGCCGCATGAAATGGCGCGAGCAGCGTAGGACGGCGCGGGCTCGTCTGTTCCGGGCCGCCGGAAGCAATCGTGGGGCGTCGAGACGGGTTCATCTGGCGAGGCACTCATCGCCAGTCTTCATCGCCGCGGATTGCCTTTCCAAAGCCGTGCAACGTCCGTTCGTGCGGCGCGGGAAAAGCGAGACCTGACCCGACCGATCCGAAGCGAAACGCGGGGCCGAACTGCAGGTACTCGAAGTCGTAGAACGGATCGAGCGCGGTATGAGGAGAAAAGTGAAGAGAAGAGGGCCAGACGCAAAATTCCCCTTGAATGACAGGCTAGTTAGATTGAGCCTGGCCCCTTTAATTTTGCTTCGTCAGTAGAATCTGTGGGAGAGTTCCGGCTCCGGCAACTTGCCAAGTGCATGATACAAAGCGAGTTCCGCGATGCGGAATGTGCGAAAGCCGTAGGATCTTCTCATGGTCACTTTGGCCTTGTTATTGAGGCCCTCGACGACACCGCTGGAGAACTGCTTGCGGGCCCGAAAGTAGTTGAGGATGAGCTCGCGATGGTTGCGTAGCGTCGCAGCGATTTTCTTCATCGGCTCGATGCGCGAGCACATCACGTCGTTGCACCATTGATCGAGGAATTTCCCCGCCCAGGTGGGCGAGTTGTAGTTCCAGAACTGTTGGAAGTCTTCCTTGAGCAGATAGGCGCGCACGGTCTTCAGGTTGTAGCGCAGCACATCGCGTAATCGGGGGCGTTGTTTGGCGGTCAGGTTGGTCTTGCGTTTGAGCAGGCACCAGCGGCTCTTCTTCAGTACCGGCTCGTAGCCGTCCTGGGCAAGCCGGCGCGCCTCGCCCGCGCGCACCTCGTCGAGCGCCTTGTTCATCTTGGCCACGATGTGAAAGCGATCCAGGATATTCAGCGCATTGACGCAGCGCGTGCGGATCACCTTCAGGTAGGGCTGCCACATGTCGGAGCAGACGAACTCGATCTTCTCGGCCATCTCCTTGCCGATCAGGATGAAGAACTGCTCGAAGCTCGCCACCGTGCGCTCCTGCCGATCCACAGCAGGCGCGTGCAGCCTGCCTCGATCTGGACGAGAGCGTCAAATACTTGTGGCCCTTGGCATAGGCGATCTCGTCGACGCCGATGGCAACAATGGGCCCCAGGGTGCGCTGCTCCAGCCCCAGGCCACCACGAACTCGACCGCCTGGCAGACCTTCTCCCACGAGGTATGGAAAGACAGCGCCGTCTCCTTCCAGGAGAGCTTCCTTGCCCAGTGGGCCAGAAACAGCATGTAGGCGCTGGTCAGCTGATGTTTGCCGCAACCCCATGGCACTTGCTCGATCTTGACGCCGCAGGTCCGGCAATCGATTCGGCGCATGCGGTAAAGTAGCAGGACCATGAAGCCCCAGAAGGGAACGAATTCAAGCGCCGCTGGCTCTGGTGATCGTAGATCGGCCCGCGCTGCTGGCAGCCGGAACACACCGGCTGGAGCCGCGCCGAGGCCGCACCTCGATCTCGATGCTCTTGGTTTGTGCGCACAGGCGCGCCTTGTCATAGACGAACCCTGGAAAGTGCTGGCAGTGGTTCAGAAGGGTGATCAGTTGCATGGGAAAAGCAGCCGTCAAAGAACCGGGCGCCATCGTAGCCGAGCGGGCCCTGGCAGCGTATTGCCCGGATCTGGCTGACTGGCCCGCGAGCTGGCGCATCGAGGAACGTGACGTGGCGCCCGGCCAGCAGATCCTCGAATGCTTCAAGCCTTTCCTGCTGCATTTGCTAAGCCTAGGGCTGTCGAAGAAGACGCTGCACAAGCATCGGGACAACCTCTGGCTTCTGGGCGGTGAGATGATCGGCACGATCTCGAACACGCCCAGGCTGCGAAAGCGGCCCATTGAAGAGTTGCTGTTCTCGGTGCTCGACGAAGAAGGCGGACCCCTGTTGTCGCATCACGAATCGGAGCAAGAGCAACGCGCGTTCGACTCGACCTGCCGCAAATTCTTTCGCTTCCTGCACAATGGCAAAGATCAAATCGCGTAGTGTGAATGCTCACCCGAAGCAAGCCGGCAAGTGCCCAGGGGTGGATAGCCGACGGGATCTGCCAGCACACCCGGGCCAAGACAAGGGCAGATGGTTGCGCGTGGCCCGGGCAGAGGTGTTCGGAGATTCGAGGCGAATGCGGGTCGACGCCACACCGCCGGCGCCGATTCCGTCAAGGGTCACTTGTCCGGGGCACGGCTTTGGTACGACGGCAACCTCAATTCGGCCAAGGATCGTGGAATTGCCCCGGCGTTGAGCGGACAGGTGCGCCCTTGACGGCGCGCCAATCGCTACGCTGTTGGTTGGGCATGGCGGAAGGCCTCTCCTCCGCCATGCCCTACCAGCCAGCGCAGCAGTTCTTCTATTGAAAGCGCATCCGCGTCATTCAGCAAATGCACACCGCCAAGCGCCGATCATGCTGCCGCCGGTCCTTCGAAGACTCCGAAAACCACCCACAGATTCCCCCGACGAACCATTTTTTTATTTGGCGTAGCCCGGCGGGGGAGGTGGCGGGTAATAGGTCGGCCGCGGCCGCTCGGGAGCATAGTTGCCGCTCACCGGCACGCGGTGGCCGCGCGCGTACATGCACTGGATGTAGCCGTTGTCGTAGCGACGTTGCGCGCCATAACCCGACGCGTTGGCGGCCTCGGCACCCGCAGCGCTGCCGAACAACAGGCCCGCCCAGCGCGCCCACACCGGCGCCCCGTCCGCCGTTGATCGCGGCGCCGGCCGCGGCACCGATCAGCGCACCCACTGCCGCACTCTTGACGCCGCTGTCGACTGCCGCCTGACCGGGGTCACGCCGGACACCTGCTCGCGCATACTGGCGACACAGGGTTTCGTCGGCGCGAAACTCATCGAAGCTGCGACCGGTTCCGGGCAGAACCAGCATGCTCGGGCCGGTCGGGATGGTGGTGCAGCCGGCGAGCAGCAGGCGCCGAACAGACAGGAAACGCACGCATGATGGGCGCTTTCATGGTCATTGCGGTGGCGACGGCGACTGTCTGCCAGCCGCCCGGACATTCCTTGATGTAGGGGTAGTAGCCCTCGGGCCGCTTGCAGTGGTACCAGTAGTTCGCATCGTCGTCCGGCGCTGCCGGCGCGGCATCGCGTTCGATATAGACCGGCGGGGCGGAATGCACTACCACAGGCGGGCCGGACCAGTACGGCGGCGGGTAATACCAGCCCCAGGGCGCGCCGATGAATACGCCCCAATGCCCGCCGCCGTGGCCGCGGCCACCGTGCGCGAAGGCCGCACCGGGTGCCAGGCCCGCAAACACCAGGCACAAGGCAACAGCGATCATTTTCGATTTCATGACTTTCTCCGCGCCACGGTCCGTCACGGCGGGCGCTTGCGCTTCGATGCACGCATGCGCCGGACACACCTTGGCATCATCTTGATTCAGCACTCAGCGTTACTATAGTCCTCGCGCCGATCTGGCAGTGATCTCGGCAATCTTTACTTACACTTTACCGGGCACGCGCCGACCGCCATGAACTACCTCGCCCACGCGTTTCTCGCCGGCCCGCAGCCGGCCAGCCGGCTTGGCGGATTGCTCGGCGATTTCGTCAAGGGTCCGCTCGAGTCGATTGCGCGGCATTACCCCCACGATGTCGTCACCGGCATCGCGTTGCACCGGCGCATCGACAGCTACGCCGACCGGCATCCGGCATTCCGCCGCAGCCGGCAGCGGGTCAGCGCACTGCGCCGACGCTTCTCGGGCGTGATGGTGGACATGTTCTACGATCACTTGCTCGCCCGCCAGTGGAGCGCCTACTGCGCGCAACCGCTCGAAGCCTTTTCCGCCGAAATCTACGCGCTTCTGACAAACAACCATATGCTGCTGCCGGCAAGGCTGGCGCAAGCCCTGCCGGGGATGCGCCGCGACGACTGGCTGGCGTCCTATCGCGGCATCGACGCCATCGGCGGCGCGCTCGACCGGATGTCGCGCTACCGGCTGCGGCGCGCAAATCCCGCTGGCAGGCGCCGCCGAAGAACTGCACGCCGGGTACGCCGGCTTCCAAGCGGATTTCCGGATTTTCTTTGCCGATGCGATGGCCTTTTGCAGGGCGGGTGCCCCGACTCCGCCCGGCCCCTGCAGCAAATTGCCATGACTTGGGTCAAAATCACATTACGACGTGCGGCGCAAACTGGAAGCGGCAGCGAGTTCAGTCCGGCCAGTTCCCATGTGGCATGCGAATCGTCGCGCAACAATCGGCGCGAGCGGGGATCTGTTGTGCAGCAAGCGATATGGCCATGGCCGCGCGTCGGTCGGGCACAGAACCCTCCGGTCAGGACCGCACGAGCCGCGCAACGGCGAGCCCGCGACTAACCTTCGCGCGGGCCGCCGCAACGTGCAGATCGAAATCATGGAGAAGAGCACGCATGTCGCAACCAACCAAGAAGAACATTTCGACACTCGTACTCGGCGCCATCGGCGTCGTCTATGGCGACATCGGCACCAGCCCGCTGTATGCGATGAAGGAGACCTTCGCCGGGCATCATCCGCTGGCGGTCGTGGAGGGCAATATCCTCGGCGTGCTCTCGGTGATGTTCTGGACCATCATGGTGCTGGTGTCGGTGAAGTACGTTGCGGTAATCATGCGGGCCGACAACCGCGGGGAAGGCGGATCGCTGGCGCTGCTCGCCCTGGTATCCGAACTGACGCGCGAGAGCAAGCGCCTGCGCTGGGTCATCACGCTGCTCGGCGTGTTCGCGGCCGCACTGTTCTACGGCGACAGCATGATCACGCCGGCGATCTCGGTCCTTTCCGCGGTCGAGGGGCTGAACATCGTCGCCCCCGAACTCGGCAAGTTCGTCATGCCGATATCTGCCGTGGTATTGACCGGGCTGTTCTTCATACAGAAGCACGGTACCGGCGTGGTCGGGATGGCCTTCGGACCGATCATGGTCGCGTGGTTCGGCATACTTGCCGTGCTGGGCGTCCAGTCGATCGTCCACACGCCGCATGTGCTTGCGGCGCTCAATCCGGCATACGCATTCCATTTCATCACTGCCGATTTCCTGAGGGCCTTTTTCGCGCTCGGTTCGGTGGTGCTGGCGGTCACCGGCGGCGAGGCGCTGTACACCGACATGGGTCACTTCGGCAGGTTCCCGATCCGCCTTACCTGGTTCGGTTTCGTGCTGCCGGCCCTGGTGCTCAACTATTTCGGCCAGGGCGCACTGTTGCTGCAGGAGCCCAAGGCAATCGAGAACCCGTTCTTCCTCCTGGCGCCCGAGTGGGGACAGATGCCGATGGTGATTCTCGCCACTGCCGCGACGGTGATCGCCTCGCAGGCAGTGATATCCGGCGCGTTTTCGGTGGCACGCCAGTCGGTCCAAATGGGCTTCCTGCCGCGCATGGAGATCAAGCAGACCTCGGATCGCGAGCAGGGCCAGATTTACGTGCCATTCACCAACTGGACCCTCTATCTGGCGGTGATGGGGCTGGTGATCGGATTCGGCAGTTCGAGCAACCTGGCGGCTGCATACGGCATCGCGGTGACCGGCACCATGACCATCGACACCATACTGATCGCTTTCGTCATCGTACTGTCATGGCGCTGGCCATGGCCGCTGGCGCTGCTGGCGGTCGGCGGATTCCTGGTCGTCGATCTCGCCTATTTTCTCGCCAACGCGATCAAGATTCCGCATGGCGGCTGGTTCCCGGTGGTGATGGGGATTCTGTCATTCACCGTGCTGACCACCTGGCGGCGCGGACGCCGGTTGCTGACGACCGAGATGGCGCGGCAGAAAGTGCCACTGGAAGCGCTGATCGAGGGCTGCGAGGATGTTCCCAACCGGGCGTTCGGCACCGCAGTATTCATGACCAGCGTCGGCGAAGGCGCGCCCTCCTCGATGCTGCACAACCTCAAGCACAATCAGGTGATGCACGAGCGCAACATCCTGCTCACCGTGATAACTGAAGACCGGCCCTACGTGCCGGCCGCCGAACGCGTCACGGTGGTCGATCTGGGGAAGAGATTCTTCCGCGTCACCGTCAAATACGGTTTCATGCAGGAACCCAACGTCCCGGCAGCGCTGGAAATGTGCGCCCCTTATGGCCTGACCTTCGACATGATGAGCACGTCGTTTTTCGTCTCGCGCGAGACGGTTATCCCGAGCCTCAAGCCGGGAATGGCCCTGTGGCGCGAACGGCTGTTCTGCGCGATGTCGCGCAACGCCATGAGCGCGACCGACTTCTTCAAGATTCCGACCAACCGCGTGGTCGAGATGGGCACCCAGGTCGAAATCTGAGCCTCGCGCCTCAGTCCTTGTCGACCGACAGCACCCGCTGCACCAGTTCGGCCAGCGTGCGCGCTTCCATTTTTTCCATGACGCGCGCCCGGTGGACTTCCACCGTCTTGATGCTGATCGACAGAATGTCGGCGATCTGCTTGTTGAGCTTGCCGGCGATGATGAGGTCGAGCACCTCGCGCTCGCGCTGGGTCAGCAGGCCGAGCATCCGCCTCAGTTCGGCGGTGTGCAGGCGCTTTTCGCGCTGCTCGCGGTCGAGCGCCAGGCAGGTTTCGACCAGCCGCAGCATGTCTTTGTCGTTGAACGGCTTTTCGATGAAGTCGACCGCGCCCTTTTTCAGCGCGGCGACCGCCATCGGCACATCGCCATGGCCGGTAATGAAGATCACCGGCAACGTCGATTGCATGTCGGTCAGGCGCTCGTAGAGTTCCAGCCCGCTCATGCCGGGCATGCGCACGTCGAGTATCAGGCACCCGCTCATCTTCGGCGACCAGGCCGCCAGAAAAGCCTCGGCCGATTCGTAGGCGGCAACCCGGAAGCCCTGCGATTCGGTCAGCCACACCAGCGAGTCGCGCAGCGCTTCGTCGTCGTCTACCAGATGCACGCATTGCTGGTCGTAGGCCGGTTTGACAGTTGCGGCCACCATGCTCATTCCTCCGCGTAGACCGGCAGTGTCAGGCGGAACACGCTGCCACCGCCGGGCCGGTTTTCCGCCCACAGGCGGCCGTCATGAAACTCGACAATCGAGCGGCAGATGTTAAGCCCCATCCCCATACCCTGACTCTTGGTCGTGTAGAACGGGGCGAACAGTTTGTCGTTGGCATCCGGCGGCAGGCCGTGGCCGTGATCGCTGACCGCGAGTTCGACCTGGCGCGTGTCGGCCAGGTGCGCCGAGACGCGCAACTCGCGCCGCTCGGGCAGCGTCGCCTGCATCGCCTCGATACCGTTTTTGACCAGATTGAGCACCACCTGTTCGATCATGATGCGATCGACGTAGAGCGGCGGCAAGTCCTCCGGTACATCGTTGCCAATGCGCACCGCCGCCTTGCGCGCATCGATCTCGGCGAAACCGATCGCGTCCTCGACGATTTCCGCCAGCCGCGCCGGTGCGCGATTCGGTTCGCTCTTCTTCACGAATTCGCGCACGCGGCGGATGATCTTGCCGGCGCGTTCGGCCTGATGACTCGACTTCTGCATGGCGGCAAGAATGTCCTCGACGCGATAGGCGCCCGATCGCAGCCGATGGACGCAGCCCATGTTGTAGTTGGCGATCGCCGACAGCGGCTGGTTCAACTCGTGGGCCAGGCTGGAAGCCATCTCGCCCATGGTGATCAGGCGCGAGGTCTGCTGCAGCCGTTGCTGCTGCTGCAGATTGATCTCGTCGATCTGCTTGCGCTCGGTGATGTCGGTGGCGATGGCCATGCGCACCACGCGGCCGTCGACCCAGCGCGTCGCCCGCTCGCGCAGGTGGTACCAGCGGCCCGACAGCGGATTCTGCACTTCGCCGTCGAACAGGTCGCGCGGCAGATCGTCGGGCGCCAATTGGCGCGGATCGGTGGCATATTGCGGCTGTTGCGGCGCCACGCCGGGCGCCACCTGCTCGGCGCGGCGGCCGACCACCTCGAATCCGTAGATCGCCTTGAAGGCGCGGTTGGCGAACAGCACCTCGTCACTGTGTGCGTCGGCCACGAACACCGCGGCGTCGAGCCCGTCGAGCACCGCGATGAAGCGCTCCTGCGAAGCCTCCAGCGCGGCACGGGCGCGGCGTGGTTCGCTGATGTCGTTGATCGCCGCCATCCAGCCCGACTGGCGCCCGCTGGTGTCGATCAGCGGGGAGACGTAGAAGCGGGCATGGAAGCGTTCCCCGTTCTTGCGCATGACGGGAATCTCGAAGCCGCCGGACGGAATCTGGCCCGACAGGGTCAGCGTCAGGTTGCGCTGGCACAGTTCGAGCTCCTCCGGCGGCCAGTAGGGAAACGGCGGCGACATGCCGATCAGCTCGGCCGCGGAAAAGCCCATCATGCGGCAGAATGCTGGATTGGCATAGATGATGCGCCCTTCCATGTCGATTGCGCGCAGGCCGGCGACCAGCGATTCGTCCATCGCCTTGCGGAAGGCCGTCTCCGCGCGCAGCGCCTCTTCATTGGCCCGGCGCTGGGTCACATCGTGGGCGACGGCGTAGATCAGCCGCTCCTCGGGCACCGGGTTGGCGCTCCAGGACAACCATCGATAGCGGCCGTCGATAGTGCGCAGGCGGTTGTCGAATGCGCACGGCGTGCCGCCGGCCAGCGCCTCCAGTTGCTCGACCGTGTGCGCCATATCCTCCGGGTGCACCAGATCGAGCAGCGGCGTGCCGCTGAGCGATTCCGGCGGATAGCCGAGTATGCGTTCGAACGCCGGGTTGACGCGGCGGAACGAGCCGTCCAGACCGACGATGCAGAGGATGTCCAGCGACAGGTTGAACAGGCGGTCGCGCTCCTTTTCCACCTGCACGCGACGACGCAGATGCGTGCTCAGCGCCCACAGCGCGCCGACGGTCGCCAGCGACAGGCCGATGATCAGCGTCGCCGGCACGCTGCGCGAAAGGTCCGAAGCAGTGCGGTAACCGACGGTGCGCAGCTTGACATCATGGCCGACCGGCTCGATCGGCGTCACGTACACAAGCGCATCGTCCACCGGACGGGTGGCGCTGCTGGCGGCGATCACGTTGTCCTCGCCGATCACCAGCGAAAGTTGATACTTGTCGGTAAACCAAGCCGGCACCAGATGGCGCAGCATGGCGTCAACCGAATACACGCCGACCGTGGCGCCAAGATGGCGGCGCCCGTCGAACACCGGCACATAGATTTCCACCTGTTTCTTGCCGCGGCCGTCGACGTAGGGCTCGCCATAGGTCGGCCGGCCGGCATCGCGGGCATTGGCGAAGGCCGGCGCCTGATGGGCATTCAGGCGCTGGCCGGCCAGCCAGTCGGTGGTGTCGAACGGCGCTGCCCAGTGGATCTTCTCGTCGGGATCGACCCAAGCGACATTGGCCAGTTCGGGGTTGTTGGCAATATGCTGGCTCGCCCGTACCTGGAATTCCTCCGCGTTGAGTCCGCGTTGGGCCAGTTCGCGAGCCAGTTGCACCAGGAACTCCTGGTTGGCCTGCAGGTGCAGCCGCATGGTTTGCTCGGCCCACTGCACGTCGCGCGCCAGCGTGTTGCGCTCCAGATCGAGTTCGCGTTTCTGCAGCCCCCACACCAGTGCCAGCATGACGAGCGCGAACACACCGACCGCCAGGTAAGGCGCGTTCCACAGCCATTCGCGCGCCAGCGGCGCGCGTGCCGGCGGCGTGCTGACTGCGGCGGGCGAGGCTGGCAGCAGATTCGATTGCATGGGGATCACGATAACCCGCGTCGGATCGACGCGCAAAGTCGACCGCGCATGCGCGTCGCCAAGCGGCGCGCCACTGGACCTACCAGACTTTATCCGCCTGGCGGGGCGCGCTGGCCATTGGGGAACACCCTTATTCCCGGGCAACGATGCACTGCTATGCTCGGAGCCGAGAGCGTCCGGCGCGCGCCGATCGAGGCCACCGGCATCACGGGAGAGTCCGCTGTGTCACGTGCGTTCATGCTTGCGGTGTCGATGCTTGTCCTGTGGTCGGGCATGGTCCCGCTCGCCGCGCAGACGCCGGTGCGCGAACCGATCCGCATCGGCGTCTCCGGACCCTTTACCGGCGGCTCGGCGCCGATGGGCCTGTCGATGCGCAGCGGCATCCGGCTGGCGGCCGAGGCGATCAACGCGCAGGGCGGCATCGGCGGGCGCAACATCCTGCTGATCGAGCGCGACGACGAGGCGCGCCCGGAACGCGGCCTGGCGATCGCCAACGGCTTCGTGCGCAGCGAGCGGGTTGTGGCGGTGGTCGGCGTGGTCAACACCGGGGTGGCGCTGGCCAGCCAGCGGGTGTATCAGGACGCCCGCATACCGGTGCTGACGGCGGTGGCCACCGGCAGTCTGGTCACCCAGCAGTTCAAGTCGCCGCAGGAGGCCGACAACTACGTTTTTCGCGCGGCGGCCAACGACACCATCCAGGCGGAGATGATCGTCGAGGAAGCGCTGACGCGGCTGCACGCCAGACGGGTCGCGATTCTCGCCGACTCGACCAACTACGGCCAGCTGGGCCGCGAGGATTTGCAGCGCGCCCTGGAACGCAAAGGCGTGCGCGCAGCCGTGGTCGAGCGCTTCAATGTCGGCGACGTCGACCTCTCGGCGCAGGTCGGGCGGGCGCGCGGTGCCGCGGTCGAAGCGGTGCTCACCTACGGCATCGGCCCCGAACTGGCGCAGATCGCCAACGAGATGGCGCGGCAGAACTGGCGCGTGCCGCTGATCGGCAGCTGGACCCTGGCGATGGCCAATTTCATCGACCGCGCCGGCCCCAACGCCGAGGGCGCGCGGATGCCGCAGACCTTCATCGCCGAGCCCACCAACCCGCGCCATGCGGCGTTTCTCGAAGCCTACCGCAAGAGCGGAGCCGGCGAGCGCATCCCCATTCCGCCGGCGGCCGCCCAGGGTTATGACGCGATGCTGCTGCTGGCGGCCGCGCTGCGCCAGGCCGGGTCGACCGACGGCCCGCGCCTGCGCGAGGCGCTCGAGAATCTGCGCCTGCCGGTGGAGGGCGTGATCGCGCGCTACGAGCGGCCGTACTCGCGCACCGATCACGAGGCCATCGACAACCCGCAGTCGGCGGTGATCGGCGAGGTGCGCAACGGTCGCGTGGTGTTCGCCTACGACGAAGACCGCAAGCGGCTGGCACGCCGCTGAACGGCTGGGCGCGGCGGCGTCGAGTTTCCCTTTGCCAGCATCGCCGGAAGCCGCATGGATTGGACTTCTCCGCCCATCGTTGCGCGCAGAGCGCCATTCCATGCGGTTCTCCGGGCATACGCCCGGGGAATGCCGGGCCGGCCGTGTCGTCCCGGCATTGCAATCTATAAAACGACATTTTATAATGCGCAACGACACCTACCGGGGCCGGGTTCGTAGTACGCTGCTCCGACCCTCTATAAAAACCGCGGCGCCCAAGGCGCCCCCATGCTTGCGTTGGCGATGCGAGCCCTGCCCACAAGGCAGCGGACATGTTTGCCCCGCGCAGGTCTGTGCCCTACCACTGACGAGGAGACACTCAGATGTCCGCACTACCCAATGTCCTGCTGCAGTCCGACCCCGACACCGCGGAAACCCGGGAATGGCTCGATGCGCTGGAGGCCGTGGTGGCGGCCGAAGGACCGGAGCGCGCCCACTACCTGATCGAGAAACTGATCGAGGCGGCGCGCCTGCGCGGGGCGAACCTTCCGTTCAGCGCCGAGACCCAGTACATCAACACCATTCCGGTCGAGCGCCAGGTGCGGCTGCCGGGCGAATTTGAAATCGAGCACACCATCCGCTCGTTCACGCGCTGGAACGCGGTGGCGATGGTGCTGCGGGCCAACAAGGACAGCAACGTCGGCGGCCATATCGCGAGCTTCGCCTCGGCCGCCACGCTCTATGACATCGGTTTCAACCATTTCTGGCGGGCGCCCTCGGAGTCGCACGGCGGCGACCTGATCTTCGCCCAGGGCCACTCGGTGCCGGGGATCTATGCGCGCGCATTTCTGCTCGGGCGCCTGACAGAAGAGCAGATGAACAACTTCCGCCAGGAAGTCGATGGCCAAGGCATCTCGTCCTACCCGCACCCGTGGCTGATGCCCGACTTCTGGCAGTTCCCGACCGTGTCGATGGGTCTGGGGCCGCTGATGGCCATCTACCAGGCGCGCTTCATGAAGTACCTGCACGACCGCGGTCTGGCGCACACCGAGGGGCGCAAGGTGTGGGCTTTCCTCGGCGACGGCGAAACCGACGAGGTCGAATCGCTCGGCGCGATCGGGGTGGCCGGGCGCGAGAAGCTCGACAACCTGGTGTTCGTCATCAACTGCAACCTGCAGCGGCTCGACGGCCCGGTGCGCGGCAACGGCAAGATCATCCAGGAACTGGAGTCGGGATTCCGCGGCGCCGGCTGGAACGTCATCAAGGTGGTGTGGGGCCGCCACTGGGATTCGCTGCTGGCGCGCGACCGCAGCGGCATCCTGATGAAGCGGATGATGGAAACGGTCGACGGCGAATACCAGACCTTCAAGTCGAAGAACGGCGCCTACGTGCGCGAACACTTCTTCAACACGCCGGAACTGAAGGCGCTGGTGGCGGACTGGTCCGACGATGACATCTGGAACCTGAACCGCGGCGGCCACGACCCGTTCAAGGTGTACGCGGCCTACCACGCGGCGGTCAACCACAAGGGGCAGCCGACCGTCATCCTGGCCAAGACCATCAAGGGCTACGGCATGGGCGCTGCGGGCGAGGCGCAGAACACCACCCATCAGCAGAAAAAGATGCCGCTGGACACGCTCAAGCGCTTCCGCGACCGCTTCAAGCTGCCGCTGAACGACGAGCAAGTCGAAAAGCTCGAATTCCTGAAATTCCCCGAAGACTCGAAAGAACTCGACTACATGCGCGCGCGACGCATGGAACTCGGCGGCTACCTGCCGACGCGCCGCCGCACGGCCGAGGCGCTGCCGGTGCCGGCGCTGTCGGCCTTCGAGCCGCTGCTCAAGGCCTCCGGCGAGGGGCGCGAAGTGTCGACCACCATGGCCTTCGTGCGCATCCTCAACATCCTGCTCAAGGACAAGCAGATCGGCAAGCGCGTGGTGCCGATCGTGCCCGACGAATCGCGTACCTTCGGCATGGAAGGGCTGTTCCGCCAGATCGGCATCTGGAACCAGCAAGGCCAGAAATACGTGCCGCAGGATCACGACCAGTTGATGTTCTACAGGGAATCCAAGGACGGCCAGATTCTGCAGGAAGGCATCAACGAGGCCGGCGCCATGGCCGACTGGATCGCCGCCGCGACGTCGTATTCGACTCATGGCGTGCAGATGATTCCGGTATACATCTTCTATTCGATGTTCGGCCTGCAGCGCACCGGCGACCTGTGCTGGGCGGCCGGCGACATGCGCGCGCGCGGCTTCCTGGTCGGCGGCACCGCCGGGCGCACCACGCTCAACGGCGAGGGCCTGCAGCACGAGGACGGCCACAGCCACATCTGGTCGGCGGCGATTCCCAACTGCATCAGCTACGACCCGACGTTTTCCTACGAGATCGCGGTGATCGTGCAGGACGGCCTGCGCCGCATGGTGGCCGAGCAGCAGGACGTCTATTACTACCTGACCGTCATGAACGAGAACTACGAGCACCCCGAGATGCCGGCCGGCAGCGAGGCCGACATCCTCAAGGGCATGTACGCGTTCCGCAAGGGTGCGGCCGGCAACGGCCCGCGCGTGCAGTTGCTGGGCAGCGGCACGATCTTCCGCGAGACGATGGCCGCCGCCGAACTGTTGCGGCGCGACTGGGGCGTCGAATCCGACCTGTGGAGTTGCCCCAGCTTCACCGAGCTGGCGCGCGAGGGCCAGGCCACGGCGCGCTGGAACATGCTGCACCCGACCGACAAGCAGAAGCTCTCGCATGTCGAACAGTGCCTGAAGGACACCCGCGGCCCGGTGATCGCGGCAACCGACTACATCAGGGCGTTCGCCGACCAGATTCGCGCCTTCGTGCCGCGCCGCTACGTGGTGCTGGGCACCGACGGCTTCGGCAGGTCGGACACCCGCGAGAAACTGCGCCATTTCTTCGAAGTCGATCGCAACTGGGTCACCGTGGCGGCGCTAAAGGCGCTGGCGGACGACGGCCAGATCGACGCGGCAAAAGTGGCCGAGGCCATCGGCAAGTACGGCCTCGACGTGTCGAAGCCCAATCCGATAACGGTTTGAGGACGGGACGACGACAATGAGCCAGACAATCGAAGTGAAGGTTCCCGACATCGGCGACTTCAAGGACGTGCCGGTGATCGAGGTGATGGTCAAGCCCGGCGACACGGTGAAGGCGGAGGATTCGCTGGTCACCCTCGAATCGGACAAGGCGACCATGGACGTGCCCTCGCCCGCCGCCGGCATCGTCAAGGAAGTGAAGGTCAAGATCGGCGACAAGGTTTCCGAAGGCACGCTGGTACTGGTGCTCGACGCTGGCGCGTCGAGCAGTGAAGGAGCGACAGTGAGGGGTGAGGCGTCAAAGCCCGCCAGCGCGCCTTCCCCCTCGCCAATTGCCGCCACCCCTTCACCCCTGACGGAAGTGAAAGTGCCCGACATCGGCGACTTCAAGGACGTGCCGGTGATCGAGATCATGGTCAAGGTCGGCGATGCCGTGAAGGCGGAAGACGCCCTGGTCACGCTCGAATCCGACAAGGCGACGATGGACGTGCCGGCCCCGATCGCCGGTGTGGTGCAGGCGATCGCGGTGAAGCTCGGCGACAAGGTCTCGCAAGGCAGCCTGATCATCACGCTCGCCGCGACCGGCGCCGCGGTCGCCGCGACCGCTGCTTCACCGGCGGCTGCGCCCGCTGCAGCCGAAGCCGCGGCAGCGGCAGCAACGTCATCGTCGACCCCGGCGCCGGTCGCCACCGCGCCTGCCGGCAAGGCCCACGCCAGCCCGTCGGTGCGCAAGTTCGCCCGCGAACTCGGCGTCGATCTCTCGAAGGTCGCCGGCAGGGGGCCGAAGGGCCGCATCCGCCATGAGGATGTGCAGAACTACGTCAAGGGCGTGATGGCGCAGGCGGCTGGCGGTGCGACGGCGACTGCCGGCGCCTCGCTCGGCGGCGGTCTCGATCTGTTGCCGTGGCCGAAGGTCGATTTCGCCAAGTTCGGCGCGATCGAAACCAAGCCGCTGTCGCGCATCAAGAAGATCTCGGGACAGAACCTCGCCCGCAACTGGGTGATGGTTCCGGCGGTGACCTATCACGAAGATGCCGACATCACCGATCTCGAAGCGTTCCGCCTGCAGGTGAACAAGGAGAACGAGAAGTCAGGCCAAAAGCTCACCATGCTCGCCTTCCTGATCAAGGCCTGCGTCAAGGCGCTGCAGAAGTTTCCCGAGTTCAACGCCAGCATCGACACGAGTGGCGGTGAAATGACTCTGGTCTATAAGAAGTACTTCCACATCGCCTTCGCCGCCGACACGCCCAACGGACTGGTGGTACCGGTGGTGAAAAACGCCGACCAGAAAGGCGTGTTCGAGATCGCCGCGGAAACCGGCGAACTGGCGAGGAAGGGGCGCGAAGGCAAGCTCGGCCCGGCCGAGATGCAGGGTGCATGCTTCACGATTTCCAGCCTCGGTGGCATCGGCGGCACCCATTTCTCGCCGATCATCAATGCGCCGGAAGTGGCGATCCTCGGCGTGAACAAGAGCGCGATGAAGCCGGTGTGGGACGGCAAGGCCTTCGTGCCGCGGCTGATCCTGCCGCTGTCGCTGACCGCGGATCACCGCGTGATCGACGGTGCGATGGCGACGCACTTCAATGTGTATGTCCGGCGCTTGCTGGGCGACATGCGGCGGATCATGCTTTGAGGGGGACAGGGGCGAGAGGCCAAGCGTGAAGGGCAGAATACCGGCGCGCTGCGCGCGCTGAGCCACACCTCACGCCTCGCCCCTCGCCCCGCTCGCCCCACCGACCCATGACCACGATCACCGTCGTCAAGAAGAACGGCCAGGTCGCGATTGCCACGGAGTCGCTGACCACCTTCGGCGATACCCGTCTCGCATCGCACTACAAGTCCGAGCACGACAAGATTCTGCATGTCGGCGATTCGTGGATCGGGGTGTGCGGCAGTTCGGCGCATCACCTGGTGCTCGCCCACCTGCTGGCCAAGCTGGATCATGTGCGGCTCGGCTCGCGCGGCGAGGTGTTCGAGACCTTTCGCCTGTTGCACCCGATGTTGAAGGAACAGGCCTTCCTCAACCCGAAAGAGGATGAGGACGACCCCTACGAGTCGTCGCAGATCACCGCCCTGATCGCCAATTCCACCGGCATCTACGGCGTGTATTCGTATCGCGAGGTGTTTGCCTACGACCGCTTCTGGGCGGTCGGCTCGGGTCGCAACTTCGCCCTCGGCGCGATGTTCGTCGCCTATGACCGCAGCAAATCCGCCGCGCAGATCGCCGAGATCGGCGTGGCGGCCGGGGTGGAATTCGACACCGCATCGAGCGGCCCGATCGTCACCCACGCCGTCAAACTCATCAAGGACAAACAATGAGCCAGATCGTTGAAGTGAAGGTTCCCGACATCGGCGATTTCAAGGACGTGCCGGTGATCGAGGTGATGGTCAAGCCGGGCGACACGGTGAAGGCCGAGGATTCGCTGGTCACGCTCGAATCCGACAAGGCGACCATGGACGTGCCCTCGCCCGCTGGCGGCATCGTCAAGGAACTCAGGGTCAAGATCGGCGACAAGGTCTCGCAAGGCACGCTGGTATTGCTTCTCGAGGCTGGCAGCGCGGAAACGCGCGCCACGCCTGCCTCACAGCCTGCACCGGCCCAGGTGCCAGCATCCACGCCGCTTGCAGCCGCCCCCGCTGCAGCCGGCAGCTACACTGGCAAGGCCGACTTCGAATGCGAAATGCTGGTGCTCGGCGCCGGCCCCGGCGGCTACTCGGCGGCCTTCCGCAGCGCCGACCTCGGCATGAAGACCGTGCTGGTCGAGCGCTACGCGACACTCGGCGGCACCTGCCTCAATGTCGGCTGCATTCCGTCCAAGGCCCTGCTGCACGTCACCGCGGTAATGGACGAGGCATCGCACTTCGCTGCGCTCGGCGTCGCGTTCGCCAAGCCGAGCGTCGACATCGACAAGTTGCGCACGCACAAGGACAAGGTGGTCGGCAAGCTGACCACGGGACTGGCCGGCATGGCCAAGGCACGCAAGGTCGAAACGGTGCGCGGCTACGGCCATTTCCTCGACGCCAACCACGTCGAAGTCGAACTCACAACCGGCGAGGGCCAGGACAAGACCGGCGAGAAGAAGGTGGTGAAATTCGCCAAATGCATCATCGCCGCCGGCAGCATGCCGGTGCACCTGCCGTTCATCCCGGACGACCCGCGCATCGTCGATTCCACCGGTGCGCTGCAACTGCGCCAGGTGCCCGCACGCATGCTGGTGATCGGCGGCGGCATCATCGGGCTCGAGATGGCTACGGTGTACTCGACGCTCGGCGCGCGCATCGAAGTGGTCGAAATGCTCGATGCGCTGATGCAAGGCCCCGACCGCGACCTGGTCAAGGTGTGGGAAAAGCAGAATGCCCACCGCTTCGACAAGATCATGCTCAAGACGAAAACCGTGGCGGTGGAAGCCAGGCCCGACGGGCTGTGGGTCAGGTTCGAGGGCGACAACGCGCCGGCGGATGCGCAGCGCTATGACATGATCCTGCAATCGGCCGGACGCACGCCCAACGGCAAGAAGATTGGCGCCGAGAAAGCGGGCGTGACGGTGACCGATCGCGGCTTCATCCCGGTGGTCGACAAGCAGATGCGCACCAATGTGCCGCACATCTACGCCATCGGCGACATCATCGGCAACCCGATGCTGGCGCACAAGGCGGTGCACGAGGCCCACGTCGCGGCAGAAGCCGCCGCCGGGCACAAATCGAGCTTCGATGCCAGCGTGATTCCGGGCGTGGCCTACACCGATCCGGAAGTGGCGTGGGTGGGCCTGACGGAAGAAGACGCGAAGAAGCAGGGCATCAAGGTCGGCGTCGGCAAGTTTCCCTGGGCCGCCAGCGGACGCGCGATCGCCAACGGCTGCGACTACGGTTTCACCAAGCTGATCTTCAGCGAAGAGACGCACCGCATCGTCGGCGCCGGCATCGTCGGCCCCAACGCCGGCGACATGATCGGCGAGGCCGCACTGGCGATCGAGATGGGCTGCGACGCGGTAGACATCGGCAAAACCATCCACCCGCACCCGACCCTGGGCGAATCGCTCGGCATGGCCGCCGAAGTGTTCGAGGGCGTATGCACGGATTTGCCGCCGATGAGGAAGAAGTAGCGGCGTCGCCGCCATGACAGTTCCGCCGGGCGCCGGCTTTTTGCCGCAAACAGTTCCGATGGCCCAAACGGACTGCCCTGCAACCCGCATGGAATGGCGCTCTGCAGGCAGGCACGGCTGACAGCGCCTATCCACGGCGCTTCTGGCGATGCCATGCCCGGGAGCGCCATTTGGCGCGGCTTCCGGGGCGATCGATAGCTGGCGCCGTCGCGTGCGGGCCGGTCGGCCGGACCGCCAAAAACGTGAAGGGCGCCATCGGCGCCCTTCACGTTACCCAGCCAGAATCAGGAATCTAGCGCAGCAGTTTGCCCGCCAGTGCGGCCAGTCCGTCGAGCGAGTTGTGCTGTTCGGTCACCTGGCCGTGCGGCGTGAGCTGGTCGATCAGTTGCGGCAGGATGCCGGCCAGCGCGCCCGAGGCCTGCCCCTGCGACATGCCGAGCTGACTGGCGATGTCGCTCAACGTGCCCGAGCCGAGTGCCGAGGTGACCTGGTCGCCGTTGACCGGCATGTTCTGGCCGGTGCCGACCCACGAGGCGGCCTGATCGCCCAGCCCCGCATTCTGGAATTGCTGCAGCAGCCCGCCGAGGCCGCCCTGCTGGTTCTGCAGCATGTTCATCACCACCTGAATCAGCTGCCCCGCGCCGGCGCCGCCCTGGGCACCCTGATTGCCGCCGCCGAGCATGCTGCCCAGCACCTGTCCCGCGATTCCGTCCAACAGACCCATTTCGTACTCCTTGTAGGGGTTCACAACGGCCTGATTATTCGCCTTACCGGACAGCGAGGCAATGCGCAGCGCCGGCGCCGCCGCGGAACGACAGGTTACAATTGGTGTCACACTTCCCCGCTGTATCCGGCTTATCCGCCCCACGCCAACCATGACGCAGGACGAACTCAAGCAGGCAGTCGCCCGCGCTGCCATTGAATATGTGCCGGCCGGCGCGGTGATCGGCGTGGGCACCGGCTCGACGGCCAATTTCTTCATCGACGAACTGGGCGCGGCGAAGGGACTGATCCGCGGTGCGGTGGCGAGTTCCGAAGCCACCGCGGCGCGGTTGCGGCGTCACGGCATCGCAGTGGTCGATCTCAATGAGGTGAGCGAACTGCCGGTTTATGTGGATGGCGCAGACGAGATCGATGCCGGCATGTCGATGATCAAGGGCGGCGGCGGCGCGCTCACGCGCGAGAAGATCGTCGCCGCAGTGGCGAGGAAGTTTGTCTGCATCGCCGATGCCTCGAAGCGGGTCGACACGCTGGGCCGCTTTCCGCTGCCGGTCGAAGTGATTCCGATGGCGCGCGGCCATGTCGAACGGGAACTGCGGGCGATGGGCTGCGACCCGCGGCTGCGCGGGCGCTTCGTTACCGACAACGGCAACCAGATCCTCGACATTCACGGCCTGCGCATCGAGCAGCCGGCAGAACTGGAAGCACGCCTCAACAACATCGTCGGCGTGGTCACAAACGGACTGTTTGCCCGCCGCGGCGCCGATGTGGCGCTGATCGGCGGCCCGGACGGCGTGACGACGCTTCAACGACCGCAATAAATCTGTCATCTCCGGCTGCTAGCCTGTTGGGCCGAACCCCGGGGATCGAGGAATGGAAATGGCCGAACACACCTTCAAGCAGTTCGACATCGAACTTGAGACTATCCGCACCAAGGTGCTGCAAATGGGCGGGCTGGTCGAACAGCAGGTCGCCCGCGCCATGGCCGGCCTGGCCAGCGGCGAGATTTTCGAGATCGACCAGGTCATCGCCAACGACAACAAGGTCAACCTGCTGGAAGTCGATCTCGACGAGGCCTGCAGCCACATCATCGCGCGGCGCCAGCCGGCAGCGAACGACCTGCGCACGATCATGACGGTGATCAAGACCATCACCGACCTCGAACGCGTCGGCGACGAGGCCAAGAAGATCGCCAAGATGGCCAAGCGCATCCATGAAGCGGATGCCGGCTTCGTGCCGCGCGTCGAACTGCGCCATGCAGCCGAACCCGCCGCGAACATGCTGCACAAGGCGCTGGATGCCTTCGCCAGACTCGACCCGCATGCCGCAGCCGAGGTGGTGCGCGAGGATGCCAACGTCGACCGCGAATTCAAGTCGATCATGCGCCAGTTGATCACTTTCATGATGGAAGACCCGCGGACGATCTCGAGTTCGATCGAGATCCTGTTCATCGCCAAGTCCATCGAACGGATCGGCGATCACGCCAAGAACATCTCGGAATATGTGATCTATCTGGTCAAGGGGCGCGACGTGCGCCACACCGGCGTTGATGAGATCGTGCGCGAGGCGTCGACCTGAAGCGCCCGTCAATCGCCGGTCGAGACGGGGCGCGCGCGCCCCGTTCGCGTTTCTGCCTGCCGTTGCGGCTAGACCTTGGGCGCCACGAAACCCTGCACGCCGTCGGCGCCGTTGCCGAAAAAATGCTTCTCCATCTGTTCGGCGAGATATTTGCGCGCCCGCGCATCGGCGAGATTGAGGCGGTTCTCGTTGACCAGCATCGTCTGGTGCCTGATCCACTGCTGCCACGCTTCTTTCGAGACGTTCTCGAAGATCCGCTTGCCCAGTTCGCCCGGGTAGGTCGGGAAATCGAGGCCTTCTGCCTCGCGCCCGAGTTTGATGCAATTGACCATGCGCGCCACTTGAGTTCTCCTGCGTCGTGTTTGCCGGCTGCGGCCCGGCCGCAGATCACCTGCCGATTCTAGCGGAAGTATCGCCAGACCGAACCGATCCGGGCGCGCTTCAGGCGCACGGCGGATCGCGATAGATGCGCCAGTGGTTCTTGCCCGCTGCCTTGGCCTGATACATCGCGCTGTCGGCATGGGCAACCAGTTGTTCGCCGTCGTGCGCATGAACCGGATAGAGCGCGATCCCGATGCTCGCGGTAAGCCGGCAAACCTGCCCGCCGCCGAAGCTGAAGCGCAGTTCGCCGATCCGGTTGGCCACACGCCGCGCCAGGCCGACCATCTCGAATTCCGAGGCTTCGGGCATCAGCACCGCGAATTCGTCTCCGCCGAGACGGAAGAACATTTCGTTGCGGCGGACGATGCCGCCGACCTCGCGGGAGATCGTCACCAGCACCTCGTCGCCGGCATGGTGGCCGAACTCGTCGTTGATCGGCTTGAAGCCATCGAGATCCATCATCAGCACACCGAGTTCGGTATGCCGGCGCGCGGCCTCGACGATGTTGCGCTCGAGTTCTTCGTGGAAGCGCCGGCGATTGTACAAACCGGTCAGCGGATCGCGCTCGGCCAGGTGGACCAGTTGCTCGGCCACCCGTCTTTGTTCGGTGATGTCCTCGAATATCCAGATTCTTCCGATGCGCACCGCCGGCGACGGACCGGACACCGCCGCGGATACGCCGGAAAGCAGCCGGCCATCGCGCAATTCCATCTCGAACGGGGCGCAAACGTCATCGGACCTGGAGACTTCCTCGACATGACGACGATATGCCGGGCCGTCGACCAGAATGCCTTCCTTGCGATCGAGCAGCACGCTGTCCCTCATGCCGCCCAGTTCGTCGTTCTCGGAGAACCCCCACATCCGGCGGTAGGCGCGGTTGGTGTAGCCAATCCGGTTGTCCTTGCCGACGAACAGGATGCCCAGCCTCAGCACGTCGAGCAGCGCGGCAAGACGGAACCGCTCCTCGTCGCTGCGTTTGAAGTAGTACTCCTTCAGCGCCTGTTCCCGGCGCAGTTCGACCACCGTGTTGAGCAGCGTGATCTCCGCCTGCTTGCGCGACGAAACGTCGTCGCCCGATACCCGCAGGCCGAGGTTCTCGCCGTCGGGGCCGAGTATCGGCTGCCAGTTGAGCGCAGCCCATATCACGCTGCCATCCTTGCGCTGCAGCCGCAGCTCGAAATTCTGCGCCGCCTGGCCCTGCAGGGCGCCGACAATGGCTTCCTGTGCCGCCCGGCGATCCTGCGGATGAACCAGCAGTTCCACGAGATCGGCGGCAAGCACGCATTCGACCGCGGTGTAGCCGGTGACCCGTTCGACCGAGCGGTTGATCCAGATCAGTCGGCCGCCCGGGTTGAACCAGGCTTCGACGCCGTAGGTGTAGTCGGCAATCGCATGGAATCGCGCCTCGCTTTTCGTCAGCGCCTGCATGCGATCGCCCAGCGCCTGGGTCATGCGATTGAAAGCCAGCGTCAGATCGCCTATTTCGTCAAGGCGGCGCACCGCCAGCCGGGTGCCGATATCGCCCTTGCCGACCGCAGTCGCCGCCTGATGCAGCGCTCGCAACTCGCGCGTCACCAGCTTGCTGACGAGCCACGTGGCCAGCGCCGCCGCCCCGATCGCGATCAGACCGATGGCGACGCTCTGCCACAGCATCTGCTGTTGCGCCGCGTGCAGCCGCTCAGAGGGCAGGCCGAACACCACGTAGCCCAGGACGCGCCCGCCGTCGGTCAGCGGGGCGAAGGTATCGATCGACCTGTCGCCAGCGGGAACGGCATCGAGCCGATCGATGCGCGGCGGCAACGGCGTTGCCGGCGGCCAGCCTTCGAGCGCAAGGACACGCTGATCGGGGTCGAGCAGGGCGAAATAGAGGATCTCGCCGTCGCGGCGGATCGCCCGCAGCGACTGCAATACCGGTTCGATCCTGTTGGCGGCAAGTTCAGTGGCCAGCGCGGCGTTGAGCAGCAGCCGCACATCGGCGATCCGCTCGTTCTCATGCCCGATCAGATTGTCATTGAGCAGCCGCACGCTGTTCGCGGTGAGCAAGGCAACGATCGCTGCGATCACCGCCGCGACCAGGCTGGCAAAGTGAAACCCGAGCGTCCGCGTGAGTTTCAGCAACGGCCGGGCTACCACGGCATCCCGGCCGAGCGGGACGGCACGGTTTGCCCTCGCACCTGCCTTGGCGGTCTCATGCGTGCTCCACGGCCAGCGGTTTGATGAAGACTTTCGAGCGGCGCTGCAGGTTGTACAGTTCGCGCCGGCGCCGCGGCAGCGAATCGATGGCCGCCTCGACAAAACCGCGTTCGACGAACCAGTGGGCGGTGCGTGTGGTCAGCACGAACAGCTCCTGCAGTTTGCCCTTGCGCGCGCGCAGCTCGATATGGTGCAGCAGCGCTTCGCCATAGCCTGCGCGCCGGTACTCGGGCATTACTGCGAGACAGGCGAGTTCGCCGGCGCGGTCGTTGGAAAACGGATAGAGCGCCGCGCAACCGATGATCACGTCATCGACCTCGAGTACCGAGAAGCGCTCGATCTCCATCTCCAGGCGCTCGCGCCCGCGCGGCACCAGCGTACCGTCTGCTTCGAGCGGCGTGATCACGCCGATGATCGCGCCGACATCTTCCACCGTGGCCTGGCGCACCCGCGCCAGCGCATCGCGCGTAATCACGCTGCCCACGCCCTCGCGCGTAAAGAACTCGAGCAGCAGGGCGCCGTCGAGCGCCTCGCTGATCAGGTGCACGCGATTGACGCCGCCACGCACCGCCTTGACCGCCCACGGCAGGTAAAGCCCGAGATCCTCGGACAACTTGCGCCGGCCGCCGAGCAGTTTCTCGACTTCGTCGGCCGTCACCGCCGTCTGCAGCCGGCCGCGGCCGTCGGTGATGCCCGGCACGTCGCAAAGGAACACCAGCTTTTCCGCCTTCAGCGCCATCGCCACCTGCGCCGCGACTTCCTCCATGCCGAGATTGAAAATCTCGCCCGAGGGCGAAAAACCCATCGGCGAGATCAGCACCACGTTCTCCTGCTCGAGGTCGGCGCGAATCTCTTCGGCGATGACCCGGCGCACCGCGCCGGTGTACTGGAAGTCGACGCCATCGACCACGCCGACCGGCTTGGCGGTAATGAAATTGCCGCCGGTGACGCGCACATAGGCGCCCGCCATCGGCGTGTTCGGCAAGCCCTGCGAGAGCAGCGCCTCGATCTCCAGCCGCGTCACCCCCATGGCGGCCTTCACGCACTCGAGCGCATCGGCGTCGGTCACCCGCAGGCCCTGGTGGTAGCGCGGGGTCAGCCCGCGGCTGGCCATTTCCTCGTCGATCTGCGGGCGCGCACCGTGGATCAGTACCAGCCGGATGCCGAGCGCCGCGAGCAGGTTGATGTCGTGCGCCAGCGCCTGTGCCGCCGGCCCGGCCGCCACCTCGCCGGCAAAGGCGACGACAAAGGTGCGCCCGCGAAAGGCATGGATGTAGGGCGCGGCGCTGCGCACCCAGGAGACGAATATGCGGGTTGATTCCATGAACGGTTCGCTGCGCCCCTTTGCGCGTGTCCCGGTTGCCGCGTCTGCGGAGAAGTCGAAATGTGGAAATGCTACCCGATCCGACGCGTGCGCTGGCGCCAGATGTGGGCACCGTGGGCGGGTGGCGCCGACGACACGGCGCAAACTGCGGCAAGGCACGCGTCGCGCGCGGCTCCTCAGAAATCTCCCCAGCGGGCCTGCAGCGCCGCCAATGCCGCCGGCCCGGCAGTCTCGCTGCGCAGGATGCGGGGACCCAGCGTCAGCTCGCTCCAGCCGCAAGCGCGCAACGCCGCCATTTCGGAATCCGACCAGCCGCCTTCCGGCCCCGCCAGCAGGACGATGCCGTGCGCCGGCTGTGCCAACGCGGCGAGATTCCGTGTGCCGCCCGGCGACAGCACCAGGCGTTGCGCGCCTTCGGCAACACCGGCCGCGAGAAACGCGCCCAAGGGGACGATAGCGTCGACGGCAGGAACGCGGTTGCGTCCGCATTGTTCGCAAGCCGCGCGCGCCACGGCATTCAGGTGCGCCACCCGTTTGGCCGCCCGCTCGCCGGCAAGCCGCACCACGCTGCGCTCGGCGAGCAGCGGCACGATCGCGCTGACGCCCAGTTCCACCGCCTTCTCGATGATCCAGTCCATTTTGTCGCCGGAAGGCAGCGCCTGCGCCAGCGTCACGGCAAGCGGCGATTCGCGCTCGATCGGATCGAACGCCTCGATGCGCGCCCGCGCGCGGCGACCCTCATCGAGCAGGCTGGCGCGGTATTCGCCGCCCGTGCCGTCGAACAGCACGATGGCGGCACCCTGGCGCAGGCGCAACACCCGCAGGGCGTGGTGGGCGGCCTCCTGCGGCAGTTCCATAGTGGCACCGACCTTCATCGGCTGGCTGCAAAAGAAGCGCGGAATCATGGTGCTATTATCCGACAACCCCGATTTCGGCAACGAGCGCGCACATGGTCAGCCTCAATCCCCCGGTCTGCGAGTTCGGCTGGCGTCCTCCCCTCTTCGACCTGCTGGGGATCGATGGCAAACGCCACTCGCCGGAAAGCGCCCGTGGCAGCAATGGCCTGCTGGTGATGTTCATCTGCAACCACTGCCCCTATGTCAAGGCGATTGTGCCGCGCATCGTCCGCGACGCGCGCGAACTGGCCGCGCACGGCATCGGCTCGATCGCCGTCATGTCGAACGACCCGACCGACTATCCGGAGGATTCGTTCGACAACATGCGGCGCGTCGCGACGGAGAACGGCTTCCCGTTTCCGTATGTCATCGACGATACGCAGGCGGTGGCCCGCGCCTATGGCGCCGTGTGCACGCCCGATTTCTTCGGTTTCAACGCCAACCTCGAACTGCAGTATCGCGGACGGCTCGATGCCTCGCGCAAGGAAGCGGCACCCGAAGGCTCGCCGCGCGAACTGTTCGAGGCAATGCTGCAGGTCGCGCGCAACGGGCACGGTCCACGCCAGCAGACGGCGTCGATCGGCTGCTCGATCAAGTGGCGCGAGTCGTGAGATGAACCTGCCGGCCGTTGCGCATGTTTCCGTGCATTGTCTTGCGCTCGTCGAGCGTCTGCGGGCGCTGGGTCGGGAAGTCATCATGCCGCGCCACATGACGGCACTGCGCGAGCGCAAGGCGGACGGCAGCCTGTTGACCGAAGTAGACATCGCCGCGCAAAAGTGGCTCGCGCAACACTTGCCGCAGATCATCGACTGCCCGGTACTCGGCGAGGAAATGACCGAGCCCGAGCAGAGATCGCTGTGGCGACAGGGCGCGGACGGATTGTGGATCATCGACCCGATCGACGGCACAACCAATTTCATCAACGGCGTTCCGTTTTTCGGCACCTCGGTGGCCTTTTACCGCGGTGCGCAGCCGCAGATCGCCTGCGTCTACAATCCGGCGGCAGACGAGGCATTCTATGCCGAGCGCGGTCAGGGTTCTTACATGAACGGCATGTCTCTGCCGCTGCGCCGGCCGACCGCCGCCCTGGCCGACTGCGTGGCCGGCGTCGATTTCAAGCGCGTACCGAAGCCGCTGGCCGACCGCCTGGCAACCTGCCCGCCGTATTACTCGCAGCGCAACTTCGGCAGCAGCGCGATCGAATGGTGTTTCGTTGCCGCCGGGCGGCTCGACCTTTACTTGCACGGCGGGCAGATGCTGTGGGATTACGCCGCCGGCCGGCTGATCCTGGAAGAGTCGGGCGGCTCGATGTGCACACCGGATCATGACGACTTCGACCAGGCGGACCTCTGGCGCCGCGCAGTGGTCGGCGCCGGCGATCCACGGGCTTTTCGCGCCTGGGTCGATTGGCTGCGCCAGCAGCCGGCGGCGCTTACTGCGTAGCGAGGCCTTTCTGCGGCCGTTCGCGTCGCGGCGCACCGACCACCGGCGGTATTACCCCGATATGCGCCTGGATGTGCTGGGCGCCCTCGTCGCGCAGAAAGTTGATGAAGTCGTTGAGGGCCGGGAGCACGCGCTTTTCGGCGCGGCGGACGACGAACCACTGGCGGAGAACCGGCGTCCCGGTAACTGCCAGCGGCATGAGCCGTTGCGCCTGAAGTTCGAGCCCGCAGGTATGCGCCGAAATGAACGCGATACCCATACCCGCCATCACTGCCTGCTTGATGGTTTCGTTGCTGGACATCTCGAATGCCGAGCGCGGCTTGATGCCGTGTTGTCGCAGATAGTCTTCCATCGTGGTGCGTGTGCCGGAACCCGACTCGCGAATGAGGAAGGCTTCGCCGGCCAGTTCCTTGGGTTCGATGCGTTCGCGACCGACCAGCGGATGCTCGGGCTCGGCGACGAAGATCAGCGGATGGTCGGCAAAGGCCTCGGAGACGGTCTCGTAGGCCTGCGGCGGCCGGCCCATGATCGCGACGTCGATGCGGTTGTCGCCGAGCAGTTCCACCACCCGTTCGCGATTGTGCACCTCGATGCGCAATTCCACCTGCGGGTGGTTGCGGCGAAACGCCGCCAGCATGCGCGGCGCAAAGTACTTGGCGGTGGAGACGATGCCGATGACGATGCGTCCGCCGCGCGCGCCGCGCAACTGCACCATGGTTTCCTCGAGTTCGCGCAACAACTGCGCCATGCGCCGGGCGTGTCCGGCCATCTCGTCACCGGCCGCGGTGAGGTGGATGCGCTTGCCAACCTGTTCGGTCAGCGGCACGCCGGCCGCCTCTTCGAGCGAGCGCACCTGCATCGAGACGGCAGGCTGGGTGAGGTGGAGCTCTTCCGCCGCACGCGAGAAGGAGAGGTGACGCGACACAGACTCGAAAATCTTCAACTGCCGGAACGTGATGTTCAGCATGCCGCCTCCGCGGAAATGACCTCCGTACTCATAAGAGCGATCTTATCGTAAGCATCAAAACATTTGACTGTAGATTATAGTTTTGCACTGATACAGTGCCAATCATCACGGACTCACACCAAAGGAGTGCACGATGGCCGTCAAGACCTACAACGCTGGGGTTAAGGAGTACCGCAACACGTACTGGGAACCCAACTACTCGGTGAAGGACACCGATATCCTCGCCTGCTTCAAGATCACGCCGCAGCCCGGCGTCGATCGCGAGGAAGCCGCCGCCGCCGTGGCTGCAGAGTCTTCCACCGGCACCTGGACCACGGTGTGGACCGACCTGCTCACCGATCTCGACTACTACAAGGGCCGCGCCTACCGCATTGAGGACGTGCCCGGCGACGACAGCTGCTTCTACGCTTTCATCGCCTACCCGATCGACCTGTTCGAGGAAGGCTCGGTGGTCAACGTGTTTACCTCGCTGGTCGGCAACGTGTTCGGCTTCAAGGCGATTCGTCACCTGCGCCTGGAGGACGTGCGCTTCCCGATCGCCTACGTGATGACCTGCGGCGGCCCGCCGCACGGCATCCAGGTCGAGCGCGACATCATGAACAAGTACGGCCGTCCGCTGCTCGGCTGCACCATCAAGCCCAAGCTCGGCCTGTCGGCCAAGAACTACGGCCGCGCCGTGTACGAGTGTCTGCGCGGCGGTCTCGACTTCACCAAGGACGACGAGAACGTCAATTCGCAGCCCTTCATGCGCTGGCGCCAGCGCTTCGACTTCGTGATGGACGCGATTCACAAGGCGGAGAAGGAAACCGGCGAACGCAAGGGCCATTACCTGAACGTGACGGCGCCGACCCCGGAAGAGATGTACAAGCGCGCCGAGTACGCCAAGGAAATCGGCGCGCCGATCATCATGCACGACTACATCACCGGCGGCTTCTGCGCCAACACGGGCCTGGCCAACTGGTGCCGCGACAACGGCATGCTGCTGCACATCCACCGCGCCATGCACGCCGTGCTCGACCGCAACCCGACCCACGGCATCCACTTCCGTGTGCTTACCAAGATTCTGCGCTTGTCGGGCGGCGATCACCTGCACACCGGGACGGTGGTCGGCAAGCTCGAAGGCGACCGCGCCTCGACGCTGGGCTGGATAGACCTGCTGCGCGAGCGTTACATCAAGGAAGACCGCAGCCGCGGGATCTTCTTCGATCAGGACTGGGGTTCGATGCCCGGCGTATTCGCGGTCGCCTCGGGCGGCATCCATGTCTGGCACATGCCCGCACTGGTGAACATTTTCGGCGACGACGCGGTGCTGCAGTTCGGCGGCGGCACGCTCGGCCATCCATGGGGCAACGCGGCCGGTGCGGCGGCCAACCGGGTGGCGCTGGAAGCCTGCGTCGAAGCGCGCAACCAGGGCGTGCCGATCGAGAAGGAAGGCAAGGCGGTGCTGAGCAAGGCCGCGCAATCCAGCCCCGAACTCAAGGTGGCGATGGAAACCTGGAAAGAGATCAAGTTCGAATTCGACACCGTGGACAAGCTGGACGTGGCGCACCGATAGCGCGATGCGGCGAGGCGTGAGGCGAAGGGGGCGTCACCCCCTGCGCCGCACCCCTTGCCCGGCACCCCTCACTGCGACGAAGGAGCAACAATGAGCGAAATGCAGGACTACCATTCGCGGCTGTCCGATCCGGCGAGCCGCAAGTTCGAGACTTTTTCCTATCTGCCGGCCATGACCACCGAGCAGATTCGCGCCCAGGTCGACTACATCGTAAAACGGGGCTGGAATCCGGCCGTCGAGCACACGGAACCGCAGAACGCCTTCGACCACTTCTGGTACATGTGGAAGCTGCCGCTGTTCGGCGAAAGCGATGTCACGCGCATCCTTGCCGAGGCCGAGGCCTGCCACAAGGCCAACCCCGACCACCATGTGCGCCTGATCGGCTACGACAACTTCAAACAGAGTCAGGGTGCCTCCATGGTGATTTATCGCGGCAAAACCGTGTAACTGCCGCTGCCGAATGAGCGCCCGAGGCGCGCCGTGGGCGGCCGCACTGATCATCCTTGGTCCCACCCCCCCAAAGGGTGGGCCTTTTTTCCGGCTTCGGCGCGGCCGGGCAACGGTAGCGAAAACTGTCTCCGGCTCTTCCGGTGACGCCCTACAGCGGAGTGAACGTGATGCAGATGGCCAAAGCCAACCTCCCCGACACGCTCGCGCAATACCGGATCGAGCGCGAACCCTACTACCGCGCGCTGGCCGACGAGGTCGCGCTGTTCGACGCTGCCTATGCCGCACGCATGCCGATGATGTTGAAGGGACCAACCGGCTGCGGCAAGACACGCTTCATCGAACATATGGCCTGGCGTCTCGGCCGGCCGCTGATCACCGTGGCCTGCAATGAGGACATGACGGCCTCGGATCTGGTCGGGCGCTATCTGCTCGATGCCAGCGGCACCCGCTGGCAGGACGGGCCGCTGGCCCTGGCCGCGCGCCACGGCGCGATATGCTATCTCGACGAGGTGGTCGAGGCGCGCCAAGACACCACCGTGGTCATCCATCCGCTGACCGACACCCGGCGCGTGCTGCCGCTGGACAAGAAGGGTGAGTTGCTCCAGGCGCACGCCGATTTTCAACTGGTGATCTCGTACAACCCCGGCTACCAGTCGCTGTTGAAGGATCTCAAGCAATCGACCAAACAGCGCTTTGCCGCGCTCGACTTCGGTTACCCGGAACATGCGGTCGAATGCGAAATCGTCGCCCACGAGGCCGGCGTCGCGCCGCAGATTGCCGACAAACTGGTGTCGATTGCCGAACGCGCGCGCAACCTGAAGGGGCACGGCCTCGACGAGGGTATCTCGACCCGCATGCTGATCCATGCCGGCAACCTTATCCGGCGCGATGTCGCGCCCGTCACCGCCTGTCGTGTGGCGCTGGTACGGCCGATCACCGACGATCCCGATATGCGCGATGCACTCGATGCCGCGGTGACCACCTACTTCTGACTGACGACGAACGGCGACCGACGAAAACCGCAAGCCGGCCCGCCCGCGCCAACCATAACCCCGTCACCACTGACTCGGGAACATGAACCTCGACGACTACGCCGACCTGCACACCGATCTCGGATCGCATGCGAAGAACTTGCTGCGTGCGTCGTGGAACGAGGCGGCGCGCGTACTGTCGCGCAACGGTCTGGAAAGCTACCTGCGAGGCGCACAAGCCCTGCAGTCGCTCGGCCGCGGCCCGGAACCGGTGGCCAACTTCATCCAGGAAGCGCCGGGCGTGGCGCGCGAGATCGGCGAGGACGCGCTGGTCGACCTGATTCAGGCTGCGCTGGGCATGGCCTCGAAAACCAGCGGTGCCGTCATCGCGCTGATGCTGGCAACCGCGCCGGTGGCGGCCCGCCGGCTGGGCGACGCGGAACTGTTTCGCGCCTACCTCGCCTTCCTCAATCAGTTGCTGGCGCAGGCGCCGCGCGGCGTGCGCCCGATGCTCGAACAACTCGAAGTGCTGCTCGGGCAACTGACGCTCGGCGGGCTGCGGCGCTGGGCGCTGTGGGGCGCCGAGGCGCATCGCGTCGACTTCGCCGCGCAGGAGCGCTATTTCTCGCTGGCCAGCCCCGACGCCGTTTCGGTGCTGCAGCAGGAACGCAAGGGCACGCTGCTGGTCGACGTGCAGCGGCGCATCGGCATGTACCTGCGCGCGCTGTGGGGGCGCGACTTTTTTCTGCGCCCCACCTCGACCGACTACGAGGCGCGCGACGGCGGACGGCCGTTCATCGAGAACTGGACCGTTCATCTGGCCGATGCCTACGACGATTGGCACGGCGTCAGCGGGCTAGAACAGTATCGCGCCGCCGCCGCCCATGCCGCAGCCCATCTCGTTTACACCCGCCAGCCGTTGTCGGCGCAAGCGCTGACGCCGCTGCAGATGGCGGCGATTTCGGTGGTCGAAGACGCGCGCGTCGAACATCTGGCGATGCGCGCGTTCCCGGGGCTCGGCCCGCTGTGGCGCCGGTTGCACCGTGCAACACCGGCGGCCAGCGCGACCGTGGGCGACTGGCTCGACCGGCTCGCCCGCGCATTGCTCGACGCCGACTACCGCGACGAGGCGCCGCTGATCGCCAAGGCGCGACTGCTGTTCGCAGGGCGCAGCGCCGCGCTCGATGGCAACGACATGTCGTGGGACATCGGGGTTGCGCTGGCGCACGATTTGTCGCGCGTGGGCCTCGTCTTCCACCCGCGCAACGATCAGCCGGGCGCCCCCTACCGCGATGACAACCGCTTCATCTGGGAATTCGCCGAGGCTGCCGATTTCGCCGCTGCGGCGCCGTGGCAGACGCAGCAGGTGGTCAAGCATGTCAACCTGATGGAGTTCGTCAACGAAGTCGATGTCGAGACTGCCGGCGACGACGCGCAGGAAATCTGGGTACTTGGCAGCGAGTTGTTCGACGACGACGGCACCACGTGGAATGCCCGCGAGGGGCGCGAGCCGGTTGCCGAACCCCACCACTATCCGGAGTGGGATTACCAGATACAGCTCGAACGGCCGAGCTGGTGCACCCTGCTGGAGAAGCGCATCAAACCTGGCGATCCGGCCGACATCGAGGCGATCGTCGCGCGTCACCGGCCGCTGGTCGCCCGGCTGAAGTTCCTCATCGAGGCATTGCAGCCGCAAGGCATGCAGCGGCTGCGCAAGCAGGAAGACGGCGACGAGATCGATCTTAACGCAGCGGTGCGCGCCATGATCGATCTGAAGAGTGGTCAGATGCCGGACCCGCGCATCAATACCCGACATGTGCGCAAGGTGCGCGACATCGCGGTGCTGCTGCTGATCGACTTGTCGGAATCGACCAACGACAAGGTCGCCGGCAGCGATTCGAGCGTGCTGCAACTGGCCCGCGAAGCCACGGCCATGCTGGCCGACGCGATGGACAAGATCGGCGATCCGTTTGCGTTGCATGGCTTTGCGTCCGACGGCCGCCACGAGATCGAGTATTTCCGCTTCAAGGATTTCGATGAGCACTACGGCGAGTTGCCGCGCGCGCGCCTGGCGGCGATGCAGAGCGGCAAATCGACCCGCATGGGGACCGCAATTCGCCACGCAGCACGCGGACTCGCGCGCTGCCCGCAGCAGAAGAAGCTGCTGCTGATACTGACCGACGGCGAGCCGGCCGATGTCGACGTGCGCGACCCGCAGTACCTGCGCCACGACGCGAAGAAAGCGGTCGAGGATGCGCTGCGCGTCGGCGTCTCGACCTTCTGCCTGAATCTCGATCCGCATGCCGACCAGTACGTGTCGCGCATCTTCGGCGCCAATCGCTATCTGGTGCTGGACCGGGTGGAACGCCTGCCGGAACGTCTGCCGGCGCTGTACATGGGTCTGACGCGGTAAGCGGGAACTTGACTACAAAAAACGGAGAACAGCATGAGTGGACACCTTAAAACCCTGACCCGTTACCTGATCGAGACTCGTCGCGAGCATGGCGAGCAGGCCACAGGCGACCTGAACGGCCTGATCAATGCGGTGACCACCGCGATGAAGATCATCGCCAACCAGGTCAACAAGGGCGCACTGGTCGGCGCGCTGGGCAATCACGCCGAGAATGCGATCAACGTGCAGGGCGAAGTGCAGAAGAAGCTCGATGTCATCAGCAACGACGCGATGATCAGCGAAACCGAGTGGGTCGGCCACCTGGCCGGGCTGGCATCGGAAGAGATGGACGATTTCATGCCCATCCCGTCCAAGTACAAGCGCGGCAAGTACCTGCTGGTGTTCGATCCGCTCGACGGTTCGTCGAACATCGACGTCAACCTGACGGTCGGCTCGATCTTCTCGGTGCTGCACGCACCGGAACACAAGGGTCCGACGACGCTGCAGGACTTCCTGCAACCGGGCACCGAACAGGTGTGTGCGGGGTTCGCGCTCTACGGCCCGGCCACCATGCTGGTGATGACATCCGGCCACGGCGTCGACGGCTTCACGCTCGACCGCGACATAGGCGCATTCATGCTGACGCATCCGCAGATGAAAATCCCCGAGGACACCAGGGAGTTCGCGATCAACGCCTCCAACTCGCGTTTCTGGGAGCCGCCGATCAGCCGCTACGTCGCGGAATGCCTGCAAGGCACGCACGGGCCGCGCGGCCAGGATTTCAACATGCGCTGGATCGCCTCGATGGTTGCAGAGACCTTCCGCATCCTGACGCGCGGCGGCGTCTTCATGTATCCGACCGACTCCAAGGCACCGGGCAGCAGCGGGCGCCTGCGTCTGATGTACGAAGCCAACCCGATCGCTTTCATCATTGAGCAGGCGGGGGGCAAGGCCACTACCGGCCGCAACCGCATCATGGAGGTTCAGCCGGAAAGTCTGCACCAGCGCATTCCGCTGATTCTCGGCTCGAAGAACGAAGTCGAGCGCATCGAGCGCTATCACCAAGAGCACGCGCAGGGACTCGACCGCGAGTTCTCGTCGCCGCTGTTCAACGTGCGCTCGCTGTTCTCGGGCGAATAACCGATTCTTGCATCGAAGGGGAAATCATGTCCGTCAGACATCCTGTTATCGCGATTACCGGCTCCTCCGGCGCCGGCACGAGCACCGTTACCAAGACTTTCCAGCAGATCTTCCGCCGCGAGAAGATCAACGCCACCATCGTCGAGGGGGATTCGTTTCACAAATTCGATCGCAAGGAGATGAAGGTTGCGATTGCCGAAGCCGCAAAGAGGGGCAATCACCACTTCAGCCACTTCGGTCCCGAATCCAACCTGTTCGAGGAAATCGAAGCGCTGTTTCGCGAATACGGCCAGAGCGGCGGCGGCAAGGTGCGCAAGTATCTGCACGACGACGAGGAGGCCGCGCCCTACAAGCAGGAGCCCGGCACCTTCACGGCGTGGGAGGACATCGCGCCCGGAACCGACTTGCTGTTCTACGAAGGCCTGCACGGTGCGGTCAAGACGGACAAGGTGGATGTCGGACGTCATGTCGACCTGAAGATCGGCGTAGTGCCGATCATCAATCTCGAATGGATTCAAAAGCTGCATCGCGACAAGACGCAGCGCGGCTATACCACCGAAGCGGTGACCGAGACCATCCTGCGGCGGATGCCGGACTACATAAACTACATCGTCTCGCAGTTCGAACATACCCACATCAATTTCCAGCGCGTGCCGATGGTCGATACCTCGAACCCATTCATTGCGCGCTCGATACCGGCACTGGGCGAATCGCTGGTGGTGATCCGCTTCGCCAATCCGCGCGGCATCGATTTCGGATATCTGCTGTCGATGATCCACGACTCGTTCATGTCCCGTGCAAATACGATCGTGGTTCCCGGCGGCAAGATGGATCTGGCGATGCAGCTCATCTTCACGCCGATGATCCTGCGTCTGGCAGAGAACGCCCGCAAGGCGCGCGCCGTTTGATACGCCGCGCCAACGGGCTTGCAACAGGCCCGGCGGCGTGCCCCAATCCTGTTCAAGAGGACCGGTTTCGGAGATAATTTCCGCGACCTTCGACCGGCCTCCCCTGCTTTCCGGGAGCATTTGATGTCTACAGTCAGCGATTTCGAGAAACCGGTTTTCAACAACGTCACCGGCGCCATTCGCGCGCTCGCCATGGACGCGGTGCAGAAGGCCAACTCCGGCCACCCCGGCGCGCCGATGGGCATGGCCGAGATCGCCGAAGTACTGTGGAATCATCATCTGCGCCACAACCCGAAGAACCCGAAGTGGGCCGACCGCGACCGTTTCGTGCTGTCCAACGGCCACGGCTCGATGCTGATCTACGCGCTGCTGCACCTGACCGGCTACGACCTGTCGATCGACGACCTCAAACAGTTTCGCCAACTGCACAGCAAGACGCCGGGCCACCCCGAGTACGGCTACACGCCTGGCGTGGAAACGACCACCGGTCCGCTCGGCCAGGGCGTAAGCAACGGTGTCGGCATGGCGCTGGCCGAGAGGATGCTCGCCGCCGAGTTCAACCGCGACGGTCACGAGATCGTCAATCACCATACCTACGTGTTTCTCGGCGACGGCTGCCTGATGGAAGGCATCTCACATGAGGCCTGCTCGCTGGCCGGCACGCTGGGTCTGGGCAAGCTGATCTGTTTTTACGACGACAATGGCATTTCCATCGATGGCCATGTCGAAGGCTGGTTCACCGACGACACGCCCAAGCGCTTCGAGGCCTACGGCTGGAACGTGATCCGGAGCGTAAACGGCCACGACGCAGCGGCAATTCATGCCGCGATCAATTCCGCAAAATCGCAGAGCGCCAAGCCCACGCTGATCTGCTGCAAGACCGTCATCGGCCTCGGCGCGCCGAACAAGCAGGGCGGGCACGACGTGCACGGCGCCCCGCTCGGCGATGCCGAGATCGCGGCGGCGCGGGAGTATATCGGCTGGAACTACCCGCCGTTCGAGATTCCGCAGGCGGTGTACGAGGCGTGGGACGGGCGGCGCAAGGGCGCCGAAATGGAAGCCCAGTGGCAGCGCAATTGCGAGCAGTACGCCAAGCATTACCCGGCGCTTGCCGCGGAGTTCACCCGCCGCATGAAGGGCGAACTGCCGGCCGGGTGGGACGACCATGTCGCAGCCGTCGTGGCAAAATTCGACGCGAAGGCAGAGACCATTGCCACGCGCAAGGCGAGCCAGAACTGCATCGAAGCGTTCGCTGCGAAACTGCCGGAACTGGCCGGCGGTTCGGCCGATCTGGCCGGCTCCAACCTGACCTTGTGGTCGGGCTCGAAGGCGGTCGGGGCGACCGGCGGCGGCAATTACATCCACTTCGGCGTGCGCGAATTCGGCATGTCCGCCATCTGCAACGGCATCGCGCTGCACGGCGGCCTGATTCCCTATTCGGCGACATTCCTGATGTTCTCCGAATACGCGCGCAATGCCCTGCGCATGGCCGCGCTGATGAAAATCCGCCAGATCTTCGTCTACACGCACGATTCGATCGGCCTCGGCGAGGACGGGCCGACGCACCAGCCGGTCGAGCAGCCCGCCACGCTGCGGCTGATCCCGAACATGGATGTCTGGCGCCCGTGTGATACCGTGGAGTCGGCAATCGCCTGGGCCAGCGCGATCGAACGCGCCGACGGACCGTCTTCGTTGTTGTTTTCGCGTCAGAATCTGCCTTTCCAGAAACGGCATGCCGGGGCCACCGCAAATGTCCGTCGCGGCGGTTATGTGCTGTCGGAGTCCACCGGAAAGCCGCAGGCGGTTATCATTGCGACCGGTTCCGAAGTAGCATTGGCGATCGGCGCGCAGAAATCGCTGGCCGATCAGGGCATCCAGGTTCGTGTCGTTTCGATGCCCTCGACCAACGTGTTCGACCGGCAGGACGCAAGCTATCGCGAATCCGTGCTGCCGCGCGGCGTGCCCCGAGTGGCGGTGGAGGCCGGCGTCACCGATGGCTGGCGCAAGTATGTCGGGATCGAGGGTGAAGTGATTGGGCTTGACCGCTTCGGCGAGTCGGCACCGGCCGGCGAACTGTTCAAGCATTTTGGCTTTACCGCAGACCACATTGCGAACGCGGTGAAGCGGATCATGTAATTTCTTTGGGGGAAACTGGACATGGCAATCAAGGTTGGTATCAACGGGTTTGGCCGTATCGGGCGTATGGTGTTTCGTGCCGCAGTGCGGGACTTTTCCGACATCGAGATCGTCGGCATCAATGACCTGCTCGAACCGGACTACCTGGCCTACATGCTGTCGTACGACTCGGTGCATGGCCGCTTCAAGGGCAACGTCTCGGTCGACGGCAACACCATGATCGTCAACGGCAAGAAGATCCGCCTGACCGCCGTCAAGGATCCGGCCGAACTGAAGTGGAACGAAGTCGGCGCCGACATCGTCGTCGAGTCCACCGGCCTGTTCCTGACCAAGGAAACCGGCGAGAAGCACCTCACCGCCGGCGCCAAGAAGGTGATCATGTCCGCGCCGTCGAAGGACGACACGCCGATGTTCGTGTACGGCGTCAACGACAAGACCTACGCCGGCCAGGCCGTGATCTCCAACGCCTCGTGCACCACCAACTGCCTGGCGCCGGTTGCCAAGGTGCTGAACGACAACTGGGGCATCAAGCGCGGCCTGATGACCACCGTGCACGCGGCCACCGCCACGCAGAAGACCGTCGACGGCCCGTCCAACAAGGATTGGCGCGGCGGCCGCGGCATCCTCGAGAACATCATCCCGTCCTCCACCGGCGCAGCAAAGGCGGTCGGCAAGGTGATTCCCGAACTCAACAAGAAGCTCACCGGTATGGCCTTCCGCGTGCCGACCTCCGACGTGTCGGTGGTCGACCTGACCGTCGAACTGAGCAAGCCGGCCACCTACGCCGAGATCTGCGCGGCGATGAAGGCGGCTTCCGAAGGCCCGATGAAGGGCGTGCTCGGCTACACCACGGACAAGGTCGTCGCCACCGACTTCCGCGGCGAGAGCTGCACCTCGGTGTTCGACGCCGACGCCGGCATCGCGCTGGACGACACCTTCGTCAAGGTCGTCTCCTGGTACGACAACGAGTGGGGCTACTCCTGCAAGGTGCTGGAGATGGTCCGGGTCATTTCGAAGTAGTCACCCGGAAGGGGTGCCGTTCGGCACCCCTTTTTTCTCCCAATGCAAGCCTTGAATCGAGGTTATCCATGACCTTCAAACGACTCACCGATCTCGACGTGGCCGGCAAGCGTGTATTCATCCGCGCCGACCTCAACGTGCCGCAGGACGACGCCTGCAACATCACCGACGACACGCGCATCCGCGCCTCGCTGCCGGCCGTCGAAATGGCGCTCAAGGGCGGCGCTGCCGTGATGATCACCTCGCATCTGGGCCGTCCGACCGAGGGCGAGTTCAAGCCCGACGATTCGCTGGCGCCGATCGCCAAACGCATGGCCGAACTGCTGGGCAAGCCGGTTCGCCTGGTGCAGAACTGGGTGGACGGCGGCTTCGAGGTCAAGCCCGGCGAGGTCGTGCTGCTCGAGAACTGCCGCGTCAACAAGGGCGAAAAGAAGTCGAACGACGAGCTTTCGCAAAAGCTCGCCAAACTGTGCGATGTCTGGGTGCATGACGCGTTCGGCACCGCGCATCGCGCCGAGGCGACGACCTACGGCATGGGCAAGTACGCGAAGGTGGCCTGTGCCGGCCCGCTGGTTGCGCGCGAACTCGAAGCGCTCGGCCGCGCCCTGAATCAGCCGGCCCGGCCGATGCTTGCAATCGTCGGCGGCTCGAAGGTGTCGACCAAGGTGACGATCCTCGCCAGCCTGGCCGACAAGGTCGATCAACTGGTGGTCGGCGGTGGCATCGCCAACACCTTCCTGCTGGCCGCCGGCAAGAAGATCGGCAAGTCGCTGGCCGAACACGATCTGGTCGATGAAGCGAAAAAGGTCATGGCCAAGACCAAGGTGCCGTTGCCGGTCGACGTGGTTTGCGCCAAGGAATTCTCCGCCACGGCGACCGCCACGGTGAAGAGCATCGACGACGTGGCGGACGACGACATGATTCTCGACATCGGCCCGAAATCCGCGGCGGTGCTTGCCGACGCGCTCAAGGCGGCGGGCACGGTGGTATGGAACGGCCCGGTCGGCGTGTTCGAGTTCGACGCCTTCGCCGGCGGCACGAAGGCGGTGGCCGACGCGATCTCGTCCTCGAAGGCGTTCTCGATCGCCGGTGGTGGCGACACCATCGCGGCGATCAACAAGTTCGGCACCAAGGTCAGCTACATTTCGACGGCCGGCGGCGCCTTCCTTGAATTCCTCGAAGGCAAGACCCTTCCGGCAGTCGAGATACTCGAAAAACGTTCCACCAGCTGATTACGGAGTTCTCTCGCTTCGGGCGCCTGGGAGTTTGCCTCGTCCGCAAACTCCCGGTGCGTTGCGGCGCCCGAACGCCTGATTCGAGGTTTCAATGCAACGCAATACAAAAATAGTCGCGACACTCGGCCCGTCGTCGAGTGATCCCGATACGATCGAACGGCTGATCCGGGCCGGCATTAACGTCGTGCGGCTCAATTTTTCGCACGGCACGGCTGACGACCACCGCCGGCGCGTGGCAACGCTGCGCGAATGCATGAGCGGGCTGGGCAGAACGGTCGGCATCATGGCCGACCTGCAGGGACCGAAGATTCGCGTCGGCAAGTTCGCCGGCAGCAAGGTGCTGCTCAAGGCCGGCCAGCAATTCACGCTGGATGTCGAGTGCGATCTCGGCGATTCGGAGCGAGTCGGCCTCGACTACCCGGAACTGGTCAGGGACGTCAAACCCGGCGACGTGCTGCTGCTCGACGATGGCCGGATCGTCTTCGATGTCACCGATGTCGAAGAGACGGAAGTCATCTGCACCGTGCGCCACGGCGGCGAACTCTCCAACAACAAGGGCATCAACCGCCAGGGCGGCGGATTGTCGGCGCCGGCGCTGACCGCCAAGGACATGGAAGACATCCGTGTCGCGGCCGAAATGAATGTCGATCTGGTCGCGGTATCGTTTCCCAAGTCGGGGGCGGACATGCGCCTGGCCCGCGAGCTGCTGCAGGCGGCGGGCTCCGACGCCCTGCTGATCGCCAAGATCGAACGCGCCGAGGCGATTCCGGCGCTGGAGGAAATCATCCTCGCCTGCGACGGCATCATGGTGGCGCGCGGCGATCTGGCGGTCGAAGTCGGCGATGCCGCGGTGCCGGCGCTGCAAAAGCGCATGATCCGCATGGCGCTGCAACTGAACCGGCTCACCATCACGGCGACGCAGATGATGGAGTCGATGATCAGCAACCCCTCGCCGACCCGCGCCGAAGTGTCCGACGTCGCCAACGCCGTGCTCGACGGCACCGACGCCGTGATGCTGTCCGGGGAAACCGCCTCGGGCAACTACCCGGTGCAGACCGTCGAGGCGATGGCGCGCATCTGCCTGGAGGCGGAGAAGTTCGCCGAAGTCACGCTGCATCGCGAGTTTCTCGACCGTGTATTCACCCGCATCGACCAGTCGATCGCCATGGCTGCACTGTTCGCCGCCTTTCACCTGAAGGTCAAGGCGATCGCCGCGTTGACCCAGTCGGGTTCGACGGCGCTGTGGATGTCGCGCCTGAACTGCGGCGTGCCGATCTACGCGCTGACGCCGGACATCCGCACGCGCTACAAAACATCGTTGTTCCGCGGCGTGTTTCCGCTGATGATGCACCAGTACAAGGAGATGGACCGCGACGAGGTGCTGCGCGATGCCGAGTGCGTGCTGATCGAAAGCGGCGCCGCGCAACCCGGCGATCTGATTTTGCTCACCATCGGCGAGCCGATCGGCAAGTCGGGGGGTACCAATACGCTCAAGATCGTCCGCATCGGCGAGCAATGGGACACGCTCGCCGCTGGCAACATGTGATCCCGCCAACCGTTCTGACACAAGGAGACTGCCATGCCAATCGTTTCGATGCGCCAATTGCTCGACCACGCTGCCGAAAACGGCTACGGCCTGCCGGCGTTCAATGTCAATAACCTGGAACAGGTTCGCGCCATCATGGAAGCGGCCGACGAAACCGGCAGCCCGGTGATCATGCAGGGCTCGGCGGGTGCGCGCAAATATGCCGGCGAAGCGTTCCTGCGCCACCTGATCCAGGCGGCGATCGAAGCCTATCCGCACATTCCGGTCGTCATGCACCAGGACCACGGGCAGTCGCCGGCCGTCTGCATGGCGGCGATCCGCTCCGGCTTCTCCAGCGTGATGATGGACGGTTCGCTGATGGACGACGGCAAGACCGTGGCCTCCTACGAGTACAACGTCGATACCTCGCGCAAGGTGGTCGATTTCGCCCACTCGATCGGCGTCACGGTCGAAGCCGAACTGGGCGTGCTCGGCTCGCTGGAAACCATGAAGGGCGACAAGGAAGACGGCCACGGCGCCGAGGGCACGATGACCCGCGAGCAATTGCTGACCGACACCGAGCAGGCCGCCGACTTCGTCAAGAAGACCCAGTGCGACGCGCTGGCCATCGCCATCGGCACCTCGCACGGCGCCTACAAGTTCACCCGCAAGCCGACCGGCGACATCCTGGCGATCGGCCGCATCAAGGAAATCCATGCGCGCATTCCCAACACCCACCTGGTGATGCACGGATCGTCCTCGGTGCCGCAGGAGTGGCTGGAAATCATCCGCAAGAACGGCGGCGACATGAAAGAGACCTACGGCGTGCCGGTCGAAGAGATCGTCACCGGCATCAAGCACGGCGTGCGCAAGATCAACATCGACACCGACATCCGGCTGGCGATGACCGGGGCGATCCGCCGCCACATGTTCGAGAAGCCCAGCGAGTTCGATCCGCGCAAGTACCTCGCCGACGCGCAGAAAGCCGCCCGCGGCATCTGCAAGCTGCGCTACGAGGCCTTCGGCTGCGCCGGCCAGGCGGCGAAGATCAAGCCGGTGAGCCTGGACACCATGGCCGCGCGCTACAAGTCGGGCGAACTCAACCAGATCGTCAAGTGATACCCTGATGCCGTCGGGGTGCGCCCCGATGGCCGTGCGGGCGGCGCGGCGCAAGCCGTGCCGCCCGGCGCATTTCTGCCACGCCGTTTGTGCAACCGACGCCGGATCAGCCAACCATGGACATCAACGCCAAGGCCTTCAAACATCTTCAACACGCGTTTCGCTTGGGCCTGGACGGCGTCGAGTACCTCGGTCTGCTGGTGATCGCCTTCGCCACCACGGTGGCGATGTACGACGAGGTCGCCGTCATGCTCGGCCGCGGCAAGGTCACGCTGACCGATCTGCTGCTGATGTTCCTCTTTCTCGAGGTGCTGGCAATGATCGGCCGCTACTTCTCCAGCGGCCAGTTGCCGGTGCGCTTTCCGCTCTACATCGCGATGGTGGCGCTGGCCCGCTACCTGATCCTCGACCTCAAAGAGATGACCGAGTTGCGCATGCTCGCGGTCGCCGCGGCGATCTTTCTGCTGACCCTGGGCGTGCTGGTGATCCGCTATGGTCACGTCAGGTTTCCCTACGATGAAGACAAGGACGCCGAGGCCGAAGACAAGGCCAAGGTCTACGTGCGAGAATGACGCACCTGCCGAGACCGGCCTGCAGCCGCATGGATTGGCGTTCTGCAGCATGGCACCGCGGAGAGCGCCATTCCACGCCCTTCCCCGGCCATGCCTGCCTGAGAGGTCCAGCCGGTGCGGCTTCCAGCCGTGCATCGGATGAAGGACGGCGGCTAGTGCCGATCCAGTGGTTCCCCGGCCACATGACGCTGGCACGCAAGCAGGCCGCCGAGGCGATGGCCGACACCGATGTCGTCATCGAAGTGCTCGACGCGCGCCTGCCCGAAGCCAGCAGCAACCCGATGATTCACGCCCTGCGCCGCCACCGCAGCCGGCCGTGCCTCAAACTGCTGAACAAATCCGACCTCGCCGACCCGGCCGCCACGCAGGCCTGGCTCGACCATTTCGCCGCCCAGCCGGGCGTCACCGCGCTCGCGCTGTCATGCAAAAAACCGGCCGAAGTCGCCAGGGTGACGAAGGCCGCGCAGGCGCTCGCGCCGCACCGCAAGGACAACCTCAAACCGCTGCGACTGATGGTGATGGGCATCCCCAACGTCGGCAAATCGACGCTGATCAACGCGCTGCTCAGGCGGCGCGCAGCCAACGTCGGCGACGAGCCGGCGATCACCAAGATCACGCACCGCTACGACCTGTCGCCGCGCATGACGCTGATCGACACGCCGGGCCTGATGTGGCCGAAGATCGAGCACGACAGCGACGGCTACATGCTGGCCGCCAGCCACGCCATCGGCCGCAACGCGGTGATCGACGAGGAAGTCGCCACCTTCCTCGCCGACCTGCTGCTCGCCCGCTACCCGGCGCTGCTCGCCGCGCGCTACAAGTGCGCTGTCGAAGGCATGGACGGAGTGGCGCTGATCGAGGCCGTCGCGCAACAGCGCGGCTACCGCCTCAAGGGCGGCGCAGCAGATTTCGAGAAGGCCTCGCTCGCGCTGTTGCAGGACTATCGCGACGGCGCGCTCGGCCGCATCAGCCTGGAAACGCCGCAAAGCCGCAGCGCCATGCTGTGCGCCACATCCGTGGCAGAGGCACCCGAAATCGCCGCCGACTGACTGCGCCTCAGTTCGCCGGCTGGCGAGGCCCGCCCACCGGCGCCAGCAACATCGCCCCGGCGATGCCCAGGCGCCGGCAGCCACAGCATCGCATCGCCGAGCGCCATCGGCACGGCTGCCGATGCCATTGCGAGGCGCAGCACGCTGCCCCCCGCCAGCACCGCATGGACGCCGCCGGCGTAGCGGCCCTGTCGCTGCGGACTGCCCAGCGCATTGGCGGTCGAAAACGCGTTCGACAGAAAGAGCGCCCAGGCCGCACCGGCCGCCGCCTGCAATCCGCCTGCAAACGCACCCGGAACAGCCGAGACAGGCCAGCCGCCGGCGAGCCGACAGGCGAGCCGGCGCCGCGGCCATGCGCCGAGCAGGGGCGGCAACAGCATCGCAAGGTTGAAGCCGATCCAGAACGCCGGCATCCACCAGTGCAATTGCTCGGCAGGCACGTCGCGCAGAAAGAGCCGGCCGACATTGAATGAGGTGTGGATTTGCAGCGCGAGCGCCGCGCAGGCCAGCGCCAAAGACGGGCTCGGCAGCGCGTGCGGGCTCCCGAGGGCACGGGCTTCCTCCCGCTGGCCGCGGTCTGCCCCAGCAGGCGCACAGCACCAGGCTGGCTGCCACCAGCGCAAACGGCAGCATCGGCGACTGCCCCTTGAGCGCGCTTTGTAGGGGCGAGGCGAACGCCGCGGCCACGCCACTGCCCAGCAGCAGCCAGCGAAACGGATTGCCGGTGTTCGACTCGCCCGCTTGCCACACGAAACACGGCGGCGCAAGCCGACGACAGCCACCCAGACAGCGCCGGCAGCACCACACCACCGGCGAAGCATCGCGCCGACAGCAGCGGCAGGCCAGCAGCGGATGCCGATACGCCGGTCAGCAGACCAGCAGGTTCGCCCAGCGCGCGGGCGGGCCATGCGATCGCTTGCCGGAGAATCGGACACCATGACAGCCCTGGTCGAGCACAGCACCAACACCGTTGGCACGCCTGCGCCGCCTGGCCGGCGAAGGGGCATAGCCACCCAGGAGAGCGACATGCAGAACTGGGCAAAGGCGAAAACCGGGAGCGTCTTCGGCATTGGGCGCTAACGGCGGGCCGTGCTGGATGACGAGATGGCCGCCGGCGCCTTGCGGTGGAACGTCACCGGCACCGCTCGCGCCTCGACCACCGACTTGCGGATGCTGCCGACGACGTGCATTTCGCACTTCTTGCAATCGAAGCGCAAGGTGAGTTTTTCCGTGCCATTGTCGAGCGTCATCGGGTCGGCTGTCACCTGGCCGCGCAGGTCGAACCGCTTGAGTTCCTTCGGGCACAGGTTGAAGCTGTAGCGCAGGCAGTGCCGCGTGATCATCAGAGAGACGTCGCCGCGCTCCCGGTTGGCCTCAAAGGCGGCATCGATGACCGCCACACCGTGCCTGGCGTAGAAGACCCGCGCTTTGTCGTTTAAGACATTCCCGAGGTAAGACAGCGCGGTGTCCGGATAGGCCGCCGGCGGCTCGACCGGCCGCGCCCGCAACGGGCGGCGATAGGCCGCCAGGCGCGCCGCTTCCAGCATTTCCGCCCTCGCGGCGCAGCGCATTGAGCGCACCCCTGGGCAGGAACCACGACTGCGAGAGTTGCAGCGAAACCGTCACCGACACAGAACATCGAACGCCGAGCTTGCGGAGTTGTTCCCGGATCGTGCGCGGCACGCTCGGCGTTGCTTGCCGGCTCCTTTGCATGAGCGAGCGGCGCGGTGATCGCGATACCGTCCTCGTCGGTCATCGTCAAGGCGAATCCATCCGGCGTCTCGCTGAATAGAAGGTCGACGCGAACTCGCCGCTCGGCGGACTTCTTCTCCAGCAGGCGCTCGAATGCCTGGTCACGGTTGCGAAACAGCAACGCGCCGACTGCGAGTCCATCCGCCATACCATTCGGGTAGAGCCGCCGACCCTCGACGCGGTTGATGCGCAGGCCGACCAGCTCCCTGTGGCGGTCGAAATACGACAACCCGTCGCCGTTGTGAATCGCCGCGTTCGCGTCGACGTCGATGAAATCGGCGCCGACGCGCAGCACGGTGCCGATCTGCTCGCCGACGAAGGCCGGGCTGTCGAAGGCCTCGATGCCGTGCCGACGCCTATTGACGAAGTAATCGGTCGAGCCGCGATTGAAGGTCTTCTCCGGCTGCGGTGTGAAGCCGAGCGTGACGTGCCCGCTCGATGCACGCCGGTAGCCGGGCAGGTCTTCGAGGATCCGGTCGAGCAGTTGCCGGTAGTGCGCGGTGATGTTCTTGACGTAGCCGAGATCCTTGAGCCGCCCTTCGATCTTGAACGAGCTGATCCCGGCCCCGATCAGCGCGCGCAGGTTCGCGCTCTGGTCGTTGTCCTTCATCGACAGCAGATGCTGCTCGTGCGCGACGATGCGGCCCTGCCCGTCGGCCAGCGTGTAGGGCAGGCGGCAGGCCTGCGCGCATTCGCCGCGATTGGCGCTGCGCCCGGTGTGGGCATGGCTGATGTAGCACTGGCCGCTGTAGGCCACGCACAACGCGCCATGAACGAAAAATTCCAGCGTGCAGTTCGTCTCGGCCGCCACCGCGCGAATCTGGCCGAGCGAGAGTTCGCGCGCCAGCACGATCTGCGAGAAGCCGACGTCCTGCAGGAAACGCGCCTTGGCCGGCGTGCGGATGTCGGTCTGGGTGCTCGCATGCAACTGGATCGGCGGCAGGTCGACTTCGAGCAGGCCCATGTCCTGCACGATCAGTGCATCGGCGCCGGCCTCAAGAATTGCCAGACCAGTCGGCGCGCCGGCTCGATCTCGTCGTCGCGCAGGATGGTGTTGAGGGTGACGAATACCTTTGCAGCATAGCGATGCGCGTGGCGCGCCAGCCGCTCGATGTCGGAGATCGAATTGCCGGCACCGGGCCGCGCGCCGAACGCCGGCCCGCCGATGTAGACGGCGTCGGCACCATGATCGATCGCCGCGATGCCGAAGTCGGCATTCTTCGCGGGCGCCAGTAGTTCCAGTGTGGTACGGCCTGCGGTCATGAGAATTGCGCGCGCCGGTCGGGTAGGCGAGCCAGCGGGTAAGCGAAAGCGCGATTATCTCCGAGTCGGATGCCTCGCGTCGAGGCGTACCGCTCACTCAGGTCGACCGTCCGCGCTCCTCGTGCAGCCATGCCCGCAATGCCTCCAGTACTTTTGAGGGCGGCGAATGTTTGGGCCAAACCAGAAAATGCGACCAGTCCGACTGTAGCGCAACATCGAACAACCGTATCAGGGAACCGCTGGCGA
>JADJSA010000009.1 GCA_016711925.1 Candidatus Methylophosphatis haderslevensis
CCGGACCCTGGGCGCAGGGTTCGGAGCGCTGTAGCAAATATCTTTCTGGAATTCCCGCGGCAGCGAGCCGGAGTGGGGGCGGCGGGTTCTAAATCGGGCACGTCGGACCCGCCATTGCGGCAAGGCCCGGCTGAAAGTGGGCAAATGCGCGGCAGTGGCCTGCGCTGGCCGCCGATTCTTGGCGAGCGCGTCCCTCAGCTTATAGGCGCCGATGACCCGCCGCTGGCCGGTGAAGGGTTCGCTTACACGATCAGAAGGCACCCGGCGCGGCAGGCACGGTCGGCGGCCTGCCAGCCCGCGTTGGTGCAATGCGCGTGCGCACGATCTTCATCGGCGCCCCGCAGCAAGGACACGCGATCGGCGCGCGCTGCTTGAGCCAATCCGCAGCCCGTGCCGGAACGAACTTCAGCAGCAACTGCAGCAACGCGATCAAGCGTTTGCAGTTGGGATGCAGAAAGCCGAAATTGCGCGCCCGGCGCAAGCCCTTGGGCAGCACATGCTGCAACACCAGCCAAAGGAAGTCCGCGCCAGCCACCGTCCGCTGCTCCATGTGTTCCGTCTTCGCATGTCGATAGCGGAACTTCACCTGGCCGTCGCGGCAAGCGACGATATCCTGCTCGCGGATCACGCCCCGGTACAAATACCGGCCGAGGTAAACGAGCGCCGATGCACCCGTGCCCACCGATCTGCAATCCACCACCCAGTCGGTCGGATACTGCTCGGGCAGGCGCAGTCCCGCCGCTGCCATGCCCGCCAGCACTTTGCCCCGAAACACCTTGGCCAGCGCCTTGTGGTTGAACAGGTAGCCCTTGCCCCGGCGCCCCTTGATGCGCCAGCGCTTCTCTTCGGTATCCACCGCCGCCGGTGCACAGAATTGGGTCAGGTCTTAGCTACTGCGTCAACCCGATTTGGCGCGATGGCGCAGCGGATCCCGCCAGCACGCGCTGGTTGGGCTGGGCAATGTGAAACCCGCCGTCATTCGGCGAAACACGCTGGGATGCACTCGTCAACGCATAGGCGCTCGGCCGACCGATGGGCATCGCGCTCGCGGCTGGCGCCTCGATTGTGTTGGCCAACGTGATGCAGGTGCCCTACCTGCTCAATCCGGCGATTGATCTGCCGTCCTTCCTGTGCTCGGCGGCGATCGGCATCGTCTTCGGCTACTTCCCCGGACGCCGTGCCGCGCAATTCGACCCGATCGAAGCGCAGCGACGCATAGCCGCAATGCCGCACCGGATGGCGCCACTGCAGCCATGCTGGGTATACCGCATGAAATGGCGCTCTGCTGGCAGGCATGCCGGATGCCCGTGGATACTGCCTTCCCGGCACACCGCCGGGGACACCGCGGAGCGGAGCAGGGCACACCTTCCTGCTCCACCGTCGCCGACGACGCCGCTACATCACGCCAAGCGTCTTGGGAAGCCAGATCGACATTGCGGGCCAATAGGTGACCAGCAGAAGAAACGCGAGCATCGACACCAGCCACGGCCAGACGGCGACCGTCAATTCGGTAATCCCCATCTTGGTGATCCCCGATGCCACGTAGAGGTTGAGGCCGACCGGCGGATGGCACATGCCGACTTCCATATTGACCACCATCAGGATGCCGAAGTGCACCGGATCGATGCCCAGCTTGGTCGCCACCGGGAACAGGATCGGCGCGAAGATCAGCACGATCGACGACGGCTCCATGAAATTACCCGCCAGCAGCAGCAGGACGTTGACGGCCAGCAGGAACACGATCGGCCCGAAGCCTTGCGACAGCATCCAGTCGGCCAGCGTCTGCGGGATGTTCTCGTTGGCCATGATGAACGAGAACAGCATGGCGTTGGTGATGATGTAGAGCAGCATCGCCGACATGTTGGCCGAATTGAGCAGCACCTTCGGCACGTCCTTGAGACCCATGTCGCGATAGACGAACACGGCAACGAAGAACGCATACACCGCGCTCATTGCCGCAGCCTCGGTCGGCGTGAAAATGCCGGTGTAAATGCCGCCCATCACCACGATGATCAGCAGCAGTCCCCACACCGAGGCGCGGAAGGTCCGCCAGCGCTCGGCCCAGCTTGCCTTGGGCTGCCGCGGGTAGTCGAACTTGCGCGCCCGATACCAGGTCACGCCGCCCAGCGTCATCGCGAGCAGTAAACCCGGCACCACGCCGGCCATGAACAGCGCGCCGACCGATGTATTGGTGGCGACCGAGTACATGACCATGACGATCGACGGCGGGATCAGGATGCCCAGCGCGCCGGAGGTGGTGATGACGCCGGCACCGAACCGGTCGGGAAAGCCGGCCCGGATCATCGCAGGCAGGAGGATCGAGCCGATCGCCACCACGGTCGCCGGGCTGGAACCGGACACCGCGGCGAACAGTGCGCACGCCATGACCCCTGCCAGTCCCAATCCGCCGTACCAGTGTCCGACCATCGAGGTGGCGAAGTTGATCATCCGCCGCGCTACACCGCCATGGGTCAGGAAATTGCCGGCCACAATGAAGAACGGGATCGCCATGATCTCGAACTTCTCGATGCCGGTGAACAGCTTGAGCGCCACCGATTCCAGCGGCACCTGCGTCATGGTGAACAGGAAAGTCAGAACCGTCAGGCCGAGCGAAATCGAAATCGGCATGCCGGTCAGCATGAGGATCGCCAACAGCCCGAAAATGATCAAGGCGTTCATTGCTTGCCCTCCTCGTTGCCGGCTGCGGCCCGGCGATCGACGCCGGCCCGCCGGTCTTTCTCGTTCTCGCGCTGTTGCCGGCGCCGCTCGGCCAGGATGCGCCGGTCGCCGCCGCCGCGCCGCTCGCCGATAATCTCGTGCTTGAGATCCTTCGCGTGCAGGTTGTCGTCCATGCCGTAGGGATCGAGATCGACGGGCACCGCGCCCTCCTCGATGCCATCAACGTGGCTGTGGTCATGGTGCGGCAACTCGCCGGTGCGCATGAAGTTGTAGGCGACCTGCAGGAAGCGGAAGCACATCAGGCTGGAGCCGAACGGAATCGCCGAGTAGACGATCCAGGTCGGCCATTCGAGGTCGGGCGTGGTCGGCCCTTCGGGCAGATCCCCCACGTCCTTGCCGAGCCAATTGAACACCGCGTAATGCGCGCCGTTCTCCCAGACGAAATACCCGCCCAGCGTGGCGACGATACCGGTAAACAAGGCGCCGGCCAGCAGGCCGAACATGACGAACTTGGCGCGATTGCGGTCGTTCAGGCGGTTGATCAGCACGTCGACGCCGACGTGGATGCCGGTGCGCACGCCGTAGGCGGCGCCGAACTTGGCCATCCACACGAACATGATGATGCACAACTCCTGCGTCCAGCCGAAGTTCAGCGACAGCAGCCAGTCCTGCAGGCCGGGGATTGCCAGTCCCGCGGCATAGCGGTGCACCACGGCGGCAAAGATGATCAGTGTCGCCCCGCCGATCAGGAACGTGATCAGCCATTCCTCGAGGTGATCGAGAATCTTCATTTTTTGCACTCCTCCCTAATTTCGCCCGGCAAATTGACTCACGCCGGATTGCGATCCGGCGTGAGCGTTCTGCTTCTTACAGCTTGGACGGATCGAAGCCCGTCTCCTTGTAAACTTGCTGGATAGTCTCCTTGCCGATGCGGCCTTCCATCTTCTGGTGCACCGGTACCATCGCGCGCTTGAACGCCAGGCGTTCTTCCTTGGTCGGCGCGTAGACCGTGGTCTTGCCCGACTTCTTCACGCCTTCGAGCGCTGCGTTGTTCTCTTCCTGGGCGATCTTGTTGGCGAAGACCGTCGCGTCCTTCATCGCGGTTTCCAGTTGGCCCTTCACGTCCGCCGGCAGGCCGTCCCAGAACTTCTTGTTCACGATCACCGCATAACCGAGATAGCCATGGTCGGTCAGCGACAGGTGCTTCTGCACCTCGTGCATTTTCTGGGTGTAGAGGTTGGAGATCGGATTCTCGGTCCCGTCCACCACGCCGGTCTGCAACGCCTGATAGACCTCTGAGAAGGCCATCACCTGCGGGATTGACCCGACCGAGCGCATCTGCTCCTCCAGCACCTTGGATGACTGGATGCGCATCTTCTTGCCCTTCAGATCGTCCGGCGTCTTGATCGGCGTATTGGCCGAGAACGACTTGAAGCCGTTGTCCCAGAATGCCAGACCCGTTATCCCCTTGGGTTCGAGCTTCTTCAGCAGGCTCTGGCCGACCGTCCCCTGGGTGACCTTGTGCAGGTCGTTGGAGTCATCGAAGATGAACGGCAGGTCGAACAGCTCGAACTCCTTGACGCCGAGCGGGCCGAACTTGGCCAGCGAGGGCGCCAGCATCTGCACCGCGCCCAACTGCAGCGCCTCCATCTCCTCCTTGTCCTTGTACAACTGGCTGTTCGGGTAAACCTCGACCTTGACCTTGCCCTTGGTCAGTTCGTCGGCGCGCTTTTTGAAGAACTCGGCGGCCTTGCCTTTTGGCGTCTCCGCCGCCACGACGTGGCTGAACTTGATGACGATCGGCTCGGCCAGCACCGGCACGCTGAACAGCGACAGGGTTGCGGCAGCGAGTGCTGCGAGAACAAACGACTTGCGCTTCATTGATACTCCTCCTCTGGTTGCCAAACTCGGTATTCGACCTTGTGAGCGCTCGGGTACGCTCCAATTTCAGCTTCGACATGATTCCAGTTCGATGACGACACCGAAATTGTGGATTTCCGCAGCCGCCCCCCGACATTGTGGAAATCCGCAATCCGCCCGCTGTTCCGGCGCCCCACCACCGGGCGTAGGATAGACGGCCGTTTGGCGAAAATCGAGGATACATGGCATTTTTTTTCTCCGCGTCGCAGGCCTCGGCGCTGGTGCCGTCGTTTCCGCGCTGGCTTTGGCATCTGCCGCGCCTGGCGCCGCTGCTGGCGCTGGCAGTGACGCTTGTCCTGCTTTGGTCGCTGCACCGCAGCGACATCGAGGAGCAGCGCGCCACGCTGATCAGCGACGTGCTGTGGGTCGAGCAGAATATCCGTTTCCAGATGGAGCGCAACGCCGAGCAGCTCGACCAGCTCGGCCGCGACGCGCTCACCGAGCCGCTCACCCCCGCCGCCTACGAGGCGCGTGCCCAGATGCTGATGCGCAACAGTCAGGGACTGGTGCGCGTCATCCGCCTCGATGCGCAGGCGCGGCCGCTTGCGCAGGTGCCGCCCGTGTCGGCATCCGCCGCCCGGCAACTGCTGGACGACGCGATGGAACCTCTCGGCATCGCCCAGCGGCTGGCGCGTCCGGCCTATGGTCCGACCAACGGGAAAATGCTTGGCGGCGGCAGCGGCGACGCAAGCTTCATCATCGCTGTTCCGGTGTATGCCGGAAGCGAGCCGGCAGGATCGATGGTCGGCGTGTATTCGCTGCGCACCCTGCTCGCCGAATCGGTACCCTGGTGGTTCACCCAGAAGTACCGCCTCAATCTGCTCGATGGCAATGGCAGCGTGCTGGCGTCCAAATCGAGCGTGGCCAGCCTGAGCACGACGCTGTCGTACAAGGTGCCATTCGATCCGCCCGGCAACGGACTGGAGATCGAGGTCATCGCCCACCGGCTGGAGACGCGCCTGCTGCCGGCGCTGCTGGTGCTGTCCATCGTCGCGCTGCTGGCGACCGTGGTGTTCAGCCTGTCGAGCCTGCGCCGCCATGTGCAGGGGCGTTACGCGGCCGAGGCGGCGCTGCGCGAGGAGCACGGCTTTCGCAAGGCGATGGAAGATTCCCTGCTCACCGGGTTGCGCGCGCGCGATCTCGAGGGCCGCATCATTTATGTCAACCCGGCCTTTTGCCAGATGGTCGGCTGGAGCGAGGACGAACTGGTCGGCCTCGAGCCGCCGATGCCCTACTGGTCGCCCGAGGAATACGAGCAGACTCGCGCCATTCACGACCTGGTGCTGGCCGGCCGCGCGCCGCCCGAGGGCGTCGAGGTGCGTCTGCGGCGCAAGAACGGCGAGACCTTCGATGCGCTGATCTTCGAGGCGCCGCTGATCGACGCCCAAGGCAAGCAGTGCGGCTGGATGGGCTCGGTGCTCGACATCACCGAGCGCAAGCGGGCACAGGAGTTCGAGCGCCAGCAGCAGGACAAACTGCAGGCCACCGCACGGCTGGTCACCATGGGCGAACTCGCCTCCACCCTGGCGCACGAACTGAACCAGCCGCTGTCGGCGATCGCCAGCTACAACACCGGCTGCATCAACAAGCTCGCGGAAGGCGAAATCGATCGCGAACAGATCCTGGCGGTGCTGAAGAAACTCGGCCAGCAGGCGCAGCGGGCGGGGCACATCATTCGTCGCGTGCATGAGTTCGTTCGCCGCAGCGAGCCAAATCGAGCGCCGGCCAGTGTCAACGCGGTGGTCGAGGACGCGGTCGGGCTGCTCGATCCGGCGGCACGCAAGCGCGGCGCGCGCGTCGAAGTCAAGCTTGGCGACGACCTGCCCGATGTGCTGGCCGACCGCGTGATGATCGAACAGGTGATACTGAACCTCGCCCGCAACGGCCTGGACGCAATGAGCGACCTGCCGCTCGAAGAGCGGGTGCTCAGCGTCGCCACCCAGCGCAATGACGGCGAAATGTTGCGCGTCTCGATCGCCGACCAGGGCTGCGGCATATCCGGCGAAACCGCGGCGAAACTCTTCTCGCCGTTCTTCACCACCAAATCAGACGGCATGGGCATGGGACTCAACATCTGCCGCTCAATGATCGAACTGCACAAGGGACGACTGTGGTTCGAAGCCAATCCCGGCGGCGGCACCATCTTTCACTTCACGCTGCCGCTGGCGCATGCCGAAACGACATGAACGCCAACGCCGCTGCCCTCGCCCACATCGTCGATGACGACGAAGCCATCCGCGATGCGCTGGCCTGGCTGTTCGAAACGCGCGGCGTCGTCTCGCGCGGCTGGCCTTCCGCCGAAACGTTTCTCGCCGACTATGTCGACGCGATGCACGGCTGCGTGGTGCTCGACATCCGCATGGACGGCATGAGCGGCCTCGAGTGCTTCGACCGCCTGCTCGCACTCGGCTGCCGCATGCCGGTAATCTTTCTTACCGGCCACGGCGACGTACCGCTGGCCGTCGCCACCCTGCGCAAGGGCGCCTACCACTTCATCGAGAAGCCGTTCAACGACAACGAACTGGTCAACGTCGTGATCGAAGCGCTGCGCCATGACGCCGCCGCGCGCGAACTCGAAGCCGCCCAGGCCACCGTCGCCTCGCGCCTCGCCAGCCTGACCGCCCGCGAGCGTGAAGTGATGGAACTCATCCTCGCCGGCAAGTTGAACAAGGTGATCGCCGACCAGCTCGACATCGCCATGCGCACCGTCGAAGTCCATCGCTCGCGGATATTCGAGAAAATGGGCGTGCGCTCGGCGGTCGAACTGTCGCAGTTGCTGGCGCGCAAGAACTGACCTTCGTTTTCCGAAAGGACACCGTGCCCCGCCGGCCACCAGTCGCAGCGGACTCCGAATCGCAGGCGCAGCGGCACCCGTTCCACAGCCATCGACCCGCACTTCCGTCGATTCCGGGCATCGCCTGCGAGCCGCACCGGTCGGTCATCTTCCAGGGGCCGCTCTCGCGTGCCGCGTGGACAGGGGCTTGTGGCGCCCCCGGCCTGAAGATCGCCTATCCATGCGGCCTGCAGCCTGCCCGGTCCGGACGGTGCCCGCCGTCACCGAAGCTCACGGCGTCGCGTTGCTTCGTCGCGTCTGCCCTCGCGCGCAGCGAGATGGCAGCGTCCGCCGAAGCCCGATCGCCGCCAGGCCGCGCCCGCTCTTGCTTGCGCACACCTTCATGCCGCCAGCCCAGTGCGGATGCGGCTCTCAGGGCCATGCCCCGCGTAGATCGCCATCCGGCGCGCCTGGCGGGCGTGCTGCTTTGCGCGGTTCATGCAGTTCTCGCCTCAAGAGTGAAAGTCCCCTGCCGATAAACTCCAAGTTGCATTCCCAACCTGCCCGGTAGTCGGTACCGATGAAAACCTTCCGCGCCAGGATGCTGGCGTTCGCCCTGCTGCCACTCTCCTGCGTTGCATATGCACAATCGGTGCAGATCGGCCGCGCGGAAGGCGTGATATCGCCCGACAGCGATCCCGGTTCCAAGCCGACAGCCAATGCCAATGGCAACGCCATCGCCGTCGGCAATGGGGCAGATGCAAATGCGGGAGACAAATACGCGGACACCAACACCGGCATCGCAATCGGCGCCGGCGCCGTGGCAAACTCGGCAGTGCCCGACAACAACGGCATCGCGATCGGCGCCGGCAGCGGCGCAGCCGCCCAAGCGGTTGCAGTCGGCGCCAGCGCACGCGCAACCGAGTCACGGTCGGTCGCCATTGGCGCCGGTTCAGTGGCCGACAAAGCGGATACCGTTTCCGTGGGGACCGTGGAAAAGGGCGGGCAGCGTCGCATCACCAATGTCTCCGACGGCATTGGGGCAACCGATGCCGCCACCAAGGGCCAGGTCGATACAGTCAACGCCACTGCCAATGCCGCGCTGACCAACGCATCGACTGCGCAGTCGACTGCCAATACCGCGGCCACCGGCGCAGCGACTGCACAAGCCACGGCCAACACCGCCTTGACCAGCGCCGGCGCGGCGCAGTCCTCGGCCAGCGCCGCGCAAACGACTGCCACCACAGCACTGACCTCCGCGGCCACCGCACAAACCACCGCGAATGCCGGCCTCAGCAATGCGGCCGCAGCGCAATCCACCGCCAATGCCGCGCTGACCAACGCATCGGCGGCGCAGACCGCAGCAAGCACGGCCATGACCAACGCAGCGACTGCACAAACCACGGCCAACACCGCCTTGACCAGCGCCGGCGCGGCGCAGTCCTCGGCCAGCGCCGCGCAAACGACTGCCACCACAGCACTGACCACCGCGGCCACCGCACAAACCACCGCGAATGCCGGCCTCAGCAATGCGGCCACAGCGCAATCCACCGCCAACGCCGCGCTGACCAACGTCGACGCGCAGACCGCACAAGCCATCACCACCACGGCACAAACCACGGCCACCCACGCCCCCCCCCCCCACCCCCGGCCACCGCACACCACCCGAATGCCGCTCACCAGCGAGCCCAGCCAGCCACCGCCAACACCCGCCACCAACGCACGACTGCGCAGACCGCAGCAAGCACGGCCATCACCAACGCATCGGCGGCGCAGACTGCCGCCGCTACTGCCCTGACCAATTCAGCAACCGCCCAGAGCACCGCCGATGCTGCACTAACGCAATCGACCAGCGCCCAGGCCACGGCCAGCACGGCCTTGACCAATGCGGCGACTGCACAGGCGACTGCCACTACAGCCTTCACTACAGCAAACAACGCGCAGGCAGCAGCTAACACGGCTTTGACCAACTCCGCGAGCGCACAGAGCGCCGCCAGCACTGCTCTGGCAACCGCCGTCACCGCCGAATCGAACGCGCGCACCTATACCGACACCCGTTCGCGCGAGACCTTGCAACAGGCCATGGCCTACTCGGACAGCCGAATGCAGTCCGTCGCCGCCGACACGCTTGATCGATCCCGCGCCTACACCGATCAACAGATCGCCGCGATCAGCAAGCGCGCCTATGGTGGTATCGCGGCGGCAGCCGCATTGGGCTTCGTCGTACCGGCCCAACCGGGTGGCGTCTCGCTCAATGTCGGCGTAGGCTCGTACCGCGGCGCCGGCGCAATGGGTATTGCAATCGCCCGCACCAGCAGCGATTCCCGCGTAGTCGTCAATGGTGGTGTCGGCGTAGCAGCCGGCGGCGGCGTGTTGATGCGCGCGGGAGCGGGTTACACGTTTTGACCGTCGCCGGCGTATGACAACGGCGCAACCACGGTTCGGAAAGTCGGCGTCAGGTCGGGGTGGCACTACCGCAGCCGCTGGCTAGCCAGTACTGATCTTTGGTCGGTGTCATCAGTCCACCCGTTTCAGTCTTGTGGCACCCAGTGCGGCACCCAACCTGCCTCGCCGTCGCCACACTGAAACGCGACGTCGATGCCGAGTCCTGCCACCCAGACCACGGTGTCGCCACACCAGAGTATCGGCCTGGCCTGGCGCTGCCAGGGCGGGACGCCGAGTTCCTGGTACCAGTGCTTGAGCGAGCGGCGCGGCCGGCGCGCGTCGGGGCGGATCGATTCGCCGCCGCGGCGCGGCGCGAGATGACATTCGCCGCCCGCAATGCGGTCGGCCGCAAACCCGCTCCCGATGGCGTTCTCGAACCGCACCTTGCCGGAGAGCCAGTCCAGATGCGCCTCTCCGGCCCATGGAACGCGTAGATCGCCATTCGGTGCGGTCTCCAGCGCGATGGGGTTGGCCAGGACATGCAACTCGCCGGCGAAGCAGCGCAGTTGAAGCGGCGCGAAATCGAAGCGGAAATGCGTGTCGCGTTCGATGACGTTGAGCTGGCGCTGCAGCTCGCCCAGGCGGGCGGCATCGGGCGCCGCCACGCCGGCCTCGCGCACGACGAAGCGCAGCAGGTTGCGCGCGCGCGGCGCAGCGAGCCGGCGCAACGCGTCGATGCGCAAACGCCCGGCCGGCGCGGCGGCGGCGAAATCTTCGCGCGCCAGCGCATCTAGCAGCGCTTCGGCCTCGGCGGCGAGCATTGCCGTGCGCGCCAGCGCCGATTCGGCCGCCGGAAAGCGCTGCGCAAGCGCCGGCAGAATGTCGTTGCGCAGCCAGTTGCGCGTGCAGTCGCGGTCGAGATTGGATTCGTCATCGACCCATTCCAGCGCGTGGCGTCGAACGTAGTCGTCGACAACCGGGCGCGGCACGCCCAGCAGCGGGCGCATCAGGCGCGCCGCGCCGCCGCGAGACAGCGAGCGCGCCCCCGGCATGGCGGAAAGACCGCGCTGGCCGGCACCGCGCAGCAGATTGTGCAGCACGGTTTCCGCCTGATCGCCGCGATGATGGGCGAGCGCGATCCATTCGACATCGAGCGCAGCGAAGGCGGCGTAGCGCGCCGCGCGCGCCGCGGCTTCGATACCCTGCCCGCTCGCCCGATCGACGGTGACGCGCGAACACTTGAACGGCACCGCCATCGCCCCGCACAGCCGCGCGCAGAAATCGGCCCAGCCATCGGCGTTGTGGCTCAGGCCATGATGAACATGCAGGGCGGATAGCTGGAAGCCGAACGCCTCGCGCAGTTGCCCCAGCGCATGGAGCAGCGCGACCGAATCGCGGCCGCCGCTGAGCCCCACCGCGATGCGGCTGGCGCGCACCGCATGGCGCACAAGTGCTGCGCACAACGCGTCGATCAGCGGATCAGGCGACCGGTTGTTCCTTGAACCGGCCATAGCCCATCATCCGGTCGAGGCGTCTTTCGACCAGGTCGCCGGGCGACAGTTCGTTGCTCTGGCGCAGGGCATCCTGCAGCGCGCGCTTGAGGTTCTGCGCGGCGGCGCGGTAGTCGCGATGCGCGCCGCCCAACGGCTCATTGACCACCCGGTCGACCAGCCCGAGCGACTTCAGCCGCGTCGCGGTGATGCCCATGATCTCGGCCGCCTCGCCAGCCTTGTCGGCGCTCTTCCACAGGATCGAGGCGCAGCCTTCCGGCGAGATCACCGAATAGGTCGAGTACTGCATCATGATCACGGTATCGGCGACGGCGATTGCCAGCGCGCCGCCCGAGCCGCCCTCGCCGATCACCGTGGCGATGATCGGCACCTTGAGTTCGGCCATCACGTAGAGGTTGTGACCGATGGCTTCGGACTGGCCGCGCTCCTCGGCGTCGATGCCCGGATAGGCACCCGGCGTGTCGATGAAGGTGAACACCGGGATGCCGAATTTCTCCGCCAGCCGCATCAGCCGCAGCGCCTTGCGGTAGCCCTCGGGGCGCGGCATGCCGAAATTGCGCAGGATCTTCTCGCGCGTGTCGCGGCCCTTCTGGTGGCCGATGACCATGCACGACTGGCCGTTGAAGCGCGCCAGGCCGCCGACGATCGCCGGGTCGTCGGCAAAGGCGCGGTCGCCGTGCATTTCCTCGAAGTCGGTGAACATGTGCTCGACGTAGTCGAGCGTGTAAGGCCGCTGCGGGTGGCGCGCCACCAGCGCGCTTTGCCACGGAGTGAGCTTGGCGTAGATATCCTTGGTCAATCCCTGGCTCTTGACTTCGAGACGGGCGATTTCCTCGGAGATGTCGACCGCGGAGTCGTCCTGGACGAAGCGAAGCTCTTCGATCTTCGACTCCAGTTCGGCGATCGGCTGCTCGAAGTCCAGGAAGATTGCTTTCATGCGTGGCGTTCAGGCGGGCGAAAGCGGCATTTTAGCGGAAGCAGTCGCGGTCGGTGCGGCCTTAGCCGGCGGCAGGCAGCGGCAGCGTCGGGTAAACTGCGCGCCATGCTTTATCAATTCGCCCGCCCGTTGTTGTTTGCGCTCGATGCCGAAACCGCGCACGACCTGACGTTGGCCGCGCTCAAGCGGCTCGCCGGCACCCCGCTCGCCCCGCACTGCCGGGCCGATCACGGCGACCCGGTGCAGGTGATGGGCATCCAGTTTCCCAACCGGGTCGGCCTGGCCGCCGGCCTCGACAAAAATGGTGAATGCATCGAAGGCCTGGCGACCCTGGGCTTCGGCTTCATCGAGGTCGGCACTGTCACGCCGCGGCCGCAGCCGGGCAATCCGAAGCCGCGCCTGTTCCGGCTGCCGGAACACCAGGCGATCATCAACCGCATGGGCTTCAACAACGGCGGTCTCGACTCGTTGATCGCCAATGTCGGCAGGGCAAGGTACAAGGGCGTGCTCGGCATCAACATCGGCAAGAATTTCGACACGCCGATCGAGCGCGCGGCCGACGACTATGTGGCCTGCCTGAATCGCGTCTATCCCTACGCGAGCTACGTCGCCGTCAACATCAGTTCGCCGAACACCAGGAACCTGCGCCAGTTGCAAGGCGGCGACGAACTGGATTCGCTGCTCGGCAAGCTCAAGGATGCGCAGGCCCGGCTGGCCGAGCGGCACAGCCGCTACACGCCGCTGGCGCTGAAGATCGCGCCCGATCTCGACGATACTCAACTCACCACGATCTGCGACGCGCTGCGCTGGCACCGCATCGACGCGGTGATCGCCACCAACACGACGATCGCGCGCGACGGCATCGCCGGCCATCCGCTCGAACAGCAAACCGGCGGCCTCTCGGGTGGCCCGCTGCTGCACCGTTCGACCGAGGTGGTCGCCGAACTGGCAAAAAAACTCAAGGGCGAGCTGCCGATCGTCGGCGTCGGCGGCATTCTGTGCGGCGAGGACGCGCGCGCCAAGCTCGACGCCGGTGCCAGCCTGGTGCAGGTTTATTCCGGGCTGATCTACCGCGGCCCGGCCCTGGTGCGGGAGGCGATAGCGGCAACCGGCGCTCACCCCGACGGCGCCGGCTGAGGCGCTGGGCGCCACAGATTTCTCCCTGATTCAAAAGACATTATCGGAGTCAGGGTTGAGTGGTGCGGCGCAAAAGGATAATCCGGCAACTTCCGTTTCGACCCCATGGCAAGCTACTTCTTCATCATTCTCGGCACGGTGCTCGTCAACAACGTGGTGCTCGTGCGGATTCTCGGCCTGTGCCCGTTCATGGGGGTGTCGAAGAAGCTGGAAACCGCCATCGGCATGGGCGCGGCCACCACCTTCGTGCTCACCGTGGGCTGCGGGGCGAGCTACGTCATCGACCATTTTCTGCTCGCGCCGTTCGGCCTCGAGTACCTGCGCACGCTGGCCTTCATCGTCACCATTGCGGCGATCGTCCAGCTTACCGAACTGGTGATCCAGAAGACCAGCCCGGTGCTCTACCAGGTGCTCGGCATCTACCTGCCGCTGATCACCACCAACTGCGCGGTGCTCGGCATACCGCTGCTCAACGTCTCGCTCAAGAACGGCTTCATCGAGTCGCTGTTGTTCGGTGCCGGCTCGGCGTTCGGCTTCTCGCTGGCGCTGGTACTGTTTGCGGGCATCCGGGAGCGGCTCGACGGCGCCGACGTGCCGGCGCCGTTCCGCGGCACCGCGATCGCGATGATCACCGCCGGCCTGATGAGCCTGGCGTTCATGGGTTTCGCCGGACTGGACAAATACCACTGATGCTCAGCGCGCTGCTCGTCATGGCGCTGGGCGCCGTAATACTCGGCGCCGCGCTCGGCTGGGCATCGATGCGCTTCAAGGTCGAAGGCGATCCGCTGGTCGACAAGATCGATGCCATCCTGCCGCAGACCCAGTGCGGCCAGTGCGGCCACCCCGGCTGCCGGCCCTATGCCACGGCGATTGCCAAGGGCGAGGCGGAAATCAACCAGTGCCCGCCGGGCGGCGAGGAAGGCATCCGCAAGCTGGCCGACCTGCTCGGCCGCGAATTCAAGCCGCTGAACGCCGAAAATGGCGTCGAAAAACCCAAATCCGTCGCATTGATCGACGAGGCCACGTGCATCGGCTGCACGCTCTGCATACAGGCCTGCCCGGTGGACGCCATCGTCGGCGCCGCCAAGCAGATGCACACCGTGGTGGCCCCGCTGTGCACCGGCTGCGAACTGTGCCTGCCGCCCTGCCCGGTCAATTGCATCACGATGGAACCGGTCGGCGAGACGGTCGAGACCTGGAAGTGGAAGTATCCGGTGGTCGAGATCAAGGCAGCGGCCTGAGCCAGCGAACACCAACAAACATGGGCAAACCCTTCGACTTCCACGGCGGCGTCAAGCCGCAGACCAACAAGGCGCAATCGACCCGCGAGGCGATCGCCGTCGCGTCGCTGCCGTCCCAAATGGTGGTGCCGCTGCACCAGAGCATCGGTGGCACGCCGCATCCGCTGGTGCAGGCCGGCGAGCGCGTTCTCAAGGGCCAGCGCATCGGTGCGGCCGACGGCAACGTGTCGGCCGCCGTGCATGCGCCGACCTCGGGCACGGTAATCGCGGTCGAACCGCGCGTCATGGCGCACACTTCCGGGCTGGCCATGCTGTCGGTGGTCATCGAACCCGACGGCGAGGATGCCTGGCTGCCTCTCAGTCCGTCGAACTACCACAGCCTGCAGGGTGACGAAATCCGCGACCTGTTGCGCGATGCCGGCGTGGTGGGCCTTGGCGGCGCGGTGTTTCCGAGCCATCTCAAGCTCAAGGCCGGCAAAGACAAACGCATGACGCTGGTGCTCAACGGCGCCGAGTGCGAGCCCTACATCACCTGCGACGACATGCTGATGCGCGAGCGCGCGCAAGACATCCTGCGCGGCGGCCAGATCATGCGCCACATGCTCGGCGCAGACACCGTGCTGATCGGCATCGAGGACAACAAGCCGGAAGCAGCCGCGGCAATGCGCGCCGCGGTTGCCGCGCTCGGCGAGGACATGCAGGTGGTCGTGGTGCCGACACGCTATCCGGCAGGCGGCGCCAAGCAGTTGATCCGCTCGCTCACCGGAATCGAAGTGCCGCACGGCAAGCGCAGCACCGACTACGGCGTGCAGTGCTTCAATGTCGGCACCGCCTACGCAATCCACGAGACGATCAATCTCGGCCGCCCGTTGATCTCGCGCATCGTCACGGTCAGCGGCAATGTCGAGCGGCCGCGCAACTACGAAGTGCTGTTCGGCACGCCGATGTCGCACCTGCTGCGGCTGGCCGGCGCGAAGCCGGACACCGACCGCACGGTGATGGGCGGGCCGATGATGGGCTACCTGATGCCCAAGCCGGACGTGCCGGTGGTCAAGGCCACCAATTGCGTGATCGCCGGCTCGCGGGCGCTGTTTCCGCCGCCGCCGCCCGAGATGCCGTGCATCCGCTGCACCGCCTGCGTCGATGTCTGTCCGGCCGACCTGCAGCCACACGAGATGTACTGGTTCGCCCGGGCAAAGAATTTCGGCAAGACGCAGGAATATCACGTGTTCGACTGCATCGAATGCGGCTGCTGCGCCTACGTGTGCCCCTCGCATATTCCGCTGGTCGATTACTACCGCTTTGCCAAGACGGAAATCTGGGCGCGCGAGCGCAACAAGGATGCGGCCGACCAGGCACGCGAACGCTTCGAGTTCCGTACCCTGCGCGAGCAGCGCGAAAAGGAGGAAAAGGCCGCCAAGCTTGCTGTCAAGGCCGCCGCCGGGCGCCAGACTGCCGAGAAGCGCGTGGTGCCCCCCGCACCGCCGCCGGCTGCACCCGCCGATGCACGCCCAGCCGCCGTCGCGGCGGCTCGGGCGGAAGGCGCGCTGGCTGTGACTGCCGACGCAGCACCGGGCGCCGCGCCCTCGCCCGACCCGAAGAAGGCGCTGATCGAAGCCGCGATCGAGCGGGCGCGCCAGCAGCGCGAAGCCATCGCGCCAAAGAACACCGAGAACCTGACCGCCGCACAGAAGGCGGAAATTGTCGAGATCGAAGCGCGCCGCGCCAAGATCCGCGAACGGGCCAGAACCCACGACGAGGACGCCCGTCAATGACCCGCCGGATTTTGCGGAGCCGACACCGCATGGACCGCCGCACCCCCACTCTGCCCTCCCTCTCGGAAGAAAAGGGTCGGGGTGGGGGTGCGGCACGCGAACGGCTGCGATCCCTGACCCGGATCTCCTGATTTGAACAACTCCCCCTACATCCGCAAGCCGGCCAGCATCCAGACGGTGATGCTCAAGGTGCTGCTGGCGCTGCTGCCGGGCGTCGCGGCCTACGTCTGGTTCTTCGGCGTCGGCGTGCTGATCAACCTGGTGCTCGCCTCGCTGGCGGCATTGCTCGGCGAAGCGCTGATGCTCAAGGCGCGCGGGCGCCCGGTCGGCATTTTTCTCGCCGACCTGTCGGCGGTGGTGACGGCCTGGCTGGTCGTGCTGACTTTTCCGCCGATCGCGCCCTGGTGGCTCACCGTCTCGGCGACGCTGTTCGCGATCGTGGTGGTCAAGCAGCTTTATGGCGGACTCGGCCAGAACCCGTTCAATCCGGCCATGGCCGGCTATGCGATCATGATCGTCGCATTCCCGGCGCTGATGTCGCAATGGCCGCACGGCGGACTGGGCCTGGCCGCACAGCTCGATCTGATCGCCGGCGGCCTGCGCGACCTCGACGCCATCACCGGCGCCACACCGCTCGACGCGCTGCGCACCGGCCTGCGCGAGTCGGCCACCCCGACCACGGTGCAGCAGGTGATTGCCGGCAGCCCGGCTTTCGGCCTGGTGGGCGGCAAGGGCTGGGAGTGGATCGCCGCCGGCTACCTGCTCGGCGGGCTGTGGCTGTGGCAGCAGCGCATCATCACCTGGCACCTGCCGCTGGCGTTTCTCGCCGGCATCGCGATCGTCTCCGGCGCGCTGTGGGCCATCGACCCCGGCGCATTCGCGTCACCGCTGCTGCACCTGGTCGCCGGCGGCACCATGCTGGGCGCATTTTTCATCGTTACCGATCCGGTTTCCGGCCCCACCACCCCGCGTGGCAAGCTGTACTTCGCCGCCGGTGCGGCGCTGATCACGGTGGTCATCCGGGCCTTCGGCGCCTACCCGGACGGCATTGCCTTCGCGGTGCTGCTGATGAACATCTGCGCGCCGCTGCTCGACATGAAGAATCAGCCGCCGGTTTTCGGCCACAAAGACGATTAGGGACAACCGAGGGGCAACCTGGGTACAAACAAGGCGCGACCCGCACACCTGGCGATCATGAGCGAACCGACCATCACCGCAACCACGCTGCGCACCGCACTGACGCTGCTGGCATTCACCGTGATCTTCACCGGCGTCATGGCGTGGACGTTCTCGTCGACCAAGCCCGCCATCGACGCGGCCGCGCAGGGCGAGAAGATGAACCTGGTTAACGCGGTCCTGCCGCTGACCGCCTACGACAACGCGCTGCTCGACGACTTCGTCGAGATCGGCCCGACGCCGCAGCTCGGCGTCGATGATGCCGGCCGCATATATCGCGCGCGCAAGGGCGGCGAGCCGGCCGGGCTGGTGCTCGAAGCGGTCGCCCACGATGGTTACAGCGGCGACATCGCGCTGCTGGTGGCGGTGCGCGCCGACGGGGCGGTATCCGGCGTGCGCGTCACCCGCCATCGCGAGACCCCGGGCCTGGGCGACTACATCGACATCCGCAAGGACAAACACAAGGATGCGCCGTGGATCACGCAATTCAATGCCCTGGGGCTGCAGCAGGTTACCGAGGCGAAGTGGCGGCTGAGAAAGGACGGCGGCAGGTTCGACTTCATGACCGGTGCGACCATCAGCGCACGCGCGGTCACCAACGCGGTGGCGCGGGCGCTCGCCTTCGCCGATGCCAACCGCGAGCGGCTGTACACTGCCGCCAGCGGATCGAAACTGTGAGCAGGAGCATGCAATGAGCGAACCACCGGGCCAGCCGGATAGCGACACGACCGCGTCGACGGCAACAGCGGCGGCAGTTCAGGCGCCGTGGCGGGACATCGCCTGGAACGGCGTGTGGACCCAGAACACCGGCATCGTGCAGATCCTCGGCCTGTGCCCGATACTGGCGATCAGCAACAGCTTCGTCAATGCGGTGTCGCTCGGTCTGGCGACGATACTCGTCATGGCGCTGGCCAATGTGGCGATTTCCCTGCTGCGCAACCTGATCCCCTACGAGATTCGCATCCCGGTGTTCATCCTCATCATTGCCGCGCTGGTTACCGTGGTGGACCTGGCCTTCAACGCCTGGCTGCATTCGCTCTATCTGGTGCTCGGCATCTTCATCCCGCTGATCGTCACCAACTGCATCGTGCTGGCGCGCGTCGAGGCCTTCGCCGCCAAGAACGCGCCGCTCGAATCGACGCTCGACGGCATCGCCATGGGCGTGGGCCTGCTGCTGGTGCTGGCGATTCTGGGCGGCGTGCGCGAGATCATCGGCACCGGCCAGTTGCTCGGCGGCATCGACATGATCTTTCCCGCGCTCAAGCCGCTGCAGGTGCTGCCGCCCGACTACCCGGGTTTTCTCGCCGCGATCCTGCCGCCGGGCGCATTCATTTTTCTCGGTCTGCTGATCGCGGCAAAGAACTGGATCGAGGCCCGCGCCGCGGCCCGGGTCAGCCACGGACCGGCCGCGGCCGCGCGCTGAGGCGCCCCGGCCCACTGCCCTGCTAGCCGCACCGGACAAGGCGTTTGCGGGTGGCAAGGCTGCGAGCCCCAGCCGGCGCGGCTTTCCAGCTTACCCCATTGAAGATCGCCATTCCATGCGCCTTCCAGGCCGGGTGTTGCAATACGCCGTGGGCGCGTTCGATGACGCATAATTGCCCCATGTCGCCGCAGAAAATCCGCGAGCTGTTCGCCCGATTCGCCGCAGCCAATCCCGAACCCAGGGGCGAGCTCGAACACGCCACGCCCTATCAGTTGCTGATCGCGGTCATCCTTTCGGCGCAGGCCACCGACAAGAGCGTCAACCTGTGCACGCGCGAACTGTTCCGCAAGGCGCCGGAGCCCGCGCACATGGTAGCCCTCGGCGAAGAGGCCGTGGCCGAGTGCATCCGCACCATCGGCTTGTATCGCAACAAGGCGAAGAACCTGGTCGCCGCCTCGCGCCTGCTGCTCGAACGCCATGGCGGCGCGGTGCCGCAAGAGCGCGAGGCGCTCGAAGCGCTGCCCGGCGTCGGCCGTAAGACCGCGAACGTGGTGCTCAACATCGCCTTCGGCCAACCGACCATCGCGGTCGACACCCACATCTTCCGCCTCGGCAACCGCACCGGCCTGGCGCCGGGCAGCGACGTGCTCGAAGTCGAGCAGAAGCTCCTGAAGGCGGTGCCGCCACAATACCGCCTGCATGCGCATCACTGGCTGATCCTGCATGGCCGCTACGTGTGCAAGGCGCGCAAGCCGGATTGCGCCGCCTGCCTGATCCGCGACCTGTGCCACTACCCCGCCAAGGACTGAGCGCCACCATGCCGATTGCCGTTGCCACAGCGCTGATCCGGGGACTCGATCCGCTGCCCGAACTTGCCGTCAGTGCCGTCAGCCTTGCCCTGGAGCGCGCGCGGCTGGCGCATCCGCACAGCGTCGTGCTGTTCCTCAGCAGCGAGTTCGTACACAGCGCGCATGGTGCGCTCGCCGCCGCATCGCGCGCCGCCAACTGCCTCAACGTCTGGGGCTGCACAGCACCCGGCCTGCTGACGGAGCAGGATGCGTCGATCGACGAGCCGGCCGCCTGCGCGATGGTGATCGGCGAAGGTCTCGCCCTCGGCCCGCCCGGCGCGGGGGATGCCGCCCGCCTTTCGCTTGCGGTGCCGAGCGCGGCAACGCCGATCTGGCTGAGCGGGCCGGGTGGGCGCTTCGGCCTGATCTCCACCGACGCCGGCGCGCAACAACCCGGGCGTGTCTGGGCCCACGGTGCGAACCAGGCGGAAGGCCGGGCCAGCGCGAGTTTCAACGGTGCCCGGACGATGGTCGGCGTGGCGCGCGGCATCCGCGCGCTGAGCGAGGCCCAGTCGATCGACGCGGTCGACGGCTACGACCTGCTGCGCCTGAACAACCAGTTCGCGTACAACAGCCTGCTGCGCGCGCTACCGCCCGACCTGCGCGAAGCCGAACGCCTGCCGCTCAATCAACTGTTCGCCGGCGAAGTGACGGAATCCGGCGACGATGCCATCGCGCGCGGGCGCTATCGCGTGCTGCCGCTGATTTCGGTCAATCACGACGACCGCTCGGTGACGCTCGGGCAGCGGCTCAAGCCCGGCAGCCGGCTGTTCTGGGGCATGCGATCGACGATCGGCGCCGAGGAAGACATGCGCCGGATGGTCGACCTGCTGGCGCTCGACGGCGGCGGCGCAACGCCCGATTTGGGCGTCATGTTTTCCTGCATGGGCCGCGGCCCGTACTTCTACGGCGGCGAAGATCGCGACCTTGCCATCGTGCGCAGCCGCTACCCCGGCATGCCGCTGATAGGCGCCTACGGCGCCGGCCAGATCGCGCCGCTCTACGAAGGCAATGCGCTGATCCAGAACAGCGCGCTGCTGGCCCTGGTGAGCGCAAAATGATCTACAACCCGACGCGCGAACAGGCGCGCCAGTTCTTCATCGAGGCCTGGCGCAAGCACCGCGAGCGCCTGCCGCTGACCGAACTGGAAGTGATCGCCGCCGACCTGATCGATCATCACCCCGAGTACCACGCGCTGATGGAAGACCCGGACTCGGCGCTGGACCGCGACTGGACGCCGGAGATGGGGCAGACCAATCCGTTCCTGCATCTGTCGCTGCACCTGGCGATCGAGGAGCAATTGTCGATCGACCAGCCGCACGGCTTGCGCGGCGCATTCGAAGCGCATTTTTCGCGCCTGGGCGACCGCCACCAGGCGCTGCACATCGTGCTCGACGCGCTGGCGGAAACGGTCTGGCGCGCTCAACGCGACGGCGCGCCGCCGGACGGCCCTGCCTATGTCGAACGGGTACGCCGCGGCAAACCCTGATTGCGTCGCCTGCGCCACCCGTTGGCGCTGCAATGCGGCCGTCGACGCGCCCACGCCCGACCGATGCGCGCTCGAGGCTATACTGCGGCCCATCCGCCGCTCGCCTGGCGGGCGGGTTTTTGCTGCCACTCGAATCGGAGCGCACCATCGAACATGACGAACAAGCGTAGCCCATCGCCGACCAGGACGCCCGGCCGCCAATCGGCCGAGGCACTTCGCAACGGCCTGCTGGAGATCGCGCCCAAGGGAGAACGGCAGGTTTTCTGGGGAACCCTGACGCAAACACCCGACCGCATGCTGCTCGAACAAGCGGACGGCAGGAGCGTTTCCGTCGTGTGCTTTGGCGCCGACGCTCCGTATGCGCTGGATCGACAGGCAGTCTCGGTGATCGGCCACCTGGCCGAACCGGAGCGCGGCGACCCGCACATCATCGCAGAGAGAATCGTTCCACATGCGGCAGTGGCGGTGCGCGCCTACGAACTGCACCAGTCCGCCCCCGGCAGTTCGCCGTTTGAAAACTGGCTGCGTGCCGAGCACGAACTGCTCGGCCTCTGAAGCGAACAGGCCGCGCGGCGCCGTCGGGTGCCGCAAGTCGGGCGCCGCCGCCTGACGCGGGTAATCCGGCGCAAAAAGGGGCCGGCAACGCCGGCCCCGTTCCCTGGTTCGCGACGACTCAGCGTTTTACCATCAGGCTCCCGCCCTGGCTGGAGAAATACGCCGCCAGATCCTGCATGTCGGCATTGCTCAACGCGGTCACCTGGCCAGCCATGATGGCGTTCTTGCGCTTGCCCGACTTGTAGGACTTGAGCGAGTGCAGCAGGTAGTCTTCGAGTTGTCCGCCGATGCGCGGGAAGGCATCGGACTGGCTGTTGCCGTCGGCGCCATGGCAGGCCGCGCAGGCCGCCGATTTCTCCTTGCCCTTGGCCGCGTCGCCGGCAAATGCCGGCGACGCGGCCAGCGCCGCAGCGATTGCCAGGACGATCAAACTGTTCTTCATGGTCATCCCCCTCACTTCTTGTCGGCGTAGTAGGCCGCGAGATCCGCCATGTCCTTCTCGGACAGCGATTCGGCGATACCGCGCATGCTCGGATGATCGCGCTCGCCGCTCTTGTACTGCTTGAGCGCCGCGACGATGTACGCCGCATGCTGGCCGCCGATCTTGGGCACGTGGTAGACCTCGGGAAATGTGGTGCGATAGCCGGGAATGCCATGGCAGCCGACGCACATGGAAATCTTGCTCTTCGCCGCATCGGCACTGCCTTCGGCCGCCAGGCCCGGCAGGCTCGCCGCGCCCAGTAGCGTCAGCGTCAGGAGTTTCACACGGTTCATCTGTTGTCTCGCTCTATCGGTGTGGAAGTGCGGTAGCGCCAGTTGGCGTCGCCGGCCCGCCGACTGCCGCCAAAGTGCGCTGATTCTAGCCGAGCGGGGTAGGCGCGTCAAAGCACGGCAGGCGGGCGAGATCGCTCTCGCTATCGACATCGACCAGCACGCCGGGGTCGTCGACCGCAATCAAGGTCAGGCAACCGGGGTGCGCATCGATCACGTCGCGCCCGCCGCGCTCGCCGGTCAGCCTGCTCAGGGTGCCGAACCACTCGCCGGCAAATCCGACCGGATGGCCGCGCCTGCCGCCATGCGCCGGGGCGGCGATCGAGGCGCCGCCACGCAGCGCGGCGGCGACAGCCGCCATGCTCGTGGCATCGATGGCCGGCATGTCCCCCAGCGCGACCAGCCAGCCGCCCGCCTCCGGCGTCGCACTGACCGCCGCCGCAAGGCTTGCCCCCATGCCGCGTTCGGCATCCCGGGCGACGATCAGATCGAGACCCGCCGCGCGCAACCGTTCGCCCAGTTCGCCGCTGCTTTGCGGCCCGACCACCGCCAGCGCGCGGTCGCAGACTGCAAGCAGCTTGGCGGCGGCAATCTCGGCCATCGAGAGGCCGCCGTGTGCCATCCGCAGCAGTTTGTCGGCGCCGAATCGCCGGCTGCGGCCGGCGGCAAGCAGGACGCCGACGATAGTCCGCATCGGCTCAGGGATGCGCGAACAACGGGTCAGCCCGTCGCGCAGCCGTCGGCCAACGCAACATGCTGCCGCTCCACCGGCGCGACGACGCCGCGCTTGACCGCGATGATCTCGGCGAGGATCGACACCGCGATCTCCGCTGGCGTGCGACTGCCGATGAACAGGCCGACCGGCCCGTGCAGGCGCTCGACCTCGGCATCCGACAGATCGAAGTGCTCGCGCAAGCGCGCCTTGCGCGCGGCAGTGTTCCTGCGCGAGCCCAGCGCGCCGACGTAGAACGCCTGCGATTTGAGGGCTTCGAGCAGGGCCATGTCGTCGAGCTTCGGGTCGTGCGTCAGGGCGACGATCGCGCTATGCGGATCGGGTTGCATTGCGAGCACCGTGTCGTCAGGCATGGTGTCGACGAAGCGGGTGCCCGGCACACTCCACTCGGCCCGGTACTCTTCCCGCGGATCGCAGACGATCACCTCGAAATCGAGTGCCAGCGCCATGCGCGCCAGCACGACCGAAAGCTGTCCGGCGCCGATGATCAGCAGGCGCCACTGCGGGCCATGGATGGCTGTCAGCCGGGAGCCGTTCCACTGCAGGGCGTCGCCGCGCCGCGCATCGGCTATCGTCACCGCGCCGCTCGCGAGGTCGACACTGCGGGCGGCCAACTGATGCGCGGCGACCCGCTGCGCGAGGTCATCGAGCAGTTGTGGGTCGGGCGCCGGTTCGATCACCAGTTCGAGCGTGCCGCCGCATGGCAGACCGAAGCGGGTGGCTTCGTCACGCGTCACGCCGTAGGTCAGCGGGAACGGCGGGCCGGCCGCAATGCGCCCGGCGCGCATGCGCTCGATCAGGTCGTCCTCGACGCAGCCGCCCGATACCGAGCCGACGATCGCGCCGTCCTCGCGCAGCGCCAGCCACGCACCGGGCGGACGCGGCGCCGAACCCCAGGTCGCGGCCACCGTCACCAGCGCGAAGCGCTTGCCGCTCGTCGCCCAGCGCCGGGCCGCGTCGAGCACCTGCAGGTCGATACTGTCCACCGTCACGCCTTGAGCAGATCGGACGCGATGGGCAGGCCGCGCAGGCGCTTGCCGGTCGCCGCGGCGATTGCGTTGGCCACTGCAGGCGCCAGCGGCGGTACAGCCGGTTCGCCGATACCGCTCGGGTTGGCCGCCGAGGCAACGATGTGAACCTCGACCACCGGCATTTCGGCGATTCGAAGCAGCGGGTAATCGTGAAAATTGGTTTGCTCGACCGCGCCGTCCCTGAGCGTGATCTGGTTGTAGAGCACGGCCGACAGCGCGTAGCCAACCGAGCCTTCGACCTGCGCCTTGATGACATCCGGATTGACGGCGACGCCGCAATCGACCGCCACCACCACCCGATCCACATTGAGACTGCCGTCGGGCTTGACGGTGACCTCGGCCACCTCGGCAACAAAAGTGTGGAACGACTCATGCACCGCCACGCCCCGGCCACGCCGTTCGCCCGGCTTGCCGGGGGCCAGCGGCTTGCCCCAGCCGCCCTGCTCGGCGGCCAGCTTCAGCACGCCGGCATGGCGCGGATGCTTGCCGAGCAGCGCCATGCGGAATTCGACCGGGTCGCGGCCCGCCGCGGCCGCCAGCTCGTCGATGAAGATCTCGGTGGAAAACGCGGTGTGGGTGGAACCGACCGAGCGCCACCACAAGACCGGAACGCCGATGTCGGCCGGGGAATGCAGATCGACCAGCAGGTTCGGAATCTGGTAGGGCAGGTTGGCCGCGCCTTCGACCGAAACCGCGTCGATGCCGTCCTTGACCAGCATCTGCTCGAACGGCGAACCGGCGACGATCGACTGGCCGACCAGCCGATGAGTCCACCCGACCGGATTGCCCTTGTCATCGAGCGCCGCCTGCAGCGCATGGTAGAACATCGGCCGGTAATAGCCGGCACGCATGTCGTCCTCGCGCAGCCAGACCAGCTTGACCGGCGCGCTGCCGTTGATCGCCTTGACGATCTGCGCGGTCTCCAGCACGTAATCCGAATCCTTGTTGGCGCGGCTGCCGAAGCCGCCGCCGGCGTAGAGCGAATGGATGAAAACCTTCTCCGGCGCCAGGCCGAACAGGCCCGCCACGCGCGCCTGGTCGAGCGTGTGCATCTGCTCGCCGTTCCACATTTCGCAGGTGCCATCCGGGTTCAGGCGCACCACGCAGTTCATCGGCTCCATCGCCGCATGCGCCAGGTAGGGAAATTCGAAGTTCGCCTGAATCTTGCGCGCGGCCGTGGACATCGCATTGTCGGCATCGCCGTCCTTGCGGGCGACCAGACCGGGCGATTTGGCCAGATCCCTGTACCTGGCCATGATCTGGTCGCTGCCCAGTTTGAAGGCAGCGGATTCGTCCCACTCGACCGCCAAGGCGTCGCGCCCTTTCTTGGCGCTCCAGGTGTCCCTGGCGAGCACCGCCACACCGGTCGGGATTTGGACCACGTCGACCACGCCCTTGACCGACTTCGCCTTCGCTGCGTCGAAGGATTTCACCCGTGCGCCGAAACGCGGCGCATGGGCGACCACCGCAGTCAACATGCCGGGCAGATGAATGTCCTGCGTGAACACCGCCTTGCCGGTGGTCTTGTCCGCGCTGTCCTTGCGCGCGATGCGCTTGCCGATGAGCTTGAAATCCTTGGCCTCCTTCAACTTCACTTCACTGGGCACCGGTTGCCCGGCCGCCGCATTCGCGAGTTGGCCGAAGGTCGCCTTGCGGCCCGACGCCGCGTGGGCGAGCACGCCGTCGGCAACGCTGATCTGATTCGCGGGGACATTCCACTGCGCGGCGGCCGCGCCAACCAGCATTGCGCGGGCGGACGCTCCCGCCTTGCGCAGTTGCTCCCACGAATTGGCAATCGCCGTGCTGCCGCCAGTGCCCTGCGCCGAACCCCAGAACAGGTTGTTGTATCGTTTGGCATCGGCCGGCGCGCCTTCGACACGCACTTGCGCCCATGAGGCGTCGAGTTCCTCGGCGACGATGGTTGCCAGCCCGGTGTAGCTGCCCTGCCCCATTTCGAGGTGCTTGGCGAACACCGTCACCGTATCGTCGGTGCCGATACGCACGAACGCGTTGGGTTCGAACGTCACGCCGCCTGGAACCTTGGCACTGGTCGCGGTTTCGGCCGACGCCGCCGGCAGATACACCGCCAGCGTGAGCCCGGCCGCTCCCTGCAGGAAGCGTCTGCGGCTTTCGTTCGCAATCCGGATTTCGTTACTCTCGGTGATCAGGGCGCGTCTCATGTCAGTGACCTCGCGGCTTCGTGAATGGCGGCGCGGATGCGCATGTAGGTGGCACAGCGGCACAGGTTGCCGGCCATCGCCGCATCGATGTCGGCATCGCTCGGCTTGCGGTTCTGCGACAGCAGCGCGACCGCGCTCATGATCTGGCCCGACTGGCAGTAGCCGCACTGCACGACATCGAGCTTCTGCCAGGCGGCCTGCACCGCCTTGCCGACACGCCCGGCGTCGACCTTCTCGATGGTCGTCACCTTCTTGCCGGCGACCGCCGAGAGCGGCGTGGTACACGAACGCACCGGCTGGCCGTCGACAAGTACCGTGCAGGCACCGCACACCGCGATGCCGCAAGCGTATTTGGTTCCGGTCAATTGCAGGGTATCGCGCAGCACCCACAGGAGCGGCGTATCCGGATCGGCGTCGAGGCGAGTCGATTTGCCGTTTAGGTCGATGGTTATCATCATGTCTCCCGCAAGAATCCTGGCCGGTGGAGGCGGTTGGTCCGTCCCGGCCAACGATGGTTCAATCGCTATCGTGCATCTGCATGCAAAGAGGCTGTTCCGGCAGGCTGCTCAGCGGTCGACGTCCACAACCAGCCGGCCGCGCACCTTGCCGGCGACGATTTCCTGCGCGGCCGGGATGGCCTCGGCCAGGCCGATCTCGCGCGTCATCGAATCGAGCAATCCGGTGTCCAGGTCGCTCGCCAGACGCACCCAGGCCAGTTCGCGGCGCGCGCGGGGAACCGTCACGCTGTTGACGCCGTAGAGGCAAACCGCACGCAGGATGAATGGCGCAACGGTCGCCGGAAAGTCCATGCCCTGCGCCAGGCCGCAGGCGGCCACCGCGCCTTCCGAGCGCGTCGTCGCGCAGGCGTTGGCAAGGGTATGGCTGCCGACCGAATCGACTACGCCCGCCCAGCGCTCCCTGCCGAGGGGCTTGCCCGGCGCCGACAATTCGGCACGGTCGATCACGCTGGAAGCACCGAGCGATTTCAGGTAATCCGTCTCGCCAAGGCGACCGGTGGAGGCGACAACGGTGTAGCCGAGCTTCGCCAGCAGGGCAACGGCTATCGAGCCCACGCCACCCGCCGCGCCGGTGACCAGCACCTCCCCATCGCCTGGCGCCAGCCCGTGGCGCTCCAGCGCCAGCACGCAGAGCATTGCCGTGAACCCAGCGGTGCCGATCGCGGCACCCTGGCGAACGCTGAATTGCGCCGGCAACGGCACCAGCCAGTCGCCGTTGAGCCGCGCCACCTGTGCCAATCCGCCCCAGTGCGACTCGCCCACGCCCCAGCCGTTGAGCACGACCTTGTCGCCGGGTTTCCACTTGTCATGGGCGCTTTTCTCCACGGTTCCCGCAAAATCGATTCCCGGAATCATCGGCCAGGCCCGCACGATCGGCGCCTTGCCGGTGATCGCCAGGCCGTCCTTGAAGTTGATGGTCGAGTAATCGACCCGTACCGTGACGTCGCCTTCCGGCAATCGCGCATCGTCGATTTCCGTGATGCGCGCGTCGGTGCCGGTGTCGCCCTTGCTGAGCAGGATTGCCTTGAACATTGCCGCCTCCTTGTCGATCAGTTCCGGCGCATCGGCGCCAGGTAGAATTCCATGAACAGTTCGAGCGGCCGGGTGCTGTGTTCGAGACGGGCGCGCATCACCGCGCCCTCCCAGCCGATCCAGAAGACCTCGGCGAGCTTTTTCGCATCCGCGGCCGCATCGATCTGGCCTGCAGCCTGCGCTTCGCGCAGGCAATCGCCGACCTGCCGCTGCCAGTCGCCGAACACAGCTGCCAGCCGCTTGCCAAACACATCATGGGCGCAGCCGAACTCCTGCCCGAGATTGCCTACCAGACAACCCCGGCGGAACGCGTGCTTGCGCATACCGCGCCGCGCTTCGGCAAGGAAGTTGCCGAAGCGCACGAGGGGCGGCACCCTCGGGTCGCCGAACAGCCGCGCCAGTTTCTCGGCGTAGTGGCGCGCGTAGGCGTCGATCACCGCGAGGCCGAACTCTTCCTTGCTGGAAAAGTAGTGATAGAACGACCCCTTGGGCACGCCGACCTCGCGCAATACGGCATCGATGCCGGTCGCGGCGAACCCGTGTTCGGTGAACACGCCGATGCCGGCCTGCACCAGATCGTCGCGGGTCGGACATCGCCCGGCCGGCCGGCCGCGCGGCCGGCGCTCGGCACAGACGCCTGCCGCACCGGCCGCGCTGGCGATCGTCCTGGTGCGGGACTTGACAGAATCGCTCATGCGCTTAATTATTAGACCGTTCGTCTAGAAAAGCAAGCCGGGACCGCCACCCGGCTGCGCCTCGACGCCAGTTGACCCGACAATTCTTCAGCGGAGACTTTCTCCATGCAGCCCGACAGCCCCCTGTTTCAGCCGTTTGACCTTGGCGCACTGCGCCTGACCAGCCGCATCGTCATGGCGCCGCTTACGCGCAACCGTGCGGTCGACGGCAATGTGCCGTCGCCGCTGGCGCCAACCTACTATGCACAGCGAGCAGGTGCCGGACTGCTGATAACCGAGGCGACCCAAGTCTGCCCCGAAGGACAAGGTTACCCGCGGACGCCCGGCATCCACTCGGCCGAACAGGTCGCCGGCTGGAAGAAGGTGACCGACGCCGTGCACGCCAGAGGCGGGCGAATCTTCTTGCAACTCTGGCACGTCGGCCGCATCTCGCATTCGTCCCTGCAGCCCGGCGGCAGGTTGCCGGTTGCGCCATCGGCACTCCGCCCGTCGGGCAGCGCAGTCACGTTTTCGGGTCTGCTGCCGTTTGAGACGCCGCGCGCCCTCGACACGGACGAGTTGCCGGGTATCGTCGAGCAGTACCGCGCCGGCGCGCGCAATGCGCTGGCCGCCGGCTTCGATGGCGTCGAGGTGCATGGCGCAAACGGCTATCTGCTCGACCAGTTCCTGCGCGATTCGACCAATCGGCGCGCCGACGCGTATGGCGGCACGCTGGAGAACCGCGCCCGCCTGCTGTTCGAGGTGCTCGACGCGGCGATCTCGGTGTGGGGTGCGCCGCGCGTCGGCGTGCGCATCTCGCCGGTGAGCCGCTTCAACGACATCCGCGACAACGATCCGCAAGCGACTTTCGACTACGTGGCGGCGCGCGCCTCTGCGCTCGGCCTCGCCTATCTGCACGTGCTGGAAGGCGAACCCGGTGCGGACTCCGCCCAGTTGCAGCCTTTCGACTATGCGCGGCTGCGCGCGGCCTTTGCCGGACCTTACATCGCCAACTGCGGTTACGACCGCTCGCGCGCGATGGCGGCGGTCGCCGGCGGCGCGGCCGATCTGATCGCGTTCGGCAAGGATTTCATCTCGAACCCCGACCTGGTGGAACGCCTCAAGCGCAACGCCCCGCTCAACCCGTGGGATGCCGATACCTTCTATTCTGGCGAGGAAAAGGGCTACATCGACTATCCGCCACTCGCCGCGGCGCAAGCACCTCTATAATCGACCCGTCGCACTACCACACGGAAGCGCCATGCGATTCGAAGGCACCCAGGAATACGTCGCCACCCCGGACCTGATGCTGGCAGTCAACGCCGCCATCACGCTGCAACGGCCGCTGCTGATCAAGGGCGAGCCGGGCACCGGCAAGACCATGCTCGCCGAGCAGGTCGCCTCGGCGCTCGGTCTGCCGCTGCTGCAATGGCACATCAAGTCGACCACCAAGGCGCAGCACGGCCTGTACGAGTACGACGCGGTTAACCGCCTGCGCGATTCGCAACTCGGCGACGAGAAGGTGCGCGACATCGCCAATTACATCGTCAAGGGTCCGCTCTGGGAGGCCTTCGAGTCCGAGCAGCCGACGGTCGTGCTGATCGACGAGGTCGACAAGGCGGACATCGAGTTCCCCAACGACCTGCTGCGCGAACTCGACCGCATGGAGTTTTACTGCTATGAGACGCACACGCTGGTCAAGGCCAGGCAGCGCCCGCTGGTGTTCATCACCTCGAACAACGAGAAGGAATTGCCGGATGCCTTTCTGCGCCGCTGCTTCTTCCACTACATCAAGTTTCCCGACCGCGAGACGATGCAGAAGATCGTCGACGTGCACTACCCGGGCTTGAAGAAGGCGCTGCTGCGCGAAGCCCTCGAGGTGTTTTTCTCCCTGCGCGAAATTCCCGGGCTGAAGAAGAAGCCGTCCACCTCCGAACTCATCGACTGGCTCAAGCTGCTGATGGCCGAGGACATTCCGCCCGAGGCGCTGCACAGCGACGACAAGAAGAAGTCGCTGCCGCCGCTGCATGGCGCGCTGCTCAAGAACGAGCAGGACGTGCACCTGTTCGAGCGCCTGATCTTCATGGCCAGGCAGGGGCGCTGAACGCTGCGCGGCCTCGATGTTGATCGAGTTTTTTCTGCACCTGAAGTCGCACAAGCTGCCGGTGTCGACGCGCGAGTACCTCGACCTGCTGGCGGCCATGCAGGCGCGCGTCGCCTCGCACAGCATCGACGACTTCTACTTCCTGTCGCGCGCGCTGCTGGTCAAGGACGAGACCAACTACGACCGCTTCGACCGCGCCTTCGGCGAATACTTCAAGGGCGTGCAGCAGATTCCCGGGCTCGACGCCGAGATTCCCGAAGACTGGCTCAAGGCGCTGGCGAAGAAGCATCTGAGTCCCGAAGACAGGGCACGGCTGGAGAAACTCGGCTGGGACAAACTGATGGAGGAATTCCGCAAGCGCCTGGCCGAGCAGAAGGGTCGCCATGCCGGCGGCAGCAAGTGGATCGGCACCGGCGGCACCTCGCCGTTCGGCAACGCCGGCTATCATCCCGAAGGCATTCGCGTCGGTGGCGAGTCGGCCGGCAATCGCACTGCGATCAAGGTCTGGGAGCAGCGCGAATTCCGCAATCTCGACGACACGCTGGAACTGGGCACGCGCAACATCAAGCTGGCGCTGCGCCGGCTGCGGCAGTTCGCGCGCGAAGGCGCGGCCGACGAACTCGACCTCGACGGCACGATCGACGCCACGGCGCGCAATGCCGGCTGGCTCGACCTGATGATGCGTCCCGAGCGCCACAACGCAGTGAAGGTGCTGCTGTTCCTCGATGTCGGCGGATCGATGGAGGACCACGTCAGGATCTGCGAGGAACTGTTCTCGGCCTGCCGCACCGAGTTCAAGCACCTCGAGTACTTCTATTTCCACAACTGCGTCTATGAAGCGGTGTGGCAGGACAGCCGCCGCCGCTGGAGCGAGCGCATCCCGACTGCCGACCTGATGCACAAGTACGGCCCGGACTACCGCCTGATTTTCGTCGGCGATGCGACGATGAGCCCCTACGAAATTCTGCAGCCTTACGGCAGCGTCGAGTACATGAACGAGGAGGCCGGCGCGGTATGGCTGCGCCGGATGCTCGACACCTGGCCCTCGGCCTGCTGGCTCAATCCCGAGCCGGAGCGCTCATGGAACTACCGCCAGTCGATCGCGCTGCTGCGCCAGATCCTGGGCGAACGCATGTTCCCGCTCACCCTCGACGGGCTGACGCGCGCGATGGCGCACCTGTCGAAGAAGCATTGATCGACTGTCGCAACACGGGCGCAGCCATCGCCAGGGACGTGCGCCGGTTGACATTCGATTAGGCCTTTCGCATGATCCAATTCAAGTCCCGGCCCCCGGCCGGCCCCGATATCCAGCCATCGTTCAGAAACGGAGCCGATTCATGTCACGTCGCTTGTCGCAGTTTTCCGCCGCGCTCGTCACCTTTGCGGTGTCGGGCATCGCCTGTGCGCAGATCGTGATGTTCGAGGGACCGCGCTTCGAAGGGCGTGTCTTCCGCAGCGACAACAGCGTGTCCAACCTCGCTGAAGCGGGCTTCAACGACCGCGCCTCGTCGATTGTCGTCGAGGGCGGGCGCTGGCAGATCTGCGGCGATGCGTACTTCGAGGGGCGCTGCGTGACGCTGGATGCGGGCCGCTATCCGACGCTGCGCGCGATGGGGCTGGAGAACAGCGTGTCGTCGGTGCGCGAACTCGGCTGGACGCCGGACCGCCGCGGCGGCTGGGGTCGCGATGAAGAGCGCCGTTGGGGCGACGATCGCACCTGGGGCGCCGGCAACCGGGCGGTTCTGTTCGCCGGCCGCGACATGTCGGGCCCCGCCCATGTGGTCGACCCGCGCGGCGTGTCCAATCTCGAGAGCGTCGGCTTCAACGACCGGGCGATGTCGATGCGTATCGAATCGGGCTACTGGCTGTTCTGCACCGACGCCAGTTTCCAGGGCGACTGCCATACCTACGGCCCCGGCGATTACCCGAATCTGCCCAACGGCCAGGACCATCGCATCTCGTCCGGGCGGCGGGTATCGAGCGACTACCCGTACCGCCAGAGCCCGCGCTGGCGCCAGTGACGCCCGGCGCAGCACCTGCCCTGGAAGCCGTATGGACAGGCGCTTTGCGGGCAGGCATGCCCGGGATCGCCGATTCATGAGCCTCCTGGCATGGCCGTGCCGGAGAGCCAATATCCATGCGGCCTTCCGGCGTGCCTGCTCGCAGCGAAAGGTGCCGCGGCGCAGGTTATCCGCCGTAGTGATCGACGCTGACCGAAAGCGCGCCGAGATTCAGCGGTCCTCGTCGACCGCGTGCGCCATCAGCCGCATGTAGCTGTCGTAATAGTCGGCGCGATCGCGCGTGGAGCGGTACAGGTTGCACGCCTGGTTCTTGCAGTACCAGCCGCCGCTCAGGTAGTTGAAGACGATCGACGGCACGTCGTAGTGATGCAGATTGCGGTAGCGCGCCGGCTTGCCGTTTTCCAGCACCAGGATGCGGTTGTAGGCGGTGCTGTCGGCGATGTTGTTCAGGTAACCGAGCTTCTTGTAGCTGCCGGTGCCGTCTTCGAGCGGCGGCAGGTGGTCGCTGATCAGCACGATCAGGCTGTTCGGGTCGAGCTCGATCAGGCGTTTGACATAGGCGGCGATCGCCTCGGTGCGGTAGTAGTGCTGGTTGGCCGCCAGCAGCAACTGGCCGTCGTTGTGGCTGGCCTTCATGGTCAACACCGGCGGCCGGCGCGTGACATCCATGGTGTGCGGAAAGTGGCCGTACATCGACAGCACGTAATTGAGGATCGGCTGGCCGGGATTGTCCTGCAGCGCCTTGCCGACAAACGCCAGATTCTGCGTGAACAGATCGCCGTCGAACAGGTATTCCTCGCGCGCCGGCATGTCGGCCACCGAGATGTAGGAATCGCGCTGGCGCGCATACTCGATCGGAAAATAGGTCTCGGCAAAGCCGATTCCGGCATAGGCCTTGACGGCGTTGAAGAAGCTCGGCTTGTAGGCGTTGCTGGCCAGCGTGCGATAGCCAGTCTGCCTGAGGATGCCCGGCATGCAGTAGGCCGCCGCGCCGGTAAAGGCATTGAATTCGATGCTCGACAGCGCGTGAAAGGCCGGCACGCCGCACAACACCTCGAATTCGGCCTGCGCCGTACCGCCGCCGAATACCGGCGACAGCGAATACCCCGCGTTCTTGCCGAAGCGCGCAACGAAATCGGGATGGCGCGGATCGCGCGAATATTGCACGCCCTTGAACAGCGTCGGGTCGATGAAACTCTCCATCACCACCAGATGCACATGGCGGCCCGCGCCATTGTCGGCCAGCGCCCGCGCCAGGGCTTCTGCCTGCGCGGCGTAACCCGGCCGGTCGCGGTAGGTGGCGGACTGGGCCAACGCCACCCGGCGCTGCGCCTCGAAGTACAAAAGCATCGCGAAGCGGCCGTTGTTCTCGACCGACAGTTCGTCCGACCACACCACGACATCGGTGCCGATCGAATCGAACCCGTTGACGAACGGCTCGGCCGCGAACTGCGTGCTCGCCGCGAGCAGCAGACCCGGCACGCATCCGGCCAGCGCGAGGCGATAGCGCCGCAGGTCGATGCGCAGCAGCACTGGCAGCCACGGCAGGAACAGGATGCCGGCCAGCAGCGTCTTGTGAGGCAGCGGCAGCACCTGCATGAGTTCCGGCAATTCGCTGAAATTGACGACGCGGAAGACGCTACCGTAGGCGAGGAAGAAACCGTCGTACAGTCCGTACAGACAGACCAGCGGCAGCGCCGCCAGCCAGGCGGTCCAGCGATCCTGGCGCTGAATTGCGTCGAGCAGCCAGTACAGGTAGAGCAGCAGCGGCCCTTCGAACGGAATGTGGTAGACGAACGACGACAGCCCGCCCAGCAGTTGCTCGATCAGCGTGAACACCGCAACGAACAGCAGGAATGCCGTGTAGCGATTGAACAGCCAGCGGCGCAGTCTGGGGGGGAGCGTCAACACGCGGTGGGGGGCCGGGAAACTGCAACAAAAGCGCAATTATCCCTTAACGCGCGACCGGGTCGCCGCCGGCCCCGGGGCGCGGCTGCGCGGGTCGCGCTGCGGCGAATTGCCGCTCAGTGCTGAATTGCCGGCGGTGCCACCTTGAGCACTTCTTCGATGGTGGTCAGGCCGTTGGCCACTTTCATCGCGCCGGAAATGCGCAACGCGCGCATGCCCTCGCGGTAGGCCAGGTCGCGCACCGCGGCAACGTCGGTACGCTCGGTGATCAGCTTCTTGACCTCGGGCGACAGCAGCATGATCTCGTAGATGCCGATGCGCCCGAGGTAGCCGGTCATACGGCATTCGAGGCAGCCGACCGGGTGATGGATCTGCGCCGGTTTGCTCGACTTCCACGGCGCCACCAGTTGGCTCCACAGTTCCTCGTCCTCGGCGCGCATGCCGCCGGCGCGCTTGCAGTGCGGGCAGAGGGTGCGCACCAGCCGCTGCGCCATCACGCCGAGCACCGTGGCGGTGAGCAGATAGGGCGGCACGCCCAGATCGAGCATGCGCGTCACCGCGGTCGGCGAATCGTTGGTGTGCAGCGTCGACAGCACCAGGTGGCCGGTGAGCGCGGCCTGGATCGCCATCTCGGCGGTTTCCAGATCGCGCACCTCGCCCACCATGATGATGTCCGGGTCCTGGCGCATCAGCGCGCGCACGCCCTGCGCGAAGCCCATCTCGATCGTATGGTGGACCTGCACCTGGTTGAACGACGGCTCGATCATCTCGATCGGATCTTCGATGGTGCACACGTTGACCTCGGGCACCGCGAGCTGCTTGAGCGTCGAGTAGAGCGTGGTGGTCTTGCCCGAGCCGGTCGGCCCGGTGACCAGGATGATGCCGTTTGCCGCGGTGGTCATCTTGTTCCAGCGCGCGATGTCCTCGTCGGAAAAGCCGAGTTCCTGGAAATCGCGCACCAGCACTTCGGGATCGAAGATGCGCATCACCAGCTTTTCGCCGAAGGCGGTGGGCAAGGTCGACAGCCGCAACTCGACCTCCTGCCCTGCCGGCGTGCGGGTCTTGATGCGGCCGTCCTGCGGGCGGCGCTTTTCCACCACGTCCATGCGGCCGAGGATCTTGATGCGCGAGGTCATCGCATTGAGCACCGGCATCGGAATCTGGTAGACCTGATGCAGCACGCCGTCGATGCGAAAGCGCACGATGCCCAGTTCGCGCCGCGGCTCGACGTGAATATCGCTGGCGCGCTGCTCGAACGCGTACTGCCACAGCCAGTCGACGATATTGACGATGTGCTGGTCGTTGGCGTCGTACTGGCGGTTGGCCTTGCCCAGCTCGACGAGTTGCTCGAAGTTCGATATGCCCGAACTGGCCTCGCCGGTCTTCATCGCCCGCTTGACCGACTTGGCGAGGTTGTAGAACTCGACGATGTAGCGCTCGATGATGTGCGGATTGGCGATCACCCGCCGGATGTCCTTGCGCAGGATCGGCCGCAGTTCCTTCTCCCACTCGCGCACGAAGGGCTCGGCGGTGGCGATCACCACGTCGCGCGCGGTCACCTCCACCGGCAGGATGCGAAAGCGCGTCGCGTAGGCGTTCGACATGACGTCGGTCACCGCCGAGAAATCCACCTTGAGCGGGTCGATGTGGTAATACGGCAGGCCGCAGCGCCCGGCCAGCCACTCGGTCAATTCATCGAGCGTCAGCAGCCGGTGCGGCGGCTTGGCGGATTTCCACTTCTGCTCCGCCAGGCTGACCAGCGGATGGGTGTCGCCGCGGAAGTAGCGCCGCTCGTGTTTGAGCTGGGCGCCGTCCTCGGCGGAGACCAGCCCGTCGGCCATCAGCAGGTCGAGCACTTCCGGCAGGGCAAGCCTGCGCTCGAGATCGTCCGCCTTGTGTGCCACCTGATTCATGTCTCGCCTTTTCCCAGAGCAATGCACGCACTATAGCCCGAGCATGCCGTCTGGCTCAACGGCGCGCAAGGTCATTCGGCACGGACAATGCCGCGCGCCACAATGCGAGCTTGCTGGCGAAGGCCAGCGTGTAGGCCGGGCTCGACGAGGGCAGCACGCAGGTGTCGAAGCCCTGCGCGGCAAGGCGGGGCGCGAAGCGGGCAGCGGTCTTGCCGTTGAAGCACACGCGGTGCAATCGCGTGGCCGTCCGGGTGACGCAGGCAAAATCGTTCGGCTGCGACGCGCGAATCGCGGAATCGAGGCTGCCTTCGCGCCGGCAAAGACCATAGACATCCCACACGCCGATGCCGGCGGCAAGCAGCGCGCGCTGCTTGCCGGCATAGTCGAGGTCGGGCAGCGGCACGGCCAGCACCTCGGCCAGCAGGCGCCAGAACTGGTTCTGCGGATGGGCGTAATAGCGCTGCGCGGCGAGCGATGCCGGCGACGGAAAGCTGCCGAGAATCAGCACCCGCACGCCGGCATCGACGATCGGAGGCAGGCCGACCAGCTGCCGGGCTCCGTTGGCCTGCATGGCGTCAGCCGGGCAGGATGATGCGCGAGACCTCGCCCGCCATTTCCAGCATCAACTGGTTGATGCGCCTGACGAATCCTGCCGGGTCGTCGAGCTGGCCGCCCTCGGCCAGCAGGGCCTGGTCGAACAGCACCGCGGCCCAGTCGTCGAAGTGCGCCTGCTCGTCTTTCAGGCGCAGCACCACCGGATGCTCGGGGTTGATCTCCAGGATCGGCTTGGACGCCGGTGCGTTCTGTCCGGCCGCCTTGAGCATACGCTGCAGGTTGCCGCTCATGTCGAACTCGTCGGCCACCAGACACGCGGGCGAACCGGTCAGGCGATGGGTGACGCGCACTTCCTTGACCCGCTCGCCGAGCGAGGTCTTGATGCGCTCGATCAGCGGCTTGAGCTCGCCGGCCTTTTCTTCCTGCGCCTTCTTTTCCGCTTCATCCTCGAGCTTGCCCAGATCGAGCCCGCCCTTTGCCACCGAAACCAGGTGCTTGCCGTCGAACTCGGTCAGGTGGCCGACCACCCACTCGTCGACCCGTTCCGAAAGCAGCAGCACCTCCACCCCCTTCTTGCGGAAGATCTCGAGATGCGGGCTGCTCCTGGCGGCGTTGAAGCTGTCGGCCGTGACGTAGTAGATCTTGTCCTGGCCTTCCTTCATGCGCGAGACATAGTCGGCGAGCGAGACGGTCTCGTCGGCGGTATCGGCCTGGGTCGATGCGAAGCGCAGCAGGCCGGCAATCTTGTCCTTGTTGGCACGGTCTTCGCCGACGCCCTCCTTGAGCGCCTTGCCGAACTCGCCCCAGAACTTGGCGTAGTCCTCCTTGCGGTTCTCGGCAAGGTCTTCCAGCAGGCCGAGCACCTTCTTGGTGCAGCCGTTGCGGATCGCCTCGATGTCCTTGGACTCCTGCAGGATCTCGCGCGAGATGTTGAGCGGCAGGTCGTTCGAATCGACCACCCCGCGCACGAAGCGCAGGTAGAGCGGCATCAGCTGCTCGGCGTCGTCCATGATGAACACGCGGCGCACATAAAGCTTGATGCCGTGGCGCGCGTTGCGGTCCCACAGGTCGAACGGCGCATGGCCGGGGATGTACAGGAGCTGGGTGTATTCCTGGCGGCCTTCGACGCGGGCGTGGGTCCATGCCAGCGGCTCGTCGAAGTCGTGCCCGACGTGCTTGTAGAACGCTTTGTACTGTTCCTCGGTGATCTCGCTCTTGGGCCGCGACCAGAGCGCGCTGGCCTGGTTGACCGTCTCGATCTCGTCGGTCAGCTTCTGCGCCTTGGCCTCCTCGTCCCACTCCTCCTTGTACATGAGGATCGGCTGGACGATGTGGTCGGAGTACTTGCGGATGATGTCGCGCAGCTTCCAGCCGGAGAGCAGGTCGGACTGGTCAGCGCCCTCGCCGCTGCGCAGGTGCAGCGTGATCTCGGTGCCGCGGCCCGGCTTGTCGAAGGCCTCGATGCTGAATTCGCCGCCGCCGTCGGAAACCCACTTGACGCCCTCGCCCGCCGCCAGGCCGGCGCGCCGGGTGAGCACCGTGACCTTGTCGGCGACGATGAACGACGAGTAGAAACCGACGCCGAACTGGCCGATCAGGTTGGCGTCCTTCTGCTGGTCGCCCGAGAGCTTGCCGAAGAACTCGCGGGTGCCGCTCTTGGCGATGGTGCCGAGGTTGCTGATCACCTCGTCGCGGCTCATGCCGATGCCGTTGTCGGCGATGGTGATGGTGCGCGCGTCCTTGTCGAAGGCGATGCGGATCTTGAGTTCCGAATCGGCCTCGAACAGGCCCGGCTTGTCGAGCGCCTCGAAGCGCAGCTTGTCGCAGGCGTCCGAGGCGTTCGAGATCAGCTCGCGCAGGAAGATCTCGCGATTGCTGTAGAGCGAGTGGATCATCAGGTGCAGCAGCTGCTTCACCTCGGTCTGAAAGGCCATCGTCTGGCCGGCGGGATTCTGGGTCGTGGTTTCCATGAGTCGAGTCCGTGATCTGGTCGTGGCAGAAAGGTGCCGCGCAAGCGACAACCACGGGATATTGAGGCGCCGCCAGCGATTTCAACCCCCGTCACAAGCCTGCCCTGGAAGGCGCATGGATAGGCGCTCTGCACGGTGCCACACGGCCAAGGCCCGTGGATAGGCGCTCTCCGTGGTGCCTATTTGAAGAACGCCTGTCCATGCGCTTTGCAGGCCATCGCCTCCAGCGAGGCTCGCCGATCGCTCCCCGGCGGCGCCGGCTCGCCTGGCGCTCGATCAGGATTCGCTAAAGAAGCGCGGAATCGGGCCGTTCAACAGCTATCGAACCTCATCAATGGAGCGGCAACATGTTGCGCAAACTCGGGATCGGACCGCGCCTGGCGCTGGCCTTCGCGCTGGTCATCGTGGCCATCGGCATCGCATCGGCGCTCGTCGTCTCGAACATCCGCCAGACCGAATTCCGCGTCGAGCGCATCGCCTCGTACAACCTGGTGAAAATGCGCGCAACGCTGACCCTGCTCGATGCCGCGCGCGCGCTGGACAACGACGCCGCCGCGATTGCCGCAGCCAAGGATGCCGCGCGGATCGCCCCGGTCGAACGCGCGGTCGCCGAACGCAGGACGGCATTCGACAAATCGATGGCAACGCTGGCCGAACTGCACAAGATCACCCGCAAGCCCGAAGAAGAGGCGCCGCTGCTGGCGGCGATACGCGAGCACAGCGGCAAGCTGTTCGATGCCATCGCCAAACTCGGCGAAGCCGGCAAGCAAGGCAAGGCCGACGAGGCCACCCGGCTGCTCGATGCCGAGGTCGCCGCCCCGGCCGCCAGCCTGCTCGCCGCGGTCAAGGCCTACAGCGAGTTCATCGACCACCGGATGGTGCTGCATGTCGAGAACATTCACCTGGACAACCGCGCCGCGCTGATCGCGCTGCTGGCCGGCAATGCGGTCGCGCTGATCCTCACTGCGCTGATCGGCTGGCGCACCACGCGCTCGATCACCGTGCCGGTGGCACGACTGGTGGGCACGGCAGAGCGCATCGCCGACGGCGACCTGACCGAGACGGTGGCGGTCGACGCCAATGACGAGATCGGCAAACTGCAGGCCGCGATGAAGACGATGAGCGACTCGCTGGGCCAGGCGATCACCCAGGTGCGCGTCGGCGCCTCGCAACTGGTCGACGCCGCCGCCGGTTTGTCGAGCGCCGCATCGCAGGTGCGCAGCGGGTCGGAATTCCAGTCCGAGGCCGCCTCGGGCATGGCCGCCGCGCTCGAAGAGATGTCGACCAGCATCAGCCATGTCTCGGATCTCTCGGACGATGCGCGGCAGAACTCGTCGAAGTCCCGCGACGTGGCCCGGGCCGGCAATTCGACCATCGGCTCGATGGTCGGCGAAATCGAGCGCGTTGCCAGGACCATCGAGGAGAGCGCGGCGAGCGCCACCGCGCTGGGTCGCGAGTCGGAAAAAATCTCGACCATCATTCACGTCATCAAGGATGTCGCCGACCAGACCAACTTGCTGGCGCTCAATGCGGCGATCGAGGCAGCGCGCGCCGGCGAGCAGGGCCGCGGCTTTGCCGTGGTGGCCGACGAAGTGCGCAAGCTGGCAGAAAAGACCACCCATTCCGCGCAGGAAATCACCAACATGGTCGCTGCACTGCAGGCCAGCGCCAACGAGATGGCCGCGCGCATGGACGGCACCGTCGGCGGCGTCCGCCAGGGGCTGGCGTATGCCCAGCGCGCCGGCGGCGCGATCGGCGAAATCGACGCCGGCGCCGAGAGCGTAGTCGGCATGATCGACAACGTCTCGGTCGCGCTGCGCGAGCAGGCCAGCGCCAGTCACGACATCGGCAACCGGGTCGAAAAGATCGTCCAGATGATCGAGGAGAACACGTCGGCGGTCGGCTCGGTCGCCCAGTCGGCCGGCGAGCTCGATGCGCTGTCGCGCGCGCTCAACGGGTCGGTCGAACACTTCAAGCTGCGCGGCTGAGCGGCGCCCGCCCGGGCCTTGCTAAGCGTAGCGAATTTCGACAATCTCGATTTCGCGCGGGCCGGCCGGGCTCTGGAAGCGCACGCTGTCGCCCTCGCGCGCCTTCAGCAGCGCACGCGCCAGCGGCGAGATCCAGCTGATGCGCCCAGCCGAGGCGTCGGCCTCGTCCACGCCGACGATCTGATAGGTTTCTTCGGCGCTGCCGGCGCTGTCGGCGATCGTCACCGTCGCGCCGAAGAACACCTGGTCGGTGTTCTCCTGCTGCGCCGGATCGACCACCGTCGCCGACTCGAGGCGCTTGATCAGGAAGCGGATGCGCCGGTCCATTTCGCGCAGGCGCTTCTTGCCGTAGATGTAGTCGCCATTTTCCGAGCGGTCGCCGTTGGAGGCCGCCCATGACACCACCTGCACCAGTGCCGGTCGCTCGGTCTTGAGCAGCAGGTCGAGTTCGGCCTTGAGGGCGGCCCACCCGCTGCGCGTCATGTAGTTGTTCGAGCCCGGCGGCAAGGCCGGCGCCTGTTCGAACTCGTCGTCGTCCTCGTCGGATTCCTTGACGAACGCCTTGCTCACGGCATGCCCCGCCTCTGCAGTGATTCGAGCTTCCGATGGTAGAGCGCGCGCCGGTGCGCCGCAAGCGGCGCGTCGGGCATTGCGCCCGCGGCGCAAGAGGGCGGACAACCGGCGCGGCGGCGTTCAGTCGGCGTTCAGTCGGCGTTCAGTCGGCGTTCAGTCGGCGTTCAGTCGGCGTTCAGTGATAGACCGCCGGCTGGGTCAGCAACGCGCCATACTGGTCGATGAAGCCGTCGAAATCGCCCTCGCCTTCCGACGCTTCGACGATGCTGGAAAACTCGCGCCGAAAGCGCTGGGCAGTCTCGTCGCGCATCAGCATACCCAGCCCCTTGCGCTTGTCGATCACCTCCACCGCATCGAGCTGCGGGTAATCGACCACGTAGAGAACCGGATTGTTGAATACAATGCGCATTGCAAACTCCTCGACCTGAGACCGTTGCAGCGGGTTGCCGCACAGCATGACCAGCAAGTGGGGGCGCCCCGGGCAGGATCAAGTGGCCGGCGGATGGGGAGCGGCTGTTGTCTTTCCGGAGTCTGGCGCATACCATAATCTTTGAGACTTGCCGATCCGCCGGCCACAAGCCTTAACGGACAAATCGCGACGGAACTTTAATGTTTTTCAATCGATGGCCTCCGGCAGCGGACGGCCCTGGCTTCCGGACCGATGGAACACTCCCAACAACCCGCTGAACTGCGCGCCAAGTTGCACGCGCTGCAGGTGGAACACCGCGATCTCGACCAGGTAATTAGCCAGTTGCAGGCGTCACCGCCGCCGGACGTGTTGATGCTGCGGAGATTGAAGAAGCGCAAGCTGCTGCTCAAGGACAAAATCTTTGCGCTGGAGCGCATGCTCGAACCTGACGAGTCGGCCTAGACCGGCAGACCAGTGCGGCACGCGACCGCACGAGAAGTTATCCCCATCGCCCTTGATCGCCGTCACGGACAAGGGTCTGAAACATAACAAGACCGAATCATCGGGGCAGTGCCGCCCCGGGTGTCGTGCCGCTGCCGGCGCCGGGTCGACGGCAGCGTATCGACCGGCGCAAAGGGGGACCAGCAATGGAAGAATCAGCAGAAAATCATCACTCCGGCGACGGCGGCGGCCTGCCGTTTCCACGGGTTCGCCGTGTCGGATTTGCGGCACCCTTCCGATGGCTGTCCAGAGGGCTCGACGACCTCAAGGCCGCGCCCGGTCCGAGCCTGTTCTACGGCGTCTGTTTCGCGTTGATGGGCTTTCTGATCAGCGTGGTGTTCCGCCACGCCTACGCCTATGTCTCTTCGCTGGTGTCCGGCTTCCTGCTGATCGGGCCGTTCCTCGCGCTCGGCCTGTACGAGTTGTCGCGCCGGCGCGAACGCGGCGAGTCGCTGCAACTGCAGCCCACGCTGATGGCCTGGCGGCGCAACGGCGGCAGCATCGGCGTGTACTCGGTGATCATCATCGTCATCTTCCTGGTGTGGGCGCGCGCCTCGCTTGTGATCTTCGCCCTGTTCTACACCGCGGAAATGCCGACCGTAAGCGGCTTCCTGCAGCAGGTCGTGTCGCTCGACAACCTCGAATTCATCGTGGTCTATTGCTTGGTCGGTCTGCTGTTCGCATCGATCGTGTTTGCCGTCAGCGTGGTGTCGATTCCGCTGATGCTCGACCGCGGCCAGGACGCGGTCACCTCGATGATCGCCAGCACCTACGCGCTGATCCGCAACTTCCCCCAGGTGTCGCTGTGGGCGGCCCTGGTGGTGGCGCTGACCGTGGTGGGGTTTGCGACTTTCTACGTCGGCCTGATCGTGCTGACCCCGATCCTCGGCCACGCCACCTGGCACGCCTACCGCGACCTGGTGGAGCCCCAGGCGCCACCGGCGCAATGATCAGTCGGAAAGTTCCAGCATCACCGGCTGGTGGTCCGAAGCATCGGTCTGCTGGTTCACGCGCAGCGCGCCAACCCGTTCGCATAAATCCTCGCTGACGCAAACGTAGTCGCAGCAGAACGGGTGATCGGGCCAGTCGGCGCCGTGCAGCCCCACCGTGTGGGCGTGCGCCACGCCCGGATGCGCGATCTGCCAGGCATCGCGCCAGGCCGGCGTGCCGTCGGCCAGCGGCGCGAGCAGATGCGCATGCTCCGGGGCATCGGGCGGATAGTTGAAGTCGCCGCACAGCAGCGCGCTGGCCGGCCGTGGCAGCACGGCAAAAGTCGGATCGCTCGCCCCACCCTCCTTGTCCGGCCGCGGACGGCGCGCATGGCCGCAGGCCGACTCGTGCAGCGCGCGCAATGCCGCCACCTGTTGCGCGCGCTGGGCGGCAGAGTAGTACTCGAGATGCGTGGTCAGGATGCGCAACGGGCCGCGCAGCGCCTGCACCACGACCTCCACGCAAACCCGTTGCATGCTCGGTGCGGCCGGGTCCGCCGGCCACGGCAGCAGGTGACGCCACACCTGCAGCGCCGGCAGTCGCGTCAGGATCAGGTTGCCGAACTGGCTGCGCCCGCCACGCCCGTCCGGCAAGTCGCTGCCGACGCCGAAGTGCGCCGAATAACCGGGAAAGGCTGCCGACAGCAGCGCCACCTGGTCCTCGCCGCGCGAACCGGCCAGGCCGGGGAAGTTGACCGCCACTTCCTGCAGGCACAGCAGGTCGGCATCGGCAGTTTCGCGCAGCACGCGGGCGATCCGGTCGAGGTCCACCCGCCGGTCGCAGCCGCGGCCCCACTGGATGTTCCAGGTGATCAATCGCATCGCTTCGCTCCCGGTCGGACGGTGCAGTCTCAGCCCTGCGGATCGGGCACGAAGCGGCCGGGAAACGGGTCCGGGCGCGGCGCCGAGTAGCGCGGTTCGCGCGGCACGATGCCGCGGGCCAGCAGATTCTGATAGGAATCGTAGTAGATCACCACTGTTTCGGCCGGCCCGGCGCTGGCGCGGCGAAATCCGGTGTAGCGGGTCGGATCGTGCTCGCGCGCGCCATGCCCGGTGCCCAGACGCTCGCTTTCCAGCGGCGCCCGCGCCATCGCATCGGCCGACTGCCCAGGCGCCGGGGCGGCGGCCGACTCGTTGGCTGCAGAACCGGCCGACTCGCCGGCCGGGGCGGCACGCTTGGCCCGGCCGACGGGCGGCGCATCGTGACGCCACACCTCGGGAATCGGCGCCTCGCGGAACACCGCCACGCCGATCACGCCGACATTGTCCGGCCGGCCGGTGCGCGCAGCATAGCTGTCGGACAGGCGGGTGAATGTGAATTGCGCGACCTCGTCGAGACTCTTGCGCCAGCCGCGCACTTCGGCCGACTGGCCGCCGCTCAGCACGTAGCCGGACTGGCGGGCCGCGGCGGTTTCGCCGCTCACCGCATTGACGCCATCGACCGACAGCACGGCCAGCACACGGCCGCCGCTGCGGTTGATCAGCCGCACCGCATAGGCCTCGCCGGGATTGCCGGCCACCCACAGGCGCCCGTCATGGCGCCACGCGGGCAGCACGCGGCCGTCGCTGCGGGCAACCACCTCGAGGTCGAGCAGGGCCGCAGCTGCAACAGTGTGTGACAATGCGCTGGCGGCGACTGCCAAAGCCAGGCGGGCGAGCAACTTGTTCATGGTTTTCTCCGCAAGATCGGGCAAGATTGCAGGGGAAGAAACGCAATCCGTGACAAGTCGGGGTTAAGTCGCGCCGCGTTGCCAGCGCGGCGCGCAACCGGACCGATCGGTTTCCCATCCGCAAAAACGACAATCATGCGCCGGTCATTGCGCCGGGCAACCATGCAATACCGATGCGTCTGCTGCGCCAATACCTGATGCCCGAATCCGCCCAGGCCGACCACCCGGCGCTGACGCCCGATGCGCTGCGCGCCTGGATCGCCGCGCTGCCGCTCACCCGGCCGCTGGAAGCGGCCGGCGCGATTGCCGACCAGGCGGCGCGGGTGCGCCGGCGCGAGGCCAACGTGCGCACCCGCATCCGCCTCTACGACATGCTCTACGACGTGGCCGCCCAGGTGCTGCCGCAGATCGAGGAAAAGCTCGGCCGCGCCAGCCTGCCGCTGTCGCCGCAGGCCGATGCGCTGATCGAGCAGGCCAACCGCCTGCTCAAGGAGTTCGGCCAGGGTTACGCGGCGATCGCCACCGAGGTCTCCGGCAAATGGCTTGGGCTGGGTTTTGCCAAACCCTTGCGCGTGGCCACCCTGCGCGGTCTGGCCTCGCACGCGCGGCGGCTGATGCTGGCCTACCGCGCCTACGCCGGCGGCTCGCGCTCGGCCTGGACCACGATGCACCGCCTCTACCGCATCGCCCGCGACGGCGGTTTCGCGGTCGATCGCATCGACAACGGATTCACCATCGAGCAGATCTACCTGCGCGCCCTGCTGATGGCCTTTGCCGATCCGGCCCGGCTGCGCTCCGGCGAAATCGACCGCGTGCGCTTCTACATCGAACGCTACGGCGAACTGGCCGTGCTCGGCGATCCGGCCCGCGTGCTCACCGGCAAGGCCGGCGCCGGCGGCCAGTTCCTGGTGCGCCAGAACGCGGGCATCGCCGGCCGCTCGCTGACCAAATGGCATGACGTGCAGGTCGGGCCGCAGGATTTGATCGTCGATTGCACCGCGCTGATCGACAAGGTGGGCGAACACGTCCGCGGACTCGAAGCGAACATCGTTCCGGCGCAGCTCGGCCTGCCGCTGGTGGCGCGCCAGCCGCAATACCTGGCGATGCTCGAGCGATGATGGGCGGCTGGGGCGCGCCGGCGATGCGCCGCTACCACCGCGCGCGCTTTCATCCGCGGGTCGACCTGGCGGCCGGCTTCGACGCCGCCTGGCACTTTCTCGATGGCCCGGCCTATCGCCGGCGCCACAACGAACGCGGCGAACTGGAAGGCCCGGTCGGCCAGTTTTCCGAATGGGCGATCCTCAACGAAAGCGCAAGCGGCTTCGCGCTGCGCCTGGTTGCCGACGGCACGATGGAAGTGCGGGTCGGCGAACTCGTGGCGATGCGCCCGCATGACCGCGGCACGGTGCAGGCCTGCCTGGCCCGCCGCGCGCTCTCGGCCAGGGGCAGCAAGCTGGTGATGGGTCTCGAAGCGCTGGCCTCGCGGCCGCTGGCAATCACCATTTCGCTGCCCGACCCGCAAGCGCTGCGCCGCGGCGAGGCCCGCCCGAACCGCGAAGTGCGCGCCATCCTGCTGCTCAAGTTGCCGAGCCAGAAAAACGCGCCGGCGCTGCTCGCCGCCCATGACCAGGTGTGGCCCGGCATCGAATTCACCGTCACCAACCGCGGCCGCCAGACCCGCCTGCGGGTCGCCCGGCGGCTGGAGAAAACCGCCAGCGCCGAACTCTACCTGCTCGAACGCGGCGGCACCTAGCCGGCGCAGCCGCGCCAGCCGCCGCGACGTGCCTGCCCTGCACACCGCATGGAATGGCGGTCTACAGGCATAGCAAGCTGCAAGGCCCGTGGTTATTGGCTCTACGGCCAGCCACCTCGCAGATGACCTATCCATAAGGCCCGCAGGCCGGCACAACGGAAATCAGCGCAAATCCTCGGGCAGCGGAAAATCCGGATAGCGGGCACGCAGGCGCGCCAGTTCCTCGCGCCACTCGGCCTCGCGGCCGGCGCGCTTGAGTGCGCGGATCTCCGCCAGCCAGGCTTCCGGCGTCGGCGCAGCGCTGCGTTCGAGGCGAAGTTTCGGCCGGCTTTCCCGTTCAAGCACGTCCCGGGCGGGCGCCGCCGGCTCGGCCGCCACGCCGCCCGGCGCCGGCGCGACTGGCGCCGGTGGAGCTGCCGCGGGTGGGGCCGCCGGCAACGGCTGCGCCGCCTCGCGCATCTGGCGCGCTCCTCGGCCGGCCTCGTTGGCCGGTTTTGCCGGCGCAACCGCCCGGCCGGCAGCCGCGCCCGACGCCGTCGCGGCGTCGCTTGCCGCATCCATCGCCGGGGCAGCGGCCGGCGCGGCCGGCGCGACCGGAACGGGTGGTGTTGCCGGCGCGGCGGGCGCGGCCGACGGAAACGCCTGCGGCAGCGCCTTTGGGGCGGTACCTTCGCCTGGCGACGGCGCCTCGCGCTTGCGCAACTGCGCGGCGGATTGTTCCACCGGTTTGGCCGCCGCCCTGGTCTTGCCTTCCGGCGCGGGCGGTGCATCGGCGCGGTTCGACGAGGTCGAGGCAGCCGGCGCCTCGCGGCTGGCACGCGCCGGTTTTCCGTCCGGTTGCGCCGCTTCCGGGCGCGGCAGCGGCGCCGGCACTGACGGTGCGGCCGCGGGCGCTGCCGGCAGCGCTGCGGGCGCCTGGCGCGGTGCGGCGGCCGGCGCATCTCGCTGCTGCTGTTCGTCGTGCACCATCAGCGTCAGCGTGCCGCTGACCAGCAGCAGCGCCGCTACCGACACCGGCACCATCAGGCGGCGCCACCACGGAACTCGCGGCGCGGGCCGGCGCGGCGTGGCGATCGCCTGCCGCGCCGCCGCGAGGACGCGCGCATCCAGCGCTGCCGGCGGCCCGGCGCGGCGCGCCGCCTGCTCGCGATAGGCGCGCGACAGCGCCTCGTCGCGCGGCAAGGCATCGGCCTCGCCGGGGCGCCGCGGGTCTCGCGTGGTCATGCTGATGTCCTCATCGCCAATCCCCGAGTCCCGCGCGCAGCTTGCCCAGCGCGTAGCGCATGCGGCTCTTGGCCGTCTCGCGATTCACGCCGGTGATGCTGGCGATCTCTTCGAGCGTCATGTCGGTTTCCTGCGCCAGCAGAAAGGTCTCGCGCTGCGGCGCCGGCAGCGCCTCGATCTCGCGCACCAGGGCGGCGCCGAGGCGCTGGCGCTCGAGCTCGTTGTGCGGCTCCTGCAGCGGGCTGCCGGCAAGCGCATCGAGCGGATCGTCCGCCTCTTCGTCGTCGGGCGCAGCGCTCGCAGCTGGCGCGCGGTTGCCGGCGCGCCAGTGATCGACCAGCCGGTTGTGGGCGATCCGGAACAGCCAGGTGGTAAATTTGGCGCTGACTTCGTAACCGTCGCGGGCGTTGATCACCTTGAGCCAGATGTCCTGATACAGTTCCTCGGCGATCGCTTTCGAGCCGCACTGATGGGTGAGCCAGCGGTAGAGCCGGCTGCGGTGGCGCTGGTAGAGAAACTCGAATGCCTGCGCATCGCCATCGCGATAGGCCAGCATCAGGGCTTCGTCACTGCGCTCGACATCCATGACGCGCAAGTGTAGCCGAAGCACTCGCACCGGGGATTGAACGCCCGTGCCGGCCGATCGGGGTCAGCCGGCGCACCCAGATCGCGCTTGCGCGATCCGCCACGGCAGGTGTACCCGAGAAAGGTAGCGGAGAAGATGATGAAACGACTGCTCGCCGTCCTGCTGCTGTGCGCCTGCACCGCCGTCCCGGCGCACAACCCGCCGATCGAGCGCCTCAGGTTGCCGCCGGGCTTCGCCATCGAATTGTGGGCGCAAGTGCCCGAGCCGCGCGAGATGGCGCTCGGCGCCAGGAACACGCTGTTCGTCGGCTCGCGCGGCGCGGGCAAGGTGCATGCCATCAAGTACGACGCCACCTATCGCGCCGGCGCCGTGACGCGGATCGCCGAGCGCCTCGAGATGCCGGTCGGGGTGGCATTTCGCGACGGCGCGCTGTACGTTTCGGCGGTCAGCCGCATCCTGCGCTTCGACGATATCGAGGCCCGCCTCGCCGTGCCGCCAAAGCCGGTCGTGGTGACCGACAGGCTGCCGAAGGAAACCCACCATGGCTGGAAGTTCATCGCCTTCGGGCCCGACGGCAAGCTCTACGTGCCGGTCGGCGCGCCCTGCAACGTGTGCGACCGCGACGCCGACGGCTACGCCAACATCATGCGCATGAACGCCGACGGCAGCGCGCCCGAGATCTACGCGCGCGGCGTGCGCAACAGCGTCGGCTTCGACTGGCACCCGCAAACGAAGTCGCTGTGGTTCACCGACAACGGCCGCGACTGGATGGGCGACGACATGCCGTCATGCGAACTCAACCACGCGCCGCGGCCCGCCATGCATTTCGGCTTTCCGTTCTGCCACGCCGGCACGCTGGCCGATCCCGAATTCGGCAGGCAGCGCGCCTGCAGCGAGTTCACCCCGCCGGCGCAGAACCTCGGCCCGCATGTGGCGCCGCTGGGCATGCGCTTTTACAGCGGCGGCATGTTTCCGGCGGATTATCGCAACGCCATATTCATCGCCCTGCACGGCTCGTGGAACCGCTCGAAGAAGAGCGGCTACCAGGTGATGGTGGCGCACCTCGAGGGCGACCGGGTGGTGCGTTACGAACCATTCATCAGCGGCTGGCTCGACGGCGAATCGAACTGGGGCCGGCCGGCCGACGTGCTGGTGTTGCCCGACGGCTCGCTGCTGGTTGCCGACGACCAGGCCGACGCGATCTATCGCGTCACCTACCGGCATTGAGCGGTTCGCCCGACGCGCGCGGCAGCGGCTATCATTGCGCGATGGGACACTCGCACGCGCAGCGCCAGGCCGGCGCGCATTCGCGTCACGCTCATCACGCTCATCACGCTCATGATGCGGCCGACAGGCATTCGCACGGGCCGGCGCCGTCGTCGCAGCGCGCCCTGATCGCGGCGCTGACGCTCACACTGGCCTTCGCCGCGGTCGAGGCGGTCGCTGGCTGGCTGGCCGGATCGCTGGCCCTGATGTCGGACGCCGGCCACATGGTCACCGATTCTCTCTCGCTCGGCGTGGCGCTGATCGCTGCGACGATTGCGCTGCGACCGCCGTCGGCGCGCATGTCCTACGGCTATTCGCGGGTCGAGGTGCTGGCCGCGCTGTTCAATGCCGGCTTCATGTTCGCGGTGATCCTGCTGATCGGCTGGAACGCCGCCCTGCGCCTGCGTTCGCCGCAGCCGGTCGACGGCGATACCGTGGTCTGGATCGCCGCGCTGGGGCTGGGCGTGAATCTGCTGGTGGCGTGGGTGCTCTCGCGCGGCGGCGATCATCGGCACAACCTCAACACCCGCGGCGCGCTGATCCATGTGCTGGGCGATGCGCTGGGCTCGGTGGCGGCGCTGCTCGCCGGCGCGGTGATCCATTTCACCGGCTGGACGCCGATCGACCCGCTGCTGTCGATCGGCATCTGCGCGCTGATCGCAAGCTCGACCTGGCGGCTTGCCCGGGAAGCCATCCATACCCTGATGGAAGGCGTGCCGGGAAGCATGTCGATCGCCGAGGTGGGCCGGCGCATGGCGCGCGTGGAGGGCGTGATCGAGGTCCACGATCTTCACATCTGGTCGATGGATTCGCGCAGCCCGGCGCTCTCGGCGCATGTCACGGTTGCCGACCTCGCCGACTGGCCGCGGCAACTTGCCGAATTGCGCGCGCTGCTCAAGCATGACTTCGCCATCGGCCACGCCACGCTGCAGGTCGAGACGCCGCGCCAGGCCACCGTTCTCGTTCGCGACATAGCCGGCCGCGGGCGGATGCACTGAAAGCCGGCATCAGCCTCCGCTCAGCAAAGCGGGCTTGGTACTCATCAGCAGCAATACCAGCAGCATGGCAACGAACGCCGGGTAGCCGAGCCACTCCCAGTGCCGCGCATGGCGCCAGTAGCCGGCAGGCAGGCGCTCGCCCGAGTCGGCGCAGCGCAGCGCGATGTCGCGCATGCGCACCTGCAACCGGAGCACCGGCAGCCAGCAGCCACCGGCCAGCGCGAACAGCACCAGGGCGGCGGCGATCCAGCCGGTATCGATAGGCCAGCCGCCGGCCTTCGCCAGCCACAATCCGGAAAGCGGCTGAAACAGCACCGCCGGCGCGGTGAACCATTTGTCGGCCCGCACCACCAGCCGCGCCACCACGGCGATCGCCCGCACATCGCCGCTGCGGTTGGCGAAATACAGGTAGAACGCGGTGCCGAAGCCGGTGCCGACCAGTAGCACCGACGACATGATGTGGAGCGATTTGACGACCAGATAGGTGTTCATGCGCGCCGCTCCTGTGCCCACAGCAGCGCGAGTATCGCCAGCATCGGCAGGTTCTTCAGTACCGGGGCGAACGGATGGACCAGGAATGCCGGGAGGCGCCACGCGATCAACAGGCTGTAGAGCGCGATGAGTACCATCTGCGCGAGCCACAGGCGGCGGCCCGGCCGGATCAGGGTTGCGGCGCCGAGCGCGATATCGAGCGCCGCGGCGCCGACCAGCACCAGCCCCGCCGCGCCGCCCGAGGGGCCGAAGGTGCCCAGCAGGTCGAGGCCGGTCTGCGGCAGCGCCAGAGAAACCGCGCCCGAGCCGATCCACACCGCAGCAAGTGCTGCGCGCATCAGGCCGTCTTGCCAGCGCGCCAGCCCGCGTGCCCGCAGCAGTGCGGCTTCGTCAGGCGAGATGAACCGATCCGGTGCGCGCGGCATGCGGCCGAGCAGTCGTGCGGTGTCGGCGACATCGGCGGTGTTGCCCGCGCGCAGCATCTGCCAGGTATCCGGCGTGAGCAGCGAGCCCGGCAGGCGTTGCGCCAGCGTGGCCGTGGCATCCATCAGCGGCGCCGGCAACGCGAAGGCGACTGCCGGCGGGTATCCGAGTGCATGGCGGTAGCAGGCGAGCAACTGCGCGTATGTCAGTTCCTCGCCGCCGACCGCGTCGATCACCTGCGGCGGCAGCGCAGCTTCGAGCAGCGCGCAGACCAGCGCACACAGGTCGTCGACTTGAATCGGCCGCAGGCGCTGCGTGCCGCCCCCCGGCAGACCGATCAGCGGCAGACTTGCCAGAGCCAGGAACAACCGCGACGACGCGCCTTCGACGCCGAACACCAGCCTCGGCCGCACTACCACGCCAACCAACGGCGATTGGAGCAGAGCGCGGTCGGCGGCCGCCTTGCTCGCCAGGTATGCGGTATGACCGGCATCCGCGCCGAGCGAGGAAATCTGGATCACTCGCACCATGCCAGCTTCAGCGCAGGCGGCGAACAGGGTGGCCGGCGCGAGGTGATGGATGCGCTCGAAATCGCCGGCTGCGCGTTCCCGCAATATGCCGACGGCGTTGATCGCGGCGTCGCAGCCGCGCAAGCGTTCGCGCCACGGCGCGGGATCGAGATCGCGACGGAAGTCGACCGCGATGTCGCCGGGCAAGCGCGGTGTGCGGACCGCGCGGCGCACCGTGTGGCCGGCCAGCGTGAGCGCCCCGGCGAGCGCGCCGCCGATGAAGCCGTCGGCACCGCAGAGCAGGACTTTCACGGCTGCGCCCGCGCCGTTGCCGGTGTCGATACGCTCTGCGGCGCGATCGACCGGGCGATGCGCCTCGCCACGGCGAGCACCGAAACGTCGACGCCAACCAGGATTTCGTGCCCGGCCGTCGCCGCGTGGATGCGCGCGTCGAGTTCGGCGGCGGATGGGAAAAGGGAGAGGAAGCGGGCCAGGCGGCGGCAGCCCCAGTTGCGCCGCCCCCAACGCCCCGCATCGAAGCCCGGCGCGGCGATGTCGACGAAGCGCAACCTGCGCAGCGTGTCGCGTCGTTCGAGCGAGGCGACCTCGAAGCGGCAGATCGCGCAGTCGCCGTCGTAAAGCAGGGTCAAGGGGTAGATGTCGTTCATGGGCGGCTCCGGATGGTTGATCTTTGCTTCTGTAAATTCTGTCGCAAGAGAACTTCAAGGGAAAAATTTTTTGGCGCGGTTCAGCCTGACCGGGTATCGCCGCCGGGCGCGGCTCTCGCGGTCGGCACGTCGTCGCGGATCAACTTGCTGATGCGCCCGCCGAGCTTGAGCACCTTGGCCAGCGTCTCGGGTTTCAGGCGCAGCATCTCGTCGCTCCAACTGGTCAGCACCTCGATGAACTGCAGCGTCTCGCCGATGCGCTTGCGGCTCTCGGCCGATTCGTTGGCGAATTCCGGGCTCGCCAGGCATTCGCGCAGCGTCGCAATGGTCGGCGCCAGTTCGCGCTGCCGGCGCCCTTCGACTATCAGGCGAAACAGCTCCCACACATCCTTTGACGTCGTGTAGTGGTCGCGCCGGTCGCCCAGCACATGGGTGATGCGCGCCAGTTGCCAGGACAGCAGTTCCTTCAGGCTGTTGCTGACATTGGAGCGCGCCACCCCGAGCGTGTCGGCGATCTGTTCGGCATTGAGCGGCTGTTCCGAGAGGTAGAGCAGCGCGTGGATCTGCGCCACGGTGCGGTTGACGCCCCAGCGCGTGCCCATCTCGCCCCAATGCACGACGAAACGCTCCGAAACGGGGGCAAGCGTCGATGCGGCCGGGGCGTTCTGGGTGTCCATGACCCAAGTCTACCCCGTCGGTTATTTCTGTCAAGACAGAAATAACCGGTTCCTGCGTCCGTGCCCGCGTCGGTTCGACCAGGCGCCCCGATCCATCCACAGCCCGCCCCCGTCCCGCAAAGCCGCACCCCGCCTTGCTCTGCGGCCGCCGCCCGGGGAAGCCATCCACCGGGTACGCGGGTGATATCCACAGATCATGCAGTCCGACCGGGCCGTTTATCCCCCGGTTGTCCACAGGATGAAAAACCATCGACAAATCAGCACCTTGGACGAACCAGAGTGAATTTTCCCTGTGAACTCAACGACCTACTATATATAGTGGTAGCAGACCATTGAATCCACAAGGGATTTTCTCAACACATTGATTTTCCTAATTATTAAATTTTGCCATGTGACTTCCCTCACAGCGTGTACGGCGGTATGCTTTTACCCTCTTCGGGCCGTTGCGGCCTGCCCAAAAAAACATTCGACCATCCAGGAGTTCAAACAACCATGGCGACCGAGATCATCAGGCAATCGACCCCGACCGACGCACCGAGCGCAGCCAACCTGCCCGAGCAGGAAATCTCGGCCGAAGTGCTGATCGAGAAATATGCCAAGGGCAACGAGCGGACGGTGTTCGAGGTGCGCGCCCGGGTGGCGCGAGCGCTGGCCGCGGTCGAAGCCGAGGACAGGCGCGCGCAATGGGAAGCGCGCTTCCTCGATGCGCAGGAAGCCGGCTTCGTGCCGGCCGGGCGCATCAACAGCGCCGCCGGCACCAAGCTCACCGCCACGCTGATCAACTGCTTCGTGCAGCCGGTCGGCGATTCGATCACCGAGTCGATCGACGGCCGCCCCGGCATCTACACCGCGCTGGCGCAGGCGGCCGAGACCATGCGCCGCGGCGGCGGCGTCGGCTACGACTTCTCCTCGATCCGCCCGCGCGGCGCCCACGTCAAGGGCACGCAGTCGAACGCCTCCGGCCCGGTGTCGTACATGCGGGTGTTCGACCGCTCGTGCGAGACCGTCGAATCCGCCGGCAGCCGGCGCGGCGCGCAGATGGGCGTGCTGCGCTGCGACCACCCGGACATCGAGGATTTCATCCACGCCAAGGACCACGGCGATCTGACCAACTTCAACATTTCGGTCGGGGTGACCGATGCGTTCATGAAGGCGGTCGAAGCCGACGCCGATGTCGAACTCGCGCACAAGGCCGAACCGGGCGCCGACGTCAAGGCGCGCGGCGCCTACCAGCGCGACGACGGCCTGTGGGTGTACCGCAAGGTGCGCGCGCGCGAGCTGTGGGACCAGGTGATGCGCTCGACCTACGACCACGCCGAGCCGGGCATCCTGTTCCTCGACCGGATGAACCGCGACAACAATCTCTACTACTGCGAAACCATCGAGGCCACCAACCCCTGCGCCGAACAGCCGCTGCCGCCCTACGGCTGCTGCGACCTGGGCTCGATCAACCTCACGCGCTACGTCAAGGCCGCGTTCAGCGAACAGGCCGAGTTCGATTTCGCCGCCTTCGCCAAGACAGTGGAAGTCTCGATCCGCATGCTCGACAACGTGCTCGACGCCACCCACTGGCCGCTCGAACAGCAGCATGCCGAAGCGATGAGCAAGCGGCGCGTCGGCCTCGGCTTCACCGGCCTGGGCGACGCGCTGATGATGCTGCGCCTGAAGTACGACACCGCCGAGGCGCGCGCCATGGCCGCCCGCATCAGCGAATTCATGCGCGACACCGCCTACCGCTACTCGGTCGAACTGGCCAGGGAGCGCGGCGCCTTTCCGCTGTTCAATGCCGACATGTACCTCTCCGGCGGCAACTTCGCCTCGCGCCTGCCGGCCGACATCAAGGACAAGATCCGCAAGCACGGCATCCGCAACTCGCACCTGCTGTCGATCGCGCCCACCGGCACCATCTCGCTGGCCTTCGCCGACAACGCCTCCAACGGCATCGAGCCGCCGTTCTCCTACACCTACACGCGCAAGAAGCGCATGGCCGACGGCACCTTCAAGGAATACGCGGTCGAGGACTACGCCTGGCGCCTGTACAAACATCTCGGCGGCGACATGAACAAGCTGCCGCCCTACTTCGTCACCGCGCTCGAAATCAGCGCCCAGGCCCACAAGGACATGGTCGCCGCCGTCGCGCCCTATGTCGACACCTCGATCTCCAAGACGGTGAACGTGCCGGCCGACTACCCCTACCACGATTTCGAGGATCTCTACATGACGGCCTGGAAGGCCGGGCTCAAGGGGCTGGCCACCTACCGGCCCAACAGCGTGCTGGGCAGCGTGCTGTCGGTCGAACCCAAGGCCGAATCGACCCACGAGACGAAGAAACAACCGCAGGACGTAGTCATCGACGAAGCCAACAAGCGCCTGTCGATCAAGAGCCTGCCCGCGCCGGTGCTTTCCAGCCTGCGCTGGCCGGGCCGCCCCGAACTGCCGGACGGCAACACTGCCTGGACCTACATGATGCAGGTGCCGGGCGGCGAGTTCGCCATCTTCGTCGGCCAGCTCGACAACAACAGTCACGCGCCGCACCCGTTCGAAGTGTGGGTCAACGGCGCCGACCAGCCGCGCGGCCTCGGCGCGGTGGCCAAGACGCTGTCGATGGACATGCGCAGCCAGGACCGCGCCTGGCTCAAGTTGAAGCTCGACACGCTGGCGATGACGGTGGGCGAGCGCAGCTATGACATGGCGCTGCCGCCGCACGGCGAACGCAAGCTGGTGCCCGGCATCGTCTCGGGCTTCGCGCAGGTGGTGCGCTACCGCTGCGAAAAACTCGGCGCGCTGGCCGAGAGCGGCGCCACGCCGGTGCTCGACACCCTGTTCAGCCTGCAGGAGCCCAAGACCGGCACCGACGGCACGCTCTCCTGGACGGTGGACATCAGCAACCCGGCCACCGGCGAAGAATTCGTGCTCGGCCTGAAGGAAATCACCCTCCCGGCGCAGGACGGCTTCTCGGTCGGCGTCACCCGCCCGTACTCGATGTGGCTCTCCGGCAACTACCCGCGCGCGCTGGACGGCCTGTCGCGCATCCTGTCGCTCGACATGCGCGTGATGGACCCGGCCTGGATCGGCATGAAGCTGCGCAAGCTGCTCGACTACCCCGAGCCGCTCGGCGACTTCATGGCCTTCGTGCCCGGCACCCGCCGCCAGCAGAACTGGCCGAGCACCGTGGCCTACATCGCCGCGCTGATGATCCACCGCTACGCAATGCTCGGCGTGCTCGACGACAAGGGCTACCCGCGGCGCGAGATGGGCATCCTCGAAGCCCCGCGCGGCGACAACGAACCCAAGCTGATGCAAGGCGGCCTGTGCAACGAATGCGGCAACTACAGCGTCATCCGCAAGGACGGCTGCGATTTCTGCACCGCCTGCGGGGCGGTGGGAACCTGTGGGTAGGCCGGTGCGATTGACGCAAGGCATCTGCAAAGCCCCGACTGACGGCAGCCACGAGGCTGCCGCTGCGAGGCTCTGGCTTGTCGCACGGATGCCAAGGCTCGCCGGGAGTGGCGAGCGCACAACAAGAGAAGGAAAGAAGGATGAAGCTGCCGGCACTTGAAAACGCCCAGCGGGTCGCGATTACCTGCGTCTCGAGAAACGGAATCTGGGTCACGCTGGACGACGAAGAGGTCTTCCTGCCATTCGAGCAGTTCCCGTGGTTCAAGGATGCGCCCTTGCGCAAGCTGCTACGAGAAACCGCCCAGAGAACTCGGGCGCCAATGACCCGGACCGAACGTCGGTCTCCGGCTTGAGTCGCTATTTCACCCCAGCATTCTCTGCGCTTGCAGGTGAAAGACAAGCTTGGTCAAACAATTGACGCCGGCCCGTTGGTCCGGCATCGCCTGCGGCGTAGTAGGAACCTGCGGTTGAGGTCATAGGTCGGGAGGACAAAACATGGCAAAGGAACCATCTGAAAGGATCATCAAGAGCCGACGGCACCTCGGAAATCCCTACGCCTACCTAGACGGCGACGATGGTTTCAGCGCCGCAGAATGTGACGACGTTGGCGAAACGGAGTTGCTGAGACAGAGGATTTCGAATAGCCGCCGCATTTTGATGAACCAATATGCCCATCTCGATGACAACGGTGGCTTTAGCGCCGCATCTTCAGAACTCCGCCCCGAGCGAGGAACGCCATCCAGACCATCGGCCGAACTGATCGCGGAATATGCGAGCATCGCTAAGAATAAACCGACAAGACACCGGCGTTCAACGGCAAACTTGGAATCAATTGCACGGGTCCTTCAGCACAAAATGTGGAGGGATAAGAAACGGATATGGCCCGGCGCCGCACCGCACGATCCTGTAGACTTTCTTGATCCCGCTGTGGCGCTTCGCCTCTTGGGTTTCGAGTACGAGCTTTCCGAAACGCTCGGTAGCTTTCATTGCGCCGGAGAGGATTTCGAAGTTGCCGGTGTGATCGACGACTCGGTTGGTGAGGTTCGCATTTCACGGCGAATCGAGCGCGACGTTCGGAACTTCACGACAGCGCATGAGCTTGGGCACGCGGTTCTGCATGAAGCGCGAGGATTGCATCGTGATCGGCCTCTGAACGGCGCGTCTCCTTCTCGCGATCCAGTTGAATTCGAGGCCGACAAGTTCGCTTCCTTCTTCCTAATGCCGGCAAAGCTTCTACAAAACCGATTCAAAGCGGCCTTCGGCTGTGATCGCTTCGAACTGAACGAAACTACAAAGTTTGCATTGCTACGGAGCCAAGCGCGAAACCTCGACCGGGAGAAGTTGACGCTTCGAGACCTGTCCCGAATTCTCGCAAGCGCGGGCACTTTCAATGGAATCCATTTCGTGCCTTTGGCAGAGCAGTTCCGAGTATCAATCGAGGCAATGGCAATTCGGATTGAAGAACTGTGTCTTATCGCCTGGTGAGGCACCAAACCAGCCAACGAGAACAAAAACGAAGTTCTCGGCGCTTGGAGGCACCCAAGAGGTCGAAGTCACCCGGGTGTCGAAGTATGGATTCTGGGTATCTCTGCCCGAGTAGCCCGTGTAGGGCGCAATCGATATTGCGCCGAATGACAAGCATGCAGCCATGGGGTCCGGTCTCCCTTTTTGCGCCAAGCACGGTCGAGGGCCGAATCAGCTCTTCGAAAGCCAAATCAACCTCCATTCCCTGCGCGACCCCGCCCGAAAGCCGCATGGATAGCCCGTGTAGGGCGCAATCGATATTGCGCCGAATGACAAGCAAGCAGCCATGGGGTCACGTCTCCCCTTTTTGCATCAAGTACGGTCGAGGGCCGAATCAGCTCTTCGAAGGCCAAGTCAACATCCATTCCCTGCGCGACCCGGCCCGAAAGCCGCATGGATAGACCATCCTGACGATCCCTGCCCTGAGAGCGCCAATCCATGCGCCTCACCGGCATGCCCGGCCTGCGCGGTCCGTCCTGCCTGGCTCGCAGGCCGATGCTCCGGCGCGATCCATGAGGTGCAATCGGCCATTCGGCTGATCGCATGGGTGGCGCCTCGTGTAGCACGATGGGGACGTTCCGGTCAGCCGCGGAGGCCGCTTGCCAGGTTCCGTTCCGTTCGAGAAAGCGCGCGGCGGCGGTGCAGGTCGCTGGCGGCGGCATGCCCGGGATTGCACCTTTGCGGAAACTATGCGGTGGCGGCCCCCATTTGCCACAAACGCGGAAGCCGCCAGGTATGCCCGGCGCATCCCGGCCTACCAGAGGTGATCGTCGTCGCCGGCTGACCCCGTGGCGGCTTTGACCCGCCGTGCTTCCTCGCGCAGAAACGTGATCACCTGCCAGATCTCGTCGCCGCTGAGGCTGGAGCCGAAGGCGCCCATCGGCGTGCCGGGGCGGCCGGCGGCGATGGTTCGGTACATGAACGCGTCGCTGTTGGCCCCACCCGGGCCCCAGGCACCGCGGACCAGTTGTGGGGCTTTGCCGCCCTTGCCACGGCTGTTGTGGCACTGCTGGCAGTTGCGGCCGAACAGTTCCTCGCCTTTCTCGGCGGCGGCATGGTCACCGAAGAACGGATTGCGCAGGTCGGCGGTGGCAGTGCTCGCCGGCGTCGCGGCCGGTGGATCAAGTCCGGCGGCATGCGGGGATGGCAGGCCCAGCATCCACCCGGCGGCAACGAGGGCGCTCAGTTTCGGCAGGCTTCTGCGCATGATCCGGACTCCAGGAACTCTCGGCATAGCGTCACCGGCGATGACCGGTTTCACAGGGCAGGCAGAGCGTGAGCAGCGGCGGTCTCTGCCAGCTTGCCGGCGCTAGCCAGTTCCGCAAGAACCCGGTCGATGTCGGCCAAGGAAACCGTACCGCCGCTACGCACCGCGGCCAGCAGGCCGAAGCGCAGACCGGGGTCCGCCGGCTGCGCGGCGTCGATCTGCAGCACATTGTCATTGCCGCCGGCGAGATGCTCGGCCAGCGCCGGCGACCAGATCAGCGCGCGCTTGAGCTTGCCGGCGCGCAGCGCCTCGATCAAGTCGCGATTGTTGGCGTAGGGCTGGCGATCCGCAGTGTGCTGCCGGTGCAGATAGAGGTCGGCCGGCGTCGCCGTCACCGCCCCGATCTTGCTGCCGGAACCGCCGGCGCGCAGGCTCACAGAAACGTAGCCGACCGTCATGTAAGTGCGTGAGGTGGCGAGCTTGCGTTCGGCGAGTTCGCGGGTCATTTCGGCTTCCAGCGGCAGGCCCATGAAGATGTCGCACTGGCCGGCCTGGATCGACTGCTTGAGCGCCTTGCCGAGGCCGCCGCGTTCCGGCACCCGGACCCACTGCAGAGCCAGTTCGCGTTGCAGCCCAGTGGCCAGCGCCCGGGCGATGTCGACGTCGATGCCGCCCCTCGACTCCGACGAGAACGGCGGATTGTCGGCGTCGACGCAGACCTTCAGGGTCTCGGCGGCAAGACCCGGGTTGGCCGCCAGCAGCGCCGCGACGAGAGCAAGCGCAGCGTACCCGCGGCACAGCAGTTTGAATTTGTTTGGCATCTGGACTCCGATCCGATCGCGCCTGCCAACAACCGCGCGGGCGGTTTTCGCTGTGCGCACCGCAGAGGCCCCGGACTTTCCTCCACCCCCCGGTCCCGGCAAATGCCGCGGGACCCGGGGGGTGCCGAAACGGCTCAGTCGGCCAGCCCGAACACCATCATGCCGCCACCGCGGTTCTGGTGCTTGAACAACTCGTCATAGACCAGCGGCCACAGGCTGCCGCCACCCGGGCCGTAGACGATGGCGACGTACTGCTTGCCGTCGACGGTGAACGTGGTCGGGTTGCCGTGGATGCCGGTACCCACCTGGAAGCGCCAGAGCGTCTCACCGGTGTCGTCGCGCATCGCCGCGAAGTAGCCCTCGGCGTCGCCCGAGAAGACCAGCCCACCGGCGGTAGTCATCAGACCGCTGGTGGCCGGCGTGCTCTGCGGCCGGTTCCAGACCAGCTCACCCGAGGTGGCATTGAAGGCCTTGATGCCTCCGGTATAAGGATTAGCCTTCAGCACGCGCGAGGACAGGAACCATTCGCCGCGCTTCCATGCCATGTTCTTGGCCTGGACGTCCATCGAACTGTCGATGTACGGGATATATATCAGCTTGGTGAGCGGGCTGTAGGCTGCCGGATGCCATTCCTTGCCGCCGTCGAGGATCGGCGCGATGTCGGTGACGACCTTGTCGTAGCGCGGCACCTTGTCCGGATTGACGATGGGCCGGCAGTTCTCGCCGAAACCGGTGACCCAGTTCACGCGCGCAATCGGCACCACCCAGTTGCACCTGCCGCTGGTGCGGTCGATCGAATACAGGTGGCCATTACGGTCGCCATGCAGCCAGGCCTTGCGGCCCTTCTCGTCGTTGATCAGGATGACCTCGTTGTTGCCGTCGTAGTCCCAGGCGTCGTTCGGGGTGTACTGGAAGTGGAACTTGATCTTGCCGGTATCCGGATCGAGCGCCAGCGTCGAGTTGCTATAAAGGTTGTCGCCCTTGCGGATGCTCGGATCGAAGTCCGGAGTCGGGTTGCCGACGCCCCACAGGATCAGGTTGGTCCTGGCGTCGTAAGTGCCGGTGAGCCAAGCCGACGAACCGCCGGTCTTCCACGAATCATTGGCCCAGGTTCTGGCAACCGGGTCGCTCGCGCTGACCGGCCGTGTGTTCGTCTGCCAGATGATCTTGCCGGTATCGGGATCGAGGGCGGTGATCTTGCCGACGTTGCCGCCGACGTCGCCGCCGGAGTTGCCGACGATGATCTTCCCTTCGCCACCAGCGGCATCGAAGTGTAGATCTCACCGCTCGTGTAGTCGCCGAGCTTGGTCTCCCAGACCAGCTTGCCGGTGGTGGCATTGAGCGCCACGACATGGGTGTCGAGGGTGGCCATGAAAACCATGTCCTTGTACACCGCGACGCCGCGATTGACCGCCTCGCAGCACAGCCGCGGACCGAGGTCTCCGGGCAGCGAGCGCTCGTACTTCCAGATGATCCGGCCGGTCGCGCCGTCGACCGAGAAGACCTTGTTCTGGCTCGAAGTGACGTAGATGCGGCCATTGACAACGGTGGTCTGGCTGTCCTGCGCGTCGTTGACGCCGAAGGCCATGTTCCACTTCGGAACCAGTTTCCTGACGTTGGTGCGGTCGATCTGGGTCAAGCCGCTGAAGCGCGTGCCCTGGTAGTCCTTGCCGTAGTGCAGCCAGTTGTTGGCATCCTTGTCGGCATTGAGCAGCATGTCGTCGCTGACGAAGTTCGGGCGCCACTTGAAGGTCGCTTCGAGCACGTTGATGCCAAGTGGCGGCTCGGGATCGGCGGCACCTGCGCTGCCGAGGCCAATCACCGCCAGGCCGACAGCGAGCATTGCACCAGCAAAGCAGCGCTGTCGTTTCGGATACTGATGTCTCGACTCCATGGTCTTCTCCTTTTGCCGTTGGGCGCTCGCCAATTCGCTGCCCACCATCGCCCGACGCGAAAGCCAGGGAGCCACAGCAAAGCCCATGCCACGCCTTGCTGCACGCCGGAAGAGCCAGACCGGGCTGAGATCGCGGCGTGCCGGCGAAGTTGCGAATGTCATGGGCGTGGCGGTTGCCACCGTCTGCCGCTCCCCGAAGCAGCGGAACGACGCGAAGCGCGGTGATGCCCGCGCGGGCACCGGCTGCTGCTGGCCAGTGCAACTGCGCCGGCCGAAATGCCCGTCAGTGCGCCAAAGCCTGGAGCGACACGTGTAGCGCCTGAGCTACAGCTGTCGCAAGGCGTCAGGCTGTCCTCGACAGCCGCGGCAGTCGGCACAGCGACGCAAACGCCATCGATCGACCTGTCTGCCGCCCGAAACGCGACCCCTTCGGCGCCTCGTGCGATTCAACTGGAAGTCCGGCTCAGCGCCCGCCGCGCCCGCGCGGCCGACTCCGCCGACCAGCCGCAAGCGGCCCGCGCTCAGTCGACTCCCCATGCCAATATGATCTGAGACACCTACCTCTGAGCAACTATCTATAACTGCGCAGTCTCGTAGCATGAGAACAGATCAGCGCAAAACGATGGCGCACAAAGGGATGAGGGGTCACGAAAGAGAGGGGGGCACGTCTCCCTTTTTCATCCGGTGCAGTCGGGGGCTCGAACTGTCGCTTCGACGGCAACATCGGCCTCCGTCCGCGCGACCGCGCCCGAAAGCCTCATGGATAGACCATCCTGGCGATGCCTGCCCTGAGAGCGCCAATCCATGCGCCTCACCGGCATAGCCGGCCTGCGCGGTCCATCCCGCCTGCCTCGCAGGCCGATGAGCCGGCGCTATCGAAGTGGTGCAATCGGCCATTCGTCTGATTGCATCGGCGACGCCTCGTGTAGCACGATGGAGGCGTTCCGGTCAGCTGCGGAGGCCGCTTGCCACGTTCCGTTACGTTCGAGAAAGCGCGCGGCGCCGCGCCATCGGCTGCCGCGCTGGCCCTGGCGCTGATACTCGCGCTGGTCGCGGCGCTCGCGGCGGCGGCGGAGCCCACTACCGGCGGGCTGGTCGCGATTCCGCCGCTGCAGGGCACGGTGGTCGATGCTGCCGGCGTACTGTCGGCCGGCGAGATCGCCCAAGCCGATGCGCGGCTGCGGCAACTGCGCGATGAAACCGGTGCGCAGGTGGTGGTGCTGGTGGTGGACCACACCGCGCCGGAAACCCTGGAAGATTTCGCGCAGCGCGCCTTCACCGCCTGGAAGCCCGGCCGCAAGGGCATCGACGACGGCCTGCTGTTCCTGCTGGCGGTGAACAACCCGCCGCCGCGCACGCGCATCCATACCGGGTACGGTCTGGAAGGCAGCCTGCCGGACGCGACCGCCAAGCGCATTCTGACCGAGCATGTGCGCCCGGCGCTGCAGGCGCGCGGACCGGGTGCGGCAGTCAAAGTGGCGGCGGACGAGATCTACAACGTGCTGGCAACGCAGCCGGCAGCGGCGCCGCACGCATCGACCGCAACGCCCGTCGACGCGCCCTACGGCAACAAGACCTACCACGCGAGCGAGCCGGAGAAGCGCATGCTGCTCGGCGCGCTCGCGCTGATCGGGGCGATGGTGCTGGTGTCGCTGCTGCTGGCGATGCTGCCCTGGCGCCCGGTGCGGCGCGTGGTGTCGGTTGCGGCATGTTTGGCCATCGCCGGGCTAACGCTGTGGGTCGCGCAGGATAACTGGGCTGCCGCGCTCGCCGTGGTGTGGTTGATCGCCGCGGCCTGGGCCTCGCTGGCACAGCCGGTGACCGCCCGCGCGGCGGCCGCCTCCTCTCCCAAGAGCCGGCGCGCGAAGCACGGCGGCGCCACCAAGGCACAGCTCGCCGGGCCGGCGCGCAGGTCGACACGGCGCAGCAGCGGCGGCCTGCGCCGCTGGATAGTCCCGCTCGCCTCGATTGCCGGCATCGCGATCGTCGCGACCTACGCAACCGGCATTCTCGGCTATGCGCTGGGTGCCACCGGATGGTTCATGGGCTCGCTGGTGATCACGACCTCGATCCGCTCGCGCCTGTCGCCCGGACCGCAACGCGCCCGCCGCCGCGGCGACAGCGGCGACGATACGTGGACCGGCAGCAGCGACGGATGGAGCAGCGATTCCTCCGATTCCGGCAGCAGCGATTCCGGCGGCGGGGGCGATTCCGGCGGCGGCGGGTCGTCGGACTGAACCTGGCAGCGTGCTGCCCGCAGCCCGTGATCTCGCCAGTGTGCAGTTTTGTGGTTGGCGGTATGGAGTCAATGGCATGGGGCCTGGGCTCGCCCTTTTGCAGATTGCAGATTGCCGATTGCCGTCCGGCGCATGACGGCGGTACAGCGGGACTTCCGACCCCAGCCTTTGCCGCTACACTTGCCTGACCGCGGCCCGCAACGCGTGTGCGGCCGCTGCCCCCCGTGCGTTTGACTGAGAGGAGAACTAAAAATGAACCGTGGCGATCTGTCGGCAATGCGCGAAGTTCAGGGCTTGCACGGGCCGAACATGTGCCTGGCGTCGTCGAAGTTTCTCGCGCTGAAATTGCTCGGCTTCGTCGAGCGCGGCAAGCATCTGAACGATTTTCTCCATTCCCCGTGGGCCAGGAAACACGCCAACCTGCCGCTCAAGAGCTACTGGGGCGGCAGCATGGTCGAGTACAACGACGCCTTCAACAAGGTTGCGCTGCCGGCCGCGCTCAACGATCCGAGCGCCAACGTGAGAACCGCCGGGCCGCAGGTGAAACTGCTCAAGGGCTTCACCCACTTCTCCAGCCCCGGTCACGCCGATGTCATGCTTAGCCAGCGCACGCCGCTGGTGGTCGGCGTGAGCATCCACGGCGGTACGCAGCGGGATCATTTCATCGTGATTTTCGGCGATTCCGCCGGACACACCTGGGCCGTCGACCCCTGGCCCGGGGACGACAGCGCGGCAGTCGCGGATCTCGGCAGTTCGTTTTCCTTCCGCACCAGAACCAGCGTGCACATGACAGCGGATGAGAAGCAGACGACGATTCCCTGCGGCCAGCCGTTCTTCGGCTATTTCCAATAGCCGGACATGCCTGCCAGCCGGTGAGCCGGCGCGCTTGAACCCTCCGCCCGCGCGCATGCCACCGCCTGGCGATCCGCCTAGGTCGGGCGCTCTAGTTCATCCGACGAATTTTCAGTCGCGGCCAAACATGACAGCATTCCTCCCACAGTCATTCCGCTGAGCGCTGCCGGCAGTGCCCGGCAAGGTAACCGGAGCACGCCATGATCTTCCCTCGCGCCGCCGAATTTCCGAAATGCAACAAGTATCTCCGCGACGAGATGCCGAAGGTGGTGCGGGTGCCGCGCATCGCCAACGCGATGCGTGAACTCGGTCGGCTCGACGGCGCGTTGTTCGCCCGGGCGCTCAAGCCCGGCACCCAGCCTACGCTCACGCTGTTCGACAAGCCGATGCCCTACGATTCGATACTCGGCGAGCGGTGGCTGATCCCGCGCGACCAGTCCGGCCGCATGGTGCTCAACGTATCGCTGTTCGAGGATTTCGAGACGCAGTCGGGCAAACGGCTGAAGGGCGACGCCCATGTCTCGGCGAGGCCGGGCTCGCCCGGTGCGCGCGAGTTCAACGGCACCTTCGACCGCCGCGGCATCATCCAGACCTTGGGCGGCGGCCCGCCCCATCCGGGCCTGGATACGCACAGCATCGGGCACTATCGCGAGAAGGCGCTGTTCCGCTTCGGCGCCTGCATTCTCGGCGCGCTGGTCGACTGGGGTCTGTGGTCGCAGGAAGGTCGCGCGGACGAGAAAGCGGCAACCCGATTTGCGGTGCATGCCTACCGCTCGCTCGACGTGTTCTGAACGCCCGGCACCGGGCTCGCGGCGCGTCCCGCGGCACATTGCCTGCGCCGGCGAAGTGGCGCGCGCCCGCGTCACGAGCCTGCCCGGAGAACCGCATGGATACTGGCTTGCGGCGATGCACTGCCGGAGAGCGCCATTGCATGCGGGTTTCCGGCAGGGTGGCCGGAACGACGGGCGCGCCGGGCTGACGCACGCCCGCCAGACAGCGCTGCGCCTAGCGCTGCGGCGCCGGTGCCGCCGGTGGTGCCGGGGCGGCCTCCGGCTCGGCGACGAACACTTCGATGCGGCGATTCTTGCTGCGGCCTTCGACACTGCTGTTGTCGGCGATCGGCTCGTGCTCGCCGCGGCCGTCGATGGCGATGCGGCTCGACGCCACGCCGTGCCCGGTGAGGTAATCGCGGGAGCTGGCGGCGCGCTCCATCGACAGGGGGTTGTTGACCGCATCGCTGCCGGTGCTGTCGGTGTGGCCGATGATTCGCACATGGGTCGCCGGGTGCTGGGTCAGGCTTTTCGCGAACTTGTCGAGCACCGGGCGCATTTCGGGCTTGATGTCGGCGCGGCCGGTATCGAAGGAAATGTCGCTCGGGATCTCCAGCTTCAGCTCGTTGTTCGGCGTCTGGGTGACGGCGACCGCGGTGCCTTGCGTGGCCTCCTCCATCGCCCGCTTCTGTTCCTGCATGCGCTTGGACCAGATGTTGCCGCCCAATGCGCCGGCCGCGGCACCGACTGCCCCGCCGACCGCCGCACCCTTGCCGCGATTGTCGCTGACCACGGCACCGAGCACCGCACCGGCCACGGCACCGATCGCCGCGCCCTTGGTCGTGTCCTTGCCGGTTTGATCCATGTTGGCGCAGCCCGCCAACAGCGCGGCCACCAGCGTTGCTGCGGTAATTGTTCGACTCTGCATGTTCAGTCTCCTTTGCCGAAAAACGAAATGGACTGATCGCACATCCGGCCCCGCGCGCCGCAAACGCCCGGACGCGCTGCCGGGCGACGCCCGACCCGCACGATCCGATCGGGTTTACTGCATTCGCCCTGACCATGGTGCAACCGCCGCCGCATTCTACCTGCATTCACCGCCGGCATCGGCACTCGCCTTGCCGGCACAGTGGCTCGCCAGCAGCGGCCCGGGAACGATAGAATCGACTTCATCGACCATCGTCAGCCATGAGCATGCCCAAGTACCCTGTTTCGAGACCCGCATCGGTCCCAACCTCGCCAGGCACGCGCGGACCGCGCGGCACCGGCGCTGCCGGCGATCCAAGCGGCAAGAGAAACGTCGGCGCTACGCCCGGCCCGACCGGCCACGCCGGCAAAGGCGATCCGGTGTGCCCGGCCGACCTTGCGCTCCTTGACCTCTCGCTCGAGTATCAGACGGTCGATGCCGACGTACTGAAATTCACCAACGTATCGGCAACGCCGATCGCCGGCTCCAAGACGCTCGCCAGGCATGGCCAATCGCTGCTGCTGCACGCCAACAACCGCATCATCGTGCGCAGCCAGGGCCGCCCGATGGACTGCGCGCTGTCGATCTACCGCGTGTGGCGCGTCTGGTTCGCGCCGCTCGATCCGACAACCGGGCAGCGCACCGATGGCTACGTCACCGGCGGCAGCACGAAATGGACCAACGATGCGACCGGCATCACAAGCTGGTACGACGTGCCCGGGCAGAAGGTTTCGCCCGACGCCGCCAACCGTCCGCCGCAGCGCCATCTGGTCGAATTTCTGGTCGGCATCCTCAATCATCCGGAGGCCGGCGGAATCTATTTCCATATCCTGATCGACGTGCTGCCGGGGAAGTTCCGCGTCTCGATGTCGCGCGAACTGGCTTTCCACGGCAAGGCGTGGAGCAACCTGTTTCCGTTCGGAGTTCGATTTCCACACCACCCAATCGGCATCGGGCGTGCAGGAAGAAGTCGCGGTGTCGACGGTCACCCACAAACCGTTCGCCGATGAAAATGGCGGACTGCCGATCGCCCTCGACTACGGCTGGACCAAGTTTCCCTGACCGTGACAGCCGGCCGCGGCCGTGCTTGCTCCGTCAGTCGATCGATGCAGGCAGCACCAACGGATCGCTGCCTGCCTGCCCTGAAAGCCGCATGGATAGGGGTTCTCCAGCCTGCCGGGCCGGCGGGCGCCAATCCATGCGGCTGTCAGGCGTGCCATGCCTGCAAGGTCCGTCCGATGCGCCCGCGCGCACAGGCAGCGGCTGCCGGCCAGGCCTGCGGTTCCAGCGTGCGATTCATGCTCGACCGATCGCCGGCCGGCGGATAATTGTCGCCAGTGCAAGCACGGCGACGACATCCGCAATGGCAACCCTGATACCGGCAATCGGCACCTGCGTCTCGCGCATGACATCCGGCGAGCGGCGGCTGGCGCAGCGGCTCGAACAGAAGCTCGAAGCCGACTACCTGCTGTGGTACGACGTGCCGCTCGGGCCGGCCAACGCGCATCCGGATTTCGTGATCGTGCATCCGCGCCGCGGCGTGCTGATCCTCGAAGTCAAGGACTGGCGGCTCGACAATCTGCGCGAAGTCACGCGCAGCGACGTGGCGCTGCTGACCGAGCGTGGCTTGAAGCGGCTGGTCAACCCGCTGGAGCAGGCGCGCCAGTATGCGCACGCCATCACCAGCCTGCTCGAGCGCGACCCGCAGCTCACCTTCTCGACCGGCAAGCTGGCCGGCAGGCTGCGCTTTCCGTGGAGTTACGGCGTGGTGCTGGCCAACATCAGCCGGCGCCAGTTCGACGAGGCGCACATCGGCGAGGCGATCGAGCCGCAGCGCGCGATCTGCCAGGACGAGATGCTGGAGAGCGCAGATGCCGAAGCGTTCCAGAGCCGGCTGTGGCAGACGTTTCCGTTGCGCTTCGAGGGCGCGCTGTCGCTGCCGCAGATCGACCGCATACGCTGGCATCTGTACCCGGAGATCCGCATTCCGGCGGCCGATTCGCAATTGTTCGGCGCCGACAGCGAAACCGACGACAACCTGCCCGACCTGCTGCGGGTGATGGATCTGCAGCAAGAGCAGCTTGCCCGCAGCCTGGGCGACGGCCATCGGGTGATTCACGGCGTGGCCGGATCGGGCAAGACGCTGATCCTCACCTGCCGCGCGCAGCACCTTGCGCAGCTATGCACCAAGCCGGTCCTGATTCTCTGTTACAACCGCACCCTGGCCGGCAGACTCAGACAGGTGATCGAGGCGAAGGATCTTGCCGATCGGGTACAGGTGCGCACCTTCCATGCGTGGTGCCGCGCCCAGTTGCTCGCCTACCACGTGGCGCTACCGACCGCGCGGGCCGATGCCGATGCCTGGTTCGAGGAACTGGTCGACGCGGCGATCCGCGCCGGCGAGCGCGGCCAGATTCCCGGCGCGCAGTACGAGGCGATCCTGATCGACGAGGGCACGACTTCCGTCCCGAATGGCTCAAACTGATCGTGCAGATGGTCGATCCGAAGACCAACTCGCTGCTGCTGCTGTACGACGATGCACAGTCGATCTACGAACGCGAACGCAAGCGCCGGTTCAGCTTCAAGAGCGTCGGCATACAGGCGCGCGGCCGCTCGACCATACTCAGGATCAACTACCGCAACACGCGCGAAGTGCTCGACCTGGCGACCCGCTTCGCCAGCGAATTGCTCAAGCCGGAGAGCGCCGATGACGACGGGGTTCCGCTGCTGGCGCCGCTGAGCGCCGGGCGCAACGGCCCGCAGCCGCTGGTGATCGCGCTGCCGGGCATCGCCGAAGAGGCGCGCTACATCGTCGAACGGCTGAAGGAGGCGCACCGGCTGGGCACGCCTTGGCGCGACATGGCGGTGATCTACCGCGACTACCGCGCGGCCGGCAAGCCGCTGATCGGCACGTTGCGCGGCGCCGGCATTCCGGTCACCTACTTTCGCGAAGCGCGCTTCTCGAAAGACCAGGACACGGTCAAGGCGCTCACCATGCACAGTTGCAAGGGCCTCGAGTTTCCGCTGGTGGCGATCGCCGGCGTCGGGCGCGGCCAAGCGCAGGTCGAGGCGAATCCGGAAGAAATGCGCCTGCTCTACGTCGCGATGACCCGCGCAACCCGCCAGTTGATCGTCTGCGGCGCGGTCGGGCAATCGCCGTGAGCCGCGCAATTCCCGCCGCTGTCCGTTGGTGTGGCGGTGCGGCGAACAACCGGTGCATGCGAACGCCGGCACGGGGTATGATTTCGCAATGAGTCCACCGGTGTTCCGTGAGGGCGGGTTTCGTTTCTACCTCTTCTCTCTTCTCGCGCGAAGAGGCCCGCATGCACGTCCGCGTCATGGGGCCAAACGGTGAGGCGAAGTACTGGATCGAACCGACCATTGGACTGGCGCGAAATTTCGGGCTCACCCCGGCAGAGATTACCGAAGCACTTCGACTCGTACAGGAGCATGAGGATGAAATCCGCCGCGCATGGCAGCGACACTTCGGTAGTTGAAGTGACCAATGTCTCCAGGCATGGTTTCTGCCTGCTTCTGCGCGACCAGGAATTGTTCCTTCCGTTCGAGCACTTTCCATGGTTCCGCGACGCGCCGATCGGCAAGCCGACCAACGTCGAACTGCCCTCGCCGCACCACCTCTACTGGCCGGATCTGGATGTGGACCTGGCCGTCGACTCCGTGGTCCACCCGGAGCGATTTCCGCTGGTAAGCAGCGAACGGGCGTAGCCCGCGTCGAATCCCGCCTTGGCCGAGCCCGGGGCGCGACCACGCGCCGGGAACCCGCATATCATCTGCCGCCCTGCTTGATCGCCAGCACCGCCTGGTTGCGCAGGGTGCGCAGCAGGCCGAGTTCGTTGTCGGAGATGACGATGTCGCCGGCCTTGGGCGCATCGGCGTAGATCATCGCCACCGCCTGGCTGCGCAACACCAGCGGGAACACCGCAAAGGTCTTCGCTCCCAGGCCTTCGCGATGCCAGCGCGGCAGGCGTGCGGCGATCTTCGGATCGTTGGCATCCGAGATCAGCATGTCGGCGCCGCGCGCGAGCGACACCGAAAATATGTTGCCGGTATCGGCCATGTCGAACTGGAAGCGCTTGATGGTCTCGGCGATGCGCGGACCGAAACCGAAGCGCGCCACCATGCGGTTGCTGCGCGCATCGCGAATGCACAGCAGCACATGTTCGAAGCCCATCGCGCGGTACATGGTTTCGAGGATGATGCGCAGCATGTCGTTGAGCGAGAACTCCTCGAGCAGCGAGTTGCTGATGTCCTGGATGCCGGCGGCGAGAACGGCTTCGGCCTGGCGCTGCGCCGCGGGTGGGGCGGCCGGCTCGGCACCCGGCGCCGCCTCGTCCGGTGCGCCGTCCCGGGTGCCCGGTTCGAGCAGGGTGGCCGCACCCAGCGTGGTGTCGCTGCCGCCCGGCGCCGTGGCCGGCGCAACGGTGGTGCGGCCGTCGCCGGCCATCTCCCGCTGCAGCAGCTTGCCGAACTGGGTCTGCTTGATGTTGAGGCGCGCGACCCCACAGAAATCGGCGGTCTCGGCGAGCGCGCGCTGCATCGCGCCGCGAAACTGCGCCTCGCTCAGCGCAATGGCGGCCCCGTAGCGCTTGCGCAAGCGTTCGAGTTGCTGCTCGAGTTCGCTGCCCTCGCTGGTTTCGAGCGCAGCGCAGGCTTCGTTGGCGAAACCGGCGATGGCGCGCAGCGTGTCTTCGCGCGATTTGCTCGCGCGCAGCGGGCCTTCGCCCAGATGGCGCAAGCCGTTGACCATGGCATCGGGAAAGCCCCAGGCGCGCGCCACGCCGATGCCCAGTTCCTGGTAGCTCATGCCGAGCACGCGGATCGAGGCCGCTTCCTCCGACAGTCGTGCGGCGCCACTGACGCGGCGCACCTCGTCGGCCTCTTCGGGCAGGTAGTACTGTGCAAGAAAGCGCCCGAGGTTGCGCATCATCGAACAGATGTAGACCTCTTCGGTGTCGCGCACCGCCAGCTTGCCGGCGATCTCGCGCGCCATCACGCCGCTGAAGCTGGCGTGGAGAAATTCTTCCTTGAGCAGCGCGGCGTTGGGCAGGTTTTGCACATGCTCGACCAGGATCAGCGAGATCGCGATGTCGCGTATGGTGTTGAAGCCGAGCACCACGATCGCCCGCGACACCGTGCTGATGCTGCCGCCGCCGGCCTGGCGGTAGTGGGCCGAATTGACCATGCGCAGGATGCGGTTGGTCAGCGCGAAATCCTTGACGATCGAATTCGACAGCGTGTTGATGCTGTCGCGGTCCGACGCGGTCAGGCGGTTGATCGAGCGGATGGATTCCGAGAGCGCCGGAAAATCGCCCTTGCGCTGCATCCGCCGCAACAGGAATTCGAGCACGCCCTTGCCGTTGCCGGCGGCCGGGCCCGCGGCAGGCTCCGTGTCGGGGGCCACACAGGCTTGCAGGCTCTGCAGCATCTGGGCGGCCGAATCGTGCCGCAGCGCGGGGTCGAGCGCGGTGGCGCGCGCAATCACGGCGCGCAGTTTCTCGTCGATGCGGCCGCTGCCGGCGAGCGACAGGCAAAACTTGCCGCCGGCGATGTTTTGCATCGTGATCAGAGGACTGCCGCCGGCCACCGCGCGCTCGCCGCTGACCATCTCGTAGAGGATCAGGCCGACTGCAAACAGATCGGAGCGGAAGGTGTGCTGGCGCGACTCGATGTATTCCGGCGCCATGTAGGACGGCGTGCCGACCAGCGCAGCGCCCTGCTGCTGCGGCGCCTCCGCCACCCGCGTGGCGATGCCGAAGTCCATCACCCGCGCCTCGCCGGTGCCGCCGACCAGGATGTTCGACGGCTTCAGGTCGCGGTGCACAATGCCGTGGCGGTGCGCCTCGTCGATCGCGCCGAGCACACCGCAGGCGATTTCCACCGCGCGGGCCGTCGGCATTGCGCCCTGCTGCGCCATCAGTTGCGCCAGGGTCGGCCCCTCGACGAATTCGAACACCAGGTAGGGATCGCCCTGCTGCTCGCCAGCTTCGAAGACCGGCACGATGCCCGGATGGCGCAGGCCGGCCACGGCGCGCGCTTCCTGCAGCAGCGCCGCACCCTGGCCCGGCACCGCGTCGGAAAAGTGCAGGGTCTTGATTGCGACCTCGCGCTGCAGATGCGGATCCCAGGCGAGGAACACCGCGCTTTGCGCGCCCTCGCCGAGCAAGCGGCGAATCTCGAATCGCCCGATCGTCTGCAACTGCTCCCTGCGCCCCATCGCCCCCGCCTCCCCGCGCCGCGGATCGCGCGCACCGACCTGCCGGCGCGACGGACAATCCCGTTCGTCAACCCAGCATTAGCCATCCGGCGGGTTTGCTTTAGCGTTGGCGGTGAAGTCGGATTCGCGCCGGCAGAGCCGGCGGCTGGCCCGCGAGGCAAATCAAGGGGTGGCCTGAAAGCCGCATGGATAGGCGCTCTCCGGGCATGGCACGCGCAGACGCCCGTCCTTTGCGGCTCTCCGGCCGATGCCGCTGCGGCCGCACCGGCCGGGCCGCCAGCGCGCCCGGCCGGTCGTTTCAGGCCTACCCGCCGACGCTCAGAAAAAGCGCCACATCAGGTAGACGTGGCTGATCGCCACGTGGATCAGCATCAGCGGGAACGCGATCTTCGTGTACGTCATGAAGCGGAACGGAATGCCGTTGCGCTCTGCGATGCCGGCAACAGTCAGGTTCGCGCTCGCGCCGATCAGGGTGCCGTTGCCGCCGAGGCAGGCGCCGAGCGACAGGCACCACCACAGCGGCATCAGGCCGTCGGGTCCGCCGAAGGCCGGCGCCATCGACTTGATCAGCGGAATCATCGTGGCGACGAACGGAATGTTGTCGACGATTGCCGAGAGCACCGCCGAGGCCCACAGGATGCTGATGCCGGTGGTCCTGAAATCGCCGCCGGTCGCGGCGAGCAGATTGTCCGCAAGCAGCTGCAGCAGTCCCGCGTGCTCGACGCCGGCGATCACGATGAACAAGCCGACGAAGAAGAAGATGGTGATCCACTCGACTTCGTTGTAGACCTTGAGCACATTCTCCGACTGGTGTTCGGCGGAGCGGCCGACATTGTCCAGCATCAGCAGCAGCGCCGCGCCGCCGATGCCGATGGTGCCGGAATCAAGACCGAGCTGCCGCGCAAGCACGAACGCCACCATGACCAGGGCCAGCACGAACGCCGACAGCTTGAGCAGCCGCGGATCGGTGATCGCCTTCTTCTCGTCGAACTCCATGACCCGCGCGCGCACCTCGGCCGCCGCTGTCATGGTTCGCCCCCAGATCAGGTGCATCGAGATCACATGCACGATCAAAACGACGACGATGACCGGCGCCAGATTGATCACGAAATCGTTGAAGGTCAGCCCGACCTGCCCGCCGATCAGGATGTTCGGCGGATCGCCGATCAGGGTCGCGGTGCCGCCGATATTCGAGGCGAAGATCTGCGAGAACAGGAACGGGTACGGATTGACCTTGAGCGCTTCGGTGATCACCAATGTCACCGGGACCACCAGCAGCACCGTCGTCACATTGTCGAGAAAGGCCGAGGCTACGGCAGTGACCACGGCGAGCATCGCGAGGATACCGGCCGGGTTGGCCTTGACGAGTTTCGCCGACCAGATGGCCAGATATTCGAACACCCCGCACTTGCGCGTGATCGACACGATGATCATCATCCCGACCAGCAGGCCGATGGTGTTGAAGTCGATGCCGGCAACCGCCTGCTCCTGGGTGAGCAGGCCGAACATGATCATCAGCATCGCCCCGAGCAGCGCGATGATCGAGCGGTTGAGCCGCTCGCTGATGATCACCCCGTAGGTGACGATCATCACCACCGTGGCGAGCCACAGCGGATTCAGGCCGAAAATGACGGACGAGTGGGCTGCGTGCATTATTTGACCCTCCCGATGCGGGCTAGCACATCCCAGACGGAGACGATGCCGAGCAGGCGCCCGTTCTCCACCACCGGAAGGATGTTGCGCTGGCGATATAAAAACAGCATGGCGTTCATCAGCGGCGTTTCGGCCTCGAGCACCGGCACCTCGGTATCCAGGTGGGCGCTTACCGGGTCGTTGGCGACCGCATCCAGTCTGCCCTGAAGATCGACCAGGGTATCCTGGATGAAGCCGACCTGGAGCAGATGGCTCAGCGGATGGCTCTCGTCCTCGTGCGAGAGGACGCGCGGCATGGCCAGTGCAATCAGCCGGCTGCGCGGCAGCATGCCGAGGTAGCGGCCGTCCGATTCGACCACCGGTAGCGCCGGCACCCGCGACCTGACCATTGTCTCGAGCGCGAAGCGCACCGTGTCGTCCGGCTTGAGCACGGCCGCCGGCGCCGACATGATCGACCGGCACAAAGCATCATCATTCATGTTGGTTCCTCTCCCTGTACCACGACGCAATGCCTCACCGCTCCCCGGCGACCGCCAATTGCGAAGTTGGCACCACCGTATCATCGAAGCAGACCTCGCTCAAGGCCGGCGCCGGCCGGTGTTGCAAAAACCACGAAGGCGCGCAACGCGGCGGCGACAATACCTCGTCTGGCACCACCGGTTGCTGCAGCGCACACGCGTTCGCGCCAGCCGCGCGAGGTCCGCATGGCACGCGCCGCGGCCAATGCCCTTAGCATCCAGGGTCGCGGTTTGCCGGTGCCGCGGACAGCCGCTCCGTGTCCCCTTCCGATCGCCTGCATTATCTTGAAACCTAAGGCTATTGCACCGCGATAGCGATGAATCGGGAGGACCGCCGGGGCCGATGCCAAATGGCTGGTTGTCGGTAACGCCGCGATCCGGGAAGCGGACAATCGCGCGCGAGGGAGTTGACCGCGGTCAATATTGCGGCATACTGCGTGACATTCCGCGCGGCGCAGGCCGTGCCCATCGACACTGGGGTAGGAGTCCCGAGCATGCCGATATCGCCAGAACTGATCGAAAAACTGAATGCCCGGCGCAAGGCCGTGACCGACGGCGGCGGCGCCGACAAGATCGAGGAACGGCGCGCCAAGGGTTTGCTGTCGGCCCGCGGCCGGATCGAGGCATTGATGCAACCGGGCACTTTCCAGGAATTCGGAATGCATGTGCGTCATACCGGCACACATTTCGGACTGGACAAGAAGTCGTTTCCGGCCGACGGCGTGATCACCGGCACCGGCTACGTCAATGGTGAACAAGTTGCCGTGGTCAGCCAGGATTTCACGGTCGGCGCCGGCACGCTCGGCAATGCACACGCGCAGAAGATCGTCCGGCTGATGCAGTTCGCGCTGAAGAACGGCCTGCCGATCGTCGCCTTCAAGGACTCGGGCGGCGCCCGCATTCAGGAGGGTGTCGATGCGCTCTCCGGCTACGGCGAAGTGTTCTACCACAACGTGCTCTCGTCGGGCGTGGTCCCGCAGATCGCGTGCGTACTCGGGCCCTGCGCCGGTGGCGCGGCCTATTCGCCGGCGCTGATGGATTTCATCATCATGACGCGGCAGAACGCCCACATGTTCATCACCGGCCCGGAAGTAATCAAGGCGGTGACCGGCCGCACGACGACTATGGACGAAGTGGGCAGCGCCGAGATGCACAGCACGGTCAGCGGCAACGTGCACTTCGTCGCCGACAACGATCTGCACGCGGTGCAGATCGCGCAAAAGCTGCTGTCCTACCTGCCTGCCAACAACACCGAAGATCCGCCGCACCGGCTCGACACCGACCTGGTGCTCGATCGCGACGAGGCGATGAACCAGCTGATTCCGTCGGATTCGTCGGACCCGATGGATGTGCGCCAGATCATTGCTCACATTGTTGACAAAGGTGAACTGCTCGAAGTGCATGCCGGTTTTGCGCGCAACCTCATCGTTGGCTTCGCGCGCATCGAAGGCGTGGTGGTCGGCCTGATAGCCAACCAGCCGACCGAACTGGCGGGCGCGCTCAACATCGATGCGGCGGACAAGGGCGGGCGCTTCATCCGCTTCTGCAACGCCTTCAACGTGCCGCTGGTGACGCTGGTCGACGTGCCCGGCTTCCTGCCCGGCATCGAGCAGGAACGCGGCGGCATCATCCGCCACGGCGCCAAGCTGCTGTTCGCCTACGCCGCGTGCACCACGCCCAAGCTCACGGTAATCCTGCGCAAGGCTTACGGCGGTTCGTACCTGGCGATGTGCAGCCAGGAGATGGGCGCCGACTACGTCTTCGCCTGGCCGACTGCCGAGATCGCGGTGATGGGCGCCGAGGGCGCGGTCAACCTGCTCTACCGCAAGGAACTTTCGGAGGCACCCGATCGGCGCGCCAAGGCCGTCGAACTCGCGGCGCAGTATCGGGCCGAGTTCGCCTCGCCCTACCTGTCGGCGGCACGCGGCTACATCACCGACGTGATCGATCCGGCCGAAACGCGCTCGGTTCTAGGGCTCGCCTTGCGCAAGGTTCTGCACAAGCGCGAGTTGCGTCCGGCCAAGAAGCACGGCAACGTGCCGCTGTAACAGAGCGGAGCGCGCGCGATGTCGTCGATCTGGGTTACCACGCTGTGGATGTACGGGCTGGCGATTGCCGTGTCGATGGGCGTGGCCGTCATCATCAAGCTCATCGTGCTGGCGCTAGGCGCGCTGGAGAAAGCCCCCGTTGCGACAACGGCGGCGGTATCTCCACGACCGGCCGCGGCTGCCGCAATTGCGGGGGTACCCGCCGAGCATGTGGCGGCAATCGCGGCGGCGATCTACGCCACGATGGGAGAACACCGCATCCTCCGTATCCAGGATGCGCACAGGCACGACGGCTGGACCGCCGAGGGACGGCTGGCCCACCATCATTCACATACGATCGATCATCATCCGAGACGATAGCGAGGGAGTCGGAAGAAAATGGAAAAGAAATTCCGCATCACGGTCGACGGCAACCCGTATGTCGTAACCGTAGAGGACATCAGCGAAGGCGGCAGCATGCTCTACCCGGAGCCGGGAAGCATGACCGTGCCGAGCGCAACCGCTGCCCCGGTTGCCGCGGCGGCACCAAAGGCTGCGCCGGCGCCGCGCGGCCCGGCGGGTGCCGGCGACGTGGTCAGCACCTTGGCAGGCGTTGTCGAATCGGTCGTGGTAAGCGTGGGCCAGAGCGTCGCACAGGGCGACAAGGTGGCGACGGTAGAGGCGATGAAGATGAAGACGCCGATCATCGCGCAGCGCGCCGGGAAAGTTGTATCGGTTGCGGTCAAGGCCGGGGACCCGGTCGAGGCCGGCCAAACGATTCTCGTGCTGAGCTGAGTCCCGGCTGCCGTGGAAAACATTCACCTGCTCGATATCTTCCAGGGCTTGGCGACCCTGATGGCCGCCGAGCCGAAGATCTTCTTCGGCCGCATCGGCCTGATCCTGCTCGGCTTCCTGCTGATCTACCTGGGCAAGAAGGGGGTGCTCGAAGCCCTGCTGATGATCCCGATGGGCCTGGGCATGGCATCGGTCAATGCCGGCGTGATGTTTTTCGAGGCCGGCAAGCCCGGCACCCTGTTCGTCGACCCGCTGGTGACCGGCACCGACGCCACCATGAACATCCTGCAGATCGACTGGCTGCAGCCGATCTACACCTTCATGTTCAGCAACGGCCTGATCGCCTGCCTGGTCTTCATGGGCATCGGCGTGCTGCTCGATGTCGGCTTCGTCATGGCGCGGCCGTTCCAGAGCATGATCCTCGCGCTGTTCGCTGAACTGGGCACGGTCCTTACCCTGCCGATCGCGGTGGCGATGGGCATGACGCCAAAGGAGGCCGCTTCGGTGGCGATGATCGGCGGCGCCGACGGTCCGATGGTGCTGTTCACCTCGCTGATCCTGGCCAAGGATCTGTTCGTGCCGATTACCGTGGTCGGCTATCTTTACCTCGGATTGACTTACGGCGGCTACCCCTATCTGATCAAGCTGTTGATCCCCGAAAGGCTGCGCGGCATCCCGATGCCGCCGGAAAAGAATGCGCGCAAGATCACCTCGGGGCAAAAACTGGTGTTCGCAGTGGTTGCGTGTACGCTGCTCTGCCTGTTGTTCCCGGTGGCCGCCCCGCTGTTCTTCTCGCTGTTCATCGGCGTCGCGGTACGCGAGAGCGGGCTGCTGAACTTCCAGAACCTGCTCGGCGAAACGGTACTTTACGGCGCGACCTTCTTCCTCGGGCTGACTCTTGGCATCCTCTGCGAGGCCAACACCATTCTCGACCCGGTGGTGCTCAAGCTGCTGCTGCTCGGCATCCTTGCGCTGACGCTCGGGGCGATCGGCGGCATCATCGGCGGCTACGTGCTGTACTTCTGGTATGGCGGCAAGTACAACCCGATGATTGGCGTAGCCGGCGTCAGTTGTGTGCCGACCACTGCCAAAGTGGTGCAGAAAATCGCCACCGAGGCCAACCCCGGTGTCATGATCCTGCCGCACGCGCTGGGCGCCAACATCTGCGGCGTGATCACCACCGCGATCCTGACCGGTATCTACGTCGCCGTCCTGCGCTGAACCGCCGGATTGTTCGCGCGGCCCATGCACCGGTCGCGCGGCATAGCGTCGCCGGCGGTGCGGCGACTTCTCCGATTTGATGGTGTCCTCCGAAAGCCGCGCCAGATGGCGCTTTGCAGGCAGGCAAGGCTGCGAGGCCCGCCCGATGCGGCGTTCCGGCATGCCATGCCGCAGAGCGCCATTTCATGCGGCTCCCAGACCAGGCGCTGCAGAACGCTCAGCCGCAGCGGCGCGTTCGCCGACGATCAGCCGTTCTTGATCCGGCTGACGATGGCGTCGGTAAATTGCCTGGTGCTGGCCTTGCCGCCGAGATCGCCGGTGCGCACGTTGTCGGCATTGAGTGTGCCGCTGATGGCGCTGCGCAGCCGGTCGCCGAGATCCTTCAGCTTGACGTGATCGAGCATCATCGCCGCCGCCAGCATGAGCGCGCCCGCGCAGGCTTCGGCGCCCGCGGCGGCACCTGCCGCGCCGCAAGGTTTGCAGCAGGGGCCGTCCATTCCCTGTTCGCGCCACTTCATACGTTCGTCCCGCAGTTCCTTGATTCGCAATAGTTCCTCCGCATGACGAACTGAACAAAGAATTCACGAAGAGTGTCACGAAGAACCCGATTCCCGCCGGTCGCGTGACAAACCGCACCTGCAAGCCTTTCGTGCATCGCTATCCTGCCTCCCGTGGGTGTCAGGGGACAGTGCCTTTCGCAGGCGTGCCATCCGGACACAGCTTAGTCAAATCCAGGGGGCATCCTGTATGAAAACGCGAAATATGCAGTCGACGATGTCTGCCGCGCTCACGCTGACGCTGGCAATTGCCGGCGCGCTGAGCGCGATTCCCGCACAAGCTCAGTCCAATGAGCCGATTCAGCCTTTGCCGCTCGAAATCAAGCTCGATCCACGGCGAGTCGCGTTGGGCGACAAGCTGTTCAACGACAAGAGGCTGTCCAAAGACAACAGCATCGCCTGTGCTGGCTGTCACAGCCTCGCCACAGGCGGCGTAGATCGCGCGCCGGTGTCCACCGGAATCGGCGGCGCAAAGGGTCCGATCAACGCACCGACGGTGTTCAACAGCGGGTTCAACTTCCGCCAGTTCTGGGATGGTCGGGCCGCCTCGCTCGAGGAGCAGGCCGCAGGTCCGATCCACAATCCGAAGGAGATGGGCAGCAACTGGCAAGCGGTCACCGCAAAGCTGGCCCAAGATCAGGCGCTCGTAGCGGAAATCAATGCGATCTATGGCGACGGCGTGCAGCCGAAGAACATCCAGGACGCCATCGCCACCTTCGAGCGTTCCCTGGTGACCCCGTCCCGCTTCGACCGCCATCTTCGCGGCGAAAAGAACGTCCTCAGCGCAGACGAGCTGCAGGGCTACCAACTGTTCAAGAACTACGGTTGCGTCGCTTGCCACCAGGGAACCAATGTCGGCGGCAACATGTTCCAGGTCTTCGGCGTCATGGGCGACTACTTCAAGAAACGTGGCGGCATCAACGACGCCGATCTCGGCCGCTACAACGTCACCAAGGTCGAGGCCGACAAGCATGTGTTCAAGGTGCCGAGTCTGCGCAACGTCGCGGCGACGGCCCCGTATTTCCATGACGGATCCGCGGCTACGCTGGAGGATGCCGTCGACGTGATGTTCCGCTACCAGCTCGGCCGCGCAGCGCCGGCGAAGGACAAGGGGCTCATCGTAAAGTTTCTGCACACATTGACCGGCGAATACAAGGGCAAACCCCTCGTCGCGTCGCGCTAACCGGGAGAACGGCAATGACCCGCAATCAAGTCCTTAGCGCAGCGATCGGCATCGGGCTGGTCTCCGTGCTCGCATTCCTGGTCGTCAAGACCCGCAGCGTCGACTTCGATGCCCACAATGAAATCATCTCGACCCTGCGCCAACTCAAGCAACTGGACGCGGAGTGGAATGCCGACGTACTGCGCTCGAAGACCGGTTTCAACACCAACTACGACCCGGTAGCAAGTCCGCTGCCGTTGATCGCAAGACTCGAAGCTACGTTTCAGGAGCGGACCACCGCGGTGCTGGGTTCGGGCGAAGACGGTTCGGCGGTTACCTCGGCAATTGACGCCTACAAGAAGGCGATGCAAACGAAGATCGCCTTGATCGAGAATTTCAAGTCTCAAAACGCAATCCTGCGCAACTCATCGCGCTATCTGCCGGTCGCGGCGCACGATCTGTCGGCTGCGGTTGCCGGGACCGCCGCAGACGGTGCGACGAAATCCCGCACCGACGCGCTGGTGAACCAGCTCGTGACCGGCGCCATGACTTACATCCTCACACCGGACGGTTCTCTGAGGTCCAGCGTAACGGAGAAGTCGGCTTCGTTGGGCGAGCTGAGCAACAAGTTCGCGCCCGAACTGCGCGAACAGGCCGAACTGTTCGGGTCGCACGTCGATACCGTTCTGCGCCAGCAAGACGCCGGTGACAAGCTTCTGACCGAACTCACTACGCTGCCCACGGCCGCCAGGATCGATGCGCTGACCGATGCCTACAACAGCGAACACGACCAGCAGTTGATTGCGCAGCAGAATTACCGCTTGGCGCTGATCGCCTATTCGGCGCTGTTGCTGGCGGGCATCGCTTGGCTGGCATCGCGGCTGTTCAAGAGCTACCGATTGCTGCGCCGTTCGAACGCCAGCCTGAAGAAGGCACACGACGATCTCAAGGAATCGCAGACATACATGGTGCAGTCGGAGAAGATGTCTGCGCTGGGTCAGATGGTCGCCGGGATCGCACACGAGATCAATACCCCGCTGGCCTACGTCAAAGGCACGATCGACCTGCTGGCCGAGCAGATCGGCCAGATCAAGGGTCTTGCGCGCACAAGCTATACGCTGACGCGATTGATGCGCGAGCAGGCCGACAAGGCAACCGTCAAGCAGCACTTCCTCGAACTGGAGGGCGTGGCAAGACAGACGATCGACGGCAATGTGGTCGAGGAGATGGGATCGCTGCTCGAAACGGGTTCGCACGGCATCGGTCAGATCAGCGAAATTGTGCTCAACCTGAAGAATTTCAGCCGTCTCGATCGTGCCAAGGTCAGTGAGTTCAACGTGCAGGAGGGCCTCGACAGCACCCTGCTCCTAGCGCATAACCTGCTTAAGAACAAGGTGAGGATCGAGAAGGAGTTTGACGACGTTCCGCCGATCACCTGCTCGCCGTCGCAGATCAACCAAGTGTTCCTGAACATCATATCGAACGCCGCTCAGGCGATTCCTGACGGACGGATGGGTGTTCTGACGCTACGCACGTCGCAGGTCAATGAGGACACCGTCTGCGTCGAGATTCAAGACGACGGCGACGGTATTCCATCCGATATTTTGCCGAAGATATTCGATCCATTCTTCACAACCAAGGAGATCGGCAAGGGCACCGGCATGGGTTTGTCGATCTCGTACAAGATCATCCAGGAACATGGCGGCCGGATCGAGGTAAACACGGAACCGGGGGTCGGCACGGTGTTCTCGATCGAGCTTCCGGTCAAACCGAACCAGGATTCCAGCGCCGCCGAGACCTTCGAAGACGACCTTCTGCTGGCTGCCTGAAGCGCACCGCGCAGATTTCCGCAATACTCCAGGATCGATTCAAATGACCATCAAACCTACCGTTCTGTTCGTTGACGATGAACCCCACATCGTGAATCTGCTCAAGATGATGTTTCGCGCCGATTACGAAGTCATGTCGGCGACCTCGGGCGAAGGTGCGCTCGACATCGTCCAGACCCGAAAGGTGCACGTAATCGTCAGCGATCAGCGCATGCCCGGCATGCTCGGCACCGAGTTGCTTGCCCAGGTGCGCAAACTCTCTCCGGGCACGATGCGAATCCTGCTCACCGGCTATTCCGATCTGGCTGCAATGGTCGGCTCGATCAATGAAGGAGAGATCTACCGATTCGTCAACAAGCCGTGGAACAACGACGAGATGCGCGCCCTGGTCCGAGAAGCGGCGGAGACAGCGCTGAGCACGGACGCCTCGCCGGCACTTGCGTCAGAGGAAGCCGCTCCGGCAGCGGCCGGGGCCGACCCCGGGATACTGGTGCTCGACGAAAACGTTTCACAGAACGGTTGGTTCAAGGATCATTTCGGACCCGATTTTCCGGTGTTTGCCGCGCAGTCCATCGACGACGCGCTCACCGTGCTGGAGCAGCGTGACATCGGAGTTGTGATAACGGACACCAAGGTCGGCGGAGAGGAAACGCTCAACCTGTTGCGCGTACTCAAGCAGCAGTATCCAGTAGTCATGACGGTCATGTTGACGGCGCAGGCCGATTCGGATGCCGTGCTGAAGATGATCAACCAGGCCCAGGTCTGCCGGCTGTCGTTCAAGCCGGTCAAGCGCGGTGCGCTTGACATAGCGGTCAAGGCCGCGATGATGCACCATCGGCGCTACCGTGCCGACCCGACCCTGGTCCGTCGCCAACGAGTGGCGCGTTCTGCAGGCCACGAAGAATCGTCGCTGGCTCGTTCTCTCGCCAGCCGCCTGAAAGGGATCGGGCGCCGCTTCGGCTTCGGCCTTCACAGCTGAACCGAGTGATACCCGACTGATCGATCCGCGCTGGCTGCGCGACGGCGGGTTTTGGTCGGTTCCCGATTTGACGGCTGGAATGCGCGTAAACAACTCGTGCGCAGGTAGAGAATAGTCAATTCGCGGATTGCCGCTGAGCATTGCCCGCGTTGATCTCTCGATCGAACTCAGCGACTTGAACCAAAGCGCAAGGCGAACCGGGAACTCGCGTAGAATGGCGATTCCCCGGTATGCATCTCTGGGAGCCAAGCGTGATGAGGCGTTCCGGCATGCCATGCCGCAGAGCGCCGGTCCATGCGGCTCCCAGACCAAGCCTTGCAGAACGCTCCGCCGCAGCGGCGCGTTCGCAGACGCTCAGCCGTTCTTGATCCGGCTGACGATTGCGTCGGTGAATTGCTTGGTGCTGGCCTTGCCACCGAGATCGCCGGTGCGCACGTTGTCGGCATTGAGTGTGCCGCTGATTGCGCCGCGCAGCCGGTCACCGAGATCCTTCATCTTGACGTGGTCGAGCATCATCGCCGCGGCCAGCATCAGCGCCGTCGGGTTGGCGATGCCCTTGCCGGCGATGTCGGGCGCCGAGCCATGCACCGCCTCGAAGATGGCCGCGTCGGCGCCGATGTTGCCGCCGGGCGCCATGCCCAAGCCGCCGACCAGACCGGCGGTCAGGTCGGACAGGATGTCGCCGAACAGGTTGGTGGTGACCAGGGTGTCGAACTGCCACGGGTTCATCACCAGCTTCATGGCGCAGGCGTCGATGATGACGTCATCCATCAGGATTTTGCCCTTGTACTTCTCCTCGTACATCATGTAGGCGGTCTCGAGAAAGATGCCGGTCAGCGCCTTCATGATGTTGGCCTTGTGCACTACCGTCAGCCGTTTACGGCCGTGGGCGATGGCGTATTCGAAGGCGTATTCGAGAATGTTGCGCGCGCCCTTGCGGGTATTGACGCCGGTGGCGATGGCCACCGCATGCGGGTCGCCGTCGATCGGGATGAAGTGCTCGTAGCCCATGTAGAGGCCTTCGTTGTTTTCGCGCAGCAGCACCAGGTCGATGTTGTCGTAGCGCCCGCCCGGGATCAGCGTGCTGACCGGACGCACGTTGGCGTAGAGCTTGAACTCTTCGCGCAGGCGCACGTTGGACGAGCGGTAGCCGCCGCCCACCGGCGTTTCCAGCGGACCTTTCAAGGCAAGCCTGGTCTTGCGGATGCTGTCGAGCGTGGCGCCGGGCAACGGGTCGCCCGCGGCCTTGACGCCGCCCATGCCGGCCACGGCCGATTCCCACTCGAACGGCGCACCGAGCGCGTCGAGCGCGGCCAGCGTGGCGTCCATGATCTCCGGGCCGATGCCGTCGCCGGCGATCAGGGTGGCAGGTATGCGTGTCATTCAGTTTCTCCCTCTGTATGGTGTTTGGACCGACTCGAAATTGCGCCGCCCGGATGCCGATCCCCCGGGCTGGTGGCCGCGGGAGAGCGCCAGATCCGCTCGCGCCCGGCTCGCCGCCGGACTGCCGGTTGCGCGGTTTCCAATGATATCGAATCAGCCTTGCGGCCGGCTTACGCGATGTCGCCGCAGTCCGTGCATCAGGCGCTCGCCGTTGCGTCGTTGACCGCCGTGCGCCAGACGCAACGGCCCTTGCTCTCTGCCGCGATGTCGTCGAGCACCTTTTCATGCGCGGCGAGTTCCTCGTCGGTGGCGCGCAGCACGCGCAGCGGCAGGCGTTCGCCTGGGGCGCCGCCGGCCGCATCGCCGGCTTCGCGTGGCGTATCGAGGTCCATCACCAGGGTTTCCTGCCCGCGCGTCATCGCCAGGTAGACCTCGGCGAGCAGTTCGGCGTCGAGCAGCGCACCGTGCAGGGTGCGGCCGGAATTGTCCACCGCGTAGCGTTCGCACAGCACATCCAGCGAGGCGCGCTTGCCGGGGTTGAGTTCCTTGGCGAGCTTGAGGGTATCGACCACGCCGGCGCAGTATTCGCCGACCGGGGCGAGGCCGGCCAGGCCAAATTCGTTGTCGAGAAAGCCGATGTCGAAGGCCGCGTTGTGAATCACCAGTTCGGCATCGCGGATCACCTCGATCAGTTCGCCGGCAATCTCGGCAAACTTCGGCTTGTCGGCAAGGAAGTCGGCGGTGATGCCATGCACCGCCTGGGCACCCGCGTCGATTTCGCGCCCCGGATTGAGGTAGCAGTGGAAGCGCCGGCCGGAGAGCTTGCGGCCGACGATTTCGACGCAGCCGATCTCGATGACGCGGTGCCGTTGCGCCAGTCGAGGCCCGTGGTTTCGGTGTCGAGGACGATTTGTCGCATGGTCGGTCGCATCCTTCAGATTTTTCGCAGGGATTCGATGCCGCGCCGCGCAAGCGCGTCGGCGCGTTCGTTCTCCGGATGGCCGGCGTGTCCCTTGACCCAGCGCCAGTCGACATCGTGCTGCGCGGCCAGACGGTCGAGTTCCTGCCACAGATCGACGTTCTTTACCGGCGCCTTGGCGGCGGTTTTCCAGCCGCGCGCCTTCCAGCCGCCGATCCATTCGCTGATGCCCTTCTGCACATACTGCGAGTCGGTCCACACGCAGACCCGCACCGGGCGCTTGAGCGCTTCCAGCGCCCGGATCACGGCAGTGAGTTCCATCCGGTTGTTGGTGGTCTGTGGCTCGCCGCCGTACAGCTCGCGTTCGGTGCCCCCGGCACGCAGGATGGCGCCCCAGCCGCCGGGGCCGGGATTGCCGCTGCAGGCACCATCGGTGAAGATTTCGACTTCGGCAGCGCTCCGGGTTTGGTCGGTCATTGTTCCGTGCAACGCGTGCCGTTCGTTTCGGTGCTGCGCTGTGCCTCGTGGCGCCGCGTCACAGGCGCCAGCGCGCGGGCGCGCGCGCGCGCGTCCTTCCACTTGGGCAGGATCAGACGCATGCCCGGCACGCGCTTGATTGCCTGCACGACATAGACGGCCCCGGCAAAGGGCCACCAGCGGTCGCCGGCCGCAGCCATGAAGTGCCATCGCATCAGCCATTTCTCCTGGACCACAGCCGGCGCGTAACAGCCGAATGCCCCCGCCTGCGTTTCAAATCCGAGCAGTGCCAGCCAGTCCTTGAGGCGGCGCACCGACAGATAAGTGCCGCACCAGGGCACCGGCCCCTTCCCGCGCATCATGCTGCGCTTGGCACCCCACAGGCTGAACGGATTGAAACCGGCAATCAGCACATGGCCTTCGGGCACCAGCACGCGCTCGACCTCGCGCAGGATCTGGTGCGGATTGGCGGCGAACTCGAGGACATGCGGCAACATCACCAGATCGATGCTGTGAGTGGCGAACGGCAGTTGCTCGGGCGAGGCAAGAACCGGCGCACCCGGCTCGACGCAGGTCAGAAACCGGAACGGGATGCGGTTGGCGCGCAGAAAATCGACCTGCGGCAGACCGATCTGCAGCGCGTTGAAACCGAAAATGTCGGCCGACACCTGGTCCATCCGGGCCAACTCCCAGTCCAGCACGTAGCGGCCCTGCGGCGTCGCCAACCAGGCGGCCAGATCGTCATTTGACACCGCGGGAGCGAGATCCGACACTGGGCCACTCATCGGCCGAAACGCCCGCGCAAATCATGGACATCAGCGGCATTCCCGCATTCAGCGACAACTATATCTGGTGCCTGGAACAGGACGGCCGCGCCGTGGTGGTCGATCCGGGCGACGCGCTGCCGGTACTCGACCATCTGGCGCATCGCGGCGCCACGCTGGCCGCGATCATGATCACCCACCATCATGGCGATCATGCGGGCGGGATTGCCGGTCTGGTGCGGCGATTCGACGTTCCGGTATTCGGGCCTGCGGCTGAGGACATTGCCGGCGTAACGGTGAAAGTGCGGGAGGGCGATACGGTGCGAATACCGCAGATCGACGCGGAATTTTCCGTGATCGAGGTGCCCGGCCATACGCTTGGGCATGTCGCCTATTATCGCCCGAATCACCTGTTCTGTGGCGACACGCTGTTTGCCTGTGGCTGCGGCCGGCTCTTCGAGGGCACGCCGGCACAGATGTTCGCCTCGCTTGCCAGGCTGGCCGCGCTGCCGGGCGACACCCGGGTGTTCTGCGCTCACGAATACACGCAGTCGAACATCCGTTTCGCCCTCGCTGTGGAACCGGACAATCGACGCCTGATCGACCGCGCCAGCGCGGTAAATGCGCTGCGCGAAGCCGGTTTGCCCAGCGTGCCGTCGAGCATCGAAACGGAACGCCAGACCAATCCGTTCCTGCGCGCCAGCGAACCGGCGGTGCGGGCCGCGGCGCGGGCGCACGGCGCGGGCGACTCGCCGGTGACGGTTTTCGCGGCGCTGCGCGAATGGAAGAACCGCTTCTGAACGGCCTCGCAGCAGGCTTCAGCCCTGGCTCACCACGACCCGATTGCGGCCGGCGGACTTGGCCGCATAGAGCGCCTTGTCGGCCGCTTCGACAAGCGGTTCGCCGCTGGCCGGCGCACCACGGGGCGGCACCATGGTCGCCGCCCCGACCGAGAGTGTGACCCGGCTGGCAACCGACGAACGGCCATGCGGAATGCCGAGTTCGGCAACCGCGCTGCGCACGCTCTCGGCAACCATCTGCGCACCGTCGAACCCCGTATCGGGCAGGATCGCGGCGAACTCTTCGCCGCCGTAGCGCGCGACCAGGTCGCCCGGCCGCTTCAGGGTCTCCTCGATCGCCCGCGCGACGTTGCGGATGCATTCGTCACCGGCCTGGTGGCCGTGGGCGTCGTTGTACTGCTTGAAGAAATCGATGTCGCACATCAGCAGCGTAACCGGGTACTGGCGCCGCATGGCGCGGCGCCACTCCTTGTAGAGCGCATCGTCGAAGCGGCGCCGGTTGGCGATGCCGGTCAGCGCGTCGACGGTGGACAGCCGGACCAGGTCGCGATTCATGTCGTCGAGGCGGGAGGTCAGCGCAACCAGCGAATCGCGCATGCCGAGAATGCGCTGCATGGCGCGCACCTTGGCGGCCAGCACCACTTCGCTTACGGGCTTGCGCAGGTAGTCGTCGCCGCCGGCAATGATCCCGCGCTCGAGGTCGGCATCCTTGTCGCGGGCGGAGAGAAAAATTATCGGCGTCCACTCGCCCGGTTTCTCGATCAGGCGAATCTGCTGAGCCACTTCGAAGCCGTCGATTCCCGGCATGATCACATCGAGCAGCACGAGTTGCGGCCGATGTCCCTGGAACAACTCGACGCCGTCCTTGCCGTTGTGCGCGATCAGCGCCTCGATGCCCATGCGTTCGAGCTGCTGCGCGAACAGCGCGGCGCTCGTCCGCGAATCCTCGATAATCAACGCCTTCATGCCGGACTCCATCAAACCAATGTCGTAGAATGCCACAATTCGGCTACGACTTTTCATTGACTAACTGAACTGTCGTCCGTAACATTATGATTTCGTTTCAATACAATGTCCAAGCAGGTTGGCGTCGCAATGTGCGCACACGGCCTGCAAACGGCGCAACGGGAGACCCGCACCCCATGACTTTCCCGCGCAACCCCCTGATTCTGATCGCCGCCTGCTCGGCACTGCTGTTCGGCCCGGCGTCCTGGGCTGACGAGGGTCCGTTCGCCTTTCCCCCGGCCAATCCGGCCAAGGTTGCGATCGCCCCGGCATCGCTCAGTGAAATCGCCGAACCCCTGCTCGCGCCACCGGGCGAGATCCGCGACGATCTGCTGCGCCTGCGGCCGATCGACCTGACCGCGGAACCGAGCGACCTGTGGGAGCGCATACGCAACGGGTTCGCCATGCCGGACCTGCTCAACGACCAGGTCAATGACCGGCAGGCCTACTACCTGGGCCGGCCGGAATATGTCGGCCGAATCGTTGAGCGCAGTCGCCGCTACCTCTATTTCATCGTCACGGAACTCGAAAAGCGCGGCATGCCGACCGAGCTGGCACTGCTGCCGATGGTGGAAAGCGCCTTCAATCCGATGGCGATGTCGAGCGCCCGCGCCTCGGGTTTGTGGCAGTTCGTTCCGGCAACCGGCAAGAGCTACAACCTGTCGCAGAACTGGTGGTACGACCAGCGCCGCGACATCGTCGCATCGACCAACGCGGCGCTCGATTACCTGCAGACGATCTACGAAATGCACGGCGACTGGCATCTCGCCTTGGCCTCCTACAACTGGGGCGAAGGCGCGGTAGCACGCGCGATCGAGCGCAATCGCCAACTCGGGTTGCCAACCGAATACAAGCACCTGAACATGCCGGCCGAAACCAAGTACTACGTGCCCAAGCTGCAAGCGCTGAAGAACATCATCGCCCAGCCGCAGTTGTACGGCGTCACCCTGCCGGCGATCCCCAACCTGCCCTACTTCGCCACCGTCAGCAAACCGGCCGGCATCGACATTGCGCTCGCTGCCCGACTGGCGGAAACGCCGATGGACGAATTCGTCGCGCTCAATCCGTCCTACAACCGGCCGGTCATGCCCGGCGGCTCCGCACAGCAGATCATCATTCCCGCCGAAAAGGTCGAAACCTTCCACACCAACCTGCGCAATCATGACGAACCCTTGAGCAGTTGGGTGACCCGCCGCCTGCAAAAGGGCGAGAACCTCGATTCGCTGGCCGCGAGCATGGGCATCAGCGGGGCCAAGCTGCGCGCGGTCAATGGCATTCCGCCGGGCTGGCGCGCGCCGGTCGGCCATGCGCTGCTGGTGCCGGCCGCGGGAGCGGAGAGCCTTCAGATCACCGCCGACGACCTGCCGGCTTCTTCCGCGTTGTCGGCTGCGCGCCAAAGCGAGAGCCGTGTGCACGCCCGCCATGTGAAGGGGAAAGGGAAACGGCACACGGTTGCGCTCGCCAAGTCCTCGAAGCCGTCAGCGAAGTCCCGCGACGCCAGCACCAAGCAGCGGCCCACAGCGCGGGTCGCCGGCAAGTCCGCGCCCCGTCACGCGCCGACCCGGATCGCCGCACGACGCTGATCCAGCCGGCCTGCAAGCAAACGCCGGCGATCGCCGGCGTTTTTTTCGTTCAGCCGTAGAGGTGGCATCGCACCATGCGGTTGCCGGCAAGCGCCGTCTCGGCCGGATACTCGCTGCGGCAGCGCCCGGTTGCCTGCGGGCAGCGAGGATGGAAGTGACAACCCGAGGGAGGATTGAGCGGCGACGGCAATTCGGTGCCGGCAAGCGGGGCATCGGTCACGGCAGCGCGATCGACCCGCGGAACCGCTGCGAGCAGAACACGCGTGTAGGGATGCTGCGGGTCACGCAATACCGACTCGACCGGGCCATGTTCGACGATGCGCCCGAGGTACATGACCGCAACATCGTGGGCAAGATAATCGACCACCACGATGTTGTGGGTGATGAACAGATAGGCCAGACCGAGTTCGCGCTGCAGTTGCCGCAGCAGGTTGAGAATCTGCGCCTGCACCGAGACATCCAGTGCGCTGGTCGGCTCGTCGCATATGATCAGCTTCGGGCTGACTGCGAGTGCGCGGGCGATCGCGATCCGCTGGCGCTGGCCACCCGGAGAACTCGTGCGGGTAGCGCCCGGCCATCGCAGCGTCCAGCCCGACGCGCGTCAGCAATTGGGCAACGCGCTCGGAGCGGCGGGCCGCATCGGCCTCGACCGCCAGCGCCGCCATCCCCTCCTCGATGATTTCGCCGACCCGCATGCGCGGGTTGAGCGACCCGAATGGATCCTGAAAGACCATCTGCATGTCGCGCCGCATGTTCGCCAAGATGGGGCCCGGCGCGCCGCGCAGATCCTGGCCGGCAAGTTCGACGCGACCATCGGTTATGCCGATCAACTGAAGAATGGCTTTGCCGACGGTAGTCTTGCCGCAGCCCGACTCGCCGACCAGGGCCAGCGTGCGCCCGGCGGCGAGTGAAAGGGAAACGCCGTCCACTGCCTTGACATGCGCGACGACACGCTGCAGCAGACCGCGTTTGACCGGAAAGTGCACCTTCAGAGCCTCGACCTTCAGCAAAGGCTGGGCTGCGACCTTTGGCGCCGTCTCTTCGGCGACCGGTATGCCGATCGCGGTCTCGCGGCCTTGCTCGGCCGGGTCGAACAGGTGGCAGCGCACCGCCTGCCCTGAAGCTTGTCGGTGCCAATCCGGCGCCTGGGTCCGGCAGCGATCCCAAGCCGCCGGACAGCGCTCGACGAAGCGGCAACCGGCGAATTGCCGATCGAGTGGCGGCACGTTTCCGGCGATGGTTTCGAGTCGCCTGCCGCGCAGTGCCGCACTGGGCAAAGCAGCGAAGAGCTTGCGCGAATACGGGTGCAACGGCGTGGAAAAGAATGCCTCCCGCCCGCCAGTCTCGATCAGGTGCCCGGCATACATCACACCGACCTCGTGAGCCATCCGCGCCACCACGCCAAGGTCATGAGTGATCAACAGCATGCCCATGCCGCGCTCCCGCTGCAGGGCCGCGAGCAGATCGAGCACCTGTGCCTGGATCGTGACGTCGAGGGCAGTCGTCGGCTCGTCGGCTATCAGCAGCTCGGGGTCGCCTGCCAGCGTCATGGCTATCATCACGCGCTGTTTCATGCCGCCCGAGAGCTGGAACGGATAGTCGTCGAGCCGGCGCAGCGGGTCGGGAATGCCCACCGCCGCGAGCAGTTCGCCGGCACGCTGACGAGCCTGTGCGCCGCGTAGGTCGCGATGCAGCGCCAGTGCTTCGCCGATCTGGTCGCCCACGGTTACGACCGGATTGAGGCTTGTGGCTGGCTCCTGGAACACCATGGCGATGCGGCCGCCGCGCACCGCGCGCATCTCGCTCTCGGTCAACGCGCTCAGATTTTCGCCTTCGAGTACAACCTTGCCATCCGTCAGTACGCCGCCGTCGGGCAGCAGGCGCATGATGGCGAGCGCCGTCATGGATTTGCCGCAACCCGATTCGCCGAGCAGGGCAAAGGTTTGCCCGCGTTCGATAGTCAGCGACACGCGATCGACCGGTTGCACGGTGCCGCGCGCCGTCGACAGCCGAACGCCCAGATCGGTGACAGCGAACAGTTGCTGGTCCGGCAGCGCGTCGCTAGGCATGCGCCGCCTTCCTGATCAATCGATTGCGGCTCAGAACCTGCAATCGCGGATCAAGCGCCTCACGCACGACGTCGGCAAACAGATTGGCCGACAGCACCAGCACGAACATGAACACGAACGCCGCCAAAAGCGACCACCACACCATGGGATCGCGCGACAGTTCCATGCGCGCCTGGTTGATCATCGTGCCGAAACTGACGGTGTTCGGATCGACGCCTATGCCGACGTAGGACAGCACCGCTTCCGCCAGCACCAACCCGCTGAAATCCATGACGACACTGATCAGGACCAGGTGCATGAGATTGGGCAGGATATGCCGGATCATGATGCGCACCTGCGTCACGCCGAATGCGCGCGCTGCCTGCACATAGTCCAGTTCGCGCAGTTTGAGCGTTTCGCCCCGCAACAGGCGGCACAGCCCGGTCCAACTTGTCACGCCTAGTATCCCGCACAGTGCCAGCAGCCGCGCATCGGCACGCTCCGCCGACGTGGCGAACCAATCGGGATGGCTGTCGATCACGACCTGCATCATCAGCACCGAGGCGGCGATCAGCAACACACCCGGAATCGAGTTCAGCGTCGTGTAGATGTACTGCACGACATCGTCGATCCAGCCGCCGAAATAGCCCGCGACTACGCCCAGCGCGATCGCAAAGGGCATCATCACCAATGTGGTCAGCGTTCCGATCACCAGCGCCGTGCGAATGCTCTTGAGGGTCAGGTAGAACACGTCCTGTCCGACCTTGTCGGTGCCGAACACGTGGTAGTCGGCGGACAGCAGGCAAAGCGGCACCACAAGGGCAAGCGTTGCGCCAAGTGCCGTCAGCGCGCCGTTCCAGGCAATCGGCGTTTCCCGCCGCCAGATCGCGCGCCACGCCGAAGCGACGGAGCAAGCCGACTGGCGGGCGACACGCCGCGCCACGCCGAGCGCGAGCGCCAGCCAGACTGCGGCGGCGACCGGCAGTGCGCGGGCCAGCCCGAACGCAACATCCGGCGCCAGTTGCGACGGCGGATCCTGCAAATGCACGGCGGCATGTTTGAGTCGCGGATAGTCGCGGAACTGCGTTCCGTCCGGGCGATCGATGTTCTCCTTGTCGTAGAGATACGCGGCGAACGGAGCGGAATAGGTCTTCTCGGTTCCGCGGCGGAGTACTTGCGCCAGGACATCGAAAGCGCTGTGCACCTCCACCGAATGCCGCACGTCGTTGGTTCCCGCCGACACTGATTCCAGTCGCGGGCGATAGTGCAGAGAATCGAGCACCCCGATCAGGACGAACAGCAGCAGCAATGTGAGCGAAGCCATCGCGCTGCCGCTCGATCCGACGCGCCGCCAGGGCTCGAGCATGTGCGGCTGCGACCTGACGTAGAAGACGCCGGCAACGACAACGGCGATCAGCAGGAACAACAGAATGTCCGACCAGAGGAATACCGGTTGAAAGGCCATGGACTATTGCAGGCGTATGCGCGGATCGACGAGGGTGTAGGAGATGTCGGTCAGGATCAGCCCGACGATGTAGAGCACCGACCCGATGAACACCATCGAGCGCACCACCGCGAAATCCTGCGACTGGATCGCCTCGATGGTATAGCTGCCCAGGCCGGGAATGCCGAAGAACGACTCGGTGATCAGGCTGCCGAGGAACAGGCTCGGAATGACGACCACTGCACCGGTCAGGATCGGAATCATAGCGTTCTTGAGCACGTGACGGAACAGAACCGCCATCTCCGGCACGCCCTTGGCACGGGCCGTTCGGACATAGTCCTTGAACGCTTCTTCGAGGAAAAACGCGCGATACATCCGCGCGCCGGAACCGATGCTGCCGACTATGCCGACCAGCACCGGCAAGAGCAGAAATCTTGCGCGATCAACGCCTTCGCCGTAACCGGAAATGGGTACAAGATTCCACACCTTGCTAAAAACGAATTGCCCACCGATGATGTAGAACATGCTCGAAATCGACATCATCGCGATGCAGAGCGCAACGCCCCCGTAGTCGAGGTAGGTAGCGCGAAACATCACCTGCAGCAGGGCAAACGCAATGGTCACGATCAGGCTGAGCAGGAACACCGGAAGCGCGATCGCCAGCGAAGGCCCCATGCGATTTCGGATTTCGTAGCCGATGTCGCGACCGTCGTCCGATCGACCGAAATCGAACGCAAACATGCGGATCGATTTGGAATAGAAGATCGTGTCAGTGAACTTGGCGGAAGCCTCCGCCTGCGAATTGTAGAAAAGCGGCTTGTCGTAGCCTCGCTCGGATTTCCAGCGCGCGATCGCCTCGGGCGTAACGCGCTTGATGCCAAGCTGCATGCGTGCCATGTCGTCCGGCGTGTTCACCACGAAGAACAGCGCAAAGGTCAGCAGGTTCACCCCGAGCAGGATGGGAATGGCGTAGAGCAGCCGGCGAACGATGTAGGCGAGCATCGTCTACCTCATGCCGGCCGCGGCGGCGATGCGACGGACGGCGTCAGGCGATCCTGAGGCACCGAAATCATGCAGTACGAGTATCCGGAATGGCGCGTTCGCGCTCGCGCCGCCGATAGGAAATGACGGCTGGGGCGATGATCGCAGCCAGCAACCCGAGCATGACCGCGATCGGCCAGCGGATCGGCGCATTCCACTCGGCTCTTCGCTTCTCCCGCAGTGACACATCGACCTTCTGGTACTTCATGTTGCCGCGGATGATCTTCCCTGCCTTGCGATTGGACATCCAGCCGTGCTGCAATACGTAGGCGACATCGTGGTAGCCGAACAGCCACGGTGCGTCGGTTTGCAGCATGCGGACCATGCGATCGATGATTTCCTGGCGCTCTGTACCTTCATCCATGTTCTTCATTCTTTCGAACAGCGCGTCGTAGTCCGGATTCTCGTAGTTCGCCGCGTTCTCGCCCTGGGTCTTGACCTTTGCCTGGGGACCATGGAACAGGAAGAGGAAATTTTCCGGGTCCGGATAATCCGCGTTCCACCCCCAGAAAAACATCTGTGCCGTGCCCTTGCGCATCTTGTCCTGAAAACGATTGTAGTCGGTCGATCTGACGACAAGCTGGATGTCGAGCTTGGAGAACTGCTTGTTGTACCAGTCGACGCGTGACTTGTCGCCCACGCCGCCGCCGGTAGTATCAAGATGGATCACCAGAGGCTCGCCGGTCTGCGAATCCCGTCCGTTCGGGTAGCCTGCTTCGGCCAGCAGGCGCTTGGCTTCCGCGATTGCCTTGCGACGGGGCTTGCCGTCTACCCAGTCGTAGACCACCGGATTCATCCCGTCCCGCCCGCCGCGGCGTCCCGTTATTCCAGGGGGTATCGGGCTTTGCGCGACCTCGCCCCGACCACTGAGGAAGATGCTCACGTATTCTTCCTGATCGACAGCGATCGATATTGCCTGGCGCAGTTTGCGCGCACGCTCGGACGAACCGCCGACTACCGGATCGAGCATGTTGAACCCGGTATAGGACACGGTCGGCTGCACCGCCGTGACCAGGGTCATGCCGCGCTCCTGCATATCGTCTGTCAGGCGGGCGTCGCCTTGCGGCCCGAAGCGCACCGCCTGATCGAAATTCTCTCCGCCCACGCCCGAAACATCGTAGTAGCCCTGGATGAACTTGTTCCAGTAGGGGATGGTTTCCTTCTCAAGCGAAAAAACGACCTTGTCAACGAACGGCAGGGGCTTACCGCAATCGGCCAGCAGTCCGGCATCACGGTCGCCGGCTTCGCCCTCGCAGGGATAGGTGTCGCCGTGATAGTTCGGATTGCGTTCGAGCACCATCCGCGCGTTCGGATTGTTTTCCGTCAACATGTACGGACCGGTGCCAATCGGATACCAGTCCAGCGTGAGGTTGCGCTCGCTCATGCCCGGCTGGGCAAAAAAGCGGTCCGCCTCCAGAGGCACGGGCGCAAAGAAAGGCATCGCCAGCCAATAGACGAACTGCGGGTACTTTCCCATGAGCTTGATTCTGAAGGTGTATTGATCGACCCGCTCTACCCCCGACAACTCGTGCTGCGACAGATCGAGCCAGGCAGATTTGTCGGTATCTGCCTTTGCAAGGCGGGACTGCAGGTCGCGCAAACCGACAACGTAATCGGCGAGCAGTTCAAACGCCGGCGAGTGCAGGCGCGGATGTGCCAGTCGCTTGATCTGATAGATGTAATCGTCGGACGTAAGCTCGCGCGTTCCGCTCTCAGCGAAATCGGACAGCTTGCGCTTGTCCCTTACCTGTTCTCGCGTCAGGCCCAGATAGCGTGGCTTGCCGGCTGCATCGACGGCAAAAGCAGGATGCGGCTGATAGCGAATTCCGGGCTTGATCCGGATCTCGTACACGCTGAAACCGATCGCGACGCCATTGGCGTCGGCGGGCAAAGGATTGCCCTCTCGGTCGAGGTAGGTGACGCTGGGCAGCGCCTCGGTGCTCATCGGGATCAGGCGATATGGGCGCTTCAGGTAGTCGTACTGAAGCGGCGGCTCGTAGATCTGAAACAGGAAGGTCGCTTCGTTCTCGCTATAAGACTGGACCGGATCCAGATGCTTGGGCCGCTCCGTGAACGCACTGTAGAAGATGTTCTTGCCCCGATCCGCGCTGGGATAGGGATCGTTCCATACGTCCGCGCATCCAGCCAGGGCAAGAGCTGAACACGCGGCGGCGAAAACGAGGGCAATTGGGCGCATCACGTGAGTGTAGCGGAATGGCCGGTCGGGCGTCATCCATCGTGCGGCAGGCGCCGGGATTGCATCGGCTATAATCTTCCGGTTAAAACGAGAGGGGTTCCGCGCCATGGGTTTTCTTGCCGGCAAGCGCATTCTGATTACCGGTCTGTTGTCCAACCGCTCGATTGCCTACGGCATCGCACGCGCAATGCACCGCGAAGGTGCCGAATTGGCGTTTACTTATCAGAACGACCGGTTCCTCGAACGTTTGACCAGGATGGCGGCGGAGTTCGACTCCCGCCTGGTGTTTCCCTGCGACGTCGCCGATGACGATCAGATGAGCAAGCTGTTCGCCGATCTCGGCAAGTCTTGGGATGGTCTCGAGGGCGTTGTTCATTCGATTGCCTTTGCGCCGACCGATGCGCTCGATGGCGACTTTCTCGAAGGGCTGTCTCGCGAAGCGTTTCGGGTGTCGCACGAGATCAGCGCCTACAGCTTCCCTGCGCTGGTGAAAGCCGGTCTGCCGATGATGCTGGGTCGCAACGCTTCGGTTTTGACGATGTCGTACCTTGGCGCCGTGCGCACCATGCCCAACTACAATGTCATGGGAATGGCGAAAGCCAGCCTCGAGGCCTCGGTGCGCTATCTGGCGGCGTCTCTTGGTCCGAAGGGCATTCGCGCCAATGCCGTGTCTGCCGGCCCGATCAAGACTCTGGCCGCTGCCGGAATAGGCAGCTTCGGCAAGCTACTCGCGTACAACCAGAAGAATGCCCCGTTGCGGCGGAACGTGACGATCGACGAGGTTGGCAATGTGGCGGCGTTCCTCTGCAGCGATCTGGCCAGCGGTATTACCGGCGAAGTCACCTATGTCGATGCCGGATTCAATACGACCGCGCTTGGCAACCCCGATCCTGATTGAGGATGGCCGGCAAGAGATCTAACGCCGGCTTTGAAGGCGGTTTCTTCCCTAGAAGCCCGGACTCAGGGCTGTTTCGTTTCCAGTGCCGCAGTATTGATCTGCACCTTGTAGCGGGCGCGCAACGCCGCAAGATAGGCGTTTAGTTCTTCGCCCGACGCAAGTTGCTCGAGTTGGTTCTGGGCCGATTTCAACCGCGGGTCGTCCGGTTTTACGGGCGGCTTGTTTACGCCGCTGATTTTGTAAATTGTGGTTCCCGCGGTCGGCGACTCGGCTATGGCATAAGCGGGCAACTTGTCGGCTGCGGCCTTGAATAATGCGCGCAGCGCATCCGGCGCCGTTCCGGGCGCGCCATTGCGCGTGATCTTGCGAGATTGCGGCCAGACCAGATCCACTGCCTCGCCTTTCTTCAGTTTCTCCAACTTGGCGCTCGCATCTTGGGTCGCAAGCTTGCCGGCCTCTTCCCGCGTCAGGCGCTTCTCGATGTCGGCGCGCACGTCGTCCAAAGGCCGCAGGGCCGCCGGCTTGTGTTCCAGCACACGCGCCGCAACGAGTGTATTCGGCGCGATTTCGACAGCTTCGGTGTTGCGCCTGTTCTTGATCGCATCGTCGCTGAACAGCGCGCCAAGGAACTTGGGATTTGCCAACCCTCCTGCGCCTTGGCCAGTCTTGCTGATCCAGTCCGTGTTCTGTGTGCTGAGTTTGAACTTCTCGGTAACCGGCTTGAGGCTATCCGACTGCTCATAGACCAGGTTACCGAACTGTTCAGCAGTCTCGGCATACTTCTTCTCCGCCAACAGCCGTTTGGCCTTGTCCACAAACTCCGCTTTGGTCTGCGGCGCACCGGTTACTCCTTGTGGCTTGGCAATGAGGATGTGGCTCGCCCGACGTTGCTCACTGTCCTTCTCGTTGCGAATGCCGGTGAGTTTGATGATGTGGAAGCCGAAGTCGCTCTCTACCGGCCCTCTGATGTCGCCTTCGGTCATAGCAAACACGGCATCTTCGAACGGCTTGACCATTGCGCCACGACCAAAGAACTCAAGGTCGCCACCCTTCTGGGCAGAACCGGGATCATCCGAGTACTTTTTGGCTAACTCGCCGAACTGCAACCCCTGGCGTGCTTCAGCAAGTACGGCCTCAGCCTTGCGCCTCGCTTGCGCGAGCGCCGCGACCTTGGATGCCACCTCTTCATTGAAGCGCTTGTCGAGTTCTGCGTCGTCGACCGTAACCAGCGGCAGCAACGCGCCGACATCGAGTATCACGTACTCGGCCTTGACCTGCTCGGCCGTCTCGAACTGGGATTTGTTGGCATCGTAGTATTTCTGCACTGCATCTGCCGCAAGTTTCACTTGCGCAAGGTACTGTTCCGGCTTGAACTGCACTTCGGCAAATTCCCGCTCTTCCGACTGCAGGGCGACCCACCGCTCGGCAAGTGCTCGCGAGGCGTACCCGCTCTGGCTGATCGCGCCGACCAATTGTTGCTGCACAAGATCCTGCCGCAGCGTGAGTTCAAACCCCTCGCGGCTCATGCCACGCGATCTCACCACAGCGTCATATTTCGCCTGCGAAAACTGACCGTTCTCCTGCAAGGCGGGCGCGGACGCAATGAAGTCGCGCAACTGCTCGTCGGTTACGCCAAGACGCGCGCCCGCTGCCGCCAGGGCGAGGGTGCGCTGGCTGACCAGCGAATCAAGAACTGCGCGGCGCGCTTCGGCGTTGTCCAGCATCTTGGGATCGAACTTTCCGCCGAGCGCCTCTTGCATGCGTTCCTGCTGCGCCCGCATCGCTTGCTGAAATTCACCGTGCGAGATCCGTGACTTTCCGACGCTCGCGACCTCTTGCGCCGCACCGGGACTTCGCATGTACGCTTCGATGCCGAAGAACGCAAAGGTAAGCGAAATCAGGGCCAGAATGACCTGAACGACAACTTTGTTGTTGCGGACTGAATCGAACATGGGAACTCGAACCTGGCGATAAACTTGGTTGGCAATCGTCGACCGGCGCGATCGACCTACCGAGACAAAAAAGGCGAACTTGCGTTCGCCTCTGCTTGATTCACCTGGTGGGTGCTGACGGGCTCGAACCGCCGACATTCGCCTTGTAAGGGCGACGCTCTACCAACTGAGCTAAGCACCCGACCGCGCCGTCACACCGGGCGACCGAATGCGCGACGACTATGTCAGTTTACCGCATCCTTGAGCGCCTTGCCGGCACGGAACTTCGGCACCTTTGCAGCCTTGATCTTGATGTTGGTCCCGGTGCGCGGGTTGCGGCCTGTGCGCGCCGCTCGCTTGCCTACGTAAAACGTACCGAAACCCACCAGAGTGACCATGCCGCCTTTCTTGAGCGAACCCTTGACGGAGTCGATTGTCGCATCCAGCGCACGGCCGGCAGCCGCCTTGGAAATGTCGGCCTTCTTCGCGATGAGATCGATCAGTTCGGATTTATTCACTTGTGCCCCCCAGTCTTGGATTTGGTGACGAATACTGTGTCGCTAAAAAGAGACGTTATGAGAATTGATCATCATAATGATGCGCGGTGGAATTGTATCGCGATCTTTTATAGCAAGCCGCAAATCCTTGTGTCAAGCGGATCCGCCGGCCATTGCGCTCGTTGCCGAAAAATGCCAACGCCGCTTGCGACCGGCTCGCAAACGGCGTTGGCGGCGGCGTGAAACTGTGTGTCAGAGAATCAATGCGTCACGACGGTACCCGGCGCCACGCTCTCCGCGACCGGCGCGATCGCTGCGTCGGCCGGCGCATCCGCCAGCGGTTGCGGATTGCGCTCCAGCGCAAGTTCGAGAACCTTGTCGATCCATTTCACCGGAATGATTTCCAGTTCATTGCGAATGTTTTCGGGGATCTCGGTCAAGTCCTTGACGTTCTCCTCGGGAATCAATGCCGTACGAATTCCGCCCCGAACTGCGGCAAGGAGTTTCTCCTTGAGTCCGCCGATTGGCAGCACCTCCCCGCGCAGCGTGATTTCACCCGTCATTGCGACATCTGCGCGTACCGGAATACCCGTCAGAACCGAAACCAGTGCCGTGCATATTCCGATGCCCGCCGACGGCCCGTCCTTCGGCGTTGCCCCCTCCGGCAAATGAATATGAATGTCCGACTTCTCGTAAAACGAATCGACAATCCCCAGCGCCTTGCTGCGATTTCGCACCACCGATAGCGCCGCCTGGATCGATTCCTGCATGACCTCGCCAAGTTTGCCGGTAGTCATGGTTTTGCCCTTGCCCGGCAACACGACCGCTTCGATGGTCAGCAACTCGCCGCCTACTTCCGTCCATGCCAGCCCTGTAACCTGCCCAACCTGATTTTCCTTCTCCGCCATGCCAAAAGAATGGCGGCGCACGCCCAGGAACTTGTCGAGATTCTTCTCGTTGACGACAACCTTGGAACTACGCTTTTTCAGCACCAATGACTTGACGACCTTGCGGCAGATCTTCGATATCTCGCGCTCGAGGCTGCGGACGCCCGCTTCGCGCGTGTAGTAGCGCACGATATCGCGCAGCGCGTCCTCGGTGACCGAGATTTCTTCCTTTTTCAGGCCATTGTTCTTGACCTGTTTCGGCAGCAGATAACGCTGCGCAATGTTGACCTTCTCGTCCTCCGTGTAGCCGGACAAACGGATCACCTCCATCCGATCGAGAAGCGGCGCAGGAATGTTGAGGGTATTGGCCGTCGCCACGAACATCACGTCGGACAGGTCGTATTCCACTTCGACATAGTGATCGACGAAAGTCGAATTCTGTTCAGGGTCCAGAACTTCCAGCAGCGCAGAGGACGGGTCGCCACGAAAATCCTGCCCCATCTTGTCGACCTCGTCGAGCAGGAAAAGCGGGTTGCGCACACCGACCTTGGTCATGTTCTGGAGAATCTTGCCCGGCATCGAACCGATGTAGGTCCGTCGGTGGCCGCGTATCTCCGCCTCGTCTCGCACGCCGCCCAGCGACATTCGGACGAACTTGCGGCTGGTCGACTTGGCAATCGACTGCCCGAGCGAGGTCTTGCCGACGCCCGGCGGCCCGACCAGACAAAGGATGGGCGCCTTGAGCTTGTCGACCCGCTGTTGCACGGCGAGATACTCGAGTATTCGTTCCTTCACCTTCTCGAGACCATAGTGATCCTTGTCGAGAATCTTTTCCGCACCCGCCAGATCCTTGCTGACCCGCGCTTTTTTGCGCCAGGGCAGGTTCGTTAGGGTTTCAATGTAGTTGCGCACGACTGTCGCCTCGGCCGACATCGGCGACATCAGCTTGAGTTTCTTCAGCTCGGAAACCGCTTTGCCCATTGCCTCCTTGGACATGCCCGATGACTTGATCTTCTTCTCGATCTCTTCGAGATCGGCGCCCTCGTCGCCCTCGCCCAGTTCCTTCTGGATAGCCTTGACCTGCTCGTTCAGATAGTACTCGCGCTGGCTCTTCTCCATCTGGCGCTTGACCCGGCCGCGAATGCGCTTCTCGACCTGCAAAATGTCGAGTTCGGTCTCGAGCTGGGTGAGCAGTCGTTCCAGGCGTTCAAATACGCCGAACAATTCGAGAATTTCCTGCTTCTGTTCGAGCTTCAACGGCAGATGGGCCGCAATGGTGTCCGCCAGGCGACCTGCTTCCTCGATGCCGGCAAGTGACGTCAGAATTTCGGGGGGGATCTTCTTGTTGAGCTTCACGTACTGGTCGAACTGGCTGATGATCGCTCTGCGCATCGCCTCGACTTCGTGATTTGCGGCGTCGTCGGCGGGAATCGGCGTAATGCGCGCGACAAACAGGGAGCGCAGATCCTCGACTTCGTCGAGCTGCGCGCGTTGCGTGCCCTCGACCAGCACCTTGACCGTGCCGTCAGGCAATTTGAGCATCTGCAGAATATTGGCAACGCAACCGATGCGGTAAAGATCGTCCTCGGTCGGTTCGTCCTTGGCCGCCGACTTCTGTGCGACCAGCAGAATGCTCTTGCCCGCCTCCATTGCCGTTTCGAGCGCCTTGATCGACTTCGGCCGCCCGACAAACAACGGAATCACCATATGCGGAAAGACGACGACGTCGCGCAGCGGCAGCAACGGCATCTCGTGATTCTCTTGGGGGTCAAGCGTGCCTGACATAGCAGTTCCTTATGGATGGGAGTGTCAAGGGCCATATGGGGCCCGAGAACACAAGTTCAAGCTGCACGAAAAAGGAACACTAGCCGCTGATATCCGGGATTCACTCCGAAATTTTCAACTGCACCCTCAATTCGAACTGGCTACCTTCGGCTGATCGGCGTAAATCAGTATCGGCTTGCCGCTGCTTTCAATCATCCCCTCATCGACGACGACCTTGGAGACATTCTCCATGTTCGGCAATTCGTACATGATGTCGAGCAACGCGCCCTCAAGAATGGACCGCAAACCGCGCGCGCCGGTCTTGCGCTTGAGCGCCTTGCGGGCGATCGCCTGCAGGGCCGGTGGCCGCACCTCCAGTTCGACACCCTCCATCGAGAACAGTTTCTGGTACTGCTTGATCAGCGCGTTCTTCGGCTCGATCAAGATCTCGATCAGGGCTTCTTCGCTCAATTCATGCAGCGTGGCCACCACCGGCAATCTGCCGACAAACTCGGGAATGAGACCATACTTGATCAGATCCTCCGGTTCGACCAGACGCAGCGCCTCGCTGACATCCTTCGTGTCGCGGCTCTTCACTTCGGCGCCGAAACCGATTCCACCCTGCTCGTTGCGGCTGCGGATCACCTTGTCGAGGCCATCGAACGCACCGCCACACACGAACAGGATATTGGTCGTATCGACCTGTACGAAATCCTGGTTCGGGTGCTTGCGGCCGCCCTGCGGCGGGACCGATGCGACCGTCCCCTCAATCAGCTTCAATAGGGCTTGCTGGACCCCCTCCCCGGACACATCACGGGTGATGGAAGGGTTGTCGGACTTGCGCGAGATCTTGTCGATCTCGTCGATGTACACAATGCCCTGCTGCGCCTTCTCGACCTCGTAGTCGCACTTCTGCAGCAGCTTCTGGATGATGTTCTCGACGTCCTCGCCAACGTAGCCCGCTTCGGTCAAGGTAGTGGCGTCGGCCATCACGAACGGCACGTTGAGCAGACGCGCCAGCGTTTGCGCGAGAAGCGTCTTGCCGGAGCCGGTTGGTCCGATCAGCAGGATGTTGCTCTTGGCAAGCTCGACATCGTCGCTCTTTGAGAGATGCTTGAGTCGCTTGTAGTGGTTGTAGACCGCGACCGCAAGTATCCGTTTGGCACTCGGCTGGCCGATCACATACTGGTCGAGTATCGAACAGATCTCCTGCGGGGTCGGCAGATCGCCCTTGCCGCCCTTGCCGGACGTATCGCTGTTGATCTCGTCGCGGATGATGTCGTTGCACAGTTCGATGCACTCGTCGCAGATGAATACCGACGGACCGGCAATCAATTTGCGGACCTCATGTTGACTCTTGCCGCAGAACGAGCAGTACAGCAGCTTCTCGCCGCCTGACTTTTTGTCCGACATGTCCCCAGTCTCCGTCTGCTAAGTGCTCAGCCGACCTGAGCGCGATTCAACAGCACCGTGTCCACTAATCCATAGTCAACCGATTGTTCGGCCGACAAAAAGTTGTCGCGATCGGTATCCTTCTCAATGCGCTCGATCGGCTGGCCGGTGTGCTTGGCGAGAATCTCGTTGAGCTTGGCGCGCAAAGTCAGGATTTCGCGCGCGTGGATTTCGATATCCGAGGCCTGGCCTTGAAATCCGCCCATCGGCTGGTGAATCATGACGCGGGAATTGGGCAGGCAGTATCGCTTGCCCTTCGCGCCGGCGGCAAGCAGAAACGCACCCATGCTGGCCGCCTGACCGATGCAAAGCGTCGACACATCCGGCTTGATGAACTGCATGGTGTCGTAGATCGCCATGCCGGCACTCACCGAGCCGCCCGGCGAGTTGATATAGAAATACACATCCTTGTCGGGGTTCTCGGACTCCAGGAAGAGCAGTTGCGCGACGATCAGGTTGGCAGTCACGTCGTTGACCGGCCCAACCAGAAAGACCACCCGCTCCTTCAGCAGACGCGAGTAGATGTCGTAGGCACGCTCTCCACGACCGCTCTGCTCGATGACCATCGGCACCATGCCCAGTCCTTGCGGATCCCATCGCGAGCCGTTGTCCGAATTGCCGAAAATCATATCCGCCTCTCCCGGGCCGGCCACTCAAGTCGTGCCGCCCATCAGTTCATCGAATGTAACGGTCTTGTCGGTAGACCGGGCGTGAGCCAGCATCCACGCCACGACATTGTCTTCGACCACCAGCGCTTCAACCTGTGCCATTCTCTGCGGCTCGCCGTAATACCAGCGCACAACCTCGGCAGGATCCTCATAGCTCTGGGAGAACTCCTCGACCTGGGCGCGGATCTGCTCGGGCTTCGCATGCAAGTCATGCTTCTTTACCAATTCAGCCAGCAAAAGGCCGAGTTTGACACGACGCTCGGCCTGCTCGGCGAACCAGCCTGTTTCGACGGGTATTTTCGAAACGTCCATGCCTCGCCCGGTCATGTCGCGGCGCGCATTCTCGGCCATCTGGCGCGACTCCAACTCGATCAGCGCCTTCGGAACGACGATCGGGTTGACCTCGAGCAGCACATTCATGACCTGATCCTTGAGCCGAGCCGCAATCCGCTTCTTCACTTCGCGTTCGAGGTTGGCCCTGACTTCCGCGCGCATCTTGACCAGATCGCCATCGGCAACGCCGAGCGCTTTGGCGAAATCGACATCGAGCGCGGGGAGTCGCGCTTCGCGCACTTCCTTCAGCGTCACATCGAACTGCGCGGGCTTTCCCCTGAGATCTTCGGCGTGATAGTCCTCGGGAAAAGTCAGGTCGAAAGGACTTCGACTCACCGATGGACAAGCCGGTCACTGCTGCCTCGAACTCCTTGAGCATTTGCCCCATTCCGATCACAAACCCGAAGTCGGTCGCCGTCCCGCCTTGAAAGATTTCGCCATCCTTGCGGCCAGTGAAGTCAACGACAACCTGATCGCCTTCCTGAGCCGCCCGCTCGACCTTATCGAAAACCTGGCGCTGCTTGCGCAATACCTCGATGGTCTTGTCGACCTCGACATCTCCTACGACGAGTACCGGCTTCTCGATCGGTCGATCAGAAATATCGCCCAGCGCGATCTCGGGATAAACCTCGAACACCGCGCTAAATTCCAGCTTTTCCGCGTCACCGCCCTGTTTCTGCTCGATCCGGGGATAGCCGGCAACGCGCAGATTCTGCTCACGGACCTTTTCGCCAAACGACTTGTTGATCGCCTCACCGACGGCTTCCGTACGAACCTGCGAGCCATACTGCGCGGCAACCATCCTGAATGGAACCTTGCCGGGGCGGAACCCGGCCATCTTGACCGTCCGCGCGAGCCGTTTCAGGCGCTCTTCAACGTCCCTTTCAATCACGGCAAGGGGAACCGCCATTTCAATACGCCGCTCCAGCGGGTCGTTTGTCTGCTCAGTTGCCTGCATGAAACCTGTCCAGTCGCAAATTGCCTTGTCGGTGGCCGGCGTAGATGTGCTTTGGTGTTTCGACGATACGGATCGCTGGATATGGCAGTGTGTGAAAGGAGTCCGGCCTCGACACCAGCGCCCTGCGGAATCAATCTGCAGGGGCACGGTCCAGCAACACTAATCCGCCCCGATTCTATCACAAACCCAAGCGGGCCGGGCTCCCGCACCCGCGCCGCGAGGGCGGGGATTCTTCAATGGTTTCTTGGACTTGCCTGAAAATCATGGCCATCGCGAAGTGCCGTTTCCGAACCCTTTCGGGCAGCAAGCCCGCGATCACCTACAGCGAGCATATCCAGTCCGCCACACTACTTCAGGGGCGTTCGTCACGCGCGACACAAACCACTAGCGGAACTTGTCCGCTTGTCCCATTATCGATGGTGAGGGGGTTGGGAGCATGACCGATGACGCGTTGGGCGCCAGCGCTGCCCAGAGGTCGCACCGAAAACGCATGCTTCAGCCGGTTTGAATTCTTTGCGTCAAACGCACAACGGACTTCACGGAGGCGAACTCATGACGATATTCAGTGCGTACCAGTCCCGCTACGATGCCGGCAAGGAAGAGCAGATGTCGATCAAGGAGTACCTCGACATCTGCAAGGCGGATCGCTCCGCCTACGCCACCGCCGCCGAACGCATGCTGATGGCGATCGGCGAACCGGAACTGGTCGATACCCGCCTCGAGCCGCGCCTGTCGAGGATGTTCTCCAACAAGATAATCAAGATCTATCCGGCGTTCCGCGAGTTCTATGGCATGGAAGAAGCGATTGAGAATATCGTGTCGTACTTCCGGCACGCAGCCCAGGGCCTGGAGGAGAAAAAGCAGATTCTGTACCTTTTGGGGCCGGTCGGCGGCGGCAAGTCCTCGCTAGCCGAAAAGCTCAAGTCCCTGATGGAGAAGGTTCCTTTTTACGCGCTAAAGGATTCGCCGGTACACGAGTCCCCGCTCGGCCTGTTCAACGCCGTCGAAGACGGAGCAATCCTCGAACAGGACTACGGCATTGCACGCCGTTACCTGAACAACATCATGTCGCCTTGGGCGGTAAAACGCCTGCACGAGTTCGGCGGCGACATCACCAAGTTCAAGGTCGTCAAACGGACGCCATCTGTCCTGCAACAAATTGCCGTTTCCAAGACCGAACCGGGGGACGAGAACAATCAGGACATCTCGTCGCTGGTCGGCAAGATCGATATCCGCAAGCTCGAGCAGTATTCACAGGACGATCCGGATGCCTACAGTTTCTCCGGCGGCCTGTGCCTGGCCAACCGCGGCCTGCTGGAATTCGTCGAGATGTTCAAGGCGCCGATCAAGGTGCTGCACCCGTTGCTGACCGCGACCCAGGAGGGCAACTACAAGGGTACCGAGGGCTTTGGGGCAATCCCGTTCGATGGCGTCGTTCTCGCCCACTCGAACGAATCGGAATGGCTGGCGTTCCGCAACAACCGCAACAACGAAGCCTTCCTCGACCGCATCTACATCGTCAAAGTACCTTATTGCACGCGCGTCGCCGAGGAAATCAAGATTTACCAGAAACTCATCACCAACAGTTCTCTCGGAGACGCCCCGTGCGCGCCAGACACTCTGCGCATGATGGCGCAGTTCGCCGTATTGTCGCGCATCAAGGAGCCGGAAAACTCCAGCATCTTTTCCAAAATGCGCATTTACGATGGCGAGAATCTCAAGGACACCGACCCCAAGGCCAAGTCCTACCAGGAGTACCGCGACTACGCCGGCGTTGACGAGGGCATGACCGGCCTGTCCACCCGGTTCGCCTTCAAGACGCTGTCGAAGGTGTTCAACTTCGACCACCGCGAGGTTGCCGCCAACCCGGTACATCTGATGTACGTGCTCGAACAGCAGATCGAGCAGGAGCAATTCCAGCCCGAGGTCGAGCAGAAGTACATGGGCTTCATCAAGGAATATCTTGCGCCGCGCTACGCCGAGTTCATCGGCAAGGAGATCCAGACCGCCTACCTCGAGTCCTACTCGGAGTACGGGCAGAACATCTTCGACCGCTACGTGACCTACGCCGACTTCTGGATTCAGGACCAGGAATACCGCGATCCGAACACCGGTGAAATTCTCGACCGCAATGCCCTCAACGACGAACTCGAAAAGATCGAAAAGCCCGCTGGCATAAGCAACCCGAAGGACTTCCGCAACGAGGTGGTGAACTTCGTCCTGCGCGCGCGCGCCAAGAACGACGGCAAGAATCCGTCCTGGACCTCCTACGAAAAGCTGCGCGCGGTGATCGAGAAGAAGATGTTCTCCAACACCGAGGAACTGCTGCCGGTGATCTCGTTCAACGCCAAGGCCAGCGGCGACGAGCAGAAGAAGCACGCCGACTTCGTCAATCGGATGATGGCAAAGGGCTACACGGAGAAGCAGGTTCGCCTGCTCTCCGAGTGGTACCTGCGCGTGCGCAAGTCGTCCTGAGCGGAGCCATTAGTGTTCCGCATCATCGATCGTCGGTTCGACGCCAAGAACAAGAGCGCGGTCAACCGCCAGCGATTCTTTCGCCGCTTCAAGGGGCAAATTCGCAAGGCTGTGTCCGACGCGATCTCCGGCCGCAGCATCACCGACATCGACAACGGCGAGAGCATCTCGATCCCGTCCAAGGACTTGACCGAGCCCCAGTTCGGCCATGCTCGCGAAGGCGAGTGGGAGACCATCTACTCCGGCAACGACCAGTACGCGACCGGCGACGAGGTATCGCGCCCGATGGGCGGCGGCCAGGGGCGCGGCAAGGGCGCATCGAATGAAGGCGAGTCGGAAGACGACTTTCGTCTTCCAGCTTTCGCGCGAGGAGTTTCTGAACATCTTCTTCGACGACCTCGCGCTCCCCAACCTGGTCAAGACGCAACTGGCGCGGCTGGTCGAGAACAAGTCGGTGCGCGCCGGATTCACTTCGGAAGGCGTGCCGGCCAACATCAATGTCGTCCGTTCGTTGCGTGGAGCGCTCGGCCGGCGACTCGCGCTAGGCGGCCCCTACCGCGAGGAGATACGACAGTTGCAGGATGAGATCGAGGAACTGCGCAAGACGCTTGCCGATGACGATCCACAGATCAAGACACGCTGGGAACGAATCGAGCGACTGCGCTCCAAGATCGACAACATCCCCTGGATAGACAGCTTCGACCTGCGCTACAACAACCGGGTCAGGATTCCGGTCCCATCGACGTCCGCGGTCATGTTTTGCGTGATGGACGTATCCGGTTCGATGGACGAGGAAAAGAAGCAGATAGGCAAGCGCTTCTTCATGCTGCTCTACCTGTTCCTCAAGCGTACCTACGAACACATCGAGCTGGTTTTCATCCGCCACCATACGGTGGCGCAGGAAGTCGACGAGAACGAGTTCTTCCACTCGCGCGAATCCGGCGGCACCGTGGTCTCGAGTGCGCTCGAATTGATGCGCGACATCATCAAGGAGCGCTACGCCAACGGAATGTGGAACATCTACGGCGCACAGGCTTCGGACGGCGACAACTGGGAGAACGACTCGCCGCTCTGCCGGCAGATACTCGCCGAACACATCATGCCGTTCGTCCAGTACTTCGCGTACATCGAGATCACCACGGGCGAAGCGCAGAACCTGTGGCGCGAATACATCGGCGTCAAGGAGTCGTGCAAGAATTTCGCCATGCAGCGCATCGAGGGAATCGCCGACATCTATCCCGTGTTCCGTGAACTGTTCAAGAAGAAACTCGCATGAATGACAGGCAAATGCCGCTGCCCGCGGCCTCCGAATGGACTTTCGAGCTGCTCGACCGCTACCACGCGGAGATAACGCGTGTCGCGGAGGAATACGGGCTCGACACTTACGCCAACCAGATCGAGATCATCACCTCCGAGCAGATGATGGATGCCTACGCTTCGGTCGGCATGCCCGTCAACTACCACCACTGGTCGTTCGGCAAGCATTTCCTGTCCACCGAGAAGGGCTATGCGCGCGGGCAGATGGGCCTGGCCTACGAGATCGTGATCAATTCCGATCCGTGCATTTCCTACCTGATGGAGGAGAACACGATGACCATGCAGGCACTGGTCATCGCCCATGCGGCCTTTGGCCACAACTCGTTCTTCAAGGGCAACTACCTGTTCCGCACCTGGACCAACGCCGACGCGATCATCGACTACTTTCTGTTCGCCCGGAACTACATCGCCGAATGTGAAGAGCGCTACGGCGAAGAGGAAGTCGAACTGTTGCTGGACTCCTGCCACGCGCTGATGAACGTCGGCGTCGACCGCTACAAGCGCCCGCCCAAGCTCTCGCTGTTCAAGGAAACGCAGCGCCAGAAGGAACGCGAGGCCTACCTGCAGTCGCAGGTCAACGCCATGTGGCGCACCCTGCCGCAGCGCGAGACACGCGAGGAACGGGCGACGGAGGTCCGCTTCCCGCCCGAGCCGCAGGAGAACCTGCTGTACTTCATCGAGAAGAACGCCCCGCTGCTCGAACCCTGGCAGCGGGAGATCGTCCGCATCGTGCGCAAGGTGGCGCAGTATTTCTACCCGCAACGCCAAACCCAGGTGATGAACGAGGGCTGGGCGACCTATTGGCACTACACGCTCCTCAATACGCTCTACGACCAGGGGTTGCTCGCCGACTCCTTCATGCTCGAGTTCCTGCAGTACCACACCAGCGTGGTCGCCCAGCCGCCATATAACAGCCCGTACTACAACGGCATCAACCCGTACGCGCTCGGCTTCGAGATGTGGAAGGACATCCGCCGCATCTGCGAGACACCCACCGACGAAGACCGCGACTGGTTTCCGGAACTGGCCGGCAGCGAGTGGCGCAAGACCTTCGACTTCGCAATGCGCAACTTCAAGGACGAGAGTTTCGTCGCGCAATACCTGTCACCCAAAATGATGCGCGACTTCAAGCTGTTCTCGGTGCTCGACGACGACAACAACGACAAGCTGAAGATCGCGGCGATCCACGACGAACAGGGGTACCGGCGCATCCGCAAGATCATGTCGGACCAGTACAACCTCGGCTCGCGCGAACCGAACATCCAGGTCTGGAACGTCGATATGCGCGGGGACCGTACCCTGACGCTGCGCCACCATGAGTACCACCGGCGACCGCTGGGCAAATCGACCGACGAAGTCGTCAAACACATTGCGCGGCTATGGGGGTTTTCGGTCAGGCTGGAAGCCGTGCGCGATGACGGAAACGTCGAAATCGCGCGGGAAATCAAGCTGGAAAAACGCCGTCACTGACGCCACGCGAGCCCGGCCGACTCTGGTGCGAAGGAAGAGACTCGAACTCTCACGCCTTGCGGCGCTGGAACCTAAATCCAGTGCGTCTACCAATTCCGCCACCTTCGCACGCGGGCTGCTATTCTAGCGGCCGCCGCAGATTTCCCCAAGCCGCCCCCATCGTAGTCTGCATACTCGTTCCGGCGCCATGACGGTCGAGCATTACGAGAACTTCCCTGTCGCTTCGATACTGCTTCCGTCCAGGCTGCGCCAGCCGGTTGCCGCGATTTACGCTTTTGCCCGCAGCGCCGACGATATCGCCGACGAAGGTGATGCAACCCCGACAGAACGGCTGGCCCTTCTCGACCGCTTTCGCGCGGAACTCGATGCAATCGAAGCCAACCACAACCCGGACTCGCCGATGTTCCAGCGTCTGGCGCAGGCAATTCGCTGTCACGCCCTACCCATCCGGCCGTTCCGCGATTTGCTGGATGCGTTTTCCCAGGATGTTGTCAAACAGCGCTACGCCGACTTCGACGAACTGCTCGACTACTGCCGCCGCTCGGCCAATCCGGTCGGGCGCTTGATGCTGCACCTCTACCGCGCCGTGAGCGAGGACAACCTGCGCCAGTCCGACTGCATTTGCAGCAGCCTGCAACTGATCAACTTCTGGCAGGACGTGGCGATCGACTGGGAAAAGCCGCGCATCTATCTGCCGCAGGACGATCTGACGCGCTTCGGTGTGAGCGAGACGCAGATCGCGGCCGGGCGGATCGACGACAACTGGCGCGCGTTGATGCGGTTTCAGATCAATCGCGCGCGCTCCCTGATGCATCGGGGAGCACCGCTGGGCAGGGCGATCCCGGGCCGCATCGGACTCGAGCTGCGCATGGTCGTGGCCGGCGGTCTGCGGATACTGGAAAAGATCGAGGCGGTCGACTTCGACGTCTTTTCCCGCCGGCCGGTGCTCCGGGCGCTCGACTGGCCTCTGCTATCATGGCGCGCACTTTTCGCCACGGCCGCTTCGCCCCGGCGCGCCTCAAGAACCAACTCACGCGGATGACCCCGGACGAATATTGCCAACAGAAGACGGCGCAAAGCGGCTCGAGCTTCTACTACAGCTTCCTGTTTCTGGAACCGCCGCGCCGCCGGGCGATCACTGCGCTGTACGCGTTCTGCCGGGAAGTCGACGATGTCGTGGACGAATGTCCCGACCCGCAGATCGCCGCCACCAAGCTCGCCTGGTGGCGCGTCGAGGTGGGCCGCATCTATGGCGACAAGCCTGAACATCCGGTCGGCCAAGCATTGCAGACAATTGTCGCCCAGTTTCGCATGCCGAAGGAACAGTTGCTCGAGATCATCGACGGCATGGAGATGGACCTGCAGCAGACGCGATATCTCGATTTCAAAGGCCTGCAGCTCTATTGCTATCGGGTTGCGAGCGTGGTCGGCCTGCTCGCCGCCGAAATTTTCGGCTATCAGGACCGCGCGACCCTGAAGTACGCCCACGACCTCGGGCTCGCTTTCCAGTTGACCAACATCATTCGCGACGTTGGTGAAGACGCGCGGCGTGGCCGCATCTACCTGCCGGTCGCCGAACTGCAGCAGTTCGGCGTGCCCGCCGGCGACATTTTGAATGCCCGGCAAACCGACGCCTTTACGCGCCTGATGGAATTCCAGATCGACCGCGCGCAGAGTTACTACGAACAGGCGCTGCGGCAACTCCCGGCGGCAGATCGCAAAGCGCAGCGAGCCGGACTCATCATGGCCGCCATCTATCGCACGCTGCTCGACGAGATCCGTCGCGATGGATGTCGCGTGCTCACCCATCGCACGGCATTGACGCCGCTGCGCAAGCTGTGGATCGCCTGGCGCACGTCGCGCAACATCTGAGCCCATGAACCGCGCCACACCAATCGCCATTGTCGGCGCCGGCTATGCCGGACTCAGTTGTGCGGTGGAACTGGCGCTGCGAGGCTTCCCTGTCAGCGTGTTTGAATCGTCGCGAACCCCGGGCGGACGCGCACGGGTCGTCACCGTCGGCAGTCTCGCGCTCGACAACGGGCAACACATCCTGCTCGGCGCCTACCGCGAAACCCAGCGCCTGATGCGGCGCGTCGGCGCGAACCCGGATCGGCTGTTGCTGCGGCAGCCGCTCAGCCTGCACTATCCGGGCGAAATGGATCTGGTCGCAGCGCCTTTCGTCCCGCCGCTGAATCTGCTGGTCGGGCTGCTCCGCGCACAAGGCCTGTCGTGGGCCGAACGTCTGGCCGCGTTGCGCCTGATGTCGGCCCTGCGGAGCGACGATTTCCTGCGCCGGCCAGACCGGCCGCTGGCCGCGGTGCTGGCGGAAACCCGTCAGCCGGCGCGGCTGTGCAGGCTGCTGTGGGAGCCGCTTTGCGTCTCGGCACTCAACACGCCGGTGCAAAGCGCCTCTGCCCACGTGTTCGCCAACGTGCTGCGCGACGCCCTGTTCGGCGATGCCCGCTCCGCCGACATGCTGCTGCCGCGAACGGATCTGACGCGCCTGTTTCCCCAGCCTGCCATCGAGTGGCTGATTCGCCAGGGGCACAATGTGCTTCTGGGCCGGGCGATTCGCGGCATCGTGCACGAAGCGGACGGCATCCGGCTGCGCGTCGAGGGCGAGCTACAGCCCGAGCGTTACGCCGGAGTGGTCATCGCGACGGCACCCTGGCACGCCGCTGCCCTGCTCGCCGACCTGCCGGAGGCCGCCACGGAAAAGGCGATGATCGATGCACTTGCCTGGGAGCCCATCGTCACCGCGTATCTGGCTTACCCGCCCGAATGGCGTCTTGCCGCGCCGATGGTCGGCCTGTGCGGCGGCCTCGGCCAGTGGGTCTTCGATCGCGGACAACTCGGCGGTCCGCCGGGCCTGCTGGCCGTGGTAATCAGCGCGAGCGGCCGCCACCAGGCGCTGCAGCGCGACGATCTGGCGCAAACGCTGCACGACGAACTGGCCGCCTTGCTGCCCGGCCTGCCGGCGCCGCAGTGGACGCAAGTCATAGCCGAGAAGCGCGCAACGTTTTCCTGCGTTCCGGGGCTGTCGCGTCCCTTGGCGCAAACCGGAATCGACGGACTGTTCCTGTGCGGCGACTACACGCAGTCGCCCTACCCGGCCACGCTGGAAAGCGCGGTTCGCAGCGGTGTCACCTGCGCCCAGGCGATCGACGCGGCGTCACGCAAGTAGCAGACCGGTGCTGTCGGCCAGTCGGCCGCCGACAAGCCGCAGCGAGCGGTCGCAACGACCCGCAATTGCTTCGTCATGGGTGACCAGGATCAGCGTCGTGCCCTGCTCGCGATTGAGCGAAAACATGAGATCGATGATTGCCTCGCCGGTTGCCGCATCGAGGTTGCCGGTCGGCTCGTCGGCCAGCAACAGGCTCGGCCGGCAAGCAAACGCTCGGGCGAGCGCCACCCGCTGCTGCTCCCCGCCCGACAGGTGTTTCGGGTAGTGCGCCAGCCGCGTCGCAAGCCCCACCCGTGTCAGCCATTGCGCGGCTTCCCGGCGGGCGGCGCGCTTGCCCGCCAATTCGAGCGGCAGCATGACGTTCTCCAGGGCGGTGAGCGCCGGCAGCAACTGGAACGACTGAAACACGAAGCCCACCAGCCGCCCGCGCAGCGCAGCGCGCCGATCTTCATCCATCGCGAACAGGTCTTCACCCTGGATGCGCACCGTGCCGCTGCTCGGAACATCGAGGCCGGCCAGCAGTCCGAGCAGGGTGGATTTGCCCGAACCCGAGGCGCCGACTACCGCGACCGCCTCGCCGGCGCGCACGGCGAAGTTGATCTCGTGCAGAATCACCAGTCGATCGTCGCCGTTGGGCACTTCCTTCGATAGTGCCGCGGCCTCGATTACCGACATGAGGGATTGATTGATGTTGCGATCCATGCTGTTCGGCGCCTTTCTGCTGTTGTTCCTGCGGCACACGCCGCAGCGGATGTCATCCTGGTTTTCGGCGACAGCCTGTCGGCCGGCTACGGTCTGCGTCTGGACGAAGCCTGGCCGGCGTTGCTCGAACAGAAGCTCGGCACGGAAAAACTGCGTTACTCGGTCGCCAACGCCAGCATCAGCGGCGAAACCACATCCGGCGGCCGCTCGCGCATTGCTGCCGCGCTGGCCCGGCACAATCCCGCCGTGGTGATTATCGCACTCGGTGCCAACGACGGCCTGCGCGGGCTGCCCTTGTCGGAAATGCGCGCGAATCTGACCGCAATAATCGCCGCGTGCCGCAAGGCCAACGCCCGTGTCTTGCTCGCCGGCATGCGCTTGCCGCCGAACTATGGCCCCGACTACACCGAGAAGTTCCATCGCGCGTTCGCCGACGTTGCCGCTGCCGGCGATGCGGCACTGGTGCCGTTCATGCTGGAAGGCTTTGCCGACCGGCGCGAGATGTTCCAGGCCGACGGATTCCATCCGGCAGCGGCTGCGCAGCCGCTGATCCTGGCGAACCTGTGGCCGACGCTGCGGCGGATGTTGCGCAAGTGATATCCGGCCGGCACACGCGCGATCGCCGATCGCGCACCCGACAGCAGGCGAACCGATGACCTATCGACAGGGAATCGCAAGCATCGCGCAATTGACGGAGTTCGACGACATCATCGACGTCCGTTCGCCGGCCGAGTATGACGACGACCACCTTCCCGGCGCCCTCAACTGCCCGGCGCTCGACAACTCGCAGCGCGCGCAGGTCGGCACGATCTACAAACAGGTCTCGGCATTCGAGGCCCGCAAGCTGGGCGGCGCAATGGTTGCGCGCAACCTCGCGCAGGCGCTGCTGGATCATTTCCAGGGCAAACCGAAGTCGTGGCGGCCGCTGATCTACTGCTGGCGCGGCGGTCAACGCAGCGGTTCGTTCGTCACCTGGTTCCGGCTGATCGGCTGGGACGCCTGCCAACTCGAGGGCGGCTACAAGCGCTTCCGCCGCCTGGTCATCGACGAACTGGCGCGCATCGCGCCGCAAGCCAGTCTGCGCCTGGTTTGCGGGGCAACCGGCAGCGCCAAGACGCGCCTGCTCGAGGCGCTGGCCGCGCAAGGCGCGCAGGTGCTCGATCTCGAAGCGCTGGCTGCACACAAGGGGTCGGTGCTGGGCGCGCTGCCGGGCATCGCGCAGCCGACGCAGAAGTTCTTCGAAACCCGCCTGTATTTGCAATTGCAGCGCCTCGATCTGGCACGGCCGGTATTTGTCGAGGCGGAGAGTCGCAAGATCGGTGCGGTGCAGATTCCCGACGGCCTGTTGCGGCGCATGCGCGACGCGCCGTGCCTGACGCTCGAAGCGACGCGCGAAGCACGCATCGAATTCCTGTTGCACGACTACGCCTACCTCGGCGACGACATAGAAGCACTGAAGCACAAGATCGACGCGATGCGCACACTGCAGAGCAATGAAACCCTGGCCAAGTGGAAGGAGCTCGCCGATGCCGGCGACCTGCGCACGCTGTTCGGCGAGTTCATCGACCGGCATTACGACCCGCTCTATCAGCGTTCGCAGAACCGCAACTATGCCGCGTTCGCAGATGCGCCGGTTTTCGCAGTCGACGATCTGTCGCCCGGTTCGCTACAGTCGCTCGCCGAACGCATCCTGCGCGACGTCGCCTGAAGCGCGTCAGGGAATCCGCACGCCGGCCGCTGGCGGCTCGATGGCGCAAATCCGCTGCACCATCGCCGGCTTCGGCTGGTCGATTTCGCCCTGCTCGAAGGCCACAATCCACATGCCGGCGCATAGCCCGAGCAGTTCGCCGGGGCGCAAGAGAAAATCCGGATTGGAGGGCTTGCCGAAGCGCTCGTTGCCGACCATGAAGGTTTCGTAAATCAGCAGGGCGCCCGCTCCAAGGCAGCCCCGCAAATGCGGAAACAATGCGCGGTGCAGGTAGTTGGTCACGACAATCGCATCGAACCGGACGTCGACCAGCGGCCAGGGTCCGTTTTCGACATCCGCGCACAACGCGCGCACGCCCGGCACCCCGGCCAGCGCGGCAATCGCCGCGGCATCGCGGTCCACCGCCGTGACCTGCGCGCCGCGCGCCGCCAGCAAGCGGCTATGGCGCCCGCCACCGCAGGCCAGGTCGAGCGCTTTCGCCCCCGGCTGGACCAGATCGGCGAACCGTTCCACCCAGGGGGACGGGCGGGCGATGCTCAGGTGATCCGCCACGCCGCCGGCTCCTGGAAGGCGCATCGGCGACCGATCCGGTGAGGTCCACACCACCCCGAAAGGCCGATGCGCCATGTTCCGCGCCCGATTCGACCCGAAGACAGCAATTTTGCTGCGTTGCAATAGATCACAAGCGATTTCCTTGAACTATGTCAAACTTGATCCCGTCGCATGGCAGTAGTGTCGAACCGTGTAGCGCTTTCTGCAAGAGCGGCGCACCCGATCATGCGGGCCAGTGCGAAACTGAGCAATTGGCTGGAATCCGAACAACATTGCCTACTCCCCATCATGCATGAAAAGCACTATCTGACCCCGCTGTTCGAACCGAAATCGATCGCCATCATTGGCGCGTCGGAGACAGACAAATCGGTCGGCAACTTCATCATCCGTAACATGCTTGACGCCGGATTCAAGGGCAAGTTGTTTGCCGTGAATCCCAAGCATGACCAGATTTACGGCATCCCGTCCTATCCGTCGATCGAGGACATCCCGCAGCGGCTCGACCTGGTGATCATCGCCACCGCGGCGCCGACGGTTCCCGGCATCATCGATGCCTGCGGCCGCGCCGGGGTACGCTACGTGGTGGTGATTTCCGCCGGTTTCGCCGAGTCCAGCCCGCGCGGCGCGGCACTCGAGCGCGCGGCGCTGGAGGCGGCGCGGCGCCATCGCATCCGCATCGTCGGACCGAATTGCCTGGGCATCATCCGGCCGGGCATCGGCCTCAACGCCTCCTACGCCCACAGTTCGGCCCTGCCCGGGTCGATCGGCCTGATCTCCCAGTCCGGTGCGCTGATCGCCTCGTTCCTGGACTGGGCACGCCCGAACAACATCGGCTTCTCGAGCGTGGTTTCGATCGGCGCCGCGGCCGACATCGACATCGGCGAAATGCTCGACTTTCTGGTGCAGGATCCGAAGACGGAGGGCATCTTCCTCTATGTCGAAGGCATTCGCCGCGCGCGCCGCTTCATGAGCGCGCTGCGCTCGGCCGCACGGGTCAAGCCGGTGCTGCTGATCAAGGTCGGCCGCCACCCGGACGGCGCTCACGCTATCAAGCAGCATACCGGCCTGCTGGTGGGCGACGACGACGTATTCGACGCCGCGCTGCGCCGCGCCGGCGTGGTCCGCTTGTACACGATGGACCAGATGTACGCGGCGGCGAGCGCGCTGTTCTCGCACTTCCGGCCGAGCGGCAACCGGCTCGCGGTGGTAACCAACGGCGGCGGGCCCGGCGTGATGGCGGCCGACCATGCCGCCGACCTGCGCATCCCGCTGGCGCGCCTGTCGGAAGCGACGATTACCCGCTTGAACGAAGTGCTGCCGGCCACCTGGTCGCATGCCAACCCGATCGACATCGTCGGCGACTCGGACTCCGCCCGCTACGCCAACACGCTTGCGGCCTGCATGGCCGACGAGCAGGTCGACGGCGTGCTGGCGATCCTCACGCCGCAAGCCATGTCGGAACCGACCGAGGCGGCCAGAATGGTCATCGCGCTGGCCCAGGATTCCGACAAGCCTGTCGTCACCTGCTGGATGGGCGAGGATCTGGTGCGCGAGGGTCGCGCGCTGTTCAAGGAAGCCCGCATTCCGACTTTCCGCACGCCGGAACCGGCGGTCGAACTGTTCTCGCATCTGTCCTCGTTCTACCGCAACCAGAAGTTGCTGATCCAGACGCCCTCCTCGCTGTCGCACCTGGATCCGCCTTCGGTCGAGAGCGCACGCATCGTCATCGAGTCGGCGCTGTCGGAAAATCGCGTCCGGCTCAACGAAATGGAATCCAAGGCACTGCTCGCCGCCTTCCGCATTCCGATCGCCGCCACCGTGGTCGCGCGCTCGGCGACCGAAGCCATGGTCTACGCCGAGGAACTGGGGCTGCCGGTCGCGCTCAAGATCGACTCGCCCAACATACAGCACAAATCGGACTCGGGCGGCGTGCGGCTCAACCTCGGCAGCCTGATCGAAGTGCGCACCGCCTTCCAGGAGATTCTGGCCGAGGTCAAGAAGAACCGCCCCGACGCGCAGATCAACGGCGTGGCGATCGAGAAGATGATCGTCAAGCCCAACGGCCGCGAACTCACGCTGGGCGTGATTCGCGACGAGGTCTTCGGCCCGGTGATCACCGTTGCCGAGGGCGGCAACCGCATCGAGGTCAGGCAAAACCGTGCGGTGGCCCTGCCCCCGCTCAACGGCTACCTGGCCGCCGACATGATCCGCTCCTCGCGCGTGGCGCCGCTGCTGGCCGAGTTCCGCTCGATGCCGGCGGTGAATATGGAAGCGCTCGAACTGGTGCTGCTGCGGGTCTCGGAAATGGTCTGCGAATTGCCGTGGATTCGCAGCATGGAGATCAACCCGCTGATCGTCGACGAGCACGGCGCGGTCGCCGTGGATGCCCGCGTGATGGTCGAGAACGTGCTGCCGACCGCGGATCCGTACGACCACATGGCGATCCACCCCTATCCGTCGCAGCTCACGCAGGTGTGGAAGCTGGCCGACGGTTCGGAGATCACGATCCGTCCGATCCGCCCGGAAGACGCCGACATCGAGGTCGAATTCGTCAAGGGCTTGTCGCCGGAGACCAAGTACTTCCGCTTCATGAGCACGGTGCGCGAACTGTCCCCGCCGATGGTCGCCCGACTTACCCAGATCGACTATGATAGGGAAATGGCGTTCATCGCTACGGTTATCGCCGCCGACAAGGAGACCGAACTCGGCGTTTGCCGCTATTCGGTCAATGCCGACCAGGAATCCTGCGAATTTGCGGTAGTCGTCGCGGACGACTGGCAGCGGCGTGGACTCGGCCGCAAGCTGATGGGCGTGCTGATCGAAACCGCCCGCGACCGCGGCATCAAGTACATGAACGGCATCTTCCTCTCGAACAACGAGCGCATGCTCAAGTTCGTGCAGGGCCTGGGCTTCGTGCTGTCCAACGACCCGGAAGACAACACCATCAAGAACGGCGTGCTGGCGTTGCAGGGCTGACGCCTTGGCCGGTTTCGACGCGCTATTCGCTGACTGCCGCCACGTAGTCCTGCAGGCGCCGGCCGCTCTGGTCGGGGAAGCTGGCGCCGGTGTCGCGGATGTTCTGCATGCGTTCGAGGCGAAAGGTGCGGAAGTCCTGGCGCAGTTCGCACCAGGCGCCGAGCGTCCAGCTTTCACCCCAGTAGAACAGCCCGAGCGGCCACACGGTGCGTGCCGAGGTCGCGCCGTCGGCCCGCTGGTAGTCGATCGACAGCGCGTGGCGCGTGCCGATTGCCACCCGCAGCATGCCGATCGGCTCGATCATTCCGGCCGGCAGATGAAAATCCGGAAACAGCACGGTCCGGCGCTGTGCGGCGAGGCGCAGGCTCTCGGGCAGCACCGCGGCCACCTTGGCCATTGCGGTCTGCGCGGCGCGGCCGAGTTCGGGGTCGGCCCAGCTGCGCACGAACCCGGTGCCGATCAGCAGGGCCTGCAGTTCGGTCTCGCTGAACATCAGCGGCGGAATCTTGTAGTTGCTGCGCATCAGGTAGCCGAGGCCGGCCTCGCCGTCGATCGGCGCGCCGGTGGCCACCAGTTCGGCGATGTCGCGATAGATGGTGCGCTCGCAGACTTCGAGCACTTGCGCCAGTTCGCGCGCGGTGGTGAGTTCGCCGCGGCTGAGCAGCAAGGCGATCTGGTAGAGCCGTTCGGCGCGCCGCATGGCTGTTCCTGATGACAGGTATTGTCAGGAGACAATGTCAGTATGCCACCCTGCGAGCCGCATGGATACTGGCTCCTGACACAACGCTGTCAGGAGCCATCCACTACAATGGAATCTCTCACCACCGCTGCGAAGGAGCACGACTATGGACAACGCCGTCAACTGGTTCGAGATTCCCGCTGCCGATTTCGAGCGCGCGATCCGTTTCTACGAAAACGTCATGGCCTGCAAACTGGAGCGCATGACCATGGGCGATGCGATGATGGCGATGTTCCCCACCTCCGGATCGGGCGTCGGCGGCTGCCTGGTCAGCCACCCGATGATGAAGCCTTCGCCCAACGGGAGCTGCGTCTATCTGAACGCGGGCAAGGATCTCGCGCCGGCGCTGGCGCGCGTTGCGCCGGCGGGTGGCAGCGTCGTGGTGCCGCGAACCAAGATCAGCGACGAGATCGGCTACTTCGCAGTGTTCATTGACAGCGAAGGCAACCGCGTCGGCCTGCATTCGACGCACTGAGCGGCGCCGGGCGGCATTGCGCAAACGCCATGAAGGGCAACGGTCCGTCCCCGCCAATTCGCTGCGCCTGGTGCGGCGACGACGCGCTCTACCAAGACTATCACGACCGCGAATGGGGCGTACCGCTGCACGACGAACGCGCGCTGTTCGAGTTTCTGCTGCTCGAAGGCGCGCAAGCCGGACTCTCGTGGATCACCATTCTGCGCAAACGCGAGAACTACCGTATCGCGTTCGACGGTTTCGACCCGCAGGCGATCGCCCGCTATGACGAAGGGAAAATTGCCGGCCTGCTCGGCGATCCGGGGATCGTGCGCAACCGGCTGAAGGTCGCCGCGGCAATCGGCAACGCGCGGGCCTATCTGGCGCTGCGCGAGGAATGCGGCAATGTCGACGCGTGGCTGTGGCAGTTTGTCGACGGACGCCCGCGGCAAAACCGCTGGCAAAGCCTGTCCGAGGTGCCCGCCTCGACTGCGCAATCGGATGCGATGTCCAGGGCGCTGGCCAAGCGCGGCTTCAAGTTCGTCGGCAGCACCATCTGTTACGCGTTCATGCAGGCGGTCGGCATGGTGAACGACCACACGACCGACTGCTTTCGCCACGCGCCGTTGCGCTGAAACGCGGCAGCCGGCCCGTCACACGCGATCGGGCGCAGAGCAAGCAGGCATGCGGCTTTCGGGGCAGCGACTCGCGCAGAAGTCCGTTTCATGCGGCTCGCAGCCCGGCACTGCGGTTCGGATCGGCCGCCGGCGGCGGCCGCACACGCACGAAGGGCTGGAACGGCGGGAGGCTACAGCTTGCGTTTGCGCGCGTCGACCCGCGCATCGCGCTCGACCACGAATGCCGACGGCGCGACCAGACCATCCTGGTACGGATGGGATGCCAGCGGATACAGCTCGAAAACCCGTTTGACATAGGCCTGGGTCTCGGCGTAGGGCGGTATGCCGCGATAGCGATCGACCGTGCCTTCGCCGGCGTTGTAGCCGGCCAGCGCGAGCTGGACGTCGCCGCGGAAATAGGCCAGCAGCCAGCGCAGGTAGGCAATGCCGCCGCGCAGGTTCTGCTCCTGATGCAAGGGGTCGCCGACATTGAACCGCTCGGCGGTCTCCGGGATCAGTTGCATCAGGCCGAGCGCGTTCTTGGGCGAGGCGGCGTTGCCGTCGAAATTCGATTCGGCAGTGATCACGGCGAGCACCAACCGGGGGTCGATACCATGCTTGGCAGCCAGACGCTCGACCAGCTTGACCAGTTTGCGCTTGTCCGGAGTCAGTGAATTCGCATACTGCTCGGTGCTGCGGGGCTGCGGCACCGGCGGCGGCGTGAGCGCAGCCGGATTGCTGAAACACTCGGCCTGGTAGCCGTCGGGAGCGACAAGCCCGGCCAGCATGTCCTGCGCCTGGTGGTGGCCGAGCTGTGCCGCCGCCGCCAGGAGCGAGGCGGCCGCCGCGTTGTCGCGCTTGACGCCGAGGCCGACGCTGTAGAAGCGGCCCAGGCGGTACATGCCTTCGGCACTGCCGTCGCGCGCCGCCTCGCAATAACGCTGGGCCGCCAGCGGAAAATTGCGCGACTGCTCGCTGGTCCGGGCCTCGGCGAGCAGACCGGCAATCCGCGGCGACTCCTCCGCGTCGATCGCCGTCTGGTCTTCCGCTCGGACAGCCGCCGGCTGCGACAGCGCGGCAGCCAGCAGCGTGCCGGCAACGACACGCTTCAGGGCTTGGGCAACAAACGAAATGTCCATGTCCATACTTTAGGCGCAAAACGCGGGACGAGGCAATCGGCCGGGCGGCGGCCCGCCGCCCCGGAACTTACGACGGCTTGCGGAAGCTGAACCGCCCGCTCTGATAGTCTGCGATGATGACATCCTTCGGCCCGAAGCGCCCTTCGAGGATTTCACGCGCGAGCGGATTCTCGATGTGCTCCTGGATCGCCCGCTTGAGCGGCCGGGCGCCGAACACCGGGTCGAAGCCCGCCTTGCCGATTTCTTCCAGCGCGGCGTCGGAAACCTGCAGGCCGATCTCGAGCTTGGCCAGCCGCCTTTCGAGGTAGCCGAGCTGGATCTTCGCGATCGAGGCGATGTGCTTCTCGTCGAGCGCGTGGAACACCACCACTTCGTCGATGCGGTTGATGAACTCCGGGCGGAAGTAGGTTTTCACTTCGGCCATGACGGCGAGCTTGATCACGCCGTAGTCGCTTCCGGCCATTTGCTGGATCATCTGCGAGCCGAGGTTGGAGGTCATGACGATCACGGTGTTCTTGAAGTCGACCGTGCGCCCCTGGCCGTCGGTCATGCGGCCGTCGTCGAGCACCTGCAGCAGCACGTTGAAGACGTCCGGGTGCGCCTTTTCGACTTCGTCGAACAGGATCACGCTGTAGGGCTTGCGCCGCACGGCTTCTGTCAGATAGCCGCCCTCGTCGTAGCCGACGTATCCGGGCGGCGCGCCGATCAGCCGGGCTACCGAGTGCTTCTCCATGAATTCGCTCATGTCGATGCGGATCAGGTGATCTTCGCTGTCGAACAGGAACGCGGCCAGCGTCTTGCACAACTCGGTCTTGCCGACGCCGGTAGGGCCGAGAAAAAGGAACGATCCGTAGGGACGGTTCTCTTCCGACAGGCCGGCACGCGAACGGCGTATCGCGTCGGAAACCAGCCGCACGGCTTCATCCTGGCCGACCACGCGGGCGTGCAGCTTATCTTCCATCTGCAACAGTTTTTCCCGCTCGCCCTGCATCATCTTGCTCACCGGGATGCCGGTGGCGCGAGAGACCACCTCGGCGATTTCCTCGGCGCCGACTTCGGTACGCAGCAGCTTGTTCGCCGCCTTGGCCTGGCCCGATTTTTCGGCCTGCTTGAGCTGGGTCTCGAGCTTGGGCAGTTCGCCGTATTGCAACTCGGCCACCTTGTCGAGTTTGCCCTCGCGTTGCAGTCGGACGATTTCGGCGCGCACGCGATCGATCTCTTCCTTGACGTGTGCGCTGCCCTGGACCTGCGCCTTCTCGGCCTTCCATATCTCGTCGAGATCCGAGTATTCCTTTTGCAAGCGGGAGATTTCTTCCTCGATCAGGGCGAGCCGGCGCTGCGAGGCCTCGTCGGTTTCCTTCTTCATCGCCTCGCGTTCGATCTTGAGCTGGATCAGGCGACGGTCGAGCTTGTCCATCGACTCGGGCTTGGAGTCGATTTCCATCTTGATGCGCGCCGCCGCCTCGTCGATCAGGTCGATCGCCTTGTCGGGCAGGAAGCGGTCAGTGATATAGCGATGGGAAAGCTCCGCCGCGGCGACG
>JADJSA010000010.1 GCA_016711925.1 Candidatus Methylophosphatis haderslevensis
GATCGAGCGTGTTGGGATTCTGCTGCGCTGGCGGCTACCGCGACCCGCTGTGCCGTGCGTCGGGCGATGCCTGAAGGCCCAGTATCCATGCGCCTTCCAGGGCACCGTTTGCGCACCGGGCGGCACCCTGAGGGCAAGTGCGTCCGCTTTGGATTTACAAAGACGGCAATAGAACGCGTTGCGCCGACTTGCATCGGCGCAACGCGTTGCGGAAAGCAGATCCGCGGCGGCTACTTGAACGCGTAGGTCAGGCTGGCGTAGAAGAAGCGCCCGCGCGGGTCGGCGTAGCCGGGGTCATAGCCGGACTGGAAGTAGTTCTGGCCGCCCGCGTTGGTGTAGGGCGGGTCTGTGTTGAGCAGGTTGCGAACGCCGAAGTTTATCTTGGCATTCTTGAATCCCGCGTATGAACCCTGGATGTCGTAGGTCACGTACTCGCTGACCCGGCGTGCCTTGAACGCGGGATCGGTCGCGTCTTCGAAGGTGCCGGCAATGTCTGCGTAACCGCGCTGGTAGTTCTGCGCTATGCCGGCGGTCCATGGACCCATCTTCCAGTCCAGCGTCAGATAGTGGTGCCAGCGTGGAATCACGCCGCCGTCGCCTTGCACGATCGGAGACACCACGCCGACGATGCTGCTCTTCGACCCATCTACGTTCTGGATTTCGTACTTGTCGAAGTAAGTGCCATTCAGGCCAAGCTGCAGACTGCCGGCCTCGGCAAGCGGGAACTTGAATTTCCAGTCGACGTCCAGGCCGCGCACCTTGGTCTCGCCCAGGTTGAGGCTGATCTGGTCGATCGACGTGATCGGACCCGGAACATTCGGAAATGCCGGATCCACCGGGCCGCGGGTAATTAGCGACCCGTACTTGACCTGATCTGCAAGGATTGCGCTGGGCTGCCAGAAGATGATGCGATTGGTCAGCTTCACGGCAAAGGCGTCGAATGAGAGCGAAATCGCGCTCGTGGGTTCAAGCACGATTCCTGCCGTGATGTTGGTCGACCTTCGGACTTCAAAGTCGACTCTGCCGACACGGATGTTGAACTGAGTTTCGCAGTCGTTCGAACTCGATGTCGTCGGGCAGCGCAACGGATCGGTGAGCCCTGCGCTGATACGCCCGAGGTTTGGGGCTGGTAGAGCTCGGTCAGACTTTGGCGCGCGGAATCCCTTGCCCCATGACGAGCGAACCAGCACTTCCGCCGGCCGCCAACGCACGCCGACCTGGGCGTTGTCTTGCTGCCGGTGCCTGGTAATTCGTCGTAACGGACCGCGGCATTGAGTTCAAGCGACTTGAGTACCGGGGCGCTCAACCCGGCAAGAACGCGGTGACGTTGCGGGATTTGTCGACAGGCAGGTTGTCGCCGCCATAGTGCGTGGTGTCGCCGATCTGCAACCTGGCGCGGTGTCGACCGAAAACCTCGCGCCGCGCCCTCGGCGCCGAGCGCCATCGCCATTGACCCGCCTGAAAGCTTCATCAGCTCGCGGCTGAGCTTGGCCGAGATGCTGTCGATGGACGATTCGGTCTGATAGGCGACGCCATGGAACAGTGTTTCCTTGAGCTGCTGCTCGACCGCCGGCGTACTTGCGCCGAACGGGTTGACCTGGCCGCTGTTGAGCAGCGGCATGACCCTGGTGTAGAGCCCGATCCCGCTATTGGAAACTTCCGTGAGTTTGGTCTTGGTATGCAGAAAGCTCGCGCGTCATAGTCCCAACTCGCAACGGTTCCCTCTGCCGAGAACGACGCGCGGCTGCTCGGAGAAGCCGAGAACTCGCGCGGACCGAGCGGATAAGAGCGGTAGCGAACCAGTAGGTCCGGTGTCGCGCCGCCGGTTACGTTGGCAGTGTACATAGGAAGTCGGGTAGCGGACTGGACGCGTGGAGCAGGATCGTGGCAAAGGCGAAGTTGCCGGCGTTGTAGGGCGCCTGACTGGCCAGGGGGATTGCTGTTCGGAATGTTGAACTGATCGGAAATCGGAGAGGGCTGGATCGACATCTGGTTTTCTTGCGCGCATACGACGCCTCGGCATAGGCCTCCATCTCGGGAGTCAGCGCGAAGCGCGCAGAGCCGAACAAACTGGTTTGCTCGATTTCGGGCAGCAGGGCGACCTGTGGAGCCGGGTCATACCGGCAACGTGAGGAGGGGAACAGCGGACTCGTGACAGACGGCGAGCAGTTGTTCGGCGCCAACGGATTGCGCGTACCGAAACTGCCGTCGGCGGCCAGAATGTTGCCCGGAAGGTGCTGCCCGATGTCGTGTCGTTGAGCGCACCTTCGTTGATCGCGGTGTTGGCAAAACCGTCGATCCCGTCCGTACAGCGAGTTGTCGACCTGATGGCTGCCGACCAAGGTGACATTGAAACGGTCTTCGCCCATGTCGCCGAAACCGACCGAGCCATTTATGCCTTGGCGGCGCCGCCGCCGTCCTGCGTGCCACCGCCATACAGGGTGAACTCGCCTTCTTGTAGTCCTTTGCGCAAATGAAGTTGATGACGCCACCGATTGCATCGCTGCCGTAGATCGCCGATGCGCCGTCCTTCAGCACCTCGATCCGTTCGAGTGCGGACAGCGGAATGTTGCCGACGTCGACCGTGGCGCCGGCCCGCTGCCGTCATCAGGCCGTTCACTGGCAACGTGCGACCGTTGATCAGTACCAGAGTGCGTTGCGATCCCAGATTGCGCATGGGGACGTTGCTGTACCCGACCGACCGGGCTGTTCGAGCGTAAGTGGTGCCTGGTCGACCGTATATGAACCCTTGGAATCGACAGCAACTCAAGTTGATGGTGCTGGCGTCCGGTTCGATTCGATTTCCTGATTTTCCTGGTAATCACCCGGCACCGGAAGCGCCGCTTCGACCTGGATGCGCTTGATCGCTGATCCCGTCACCTCGACGCGCTGCAGGCTTTGCGCTTCCTGCGCCAGCGCCGCGGTCATGCCACCGCAGGCAAACATGGTGCCGACGGCATGAGCGAGGATTCTGGGAGCGAGCCGATTCCTTTGCGGGCCAGTGGGCTTCATTGTTCGACCTTTCCGTGATGGTGTGCGATTGACAACAACCTGCCCCGCGTCAGCCGTCGGGGTGCGCGAAGCAGGAACTCGTTAACATTAGGTTACAATTTCCAATAGATTGTTTTACCGCAAGTTTTGAATGTCAAGGGCTGGCCCGGCGGTTGTGGCATCGTTGCCGGTGCACATTTGCCGCCGAGGCGCCGTTCCGCGACGAATTCAAACGCCGCAGCGGAACGACGATCGTTTTCTCTGCGGGATCGATTCAAACGGCGCGCCGAACGGCCCATGACAACTCGCTACCCGGGTGCGTGTGCCGCCTGGTTGTTGCGTTGCGAGACGGAAACGTTGGGAGCAAAAAATTTGTGCCGGGCGCACTCCGGCGCCCCAACAAGAGCCCCTCGTTGTGCGAACATGCAGCCAAAATCAACTCGTTCCCGATCCCCATTGTCTGGAGGCAGCATGTCGAAATTGATCCGTATGCCTGCGTTGGCCGTTGTCCTGTGCGCATTTGCGGCACTGCTGAATGTCGCGCCGTCCGCACTTGCCCAAGGTGCGGCAGCACCGGCCGCCGCGCCTGCAGAACAAACGCAGCCGCCCGCACCCGCGCCGTCGGCATCCGCACCTGCCCCCGCGGCCAGCCGAACCACCGAGATCGTCGACAACCCCTACGGTCTCGAGGCGTTGTGGAAAGGCGGCGATTTCGTCGCCCGGGGAACCCTGATGATCCTGGTGATCATGTCGATGGGAAGCTGGTACATCATCATCACCAAGCTGTACGAGCAGTTCAAGCTCGGCGGCCAGGCGCGCGAGGCGAACAAGACTTTCTGGACCGCCGGCACGGTGAGGCAGGGTGCCGATTCTCTCAACACGGAGAGCCCGTTCCGCTTCCTTGCCGAATCCGGGCTCGATGCGTCCAACAAACACGTCGGGTTGCTGGGCAACGTCGATCTGCACACGTGGATCGGCATGTCGATCCAGCGCGCGATGGAAAACGTGCAAAGCCGCCTGCAGGACGGCCTGGCGTTTCTCGCCACGGTCGGATCTACGGCGCCGTTCGTCGGCCTGTTCGGCACGGTGTGGGGCATCTACCATGCGCTGACCGCAATCGGCATCGCCGGGCAGGCGTCGATCGACAAAGTGGCCGGCCCGGTCGGTGAGGCGCTGATCATGACGGCGATCGGTCTGGCGGTCGCGGTGCCCGCGGTGCTTGGCTACAACTGGCTGGTCCGCCGCAACAAGGCGGCGATGGAACAGGTGCGCGCCTTCGGCGCCGACCTGCACGCGGTATTGCTCGGCGCCCCGAACAGCAACGGCAAGCTCTGACCATGAGCATGAGCGTCGGCCCGTCGGAGGGCGACGAGGACGAAGTGGTATCGGCCATCAACACCACGCCGCTGGTCGACGTGATGCTGGTGTTGCTGATCATCTTCCTCATCACGATTCCCGTGGTGACCACTTCGATTCCGGTGCGCCTGCCCAAGGAAACCAATGAGGTCCGCGAGACCAAACCCGAGAACATCAACATATCGGTGGATGCCGCCGGGCGCATCTTCTGGAACGACCTGCAGATCGCCAACACCAATGCGCTGGTCGAGCGGCTAAAGAAAATCTCGTTGATCGATCCGCAGCCGGCGGTGCAGATACGCGGCGACGGCGGCGCCAACTACGATTCGGTCGGTCGCGTGATCTACGCCTGCCAGCGCGCCGGCATCGCCAAGGTCGGCTTTATCCTCGAACCGCCGGCGCGCGGTGGCTGACATGGCGGACGGATCGCAAAGCCGGGGGTACTGCGAATGGGAATGAACGTCGGTTCGGGCAGCGGGTCGGGCGATCCGGAGGTGATGGTCGATATCAACACCACGCCGCTGATCGACGTGATGCTGGTGTTGCTGATCATGCTGATCATCACCATTCCGATCCAGTTGCATTCGGTCAATCTGAACATGCCGGTCGGCAAGCCGCCGCCGCAGACGGCACCGCCCGAGGTCGTGAAGATCGACGTCGATGCCGACAGCATCACTTACTGGAACGGCGAGCGCCTGGCCGATCGCCCGGCGCTGGAGGCCAAGCTGCGCAGCGCCGCCGCACAGGAGGTGCAGCCCGAGTTGCACCTGCGGCCGAACAAGCTCGCCAAGTACGACATCGTGGCCGGTGTGATGGTGTCGTCGCAGCGGCTCGGGCTGACCAAGATCGGCATCGTCGGCAGCGAGCAGTTCGTCGAATAGCGCCAGTCGACAAGCAGAGGATAACGGCAAGATGGATTTCGCGCGGCAGCAACGAGACCCCAAGAAACACCTGGTCGGCATTTCCGTGGTCTTGCTGCTGCATGTCCTGGTGATCTATGCGCTGGTGACCGGCCTGGCGCGCAAGGCGGTCGAAGTCATCAAGAAGCCGTACGATGCCAAAATCATCGAAGAGGTCAAGCTGCCGCCGCCGCCACCACCGCCGCCACCGCCGCAGGTCAAGCAGATCGAGCGGCAGCAGCCGCGTCTCGATACGCCGCCGCCCAAGCCCTTCGTACCGCCGCCAGAAGTCGACGTGCCGCAGGCGCAGACCGCGCCCGTGATTTCGGCCACGACGGCGGAGCCGCCGACCCAGCCGCATGTGATCGAGCCGCCCGCGCCCCCGGCACCCCCCGCGCCGCCGGTGCACAAACCGAGCGTGATCCGCGGTGTCAATTGCCCGGGACAGCCGGCTAAACCCGAATACCCGCGCAACGCCATGCGCGAGAGCATCAGCGGCAGCATCTTCGTCCGCGCGACGGTGAATACCGATGGCAGCGTGAGCAATCCGCGCATCGCGAAAGTCGAAGGCATGAGCCAGAACGACGCGCGCAAGTACTTCAGCTCGACGCTGTTTGCCAATGCCACGCAATACAGTTGCGGCGACCAGGATTCTCCCGTCGACGTGGAGATCGAGTACCGCTTCACCCTGGAATGACTGCGCCCGGGATCGGCGCGTGTCCTCCGGCCCGGATCGGGTGCGTTGCGCGAACTCGGCTAGTGCAGCACCCGCGGCATGGCCAGCGTGAATTCGGCGATCGGCGCCTCGAACCGGGTGCCGTCTTCCGCCGTCATCTGGTAGCTGCCGCGCATCGTGCCGACCGGCGTGCTCAGCGCACAGCCGCTGGTGTACTCGAAGCTTTCGCCGGGCTTGAGGACGGGCTGTTTGCCGACCACGCCGAGCCCGCGTACTTCCTGCACCGTGCCATCGCCATCGGTGATGATCCAGTGACGCGAAATCAACTGCGCGGCGACGCTGCCGATGTTGCGGATCGAGATCGTGTAAGCGAAGACGAAACGGCCCGCCGCAACATCCGACTGCTCGTCGAGAAACTGCGGGGTCGCGCCGATTGCGATTTCGTACTTGGCGGTATCAGTCATGCAGCCATTGAATACGATTTCCCGCTCGCTGACAATCGGTCTACACGCGCAAGCATCAGCGCGCGTCGAGGGTACAGCAAAGAAATCGTGATGCCGGTCGCGGCGCGCTTCTGTTTACAATCGGGCAATCCGAAACCGCCCCCGAGGTAACGCCATGTATCGCATTGCTCCCAGCATCCTCTCCGCCAATTTTGCGAAACTCGGCGAGGAAGTGACCGGCGTCATCGAGGCGGGTGCCGACTGGATTCATTTCGACGTGATGGACAACCATTACGTGCCCAACCTGACGATCGGGCCGCTGGTGTGCGAAGCGATCCGGCCACTGACCAAGGCGACGATCGACGTGCATCTGATGGTCAAGCCGGTCGACCGCATCGTGCCCGACTTCGCCAAGGCCGGCGCCGACCTGATCAGCTTTCACCCGGAAGCGTCCGAACATATCGATCGCACGCTGGGGCTGATCAAGGAATCCGGCTGCAAGGCGGGGACTCGTGTTCAATCCTGCCACGCCGCTGCACTACCTCGATCACGTGATGGACAAGCTCGACCTGATACTGCTGATGTCGGTGAACCCGGGCTTCGGCGGACAGAAGTTCATTGCCGAAGCGCTGGCCAAGCTGCGCATCGTCAGGCAGCGCATCGACGCGTCGGGGCGCGACATCCGCCTCGAGATCGACGGCGGCGTGAAGGTCGACAACATCGCCGAGATTGCGCGGGCGGGCGCCGACACTTTCGTTGCCGGTTCGGCCATCTACAGCACCAAGGACTACAAGGCCACCATCGATGCGATGCGTGCGGAACTGGCCAAAGTCAAGTCCTGATGGATCGCAACATACTTTCCGGGGTGCGGGCGGTACTGATCGATCTCGACGGCACGCTGCTCGACACGATCCCCGATCTGGCCGAAGCGGCCAACCGTACGCTGGCGCAAATCGGTCGCCCGCCGCTGCCGATCGATACGGTGAGAACCTACGTCGGCAAGGGAATCCCGGTACTGGTCAAGCGCTGCCTCACCGGGCACCTGGACGACGAGATTGAACCGGAGCCCGCCGAACTCGCCCGCGCGTTGCCGATCTTCAAGCGCCACTATGCCGCCGTCAATGGCGCGCAGACGACGATCTATCCGAAGGTGATCGAGGGTCTGGTGGCGATGCGCGACAAGGGTTTGCATTTGGCATGCATCACCAACAAAGCTGGGGATTTCACGCTGCCCCTGATCGAGCGGACCGGGCTCGCGGCGTATTTTTCCGTGGTGGTCAGCGGCGACACCACGCCCGAGAAAAAGCCGCATCCGGCGCCGCTGCTGCATGCCTGCGCCGCGTTCGGCGTGGAGCCGAATCAGGCGGTGATGATCGGGGATTCGACCAACGACGCGCTGGCGGGGCGAAACGCCGGGTGTCGCGTGCTGTGCGTGCCCTACGGCTACAACGAAGGCGGCGACGTACACGACATCGATTGTGATGCTATAGTCGACTCGCTATTGGATGCCGCCGCGCTGTTGCAGCCGTCCATGCGCTGAAGCACGATCCGACACACAGAAAGTCTCTTTCCGTCATGATTCGCTTGCCGCAACTCGGGGTTGTCGACGCAGTGCACGGGGCCTGGCCCTGGCGACGCTGCACGTTCTGGCGCAGCTAGCGCCGAGCCTGCGGCCCGTGCCGGTTTATGCGCACGGGTTACCGACGCACCCTGTTCAAGCTTGCCGTGGAATCATGATCAACGAATCCGAGTTCAATCGCCTCGCCGGTCTGGGCTACAACCGCATCCCGGTGACGCTCGAGACCTTTGCCGATCTCGACACGCCGCTGTCGATCTACATCAAGCTGGCCGACGCGCCATACACCTACCTGCTCGAATCAGTGCAGGGCGGCGAACGTTTCGGCCGCTATTCCTTTATCGGGCTCGCTGCGCGAACCCGCGTTGCGGTTTATGGCCGCACGGTGCTGACCATCACCGGCGATCGCATCGCCGAGCGGCGCGACTATTCCAACCCGATGGCCTTCGTCGCCGAGTTCAACTCGCGCTTCAAGGTGCCGCACGTGGCCGGACTGCCGCGCTTTTGCGGCGGGTTGGTCGGCCTGTTCGGTTACGACACCGTGCGCTACATCGAACCCAGGCTGGCACAGGTCGACAAGCCCGATCCGCTCGGCACGCCGGACATCGTGTTGCTGCTGTCCGAGGAAATCGCGATCGTCGACAACCTGTCGGGTAAGCTGACGCTGGTCGTGTACGCCGAGCCGGGCGTGCCGGGCGCATACCGGCACGCGGTTGCCCGGCTCAAGGCGCTGCTCGCCAGGTTGCGCGAACCGGTGACGATTCCGGCCGAGACACCCAGCGCGTCCCTGCCGGCCGTCTCCGGCTTCGGCGAGGAGGAATTCAAGGCGGCGGTGCGCCGCGCCAAACAGTACATTGTCGATGGCGACATCATGCAGGTGGTATTGTCGCAGCGCCTGAGCAAACCGTTCGCGGCGAGCCCGCTGTCGCTCTACCGGACGCTGCGCACGCTCAATCCTTCGCCCTACATGTTCTTCTTCAATTTCGAGGATTTTCATGTGGTCGGCGCCTCGCCCGAGATTCTGGTGCGGCTCGAGGACGCAACGGTGACGGTGCGGCCGATCGCCGGCACGCGCAAGCGCGGCGCGACGCCAACCGAGGACCAGGCGCTCGAGGCCGACCTGCTGGCCGACCAGAAGGAACGCGCAGAACACCTGATGCTGCTCGACCTGGGCCGCAACGATGCCGGGCGCGTCGCTGCCACCGGCAGCGTGCGGGTGACCGACAGCTTCACCGTCGAGCGCTACTCTCATGTCATGCACATCGTGTCCAATGTCGAAGCGACGCTGAAGAGCGGTCTGTCGGCGCTCGATGTGTTGCGCGCGACTTTTCCGGCCGGCACCGTGTCGGGGGCGCCGAAGGTGCGCGCGATGGAGATCATCGACGAACTGGAACCGGTCAAGCGCGGCATCTACGCCGGCGCGGCCGGCTACCTGGGCTTCAATGGCGACATGGATCTGTGCATCGCGATTCGCACCGCGGTGATCAAGGACGGCGTGCTGCATGTGCAGGCCGGTGCGGGCATCGTCGCCGACTCCGATCCGGATTCCGAGTGGATCGAAACGCAGAACAAGGCGCGCGCGCAGTTGCGGGCGGCGGAGATGGCCGAAGCCGGGCTGGATACGCGCTTCGATGCCGAGGCCGGACGATGATCCGGCGCGTTGCGCAAGCGGGCTCAGCGGACCTTGATCTCGACGCGCCGGTTACGCGGCTCGCTCAAGTTGTCGGGCGTCTGAATCAGGGGCTCGCGCTCGCCGCGGGCCACCACCTGGATTTTTTCCTGGGCAATGCCGGCACCGAGCAGGATGTCGCGCATTTGGCGCGCACGGCGCAGCGACAGGGCATCGTTGTAGGCGGCGGTGCCGAGCCGGTCGGCGTGGCCGGTGACGATCACTTCGGGTGCCGGAAAGTCCGCAACGTCGCGCTTGATTGCGTCGAGGTCCTGCGCCGACGCAGCGGTCAGCGCAAGCGCATCGAGCATATAGAACACCCGGTATTTGCGCGGCCGCTGCGGCAGGGCGGCAAGGGCTACCTCGATGCGCGCGCGCGAGGCCGCTTTTTCGGCCTCGCTTTTGGTCAGGGTGTTGCCGCGCACTTCCGCAGTGGAAAACGCGCTGTCGAGCGTGACCTGATCGCCGACCGCGCTGACGATGACCTTGCCGACCTTGCCGTCCGGGGCGGGCAGCAACGTGATGCGTTCGCGCGAACTGCGGAAACCGGGCTCCCCGCCCAAGCCGCCCTGGTTCTGTGCGGCGCATGCCACGGTGAGCAACGCCAGTGCGGCGGCCATCCAGTGCCGCATCAATCGACCTCGATGGCGAATTCGGTACCGCGCACGCCGATGGTGGCGGTGGGGGTCTTGACGACAGCCGCTTCGGGCGAGTGCTTGACCATCATGCCGCTGACCATCGAGAAGGTGCCCTTGAGCACCGAGATCAGCATCTCGCCGGCGTGGGTGGTGGCGTTGAATGCGTACTTGTCGATTGCCACCGTGCTGTTGGGGCCGGAGGAGATCAGCGTGTCGTCCTTGAGCGTGACCCCGACCGAGCCGTCGGCGCCGGTGCGCAGGCGATCCTGCGACATCACCGGTGCGCCCAGCGTCGCTTCGATGACCTGCTCGCCGCGCAGGATGCTGACCGAACCCTTGACGACCTTGATCGTGCCGGCTGGCTCGGCAGCGCGCGCGGCGGTGCTCGCCAGCAAGCCCGTCAGGGCGGTCAGCACGGCCAGAATGAACAGCGGTTGGCGCAGGCGCTTGAACATCGAATATCTCCCTTCGAGGCGCGGTCCGGCTTGCAATGGCGTTGCAAAAGAGTCCCGAAGAACTGCCCAACATTGCCGGGAAACCGCGAACGACTTGATTCTACGGCATCGCGCGCCGCAAACTTTAGCGCAATGCGTACGGAAACATAAGGTAAGCCGTCCATGCTGCTGATGATAGACAACTATGACTCGTTCACCTACAACCTGGTCCAGTACCTGGGCGAGCTGGGCGAGGACGTGCGGGTCGCGCGCAACGACGCGATCACGCTGGCGGAAGTCGCGGCGATGGCGCCGGCGCGCATCGTCATCTCGCCGGGGCCGTGTTCGCCGGCCGAGGCGGGCATTTCGGTGCCGCTGATCCGCGAGTTTGCGGGCAGGATTCCGCTGCTCGGGGTGTGCCTCGGCCATCAGAGCATCGGTGCGGCCTTTGGCGGTGACATCGTGCACGCCAGGACCCTGATGCACGGCAAGACCTCGCAGATTCACCATGCCGATGTTGGCGTGTTTTCCGGTCTGCCCAACCCATTGACGGCCACCCGCTACCATTCGCTGGCGATTTCGCGCGATTCGCTGCCCGAGTGCCTGGAAGTGACGGCGTGGACCGACGACGGCGAGATCATGGGCGCGCGGCACAGGACGCTGGCGGTCGAGGGCGTGCAGTTTCATCCCGAGTCCATCCTGACGCAGTGCGGGCACGACCTGCTGAAAAACTTTCTGCAAGGAGTTCGCTAGGGTGGATTGCCGGAGAGCCGCATGGATAGGCGTTCTACGGGCATCGAGGGGTGAAGACGCCCGTGTTTACTGGCTTGCAGCCGAGGCGGGCTGCGAAAACAGCGTACAGGGAGCTTGAGTATGGCGATCACGCCGCAGGAAGCGCTGACGCGCATCATCGAGCACCGCGAGATTTTTCACGACGAGATGCTAGCGCTGATGCGCGCCATCATGGGCGGCGACGTGTCGCCGGTGCTGATTGCCGCGCTGGCGATCGGCCTGCGCGTGAAGAAGGAGACCATCGGCGAAATCACCGCCGCGGCGCAAGTGATGCGCGAGCTGTCTACCCGGGTGCCGGTGCGCGACACGCAGTTCCTCGTCGATACCTGTGGTACCGGCGGTGACGGCACGCACACGTTCAATATCTCCACCGCGTCGATGTTCGTTGCGGCGGCGGCCGGTGCGCGGGTGGCCAAGCACGGCGGCCGCTCGGTGTCGTCGCAATCTGGCAGCGCCGACGTGCTCGAAGCGCTGGGCGCCAACATCAATCTGACGCCCGAGCGGGTGGCCGAGGGCATCGCCCACTGCGGCATCGGCTTCATGTTCGCGCCCAACCACCACAGCGCGATGAAGCATGCCGCGCCGGTGCGGCGCGAACTGGGCGTGCGCACGATCTTCAACATCCTCGGGCCGCTGACCAATCCGGCGGCGGCACCCAACCAGTTGATGGGCGTGTTCCATCGCGATCTGGTGGGTATCCAGGTGCGCGTGCTGCAGCGCCTGGGGTCGCGTCATGCGATGGCGGTCTATGGGCTGGAGAACCTCGACGAGATATCGATCTCGGGCGAAACCCTGATCGGCGAACTCAACCGCGGCGAGATACGCGAGTACATCGTCGCGCCCGAGCAGTTCGGCCTCTCGCGGCACGATCTGGGCGAACTGCGGGTCGCCAATGTCGAGCAATCGAAAGCCATGCTGCTTGCTGCGCTGGAAGGCAGTCATCCGGCAGCGCGCGACATCGTCTGCCTCAATGCCGGGGCGAGCCTTTACGTCTCGGGCCGAGCCGTCTCGTTCGCGGCAGGCGTCGATCTGGCCCGCGAGGCGATTGCCAGCGGCGCGGCGCGCGCCAAGCTGGAAGCCTACGTCGCCTTCACCCAGGCTGCAAACTGACGCGGAAGGGATGCCAGCGCCAGTGCCCGAAGACATTCTCAAACGGATACTCGCCGTCAAACGCGAGGAAATCGCGGCCGGGCTCGCAGCGAAGAGCCTGTCGCAGTTGCATGCCGAAGCGCTGGCGCAGGAACCGGCGCGGGATTTCGTCGGCGCCATTCGGGCAAAGATCGCTGCCGGGCTGCCGGCGGTAATTGCGGAGATCAAGAAGGCCAGTCCGTCGAAGGGCGTATTGCGCGAGGATTTTCGCCCGGCCGAGATCGCCCGCAGCTACCAAGCGGGCGGCGCAGCCTGCTTGTCAGTGCTCACTGACAAGCAGTTTTTCCAGGGCGACGCGGCGTTTCTGCAACAGGCGCGCGCCGCTTGCTCGCTGCCGGTCTTGCGCAAGGACTTCCTGATCGATCCGTACCAGATCGTGGAAGCCCGCGCGATGGGCGCCGACTGTATCTTGCTGATCGTTGCGGCCTTCATCGATGGCCAGCTCGAACTGATGGCCGAACTCGAGGCCCTGGCGCATGGGCTGGGCATGGCCGTGCTGGTGGAAGTTCACGATGCGGCCGAACTCGAGGCGGCAAGGCGGTTGAAAACTCCGCTGCTGGGTATCAACAACCGGAATCTACGCACCTTTCTGGTGCATCTCGAAACCACGCTCGGCTTGCTGGGCCGCGTCGACGAGGACCGCATCGTGATTACCGAGAGCGGGATCCTTACTCCGGAAGATGTGCTGTTGGTGCGGCGCAACAATGTGTCGGGGTTTCTCGTCGGCGAGGCCTTCATGCGGGCTGCAGATCCGGGTGCCGCTCTGGCCAGGCTGTTCGGTCGCAAGACTTAGCGCAGGTACCCTGCGGTAATGTCGGTGTGGTTTTTTCCCAACATTCCGCTGGGTTGCAGGGCAAGAATTCCGCTTTTGCCTTGCTTGAGTCGCAGCGCCATTGGCATAATTGGGTAGCCTTCCGGAAGGGGGGGTCGCGTCCAAACAATGGAGATCTCTGATATGAGCAAAAAGATAATCGCCCTCGCTCTCGCTGCGCTGGCCCCGGCTGCAGCGCTGGCTCCGGCTTCAGCAATGGCAGCAGACTCGAACGTCACGATTTACGGCATCATCGATTATGGTTTTGTCAGCCGCGGTGGGAATAAAGAAGGCCGACTGAAGGGCGGGCGTACCAAGGTTCTCAACGAATTTGCCGGTGGCGTTTCCGCTGGTAACCGGATCGGTTTCAAGGGCTCGGAAGATCTGGGCAACGGCCTGAAGGCAATCTTCGAAATCGAATGGGGTTTCAAGGGCGACGACACGAAGGGCACGACCTTCAACTACAACCGTCACTCCTGGGTTGGCCTGACGGGTGGTTTCGGTACGGTGCTCGGCGGCCGTGTTGACGGCGCCCGCTACAGCTTCATCGGCAAGTACGATCCGTTCAAGAACCAGACAGTCGCCAACGCGGCGACCATCTTCGGCTACACCAGCCATCTCGGCCAGGCAGACCGTGCCGACAACGCTGTTAGGTACATTTCCCCGGACTTTGGCGGCTTCAAGGTACTTGGTGCCTACTCTAAGTCTCTGCTCTCGCAAGAAGGTATTGGCGCGGCCGCAGGCCAGAACATCAAGACCGGCGACAGCCCGCTGTATGCCATCGCTGCGATGTACGACGCTGGTGGCCTCAGCGCCACGCTCGACTACGAAAACCTGAAGATCTACGGTGCGCCGGGTGTGGGCGATGCGAAGTGGGACATCTTTGTCGCCGGCGCGAGCTACGACTTCAAGGTAGTCAAGCTCTCCGGCTACTACGAGCAGACAAAGGGCAAGCAAGCCGCCCGGGGTCAGAAGGGTGAGGGCTGGCTGCTTGGCGTCAGCGCGCCGATCGGTCCGGTCAGCGTAATGGCCAGCTATGCCGAAGGGCGTGACAAGTCGGACAATGCGCTCGATCGCGGCGATTGCAAGAAGTTCGGCCTTGGTGCCGAGTACAGCCTGTCCAAGCGCACGGCGCTATACACGACTTATGCTCGCATCAGCAACGACAGCCGTTCGGCGTGCGCGATCACCTTGAGTGGAAGCGCCAACAACGGCAACGCAGCCGCGACTGCGGCCGGCAATACCGCGGCCTATGGGCGTGAAGGTTTCGACCTGGGTGTGCGTCACGCTTTCTGATTGACTTCAGTCGGTTGAAGGCATTGAAACAGGCGATGCTCGCTTCGAGCGAGCATCGCCTTTTTATTTGTGTGGCGACGATGCTTAGGTTTCTTCCGACCGAGGTTCTGACCCTCAAATGGCCGGCGGCTAGGCTTGGGACGCAAGGTCGCGAGCCCGTTGGACATGCCGTTGTTGTTCGCCGGAGCGACCATCCTGTTGGAATTCGGCAACAACCTGATGCGTTCACACAGCGATTTTCGACCTTCTGCCTGCTCCGCCGCAGAGTCCGGCGATGAACCACTCGCGTGATTGCCGAGTAGTGCGGAGAGTTGCGTGAAGAAGCAACTCTGAGGCGGCGCATCGGCCTGTTGGAACGCGCGGTTGGCCAAACCTTCATCGGTCGGGCAGGGGAGCAAACCGCATTCACACAGTTGCCCCTCCGAAGGGCTAAGCGCTCAACATTGGTGCGCGGTCTGTTGTATTCGCACAACACCTGGGCAAACCGCACGGGGAATATCACGGATTTGCCTTGCTGGGTCGAATCTGCCATTGGCACAATAAGTCAGCCTTCCGGAAGGGGGGGTTACGTCCAAACAATGGAGATCTCTGATATGAGCAAAAAGATTATCGCCCTCGCTCTCGCTGCGCTGGCCCCGGCTGCAGCGCTGGCTCCGGCTACAGCAATGGCCGCCGACTCGAACGTCACCATCTACGGCATCATCGATTACGGTTTTGTCAGCCGCACCGGTAACAAGGCCGATCGTTTGAAGGGTGGCCGCACCGGATCGCTGAACGAATTTGCCGGTGGCGTTTCAGGTGGTAACCGGATCGGTTTCAAGGGCTCGGAAGATCTGGGCAACGGCCTGAAGGCAATCTTCGAAATCGAATTTGGTTTCAAGGGCGACGACACGAAGGGCACGACCTTCAACTACAACCGTCACTCCTGGGTTGGCCTGACGGGTGGTTTCGGTACGGTGCTCGGCGGCCGTGTTGACGGCGCCCGCTACAGCTTCATCGGCAAGTACGATCCGTTCAAGAACCAGACCGTCGCCAACGCGGCGTCCATCTTCGGCTACACCAGCCATCTCGGCCAGGCAGACCGTGCCGACAACGCTGTTGTGTACATTTCCCCGGACTTTGGCGGCTTCAAGGTACTTGGTGCCTACTCTAAGTCTCTGCTCTCGCAAGAAGGTATTGGCGCGGCCGCAGGCCAGAACATCAAGACCGGCGACAGCCCGCTGTATGCCATCGCTGCGATGTACGACGCTGGTGGCCTCAGCGCCACGCTCGACTACGAAAACCTGAAGATCTACGGTGCGCCGGGTGTGGGCGATGCGAAGTGGGACATCTTTGTCGCCGGCGCGAGCTACGACTTCAAGGTAGTCAAGCTCTCCGGCTACTACGAGCAGACAAAGGGCAAGCAAGCCGCCCGGGGTCAGAAGGGTGAGGGCTGGCTGCTTGGCGTCAGCGCGCCGATCGGCCCGGTCAGCGTGATGGCCAGCTATGCCGAAGGACGTGACAAGTCGGATGACGCGCTCGACCGCGGCGATTGCAAGAAGTTCGGCGTTGGCGCCGAGTACAGTCTGTCCAAGCGCACGGCGCTGTACACGACTTATGCTCGCATCAACAACGACAACCGTTCGGCGTGCGCGATCACCCTTAGTGGAAGCGCCAACAGCGGCAACGCGGCCGCAACCGCCGCCGGCAATACCGCTGCATACGGTCGTTCGGGCTTCGACCTCGGTGTGCGTCACGCGTTCTAATCGACCTGCATCGATTTGCAATGTTGAAACGGGCGCCTTCGGGCGCCCGTTTTGTTTTTTCCCTTTGCTGGGCTAACGATCCTTCGGTCGCGTGAATTCGTTGTCCAGCGCCACATCCCAAGCGGTCCTTGCGGACACTTCAGGCTTTTGTTCGAATTCGTCGAGGACGTTCGCGAGGCGAAACACCTCGGTCGCCACATCCGGCGGGAAGCCCTGGCGTCCCGGTCGATCGGCGAGCATTAGCGCATCCATGAACCGGCGCAGTTGCGCGCTGCCCCACAGCGCGACGATGCGGTCGATCACATGGGGAAAACCCGCCTCCAGCTTGTGCGGGTAGCGATCGGCATGGGCGCCCAGCAGGGCAACAAGTTTCTCGTTCATGTCCTGCCTCCGAATACTTCATCCGACAACAATACGCCGGTCAGGAAGAATTTGGCAGCGATCGCATGGTTGCAAAACGGCACTCGCCTCGACGGCCGGGCGTGATTGACTTGCATCAACCAGATCGACCCGCCCGCGCCTAAAATTGCGGGCTCGCAACCGGATCCCGGCAGTCGGCGGGATTCGCCGAACCGCTCCATGAACCTTCCCATCGCCGACGCCACTACTCTCCAACCCGCTGAGGACATCGCCTGCTATCACTGCGGACTGCCGGTTGCGCGCGGTACGCGTTTCTGTGTCACGGTCGACGGGTGCGAACGCAGCATGTGCTGCGCCGGTTGCGCGGCGGTGGCGCAGGCGATCGTGGCCAACGGCCTCGCCGACTACTACCGCCATCGTGATTCGCTGCCGGAATCGCCGCGGGAGGCCGTACCCGAGGCGCTCAAGGATCTCGGCCTTTTCGACCACCCGGACTTCCAGAAGTCTTTCGTCACGCCGACCTCGCAGCATGAGTGCGAGGCGGCGCTGATGATCGAAGGGATCACCTGCTCGGCCTGCGTCTGGCTCAATGAGTCGCACCTTGCCAAGCAGCCGGGCGTCACGGCGGTCGAGATCAATTACGCGACACGCCGTGCTCGCGTTCGCTGGGACAGCCGCGTCACCCGCCTGTCGGCACTGCTCGAGGCGATCGCTGCGATCGGCTATCGCGCGCACCCGTACGACGCAACCCGGTCCGAGGCGCTCTCGCAGCGCGAGCGCCGACAGGCTTTGTGGCGGGTATTCGTCGCGGGATTTGGCATGATGCAAGTGATGATGTATGCCGTGCCTGTGTATCTGGCCAACGGCGACATGACATCCGATATCGAGCAGCTGATGCGCTGGGCGAGCCTGTTGCTGACCCTGCCGGTGGTGCTCTATTCCGCAGCGCCGTTCTTCACGCGCGCCTGGCGCGATCTGCGACTCGGGCGCGTCGGCATGGACGTTCCGGTCGCGCTCGGCGTCGGCAGCGCATTCGCCGCCAGTTGCTGGGCGACACTCGTCGGTGGCAGCGAGGTGTATTTCGACTCGGTCGCCATGTTCGTGTTCTTCCTGCTCGGCGGACGCTACCTGGAGATGATCGCGCGCCAGCGCGCGGTGCGCGAAGTCGAGCGACTTGCCAAAGCGTTGCCCCCCTTCGCCTGGCGGCTTTCGGCTTACCCGAGGCTGGACGCCGAGCGCGTGCCGGTCGGCGATCTGGTGGTTGGAGATCGCGTGCTGGTGAAACCCGGCGAGCCGATCCCCGCCGATGCCGTTGTTCTGCAGGGCGAGAGCGAGGCCGACGAGTCGCTGCTCACCGGTGAAGCACGTCCGGTGGCCAAGCGAGTCGGCGACAAGGTCACCGGCGGGACCACCAATACGGCGAGTCCGCTGGTGCTGTTCGTCGAGCAGGTCGGCGGGGCGACGCGGCTGGCGGCGATCCAGAGGCTGATCGAGCGGGCCAATGCCGAACGTCCGCGCATCGTTCAAACGGCCGACCGGGTTGCGACGATCTTTGTGGCAGCGCTGCTTCTGCTGGCTGCGATCGCCGGGCTGTACTGGTGGCTCGTCGATGCCTCGCGTGCGCTGTCGATCTTCGTCGCGGTGCTGGTGGTCAGTTGCCCATGTGCGCTTTCGCTCGCCACACCGACGGCGTTGACGGTGGCGACTGGCGCGATGTCACGGCGCGGCCTGTTGGTCACCCGCGGGCATGCGATCGAGACGCTCGCCCAAGTCGACCATTTTGTCTTCGACAAGACCGGCACGCTCACTGTCGGCAAACTGCAGTTGAGCGCAACCGACGTGCTGCGACATATCGATCCAGGCGATGCGCTGCGGCTTGCCGCCGCGCTTGAACAGGGCTCGGAACACGCGGTCGCGCAGGCCCTGCGCGCCGCGGTTCCGGCCGGATGCGCACTCGCGCCGGTCGACTCATTGATGTCCGTTACCGGCCAGGGTGTCGAGGGCAGGATTGGCGGGCAAACCCTGCGTTTGGGACGTGAGGAATTCGTTCGCGGCATGCATTGCGTCGACCCACCGTCGACGGTGCATGCGGACCGTTCGGCGACAATGGTGGCCCTTGGCGATGAGGAAGGCTGGATCGCGCTGTTTCACCTTACGGACGCGGTGCGTCCGCACGCCGCGGAACTGGTGCGCGCACTCAAGGCCGGCGGCGTGCGCGTCAGCCTGCTTTCGGGCGACTCGCAGCAGACGGTGCTGCAGTATGCTCAACAAATCGGCATCGATCACGCGCATGGCGGCATGAGTCCGCAAGCGAAGCACGAATTTATCGAGAATCTGCAGCGCCAGGGCAGCGTGGTCGCGATGGTCGGTGACGGCGTCAACGATGCACCGGTGCTCGCGCAGGCACAGGTTTCGATCGCGATGGGTGGCGGCACGGAACTGGCGCGCAACCAGGGCGACATCGTCCTGCTGTCGGAGCGGCTCGACGCATTGAGCGCCGGGCGCAATCTGGCTCTGCGCACAGTGCGTATCATCCGGCAGAATCTGTGGTGGTCGTTCGGCTACAACCTCGCGGCAATTCCGTTGGCGATGAGCGGCGCGATTACGCCGTGGATGGCCGGCATCGGCATGTCCGCAAGTTCGTTGCTGGTCGTGGTCAACGCATTGCGCCTGCAGCGCCAGCCGGTACAGTAGGAGCGCGGCAATGGAAATCATGTACTTGCTGGTGCCGCTGTCGGTGGTGCTGGTTTTCGTGATCGGTGTGGTGTTCTGGATGTCGGTGCGCGGCGGACAGTTCGACGATCTTGAAGGCCCCGCCTACCGCGTGCTGATGGACGACGACAGGCCCGCCAGGGAGCCGACGCCGGACGGCCTCAAGGACCCGGGAGAGGAATCGTCGCAACGCTGATTCCCGTTCGGGTCGCGCGGTGCTACCATGATTTCGGGACGCGCAAGTGCGCGATCATTGGGAGGTACGTCGCCATGGCTCCACCAAGCGCGGAAGACAGGTCGGCCAGCGAGCCGGTGAGGATTCTTGAGCGCAAGGACGGTTTCTACTGGCGGGACGACGAAACCGGCGCTGAACTCGGACCGTTTCCCAGCGCGGCTGCAGCGATGGCCGACGCCCGTTCTTTCGATGACGAAGCCGATGCCGAGCCGTCCGGAGATTCGCTGCGCGAAGCCGAGGACGAACTCGGTATTGCAGACTGGATCGACCCCGACACTGGCGAGCCGGCTGAAGGCTACTCGCCGCATCTTGAGGATCACTGATCAGGCGTAGTAGCGCGGCCGGGTTTTCCGGGACCGATTTGCCTGCACGCACATCCAGTCGCGCCCCGACGTAGCCTAAGGAATCCCGCCGCCCGGCACAGTGCATTTGTCGTGATGCCGGCCGATCGCCGAGCCGCCGCTTGTGGGCAAGCACAACCATCCCCAATCGCGGACAGCCGTTTCAGGCCGTGCATTTGGGCTGAATGTGTCTCGGCAGCGCACCATATTTGACTTGGGTCAAATTGCAGGGACTTCAGCATCGCCACAATTGCTCCGTGGTCCAATTTCGACATTAAGGGGAATCGGGGATGAAGAAGGCACTCACGTTGGCTGCGCTGGTCACTGCCGGGTTGGCTTCGGCAACGGCTGTTCAGGCAGCGGAAGGTCCGCTGATGGTGCGCTTGCGCGCACTGAGCATGAAGGTAGATAACGGCAATTCGAGCACGGCCGTGGTGCCGGCGCTTGGAACGCTCGAAGCGGAAGACAAGGTCTTCCCGGAAATCGACTTTACGTATTTCATTACCAAGAATCTCGCGGCCGAGTTGATTTTGACTTACCCGCAGCGCCACGAACTGAAATTTGCCGGCACCGGCATCGGCTCGATCAAGCATTTGCCGCCGACACTGACGTTGCAGTATCACTTCATTCCCGAGGGGACGATTCGTCCGTACGTCGGGGCAGGCATCAACTACACGCGTTTCATGAGCGTCAAGATCAATGCGCAACCCGCCGTGGGCGTGGATTCGCCGATCGACGTCGATCGCAACAGTTTCGGTCTGGCTGGTCAGGTCGGAGTCGACTTCAAGGTTGCAGACAACTGGTTCATCAACGTGGATGCCAAGTACGTGAGGATCAAGGCGGACAACGTCCACATCACCGGCGGCCCGCTCGCCGGCACCAAGGTAACCGATCTCGACATCAACCCGTGGCTGTTCTCGGCCGGTGTCGGATATCGCTTCTAAGAGTTTGTCTCTCTGTTGGGGTTGGGGGTGCGCGAGAGCGCACCCTTTTTTTTGCTTGCTTTTGCCGCGTAGGGCAAGATACGAATTGGTCAGATCGCCAGGAGTTCCCGTGCGCCCCAGTCGATTTGATCTGAATCAAATTGCGGGTTTACCCGCAAGGTATTCTCCCGAGACCATGCTGTCGCCCGGCGGCAACAATCGCCGGTGTTTCCCCGGTTTGTCCAAGAAAGAGGTGATTCCACATGTCAACGCAATCGACTTATAACTACAAAGTCGTGCGCCAGTTCTCCGTGATGACGGTGATCTGGGGGATCGTCGGCATGCTGGTTGGCGTGATCATCGCCGCCCAGCTCGTCTGGCCCCAGCTCAACGTCATGGAGTGGCTGTCGTACGGGAGACTGCGTCCGCTGCATACCAACGCGGTGATCTTCGCGTTCGGCGGCTGCGCATTGTTTGCCACGTCGTATTACGTGGTGCAACGCACCTGCCATGTACGATTGTTCTCCGATGCGTTGGCGGCTTTTACCTTCTGGGGATGGCAATTGATCATCGTGCTTGCCGCGGTGACGCTGCCACTCGGATTCACCTCCGGCAAGGAATACGCCGAACTCGAGTGGCCGATCGATATCCTGATCACCCTGGTGTGGGTGGCCTATGCGATCAATTTCTTCGGCACCATCGCCAAGCGCAAGACGCCGCACATCTATGTGGCAAACTGGTTCTTCGGCGCGTTCATCCTCACCGTCGCCCTGTTGCACCTGGTCAATAGCGCGGAGATTCCGGTTTCGCTGACCAAGTCCTACTCTGCCTACGCCGGCGTGCAGGACGCGATGGTGCAATGGTGGTACGGCCACAATGCGGTCGGCTTTTTCCTGACTGCCGGCTTCCTCGGCATGATGTACTACTTCGTGCCCAAGCAGGCCGAGCGTCCAGTGTATTCGTATCGCCTGTCTGTGGTGCACTTCTGGGCGCTGATCTTCACCTACATGTGGGCGGGTCCGCACCACCTGCATTACACTGCATTGCCCGACTGGACCCAGTCCGTCGGCATGCTGTTCTCGCTGATTCTGCTCGCACCCTCGTGGGGTGGCATGATCAACGGCATCATGACCCTCTCGGGTGCCTGGCACAAACTGCGCACCGATCCGATTCTCAAGTTCCTCATCACCTCGCTGTCGTTCTATGGCATGTCGACGTTCGAAGGCCCGATGATGTCGATCAAGACGGTGAATGCGCTGTCGCACTACACCGACTGGACGGTCGGCCACGTGCACTCCGGCGCGCTGGGCTGGGTGGCGATGATCTCGATCGGCTCGATCTACTACCTGATTCCGCGCCTGTTCGGTCAGAAGGAGATGTACAGCATCAAGCTGATCACCATGCATTTCTGGATTGCCACTATCGGCGTGGTGCTCTACATCGCCGCGATGTGGATTTCCGGCGTGATGCAGGGCCTGATGTGGCGCGCCACCAACCCGGACGGTACGCTGACCTATTCATTCGTCGAGTCGGTCAAGGCCACTTATCCGTTCTATTCGATCCGCCTGCTCGGCGGGATCATGTTCCTCGTGGGTATGTTGCTGATGCTCTACAACGTGCTCAAGACGATTGCCGGCAAGAAGGCGTACGACGCGCCCGTGCTTGCGCCTATGGCCGCGCAAGCCGCCTAATCAGGAGCGAATCATGGCTGGACCAAACAAACACGAGTTCATCGAGAAGAACGTCGGCTGGATGATCATCCTGATCATCCTGACGGTCGCCATCGGCGGCCTGGTCGAGATCGTTCCTCTCTTCTTCCAGAAGTCGACCACTACGCCGGTTGCGGGTCTCAAGCCCTACGATCCGGTGCGCCTTGCCGGGCGCGACATCTACATCCGCGAAGGCTGCTACAACTGCCACTCGCAGATGATTCGTCCGTTCCGCGCCGAGACGGAACGCTATGGCCACTATTCGGTGGCCGGCGAGTTCGTTTATGACCATCCGTTCCAGTGGGGCTCCAAGCGCACCGGTCCGGATCTGGCCCGCGTCGGCGAGCGCTATTCCGACCAGTGGCACCGGGTTCATCTGCTCAACCCGCGCGACGTGGTGCCCGAGTCGAACATGCCCGCGTACTTCTGGCTGGACCGTCCCGTCTATGCAGGCGACATCGAGGCTAAGATGACCGCGCTGACCAAGGTCGGAGTGCCGTATACCGCCGAGGAAATTGGCGGTGCGAAGAAGGCGCTCGAGGGCAAAAGCGAACTCGACGTGCTGATCGCCTACTTGCAGGGCATGGGTACGCAATTGAAGAGCGTCAGATAGGCGCGGCGGAGGCTGGGATGGACATCAACGACGCACGTTCGATACTGACTGTGCTTAGCTTTGCCTGTTTCGTCGGCATCGCGCTGTGGGCCTATAGCGGCCGCAACAAGGCGCGCTTCGACGAGGCGGCCAACCTGCCTTTTGAAGACGACGAACTGCCCGCCTCCAGCGAGGGCGGTGCGAAAACTCGGGGAACAGCATCATGAGTGATTTTGTAAATGGATTCTGGAGCGTTTACGTTCAGGGATTGACGGCGCTGTCGATCCTGTTCTGCGCGTACATTCTCTGGGCGAACATGACGAAGAAGCAGCCGGGTCCGGTCGAAACCCACGGCAACGTGTGGGACGAAAACCTCGCCGAGTACAACAATCCGCTACCGAGCTGGTGGATGTGGCTGTTCTGGATCACCCTTGGTTTCGCGGTCGTCTATCTCGCCGTTTACCCGGGATTTGGCAGCAATGCCGGCATGTTCCAGTGGAGTTCGGCGGAAAGTGCGCCCGGCAAGAAGGACGGGCAATATTACAAGGAGATGCAGGCCGCCGATCTGAAATACGGGCCGATATTCGACAAGTACGCCAAGATGGATCTCGCCGCGGTTGCCGCCAATCCCGAGGCCAAGGCGATGGGCGAACGCCTGTTCCTCACCTACTGCGCGCAGTGCCACGGGTCGGCCGCTCAGGGCGCCAAAGGCTTCCCCAACCTGACGGACAGCGATTGGCTGTACGGCGGCGAACCGGACGTCATCAAGACCACCATCAGTGGCGGCCGCAACGGCGTGATGCCCCCGTTCGGACATCTCGGCGCGGACACGATCAAGGACGTCGTCAACCATGTCCGTTCGCTTTCCGGTCTGGCCAACGACAGCGCCCGGGCGCAGCGCGGCAAAGAGGTTTTCGCGCAGAACTGCGCCGCCTGCCACGGTCCGGAAGCCAAGGGCACGCCCGCCCTGGGCGCACCGAACCTGACCGACAAGGTCTGGCTGTACGGCAGTTCCGAGGCGACCATAACCGAAACCGTGACCGGCGGCCGCACCAACCGCATGCCGGCGTTCCAGGAGTTTCTCGGCGACGCCAAGGTTCACTTGCTGGCTGCATACGTCTATGGACTCGGCGGGGGCCAGAAAGCGGCTGCCGCGCAACCCCAGCCTGCACCGGCAGCACCTGCGGCGAGCGGGACGCCGGTGGCCAAGGTGTATTTCGACACCGGCAAGGCCGAATTGCCCGCCGACGGGCTGGCAACCCTGCAGTCGATCGTCGACTTCGCCAAGGCCAACAGCGCCGCCAAGATTGCCGTTTCCGGCTTCCACGATCCTACCGGCAGTCAGGCGGTTAACGAGGAACTCGCCAAGAACCGCGCCAAGGCAATACGCGAGGCGCTCAAGGCAGCCGGCGTTGCGGAAGACCGGATCGAAATGCGCAAGCCCCAGGCGACTACCGGTACGGGCGACAACCGCGAAGCGCGTCGCGTGGAGGTGAGCGTCATCTGACACAAGAGCTGTTCCGCAAGCGAAAACTACAATTAAATTCGCCCCCGGCCGCAGGCCGGCGAGCGTTTTACCAACCCCATTAGTAATTGCGAATATACCTATCATGAGTCAGCCAGCCTCTGCCCACGAAGCGCGGGTCATACCGGTCGTTCCGGCGCCGGACGAAGACACACTCTACGAAGTTCGCAAGCGGATCTATCCGCGGGCGGTAACAGGGCGATTCGCCACCTGGCGGTGGACGCTGGTTTGGGTCACCCAAGCCATTTTTTATGGCTTGTGCTGGCTGGACTGGAATGGGCGCCAAGCCGTCCTGTTTCACCTGGTCGAGCGCAAGTTCTACATCTTTGGTTGGGTGTTCTGGCCGCAGGACGTCTTTTTTCTCACGCTGATCCTGCTCATCTCGGCATTCTCGTTGTTCCTGTTTACCGCCGTCGCCGGGCGCCTTTTCTGCGGCTATGCCTGCCCGCAGACGGTCTATACCGAGATCTTCATGTGGATCGAGAAAAAGATCGAAGGCGACCGGGCCAAGCGCATGAAGCTCGACGAGCAGCCGATGAGTGCTCGCAAATTCCGTCTCAAGGCGACCAAGCAGGCCGTCTGGATCGCGCTCGCGTTGTGGACCGGCTTTACTTTCGTCGGCTACTTCACGCCGATCAAGGAACTGGCTCGCGAGGTCGCGAGCTGGTCCCTCGGACCCTGGGAGACCTTCTGGATCCTGTTCTACGGCTTCGCCACCTACGGCAACGCCGGCTACATGCGCGAGCAGGTGTGCAAGTACATGTGCCCCTATGCGCGCTTCCAGGGTGTGATGTTCGACCCAGACACGCTGGTCATTACCTACGACGTGGAGCGCGGCGAATCGCGCGGCGCGCGCAACAAGAAGCTCGATTACAAGGCGGCCGGGCTCGGCGATTGCGTCGACTGCGGTATCTGCGTCCAGGTCTGCCCGACCGGCATCGATATCCGCAACGGCCTGCAGTACGAGTGCATCGGCTGTGCCGCCTGCATCGACGCCTGCGATCAGGTGATGGAGAAGATGGATTACCCGAAGGGCCTGATCCGCTACTCGACCGAGAACGCGCTCAAGCAGCACTGGGGCCGCCGCGAAATCGTCGCCCACCTGATGCGACCGCGCACCCTGGTCTATACGTCGATCCTTGGCGTAGTGATTGCCGGCTTCCTCTACGGCCTGACGACGCGGATTCCGCTGCGGGTCGACGTGATTCGCGACCGCGCCACGCTGGCCCGCGAAGTCGATGATGACAAGATCGAGAACGTGTTCCGTCTGCAGGTGATGAACACTGCCGAGGAAGCCCGCCGGTTTGCGCTCGGTGTATCCGGCCTGGAGAATATCGAAATCGCATCAGAGCGCATCGTCGAAGTGCCGGCTGCAAGCACCAAGAGCGTGATCGTCCAGGTCGTGGCGCCCGAGCATTCCGCGGGCAAGGGCTCGCATCCGATCTTCTTCGAGATCAAGGCGATCAATCACGAGGATGTATTAGTGCGCGAAAAGGCCAGCTTCCTGCTGCCATGAGCGCGGAAAAAGGGAACATGAATCATCGAACTGCAGCCGTAGCGTACCCCCCCTGGTATCGCCATCCGTGGCCGTGGATCTTCATCACCATGTTGTCGCTGACGATCATCGCCGGCGGCGTCACCTTGTGGCTGGCCATCAGCACCAGCGACGGACTGGTTGCCGACGACTACTACAAGCAGGGGCTGGGCATCAACAAGCAACTCGCACGCAGCGAGCGCGCCTTGGCGCTCGACCTGAACGGCACGATGCGTTTCACCGCCAGTGAAATCGCCATTTCGCTGGCCGCGCGCGACGGCGCGCAGTTGCCCGCGCGCCTGCGCGTGGTGTTCTCGCACCCGACCCGCGCCGGTCTCGACCGCGCGGTACTGCTGGACAAAGACGGCCCCGCCTGGCGGGGTCCATTCGAGCCGCTGCCGCCTGGCCGCTGGATCGTCTCGATCGAAGACGAGCAGGCGACCTGGCGACTGGACGCGGCCGCGCACTTTCCCCAGGACAGAGAAATCGCGCTCTCCACGGCGCCATTCAAATCCGTCGATTAGGGGGTTATCATGGCTTGGGATCTGTTGTTCAAATCCGATATCGGGCTGCTGAGCCTGCTCACGATCCTTTTCGTGATCGTAATGGGCATCTGGTTCGGTCGCTACTTCAGCCGGAAGATGGCGGAAGACGAGCGCAACGCCCGCTGAGTCGTTCGCGGGCTTCACCGAAAAGGGGATTCCACCATGCAGCGGTTGATCCATATTCTTTGGCCGTCGTTCATCGTTGCGGGGATCGCCGAGATCCTGTTCTTTACCGTGATTGACCCGCAGGAACTCTACCTTTTCGGCCAGCCCGTCCATCTTTCGCGGCTCGCGACCTACTCGGTCGGCTTCTTCACCTTCTGGGCGCTGTGCGCGACATCGAGCATGACCACCTGCTTCTTCCAGCGCACGGCAGCCGAGATCAACAAGTGTCCGCTGGTGCCGACCGACCGGCCGGAAGGTTGTCCCAAGCGCGAAGAACCCGGCTGTTGTGCCTGATGCCCGTGGTGCGCGGCCCTGTCCGTGCGGCAGCGGCTCGGGGTTCGTGCGCTGCTGTGCGCCGCTGATCGATGGCAGCCGCGCCGCCACCGACGCACTGGCGCTGTTGCGCTCGCGCTACACTGCCTACACGCAGTTGCGCGAAGACTACCTGCTCGCGACCTGGCATCCGGCGACCCGGCCTGCCACGCTCGATCTGCAGCGGGGGCCGGCGCAGAAGTGGCTGGAACTCAAAGTGCTGCGGCATGAAGGCGATGGGGCCGATCCCGACCGCGCAACGGTGGAGTTTGTCGCCCGCAGCAAGGTCGGTGGTCGCGCGCTGCGCCTGCACGAAACCAGCCGCTTCGTGCGCGAGAACGGGCGCTGGTACTACATCGACGGGGCGATATCCTGAGCGGTGCCGGCAGCGCCGGACGAATGCGAACTGAATTGGCTCGGAGGAAATAATGGATCGAGGCGGTGACGGCATCTCGCGCAACGTGCTGGGCGGCGCCCTGTGCGGCTGTTGCAGCAATCCGCTGACCGGCTTCTACCGCGACGGCCGCTGCGAAACCGGCCCGGAAGACATCGGCCGGCACGTCGTGTGCGCGCGCATGACCGACGCCTTTCTCGCCTTCTCCAAGTCGCGCGGCAACGACCTGTCGACCCCCGTGCCGGCGGCGAACTTTCCCGGACTCAAGGCCGGCGATCAGTGGTGCCTGTGCGCCGCGCGCTGGCGCGAAGCCCTGGCCACCGGCGTCGCGCCGCCGGTGGTGCTCGGCGCCACCCACGAAGCCGCGCTCGAAATCGTCGCGCTCGCCGACCTGAAAGCGCACGCTTTGGATCTCAATTAGCGACATGCCCTGCAAGCCGCGCCCAATGGCGATCTGCGGCATGGCATGCCTGAACGCCAGTAACCATGCGGCTCTCCGGCTGGCATGCCCGCAGAGTGCCTATCCATGCGGCTTGTGGCGCCGTGCTCCGGCGGCTGCGTCGCCGGCAAGCGCACGCGTTCAGCGGTAGACCAGCACCGGAATCTTCGAATGCGTCAGCACCTTTTGTGTCTCGGAGCCGAGCAGTAGTCCAGCTAGTCCGCGGCGGCCGTGCGAGGCCATGAAGATCAGGTCGCAGCCGTGCTCCTGCGCCGCCTTGATGATCGCTTCGTAGGGCACTTCGCTGGCTTCGCTGGCGGTGCCGCATTCGATCCCGGCCTGGCGGGCCAGCGCCTCGCACTTTTGCAGGATCTCCGCTGCGGCGGCCTGCGCCGCCTTGGCGAACTGCTGCGGCGTGGTCGGGTCGATCAGCGCGCCCTCGCCGAAAAATTGCGCCGGGTATTCGGGCTGGGCGTAGAAGAACGTCACTTTGGCGCCGATGGCTTTGGCGAAGTCGACCGCGCGTAACGCGGTGTCGGCGGACAGCGTGGATCCGTCGGTCGGTACGAGAACATGTGTAAACATTCCTTGTCTCCGCGAATTAGAGGGCGCGCCCCATTATATTCGGCGCCGAGCCGCCGCTCCGATTGACGCAGATCAACGCCGCCCGGCCCGACGCGAGGGAAGCTCGGTCATTCATGCGAATTCGATTTTCCGGTGCAGATGGCCCGGATGGCACAGCGGCGTGCGCATGGTCAACGGTCGAGCGCGGCAGATGGCGGGAGCCGACCGCTTGCGGATCGGCAGGTTGCAGCCGTGCCGCCGTGCGGCGACGACGGGCCAGCCATCGGCAATCCAATGAAGGGCGCAACATGAACGAACCCAAGGTTCCCGATTTCCCCAACCCGGCACACGCGTTGCACAGGATGCACGAGAACATGGTTGCCGGCTTCGATCCGCTCGGTGTTGCCGAGCCGTTGCTGCACGCGCAACTGGCCTGGATGACGCATCCGCAGGAGCTTGCCGACCAGAGCGCGAAGTTCGCCACCTCGCTGTGGCAGTTGCAATGGCATACGGTGCAGCGGACGCTCGGTCAGCCGAGCGAAGATCCGGTGCGCCCGCATGCCGACGACACGCGCTTTGCCGACCCCGTCTGGCACGATTCGGCCACCTGGGATCTGGTCAAGGAGTGGTACCTGCTCACCACCCACAGCGTGCAGGACATGCTCTACGACACGCCCGGCCTGTCCAACAAGGACCGCCGCCGCGCAGCTTTCTGGTGGCGCAAGTGGCTCAACATGATGGCGCCGTCGAATCTCTTCTGGACCAACCCGGTGGCCATGCGCAAGGCGCTCGAAACGCGCGGACAGAGCCTGGTCGACGGCATGCGCAATTTCCTCGCCGACATGGCGGCAGGCGAGGTCCGCATGACCGACCCCACCCGCTTCAAGGTCGGCGTCAACATCGCGACCGCACCCGGGTCGGTGATCTTCCGCAACGAGTTGCTGGAAGTTATCCACTACGCGCCGACGCAGAAAAAAGTCCATGCCGTGCCGGTGGTTTTCATCATGCCGTGGATCAACAAATTCTACGTGCTCGATCTGAACGCCAAGAAGAGCATGGTGCGTTGGCTGGTCGACCAGGGGCTGGACGTGTACATCACGAGCTGGAAGAACCCCGACGCATCGATGCGCGACACGACCTTCGACGACTACCTGATCAAGGGTGTCGACACCATCGTGCGCGTCGTCCGCGAATACGCCGGAGTGCCGCAGGTCCATGCGGTCGGCTACTGCATCGGCGGCACCGCGCTGTCGATGTACATGGCCTGGGCCAACCGCCAATACGGCGAATCGGCGATGCCGGTCGCGCACTGGACGACGTTTACCACCATGATCGATTTCCACAAGCCGGGTGACATCGAGGTGTTCATCGACGAGGCCAGCATCAGTTACCTGACCGGCATGATGACGCAGCGCGGCTTTCTCGACGGCCACGAGATGGCGACCGCGTTTCGCCTGCTGCGCTCCAACAGCCTGATCTGGCACTACGTCGTGCATGGCTGGCTGTACGGCGAAGCGCTGCCGCCGTTTGACGTGCTGTTCTGGAACATGGACAGCACGCGCATGCCCGCGGCGATGCACACCTGGTACCTCAACGAGCTGTACCTGAAAAACCGGCTGATCCAGAAGGATGCGCTGGTGGTTGCCGGGCAACCGCTCGATCTCGAAGCCATCGTCCAGCCGCTCTACGCGGTCGCCGCCGAAGACGACCATATCGCGCCCTGGCAGCAGGCGTTCCGCATCACCCATTTCGTGGTGGCGCCCAAGCGCTTCGTGCTGAGTTCCTCCGGCCACATTCTGGGCATTGTCAATCCGCCGGTCGATCCGCCCAAACGCACCTTCCGCGCCTCGCAGGCCCACCGCGCCGAGACCGCCCAGGCGTGGTTCGAGCGCACGCCGGCCGGCCCGGGCTCATGGTGGGAGGACTGGATGGCGTGGCTCAAACCGCAGGCCGGCAAACTGGTTGCGGCGCGTCCGGCGTTCGACAGCCGCTTTCCCGAACTGGTCGCCGCACCGGGCAGCTACGTGCTGGAAACCTAGGGAATCCCGCCCCCGGCTGCGCGGAGCCACCGGCCCGCGGGATGCCGGCGCGCGAATTCTTGTTCTGGATCAGCCCCGGCGCCGGCGGTTCACGCTATTTTCATTGTTGCTGCAACTCCCCAACACGCTGCCCCCATGTTCGGTTTTTCCCCGGAAGAAATCGAGGCCATCGGCCTGCCCCTGTCCCTGACCGTGCTGATGGTCTGGATGCTGCTGATAATCTGGAACCTCGCCAAGGAATCCAAGGCCGGCAAGTTCGGGACGATCGTGCTGTTTTTCGTGTTGAGCTTCGGCATGATCGGTTTCATCGCCAAAACCATCATGCAAAAATTCATGGGCTTGTAGCCCCCACAAACGGAGATTCCATGGTGCAGTTCGACAATGTCAGCGTGCTCAAGAAGTCCAATGTCTATTTCGACGGCAAATGTGTGAGCCACACCGTGATCTTCGCGGACGGAACGCGCAAGACCCTCGGCGTCATCTTCCCCTCGAAGCTCACGTTCAACACCGGCGCGCAGGAAATCATGGAACTCAATGCCGGCAGTTGCCGCGTTTGCCTCAAGGGGCAGAGCGAGTGGAAGACCTATGCGGCCGGGCAACAGTTTGCCGTGCCCGGCAACTCCAGCTTCGACATCGAGACGCTGGAGATGCTCGATTACGTCTGCCATTTCGGGTGATGCGGTGCGGGCGGTCGTGATCGCGCTGGTGCTGGCGCTGGCCGCTGCCGTCGTCGCCATGGTCTATCCGGGCGTGCGCGAATGGTGGGCGGTCGGCCGCTGTATTGACGGCGGCGGCCGTTGGGACTATCAATCCGATTCCTGCATTGCGCCGTTGCGCTGAATCCGTCTGGAGGGTGCCATGCCGTCTTTCGATATCGTTTCCGAAGTCGATCAGGTCGAATTGCGCAATGCGATCGACCAGGCGAACAAGGAAATCACCAACCGCTTCGATTTCAAGGGGTCGGACGCGCGGGTGGAACTGGCGGAGAAGCTGCTGACCCTGTTCGCCGACGACGATTTCAAGCTCGATCAGGTCTACGACGTGGTTACGGGCAAGCTGGGCAAGCGCGGCGTCGATGTACGCTGCCTGGATCGCCAGGCCGCGCAGAAAGTCAGCGGCAACAAGTCCAAGCAGGAAGTGAAGCTGAAGATCGGCGTCGAAGTCGAACTCGGGAAGAAGATCGTGCGTATGCTCAAGGACAGCAAGCTCAAGGTTCAGGCGAGCATCCAGGGTGACACCGTGCGGGTGTCCGGCGCCAAGCGCGATGTCCTGCAGGAGGCGATCGCGCTGGTCAAGAAATCGATCACCGACACGCCGCTGCAGTTCGGCAATTTCCGCGACTGAGCGCGCTATCGATCGGCTGACTGGTCGGCAACGATGTCGCGATAGGCATGCCAGCTGGCATGGCCGACGATCGGCATGGCAACGATCAGGCCGAGATAGAGCGTCCATAGTCCGCTCATCGTCAGCAGCGTGATAAGCACGCCCCATACACCCATCGCCGGCAGGTTGCGCGCCACCGCAAGCATGCTCGTCCGCACGGCGGTCAGGGCGTCGCAATCGCGGTCGAGCAGCATGGGCAGCGAAATCGCGGACAGCGCGAATACCACCAGCGCGAACATCAGTCCGGTTGTCGTGTAAATCACGATGAACCCGATGTACTTAAAGGCAATCACGTCGGCGATGAACTGCTGCAGACTGGGCGATTCGCTGCCGTAGAAGGCGGCGAATATCGTCAGTGCGGCACCGGTCCAGGCCAACAGCACGCCGCCGAGGATGGCCGCCAGGATGCCCACCTGGTTGGCGTTGCGGAACCAGGCGACGCTGGTTGCGCCGATATCGACGCGCTGCCCTCGTTCGACGCGGCGCGAGATGTCGTAGAGGCCGATCGCGACGACCGGCCCCACCAGCGTGAAGCCGGAGGTCAGAGCGGCCATGTATTTCACCTCTTGCCGCGTGTAAAAGAACAGCAGGTAGCCCATGGCGGAAAGGCAGCAGCCATAGAACAGGCTGGCCAGCGGGCTGGCGAGCATGTCGCGCACGCCTTGCTTGACCCAGGACAGGGCCGTGAACGCGCCAACCTGGCGGATTTCCGGCAGCGCCGGCAGGGCGCTGAGAGTGGCATGGGTCTGCGGCATCCCTCGTCTCCTTCTGATGGCGGGTCAATTCCCGATCTCTTCGTGTGCCTGAATGATGGCCCCTGCGGCAGCTTGCCGCAAGCGGGTCCGTGAAACCGTTATTTCGGGCCTATTGGCGGCTGTGGCAAAATCGGACGTTGCCCCCATGTATTGGGCATTGCCGGCACCGGTTACATGTACAAATTTTTTTGCTCGGTCGGATTGTTGCTGATTGCCACGTCGGGCACGGCGGCGGCGGCCGACGTCGCGGTGGCCGGACTGTTTCCCGGCAAGGCGGTGCTGGTCGTAAATGGCGCTGCGCCGCGCACGATCGGCATCGGTGCCAAGACGCCCGAAGGCGTGCGGCTGATCTCGATCGACGGCGATTTTGCGACCGTGGAGATCGATGGCAAGCGACACCGCCTGGGCATCGGCGACCAGGCGGTCTCGCAGGGCGGACCGGAAGGCGGCGGTGCCGTGACGCTGACCGCTGACGCCCGCGGCCACTTCGTCACGGGCGGCATCGTCAATGGCGCGTCGGTGCGGTTTCTGGTCGATACCGGGGCAACCATGGTTTCGCTCGGCGCTTCGGATGCGGCGCGGGCCGGCGTCGATTTCCGGCGCGGCGAGCCGGTGATGACGATGACGGCAAACGGCCCCGCGCAGGCCTTCAAGACGCGCATTTCGTCGTTGAAGATCGGCGAAATCGCGGTCGCCGATGTGGAGGCGCTGGTCCATGCTTATGACATGCCAGTCGCCCTGCTGGGGATGAGTTTTCTCAATCGAATGGAAATGCGGCGCGACGGGCAGACGATGACCCTGCGCCGGCGTTACTGAGGTCGCGGCATGACGGATCGGCAAGGTCCAGCGCGAATCGACAGCCGCATTTCGGCGGATCATCTGCGTCGCCACTTCACCGAAGTGCCGGTCGGGCCCGACGTCGTCGAGGAAGGCGAGCCGACGCGGCGAATCCCGGCCGCGGTGCTGATGCCGTTGGTCGACCGGGACGGCGACCTGTCGGTGCTGCTCACCCGCCGCACCGAACATCTGCATGATCACCCGGGGCAGATTGCCTTTCCCGGCGGCCGCCGCGAGCCTTCCGACGATTCCCCGATCATGACCGCGCTGCGCGAGACCGAGGAAGAAATCGGGCTTGCCCGCAAGCATGTCGAGGTGCTCGGCGAACTGCCGCGTTACCACACCGGTACCGGATTCGAGGTGACGCCTGTGGTCGCGCTGGTGAGTCCGCCGTTTGAACTCACGCGGGATCCGTTCGAAGTTGCCGAGGTGTTCGAAGTGCCGTTCGATTTCCTGCTCGACCCGGCGAATCACCGCCGGCACCGTCTGGAAATTCGCGGCAGCATGCGCGAGTTTTGGGCGATGCCGTTCGGCGACTACTTCATCTGGGGCGCCACTGCGGGGATGCTGGTCAGCCTTTACCGCTTTCTCGACAGCCGCCAGGATGTGACCGCGCCCTAGCCGGGCGCTTCCCCGCCGTGCGCATCGGCGCGGGAGTCCGGCGCGCAGGACTGTTGTGGTATCTTGCGACGCAAAGCACGATAACCATGCACGAAAACCGTGCGATTGCGCGAATCAAGTTCTGCCGCATGTCCCTCCTTTCCCTAATCGTCTCCCTGCTGCTGGAACAGGCGCGCCCGCTGCCGGAATCGGTCTGGGCGCCGAACGGATGGGTGGCCCGGTACGCGCAGTTCTTCGAGCAGCGCTTCAATGCTGGCGAGGTTCACCATGGAACGGTCGGCTGGCTGGTCGCGGTCGTGCCCCCGGTGATGGTCGCCGCGTTCGTGTACTACATCCTGTACCTGGTACAACCCCTGCTCGCGCTGGCCTGGAACATTCTGGTGCTCTACCTGACCATGGGATTTCGGCAGGTGAGTCACTACTTCACCGAGACGCAGCATGCCTTGCAGGCCGGAGAGCTGGAACAGGCGCGCGAGCGGGTCGGTTCGTGGCGCGGTCGCCTGTCCGACCGGCTGTCGTCGTCCGAACTTGCCCGGGTTTCGATCGAGCAGGCGCTGCTGGCCTCGCATCGGCATGTCTTCGCGGTGGTGCTCTGGTTCATTCTGATGCCGGGGCCAAGCGGTGCGGTGCTCTACCGGCTGGCCAATCACCTGGCGGCCGACTGGGGCGGCAGGAGCGACGCAGAGTTCGGCGCTTTCGGGGTATTCTCGCGCCGCGCATTCGAGCTGATCGACTGGCTGCCGGTGCGCTGCACGGCGATCGCCTTTTCCATCGTCGGCGATTTCGAGGATGCGATCTATTGCTGGCGCACGCAGGCGGCGCGCTGGTCCGACCTCGCATCCGGTATACTTCTTTCAAGTGGTGCAGGCGCGTTGGGGGTTCGTCTCGGCATGCCGCTTCACGAAACAGGAGAGGTCGTGGAACGGCCCGAGATGGGGCTAGGCGATGACGCCGATGCCGATTTCATGCAAAGCGCAACAGGTTTGATCTGGCGTACCCTGGTGCTGTTCCTGCTTCTGCTGGCACTGCTTTGGGTATCGAGCTGGGTGGGTCATTGAGAGAAACATTACGGAGGGAATGAATATGGCAGACAAGCGGGAAGTGGTTCTGGTAAGTGCAGTGCGCACGGCGATCGGCGATTACGGCGGCACCCTGAAGGATTTCACGCCGTGCGACCTCGCCTCGCGCGTGGTCAAGGAAGCGATCGCCCGCGGCAAGGTCGACGCGACGCAGATCGGCCATCTGGTTTTCGGCAACGTGATTCATACCGAAGCGCGGGACATGTACGTATCCCGCGTCGCGGCGCTCAATGCCGGCATGACGAAAGAATCGTGCGCGCTGACCCTGAACCGGCTGTGCGGTTCCGGTTTTCAGTCGGTCGTGACCGCTGCCAACGCGATCCAGCTAGGCGACACCGATATCGCCGTGGCCGGCGGCGTCGAAGTGATGAGCCGCAGCGGCTACATGATGCCTGCCGCGCGCTGGGGCGCCCGCATGGGCGACACCAAGATTCTCGACATGATGGTTGGCGCGTTGACCGATCCTTTCGAGACGGTGCACATGGGCGTGACCGCCGAGAACGTCGCAGCCAAGTTCGGCATTTCGCGCGACCAGCAGGATGCCTTCGCGGTCGAGAGCCACAAGCGGGCGGCCCGCGCAACCGAGGCCGGCCACTTCAAGGACCAGATCCTGCCGATCGAGATCACCACCAAGAAGGGTCCGGTGCAGTTCGTTCTGGACGAGCACATCCGTGCCGATGCCAGCGTCGAGGGCATGGCCAAGCTCAAGACGGCGTTCAAGAAGGAAGGCGGCTCGGTCACCCCGGGCAATGCGTCCGGCATCAATGACGCGGCTGCCGCAGTGGTGCTGATGGAAGCGTCGGCTGCGGCCAAGGCCGGCCTCAAGCCGCTGGCGCGACTGGTTTCCTACGCGGTTGCCGGCGTCGAGCCGTCGATCATGGGCACCGGCCCGATCCCCGCGGTGGGCATGGCGCTCAAGCGCGCCGGCCTGAAGGCCTCCGACATGGATGTGATCGAATCGAACGAAGCCTTTGCCGCGCAGGCGCTGTGCGTGACCAAGGGACTGGAACTCGATCCGGCCAAGGTCAACCCGAACGGCGGCGCCATTGCGCTGGGCCATCCGCTCGGCGCCACCGGCGCGATTCTGACGGTCAAGTGCGTCTACGAACTGATGCGCACCGGCAAGAAGTACGGCCTGATCACGATGTGCATCGGTGGTGGCCAGGGTATCGCCGGCATTATCGAACGCCTCTGATCGATCCGCTGTGAGTTTGCTGACGCCCCGCCACTTCGCGGGGCGTTTTGCTTTGGGGCACGCTGCACCAGAAACTGCTGTGGCTGCACCGCACTGGTGCGACGCGGCATCGTGAACAGCCCGAAACCGGTCGTTCACGACGGCGCAACCCGGTCGCAAGCCTTGGCATGCTTATCGCTAACTCGACAATGATCAGAAGCGCAGCCGACCGTGCATCGGCGCAACAACGGGAGTGACATGGCGGGCAATTTCTTCAACGAGATGGTCGATTCGGACGGGATGGTTCGTCCGCACTATCGCGGCTTTGCCGATTGGCTGCGCGACACACCATCCGAGCGGGTCGCGCGCAAGCGGGCCGAGGCCGACACGCTGTTCCACCGGGTCGGCATTACCTTCGCGGTCTATGGCGAGCAGGAAGGCACCGAGCGGCTGATTCCGTTCGACATCGTGCCGCGGATTCTGCCGGCGACCGAGTGGAAGGCGCTGTCGGCCGGTTTGCGCCAGCGGGTAAAGACGCTCAACCTGTTTCTGCACGACATCTATCACGACCAAGAGATTCTCAAGGCCGAACGCATCCCGGCCGAGCACGTATTGAAGAACGCGCAGTACCGCCCCGAAATGCAGGGTCTCGACGTTCCGAACGGCATTTATGCGCACATTGCGGGCGTCGACATCGTGCGTGCCGGGCAGGGCGAGTTCTACGTGCTTGAAGACAACCTGCGTGTTCCTTCGGGCGTGTCGTACATGCTCGAAGACCGCAAGATGATGATGCGGCTGTTTCCGGAGTTGTTCGCGCGCTATTCGGTGGCGCCGGTCGAGCACTATCCGGACATGCTGCTCGACAGTCTGCGCACCGTATCGCCCAAAGGCGTGGCCGAGCCGGTGGTGGTGGTGCTTACACCCGGGGCCTACAACAGCGCGTATTTCGAGCATGCGTTTCTCGCCCAGCAGATGGGGGTCGAACTGGTCGAAGGCCAGGATCTGTTCGTCAAGGCAGACGTGGTCTATATGCGCACCACGCAGGGGCCGCGCCGTGTCGACGTCATCTATCGCCGCATCGACGACGACTTTCTCGACCCGCTGGTGTTCCGCAAGGATTCCAAGCTCGGGGTGCCCGGCCTGCTCTCGGCCTATCGCAGCGGCAACGTCACGCTGTGCAATGCGATCGGCACCGGCGTTGCCGACGACAAGTCGATTTACCCCTACGTGCCCGAGATGGTGCGCTTCTACCTCGGCGAAGAGCCGCTGCTCAACAACGTGCCGACCTACATGCTGCGCAAACCCGACGATCTCAAGTACGCACTGGCGCATCTGGCGGAACTCGTAGTCAAGGAAGTTCACGGCTCCGGCGGCTACGGCATGCTGATCGGCCCGGCTGCGAGCAAGGCGCAGATCGAGGAGTTCCGCAAGCGCATCATCGACGCGCCGGAGAAGTACATCGCGCAGCCGACACTGGCGCTGTCGGCCTGCCCGACCTTCGTCGAATCCGGCGTGGCGCCGCGTCATATCGATCTGCGCCCCTTTGTCCTGTCGGGGCGCGAAATAAACATGGTGCCGGGCGGCCTGACGCGGGTCGCCCTGGGCGACGGCTCTCTGGTGGTCAACTCCTCCCAGGGCGGCGGCACCAAGGACACCTGGGTGCTGGAGAACTGAGATGCTGTCGCGTACCGCGGATCACCTGTACTGGATGGCGCGCTACACGGAGCGGGCAGAAAATGTCGCGCGCATGCTCGATGTCAATTTCCGCATGTCCTTGCTGCCGCAGACGCCCGAACAAATCGAGCAGGGCTGGGGCGCGGTGCTTGGCGTCAATGGCCTGCAGGAGGCTTACAAGGAACGGCACGGCAGCGTGACGCCGGAGAAGGTCGTGCGCTACATGGTTTTCGATCGCGACAATCCGTCGTCCATCTACTCCTGCCTGTATGCATCGCGCGAGAACATCCGCGCGGTTCGCGGCAGCGTCACGTCCGAAATGTGGGAGATGCAGAACGCGACCTGGCTCGAGTTCCGTGCCCTCGATCCGGAGAAGGTGCTCGGCAGCGACATCGGCGAGATGTTCGAGTGGGTGAGGCACCGCTCGCACCTGTCGCGCGGGGTCACCGTCGGAACCATGTTGCAGGACGAGGATTTCCGCTTCATCCGGCTCGGTTCGTTTCTCGAGCGGGCCGACAACACGGCGCGCATTCTGGACGTCAAGTACCAGGCGATCGAACTCGGTGCCAAGGAAGGCGACGCGGCCTCGGAGTATTACCAGTGGAGCGCGCTGCTGCGGTCGGTTTCCGGCTTCGCCGCCTATCGCAAGGTCTATCGTGATCTGATCACGCCGCGCCGGGTGGCCGAGCTGCTGGTGCTGCGGGCCGACATGCCGCGTTCGCTGGCCCGCTCCATGAAGGAGGTCTACACCAACCTCTGCCTGGTGGCCAACAGCCAGTCGGGCGAAACCCAGCGGCGCGCCGGCGAACTGCATTCATCGCTGCGTTTCGGCCGCATCGAGGACATTTTCGATGTCGGCCTGCACGATTACCTGACCGCCTTCCTCGGCAAGACCGACGACCTGGGCAATCGCATCGCGCGCGACTTCCTGGTGCCCGTGCTCGCCGATTGAACGGTGCAGCGGGCCGCCGCAGCGCCCGTCCGGGTGCCCGGCGATGCCCTGGAAGCCGCATGGATACTGGGTCTTCAGGCATCCCCGGGAGACGGAATCGGCCCCCGCAAGGCGTTTCGGCAGGTTGTCGCAACGCGCCGTCGCAGCTATGATGCGCCGCTTGACCCCACCACGAGACTTGCGATGACCTACTGCATTGGCATGCTGCTCGACGCCGGACTGGTGTTCCTGTCGGATTCGCGCACCAATGCCGGCGTCGACCAGATCAACACCTTCCGCAAGATGCACCTGTTCGAGCGCCCCGGCGAACGGATCGTCGTGCTGATGACGGCCGGCAATCTCGCCATCTCGCAGAGTCTGGTGAGCATACTCAAGGAACGCCTGGGCAGCGAAACCGGCGAGCGCAATCTGCACAACGTCGGCAACATGTTCGAGGCCGCCCGCTGCGTCGGCGACGCGGTGCGCGAGGTGCATCGGCGCGATGCCGACGCGCTGCAGGAGTTTTCGATCGATTTTCATGCCTCGTTCATCATCGGCGGCCAGATCAAGGGCGAGCGGCCGCGCCTGTTCAGCGTCTACGCGCCGGGCAACTTCATCGAGGCGACGCCGGACACGACGTACTTCCAGATCGGCGAATCGAAATACGGCAAGCCGATCATCGATCGCGTGATCCAGCGCGGCACCACCCTCGACGAAGCCGCCAAGTGCGCGCTGATCTCGATGGATTCGACCATCCGCTCGAATTTGTCGGTCGGGCTGCCGCTCGATCTGGTGTGTGTGCGCACCGACGAGCTGCGAGTGCATTCGCACAAGAACATCGATGCCGACAATGCCTACTTCAGGATGATCCGCAGCCGCTGGGGCGAGAGCCTGCGCCAGGCGTTCACCGAACTTCCCGACCCCGACTGGCTGCCGTAGAAGTAAGCGAGCCGGCGGAGCAGCGAGCACCGCCGGTCCGCTTGACTATCCCCGTGCTACCGTACTGCCGGCAGGGCGCCCTTGTCGGTATTGAGGCATTCAGGGTGCCCGAACCCGCCGGCACTCTTGCCGTCGAGACCGATGTCGAACACGATGTCGTCGGGACGGGTTGCATCGCCGCTCACGCCGCCGATCGTACTCAGGTAGTCGAGACCCAGGTTGTGGCGAACCCGCCAGCCGATGCGATGGTCGGCACACGACGTATCGCCCGAGACGCCGACGGCGCCGACGATCTTGCCGCCTGCGGCATACATCGCGAGGCCGCCACCAAATACATTGACGCCACCGATGCGGGTGCCGACCATCGGATCCCACGCCGTCCCGAAGAACGCCGATCTGCCTCCGTACGCGGCTTCGGTGTCGACGGGGTTGCTGTGTTGCAGGCCGTAAAGGCTGCCGCCCGGCTGCACTGCCGTGTAGAGGTTCGCGGTAGACAGCGCTAGACCGGGAGTGCCGGAGCCATTCAGTTGCGTGTTGGAGAGGCTGAATGCGTTGGCGGAATTGGCTTTCTGTGCGGAAATCACCCGGCTTCCCGGCCATTGCGAGCCGCTGTCTTCGCCGGAGAAGGCCACCGCGCAGACGGTGCCGTCGCGCGCGACTATGCTGCCCCACATATGCAGGTTGAGTCCCGAGGTTTCGTCTGCGACGGCGCCAATCAGGGCCGCCTTGAGTTCCGCGTGACCCGGCAACCCTCGGCATGCCTTCGGCGAAAACTCGGATTGCTGTCTTGCGGCGAGCGCCGATGGCGCGTAAGCGCGCAACGCGCCCACCTTGATGTGCGGCGATCAGTGCTGTAGGGCTGGGGTGCGCAACGGCAGCAGCGAATCGATTCGGCTGTTCGGGCAGGTGGGCAGTTTTTCCAGGGTCTCGCGCAACCAGGCTGCCGGGTCGAGCCCGTTGAGCTTTGCAGTGTAGAGCAGGCTCTGAATGGCTGCAGCCCGCTTTCCAGCGCGCTCGGATCCGGTGAAGAGCCAGTTCTTTTTGCCGATAGCGATCGGCCTGATGGCGTTCTCCACCGGATTGTTGTCGATCGGCAGGCTTCCGTCGCTGGCATACCGGCTCAAGGCTGGCCAGCGCTTCAGACTGTAGTCGATCGCCTTCGCCGTGCCCCCCGCCATTGGCCACATTCACCCGCGTTCGCAGCAACCAATCGTGCATGGCTTGGAGTTGCGGCTGCGCTTGGTCCTGGCGCAGATGCGTGCGTGCCACGCCATCCATGTCGCGGCCTTGCGCCTCGATGGCATACAAGGCGCCGATCCGACGCAACGCCTCCTGCGCAATGGCATTGGGCTCGGCGGCATTCAGATCGAAGAACTTCCTGCGCGCATGGGCCATACAGCCAAGCTCGGTCAGCCCGTCGGCAAACAAGGCCTTGTAGCCAGCGTAGTCATCGACCATCAGATGGCCTTGCCAGCCCGAGAGAAACGCTTGGGCATGGGCGCCGGCGCGACTGGGTTGGTAATCGAACACCACGATCGGCGGACCCGTCTCCAGCACGTTGCTCCGGTACGCCCACAGATAGGCGCGCTTGGTCTTGCCTCGACCCGGGTCCAGTTGCTTGACCGGTGTTTCATCGGCATGCAGCACGCGACGTTCGAGCAGCCGCATCGTCAAGCGATCGACCAGCGGCTGCAGGGCCACGCCGATCCGTCCCACCCATTCGGCCATCGTGGTACGCGAGAGGGTGACCCCATCGCGCGCGGCAATCTGCTCGAGCCGGTACAGCGGCAGATGATCGAGGAACTTGCTGATGGCCACCCAACTCAGCAGCCCCGTGGCCGCCATGCCCGCGTCGATCACGGCCGGCGCAATCGGTGCGGCTGACACTGTCTGGCAGGCACGGCAGGCGTACTGCGGGCGGATGTGCCGATGCACGAAGAAGCGGGCCGGCTCGACATCGAGTTGTTCGCTGATGTCCTCGCCGATCTTGACCAGTTCCTTGCCACAGCGCCCACAGGTGCAGGAGATCGGTTCATGCCGGTGCTCGAGGCGCGGTAGATGTTCGGGGAGCGGCTGACGGCCGGCGCGCAGGCGAGGCGTGCGGGGCACCTGCGGCTCGCTGGTCGCTGCGGCCTCGGCCTGTTTCCTGGCCAGTTCGGCCTGGGCGGCGGCGATATCGCTGGCCAGCGTCTCCTGGAACAGATCGCCTGCTTCGGCCGAGAAGGCTTCGCTGCGCGCGCCAAAGCGCATCCGGCGCAGGTGCGCGAGCTCCAGCGTGAGGGCTTCGATCTTGATCCTGGCGGCGTGAAGCTCGGTGTCGCGGCGGGTGATTAGTTCGCTCAGCCGAAGCGCTTCGGCTTCTTCTTGTGCCTGGTCGATGAGCTTCTGAACGGTGCCGAGTACCCAATCCGGCAGTGCGGGCGTGGCATTCAGGCGGGCCAGTTCAGCGTCCAAATTCATGCCGATATTATACTCTGGAACAGGCCGAAGAGCCGCATGCACAGGGCCTTTCAGCGATATTTGCCGAGATTCTTCTTGCAGGTCTTCGTGGCCCGGTTCAGACCCGCCAGTGCGCCGGCGCTGGCGCTTCGAGTCGCTGCCAATCGACCCCGCTGACGAGCCATTGCCACTGCAAAGCGCTGAGGGTAAAGACCGCGGTGTCGGCACGCGGCCAGATGAAGTGTCCCTGATGCAGGCGCCGATGACACAGCCACACGCCGGTGCCATCCCACACCAGAAGCTTGAGCCGATTCAGACGCCGGTTGCGAAAGGCATAGGCACTGCCATCGCAGGGCGAGCGTCCCAGCGTGTTCTGTATGCGCTGCGACAGTCCGTCGATGCCGGCGCGCATGTCAATCGGTTCGACAACCAGCCAGACCTGGTGCGGGCTCGGGATCATGACAGTTGTTTCAAGAACTCGACCAGCAACGGGACACTGCTACCCGGCAACTCAATTTCCCAACCATCCGGACTGCGCAGGCGCACGACGCTACCCGTTTCCGCCTTGCCCACGCTCACCGGCACCAGGGTCAGCGATGACTTTGCCGCCGCGATGGTCTGCTTCTCCCGACTGCGCCAGCGATGGAACGCTCGCTCGCTCAGTCCGTTGTTCGCGCAGTATTCGCGCTGCGTCAGATCACTTCGAACCCAGTTTTGAATGTGCTCTCGCCAGTAAGCCGGTCCGTGTCTCTTCGCCATTCGTCGCCCCTTCGCAAGAGGCGACAACATCGCACGAGTTCAACCGATGAGTACAGGTGGTCGCGGTGGACGCTTACGATGGCGCGCCTACGATTGCGACGAGACCGACTGAGAATAACAGCCGGCCGGCGAATGTGAATTTCATGATTTGCTCCTTGATTTAAATTGATTGAAGCGGCGGCCGTCCGGCGATTTGCTGGGCGGGCGCCAAATTCGTTCGGGATATGGGGAGCCATCCCGGCGCAGCCTGCAATCGACAGTACGTGAGCTATGGATAGCAGGCCGATCCGGCCAGCGATTCGGGCAAAGGGACTAGGCACAAGGTGCCGAGTGGAGCGCCGCGCTTTGCGACGCCGGTGCTAGCCGCCGAATCGCGTCCTGGAGCCGGCGCCGAGTTCGTGCTGCAACGCGCGAAAGTGATCGAGCCGTCGCGGGTCGATTGCGCCGCGACCGGCGGCTTCGATCACCGCGCAGCCGGGTTCCGACAGGTGCCGGCAGTCACGGAAACGGCAGCGGCCCAGCAGCGGGCGCATTTCGACGAATGCCTGCTCGAGCCCGCCCAGCGACAGCCGGGCAAGGCCGAACACCTGCAGGCCCGGGCTGTCGATGAGATTCGAGGCCGCATCGAGCCGGTACATCCGCGTGCAGGTGGTGGTGTGTTTGCCCGTATCGAGCACCGTCGAGTGTTCGCGGGTCGGCGCATTGGCATGCGGGACCAGCGCATTGACCAGTGTCGATTTGCCCATGCCGCTTTGCCCGACCAGCACGCTGGTCTCGTTCGACAGCAGTGCCCGTATTGCCCCGGCATCGCGCCGCGCGGCGATTTCGATGACCGGATAGCCGAGCCGCCGGAACGGCCCGAGCAGTTTGCGGGCATTTTCGAGTTGGGCCTCGAGGTCGATCTTGTTCAGCACGATCGCCACCTTCATGCCCTGGTCTTCGGCGGCGGCGATGCAGCGCGATATCAGTTCGTCGGAGAACGACGGTTCGGTGGCGACCACGAGCACGACTTGCGTGGCGTTGGCGGCGATCAGTTTTTCGCGCCATTCGTCGCGCCGGAACAGCAGGCTGCGGCGTTCGAGCAGCCGGGCGATCACCCCTTGATCGGCGCTGCGAGCCTCGATTGCCACCCGATCGCCGCAGGCGTACAGACTGCGCTTGCCGCGCGGAAAACAAGACAGCCGGCTCCCGTCGGCGAGGACGATCTCGTAATGCCGGCCGAATGCGGCGACGATCGTGCCCTCGACCGATCGCGTCAAAATGCTCAGGCGTGGGCCACCAGTGCGGCCGGCTGCGTTGCTGCGGCCTGCAGGTGCGCGATCCGGGCGGCCGCGGGCGGGTGGGAATCGCGAAAGGCCGAGTACAGCGGATCGGGTGTCAGGGTCGACGCATTGTCGCGGTACAGCTTGACCAGAGCGGTCACCAGGTCTTCGCGGCGGGTTTGTCGTGCGGCATAGGCGTCCGCCTGGAACTCGTGCTTGCGCGACCAGCCGCTCATCAGGGGCGACAGCGGAAACACGAACACCGGAATGGCGATCATGAACAGTACCAGCGCCGAGGCGGTGCCCTCGGATGTCATGCCAAGGCCATGGAAAAACCACGGCCGCTCGATCAGGTAGCCGAGCAGCGCCAGGAAGGCGAGGCTCGCCAGCCCCATCGCGCCAAGCCGCTGCCAGACATGATGGTGCTTGTAGTGACCGAGTTCGTGCGCCAGCACCGCTTCAATTTCGAGCGCGGACAACTTTGCCAGCAGCGTGTCGAAAAAGACGATGCGCTTGGCCGCGCCGAAGCCGGTGAAATAGGCGTTGCCATGGGCCGAGCGCTTCGAGCCGTCCATCACGAACAGGCCGCTCGCGCGAAAGCCGCAGCGGGCCAGCAGCGCCTCGACGCGCTGCCGGAGCGAGTCGTCGGACAAGGGCGAGAACTTGTTGAACAGTGGCGCGATGAAGCTCGGGTAGATCAGCAGCACCAGCAGGTTGAAGCCCAGCCAGAACAGCCAGACGTAGAGCCACCACAGGCTGCCCATGTGCGCCATCAGCCACAGCACGGCGGCCAGCACCGGGGCGCCGATCAGCAGCGCCAGCAGGGTTTCCTTGAGCAGGTCGGCGACGAACAAGGCGGGTGTCATCTTGTTGAAGCCGAAACGCTCCTCGATGACGAACGTTCGCCAGAGCACGAACGGCAGGCCGGCGACGAAGCCGATTGCCGAAACCGTGCCGATGAACGCCAGCGCATGGGCATAGCCGCCGGGATGGAGCACGCCGCTCCACAGGTCGAACGCCCACTGCAGGCCGCCGCCGATGGTGAACCAGGCAACCAGCAGCGCGCTCACGGCGACATCGAGCAAGCCTAGACGAACGCGCGCCACCGTGTAATCGGCGGCCTTCTGGTGGGCGGCGAGTTCGATGACTTCGCGGAAGGCTGCCGGTACGGTTTCCCGATGGCGCGAAACGTGCTCGACTTGGCGCAGGCCGAGCCAGATGCGCATCAGCGTGGTCGCCGCCAGGACGGCGATGAACACGGCGGAAAGGTTGGATGCGGCAGAGGACATGGAGTACACGGTCGGGGAAGCGGATTGGTCAATCTATGACAGAATGACGCCTTTTCCAGTTGCGACGATTATGGCACAGGACCAGAACCACCTGATCTGGATCGACATGGAGATGACCGGTCTCGATCCGGACCGCGATCGCATCATCGAAGTGGCGCTCGTCGTCACCGACGGCCAGCTCGAAACCGTTGCCGAGGCGCCGGTGCTTGTGGTCCATCAGCCCGATTCGGTGCTCGATGCCATGGACGCCTGGAACAAGGGAACCCACGGCCGCTCCGGACTGATCGACAAGGTCAAGGCGTCAGCGCTTGACGAAGCGGCGGTCGAGGCGCGAATGATCGAGTTTCTTGCCCAGCACGTGCCCAGTCGCGCCAGCCCGATGTGCGGCAATTCGATCTGTCAGGACCGCCGCTTCATGGCGCGCGGCATGCCCCGGCTCGAGGCCTACTTCCACTACCGCAACCTCGACGTGTCGACGCTGAAGGAACTGGCGCGCCGCTGGAAGCCGGAAATCGCCAAGGGGCTCACCAAGCAGGGCAAGCACGAGGCGCTCGCCGACATCTACGAATCGATCGCCGAACTCAGGTATTACCGCGACAACTTCCTCAAGCTTTGAGTCGGCGCGGGACCGCCCGCCGGTGAGGCGACGGGCGATCCCCAACCGCATCAGCGGCTGGCGATGTACATCGTGATTTCAAAGCCGAAACGCATGTCTGCGGCAGACGGTGTTTCCCAGTCCATTGCGTCTCTCCTGTCGCACTGAAAGTTCCGGGTGCAGGGAATCCGCATCCCGGTGACCACAGTCTGCCCCGACCGGAGAGCGCGCGCTTCAACGTATCGTTGAAACGCGCCTCGGGATTTTCATTACCCGCGCATCGTGCGGATCGCCGCCAGCAGGCCTGCGGTCGAACCGTCCGGCGGCGCGCTGTCGCTGCCGCCACCCAATGCCCGCGCCATCAGCTTGCCCAGTTCCACGCCGTACTGGTCGAAACTGTTAATGCCCCAGATCCAGCCCTGAACGAAGGTCTTGTGTTCGTAGAGCGCGATCAGCCGGCCCAGCGCATGGGGAGTCAGGCGCGGGAACAGCAGGGTCGAACTCGGCTGGTTGCCCGGGCTGAGCAGATGCGGCGTGAGCCGCGCGATCTCGCTTTCCGGCTTGCCGGAGGCGGCGAGCTGGGCGCGAGCCTGCGCTTCGTTGCGCCCCTGCATCAACGCGGCACTCTGCGCCAGCGCATTCTCGATCAACATGCGTTGTGCCGGCGCGTCGTTGCCGACCGGCACGATGAAGTCGATCGGCACCGTCAGCGTGCCCTGGTACAGCAACTGGTGGTACGCGTGCTGGCCCACCGTGCCGGCCCCACCCCACAGAATCGGCGAAGTGGCGCAGGTGAGCGGGTTGCCGTCGCGGTCGACACGCTTGCCGTTGCTTTCCATTTCCAGTTGCTGCAGGTAGGAGGGAAGATCGGCCAGGCGCTGCGAATACGACAGAACGGCATGCGACCCGCAGCCGAGGAAGTTGGTGTTCCAGATTCCCAGCAGGGCCATCAGCACCGGCAGATTGTTTTCGAGCGGCGCGCTGGTCAGGTGATTGTCGGCCTCGCGGGCGCCGCCCAGCAGTTGCTCGAAACCTTCCCAGCCGATGGCGCAGGCCACCGACAGACCGATTGCCGACCACATCGAGTAGCGTCCGCCGACCCATTCCGGCAGCGCGATGCAGCGCTCGGCCGGGATGCCGAAGGCGCGCGCCGCCTCGATGTTGTTGCTGACCGCGACGAAATGCGGCGCCAGGTCGGTCGCTGCGCCCAGTTGCGATTGCAGCCAGGCGCGCGCCGCTTGCGCATTGGTCAGCGTTTCCTGGGTGGTGAAAGTCTTCGAGGCGACGATGAACAGGGTTTCATCGGCCGACGCGGTGGCCAGAACGACATCGAGTTCGAACGGATCGATGTTGGCGACGAAGCTCACGCGCGTCGCGCCGGGCTCCACCGCGCTCAAGGCGCGCGCCGCCACGCGGGGGCCGAGATCCGAACCGCCGATGCCGATATTCACCACATGGCGAATCACCTTGCCGCGCGCGCCGCGCAACTCGCCGTTGCGGAGGGCGGTGGCGATCTCGCGCATGCGGGCGCGCGTGCCGAGCACTTCCGGCAACACGTCCGCACCGGCCACGAAGACCGGGGTCGTCGCGCGCAGGGCCATGTGCTGAGCCGCCCGGCCCTCGGTGAAATTCAGCATCTCGCCGCCGGCGAGCTGGGCGATGCCGTCGCCGACATTGCGGGCCTTGGCGAGATCGAGCAGCGCGCCGAGGGCGGCCGCATCGATGCGCTGCTTGGAGAAGTCGAACAGCAGGTCGCCCAATTGCCGCGAAAAGCGCTGGAAGCGCGTGGCATCGGCTGCGAACAGGTCGGTCAGGTGTTGCGGCCGCAATCTTTGCCCGGCCGCTTCGAGGGCGCGCCACGCGGCGCTGTCGGAAATGGATTGGTTCACGGTATCAGTCGCGGATATAGAGTCGGTACATTTCGTTGCGGTCTCCGCGGCGGCGGTCTTCCCACACCTTGCGCCATGTGTCGCCCGGGGGGGTCTCGACGCCGCGGCCGGTTTGCTGCGCCAGCAGCAGACGACATGGTAGCGCATTTGGCCTGATTTCGCGCTGCGTGACGATGCCGCTGAAATAGTAGAACGAGGCCCGCTGGGCATCCCCCAGATTGCGCGCCGCGATACAGCCGGGCGGCTGCGCAGCGAGCGCCGTGGCCAGAGAATCCGATACCCGGCGGTAGCTGCGGCCATAGTCGATCCACGGCATCCACAGGATCATCGCCAGCGCCCAGAAGACCATCGTCCCCGCCGCCCAATGCACGGCGCCGCGCGCGCTTGCGCGGGCGCCGGCCAGGATCAGCGCCAGCCAGCCGGCGCTCAGCAGCAGCCCGAGCGTGAGGGCCAGGGGCGAGAACTGCAGTTCGAAACCCGGTTCCAGACGCACGACCTGGCGCGCCAGACGAGGCGGCCAGCCGGTCGCCATCGCCACGTAGCCGACCCACACCAGGAACATGAAGAATGTCATGCTCATCATGCCGAACCAGTCGAACGCATTGGCCAGACCGCGCCGCATCCCGCCGATTCGGCAGGCGGCGAGCAGGACCAGCGGGGGCACCAGCGGCAGCAGCAGCGCAGCGCGCGTGCCGCCGGTGACCACGATGTTCGCCAGCACCACGGCAAAAGTCAGCAACGGCAGCACCACCGCGGGCGACTGCAGATTGCGGCGCTCGGCCCACAGCGACCAGCCGGCAAGCGGCAGCGCCGGCCAGGCGAACCAGGGAATCGTGGATGCGAGTTTCGCCAGGCGTGTGCCGACCTCGGGTTTGGGCGCCAGATCGTCGAGTTCGTGCTGCAGCCACACCGCGTGCGCGCCCGGGTCGAGCGTCATCAGGACCAGCGTATGGGTGGCCGAAATGACTCCGCCAAGCAGCAATCCACCGAGCAGTGCCAGCGCGATGTTCCGCTCGCGCCAGGCCGGCGATGCCAATGGCAAGAGAAACGCCAGCGGGGCGACGTAGAGCAGATTGTTGAAGCCGCCTGCGAGGTGGGTCAGACCGAGGCCGCCACCGAACAGCAGCGCACCCTGCCAGGGCGATTCGATTGCCTTTGCCAGACCATAGCAGGCGAGGGTCAGCGCAGCGAGCACTGCCAGCATCGGCTGCGCCTCGTGAAACGGCACCAGGAAGCCCAGCGTTCCCACACCGATGATCGCCGCGGTGGCACCGATTCCATTGCCCTCGCGCACGCCGAGCAGGACATGGGCGCAGGCAGCGAGAGCGGCAAACAGAACGCCGCCGCAGACCACGCTGGCCATGCGCGCGGCGTCGTGGGCGGGCAGCAGCCAGCCCAGCGCCAGCGCGGTGAGCTTGCCGATCCAGAAATACAGCGGCGGGTAGTCGGTGAAGACTTCGCCGGCCAGTTGCGGAACCAGCCAGTCGCCGGTATCCAGCATCGACTTGATCACGCCGATGTGGGTTGCGTCATCGCCCTTCCACGGATCGTGGCCGACCGCGCCGAGCAGCAGATAGATCAGCACCGTCGCGGCAAGCAGCGCCCCGCGCGGCGGGTAGGCGAACTGCAGGCGGCGTGATTGGGGCTGGGCGATCGGCATGGCAGCGGCGGGCCGCGGGGTTACGACTGCAGCGGGGTCAGGCGACGCCCGATTCTAGCGCAAGGACCGACGCGGCAAACCCGGCATCCGGCATGGCGTCGCGGCGCAACAAACAGCAAGGGCAGCCGTGGCTGCCCTTGCTGAGTCGATCCCGCAGCCGGATCAGGTGGCGGCCGAACCCTTGCTGGCGTACTTCTGGCGGAAGCGTTCGACCCGGCCCGCGGTATCGACGATCTTTTGCTTGCCGGTCCAGAACGGGTGGCAGACCGAGCACACTTCGATGTGCAGCGGCTTGGTGACCGTCGAGCGAGTGGTGAAGCTGTTGCCGCAACTGCAGGTAACCTGCACGTTGTCGTACTTCGGGTGGATGTCGGCTTTCATGGTGCGGTCCCTGTCGTGGCCATCATGGCGAGCGGGCGGTGATTGTGGCCGCCCTTGGAAACCCGATCATTGTCGCAAAAAGCCGCGGCTACGGCAAGGGCTGGTCGGAATCGTCGCGCGCGGCGTGGTTTGCGACGCCCAGCGGCGTGACGGTCACGCTGACATCGAGTTCCTGCTCGCCGCCGCCGCCGAGAATCACGCCGCGCATCGGCGTGACATCGGAAAAATCGCGTCCCCATGCGACGGTGATGTGTTCCAGGTCGGGCAGCAGCTTGTTGGTCGGGTCGAAATCGACCCAGCCGCTTTGCGGACAGAACACCGATACCCAGGCGTGCGAGGCGTCGGCGCCGGCCAGGCGCGGCAGTCCGGGCGGCGGCTCGGTCAGTATGTAGCCGCTCACATAGCGCGCCGACAGGCCCAGCGCGCGCAGGCAGCCGATCATCAGGTGGGCGAAGTCCTGGCAGACGCCGCGCTTGAGCGCCATCACTTCGGCCAGCGGCGTCGCGACCGTGGTCGCCTCGGCGTCGAACTCGAAATCCCGGTACACGCGCTGCATCAGATCGCGCGCGCCGGCCAGCAGCGGCCGCTGCGCTGGAAAGCTCTTGGCCGCATAGCGGGTCAGCGCCGGCGCCAGTTCGACATGCGGCGATTCGAACAGGTACTGGCTGGGGTCGAGCAGCGGCGGCCGGGTGACGTCGTGCAGGCGCTCGCGCACGCTTTCCCAGGCCGGGGAAGATTCCACCTCGAGCCCTTCCCAGCGCGCCCGCAGATGGACGGTCGAATCGGCGCTGACGCGCAACTCGGTGTGCGCCGTGCGCACCGCGAACTGGACGATGCGGTTGCCGAAAAAATCCTCCCGCTCGACATACTCGGCGGCCTGCGGTTCGAGCGCCAGGGCGTGGGTTTCGCACTGCTGCCAGGGCAGGGGACGGGGCGTCAGGTGCAGCATCTGCTGCGACAGCGTCACCGGCGTTGCGTATTCGTAGAGGGTGACGTGTTCGACCCGATAGCTCAGATGGTTCATGCGCCGATCTAGTGCGAGAAAGCCTGCCGGTACTGCGAGACATGGCTGAAGAAGCGCATGGTCAGGCGATCCGACAGCGTATGGGCGAGGCTCTGCAGGTCGGCCAGCAGCGCCGGCAACGCCGCGCCGCCGGGCTGCAGGTCGCGCAGCGCGTCGAGCGCGCGCAGGCGTTCGATCGGCGGTTCGAGCAACTCGCGCTCGCACGGGCCGAAGGCTTCGGCAAGCCGTTCGAGAAAGTCGTAAAGGCCGAACAACTGAAAGCTCAGCGAGCGCGGGTTGGATTCGTCGAGCACCAGCAGATCGAGCACCGGCAACCATTCCGGGCGCGCCATGTAGCGGGAGCGATAGGTGATGATGCTGTCGGCGACTTCGAGCAGCCAATCGAGATCGCTCTCGATGCCGGTGCCGGCCTGGGCCAGCGCGTGCGCGAGCGTCAGGCTCATCGTGTGCAGCCGTTCGAGACGCCGTCCGATCGACAGAAAGCGCCAGCCCTGGTCGCGCGTCATGCCGTCGAGCGCGAAGCCGGCCAGGGTCATCAGGGTGGTCACGCTGCGATCGAGCTGCGCCAGCACTTCGCTGAGCGAGGCGCCGCGCTGGGCCTGGCGCGCGATTTCCTGCATCAGGCGGTTGAGGGTGCGCCAGTTGTCGAGCGACAGGCGTTCGCGCAGGTGGAAGGCGACGCGAAACAGCAGCCGCAGATTGGCCGCCAGACCGCGCGGCACCGCTTCGTCGAGGGTGGCCGCGATCAGGGCTTTCTCGATGTCGGCGTCGTCGAGCGCCTCGGCCTTCGGATCGATCAAATGCCGGGCGCGGCACAGCGAGACGATGGCCGGCCACTCGGTATCGTGGCGCGCCGGCGTGTCGTCGATCAGCCGGCCCAGCGCCACCCGCAGCAGGCGCGCGGTGGCATCGCAGCGTTCGGCGTAGCGGCCGAACCAGAACAGGTTTTCGACCACCCGCGACGACAGGTTCGAGCCGCTGCGCACCAGATCCTGCGGCCCGATCGCCCGGCGCAGCAGCGAAAAGTTTGATACCGGCGCATTCGACAGCACCCAGGTGTCCTTGCTCGACCCGCCGCGCTGCATCGACAGCACGCGCGAATCGTCGGCGCTGGAAACGCGCGTCAGTGCGCCCGGCATGACGACGTAACCGTTCGGGCTGGCACAGGCGAATACGCGCAACCCGATCGAGCGTGCCTGCAGGCGGCGCGGGTGCTCGCGATCCCACACCGGCGCCTGGGACAGGCGCACCAGTTCCTGCGCCACATAGTTGTGCGGCCGCGCCCGCATCGCCGCGACCAGTTCCTTGCGCTTCTTGTCGTTGAGGTCTTCGCCGAACAGCGGATTCATGCGCATTTGCGGGTACGCGGCCTTGATCACGAGGGTGTCCAGATTCTCGATCACTTCTTCCAGCGCGGCCGGCTCGCCGCACCACCAGGTCGCGACCGAGGGCATCTTCAGCTTCTCGCCCAGCAGATGCTTGCACAGGCCGGGCAGAAAGCCCAGCAGCGCGCCCGATTCGAGCAGGTTGGAACCCAGCGCGTTGGCAATCAGCACATTGCCGCGGCGCGCCGCGTCGGTCAGGCCGGCGATGCCCAGCGCCGAATCGCTGCGCAGTTCGAGCGGATCGCAGAAGTCGTCGTCGAGGCGGCGCAGGATGGCGTGCACGCGCTGCAGCCCGGTCAGCGTCTTCAACCAGACGCAGCCGTCGCGCACCGTCAGATCCGAGCCCTCGACCAGCGGGAAGCCCAGGTAGCGCGCCAGGTAGGCATGCTCGAAATAGGTTTCGTTGTAGGGGCCGGGCGTCAGCAGCACGATCAGCGGCGCTTCGTCGTCGTGCGGCGCCCAGTGCGCCAGCGAATCGCGCAGCGTGCGGAAAAAATCCGCCAGGTGCTGCACCTTGAGATCGCGGAACAGCTCGGGAAAGACGCGCGAGATGACCAGCCGGTTCTCCAGCGCATAGCCGGCACCCGAAGGCGCCTGGGTGCGGTCGGCGATCACCCACCAGCGGCCGTCGGGCGAGCGCGCCAGGTCGGCCGCGTACATGTGCAGCAGCACGCCGTCCGGCGCGTCCAGGCCGCGCGCCGGACGCAGGAAGCCCGAATGGCCGTGGATCAGCGCTGGCGGCAGGCGGCCTTCGCGCAGCAGATCCTGCGGCCCGTAAACGTCGGCCAGGATGCGGTTGAGCAGGGTGGCGCGCTGGGCGATGGCCGCTTCCAGCGTGCTCCATTCGTCCGGCGAGATGATGAACGGCAGTACGTCGAGTTCCCACGGCCGCTCGAGGCCCTGCGGATCGGCATAGACGTTGTAGGTGATCCCGTTCTCATAGACCTGGCGCTCCACCGACTGCAGCGTGTTGCGCATGCGGTTGGCCGGCGCACTCACCAGATGTTCGAACAGGCGCTGCCAGTGCGAACGCGGCTTGAGCGGCGCCTCGAGCATTTCGTCGAAGTGCGGCCCTTGCTGGGGATAGGCGGCGAGCAACTGCCGGGGCATGGAATGGAATTGGATCGGTATCGGGCAACGCGGCGCCAAGGGTAGCACGCGCAGCCGCGGTTCGCCCCGCAAAGTCCTGCACGAATTTGCGCCGTCGCCCGCAGAACCCCGCCGGCAAAGGCGCTCGCGGCAGGCATGGCCAGAGGCCGCGTGGATAGGGGCTTCTGGCCTTGCCTGCCTGTAGAACGCCATTCCATGCGGCCTGCAAGGCAGGTGTTTCGCAGTGCCTCGGCCGGAACCGGCCGCGCACCGCCCGAGGCAAGCGCCACGCGGGCGACTTGGCGCAGCGGTCAACGGCGGCCGGCCGCCACCCGTCGCGCCCGCCGGGTGCGCCGCGACCGCGGGTTCAGTTCGCCCGGGAGACGAGTTCCCTGATCCGTGCCAGCTTCGGCGCCACCATCGGCACCGTCAACATCGTGCTGGCCACCGCCATCAGCAGCAGCGCGGTGAACGCCTCGTTCGAGATGATCTTCTTGTCGAGCAGGATGTTGACGAAGATGATCATGATCAGTGCCTTGGTCTGCAACAGCCAGCCGATGATCGAGGCCTCGCCGGGCTGCCATTTGAGAATCCTGCCGGCGATATGGATGCCGATCAGCTTGCCGCCGACCGAGGCGGCCAGCAGCACTGCCGCCGCCGCGAACACCGCGCCGCCGCCCACTGTCCAGTTGGTTCTCAGGCCGGTGCTCAGAAAGAATACCGGCATGATCACCAGCAGCACGTGGTGGCGCAGCAGATCCATGCGTTCCTGATCGAACCACTCGCCCTCCATCACCGCGCCGGCCAGAAACGCGCCGACCATGAAATGCAGCCCGGCCCAGTCGGCGCCGAAGGCGCAGACGGTCAGCCAGATGAGCGCGACGTACCACCGGTCGCGTTCCGCCAACCAGGCCATCAGCTTGTGGAACGCGAAGGCCAGCAGCGCGAACGCCAGCAGGAACCCGGCCTGCCTGCCCACGCGCTGCCAGTCCATCAGGATCAGCGCCAGCACGCCCCAGATGGCAATGTCGTCGAAGCTGGCGTAGCGCAGAATGCGCTGGCCCAGCGGCTGGCGCAGGATGTCCAGCTTTTCCATCAGCAGGATCAGGATCGGCAGCGCAGTCACCGCACAGGCCATCCCGACACCCAGCACGAACTGCCAAGCAAACGCGTTCGGCCCGATCCAGCCGTCGTACAACAGCAGCGCGAAGGCGGCGAGGCAGCCGCACGACATCGGAGTGATCAGCGCCAGCCCGGCGGTGATGCTGGTCTCGCGCCGGTGCGCCCAGGCCTTGCGCAAATCCAGTTCGACGCCGGCGATGCAAACGAAGAGCATCACCGCCCACCAGGCGATGCCGTTGAGCGACTGCACGACCGCCGGATTGAAAATGAAACGGTAATAGTCGGGGAAGACGCTGCCGAGAATGCCCGGCCCGAGCAAAATGCCGGCAATGATCTGCACCACCACCAGCGGCGCGTAGTAGTCGGTCCTGCCCACCCGCCATATCAGGTACGGGGCGGTAAAAATGATCGCCATCGCGATCAGGAAGATTTCCGTCGTGTTCATCGTTCTCGGCGTCGCGCAATGGATTCGGCTGCCGGCGCAAACCCGGCACAGGCTGTTCGCCCCGGCTTCAGCTTAACCATGTTTCGTGCGCTCGATGCGTTGCATCGCTTCGGTTCGCCGCGTGCGGCCACCGGCCAATCGGCTTGCGGCGTCGATGGCTTGCGCCGATTGCGCAGCGAAGGCCGGCGCGGCGCGAAGCGTAGCACGCGAAAGCGCCGCCCGCGCCGCGAGGTCCGGCACGAATCGGCTCCGTCAGCCGCCCGGGTGCATCGGTGAAGGCGCTGCCCGTGGCGGCGGCGCCGGTTGTCGATCAGGAAGGCAGCGGGTTTGGCTGCCGCAATGCGCCGCTGCCTGTTGCCGGCTGCGCCGCTTGGGTTGCGCCGAGCGGCCGCGCTGGCGTCGTATCACCGGCCGTGGCGCCGTCGGTGACGCGCCGAACCTCGGCAACGATCCGGTGCATCCCTTGTTCGCTTTGCGCCAGCGCTTCGCTCGCCTGGGCGACCGCGGCCGTCGACATCGCGCCGCGACGACCGACGTCGGCAAGTTCGCGGAACATGTCCGTGATCGCCGTCAACTGCATGCCCTGATCGCTCGACGAATGCGCAATGTCCGACAACGAGGCAGAAAGTTCGCCCACCAGCCGCACCGTCGCGTTCAACTGTGCCCGCGTCTGTGCCAGATCGGTCTGACCAAGTTCGATCTGCCGCTCCAGCTTGACGGTTCGCTCGTCGATGGCCGACTTGAGTTCCAGTCCCAGCGTTTCGAGCCGGCTCCTCGCATCGGCGGCCATCGCGTTGATCTCTCTGGCTGCCTTGTCGCTGACCAGCGCAAGACGCGACACCTCTTCGGCCACCACCGCGAACCCCGATCCCGACGCGCCCGCCCGGGCAGCCTCGACTGCGGCGTTAAGCGCCAGCAGTTTCGTCTTGGCGGCGATCTCGTTGATGACCTTGTTCTTGTCTGCAATCTCGCGGAACCACCCGCCGATCTTCACGATCCCCTGCTGGGTGTCGCGCGATGCCGCGGCCATGTCGTGGGCGCCCTGCACCAGTGCCGATACGGCACCATCCAGACGCTCGATCGACTGCGAACTGGCGCCCATGGCACGCGTCGCTTCCTGCACCATCCGGTCGGAATGGCCGGCCGAGGTGTTGTTCTTGTCGACAATCCTGCCGATCACATCGAAGCAATCGTGCGCGCGAACCAGCGCCTCGTCCTGGGCGCGCGAGACGTCCTGCAAGGCGACGACGGATGTCGACAGGCGGCCGACGGTCGCCTGGGTCTCCTGCGTTTGTTCGAGCAGCGAGGTGACGGCGCCTTCGAGCGGGCGGCCGATCATTTCGCTCAGCCGGCGGGCGACCCATGCCGACAGACCCACCGCCAGGGCGAACATCAGGCAAGCGGCGTAAGTCCCGATGGTGATCGCGCGCAGCGCCAGCGCAAATGAGCCGCCTACGTTCCTGGACGTAATTTCGACCGTGTTGCCCAGGGTGTTGCGAATCTTCGTGACCGCAGGCAGATAGCCATCGACAAAGGACCGCAGTGCCTGTTCGCGCTGGCCCTGGAGGGAATTCGCCTTGATCTCCTCCTGGATCGAGGTAACCAGAGACAGATCGAACGACAGGAATTCCTCGATCTCGGACTTCACCGATTCGTCATCGACCTCGCCCTTCAGCCGCTCCAGCCCCTTGGTCAGCGTGGTGAATTGGTTCTGGTAGGCCTGCCAGGTCTTCTCGTCGGGGGCAGTCATGAACGCGCCCATGGCGCTCATGCTGTCCTGCAATCCCATCAGCAGCCGCTGGGTCGCCAGTGCGTCCGCCTGATGGCGCAGCATGTGCGGGCGCTGGGAAATGGCGAACACCGCGCACACCAGGCTGATCAGGAATGCCACGCCCATGACACTCACGATCATCCAGGTCAACAGTCTGACTTTCGCCTGCAGCGACGATCGTGCGATTCTCGCGCCGATCGAGCCGAGTTTCGGCGACCGAACGAATCCGGTTTTCAACAGCGACACCATCTCCCTCCCCACGAGCATGAGCCCGGCCGTGGCGCAACCGCCGCAGCGGCCGCGCCCTGGTCCGGACCGTGTCGCACGCTACTTCAGTTCATCGCACAGCTTGATGATGGTCATCAGCCGCTCTTTTTGCTCGCCGGTCACGAGCTTTTCCGCGTCGGCGGTGTTGCCCGCGATAATCAGCGGAACGACCTGGGCTTCCCGCACCTTGTTGAAGTCCGCCCAGCTCTTCTTCATCTCGTCGAGCTTGGCCTTCTTGTCCGCCGCGACGTTGAGTTCCTTGATCAGATTGCTGACCTTGTCGGCAGAAGACTTGACCAGCGCCTGCTGATCCGGCCCGCGCTTGTCGGCATTCTTGAGCATGGTCATCAGGGAATCGCGGACCGGACCGATCGCCGCCTTGACATCGGCGGAGGTCGCCGCGGCGACCGGGAGCGCAAGCGCGAGCGAAAAGCACAGCGCGAGCGAGCGCCAGCTTTTGACGGAACGAAGCATTTCAAATCCTCCTGGAAATCTTGATCGAATCACCCAAACCGAGCGTGGCCCGATGCGCCGGCAACCCACTCGTTGCGATTTCAACGACTGAAATCGCCGTTCCTTGAGCGCGATCGTCGATCGATCCATGCGGCCGAAAAGCTTATTGACACTTGGCAGGTGCCCGCCAGCGGCAATGAAGGACGCATCGGCGGCGGCTTGGCAGGATGACGCTCGCCGGTGGCGGCGCGGGCGTCCGCTGGGGCCGGGCCGCCCGGCCGATCCGCTTGCCGGGCCACGAACCGGCGCTCTGGCAATGCCGCCTCGCCGCAAGCCGCATGGAATGGCGCTCCTGGCGCTGCCCTGCCTGGACAAGTCCATTCCATGCGGCTTGCGGCGGGGTGGGGGTGAAGCGGATGCGCCGCGGCCGGGGCGTGCGGCGGGTCAGTCGTCGATCGCGGTTGACGCGTCGACCGCATCGTCGGCAAGGCGGAACACGCACTCATCCAGGTACGGCCGCACTTCGCTCCAGCTTTGCTTGGCATCGCGGCGCCCGACCAGTTCGCGCAGCACCTCGATCAGACTGGTCCTGGTCCGCGCGCGGTCGATGCCGTCATGCAGCTTGTGGGCGGCCTTGTCCTGGCCGGCGTAGGTGTGGAAGGCGACGATCGGCGCCGCCGCGCAACCGGCCGCCGGCGTACCGCCGCGCGCCACATGCCCGCCGGCAAAACTGTCCTCGATCATGTGCAGCAGACTGCCGAAGGCGATGTCGTCGAGCTGGTGACGCAGCCACGGCCGGCCGACGGTAAACAGGTCGGAAACCGAGCGCTCTTCCTTCTTCGGAAAATGATCCTGGAATCCCGCCACCGCAACCGCGCCGGTGCGCGTGGTCGCGGTGATGAAATCCGCCCCGCCGCTCTGCACCCGCCAGGCGAATTCCGCCCACATCATGATCTTCGCCTTGGTGTCCTGCGCCGGGGTGCCGACGCGTGGGGCCATCGCATGGAGAAACTGCAGATCGCCGAAGTGACTGCGCGCCAGCATGGTGCCGCTGCCGCCGGTGTACGCCTCGGGATTGGCCTCGGCAATGGCGGCGACATCCTTGAAATGGTTGTACCAGCACTGCGTGCGCAGGGCGAAGCTGATGGTCGAGGTGCGCGAATTCGGACACCCGGTGTAGCGCCCCTGTCCGTCGCCGAACTGGAACGGCGGGTCGTCGTTCCAGCGCACGCCGGCAATCACCCCGCTTTCGGCGTAGTCCAGATCCAGGTCGGTGCAGGTGTCGATACCACCGTCGCAGTCGAATGCCGCCTGGGTAATCGCCTCATGCACCGGGGTCGAGAACGAATGCAGCGCAAACTCCACCAGCGGATAGCGCAGGCGGAACACGATGTTGGACATCTTCTTCGCTTCGCGGCGCTCGGCCCGGGTCGGCAGCGGCGTCAGCTCGAAAGCCTGCGCCGCCGGCGTGCCCAGAAACAGCACGGCCCCCGCGGCGATGCCGACCAGCCGGCCGGCGGTCGCGGCGCGCCGGGCGCGGCACTTCGCCAATGCGCCGCTCAAAATTCGCCCTCGTCCGCTTCCGCTGCCGGGGCAAGCCGCGCGTAGATGCAGGTGCTGCGCAGCACGCCGTCGGCCGCGCGCCGGTCGTTGCGCAGCGTGCCCTCGAGCTGGAAATTGCAGCGCTCGGCGAGCCGGCGCGAGCGCTCGTTCGACTCGTCGGTGATGAGTTCGACCCGCACCATCCCCAACTCACTGAATGCGAATCGGGTCAGCGCGAGCACCGCCTCGCTGACGAAGCCGTTGCCCGCGCGCGAGGTGCGGCCCCAATAACCCACTTCGACCTTCGGCGTCGCCCAGTCGGCACGGTGCAGTCCCGAGGCGCCGACCAGTTCGCCGGTTGCCCGCTCCAGCAGCAGAAACGGAAAATCCCTGCGCGCGACAAAATTCGCCTGCGACGTGCGGCAGTAAATCTCGGACGATTCGATACTCTGCCGGGCGCCCACCCACGGCAGCGAGGCGAGAAAGCGCCGCAATTCCGGCAGCGATTCCGTCACCGCCGCAAAGACCATCGGCCCGTCGCCCGCGCGCGGCGGACGCAACGTCAGGCGCTCGGTCTCGATGACAAATGGCAGATCGAGCAGGATCGGATCGCTCATGATGAAGGCGCAGGAACACGGGTTGGCGAACGGCTGTCGTCCGCGCATCGTGCCGTGTACCCCGTGGAATATCAATCGCCGGAAGACGGCGCCCGCCTCGTCGCCGATCGAACCGCGCCGCCCACCGTCGCGCCGTGCGACCGGCATGCTGCGTGCCGCGTCCGCATTGCCGCCGCAGGCCGGCAGCGCCAGAAGCAAGCATCCATGCGGCACCTGGCCATGCCTGCCCGCAGAGCGCCATTCCATGCGGCTTGCAGGGCAGGGTGTTCCCCATCTTCAGCGGATGGCGCTTGCCATCGTGCCCGATAAGTCGTTTAATTCAATCCACATACGGCTGCGCGGTCCGCGGGCTGTAGTACATCGGGCGAATCTTCCCACGCAGTTGGTCGGGTAGGTGGGCGATGAAACCGGCCCTGGCGATGAAACCGGCCCATCCGTCTTTAGGCCCCCCTAAATCCAGACAACCCACTGATGGAAAGAGGATTTCATGAGCAACAGTTGTTTTATACGGCCTTTTGTCGGAAAGTATTCCGTCAAGTTTAGGCGCCAGACTTTACGTTAGCGTTTCATTTCGATTGACCCTCTTGGAGAGTAAAATGAGTGATGTAATAATTCCCCCTAGGATATTGAAGTGCCATCAGGATTGGGCTCGAAGTGCCAAGCAAACCCAGTTTGCCCTTCTTGCTTTCGGATTCTGCGCTGTCACCTCTTCCGTTTGTGTTGCCGTCTTTACGGAAGAACTCGGAATTCTTGGCACCAGAATTGTTGGTGCGATAGCAGCGCTCTCAGTGAGCTACATATCGGCATTTCAGCTTCAAAAGAAGCTCGGTGATTTGTGGGGTGGCTGGAAACTCTTGAATACTGCTCTAGCGCTCTATGAGCAAGGAAAGATTGATGATTCACAACTAATTTCCGAATATGCCCGCGCGGAGCAATTGATCGGTGTGCCGGAGGTTAACACTGACTCGCTAACCCCCCAGTCAATCAATTGATGTGATGTATTCCGTGCAAGGTTTCGCTAACCCAGCAGTCCACACGGACGCAGCGCGATAAAGCCGCGCAGCGCCGGTGACTTCTACGTTGGGCATCAAAGAGACAATCATGACCTACGATCCATTATCGGAAATTACTGACGAGCTGTTATCAATAACGCCCGAGACAATTCTAAAACTCGAAATTTTCCGGGCGTCTGAAAAGCGGAAAAGGGGCCAGGCTCGATTAAACTGAAAGCGAAACCAGAGCCTCGCCGCTCGATCGGCTGGTCGACAGATGGCGATCCCGAGACCCCATCGCTCACCGGCACGCCGCTCAGGACCCGTAGGGTGCAATAAGCGCAGCGCATTGCACCGCGCAATTTCATTCGGCGCAATATCGATTGCGCCCTACGCGGGCTGGCGATGAAACCGGCCCATCCATCTTTAGGCCCCCCTAAATCCAGACAACCCACTGATGGAAAGAGGATTTCATGAGCAACAGTTGTTTTATACGGCCTTTTGTCGGAAAGTATTCCGTCAAGTTTAGGCGCCAGACTTTACGTTATGCCTCATGAGTGAGCACAGCCCCACTGCGACAGAAGGCTCAGCCGAATCGCTGCTGCATAGTGCGGCGTGGTCGGGTGATTTGGTAGAACTTAGCGGCTTGTGGAAGCAGGTGCCGACGTCAACTGGATTGATTCTGCAGGAGAAACCGCGATTTTTGGTGCGGCAGCCTGGGGGCATTCCGAGGCCGTCAACTATCTGATCAGCGTGGGAGCAAACTGCAATCTAGCGGAGAATCGAGGCTATACGCCCCTTCACTGGGCCGCAAGTCACGGCAATCCCGAAACTATTCGTGTGTTACTTGCGGCTGGCGCGAGCGTACTCGCAGCAGACTGCCACGGCCTTCTGCCCATTGATGTGGCGCATAGGAGTGGCAAAGGTGAACATGTAGCAATTCTTAAAACTGTTGGCCCGCCAATAGCGTCGCGGAGGTCGAAGACATGAAGCATAACTCGGCGCTCCACCGGAGTGCCCGCAAGCGGGCTTCCGGTGAGCTTGTGCGTTGGCCGTCTTGATCTAACATCGGATTTGCATATGGCTCTACCATCAAGAACAAAGATCGACAAAGCCGGTTTGGCACTCGCGAAGGGCAAGTTCCGCGACGAGGTCGACTACATCGAGCTTGAGGAAGCCTTGGACGAGTATCGGAAGGCGCACTTGCAGCCGCTTTCCGAAACGACACTGGAACTCCAGCAGCTACTCGCGAACTATGGTGCCCCTTACTACATCGCGCAGCGTCTGAAGAGGAAGCCACAGATAGTTCGAAAGCTAAATCGCCTGAGTGTCCGGCTGACGCAATTGCAGGACATCGGCGGTTGCCGAATCATTGTTCATCGGAATTCCGATGTAGACAAGCTCTACAAATATCTGCGTGATTCAGTCGGTGCTCAGAATGTGTTCATCATTGACCGCGCCACTGACTACCGAGAAATGGGGCGAGACGATACCGGGTATCGCGCGCTTCATGTCATATTGAAGCGCGGAGGCATCTTTCTCGAACTACAGATTCGATCGAGAATCCAGCACTATTGGGCGGAGAGCATTGAGCGCACGTCCGTGATCTATGGGTACTATCTGAAGGAGAGCGAAGGCAACTCCAAGGTCATTAAGTACTTCAAAACACTGTCCGACGTCTTCTGCGAGATTGAGGCAGGGCGCGAAGCATCTGTAGACCAACGCCTGCGTATAGACTCGCTGCGAAGCGAGTGTGAACAAATCATTCTCCAATCGGATCGGCATAAAGTCTTTGATAGCTTCGTTAACGAAGACATTATCCTTACGCTGACTGAGAAGGAAGGTCGGAACCCAGCCGGACTCAACAATTGGATTCTTGTATTCGATTGGAACGCTGGTGCATTTGTAAGCTGGGACATCGTTAGTCGCAATGCTAGCGACGCTGTTGAGACCTACATCGAATACGAACGCATGTTCCCCGTTGAGTCAGGATACGAGGTCGTGCTTGTTGGCTCGTCGGAGGTCGCAACCGTCCGACAGACTCATAGTCACTACTTCGGCATCGAGTCCTACGACAATATCCTTGAGAACTTGGACACTTCGATTGTCGGCTTTACGCGCAAAATCGATATTGACGTTGGTGCTAGGCAAATACTCGCATGCCTCCAACGGCGCCACTTTTGGGGCAAGAAAACAATTGCCAAGGACACACTCAGCAACCACTTTTGCAAGGACGTACTAACGTTCGACTCTTCGCTCAAAACGCTTGCTGATCGTGGCCTAATTCAGACCTCGTCACTGAACGGCGGTGTCTCACTGAATGTCCGAAAGAAGTCGGAGATCGAACAGTACCTCTGATGCGTAGACGGCCAACCCATCAATCCACCGGACGCTGCGCGATAAAGCCGCGCAGCGCCGGTGATTTCAAACGTTAGGCAGCGCAATCAACGTCAATGCAGATCGTTCGACCGAGTTCACACCATCTGCCAAGCTACGTGGCTGCGCTTGAGAAGGGCTGGTCTGCGGACAACCTGCGCCCCGAAGTGGCACAAGAGGAACTCGAACGAATCCGCGCTGACTCGTTTGGCTTCATCGAGAGCATGGAGGATCGCGAAGCCAATGGTCCACCGGTCACGCTGCCGGACGGGACGATCGTTAAGCGCCTTCCTGGCTTTCGCCGCTGGCTCTGGGGCGGTGAGTTCTGCGGAAGCATTGGCTTTCGCTGGCAAAGAGGCACAACCGCGCTGCCGCCACACTGCCTTGGCCACATCGGCTACGCAGTCGTTCCTTGGAAGCAAGGGCTGGGCTACGCCACGCAAGCTTTGGCGCAGTTGTTGCCAGCACGGAAAAGACGGAAAAGGGGCCAGGCTCGATTAAACTGAAAGCGAAACCAGAGCCTCGCCGCTCGATCGGCTGGTCGACAGATGGCGATCCCGAAACCCCATCGCTCACCGGAACGCCGCTCAGCCCGCTGCAGGAGTTGTCCGCATCGATTCGGCGCATGCTGTGGATCGGCGGCCCGCGCCGCCCGATGCGGCGTCAGATTTCAATCTGCGTTCCGAGCTCGACCACCCGATCCGCCGGGATGCGGAAGAAGTCCGTGGCGCTTACCGCATTGCGCAGCATCCAGTTGAAGAACATCTCGCGCCAGGGCGCCATCGCGGGTTGCAGCCGCGGCACAACGGTCTCGCGGCTGACGAAGAAGGACGTCGCCATTCTCTCGAACGAGAGCCCCTTGCGGCCGCACGCTTCGAGCGCCTCCGGTATGTTGGGCTGCTGCATGAAACCGTAATGCACGAGCACGCGGTAGAAGCCCTGGCCCAGTTCGGAGATCTCGACCCGGTCTTCCTCCGGCACGTGCGGTACTTCGGCCGTCACCACGGTGACAAGAACATTGCGCTCATGCAGCACCTGATTGTGGGTGAGGTTGTGCAGCAGCGCGGCGGGTACGTCGTCCTTGCGGCTGGTGAGGAAGACGGCGGTGTGCTCGATCCTGTGTACGTCGCCGATCGACTTTATGAAGGTCGCGAATGGCACGCTGAGCTTGCCGAGTTCCTGAAACAGCAGCACCCGCCCGCGCTTCCAGGTTGTAAGCGTGATGAATGATGCCAGCGCGACCAGGATCGGGAACCAGCCGCCTTGCAGGATCTTGATCGCGTTTGCCGAGAAGAACGCGATGTCGATCAGCAGCAGCGCGCCGAGCAGCGGCAGCGCCAGCCACGGACTCCAGCGCCACGCCAGCAGCACGACGAAGGTGACAAGGACGGTGTCGATCATCATCGTGCCGGTGACGGCGATGCCGTAGGCGGCCTCCAGGTTGCTGGACGACTGGAAGCCGAACACCAGCGCCATGACGGCGATGTAGAGCGTCCAGTTGGTGAACGGAACGTAGATCTGGCCCGCCTCCTTGTGCGAGGTGTGGATGATGGCCATGCGCGGCAGGTAGCCGAGCTGCACCGACTGCCGGGCCACCGAGAACGCGCCGGAGATCACGGCCTGCGAGGCGATCACCGTCGCCGCGGTCGCCAGCACCACCATCGGTATTTGCGCCCATTCCGGCGCCAGCAGGTAGAACGGGTTCTGGATCGCCGAAGCGTCGGTCAGCAGCAGCGCACCCTGCCCGTAATAGTTCAGCAGCAGCGCCGGCAGCACCAGGCCGAACCAGGCCAGGCGGATCGGAAATTTGCCGAAGTGTCCCATGGCGGTGTACAGCGCCTCGCCGCCAGTCACGGCGAGCACGATCGAGCCGAGCGCGAGGGAGCTCTCCCACGGATGCGCGAGCAGGAATTCCAGCCCGTATGCCGGGTTCAGCGCGGCCAGCACCTGCGGGGCGCGCGCGATGCTGAGCACGCCGAGCAGCGCAAGCACCGCGAACCAGGCGCACATCACCGGCCCGAACAGCATGCCCACGGCACCGGTGCCGCGCTGCTGGATCCAGAACAGCGCGGTCAGCACCACCGCGGTGATGGGCAGGACATAACTCTTGAACTGCGGTGCCACCACCTCCAGCCCCTCGACTGCGCTCAGCACCGAAATGGCCGGCGTGATCATGCTGTCGCCATAGAACAGCGCGGCGGCGAAGATTCCCAATACCGTGACATAGCGAACCGCCCAGGAGTCCTTGGTCAGCTCGGTGACCAGCGCCAGCAAGGCCAGGCTGCCGCCCTCGCCGCGGTTGTCGGCGCGCATGATGATGGCAACATACTTCAAGCTCACCAGGGCCATGATGGTCCAGAAGATGAGCGAGAGCACACCGAGCACGGTGGCCGGCTCCACCGCAATCGGATGGTGCCCGGCAAAGGTCTCGCGCAGCGCGTACAACGGACTGGTGCCGATATCCCCGAAAACGACACCGATGGCGCCGACGATCAACGCCGAGCGCCGGCTCTTGTTGTCGTGCGCCGACATGGCAAAACCTCCCCGATTCGTTATTGGCCGCGCACACGCTATCCCGGCAGGCAGCGGCCTATGGTGCACCGCATCGTAATCCGCCCGCCGGTCGAAATCAACCTGCCGCAGGCCAGCGCGCCCAAAACCGAGGGCATTGCCGCCATTGCTGCTGACGTTCGGAAGCGCTGCGTGAGCGGAGCCTCCGCGTCATTCGCGCCAGACGCACAGAATTACCGCCGCTCAAGTTCTTGGGCGGTGTCAAACGGTAGCTCGGTCGGTGGAATGTCGATCGGGAAAGGCAAGACCTGTCCCGCTGCCTGGATCCGGCGGCAGCCTGGCGATCAGCTCAACCAGCTTGGGCGCGCGACTGACGGACGCACCAGCGCAGCGCGACCGGTTTCGTCGACACCGTGGACGGCAAAAAAGTACCTGGCCACAGCGATGCCAGCGGCAATAATCGCCATGGTCTTTTCCTTTCCGACTCAGTTGATGAGACTTCGCACTTCCCATCCTGGCACGGCCGTGCGCGCGTTCCCAACTGCGCCGGCTCGGAACGGGGAAGTCCCTTTCTTCGTCGGGCGTCGTTGGGCAGCGTCGGTGCTAGTATGTTGCGATGATCGATTGGTCAACCTGCCCGGCTGTCGAGCGTGACCCGCAACGCGTAAGCGGAGCATGGGTCTTTGGCGGCACGCGCGTGCCGGTCGCCGCCCTGTTCGAGAACCTCGAAGACGACGCCTCAATTCAGGAGTTTGTCGATTGGTTTCCGGGCGTCACGCTTGAGCAGGCGAAAGCGGTCCTGGAGCACGCCGCCCGGAGTTCATTGGCGGTGGCGTGAGTGAAGGTATTGTTCGATCAAGGCACGCCTGCGCCCTTGCGCAAGGCGCTGACCGGGCACGACGTCCAAACCGCTTACGAGTTGGGTTGGTCTGGCCTCCAGAACGGCGAGTTGATTTCTGCAGCCGAAGCGGCCGGGTTTGAAGTGTTCGTCACTACCGATCGGAACCTCAAGTATCAACAGAACCTGGTCGCGCGCAAACTATCCATCGTTGTGCTTCTAACGACGAGTTGGCCCCGCATTCAGAAGTCGCTCGATGCTGTGGTTTCGGTCGTCGATTGCGCAACGCCCGCAGGTTATGCCGAAGTGCACATCGAGTGACGGCTCGCAAGTCGCTCCCCTTGTTTCTCCCGTTGTGATTGACCCGTTCCATTCCTCATGAGGTCAGGAAGCCGGGAAATGGAGCCGCGTTCGAGTTGTTTGCACAGATCGGGGCAGAGCAAGCTTCGTCACGGTACGGAAGCTCGTCGATCTTCGATCTCCGCGTGCCTGAATGCCGCACCGATATTGATTCCGCAGGCAGGCAGGGCCAGGAACCAGCATCCATGCGGCTCCCGGCATTGCCTGCCTGGAGATTGTCATTCCATGCGGTCTCCAGGGCAGGGGGTTGCGGGGATTGAGCCGGTCTGCGGGCGGTGCGGCTAGCCGCGCCGCAGGTCGAGGGTGAACGGGAAGCTCGGGTTGCGTTCCGGTGGCGGCGGGTCGAGCCGGCCGGGGGTGTGGCCCATGGCGAAAAAGCGCGCCAGGCGCCGGCCTTCGGCCTCGAAGGCGTTGACCGGGAAGGTTTCGTGCGCGCGCCCGCCCGGATGCGCGACGTGGTACTGGCAGCCGCCGATGCTGCGTTTCATCCAGCCATCGACCAGATCGAACACCAGCGGCGCCTGCACGCCGATCGACGGGTGCAGCGCAGAGGGCGGCGCCCACGCGCGGTAGCGCACGCCGGCCACTGCTTCGCCGACATTGCCGGTGGGCGCCAGCGGAATCGCGCGGCCGTTGCAGGCGAGCACATGGCGGTCATCGTTGAGGCCGCTGACCTTGACCTGCAGCCGCTCGACCGAGGAATCGACGTAGCGCACGGTGCCCCCGGGCGCGCCTTCCTCGCCCATCACATGCCAGGGTTCGAGCGCGGCGCGCAGTTCGACATGCACGCCCCGGGCGGCGAATTCGCCGAAGCGCGGGAAGCGGAATTCGAAGTGCGGCGCGAACCATTCGGCCTTGAGCGGGTAGCCGAAGTCGGCCAGTTGTTCGAGCACGTCGGCGAAGTCCTGCCCGATCCAGTACGGCAGCATGAAGCGGTCGTGCAGTTCGGTGCTCCAGCGCTTGAGCCGCGGCGGATCGTAGGGGTGCTGCCAGAAGCGCGCCACCAGCGCGCGCAGCAGCAACTGCTGGGTCAGGCTCATGCGCGCGTGCGGCGGCATCTCGAAGGCGCGCAGCTCCAGCAGGCCGAGGCGGCCGGCCGGGCCGTCGGGCGAGTACAGCTTGTCGATGCAGAACTCGGCGCGGTGGGTGTTGCCGGTCACGTCGATCAGCAGGTTGCGCAGCGCGCGGTCCACCTGCCAGGGCGCGCAGCCGTGCTGGCCGCCGGCGCACAGGCGGTCGATCTCGCGCAGCGCGATTTCCATCTCGTAGACCGAATCGTTGCGCGCCTCGTCGATGCGCGGCGCCTGCGAGGTCGGGCCGATGAACATGCCGGAGAACAGGTACGACAATGACGGATGGTTGTGCCAGTAGGCGATCAGGCTCTTCAGCAGATCGGGCCGGCGCAGGAACGGCGAATCGAGCGGCGTGGCCCCGCCGATCACCATGTGGTTGCCGCCGCCGGTACCGCTGTGGCGGCCGTCGAGCATGAACTTCTCGCTGGTCAGGCGCGCCTGGTGGGCCGCCTCGTAGAGAAAGCCGGTGTTGCTCACCAGTTCGTCCCAGTTGTTCGCCGGCTGGATGTTGACTTCGAGCACGCCGGGGTCGGGCGTGATGCGCAGGCTGTCCAGGCGCGGGTCGCGCGGCGGCTCGTAGCCTTCGAGCAGTACCGGCTGCTTGAGTTGGGCGGCGGTGTCCTCGATGGCGGTGACCAGTTCGAGGTAGTCCTCGAGCGCGGCCATCGGCGGCATGAACAGGTAGAGCACGCCGTTGCGCGGCTCGGCGCAGATCGCGGTGCGGGTGATCGAGGCGGCGGATTCGGGATAGCGCGGGGCGCGCATCGGGCGTGCCGGCCGCATGGCCGCCGCGGCATCGCCGCCGCCATGCACACTGCCCGCCGGTGGCGCCCGCCGCAGCGCATCGCGCGGCGACTGGAATGCATAGCGGATGCTCCGGTAGAGCGGCAGCGGCGCGAACGCCTGCATCGGGTCCGGGTCGTGGATCCACGGGTAGTCGCTCTTCGCGGCCCAGGGTTGCGAATCGAGCGGCAGGCGAAAACCCATCGGCGAATCGCCCGGCATCAGGTACAGGCGCTCGCTGCGCAGGAACCATGGCCCGGTCTGCCATCTCTCCCCGCTGCCCGGGTTGCGGGCAATCGGCATGACGTAGCCGCTGCAGTGGTCGAGGCCCTGGCCGAATACCCTGGCGATGCGCGCGCGTTCGAGCGGGTCGTCGAGTTTGGTGTCGAACGGATCGACGTTGACCGGCAGCCGGCGTTCGCGCCACAGGTAGTACCAGGTGTCCTCGAAGGCGCCCTGGATGTGCTGGGCATCGAGGCCGAGCCGGTCGGCCAGCAGGCGCAGGAAGTTGCCGGCGTCATCGGGCGTCACGCGGTAGTCGACATGCTCGTCGGCGAACAGCGCCGGGTCCTGCCAGATTGGCTCGCCATCCTTGCGCCAGTAGCAGGCGAGCGACCAGCGCGGCAACTGCTCGCCCGGATACCACTTGCCCTGCCCGTAGTGCAGCAGCCCGTGCGGCGCGTAGCGCGCTTTGAGCTGCGCCAGCAGGTCGGCGCCGAGCAGGCGCTTGGTCGGGCCCATGGCGTCGGTGTTCCATTCGGCCCCGTCGCGATCGTCGACCGAGACGAAGGTCGGCTCGCCGCCCATGGTCAGGCGCACGTCATGGGCGACCAGGTCGGCATCGATACGGTGGCCCAGCGATTCGATCTCCTGCCACTGTTGGTCGGTGTAGGGTTTGGTGACCCGCGGGGCTTCCCACACCCGCTCGATCTTCATGTGGTGCTCGAACTCGGTTTCGCACTTTTCCGTCATGCCGGTAACCGGCGAGGCGCTGCCCGGTTCCGGCGTGCAGGCAAGGGGAATGTGCCCTTCGCCGGCGAACAGGCCGGAGGTCGGGTCGAGCCCGATCCAGCCGGCACCCGGCAGGTACACCTCGCACCAGGCGTGCAGGTCGGTGAAATCGACTTCGGTACCCGAGGGGCCGTCGAGCGACTTCACATCGGCCTTCAACTGGATCAGGTAGCCGGAGACGAAGCGCGCCGCCAGGCCGATGTGGCGCAGCAGTTGCACCAGCAGCCAGGCGGAATCGCGGCAGGAACCGCTGGCCTTGTGCAGGGTTTCTTCCGGTGTCTGTACGCCGGGCTCGAGGCGGATCAGGTATCTGACGTCTTGCTGCAGGCGCTGATTGAGTTCGACCAGAAAATCGACGCTCTGCTTGGGCGAGCGCGGAATCGATTCGACGTAGCGCGCGAATCGCGGCGCGCTCTTCTCGTTGAGCGGCAGTTTGACCAGGTAAGGCGCAAGCTCATGCAGTTGCCATGGCTCGTACTGGAACGGAAACTTGTCGGCGTAGGGTTCGAGGAAGAAATCGAACGGGTTGATCACCGACATTTCGGCGGTCAAATCCACCTCGATGCGGAATTCGTGGGTCTTCTCGGGAAACACCAGCCGCGCCAGGTAATTGGCCTGCGGATCCTGCTGCCAGTTGATGAAGTGCCCGGCCGGCGCCACCTTGAGCGAATACGACAGGATCGGCGTGCGCGAGTGCGGCGCCGGGCGCAGGCGAATCACCTGCGGCGACAGCGAGATCGGACGGTCGTAGCGGTAATGGGTGACGTGATTCAGTGCGACATGGATGGACACGGGGACTCCCCTGATTGTTCTTCCGAGATCAGATGCAAGGAACGTGCGCGCGCACATGTAGCTCGCGATTTGCCCAGCGGCGGCTGCGCGAGAACTTGGCTCGCCCGGCGAGGCGCTGCGTCAGAGCATCGCGGAGGAACTTCGGTGTTTTCTGTTGCACCATGGCGGTGCGACAGTTCGGCACTTGGAGAAAAACGGCACCGCGGCGGCGCGACCCGCGCCGCGCGAAGGTGCGGGCAAGCCGCCGACCGCGAGGCCTGACTGCGCCTCAACCGCGGCGCATGGCGTCGAAGAACTCGCCGTTGCTCTTGGTGGCCTTGATCTTGTCGAGCAGAAACTCCATCGCCGAGAGGTGGCGGCGCTGCCACGGTGGGGCGCGCAGCGCCCGGGTGCGGGCAAGCCGCCGACCGCGAGGCCTGACTGCGCCTCAACCGCGGCGCATGGCGTCGAAGAACTCGCCGTTGCTCTTGGTGGCCTTGATCTTGTCGAGCAGAAACTCCATCGCCAGAGGTAGCGGCGCTGCCACGGTGGGGCGCGCAGCGCCCGGGTGCGGGCAAGCCGCCGACCGCGAGGCCTGACCGCGCCTCAACCGCGGCGCATCGCGTCGAAGAACTCGCCGTTGCTCTTGGTGGCCTTGATCTTGTCGAGCAGAAACTCCATCGCCGAGAGGTGGCGGCGCTGCCACGGTGGGGCGCGCAGCGCCCGGGTGCGGGCAAGCCGCCGACCGCGAGGCCTGACCGCGCCTCAACCGCGGCGCATCGCGTCGAAGAACTCGCCGTTGCTCTTGGTGGCCTTGATCTTGTCGAGCAGAAACTCCATCGCCTCGAGGTCGTCCATGTTGTAGAGCAGCTTGCGCAGCACCCACACCTTTTGCAGCACCTCGGGCTTGAGCAGCAGTTCCTCGCGGCGCGTGCCGGAGCGATTGACGTTGATCGCCGGATAGACGCGCTTCTCCGCCATGCGGCGGTCGAGGTGGATTTCCATGTTGCCGGTGCCCTTGAACTCTTCGTAGATCACGTCGTCCATGCGGCTGCCGGTGTCGATCAGTGCTGTGGCGATGATAGTCAGCGAGCCGCCTTCCTCGATGTTGCGCGCGGCGCCGAAGAAGCGCTTGGGCTTTTGCAGCGCATTGGCATCGACGCCGCCGGTCAGCACCTTGCCCGAGGCGGGAACGACCGTGTTGTAGGCGCGCGCCAGGCGGGTGATCGAATCGAGCAGGATCACCACGTCCTTCTTGTGCTCGACCAGGCGCTTGGCCTTTTCCAGCACCATTTCGGCGACCTGCACATGGCGGGTGGCCGGTTCGTCGAAGGTCGAGGCGACGACCTCGCCCTTGACCGAGCGCGTCATTTCGGTGACTTCCTCGGGACGCTCGTCGATCAGCAGCACGATCATGATCACGTCGGGATGGTTGGTCGTGATCGCGTGTGCGATGTGCTGCATCATCACCGTCTTGCCGCTCTTCGGGCTGGCCACCAGCAGGCCGCGCTGGCCCTTGCCGATCGGCGCGATCATGTCGATGACGCGCGAGGTGGTGTTCTCCTCGCCGCGAATGTCGCGTTCGAGCTTCATCACCACGGTCGGGTGCAGCGGCGTCAGGTTCTCGAACAGGATCTTGTGCTTCGAGTTCTCCGGCGGCTCGCTGTTGACCTTGTCTACCTTGACCAGCGCGAAATAGCGCTCGCCGTCCTTGGGCGTGCGAATCTCGCCCTCGATCGAATCGCCGGTATGCAGGTTGAAGCGGCGGATCTGCGACGGGCTGACGTAGATGTCGTCGGTGCCGGCGAGGTAGGAAGTGTCGGGCGAGCGCAGGAAGCCGAAGCCGTCGGGCAGCACCTCGAGGGCGCCGTCGCCGAAGATCGATCTCGCCTTTCTTGGCGCGGTTCTTCAGCAGGGCGAAGATCAGTTCCTGCTTGCGCAGGCGGTTGGCGCCTTCGATCTCGTTGGCATTGGCCATCTCGAGGAGCTGGCTGACGTGGAGGGATTTGAGCTCCGATAGATGCATGGCGACCTTGCGCGGTGAAGGGAAACGCGAGAGAGGGAGGAGGGGGGTGGCCAAGACTCCAGTCACTGCTGACTGGTCAGGCCCCGCGGCGACCGAGGATGCGATTGCATTCGCTCGGGAAAGCCACCGCGGCTTTTTCTAATAGGCGGAATCTAGCCAGTTCAGAGGTTGCTGTCAATGAATGCCGTCAGTTGCGACTTGGATAGCGCGCCGACTTTGGTGGCGACGATGTTGCCGCCCTTGAACAGCATTAGCGTCGGAATGCCGCGAATGCCGAACTTGGCCGGGGTGCCCTGATTGTCGTCGATGTTCAGCTTGGCGACCTTCAGCTTGACGCCATAGTCCTTGGCCAGGTCGTCGAGAATCGGCGCGATCATCTTGCACGGGCCGCACCACTCCGCCCAGTAGTCGACGAGCACCGGTGTCGGGGATTGCAGGACTTCGGCTTCGAAACTGGCGTCGGTAACGTGGTGAATGTGTTCGCTCATGTCTTACTCACAAAAGTGGTTGCGGAATGCCCGATGCGCTCGACGCACGAGCCGGAAAGTTCGACAAAGAGGGATGCGGGGAGGATTCGATCCGGACTTTCGATTCGGCGGGTGCCGTGCCGCGGGTCCAAAAAACGAAAAACAGGCTAGTTCGACTTCTCCTGATGCGTGCATCGTAGCGAAAAACCCCGGGCGTGGGAAGATGCCGCCAAACCGGCTCGGCCGTGCGCCCACGCAGTTGGCGGGCGCCGCCGGTCGGCAATCGGCAAATGCGCTATAGTTTCGTCCCTGAATTTCAACCTTGGTTTGGCCGGGCGGCAGGTTCGGCCGCGACCCGAAACCGCTCCCGCGCAACGGAGATTTTCCCCATGACTTACGTCGTCACCGAACCGTGCATCAAGTGCAAATACACCGACTGCGTCGATGTATGCCCGGTCGATTGCTTCCGCGAAGGCCCGAATTTTCTCGTCATCGATCCCGACGAGTGCATCGACTGCACGCTGTGCGTGGCGGAATGCCCGGTCGAGGCGATATTCGCCGAAGACGACGTGCCGGCCGACCAGCAGCATTTCACGGCGCTCAACGCCGAACTGGCCAAGCTCTGGCAACCGATCATCGAGCGCAAGGAGCCGCCGGCCGACGCCGACGACTGGTCCAAGATCACCGACAAGCTCGACAAGCTCGAACGTTGAGCCGGCCAGCCGGACCGGCCGATGGCGGCGCCTGAACCCGGCCACGAACCCGGGCCATCCGGGCCGACCACGCGCCGTCTGGCGCCCGGCGAAGATTTCCTCGCCCGCTGCGCCGCGCACATCCTCGCAGCCTGCGAGGCCCGCCTGCCGGACCTGTCCGGCGTCGTCGTGGTGCTTCCCAACCTGCTGCTGGCGCCCGAACTGCGCCGCGCGATTGCCGTGGCCGCCGGTTGGCAGCTGCTGTTGCCGGGCATCGTCACCCTTTCCGGCTGGGCCGACCGGCTGCTCGGCGCCGCGGCATGCGACACCCCGGCGCGGCGCCAGATCCGCCTGTTCTCGGTGCTGCGCGACTGGCGCATGCTCGAAGGCAACAGCCGCTGGCAGATCGCCGATGCCCTGATTGCGCTGTTCGACGAACTCAGCGCGGCGCGGGTCGAACTGCCGCCCGGCGAGCAAGCGCTAGCCGAAAGACTTTCGGCAGGCTATGGCACCGGGATTGCGGAGCCGCTGTCCTTCGAGGCGCGCCTGGTGCACGCGCTGTGGCTGGCCGACCGGGACGGCGCCCCCTCGCTGCCTGCCGCGCGTTGCCTTGCCCTGGGCGAACTGGCGCAGAGTGCGCAGGCGCCCTTGTTCGTCGTCTGCGATGGCGAGCCGCCGCCCGACCAGCGGGTGTTCTTCCATGCCTGGGCGCGGCGAGCTCCGGTCGAATTGTTCGTGCCCGACCGCCGGCTGGCGAACGGCGGGGCGGATTCGCCCTCAGCCGTGCTCAATGCCGCCTGGCCGCCCGACCCGGTCGAGGCGCCGCTGATCGAGCGGGCCGCCGCTCTGCGCAACGCAACGACGCCTTCGCTGGCCGGCCGCGTCGCGCTGGTAGCCGCCGATTCTCTGGAGGCGCTGGCGCGCCACACCGCCCTGCAGGTACGCGCCTGGCTTGCCGAGGGGCGTACGACGATCGCATTGATCGCCGCCGACCGCGTGGCTGCCCGCCGCGCCCGCGCCCTGCTCGAGCGCGATGACATCCTGGTCGCCGACGAAACCGGATGGAAGCTCGCCACCACGCGCGCCGCCGCATTGGTAGACGCCTGGCACGAAGTGGTCGCCGGCGACGGCTACCACCGTTCGCTGCTCGATCTGCTCAAGTCGCCGTTCGTTGCCGCGGGACTCGACCCGGCGCAGCGTGCGGCGGCAATCGACGGCATCGAACTCCATCTCGCCCGGCGCAACATCGCCGCCGGGCTCGATGTGCTGGCCGCATCGCTGGATGCCGAGACGGACCGGCCGCATCTGGCGGCGGCACGGGCGCTGACGCGCGCGATTCTCGCCGCGCGCGACGCGTTTGCCCGCACCTCGGCCGAGCCGTCGCGCTGGATCGCGCGGCTGCTGGCGGTGTTCGACGCGCTGGATGCGCGGGCCGCACTGGCCAATGATGCCGCCGGTGCCGATCTGCTCGACCTGTTGCGCTCGCGTGCGGCGGAACTCGACGGCACCGGGCGGCGCCTGGACTTCGCCGAATGGCGCGAATGGCTGGATCGGCAGCTCGAGGCCGCGACGTTCCGCGACAGCTCGATCGACAGCCCGGTCGTGATGACACACCTGGCGGCGGCGCGACTGCGCCATTTCGATGCGGCCATCGTGATCGGCGCCGACCGCCAGCATCTCGCGCCGGGCGAACCGGCGGCGCTGCTGTCGCACGAGGCCGTGCGGCGCGAACTGGGTTTGCCCGGCCGCGAGGAGACGCGCGCCCGCTTGCGTGACGACCTGTCGCTGCTGATCGCGAATTCGGATCGCCTGTGCATCGCCTGGCAGGCGATGCAGGCCGACGAACGCTGCCTGCCGGCGGTGGAGGTCGAATTGTTGGCGCTGGTCCATCGCGCCGCGTTCGGTGACGACTTGCATCGCGCCGCGCTCGGCGGCCGCCCGCCCTGCGCCGACCCGACGCTGGCGCCGCAGCGGCGGCCCGCGCCGGCCCTGGCGGCGGCTGACGTGCCGCAGCGCGTATCGGCGAGCGGCTACCAGAGCCTGGTCGACTGCCCGTACCAGTATTTCACCCGCCATGTACTGGGCTTGGGCGAGCGCGAGGAAGTGAGCGAGGCGCTGGAGAAGCGCGACTACGGCGAACGGTTGCATGCGATCCTGGCCGACTTTCATCGGCGCTATCCGGTTGTTGCGGATCATGACGATGCGCTTTTGCTGGTCGATCTGGAGGCGCAAAGCCGGGCAGCCTTCGCGGCCGAGATCGAACGCAACGCGCTGGAACTCGGCTGGCTCGAACGCTGGCTGCGCCGCCTGCCGGCCTATCTCGCCTGGCAGCGCGAGCGCGAGGCGGTCGGGTGGCGATTCTCGCTGGCCGAAGCGCGCCGTGACATGACTTTCGAGCTGGCTGACGGCGCGCCGCTGCGCCTCGAAGGGCGGCTCGATCGCGTCGATGCCGGCGCCCGCGGCGCTCTCGCCGTGCTCGACTACAAGACGCAGCCGGTGGCCACGCTCGATGCCCGTCTCAAGTCGGCGGGCGAGGACGTGCAGTTGGCGGTCTACACCATTCTGCAGGGCGAGGCGGTGACCCAGGCGGCCTACGTCGCGCTCGATGACAGCGTCAAGTCGCGCGAGCTTGCCGACCCCCAGATGGCGGCCGCCGACCAGTACCAGCGTCTGGTCGATGCCTTTTCCGCAATGCGCGACGGCGCGCCGCTGCCGGCCCACGGCACGCCGCGGGTTTGCCGCCATTGCGCGGCGCGCGGCCTGTGCCGGCGCGACTGGTTCGCATGAGCGCCGGTCCAGCCCACAGCGTCGCCGCAGCGCAGTTCGACACCCGGGCCGCGCTCGACCCGCAGGCCAGTGTGGTGGTCGAGGCCTGCGCTGGCAGCGGCAAGACCTGGCTGCTGGTCTCGCGCATCATCCGCCTGCTGCTCGATGGCGTGGCGCCCGGGCGGATCCTGGCGATCACCTTCACCCGCAAGGCGGCGCGCGAGATCGAGGCGCGGCTGGCCGACTGGCTGCGCGAGCTGGCGACCGGCAGCGACGCGGTGGTGGCGGCCTTCATCGCCGATCGCGGACTGGCCCCGGAGGCCGCCCGCGAATGCCTGCCGCGCGCGCGTGGCTTGCTGCAGGCGGTGCTCGATGCGCAGCCGGCGATGACGATCACCACCTTTCACGGCTGGTTCGCCCGCATCGTCGGCGCCGCGCCGCTGACCAGCGGGCTGGCCGGCATGACGTTGCTCGAATCCGCGCGGCAGACGGTCGACGAAGCCTGGCAGCAGTTTGCCCGCCGCTGCGCGCGTACGCCAGATTCGCCGGCCGCACAGTCACTGCGCTGGCTGCTGGGCGAGATAGGCATCGCCAACACGCGCGCGCTGCTCGGGCGGTTTCTGGCGCGGCGAGTCGAATGGCATGCGTTGTGCGAAGGCCGGGATTTCGCCGCGGTGATTGAGGACTTGCGGGCGCTTCATGCGGCGCGCGATCCGGCCGAGTCCCGGGCGGCGTTTCTCGCCGGCTGGTGTGCGGATCTGGAAACCTTCGCCCGGTTGCTGGTGGCCAACCAGATCCCGACTGACATGCAGCCGGGATCGGCGTTGCAAACCGCCCTGGCCGGCGCCGCCGATGACGCGCTGTTCGACAGCGCCTGCGCGGCGCTGCTGACGCAAAAGGGCGATCCGCGCACGCGCAAGACCAACAAGGCGATGGAAGGGCGGCTCGGGGTGGACGGCGCGCGGTGCCTGGTCGACCTGCAAGTGCAACTGGCGCAGGCAGCGATCGAGACGCGCCTGGAAATTGCCGAGGCGCGGGCGTTCGAAATCAACCGGCATGGCCTGACCGCCGGCGCGGCGTTGCTCGAATTGCTGGAACGGCACAAACACGATCGGCGGCTGATGGATTTCGCCGATCTCGAATGGCATGCCGACCGCCTGTTGCGCGACGCGGCGCAAGCCGGCTTCATCCAGGCCCGGCTCGATGCACGCTATCGGCATATCCTGCTCGACGAGTTCCAGGACACCAATCCGCTGCAATGGCGCGTCCTGCGGGCTTGGCTCGATGCCTACGATCCGACGCAGGACAAGCCGCGGGTATTCATGGTCGGCGACCCGAAGCAGTCGATCTACCGCTTTCGCCGTGCCGAACCGCGCATCTTCACCGCGGCGACGGAGTTGCTCGCGCGAGAATTCGGGGCCGCTCGGCTGCCCAACGATGCGACCTTTCGCAATGCGCCGGCCATCGTCGATGTCGTGAACGAAGTGTTCTCGCAGGAACCCCTGTTTGCGTTTCGCCGCCAGACTGCCCGGCATGGCGGCATGCCCGGGCGCGTCGAGGTGTTGCCGCCGGTGACCGCGGCGAGCAGCGATCCGGAGACGAGCCATGGATTGCGCGATCCGCTGACCGCCGCGCTGGATGCGGCGGAAGACCGGCGCCATGCCGGGGAAGCCGCCCTGCTCGCCGCGCGCATCGTGGAGATGGTCGGGCAGTGGGAAGTGATGGACCAAGGCCGCCCGCGCGCCGCCCGCTACGACGATGTGCTGGTGCTGTGTCGGCGGCGCACCCGGCTTGCCGAGTACGAGCGCGCATTGCGCGATGCCGGGATTCCCTACGTGACTTCCAGCCGCGGCGGCCTGTTGCGCACGCTCGAAGCGCAGGATCTGTGCGCGCTGCTGCGCTTTCTCGCCTCGCCGGCCGACGACCTCGCGCTCGCCCACGCATTGCGCGCGCCGCTGCTCGCCCTGGGCGACGATGATCTGCTGCACATCGCCCGCACCGGCGATGGCGCATCGAGCTGGTGGCTGCGCCTCTGCCAGGCGGCACAGGGCTTGGCCGGTGGCGCCGGCGGGCCGGGCGCGGCAATCGTCCGCGCGCAGCGCCTGCTCGCGCGTTGGCTGGATCTGGCCGGCCGGCTGCCGGTGCACGACCTGCTCGACCGCATCTACTTCGAAGGCGAGATCGCCGCGCGCACGCGCGCCGTGGTGCCACCCGCCGCTTGGCCCAGCGTTGCCGCCAACCTAGAGGCGTTCATCGGCGCCTCGCTGCAGCTCGATGCGGCGCGCTACCCGAGTCTCCCGCGCTTCATCGACGAGATGGCGCGCCTCGAAGAATCCGCCGACGAGGCGCCCGACGAGGGTGTGATCGGTGCCGATGGCGGCGATGCGGCGCTCGGCCGGGTGCGCATCATGACCATCCATGGCGCCAAGGGGCTCGAAGCGCCGGTAGTCTGGCTGATTGATGCGCATTCCACGCAGACTCCCGCCGACGCCTACCGCGTGCTGCTGGACTGGCCGCCGCAGGACGACCGGCCGGTCCATTTCTCCTTCGCCGGGCGCAAGGACGAAACCGGCGGCCGCCGCGGCGCGCTGCTGGCGGCCGAGGCCGAGGCCGCCGCGCGCGAAGATCTCAACCTGCTCTATGTCGCATTGACCCGGGCCGCGCAGTACCTGTTCGTCAGCGGCGTGGCGGAGGCGAGGCCCGGCCAGAAAGTCAGTGCCTGGCAACGGGTCGCCGATGCCGTCGGGCGGCTGGTGCCGGGCAGCCTGGTGTATGGCGATCCGCCGCGCAGCATTGCGGCGCCGCGCCAGACAATTGTGCCGGCCGTTGCGCCCGGCCCGGATGCGGCCGTCGCGGTCGGCATGCGCCGTCCGGCAGCGAGCCTCGGCCAGCGCTACGGCCTGCGGCTGCATGCCCTGCTCGAGCGGGCCGGCACGGCGCCGGCGCCGCGCCCGGCCGGTCCGGCGCCGCCTGCGGCGGAAGACGAGGCGATCGAGCGCCAGGTGCAGGCGATCCTGGCAGCGGCGGAGTTGCAGCCGTTTTTCGATCCGGCGCGTTACCTGCGCGCCTTCAACGAGGTCGAACTGACGCTGGCCGACGGCAACTGCGGGCGCATCGACCGGCTGGTCGAATGCCCGGACGGCTGGTGGGTGCTCGACTACAAGACCGGCGCGCCCGATTCGGCCCCGCTGGACCAGTACCGCCGCCAGCTCGCCGGCTATCGCGAGGCGGTGGCGCAAATGTTTCCCGGCCGCCCGGTGCGCTGCGTTTTGATCTTCGGCAACGCGCGGCGAATCGATCTGTAAGTCGACGCCGGGCTTTCGCGACGACAGGCGATGGAATACCATGCCTGCGGGCGGCCGTTTTCGGGGCGGCCGGCGGCGTTGGCCATGACAAGTATGAAGACCGGACGGAGGAAGACATGCTGGTAAAGGAAATTCTTGCGATCAAGGGTGCAGTGCTCTACACGATTGCGCCGGACAAGACGCTCGGCGAGGCGGTCACGACCATGAACGACCTCGATGTCGGCTCGCTCGTGGTGTTCGATCACGGGCGCATGTCGGGCATGCTGACGTTCCGCGAAGTGCTGCGTGCGGTCGGCCGCACCGGCAGCGGCTGGGTCGCGGTGCCGGTGTCGCAGGTGATGAAGGCCGATCCGATGCGCACTACGCCGGATGCGCCGATCGAGCAACTGCGCCGCGAGATGGTCGAGAAGCATCAGCGTTATATCCCCGTCATGGACGGCGATACGCTGCAGGGCGTGCTGTCGTTCCACGACGTTGCCAAGGCGATTCTCGAGGAGCAGGGTTTCGAGAACAAGATGCTCAAGAGCTACATTCACGACCATCCGGCCGGCGCCGGTTCAGCCGCCTGACCCGCTTGGCTGCGCGCGGGCTGCCGGGGGGCCGGCTGCGCGCTGCCGAACCGGCTCGATCCGGTTCGCGGAACACAACGACAAACAATAAACCTGCTGCAACGAGGAGACAATGGAAAAGATCTGGCTGAAGAGCTACCCCCCCGGCGTGCCCGCCGATATCGACATCAGCGGCTTCAATTCGCTGGGCGACGTGTTCGCGCGCAGCGTCAGGCTCTACGGATCGCGGACGGCCTACGTCTGCATGGACAAGGCCATCACTTTCGACGAACTCGATCGCCTGACCGCGCAGTTCGCCGGATTCCTGCAGGGCGAACTCGGTCTGCCCAAGGGCGCCCGGGTGGCGATCATGATGCCCAACGTGCTGCAGTACCCGATCGCCGCCTTCGGCGCGTTGCGTGCCGGCTATGTGGTGGTCAACGTCAATCCGTTGTACACGCCGCGCGAGCTTGAACACCAGTTGAAGGATTCGGGCGCCGTGGCGATCGTCATCGTCGAGAATTTCTGCACCACGCTGCAGCAGGTTCTCAAGAACACGCCGGTCAAGACGGTGGTGACCACCGGGCTGGGCGACATGCTGGGGTTTCCCAAGAGCGCGATCGTCAACTTCGTCATCAAGCATGTGAAGAAGATGGTGCCGGCATGGAGCATGCCGGAGGCGATCGGCTTTCGCGACGCGCTCACCCGCGGCGCGCGGCATGCGCTGAAGCCGGTGCAGGTGACGCTCGACGATCTGGCGTTCCTCCAATACACCGGCGGCACCACCGGCGTGGCCAAGGGGGCGATGCTGACCCATCGCAACATCGTCTCCAACCTCTCGCAGGCTTACGAATGGATCAAGCCGTTCGTGCGCGAGGGCGGGGAGATCATCGTCACCGCGCTGCCGCTCTATCACATCTTCGCCCTGACGGCGAACTGCCTGACCTTCCTCCGGCTGGGCGCGACCAACGTCCTGATACCCAATCCGCGCGACATTCCGGGGCTGGTGAAGGAGTTCGCAAAACACCGGTTCTCGGTTTTCACCGGGGTCAACACGCTGTTCAACGCGCTGCTCAACGATCCGGGTTTCGCCACGCTCGATTTCTCGACGTTGCGGGTCACGCTCGGCGGCGGCATGGCGGTGCAAAAGGCGGTGGCCGACCGCTGGCGCGCGGTGACCGGGACGCCGCTGATCGAAGCCTACGGGCTGACCGAAACCTCGCCCGCCGCCACCATGAATCCGATGACGCTCACGGAATACAACGGCTCGATCGGCCTGCCGGTGCCGGGCACCGAAGTCACGATACGCGATGACGACGGCAAGGATCTCCCGCTCGGCCAGGCCGGCGAATTGTGCGTGCGCGGCCCGCAGGTGATGAAGGGCTATTACAACCGGCCCGACGAAACCGCCAAGGTGCTGATGGCCGACGGATTCCTGCGCACCGGCGACGTGGCGGTGATCGACGAGCAGGGTTTCGTGCGCATCGTCGATCGCAAGAAGGACATGATCCTGGTCTCCGGCTTCAACGTCTATCCGAACGAAGTCGAAGCGGTGGTCGCCATGCACCCGGGCGTGCTCGAAGTGGCCGCCATCGGCGTGCCCGACGAGAAGTCGGGCGAGGCGGTGAAGGTGTTCATCGTGCGCAAGGACCCGTCGCTGACCGCCGATGCGGTGCTCGCCCATTGCCGCGAGAACATGACCGGCTACAAGATCCCGCGCTTCGTCGAGTTCCGCGAAGAACTGCCCAAGACCAACGTCGGCAAGATTCTGCGCCGCGCCCTGCGCGACGAACACAAGCCGGGCTGAAGCTGCGGCGCCGCTCGCGGGCGGCGCGTCGATTCGCTCCGCGGCGGGTGGCCGCGCCCGCCACCCGCCGGAGAGCCGCATGAAATGGCGGTTTACGGGCTGCCTGCCCTGAGAGCCCAGAACCACGCGCTTTCCAGCCTTGCATGCCTGTAGAGCGCCTATCCACGCGGCTTCCAGGCCGGCCATCGGGAGCGCTGGGCCGCTCAAGTTCGCGCAAGCTGACGCAAGCCTTGCCGGATCGGCTGCAGAGGATGCCCGCGCGCGCCGGCCGGCGCACTCAAGCAAGGGCGCGAACGTGCCGAAATCCATCGGGAAGCCCGGCCTTGCCGGCCGATCGCAGGGGCAAAAGGCCCTATCATGCGTACGTTGTCTCAAGAATTCCTCCGTTCGATCCGCGCCACACATGAGTACGATCTCGACCGAAGGCGCTGCGCGCCGCAGCCCCGGCCTCGCCGACGATGCCGAAACGTACGACGCACTGATGGCCCGTTCCGAGCACTGCCGTCAGGTCGGGGACCACAGCACCGGGAGGGAATGCGCAAAAAAGGCGGCGGCAATCGCACTCGCCGAGGGTGATGCGCACCGTCGCGCCGACGCGCTATCCCGAATTTCCGTGCACAGCGCGCGCTTGTCCGAACTCGAACAGGCGGTTCGCGCGGGCAAAGAGGCGCTGCGGATTTACGAGTCGGTCGACGATATGTTGGGCGCATCGCGAACCAATGCCATTCTGGCTTTTGCGTTCTACCTTGCGGACCTGCTGAGCGAAGCCGCGGCGCACGGGATCGAGGCACAACGTCAGGCACTCGCGTGTGGCGACGCGCAGGCACAACGCTGGGCCAGCCTGCGACTGTCCATGGTCTATGACGCCATGGGGCAGACAGAAACCGCGATCGGCTTTGCTGAGCGCGCACTGGCGGGCGCCCGCCAGTGCGGCGATGCCGAAACGCTGTTCGCGGCATTGAACAATCTGGCGGAAATCTACTACGACAACTGCGTGGACGAGCCGGTCGACAAGCCGGGCCGCGAGGAGTCCCTCGACTTGGCTGTTGCGCGCGCGCGCGAAGCGCTGGCGGTGGCCCGGGCCGGCCGCAATCCGCACCGCGAAACCTATGCCCTGAACAGCCTCGCCCGACCGCTGATGGCCCTCGGTCACCATGGGAGCGGCGGACGTGCTGAACTGGCTCGCACGATTGCCGATACCAACGGGTACCGCTTTCTCTACGTCAGCGCGCTTTTGCTCGTCGCGCGGGGATTTCGCCTGTCGGGGCGCCCGACCGAAGCGATCGAAGCCTACCGGTCGGTAATCGCGGCCCGCGACCTCGAGGTCATGCTCGAAAGCGAGGCGCACCAGGCGTTGTACGAATTGTTCAAGGAGAGGGGAGAATTCGAACTCGCGTTGAGCCATCACGAGAAATTCCACAGTCTCAGGACCAGCGAATTGACGGCGCGCGCCGACGGGCAGGGCAAGCTCTTGATGGTCAAATACGAACTCGAGGCGGCGCAGCAGCAGGCGCGCCGCGCACAACTCGAGGCCGAGATGCAGCGCCTGCGCGCCGAGGAACTCGATCGCACCGCGCATACCGATCCGCTGACCGGCGCCTGCAACCGGCGCTTCATCGAATTGCACCTGCCGCGGCTGCTGCAGCGCGCGGTGGAGAAATCCCTGCCTTTGTCGGCGGCAATGCTTGATGTCGATTACTTCAAGCGCATCAACGATCGATTCGGCCACGCCGCGGGCGACCGCGTCCTGATCGACCTGTGCAAAGTCGTCACGTCGGTCGTGCGCGGCAGCGATATCCTGGTGCGGGTGGGAGGCGAGGAATTTCTCGTGCTTTTCGTGGACACGCCGCTGCAGGTTGCCGGCGGCGTCTGCGAACGACTGCGCCACCTGGTCGAGTCCCATCCCTGGCACGAGATCGAACCGGCGCTCCAGGTGACGGTCAGCAGCGGCGTTGCGGACTGGGATGGCGCTGAATCGTCCACCGACTGGATTGCCCGCATCGACGCCGCGCTCTACCGCGCGAAGTCCGGCGGCCGCAACCGGGTCGTCGTCGCCGACTGACCGGGGCCGGCTGCGCCGAAGCCTCGCCGGCGGCCCCGGCCGTGGTGCGCAAATTCCACCATCGCCGCAGACGCAGCCGCGGAGAAGGGCAGGCCCATTCCATCGGGCTGCCCGCAAAGCCGCATGGGATGGCGCTTCTGTGGATGGCAGGCTGGAGATGTCCGTGGTTATTGGCTCGCATGGATGGCATGCCGCAGAGCGCCTATCCATGCGGCCTGCAGCCTTGCACGAAACGCAGCGACGCCCCGGACGCGGCATGCCGGCAGCAAATTCGGCATCCTGCAAGCCAGCGATTTGACCGAGCACGGCCCGCAAATCGGCTCTGCGCTCGAGATGCTGCTGCTGGCCGTGGCGATCGGCTTGCGCCTGCACAACGAGCGCGCGTTGCGCGAAGCCGCGCAGCAGGATGTGATCGAGCGCCAGCGCCGCTTTGCCGCGGATCTCGAAGCTCGGGTGGTCGAGCGCACCGCCGAACTGGCCCGCGCCAATGCGCTGTTGGCCGAGTTGAGCGCGACCGACCCGCTGACGGGGCTGGCCAATCGGCGCCAGCTCGAGCGCACGCTGGAGGCATTTCTGCAACGCTGCCGCGAACGCGGCAGGCATATCGGCGTGCTGATGGTCGACATCGACCGCTTCAAGAGCCTCAACGACAGCCACGGCCATGCCGTCGGCGACGCCTGCCTGCGCGCGGTGGCCGATCGCCTGCGCGCCAGCGTGCGCAGCGACGATGACGTCGTGCTGCGCTACGGCGGCGAGGAGTTCTGCATCGTCACCACTGCCGACGACGCCCAAACGATCGCCGAACGCGCCCGGCGCGGAATCTGCGAGCAGGCGGTGGAGGCGGGCGAGCTGCGGCTCGAAATGTCGGTCAGCATCGGCGTGGCCACCGCTGCACCGTCTGGACGCGTGGCCTTCGAGGCGGCGCTGCGGCGGGCCGATGCCGCGCTGTATCGCGCCAAGCAGGCCGGGCGCAATCGCTGTGTGCTGTCCGCCGCCACCGACGCGGCGGCGGTCGCCGCAGCCTAAATCATTCGGCGTTTTCCGGCTTATTCGGCGTTATCCGGCGCTGCCGGCCTGGGCGCGGCGTATCGCCTCGGCGAGGCAATCCGGGCACAGGCAGCCGGCGGCCAGGCCGAGCGGCGGCACAATCGGCGGCAACCTGGCGCACCAGCATTCGGCGAGACCGGCTTGCATCCCGCAGACGAAGTGGGCGCCGCATTGGGCGCAGCACTGGGCGGAAGTGGCGGCGGGGTCGGGCTGGTCGGTCATGGCGGCGGCACTGGAGGAAGCGGCCTCCATGGTAGACTCGCTGGCCTCGCGCACCAACGACTCCAGCGAATTTTCCATGTCCGGCAATACCCTCGGCAGACTGTTCTGCGTGACCTCCTTCGGCGAATCGCACGGGCCGGCGATCGGTTGCGTGGTCGATGGCTGCCCACCCGGGCTGGCGCTTGGCGAGGCCGACATCCAGGCCGATCTGGACCGGCGCAAGCCAGGCACTTCGCGCCATGTCACGCAGCGGCGCGAACCGGATACGGTGGAGATTCTCTCCGGCGTGTTCGAAGGCCGCACCACCGGCACGCCGATCGCGCTGCTGATCCGCAACGAGGATCAGCGCAGCAGGGATTACGGCAACATCGCCGAGACCTTCCGGCCCGGCCATGCCGATTATGCCTACTGGCAGAAATACGGCATCCGCGACCACCGCGGCGGCGGCCGCGCGTCGGCGCGCGAAACCGCGGTGCGCGTGGCGGCCGGGGCGATCGCGCGCAAGTGGCTGCGCGAGCGTCATGGCATCGTGATACGCGGCTGCATGTCGCAACTGGGGCCGGTCGCGATTCCGTTCCAGTCGTGGGCGGAGGTCGGCAATAACCCGTTCTTCGCGCCCAATGCCGGCGTCGTCCCGTTCCTCGAAACGCACATGGACGAATTGCGCAAGTCCGGCGATTCCTGCGGCGCGCGCATCGACGTGGTGGCGCAGAACGTGCCGGTCGGCTGGGGCGAGCCGGTGTACGACCGGCTCGACGCAGACATTGCCTACGCGATGATGGGCATCAACGCGGTCAAGGGCGTCGAGATCGGCGCCGGGTTTGGCAGTGTCGCGCAGCGCGGCACCGAGCATTCCGACGAGATGACGCCGGACGGTTTCCTGTCGAACAACGCTGGCGGTGTGCTGGGCGGCATTTCGACCGGGCAGGACATCCGCGTGAGCATCGCGATCAAGCCGACCTCGAGCATCCGCCTCGACCGCCGCTCGATCGACAAGGCCGGCAACCCGGTGATCGTCAATACCCACGGCCGCCACGACCCCTGCGTCGGGATCCGCGCCACGCCGGTGGCCGAGGCGATGCTGGCGCTGGTGCTGATCGATCATGCGCTGCGCCATCGCGGGCAGAACGCAGATGTGGCGTGCGAAACGCCGCGCATCGCCGCCGCAGCGCCGTTCCGGGTCGGGCAGCGGCCGCGTGCCGCGGCGGTCGACGACCCGCAGCCCGACGAGGCCTGATGTTGCGGCGGATTGCGCTTTTTTCCGGGTCAATCAATAATTGCCCGACCCAGCCAGCTTTAGCTCGACGCGGCCGGCGCGCACCGGCCGCAAGTCATTCACCTTTCAACCGGGAGGTTGCGTATGGAAATGCTGCAACACGAACTGCATCGTGAGTTTCCCGAACACACGGCGACAATCGATGCACTGAAGTCATCCGACGACCGCTTTTCCAGGCTGTTCGACGAATATCATGAGGTCGATCGGAACGTGGAGGAAATCGAGGAGCACGACGTGCCGATTTCCGACATCGAGTTCGAGATTCTGAAGAAGCGCCGCCTGCATCTGAAGGACGAACTGTACGCGATGATTTGCGCCTACCGGCCGCAGTGACCGGCCATGCCGCCGATCGAAAGGGTGCGCTTGCGCACCCTTTGTCTTTTTACCGCCGATAGGGCGCGGCCAGCGGCTCGCCGATGAACAGGCCCTGGGTCGGCCAGGCGACGCTCTTCCAGTAGGCTTCGATCGCCGTCGCGCCAAGTGCGTAGTGCTTGATCAGCGCCGCGGGATGGGGAAATTTCTGCCAGTGGTTGCATGGCTCGGATACGCTGCCATAGCTTGCCGTGGCGCCGGCCTCCAGCCAGCGCAGGCTGCTCATCTGGCTGCTTCCCGTCAGGTCGCCGCCGGTCGACGTCAGGTGGTCGGCCAGCGCGCCGGGCACAAAGCGCAGCGTCTCGAGCTTGTCCACCGTCACCCGGCCGGTCAGGTAGAACATCACGTCGTTCGCGTCTTCGAGCGATTCCGCATTCAGGTTGCGTATCGCCAGCGGCGGCCGCAGCAGCCGTCCGTCCTTGGGGAAGAACACGGCGCGCGAATTGCGCGCGCTGTCCGAGGTGGTGAGCAGGTAGGCGGTGGCGCGCGGCATGCTGCGGTCCGCCGCCACGCCGCGGTCGATCAGCGCCTTTGCCGCGGCCACCGACTCCACCGGCAGCAGCATGGCGATTCTCATCGCATAGTCGGCGTAGGGCCGCAGCGAAGCCGAGTCGAAATACGGGCTGCGCCGCGAAGGCTCGCAACTGTGGCCGCACAGTGCGGCGTCGAAACCGAGCGCCAGCGCGCCGGTGATCGAATTGCATTCCACCGCGTAAGGCGTGGTCCACACCAGCAGCAGCGCCTGGATGTCGGCGCCCAGTTGCGCCGCCAGCGCGGCGCGAAATTCGGCGAACTGCTGCACGCCGAGTTGCCGTTCGCCGGCCGGCAGGCGCAGCCGGACGATGTTCTGCGCCGGCACGCCGCGCGCTCTCGCGTAGTACAGCCCGACCTCGACGCTGGCGGGATCGTTGTCGTTGATGACGACGGCAAGCTGTTGCGCGCTCAGGCCGTAAGCCGCCGCGCCGAACGCGCGCAGCGTGTTGCTGCTTTGCGCGGCGCAATCGGCCGTGCCGACAGCCGCGGCGAGCGCTAGCAGGAAGGCGGCGAGACGCAGCATCGGCATTGCATAAGGCGTGGGCACGGGTGCCGCAGGGGCAGCGGGAATCGACGTAAACCGGCCACGGTAGAATAGCGCGAATGCTTCCCTACTGGCGCCTGTCGGCCTACTACTTCTTCTACTTCGCTTTCGTCGGCACCTTCGCGCCCTATTTCAGCCTGTACCTGAAGTCGCTGTCGTTCTCGGCCTGGGACATCGGCGTGCTCAATTCCCTGATGCAGGTGATGCGGGTGGTCGCGCCCAACCTGTGGGGCTGGCTGGCCGAGCGCATCGGCGCCCAGACGCCGATCGTGCGCCTGGCCGGCCTGATGAGCATCGCCGGCTTCTCGGTGTTCTTTTTCACCAAGTCGTTCTCCGGCGTGTTCCTCGGTATGGCGCTGCTGGCGTTCTTCTGGAGCGCGGCCATTCCGCTGGTCGATACGCTGACCCTCTCGCATCTGGGCAGCGAGGCGCAGCGCTACGGCCGCATACGCCTGTGGGGGTCGATAGGCTTCATCGTCGCCGTGCTGGCGGTCGGCGCCGCGCTCGACTCGATGCCGGTTGCCGGCCTGCTGCCGATGGCGATGGCAACCCTGATCGGCATATTCTGCTGCGCGCTGCTGATTCCGGAAGCGCCGCCGCAGCGCCACAGCGGCGACCATGCGCCGATCGGCGAGATTCTGCGCCGGCCGGCGGTACGCGCGCTGTTCGTCGCCTGCTTTCTGATGTCGGCCGCCCATGGCGCGCTCTACGTGTTCTATTCGCTTTACCTGGTCGGCCACGGCTACGGCACGACGGCGGTCGGCTGGCTGTGGACGCTCGGCGTGCTGGCCGAGATCGGAGTGTTCCTTGCCATGCCGCGGCTGCTGCGCCGGTTTTCGATCCGTTCGGTGCTGCTGGCGAGCCACGCCTGCGCGGTGCTGCGCTTCCTGATCATCGGCTGGGGTGTCGAATCGGCGCCGCTGCTGGTGCTGGCGCAACTGCTGCACGGCGCCACCTTCGGCGCGTATCATGCTGGCGCAGTGGCCGCCGTCGGGCGCTGGTTCGGCGCGCAACACCAGTCGCGCGGCCAGGCGATTTATGGCAGTGTCTCGTTTGGTGCCGGTGGCATGGCCGGCGGCCTGGCAAGCGGATTGGCATGGGATACGCTCGGCCCCGCCGCCACTTATTCGATCAGTTCGCTGTTCGCCCTGCTCGGGCTGGTGGCGATTCTGGCCGGCTGGCGCGACGGCGCCGAGCCCGCCGAACCCTGCGACCGATGATGGCAAAAGGAGAAAGATGATGAAACCCTGGCTGCACGATTTGTTCAAGACTGCCGCCCCGCTGTGCATCGCGGCAACACTGGCCGCGGCCTGCCAGACGGTGCAGACGACGCAGGCCGGCGCAGTGGGCATCGAGCGCAAGCAGTCGATGCTGGTGTCGAGCGACCAGGTCAATCAGGCGGCGTCGGCCAACTACCAGAAAGTGCTCGGCGATTCGCGCACCAAGGGCGCGCTCAACGCCCACCCGGCTCAGGTGGAACGCATACGCGCAATCTCTCGCCGGCTGATCCCGCAGGTTGGCGTTTTCCGCGAGGATGCGACCAAGTGGCAATGGGAGGTCAACGTCATCCAGTCCGACGAGCTGAACGCCTGGTGCATGCCCGGCGGCAAGATCGCCTTCTATTCGGGCATCATCGACAAGCTCAAGCTGACCGACGACGAAGCCGCCGCGATCATGGGCCACGAGATGGCGCATGCGCTGCGCGAACACGCGCGCGAGCGCGCCTCGCAGGCCATGGCCACCGGGATCGGCGTGCAAGTCGTCGGCGCGGCGGCCGGGCTCGGCGATGTCGGCCTGCAACTGACCTCGCTGCTGGCCGACTACACCTTCGTCAAGCCCAACTCGCGGCTGCACGAAACCGAGGCCGACCGCATGGGCGTCGAACTGGCCGCCCGCGCCGGTTACGATCCGCGCGCCGCGATCCGGCTGTGGAACAAGATGGCGCAGGTTTCCGGCGGGCAGCCGCCGCAATGGATGTCGACCCACCCGTCGCACGAAACCCGCATCAAGGATCTCGAGAATTATGCCGCCAAGGTGATGCCGCTGTACGAGAAGGCCGCGCACTGAGGCGAGGCTGCGAGCCTTGGAAAGCGCGCTTTCTGGTAGCGACGCAATGTCGGCGCCGACGGCAAGTTGGCCGGTGACGCGCCAGCGGCTGCGGCGAGGCGCATCGGATCGAATAGCGGGGTTTCGAGCAAGTGGCGTGCAGCCGGAGTCGGCCCGCAACACGCGTTCGCGGTTTCCCCTCCACGCAGCCATCAGGATGCCCGCCGGGGCGGAATCACGGTGCAACGGGTGCGTCCGAGCTACTCGGTCGTCATCGAATGTGTCCGGCCGTATGCCGTACCTCGGCGGACGCGTAGGATTGACGCTTGCCCGTGGTGGAACATGCGGTTGATCGATTGAACACCTCGCTGCTAGGCCACTTTTCGACCAATCTTCTCGTCGAAATCATGTGACAGGCGCCTGGGTCTGTCGGCGAAGCTGGCTCCAGAAAACAGAGTTGGGCCAATGAATGCACCGTTTGAAGTCCCCGAGGAAGAACACTTCGTTTCGTCCGTCGCAGCGGACGGAAGTTCTTTGTATCTGCGCCTCGCAACTGACTACCACCCGGGTTATCCGACCACGCCTTTTGTGCTGCACGCAGAAGGGGTCCAGAACTTGGCGGAGGTTTGCAAGTTCCTTTCAGACTCGGCGCGCGAAGAGATTTACTTGTACACGTACTGGAAGGACGGGACCATCGCCTTCTCGACCGAAAATGGGGATGAGATTTCTATATCGGCAGTTTCGCTAAAAGGGGCGCCCGCGGAGCCAAACGTTGAAGAGGTTCAACGCTCGTTGGCCAGGGTTAGTGCATGGCTGGAGCAGGAACGTGCGTCCAGCGTAAGGGCATGGAAACGACTTCAGTCAATCATCGCCCTATTGCATGAGCAGCGCAGGCGTATTGAAGTAAAGGCTCACAACCATTCTACCGACAGTGCCGCTGGCATCGTCTATGGCCAACAACTGCGGTTCATCGAGAGACTCCTCGCTGCAGCCGAGGAAGATCCACACAATGGCGAGTAGCGCCGCAGACCCAACCGGTTGCTCAGGCGAACGCCAACGGCATGCTGCCGTTGGAGCACTTCGTGCTTCAGTGATGCTTTCCTCGGGCGTCATGCCTCGCAAATCAAGCTCAGTGCCAAGGGAGTGACTGCCGATGCCTGCTGCGTCCTGGAAGAAATCTCCCGCCGAGCTCGTCGAGCGCTTTGCCGCCGCGCTGCCGGATCATGCCGATGTCGTGCGCAGGCCGATGTTCGGCTACCCGGCGGCATTCGCCAACGGCAACATGGCCTGCATTCTGTTTCAGGACTCCGTGATTGTCCGTCTCGGCAAAGAGGGCGCGGCTGCGGCGGTTGCAGACGGACGCGCGCAGCAGTTCGCCCCGATGCCCGGCCGCATCATGACGGGCTATGTGTTGATTCCGGCAACCGACGCTCGCGAAACCACGGCGCTTGCGGCATGGCTGCAACGCGCGCTGGACTTCACGCTCACCCTGCCGAAGAAGGCGCCGATGTCACGAGCGGGGAAGCCCGCTGCGACCAGGCAGCGGAAATCCGGGTGAGGCCGCGCGCGGCGGTCCAGCCAATCCCCGGCGAATCGATGCGGGGCAGATCGCAGCTTACGGGACGCATATCCGCTGGGGCACCTCGGTCGCAGTGGCCGCGGTGCGCGCATTGCGGCGCTCGGGCGCCCGATCGAACGCGTTGCACATCACTTTTCAGGTGGCCTGGAGGCCGCATGGATAGGCGCTCTCCAAGCTTGCCACGCCAGTCGCCGCATGGATCGGGCGTCGTGGCGCAGGCAGCCTGCAGAGCGCCTATCCATGCGGCTTCCAGCGGTGCGGCTGCGCAGCGGACGAGCGGTCTCGGCGCCACGGCCGGCGCGCCGTGGGGCGCGCCGCCTGATCCGCCGCAGCCGGCCGTTCCCTGACAGTCAATGGCTGCTGTGGGATAATCCGCAGCTTCGCCGAAATCCGCTCCGCCAGCCCTCGCCGTGCCCCAGACCCTGTACGAAAAACTCTGGAACAGCCATGTCGTCCGTCAGAAAGAGGACGGCACGGCGCTGATTTACATCGATCGCCATCTGGTGCATGAAGTGACCAGTCCGCAGGCCTTCGAGGGTCTCCGGCTGGCCGGGCGCGCGCCGTGGCGCAGCGACACCGTGGTGGCGACCGCCGATCACAACACGCCGACCGAGCACTGGGAGCGCGGCATCGCCGATCCGGTGGCGCGGCTGCAGGTCGAAACGCTCGATGCCAACATCAAGGCCTGCGGCGCCAGGGCGTACTTTCCGTTTCGCGATGCGCGGCAGGGCATCGTGCATGTGATCGGCCCGGAGCAGGGCGCCACGCTGCCCGGCATGACGGTGGCGTGCGGCGATTCGCACACCAGCACGCATGGCGCGTTCGGCTGTCTGGCGCAGGGCATCGGCACCTCCGAGGTCGAACATGTGCTGGCCACCCAGTGCCTGCTGCAGACGAAGTCGAAGACGATGCTGGTCAAGGTCGATGGCACGCTGGCAACCGGCGTGTCGGCCAAGGACGTGGCGCTGGCGATCATCGGCCGCATCGGCACCGCGGGCGGCACCGGCTTCGCGATCGAGTTCGGCGGCTCCACGATGCGGGCGATGTCGATGGAAGGCCGCATGACTGTCTGCAACATGGCGATCGAAGCCGGCGCACGCGCCGGCATGGTCGCGGTGGATGAGACGACGATCGACTATGTGCGCGGCCGTCCGCTGGCGCCGGCCGGCGCCGATTGGGACCGGGCGGTCGCCTACTGGCGCACGCTGGTGTCGGACGCCGGGGCGCAGTTCGACCAGGTGGTCGAGATCGATGCCGCGCGGCTCAAGCCGCAAGTCACCTGGGGCACCTCGCCCGACATGGTGACGACGGTCGATGGCGAAGTGCCCGATCCGACGCTCGAATCGAGCCCGGTCAAACGCGACGGCATGACGCGCGCGCTCGAATACATGGGACTGGCGCCGAAGACGCCGATCAAGGCGATCCGCCTCGACCGCGTGTTCATCGGCTCGTGCACCAATTCGCGCATCGAGGATTTGCGTGCCGCCGCGCTGGTGGTCAAGGGCAGGAAGGTGGCGCCGACGATCACGCAGGCGCTGGTGGTGCCGGGCTCGGGGCTGGTCAAGGCGCAGGCCGAGTGCGAGGGGCTGGACCGGGTGTTCGTCGATGCCGGTTTCGAGTGGCGCGAACCGGGCTGTTCGATGTGCCTGGCCATGAACGCCGACCGGCTGGCACCGGGCGAGCGCTGTGCCTCCACATCCAACCGCAATTTCGAGGGGCGCCAGGGCGCGGGCGGGCGCACGCATCTGGTGAGTCCGCAAATGGCCGCCGCCGCCGCGATCATCGGCTATTTTTCCGACGTGCGCGACTGGCTGCGCTGATCGCCCACGTCGTCGTTCAGAGGAGCGTTTGACATGCGCAAGATTGCGTTGATGACGATCGCGTTGCTGGCGATCGGGCTGGCCGGCTGCAATGCGGTGGCCGGCTTCGGCAGGGACGTGGAAAAGAGCGGCGCCGCCATTCAGCGCTGGGCTCACAGATAGGCGAAGCCGGAACGCACTCATGCGCGCATTCGCGCAGCGCGATGAACGGCTGGCAGCGCAAGATCGCGCCTCCGATGATCGGCGGCGGTGCGGGCAAGACCGATTTTTTCACGATCGATCCGCATCGCCGGCACTTGCGGCGACCGCGCGTCGAGCGACTTTTCGAGAGACTGATTGATGAAAATCTGCATACTCCCCGGCGACGGCATCGGCCCCGAGATCATGGCGCAGGCACTGCGCCTGCTCGATGCGCTCAGGTCGGACGGCCTGAAGATCGAAACCGAATCGGCGCTGATCGGCGGTTGTGCGGTCGACGCGACCGGCTCGCCGCTGCCCGAGGCGACGCTGCAAATCGCCAAGGCAGCCGATGCCGTGCTGCTGGCGGCGGTCGGCGGGCCGCAGTACGACACGCTGCCGCGCGAACAGCGGCCCGAGCGCGGCCTGCTCGGCATCCGCAAGGCGCTCAACACCTTCGCCAACCTGCGGCCGGCGCTGCTGTACGAAGAACTGGCGAGCGCCTCGTCGCTCAGGCCGGAAATCGTCGCCGGGCTGGACATCCTGATCGTGCGCGAACTGACCGGCGACATCTACTTCGGCGAGCCGCGCGGCATCGCCATGCGTCACGGCGAGCGCGTCGGCGTCAATACGATGATCTATTCCGAGTCGGAAATCCGGCGCATTGCGCACGTGGCGTTCAAGGCGGCGATGAAGCGCGCGCGCAAGCTGTGCTCGGTGGACAAGATGAACGTGCTCGAAGCGACCCAGTTGTGGCGCGACGTGGTGATCGAAGTCGGCAAGGAATACCCGGACGTCGAGTTGTCACACATGCTGGTCGACAACGCCGCCATGCAACTGGTGCGCAACCCGAAGCAGTTCGACGTGATGGTTACCGGCAACATGTTCGGCGACATCCTGTCGGACGAAGCGTCGATGCTCACCGGTTCGATCGGCATGCTTCCCTCAGCGTCGCTGGACGAGAACGGCAAGGGTCTGTACGAACCGATCCATGGCTCGGCGCCAGATATCGCCGGCAAGGGGCTGGCCAATCCGCTGGCGATGATACTGTCGGTGGCGATGATGCTGCGCTACAGCCTGAACAGCGAAGCCACGGCACAGCGCATCGAGCGGGCGGTCAAACGGGTGCTGGCTCAGGGCTATCGCACCGGCGACATCTGGACGCCGGGCAGCCAGCGGGTCGGCACGAAAGAGATGGGCGACGCGGTTCTGGCGGCGTTGTGAGGCATCGCGCCATGCGCGCGAACGGGGTTCAACACGATTGCAGGTGATGTGATGAAGCGAGTGGGTCTGGTTGGCTGGCGCGGGATGGTCGGTTCGGTGCTGATGCAGCGCATGCAGGAAGAGCGCGACTTCGATTTCATCGATCCGGTGTTCTTCACCACCTCGAACGTGGGCGGGGCGGGGCCGCAAATCGGCCGCGACGTTGCGCCGCTCAAGAATGCAAAGAGCATCGACGATCTCAAGTCGATGGACATCGTGATCACCTGCCAGGGCGGCGACTACACCAACGAGATTTTCCCGAAGCTGCGCGCGGCCGGCTGGAACGGCCACTGGATCGATGCCGCCTCGGCGCTGCGCATGGAGAAGGACGCGGTGATCATCCTCGATCCGGTCAATGCCGACGTGATCAAGAACGCGCTCGCCCGCGGCGGCAGGAACTGGATCGGCGGCAATTGCACCGTCAGCCTGATGCTGATGGCGCTCGGCGGACTGTTCCGCAACGACCTGATCGAGTGGATGACGGCGATGACCTACCAGGCGGCCTCCGGCGCCGGCGCGCAGAACATGCGCGAACTGCTGGTGCAGATGGGCGAAGCGCATCGCATCGCCAAGCCGCTGCTCGACGATCCGGCGTCCGCCATTCTCGATATCGACCGCGAGGTGGCCGGCATCCTGCGCGACGAGCGTTTCCCGACCGCCAACTTCGGCGTGCCGCTGGCCGGGTCGCTGATTCCGTGGATCGACAAGGATCTGGGCAACGGCCAGTCGAAGGAAGAGTGGAAGGGTCAGGCCGAGACCAACAAGATTCTCGGTCGCGAGGCCAATCCGGTTCCGGTCGACGGCCTGTGCGTGCGGATCGGCGCGATGCGCTGTCACTCCCAGGCACTGACCATCAAGTTGCGCAAGGATGTGCCGTTGCACGAGATCGACGGCATGCTGGCTGGCGCAAACGACTGGGTGAAGGTGGTGCCGAACCAGCGCGACATCACGATGAAGGAACTGACACCGGCGGCGGTTACCGGCACGCTGCGGGTTCCGGTCGGCCGCTTGCGCAAGCTTTCGATGGGGCCGCAGTATCTGGCCGCCTTTACCTGTGGCGACCAACTGCTCTGGGGTGCGGCGGAGCCGTTGCGCCGCATGCTGCGCTTGGTTGTCGAAGGCTGATCGTCCGGCATTTCGCCTTGGGGCAGATTTCGGGCGCTGATTTGCCCGGGCGCCTCAAGAATCGGCGCCACAAAGTCGTTCACTCCCCTGAAAGGGGCGTGCCGTGAAAATTGTCACGGGAAGATACTTGCGCTAATTAACTTAGCTTGTTAGCTTGCATCGCTAACTACATGATGTTAATTTACTTATCCAGACCTCAGCGGAGGTCTGACTGGTACGGACGGGTTTATGAACATGACATTCAGGGCACGGATACTCGCGGCGGCCATTGCAGCCCTGCCGCTAACGGTTGACGCGGCAGGACTCGGGCGGCTCTCGGTGATGAGTGCACTGGGGCAGCCATTGCGGGCAGAGGTCGAGCTTTCGGCGACGCGCGAGGAGTTATCTTCGCTGTCCGCGCGGCTCGCTCCACCGGATGCGTTCAAGCAGGCCGGCATCGAGTACGCACCTGCGCTCAGCAGCCTGAAGTTCAAGGTCGATCGCCGGCCGAACGGTCAACCGGTGCTGAAGATCAGCAGCGATCGACCGATCAACGATCCCTACCTCGACGTGGTGTTCGAACTCAACTGGGCGAATGGTCGCCTGGTGCGCGAGTACACGGTTCTGCTCGATCCCGCAGATGCCGGCAGACCGACCGAGGCGGTCGCACCGGTTGCGCCGGTTGCACCGGTTGCACCGGCCTCGCCGTCTGCAGCGACGCCGCCACCGCCCGCAAGCAAACCGGCACCCGAGCCGGTTCAGGCGGCGCCGGCAGTGGCGCGCCCGAAGGCCACCCCGGCGGTACGCGATTCTTACAGCGTCCGGCGCGGCGACACGCTTTCCAGGATCGCCGGTCAGACACTGCCGCAAGGCGTATCCATCGAACAGATGCTGGTCGCGCTCTACAACCGCAACCATGATGCGTTCGACGGCAACATGAACCGCCTGAAGGCCGGAAGAATTCTCAGCATTCCCGATCGTGAAGCCGCGGCGGCGGTGTCCCAGACCGAAGCCAAGCGCATCGTCAGCGCCCAGGTCGCCGATTTCAATGCCTACCGAAGCAAGCTGGCTTCGGCCGCAAGGGCTGCGCCGGTGGTACCGGCCGCGTCCCAGCAGGCGGCGGGCGGCAAGATCGCCCCGAAGGTCGAAGAGAAGGCACCGGCCGTCGCACCGGGACAGGACCAGGTAAAGGTTTCCAAGACGGAGACGCCCAAGGACGGCAAACCCGATCCCAAGCTTTCGCAAAAGATCACCCAACTCGAGGAAGACATCGTCGCCAAGGAGCGAGCGCTCAAGGAGGCGAATTCGCGGGTGGCCGATCTGCAGAAGAACGTCGAGGAACTGAAGAAACTGGTCGAGATGAAGAACCAGAATCTGGCTGCGGCGCAGCAGCAGGCTGCCGCTGCGAAGAAGCCGCCGGTCGCCGAAAAGCCGGTCGAGCCGCCGAAGGCGGTTGAACCGGCAAAGGCGGTCGAAGCGCCGAAGCCGGTCGAGGCCGCCAAGCCGGTCGAGTCACCGAAGCCGGTCACGCCACCGAAACCGGTGGAAGCGGCCAAGCCGGTCGAGCCGGCCAAACCAGTCGAACCACCCAAAGTGGCTGAGGCGCCGAAGCCCGTCGAGCCGCCCAAGCCAGTCGAGGCACCCAAGCCGGTCGAGGCGCCCAAGGCGGTCGAACCACCCAAGGTCGCCGAGCCGCCCAAGCCGGCCGAGGCGCCTGCCCCGGTTGCGGATGCCAAGCCGGTGCCCAAGCCCGAACCACCCAAGCCGGTTGCGAAACCGGCGGCCGAACCGGCCGAAGGGCAAAGCTTCTTCAGCGAGTTGCTCGACAATCCGGCCACGCTGATCGGTGGTGGCGGTCTGCTTGCGCTGCTGGTCGGCTGGGGCGTCGTTCGTGCCCGCAACCGCAGCAGCGGATCGGATTCGTCGATGCCGGCGCCCTCGATCGCGCCGTCGACGCATTCCGGCAACTCGGTATTCGGGACCGCCGGCGGGCAGAGCGTTGATACCAGCAGCCAGATCCAGACCGATTTCAGCCAGTCTGCCATGACGGCTATCGACGCCGACGAGGGCGTCGACCCGGTCGCCGAGGCGGATGTGTACATGGCCTATGGCCGCGATGCGCAGGCCGAGGAGATTCTGCTCGATGCGCTGAAGAACGAGCCTACCCGTCACGCGATTCACGTCAAGCTGCTCGAAATCTATGCGCAGCGGAAGAATGCCAAGCAATTCGAGAACCTTGCGACCCAGCTCTACGGCCTGACATCCGGCAGCGGCGCGGATTGGGAGAAGGCCGCGGCTATGGGCGCGGCATTCGATCCGGGCAACCCGCTCTACGGTGCGGGCAAGAACATGGTTCGGACCGAGGTCGGCGGCGGCGCGGCGGCGCAGGATTCGCCGACCGTACCGCTGGCCAGAAAGCCCGACGAACAGCCCACTGTCATTCTTTCGTCGACCCAGACGATGAAGGACACGTGGACCATGCCGGGCGAGTTGTCGCAGATCACCCGCACCGTGGAAGGTGGCGACGAGCAGACGACCGTGGTGCTGCCCGGCGAGCCGGACGCGCCCTCGCCCAAGATCGATGCGCTCGACAAGCTCGATTTCGACCTTGACCTGGGGGGCGGCGAAGAGCCGGCGGCCGGCGCCAAGCCGGCCGACGATGCAAAGGCGATCGCAGCGGCGGCCGTTGCCGCGCAGACGACTTATGTCGGGTTGGACTCCGACGCGTCGAGCAAGGGCGGCATGGGCGCGCTGGATTTCGAACTCACGACGCAACCACATTCCCCGCTGACCGACGTTGCGGCCGGGCGCGACGATACCAATGTAATCGACTTGACCGCAACGCAGCCCAACGAGGTCGCGGCGCTGGATTTCAACCTCGATTCGATTTCGACCAATATTGGCAATGCGGGATCGGCTTTTGCCGCGCCGGAAGCGCCGATGGTCGATCTCGAGAAGACCGACGCCGGCGGCAGCCTGGTGAATTTCGATTTCGAGCTTGGAGATACCCGTGCGCAAAGTCCGCTCGCCGCGCCCTCCAATTTGAACCTGTCGGACATCAGCCTCGACCTGCCGTCGTCGCAACCGGCTGCGGCCACTGAAGACGATGCTTTCCTGGGTGCGGAAGAGACCAACACCAAGCTGGAACTTGCGCGCGCCTATGAGGAAATGGGCGACCGCGAGGGTGCGCGGGAACTGCTCAACGAGGTGCTGAAGGAAGGTACCAGCGAGCAGCAGGCAAAGGCGCGAGACCTGCTCGGCAAGCTGGCCTGACCGGGGCGGGACGACGCCGCATCGGCTCGATCCGCGCAACGGCGCATGGGGTTGCATCCCGCGGTCCGCCTGCTGCTGTGGGCGGCCAGCGTGGTTGTCCTTCAGTCGCTCGCCGGCAATCCGTTGCGCTGGATGGTCGCCGCGCTTGCCCTCATCGTGGCCTTTGCCGCACCGCGCCGTGCCGTCAGGCTGCTGTTGCGCGCGCGCTGGCTGATACTCGCACTGCTGCTGGTTTTTGCGTGGTCCAACGCCGGGTCGACTGCTTTGGCCGCAAGCCGATTGGGCGTCGCCGAGTGCCGAAGGACTCGCCTTGGCCGCCGACCATTGTGCGAGACTGGCCGGACTGCTGATGCTGGTGGCGCTGCTGCTCGAGCACACGAAGCGGGAAAGCCTTGTCAGCGGCTTGTACACCTTGCTCAAGCCACTTGCCGCACTGGGTCTGGACCGGACGCGGCTGGCCCTGCGCCTGGATCTGGTACTTCGCTACACCGATGCCACGCTTCCGCGCAACCGGTGGCGCGATTGGTTGCGCGGCGGGCCGGGCACGGGTGCGACTGACGGCGTCTGCCTGAAGCTCCATCCGTTGCGCATGGCCGACATGGTTGCGCTGGTCGTTGCGGCAACAACCTGCCTTTGGGTGTGCTTCAGGTGAATGACCCCGCGCGAATCGTGCTCGGCATCGAGTATTGCGGCAGTGGATTCTCGGGCTGGCAATCGCAGCCGCACGGCAACACCGTGCAGGACGTGCTGGAAAGCGCGTTGCGCCGGATTGCCGGGCAGCGGGTACGGACGCAATGCGCCGGGCGCACCGACGCCGGGGTGCACGCGCTAATGCAGGTCGTCCATTTCGACAGTCCCGTGGCGCGGCCACTCTCCGCATGGGTGCGCGGCGTCAATGCCTGGTTGCCGGATCGGGTCGCGGTGCGCTGGGCGGCGGCGGTCGATGGCGCGTTTCACGCCCGTTACGCGGCCGAGGCCCGCCGCTATCGCTATGTTTTGTTCAATCACCCGGTTCGGCCGGCGTTAGCCGCAGATCGTGTTGGCTGGTATCACCGGCCGCTCGATGTCGCGCCGATGCGCGAGGCGGCGAACCTGCTGCTGGGCGAGCACGATTTTTCAGCGTTCCGGGCTGCCGAGTGCCAGGCCAAG
>JADJSA010000011.1 GCA_016711925.1 Candidatus Methylophosphatis haderslevensis
GTAGGTGTCGCTCACCTTGGCATGTCCGACGTAGGTCGATAGCGCCAGGACGGCTCGATCAACATCGATGCCCTGCTCAAAGCGCAAGGTGCTCCTCACAATAAAGGTGTGCCTGAAGTCATGCAAGCGGTGATACGGGTAGTCGCCGCCGCGGGTTGCCAGCCGAGTTGCTGACACAGCCGTTGCAAGGCATACAGAATGCCGGACTGATTGGCGCCACGGCCGTCATCGCGCAGGAAGAATCGGTCGCAGACGGGTCTGGGCACGAGTCGGTCCCGCGATCGGGCATATGCGTTCAGGGCCTCGGTTACGCTCGGATCAAGCGGCACGAAGCGCTGCCGGTGGAATTTGGCTTCCTGAATACAAAGAACGCCAGCACCGAGGTCGACGTCGGCGTTTGTCAGCATGAGCGCTTCGGAGATACGCAGCCCGCTTGCGGCCAGCAAACCGATGACGCACCGACAAGTGGCCGGTCGCAAGCCATGTTCTGGCGATACACCTTGGCCGCCTCGAGCAGTGTGCTCAATTCGTCATCCGTGTAGATGTGCGGGATGATGCGCCGGTGTGCCGGGCCAAATAGACCTCGCGGCGGAATTTCCGTCGCCGGATCCTCGCGCAGGCAATAGCGTGCGAAGCCACGCAGAACCTCGATGCGGCGCGCCCACGTGAGCGAACCCGGGCGCTGCGAAGACTGTGCCCAGGCGATGGCAAGCGCCACCGTCAGGTGGTCTTCCGTGCCAACTTTGTCAGCGAAGCGAGCAAACGATCGAAGCTGCGGCATCGATGCTGAGCTTGAATCCGTGGCCGCGGCGATACGCCAGGTATGTCTCGACACGGGACATCCAGGAAGCGGCGGCGCTCATGGTTGGCTCCCCGACCACGGCAATGCCACGGTACGCAAACATTCCAGATCAACGCGGGCGTAGGTGCTTGCCGTGTCGAGGCTTTGATGGCGCATGAGGTCGGCGATCTCTTTGACTGAAGCCCCCGAGCGCTGCAGACGGGTTGCCGTGGTACGCCGAAGAACATGGGTGTTGCAGAACCGATCTCGCTGACCGCAGCGAACAAAGGCACGGTTCATCGAATTACGGATCGCCGGTACCCCCAGCGGTTTGTCGAAGGGCGCTCGGTGTCGCACGAACAGCGCCCGAGTTAACGGTCTGTGGCCGTCCATGCCGAAGGTATTGAGCGATGGCTCACCGGTAGTCACCGGCAGAGGCAACTGCTGCACGCGTTTGCTCTTGGTGCCGCTGACCGTTAGCGTTGCGCTGCGCCAGTCCACCGACTCCAAGGTCAAGTAGGTCACTTCATGTCCACGCAGAGCAAGGTCGACCAGGCAGCGAGCGATGGCGTAATCGCGCAGCCCGACTGGGTCAGTGCGATCGAACGCCTGCATGAAGGCTTCCAGTTCGGAGTCGGAGAGCACTTTGGGCAAGGTGGTGCGGCGCCAGTCCGCAATTCTTGGCAAGGCTGCCGCCAGGGCCGCGGTCGACTCGCCCAGCAGGGCGCGGTAACGAAAGTAGCTGCGCAGACTGTTGCCGACGACACGAAGGGACGCCGGCCGCAAATGTGAGCTCAGATCGGCAAAGAACGCATCCAACCGTGCCGCGGAAAGCTGCGAGAGCACGGGTGTTTGGGTTCCGAACTCGCGAACGAGGAACGTACCAACATGTTGAACTCGGCGGTCACGGGTGATGGGCGCCAGCCCACAGGTGTTCGCGAGGTACTCGCCGAACCGCTCGAGCTCGACCGCTACGGGATCCGCCGGCGGGTGATGCCGAATGACCTTGCCTGGCAGCAGGCTAGGCGTCCGGGGGCTGCGCCGGCTGGCGACAGACGGATGCCGGCGTCGGGCAGTTGCAGGCCGGGGGGTGGTGCAAAGCGCTTGATGACCAGATCATCAACGCTCGGCATTTCGATCTCTTCGGTGCTCCAGTGGCTGAAATGGGCCAGGCACCCAGATAAAGCGCGGATGGTGGATTCGGATAGCGCTGGTTGCGCAACGCCTCGATATAAAGGGGCAGCGTCGTTGAAAGGACCGTCGTCAGCCAGTCGCGACGAGCAAGATTTCGTCAGACAGCTATCCGTAGGCATGGTGTGCTCCTGTGGTGAGGGATCGGACTCACGAAACACCATTTCTTATGCCAGGTTTGGAATCAGCAATGAGGGCTGCAATCCCCCTTGGCTCTAGGCTTCCGAGGCGGGAGTGACCAAACCTTGCCTAATAGTGGACCGAGGATAATTTTTTTTATCGAAACATTTCGATAACAAAAAGAATTGGCTCTTCACGGGTTCGGAGCGGGCGGGCCAACGCGCCGCGGCGATTCAGAGCTTACTGGGCACCGCAAAGCTCAACGGCCTCGATCCAGCAGCGTGGCTGCGCGACACGCTGGACAAGCTGCCCACCTGCCTCAACAGTCAGATCGATTCACTCTTGCCGCTGCGCACCGAAACTTTGCAAACTCCTCAACGAGCATACGTGGGCGGCTACCACGCTTACGGCCCGCCGGCGCGGGCGGCACAACGAAAACGGCCGCGTCTGACGACGCGGCCGCTGTGGCGAAAGCGGACGGCGGGAATCAGGCCTTCTTCATCGGGCAGGTATTCATGCCTATCAGGGTATAGACCGGGCAGAAATTGAGCAGCCCGGTGGCCAGCGGCACCACGCCGATCCAGCCCCAGGCGCCGACCATGCCGGTCGCGGCGAGGACGATCAGAATCAATCCCGCGACGATGCGCAAGGTCTTGTCGATACCACCCACGTTGGACTTCATTTGCGGCCTCCATTCGGGAATCGTTCAGGGTGGCACTAGCGTACGCGCCGACTGCGGCGGCGTCTGTAACCCAGGATACATAGCCGCGGGGCGGCGCCGGCACTGCCACCGGCCTGGAACCCGCGCGGAATGGCGATCTACGCGGGTCGTTACGCCGAGATGCCCGTGTTTACTGGCTCTGCGGCCGATGGGGGTGAGGGATCAGCGCGGATCGTGCGCCAGGCTGCGCAAGCCGGCCGGGTCCAGAATCTCGATCTGCTCGCGGCCCAGGGCTACCAGGCCCTGGGCGGCAAAACCCTTCAGCAGGCGGCTGACGAACTCGCGCACGCCGCCCAGTTCGTCGGCCAACTGCTGGTGCGTTGCATGCACCACACGGCCGTGGCCCAGCAACTGGGCGGCCAGCCGCTGGTCGAGTTTGCGGAAGGCGACTTCCTCGATCAACTGCATCAGGTCGGCGACGCGGTCGGAGAACAACCGGAAGACGAAAGCGCGGAACGGCTGCTGCGCCAGCAGCGTCTCGAAGCTCTCGCGCGGCAGCAGCAACAGTTCGGTCACTTCCTCGGTGATGCCGCGCGCATTGTAGTCGGTGTGCCCGAGCAGGCAACTCGAGGTGATGACGCAGGTTTCCCCCGGCAGCACCCGGTACAGCGGCAGTTCGCGGCCGTTCGGCGCGGCCTTGACGACGCGGATGCCGCCGGCAAGCACGAAAGGAAACCCGTGGCAGTCGGAGCTTGCGCGGCGCGCGGTCCACGCTGCAGGCCGTGCAGCCTGCGGCCAGCGGCGCCGACAGCAGCACATGGTCGATGCGCAGCCCCTTGTTCTTCTGGAAACCGAGCATTCGGTAATCCCACCACGAGAACGTTTTCTCCGGCTGCTCGAATAGGCGGAAGCTGTCAGCTAGGCCCAGTTCGATCAGTGCGCGAAAGGCAGCCCGCTCGGGCTCGGAGCACAGCACCTGGTCCTTCCATGCGGCGGGGTCGTGCACGTCGCGATCATCGGGTGCAATGTTGTAATCGCCGGCGATCGCCAGCTTCGGGTGCTGCGCCAGTTCGTCGCGCAGCCAGCCGGTGAGCGCGGCGTACCAGCGCAGCTTGTAGTCGTACTTGTCGCTGCCCACCGCCTGGCCGTTCGGGCAATAAACGCAGATCACCCGCACGCCATCGACATCAGCGGCGATCGCGCGGCGGTGGTCATCGGCGAAATCCGGGATGCCCGCAACGACGTTCTGCAAGGCGGTGCGCGAAAGTATCGCCACCCCGTTGTAGGTCTTTTGCCCGCTGAACGCCGCGCGGTAGCCGGCGGCCTCGATCTCCGCGAGCGGGAACGCCGCATCCTCCAGCTTCAGTTCCTGCAGGCACACCACATCCGGCTGCACCCGCGCCAGCCACTCGATCAGGTGCGGCAGGCGAACCTTGAGCGAATTGACGTTCCAGGTGGCGAGTTTCGCAGATGCCCTGAGAGCCTTTATCCATGCGGAGTCTGGCGGTGTCGGAAGGCACGGGCGGGGCGCCGGATCCGGGCAACCCGGCCGGAAAACGACAATGTTAGTTCAACCCGCGCATTGCTGTGGTTTGGGCGCGCGCCGGCGGATCGCCGCAACCAGCCGCCGGCCGCCGTTTGATGGCGCGCGACGCCAGCAAAGCGGCGAATGTGGCGGCAGCGTCGGGGCCGGTCAGCGCGGCGTGGCCGTCGGCAGCACGCGGCCGCCGACCGCCGGATAGCCGGCGAGGTCGAGCATCTTTTTCCACTGGCCCTTTTCGAAGCCCTTGGTCTTTTGCGTGTTGCCGACGGTGATCGAGGGCACCATCGCCTCTTCCGGGCCGAAGATCTTGCGATAGCCGGCCAAGTCGTCTTCCTTGTTCATCAGCAGTTCGGAAAACGGCACGCTGCGCGAACTCAGGTACTCGCGCGCCGTCTTGCAGTCGTCGGCGCAGTTGGGCGCGGTAAACAGCGTGACCGGGTGGTCCGCCGCCGCCTTGCGTACCGCGTACGACAATGGGTCGTTGTCGATCACGTTGCCGGTGGCGGAGAATTCCTGCACGTTGCGTGCGCCGGGCGGTGGCGGTTTGTCGGAGTAGTGGACCACACCGTCCGTCCCTTGCCAGCGCCAGGTCTTGCTCTGCGCAAATGCCGCGCCGGCAAGCACCAACAGGATCAGTATCCAAGCTCTTTTCATGCCGTTTCCACCATGCCGTTATGCCGAAGCAGGGCGTCCACCCGCGGCTCCCGCCCGCGAAACGCCTTGAAGGATTCTAACGCCGGCCGCGAGCCGCCAACAGCAAGTATTTCCTGCCAGAAGCGTTGTCCGGTGGCGCAATCGAGCACGCCGTGCTCGCCGCGGGCCTCCTCGAAGGCCTCGAAGGCGTCGGCCGAGAGCACTTCGGCCCACTTGTAGCTGTAGTAACCGGCCGCATAGCCGCCGGCGAAGATATGCGAAAAGCTGTTGGGAAAGCGGTTCCAGGCAGGCGGAACGATCACCGCCACCTCGCTGCGCACGGCATCGAGCAATTGCTGGTAGGTCAGGCTGCCGTTGGGGTCGAACGCCGAATGCAGCCGCAGGTCGAACAGCGAAAATTCCAACTGGCGCAGCGTCTGCATGCCGCTCTGGAAATTCTTGGCGGCGATCATCTTGTCGTAGAGCGCACGCGGCATCGGCTCGCCGGTGTCGACATGCGCGGTCATCTGCTGCAGCACGTTCCACTCCCAGCAGAAATTCTCCACGAACTGCGAGGGCAGCTCGACCGCATCCCACTCGACGCCGCTGATGCCTGCGACATCGTGTTCGTTCACTTGCGTCAGCAGGTGGTGCAGGCCGTGGCCGGCTTCGTGGAACAGGGTGATGACCTCGTCGTGGGTAAACAGCGCGGGCTTGCCGCCCACCGGCGGCGAGAAGTTGCAGGCCAGGTATGCTACCGGCCGCTGCACGCCCTGCGCCACGCGCCGGCGGGTGATCGCTTCGTCCATCCAGGCGCCGCCGCGCTTGGTGTCGCGCGCGTAGAGGTCGAGGTAAAACTGGCCGACCAGTTCGCCGTCCCGAACGATGCGGAAGAAGCGCACATCCGGGTGCCAGACCGGCGCGCTGTCGGGTTCGATGTGCACGCCGTAAAGGCCCTCGACCACATGGAACAGGCCGTCCAGCGCCTTGTTCTCGGGGAAGTACTGCTTGACCTCCTGCTCGGAAAACGAATAGCGCTTCTGCCGTAATTTCTCCGAGGCGTAGCCGACGTCCCACGATTCAGGCGTGTCGAGCGCGAGTTCGGTGCGGGCGAACTGGCGCAACTCATCAACGTCGCGCTGCGCGAACGGCCGCGCCCTGGCCGCCATGTCGCCGAGGAACTGCATCACCTGCGCCGGGCTCTCGGCCATCTTGGCCACCAGCGACACTTCCGCGAAGTTGGCATAGCCGAGCATCTTCGCTTGTTCCTCGCGTAGCTTGAGTATCCGGCCGATCAGTGCGCTGTTATCCCATTCGGGCTTGCCGAATTCGGAGGCGCGCGTCGCGTAGGCGCGGTAGATGCGCGCGCGCAGGTCGCGGTTGTCGGCGTATTGCAGCAGCGGAATGTAGGAGGGCGCATGCAGCGTGAACTTCCAGCCGGCGCGACCGTCCTTCTCCGCGGCGGCCCGCGCGGCCTGGCGCACGTCTTCCGGGATGCCGGAGAGATCGGCCTCGCTGTCCACCCATTCGGCGTGGGCGTTGGTGGCGTCGAGCAAGTTTTCGGAAAATTTGGCCGCCAGCCCGGCGAGTTCTTCCTGGATCTGCTGGAAGCGCGGCTTCTGTTCTTCGGGCAACTCGGCGCCGGAGAGGCGGAAATCGCGCACTTCGTTGTCGATGATCTTGCGCTGTGCGCGGCTCAGCGAGGCGAAGCCGGCGGCCTCGCGGATCGCCTTGTACTTGGCGAACAGCTTCAGATTCTGCCCCAGTTCGGAATAGAAGCGCGTCACTTCGGGCAGGTTGGCGTTGTAGGCCTCGCGCCATTCGGGCACGTCATTGACGCCGTGCAGGTGGCCGACAATCCCCCAGGCGCGCGAGAGCCTCTCGGCGGCATCGGTCATCGGGGCGACGAAGTTGCCCCAAGTCGGCGGTGCGCTATCGGCAGTCAGTCGTTCGATCAGGGCGCGGTTGTCCGCCAGCAGTTCGGCGACCGCCGGCGTGACGTGCGAGGCCTGCACCGCGTCGAAGCGCGGCAGGCCAGAGAAATCGAGCAGCGGGTTCATCGTTCACTCATCAAGTGGGATCAGGCGGCGATTTTGCCTGATTCTGCCTTGTTCGGCCGGCGAAGTCGGCGCCGGCGCATGACGCATCCGACAGACCGGGCGGCGCGCGCGAAGTTCAGGCCGACGGGTTCATCCGGGCTTTCCGACTTTGCCGGCGGCTTCCACTTTGCGACGCATCCCCTCGAGTGCTGCGGCCATCAGGCGCCCCAACAGCGGCAGGGCGAGGTTGGCCAGCTTGGACACGATCCGCAGCACGACCAGCCAGATCACCAGCAGCGACGGCGGGATCAGCGGTGGCGAGGCCGTCCAGGACAATAGATCGCTTTCGCCAGCAATGACGCGCAAGATTCCGGCCGTGATCAGCAGGAAGCCGAAGCCGAAGATATAGGCGTAGCCGTAACTGGAAAATTTCGATGGTGGCAAGTCGAGATGGGTGTCGATGTAATCGCACCGTCGCCAGACGGTGAACGCAAAGGTCGCGCCGACTATCGCGGCCAACTGGACGATCAGCGGCAGGTGCAGCCGGGCATGCCAGTCCTGCGCCATGGCGACAAATGCGGCGGGTTGGTGATTCGCTGTGATGGCAAGGAAAAGCGCGCCCAGCATCACGGCGAGCCAGAGGCCGTGGCCGATCAGGTGGCGAATCGCGCTGAGCGCGCGCGGCAATTCGCCCCTGCCGGGCCGCGCGGTGGTCAACAGCATGCGAGCGAGGTTTGCCAGGTGATAGAGCACCGCCTCGACGACGAAAAGCAACAGCACATCGGTCGCCAATAGCGACGCCTTCGACCACCACAGCCAGGCGGGCACCAGGGTCGCGGCAGCCAGCACCAGCCAGTCGCAGATCAGGGTTTCGGCAGTGGTTTTGTACGGGGAAAGCGGGCTCCGCAGGTCGTCTGCGCGGGATGCCTTGGGCGTCGCGGCGCGGGCAGGTTGGGCCGGCGGCTTGTTCAGCCCTTTGAAGCCGTGCAGTTCGCTGAGCGGGGTTTGTCTTGACATAGGGGCTCCGAACGACAGGAAGGTCTTCACTCGCCGATCGGCGGGGAGTCGCTCGCTGCAGCAATCACCCTGGGGCGCAGCCTCGCTTGGCGCGGAAACAAGCGCGCATTCGGATCAGCCGGTCAGCCGGGTCAGTGCCTCGCGATACTTGGCGCTGGTCTTCGAGATGATGTCGGCCGGCAGCGTCGGGCCGGGCGCCTGCTTGTTCCAGTCCAGGGTTTCCAGATAGTCGCGCACGAACTGCTTGTCGAACGAGGGCGGGCTGCTGCCTTCGCGATAGCCGTCGGTCGGCCAGAAGCGCGACGAATCCGGCGTCAGCGCTTCGTCGATCAGGAACAGCGTGCCGTCCTGGCCGAGGCCGAACTCGAACTTGGTGTCGGCGATGATGATGCCGCGCGTCAGGGCGAAATCGGCTGCCTCGCGGTAAATCTGCAGCGCGGCTGCGCGCACCAGTCCGGCCAGGGTGGTTCCGACCAGTTTGGCGCAGGTCGCGTAGTCGATGTTCTCATCATGATCGCCCAAGTCCGCCTTGGTCGCCGGCGTGAAAAGCGGTTCCGGCAGCCGGCCGGCCTGGCGCAGCTCGGGCGGCAGCGCGATGCCGCAGACCTTGCCGCTGGTCTGGTAGTCCTTCCAGCCGGACCCGATCAGGTAGCCGCGCACCACGGCCTCGATCGGCAGCGGGTGCAGGCGCCGCACCACGATGCCGCGGCCGCGCACCTGTTCGCGTTCGCCGTCGCCCCGCACCACCGACTCGGGATCGATATCGACCAGATGATTCGGCACGATGTGGCGCAAGCGCTCGAACCAGAAGTTCGATACCGCCGTCAGCACCTCGCCCTTGCCCGGAATCGGGTCGGGCAGAATCACATCGAAGGCCGACAGCCGGTCCGTGGTGACGATCAGCAGGTGCTTCTCGTCCACCGCGTAGATGTCGCGCACCTTGCCACGGCCGATCAGCGGCAGACTCTTGATAGTCGATTCGAACAGGGGAAGGCTCACGCTGGACCACCGGACAGGCAAAGCCGGATTATAGCGGCGCCCGGCGCGGGCGAAGTATCCGCGACATAGACAATCGGCGCCTGGCGCGGTGCCTTCCCGGCCGGCACCGGATCGGTTCGCGACAGCGCTCTTCAGTAAAGCAGGAAAGCCGCGCGGGCCTGCAGCCAGGCGTTCTCGTCGGCGCGGGCGATCGAGTCGAGGTCGACGGCGGTGGCAGCAGGATCGTCCACCCACTGGCGCAGCAGCGGGCTGCCGTTAATCAGGTCGATCGCCAGACGGTCGTGCTCGTACTCGTAGGCGAAGTCGCGCCAGATCGGGTAGTCGGGGCGCAGGTTTCGCAATGCCTTGAAGGCCAGTGCCGTCAGTCGCCAAGGGCGAAAAGCGGCGTGATCGTAGCTCGCATCTTCGACGTGAATCTGGATGCCCGAACAAAGCTTGCCGGCGTGCTTGTGGAACGTCGGCTCGAACCAGCACTCGCGCAGGCGACAGCCGGCCAGCCAATGCGGGGCAAAGCGCTGCATTTCCCGCAGCAAGGCGCCGCATCGAGGTCGGGCGCGCCGAACAGTTCCAGCGGGCGCGTGGTGCCGCGGCCTTCCGGGAGCGTCGTGCCTTCGAGCATGACGGTGCCCGCGTAGCAGCGCGCCATCGACAGGTTCGGCGCGTTCGGGCTCGGGTTGATCCAGGTGCGCTCGCCCACCGCGCGCCAGCCGCAGCCGGGTGGCGTATCGGGCGCCCAGCCCGCCATGCGGATCACCAGCAGTCGACCTGTCAGTCCCAGTTGGTCGATGAACCAGTTGGCCAGCTCGCCCATGGTCAGACCGTGGCGCATCGGCAGCGGGCCGGCACCGACGAAACTCTCCCAGCCGGGTCGCAGCGTCAGGCCCTCCACCGGGCGGCCGGCCGGGTTCGGCCGGTCGAGTATCCACACCGCCTTGCCGTGCGCGGCGGCGGCTTCGAGCATGTAGCGCAGCGTGGTGATGAAGGTGTAGATGCGGCAACCCAGATCCTGCAGGTCGACCAGCAGCAGGTCGAAGCTCGCCAGCATCGCCGCGCTCGGCCGGCGCACTTCGCCGTACAGGCTGAACACCGGAATGCCGTGCGCCGGGTCGACGAAGTCCGCCGATTCGACCATGTTGTCCTGCTTGTCGCCGCGCAGCCCGTGTTGCGGGCCGAATGCGGCAGTGAGCGTAACGCCGGGTAGCCGCGCCAGCGCGTCGAGCGAGTGAGTGAGATCTTGGGTGACCGAGGCCGGGTGCGCCAGCAGGGCAACGCGCTTGCCCGCGAGCGGCGCGCGCAGCGTGGGGTCGTCGATCAATCGGTCGATGCCGAACTTCATGCCGTTCCTTCAGATGGAAAACTCGTTCGTCGTGAGGTCGAGCGAGAGGGCAAATCCGTCGCGATGGTGAAAATCCGGCTGCGCCGACGGGTGGCGCAGTGCCCAGTATGACAGGCCGCCGTCAATGTCCTCGACCACGGCCGACAGGCCGAGTACCAATCCTGCGCAATGCCACGGCGGCAATGCAATCCGTGCGTCGAGTTCAACGGAATCCGCCGCGAGGGCCAGGTGGATTGCCGGTGCGGCGAAAGCGCCCGTGCACAACACTTCGCACCGCGCGTTCGCGGTAGCCCAAAAAGGCGTACTCGGCCCATTGCCCCGATGGCGAAAAATTCCACTCGCGGTAGGCGTCGCCCGCGCGTGCCGCGATGAAGGCCTCGAAACAGGTGTGTGCCCAGAGCCGATCCGCCGCGGCCGGCGTGGTCGCTGCAGGCACGCGCAATTGCGCCAGATCGCCGGTCAGGCGATAGACCAGGTGCAGGCCGGCAGCATCGTGGCCGAGCGCCACCGCTATCGAACGCACGTACGGGCACGGCCTCTGGCGATGGCAGACGAGCTCTACCCGATCTGTGTGGCGCAGCGGTGAAGACATCTCGAAGCGTCGGGAAGCGGGAGACCGATACTCTACCTTGGCAGTGCGCAGATCAGGCGAATCGGCGCTTTGCCGCGGGTGCGGGTCTGCCCGGATGCGTTGCCGAAAAATCCGGCGCACAATTGCCGGCGCAAGCACCAACCACAACTATCGAGAATGGAGAAGACAATGGCCAAACCGGATACCTGCTGCACGCTCGTTCCCTATTTCAAGGTTCACCCCGGCAAACTCGCTGCCTTCAAGGCGCTATGCGACCAGTTCGTCGCCAAGACCGCGAACGAGCCCAAGTGCGTGCATTACGCCTTCAGTTTCGACGGCGACGACGTGCACTGCCGCGAAGGCTATGACGATGCGGCGGGCCTGCTGGCGCACCTCGACAACGTGGGCGCGCCGCTGCAGGAAGCCTTGAAGATCGCCGACATCACGCGCCTCGAAGTGCACGCGCCTGCCGCCGAAATCGAAAAACTGCGCGAGCCGCTGAAGGGATTGTCACCGCAGTACTTTACGGTGGAGATGGGGTTCCGGCGGTAGAGGCGGGCCTTTGCCGCAGGCGGCGAAGACGGCAGTGGCAGACATCACCGGATCACCGCGACGGCGCCGGACCGGCGCCGTGGGCATTGGCATGGGACTGGCGCTCAAGTTGGCGGCCCAAGGCGCTTGCACAAATTCGTTCAGCCTGCGCAGCCTTTTTCGCAACGAGTGTGGGAAGCACCTGTGTCGTCAGTCCGGTCAGCGAGTCGTCGGTTGTTTTCACGGTCGAACACCCGTTGCGTGGGATCGACGCCAAGTCGTTCGCGGTGCAGTGCAAGGGGCTGGAGTTCCTGCCGCATCCGGTTCGCTGCCGGCGAGCAGTGGATCTTCGGCGGCGAGTTCCAGATCGATCCGTCGGTGCTGCCTTCGGCCGCGCCGAAGACGCCTCGGCGACAACATTGGGTCGATTGCGCAGAAAGGACGACAGCCGGTTGTCGCTGCCAGCCGAATGGCGAACCTGTTTGCGGCCATCGCAGTGCGTCGCATTGCCGTACGGGTGTTCGACGACGGTCGTCTCGCAACATGAGTTCCCGGCAAGCAAGCAGGCGTGGCAAATCGGCGGCGACCCAAGGGCGTTCGAGTTCGCCAAACCGCCCGCCAATAAGTCGGCTTTCCTGGCGCCACTATGCGTCGCCGGGCGATGCGGCGCCTGGTTTCTCGATTTCTGCTGAGAGCCTGTGAAAACACCCTGCCGTTCGAGATTTTTGAAGGGACGAACGGTTAGAATCTGCACGTCATTATTTGAAACGTACGGCGTGAGCCTCATGACCCTGTTTGAAGAACTCCCCATACCAGCCAGCTGCCGCGTCGAACAAAAGCCTGAGTCGCCGAGGCGGGTGCGAGTGCTCGTAGCGAACCGTGGTCAGATCGAACTGCGGCCGAGCGATCTGGAGTCCTTGCTGCCCGAAGGTCATCGGGCGCGAATTGTCTGGGGGTTTGTCCAGGGGCAGGACTTGCAAGGGCTCTACGCCGGGATCAAGGCGGTAGAAGGTGGCGCCGGGCGAGATCGGCGATCGCCCCGGAGATTCTGTACGCCCTGTGGCTGTACGCCCCGTTGGAAGGTGTGGGCAGCGCCCGCAAGTTGGCGCGACTGACGCAGGAACATGACGCCTACCGCTGGATCTGCGGGGGCGTGCAGGTGAATTACCACACGCTGTCCGACTTTCGCAGCCAGAGTGGAGAAGCGTTGGACGGACTGCTGAGCGAGAACGTGGCCGGACTGATGGCCGCCGGGGTGGTCACGTTGAAGGGTTTGGCTCAAGACGGCATGCGGGTTCGCGCCAGTGCCGGAGCCGCCTCCTTCCGTCGGGAAGAGAAGCTCAAGGGCTACCTGGAAGCGGCTCGCACGCAAGTGCAAGCGCTCAAGCAGGAAGTCGCCGACGACCCGGGCGCCGAAGAGCGAGGCGGCAAAGCGGCGCGGCAGCGCATGGCTTGGGCCCGAGAAGCGCGGATCGAAGCGGCCTTGAAGCGCCTGCCGGAACTGGCGGCCATCAAACAGCGCCAGGGCAAGAAGGCCGAAGAGGCGCGGGCCTCGACCACTGACGCCGAAGCCACGGTCATGAAGATGGGCGATGGTGGCTTCCGACCGGCGTACAACATCGAGTTTGGCAGCGACACCGCCAGCCAGATCATCGTCGGTGTCGATGTCGTGAGCACCGGCAGTGACATGGCGCAGATGGCACCGATGGTCGAGCAGGTCGTCAAGGGATGCGGCACGGCCCCGGAGAACTGGCTGGTCGATGGCGGATTTCCGGCGCACGACCAGATTGATGCCGTCGCGGCGCAAACGCGCGTGATCGCACCGGTGCCCAAACCGAAGAGCACGGGCAAGGACAAGAAAGACAAGCAGGACGACCCGCCAAGCGACCCGGGCGGCACCGGAGAGGCCGCGGCACCCGCGACGGGAGAATCGGTGTCAGCAGCGCCCCCGGCCGCCGACCCGCACCAGCGCAAGCCGGGCGACAGCCCCGCGGTAGGGGATTGGCGGGAGCGGATGGGCGCGACGACATTAAGGAACTGTACAAGCAACGGGCGGCCGTTGCCGAATGGGTCAATGCGCAGGCACGCAACCGAAACCTCGTTGAACTAAACCGCTGGCGCGGTGGATGGGCCGGATTGGCTGCCACCGCGTTTTGCTTTGTGCGTGACTTGCGCATTGAGGCATTGAAGCGAACCCTTCGGAGCGGGGAATTTCCCCCGGCTCTGAAGGAGATTTGTCATGACACCCCTACGTCAGCGCATGACCGACGCCATGATTCAACGCGGTTTGAGCCTGCGCACGCAAGAAAGTTACGTCGGTGCCATCTACGGCATGGCCAAGCACTACCGGCGAGATCCGGCCGAGTACAGCGCACACGAGGTCGAAGCCTATTTGTTGCACATGGTCAAAGAGCGGCACCTGTCGTACAGCACCATGAACCAGGCCGCGTGCGCGGCGCGCTTTCTGTACGAGCAGGTACTGGGCCAGCAGCGGGAATTGTTTCGCATACCGATGGCCAAGGTTCCGGCCAAACAGCCCGAGATACTGTCACGCGACGAGATCGCCCGGCTGATTGCGGCGGCCATCCACCCCACGCATCGCACCTTGCTGCAGACCATCTATGCCACGGGTCTGCGCGTGGCCGAAGCCTGTGCCTTGCGCGTCGGTGATATCGACAGCGCCCCTGACCGGATGTGCGTGCGCGTGGCGGGCGGCAAAGGCGGCAAGGACCGCTACACGCTGCTGTCGCCCACGCTGCTTGAGCGACTGCGCGGCTACGCGCGTATCAGTCGTCCGCGCACCTGGCTCTTTTGCAAAAATGGCGGCACCTCGCCCGTCAGCGTCACCTCGGCCTAGCGCGCCTACCAGGGGGCGCGCCACCGCGCCCGCATCATGAAGAGCGGGGGCATCCACACCCTGCGCCACAACTTCGCGACCCATCTGCTCGAAGGCGGCATTGACCTCTATACCATCCAGAAGCTCCTGGGTCACGGCCACATCAGCACCACGGCGCGCTACCTGCATCTGGTCAGCCCGCAGTTCCGTCCGCCCAAAGACGTCGATCCATTGGATCTGCTCGCTGGACTGCCGACGCTCTAGCTGCCTGACTGGGGTACATCGGGCATGGCCACGCTGGCCGATGTGCTGCGCCGGTTCGCCGCTGCGTATCTGGCAACGCATTCGCTGTCCACTCACCAAGCGAAAGCCTGGCGCGCGATCACCGCCTGCCGCACCGCCGCGCTGGGTGGTCAGCACCTGGCTTGTGATACCTGTGGTCACCGACACTGGCAGTACCACTCGTGCCGCAACCGGCACTGTCCGACGTGCGGCAGCCGCGCCAAGGAGACCTGGTTGCAAGCTCGGCTGGCCGAGGTGCTGCCCGTGCCTTACACGCACCTGGTCTTGACGCTTCCGCACCGCCTCAACGGCTTGTACTACGCGCATCCGCGCTGGGTGATCGATACGCTGTTCGCCTGCACGGGGCAAACACTGGCCGAGTTTGCGGCCAATCCGACGTGGCTGGGGATCGCCGGCGGTACGCCGGCTTTCACGCTGGTGCTGCACACGTGGAACCAGGAATTGGCGACCCATTTGCATGTGCATGCGGTGATGGCCTGCGGAGTCTTGGGTCCGGACAATCAATGGCACGTTCCGCGACGCCAAGCGGACTACCTGTTTCCGACGCCGGCATTGTCCAGGGTGTTTCGCGGCAAATTCATGGCCGCGCTGGCCGCCGCACACCAAGAGGGCACGCTTGAGCGCGATCCGCAAGGACACGCCGAGGCCTGGCGCGCGCGGCGCCAGCAACTCTATCGGCACGACTGGGTGGTCTATGCCAAGACCCCGCTGGGCGGACCGGCGCAGGTGCTGGAGTATTTGAGCCGCTATACGCATCGCACGGCGATCAGCAACGAACGGATTCGCTCGCTCGGGGCCGAGACGGTGACGTTCCGGGCGCGCGCCAATGATCAGGGCGGCAAGCGGCTGGTTACCCTGCCCGGTGTCGAGTTCGTGCGCCGTTTCATGGGGCATGTGTTGCCCACCGGCATCAAGCGCATTCGCCACTTTGGCGTCGTGGCATCGGCCTGCAAGGGCGTCAAACTCGCTGCCGCGCGTCTGGCACTGCAGATGCCGGCCGTCAGCCCGCGGGCACACGAGTGTGCCCAGGAATTCATGGCGCGGGTGGCCAGGATCGATGTTCTGCGCTGCCCGTGTTGCCAGATCGGCCGCTTGTGCGTGATTGCGGTGCGGCCCGGGCAAGCGCGATTGCCCGGGCCGCTGCGGATGCCCTCTGCGCGCAGTCGCGGGCCACCGTGAACGCGCACCTTGCCACCCTTCTTGAACCGGCTTGTCGATCGTCTTTCGACGCTCGCCGGCGCCCTGCGTGCCGGCGCAAAATCCCAGTGCCTGGCGCACCGGGTCAAGTGGCTTATCCACAGGAACGCCTTCGATTTGCGCGCTGCCAGAGGACGGCGCGGCAACCCAAAGGCCAAATCCCGGAGCATAATTTGCCCATGCCGGCAGCAGGGTACTGACCAATCCCCTATGCCACCACCGTCCATCCGGGACGGCGGTTCAGTCCAACAAGGTTTATCTGCCGCGTATGACTTCAGTGCCTCATCCAAACATCGCCGCGCGGCAGATAAACGCTGTTCGTTCTGCTGCTGGTGCGGGGACTCAAGAAGGTCAAAGCGGTGGCCACTTCGTGGCCCTCCTGGGCACATAACCTGATGCGAATGATCAGTTTGGCCCCTGAAATGTTGGGGATAGGGACAGACACGTCCGAAATCTGCCCGATGGCGGGAAAAGCGTAGAAAACGACTCCGAAAGCTGCCAGTGAACACATCAAACGGAAGTAAGATGACTACGACATATTTAGCCGCGTTCGGCGGCTCACGTAGCGTTTGCGCGGTCAGGTCAACGAAACTGCGGAAATGTTTACATGCCTCTGGAGCCTGCCACAACGCTTGAAAGCGCCACCACCAATGGCTCAAATGTAGTGCCGACCTCCGAACATTAACCCATTGATAATCCCCAAAATCGACCCAACCGTGGAAGTTGGGCTAGCGGTTTGTCCTCCCATATTTCACCCCCCGCCAGCGCGCGGCGGCCGGAATCTGCTTTTGCGATCGATCAGGTCCCCAACGCCGCGCACCCGCCGCACTGGAAACGCGCATCAGCGAAGCGCTGGAAGGGCGCGGGGGGGGGCCCCTCGACGGTGCCCACAGGACACATTCGCCTTTTTGGGGGGGGTGCCCCCGGGAGCCCGCACCACACGCGCGCCTCCCTTGCCGCGCGGTGGGCTGGAGGCGGGAAACCGGCCTGTGGCACAATGCCGGTCTCCAGCTCGCCGACGGTGGCATGGAACATGCTGATTCCGACGGGCGAAATTACCGCCATGCGGACTCTCGTCTCGCCTCAAGTCAATCAATCAGGAGTGAACATGTCACCTCAAGATGTCATCAAACTGGTCAAGGAAAAAGAGGTCAAGTTTGTCGATTTCCGATTCACCGACACCCGCGGCAAGGAGCAGCACGTCGGCGTGCCGGTCAAGGCCTTCGATCAATCCAAGTTCGATGACGGGCATGCGTTCGACGGGTCGTCGATCGCCGGCTGGAAGGGTATTCAAGCCTCAGACATGCTGCTGATGCCGGATCCGGCCACCGCCTACATCGACCCCTTCATGGACGAGACCACGCTGGTTCTGAGCTGTGATGTCGTCGAACCGGCCGATGGCAAGGGTTACGACCGCGACCCGCGCTCGATCGCCAAGCGCGCCGAGGCCTATCTGAAGTCCTCCGGCATCGGTGACGTCTGCTACTTCGGTCCGGAGCCCGAGTTCTTCATTTTCGACTCGGTCGAATGGAACGTCGACATGTCCGGTTGCGCGGTCAAGGTGTTCTCGGAAGAGGCCGCCTGGGCCTCGGGCGAGAAGTTCGAAGGCGGCAACACCGGCCACCGTCCGACCGTCAAGGGCGGCTATTTCCCGGTTCCGCCGGTAGACAGCCTCAACGACATCCGTGCCGCGATGTGTCTGGCGCTCGAAGCCTGCGGCGTCGAAGTCGAAGTCCATCACCACGAAGTCGCGACCGCCGGCCAGTGCGAAATCGGCACCAAGTTCGGGCCGCTGGTGCGCCGCGCCGACATGACCCAGGTGCTCAAGTACATCGTACACAACGTCGCCCACAGCTACGGCAAGACGGCGACCTTCATGCCCAAGCCGATCGTCGGCGACAACGGGTCGGGCATGCATGTGCACCAGTCGATCTGGAAGGACGGCAAGAACCTGTTCGCCGGCAACGGCTATGCCGGCCTGTCGGAGTTCGCGCTGTACTACATCGGCGGCATCATCAAGCATGCGCGCGCGCTCAACGCCATTACCAACCCGGGCACCAACTCCTACAAGCGCCTGGTGCCGGGTTTTGAAGCACCGGTCAAACTGGCGTACTCGGCACGCAACCGCTCGGCCTCGATCCGCATCCCGTTCGTGCAGTCGGACAAGGCGCGCCGCATCGAAGTCCGTTTCCCGGATCCCACTTGCAATCCGTATCTTGGCTTCACCGCGCTGATGATGGCAGGTCTGGACGGCGTGCAGAACAAGATCCACCCGGGCGATCCGGCCGACAAGAACCTCTACGACCTGCCGCCGGAAGAAGACGCGAAGATCCCGACCGTCTGCTCGAGCCTCGAACAGGCGCTGGAGTACCTCGACAAGGATCGCGAGTTCCTGACCCGCGGCGGCGTGTTCTCCAACGAGATGGTCGACGCCTACATCGATCTCAAGATGGAAGAGGTCACGAAGTTTCGCATGACCACCCATCCGGTCGAGTACGAAATGTATTACAGCTTGTAACTCGGGCAGTACAGAACCGGTCAGCAACTCTCCGGTCGACGCGTTAAGGAAGGACGGGCAAATGCCCGTCCTTGTTTTTTGGGGTCAAGAGCGCGTCGATCGGGGCCGTCAATCGGTAAGCCAAAGCGTGACATACTCGTTGGCGCGACGGTTTGCGACGACCTAGACTTGGGACCCGACAGTCTTTGTGGCCCGATGGGGAACGGATACGATGAAATTCCATAACATTCTGCCGGCGATTGCGCTGCTTCTTGCAACCGGCATCGCCCATGCCGACGTCTTCAAATGCGTCGATGAAGACGGCAGCGTGACCTACACCAACGCCAAGGCAGGCAAGAATTGCAAGGCGCTGGCGACCGACCTGCCGGTGTCGTCGGTGCCGGGAAACGCGCCGGCGAAAAAGGCCGTGCATACGCCGGCCAGCTTTCCCAGGGTGGATGGCGACACCCAGCGCAACCGCGACAATGACAGGCGCAAGATCCTCGAAAGCGAACTGGCGACCGAGCAGAAGGCGCTCGATCAGGCCAGAAAGGAACTCGGCGATGCCGAGTCCTCGCCCGAGACCTTCCGCCTGAAGGGCGGCGGAACCGGCCGCAACGTCGCCGCCTATGACGCGAAGGTCAAGCCCCTGCAGGACAAAGCCGCCCTGCACGAGCGCAATATCGAGGCGCTGAAAAAGGAAATCGGCAATCTCCGCTAGTACGCGGAAGCAGGCCCTGAGTCGTGGTGCGTTTCTTGCTGCTCGACAGGGCATGTCCGCGCTGCGCAATCATGTTTCGGAAAACGCCTTTGCAGGTCTCGATCTGCTGTCCTCGGCAGTGGTGCTCGCTGGCGCCGATTTGTCGATCCGCTACGTCAATCCGGCCGCGGAAAATCTGTTTGCCATCAGCAGCAAGCACCTGATCGGCAAGCCGCTGGCGACACTGCTGGGCGACCCGCCCGGCCTGGCCACCGCGTTTGAGGCGGCACTACGCGACACCTGGAGTTACACCGGGCAGAACATCACCGTGCACCGTGGTGGTGCCGAAACCCTGCATCTCGATTGCACGGTGTCGCCGATCAATTCCGGCGACATCGGCCTGATGCTCGAATTCCGACCCATCGACCAGCAACTCAGGGTCGCCCGCGAGGAGCAACTCCTCCAGCAGCAGCAGGCCAATCGCGAACTGATCCGCAATCTGGCGCACGAGATCAAGAATCCGCTCGGCGGCATCCGCGGGTCGGCACAATTGCTCGAACGCGAGTTGACCAACCCGCTGCTGCGCGAGTACACGCAGGTGATCATCGACGAAGCAGACCGCCTGCAAGACCTGATGAACCGCCTGCTTACCTCGCATCGGATGATGCAGCCGGGGCCGGTAGCGCTGCACGAGATTCTCGAACGGGTGCTGCGGCTGATCCACGCCGAATACGAGAAGGTGAAGGTCATTCGCGACTACGACATCAGCCTGCCCGAGTTGTTCGGCGACCGCGAACAGTTGATTCAGGCCATTCTCAACATCGCCCGCAATGCCGCACAGGCGATGGAGGGCGAAGGCGAAATCGTCTTCCGCACCCGCGCCGTGCGCCAGGTTACGCTGGCCAAGCGGCGCTACCGGCTGGCACTGGAGTTGCAGGTGATCGACAATGGCCCCGGCATAGCCGAGGCGATGCGCGACAAGATTTTCTATCCGCTGGTATCGGGGCGGGACGGCGGAAGCGGCCTCGGCCTCACCCTGGCGCAGAGCTTCATCCAGCAGCACCACGGCATGATCGAAGTCGATAGCTGGCCCGGGCGCACCTGCTTCACCATCCGGTTGCCGCTGGGCCGCGACAACAGCGGGCAATGACCCGCGACATTGAGGAAATAGCGTGAATCCAGTCTGGATCATCGACGACGACCGTTCGATTCGATGGGTATTCGAGAAGGCGCTCGCGCGCGAGGAAATCCCCTTCAAGAGTTTCAGCTCGGCAGGCGATGCCCTCGCCACACTCGACGCCGACAACCAGCCGCCCCAGGTGCTGGTTTCCGACATCCGCATGCCGGGTGAATCGGGCCTGTCGCTGCTGCAGAAGGTCAAGGCCCGCTATCCGGCCGTGCCGGTCATCATCATGACCGCGTATTCCGATCTGGACAGTGCCGTGCAGGCCTTCCAGGGCGGCGCCTACGAGTACCTGCCCAAGCCGTTCGATGTGGATCATGCAGTCGAACTGGTGCGGCGGGCACTGGCCGAAAGCGTGCACCATGACAGCGCGCCGACCTCCACCGCCATGGTGCCCGAGATACTCGGCCAGGCCGCGTCGATGCAGGAAGTCTTCCGCGCCATCGGACGCCTCGCGCAGTCGCATGCGACGGTGCTGATCAACGGCGAATCCGGCACCGGCAAGGAACTCGTCGCCCGCGCGCTGCATCGTCACAGCCCGCGCAAGGACCAGCCCTTCATCGCCCTGAACACGGCGGCGATTCCGCGCGATCTGCTCGAATCGGAACTGTTCGGCCACGAGCGCGGCGCATTCACCGGCGCCAACACCATGCGCCGCGGCCGCTTCGAGCAGGCCGAGAACGGCACCCTCTTCCTCGACGAGATCGGTGACATGCCGGCCGAGTTGCAGACCCGGCTGTTGCGCGTGCTCTCGGACGGCAACTTCTACCGCGTCGGCGGACACCAGCCGATCAAGGCCAATGTCCGGGTGATCGCCGCCACGCACCAGAACCTTGAAGAGCGTGTAAAGAACAACCTGTTTCGTGAGGATTTGTTTCATCGGCTCAACGTAATACGCCTGCGCCTGCCCAGCCTGCGCGAGCGGCGCGAGGACATCCCGCTGCTGACCAGGCATTTCCTGCAGAAGAGCGCCGCCGACCTTGGGGTCGACCCGAAGCGGATATCCGACCCGGCCCTCAAGTACCTCGCCTTGCAGGATTTCCCCGGCAACGTCCGCCAGCTCGAGAACCTCTGTCACTGGCTCACCGTGATGGCACCGGGGCAACTGATCGAAATCAACGATCTGCCCTCCGAGGTCCGCGAGCAGACGCCGCGGGAAGCGGCCGGCGACTGGCTGACCGCCCTGGCGCAGGAGGCCGATCGGCTGCTCGCGGTGCGAGAGCCGGAAGTGTTCGACAAGTTGAACCGGTTGTTCGAGAAGACGCTGATCGCGCGCGCGCTGGCGGCCTCGGGCGGACGCCGCATCGAGGCCTCGCAGATGCTCGGCATCGGCCGCAACACGATTACCCGCAAGATCCAGGAACTCGCCATCGAGGACGCCAGGCTCGCCGAGCCCGAGGAAGATCGCGCATAATTGCCGCCGTCTTCCCGACGGTGGATTTCAGTGTTGCACGATGATCTTCTGGATATTGATGCGGTTCGCGCCGCCTTCGCCTGTGACGGCGTAACGCTCGAAGTCGACCTGCGCAACGTTTGCGAGTCGACCAATTCCGCACTGCTCGACGCGCCGGCCGCGTCGCCAGGAACCTTGCAGGTACTCGCCTGCGAACGCCAGCTCGCCGGCCGCGGCCGCCGCGGCCGCAGTTGGCTCTCATGGGGCGCGGACAGCCTGACCTTTTCCGTGCGCTGGCAGTTCGAACCCGGCTCCGCTGCGCCGACCGGCTTGTCGCTGGCGGCCGGGGTGGCGGTGGCGCGCGCCTGCGAAGCGCTCGGCGCGCAGGGCCTGGCGTTGAAATGGCCGAACGACATCCTGGCGCGCGGCGACAAGCTCGGCGGCATACTCATCGAACTGGCGACGAGTTCCTGCGGGGCGACCGTCGCAGTGATCGGCATCGGCCTCAATCTGCGCCGGGTCGATGCGGCAGCGCTCGACGTGTCGGTTTCGTCGCTCGAAGAGAGCATGGTGACCCTGCCGACGCGCAGCCGGCTGCTTGGCGAACTGGCCGGACAGTTGGCGCGTATGCTGACGGTTTTTTCCGTCAGCGGCTTTGCCGCGTTTCGCGACGAATGGCAGTCTCGCAACGCCCATGCCGGCCTGCCGGTGCAGGTGATCGGCGACCTGGGTTCAACCCGTAGCGGCGTGTGCCTCGGTGTTGACGACGACGGCGCGCTGCTGCTCGGCACCGCAGGCGCTCGCGAGCGCGTGCTCTCCGGCGACGTGTCGCTGCGCCCGGCATGATTCTCTGCCTCGACGCCGGCAACACCCGCATCAAGTGGGGCATCGCGGCAACACCGGGCGACGGCTGGCTGGCGCGCGGCGCGGTCGATACCGCTGCGCCGCTGGCGCTGGTTGCGCAGCTCGCAGCGCAGCCGCCGCTGCAGCGGGCAATCGCCTGCAGCGTTGCCGGCGCCCGCCTGGAGACCACCCTGAGCTCGCTGCTCGCCGAGCGCGGCATTGCGCTGGGCTGGCTGCGAGCCGCCGCCAGCGCGCACGGGGTCGTCAATGGCTACCGCGATCCGGCGCAGTTGGGCGCCGACCGCTGGGCGGCGCTGATCGGCGCGCGCGGCCTGCACGACGGGCCGGCGATCGTCGTCATGGCCGGCACCGCAACCACTGTCGATCGGCTCGACTCCGACGGCCGTTTCCGCGGCGGACTGATCCTGCCCGGGTTCGACCTGATGCGCGGCTCGCTGGCGCGCAATACCGCACAGTTGCCGCTCGCGCAGGGCGCGCCGGCCAGTCTGCCGCAGTCGACCGACGAAGCCATCGTGTCGGGTTGCCTGATGGCGCAGGCCGGTGCGATCGAACGCTTCTTCGCCCCGCTCGCGCACGACCCGCGCGCCCGCTGCCTGTTGTCCGGCGGTGCGGCCACGCTGCTGGCCGGGGTGATCGACCTGCCGCTGCTGCACGTGGAGAATCTGGTGCTCGAAGGGCTGCGCCGGGCGGCGTTCGCCGGGCAGGCCGGATCGGAGTAGGCTGTCGTCATGAGCATTCTGCGCACCCTGTTGATCGTGTTGCTGCTGGCCAACCTGCTGTTTCCGTTGGTCGGCCGCGGCCTGTTCGGCGGCTCGTCCGGGCGCGAGCCGGGAAGGCTGGCGATGCAGATCGATCCGCAAAAGATCCGCGTGGTGCCAGGCGGCGCGGAAGCCAAACCGGCACCGCCGAGCGAGCCGGCAGCCAAACCCGATGCCGCTGCCACACCCGGCGTGACAACGGCACCCGACACCCCCGCCCCCGACAAAAACACCACCGAAAAAGTCGCCACCGAAAGCAACGGCGCCGACAGTGCGGCCTCCCGGAACAAGCCGGAGCCGCCGCCGCAACCCGAACGCTGCATCGCCGTGTCCGGCCTGACCGGCGAGCAGGTCGCCGCGTTGAAAGCCAAACTGGGCGGCGAGGACGGGTTGAGACTGCGCGACCGGGCCGTGGAGGGCTCCTCCTGGTGGGTCAACCTGCCGCCGCTGCCGGATCGCGAAAGCGCGGTCAGGCGCGCCGAAGAGGTGCGCAATCAGGGGGTGGTCGGCGCCTTCATCATCCGTGAGGAAAGCGAGCACCGTAACGCCGTTTCGCTCGGTTTGTTCAAGAGCGAAGCCGCCGCGCAGGATTTCCTGCGGCAACTGCAGAAGAAGGGCGTGACTGGCGCGCGAATCACCGCCAGATCTGTGCCGGGAAGCCGCCATACGGTCGACCTGCGCGGACCTGCCGACCGGGTCGGCGAGGTGGCGGAGCTGGCGCTGGCGGCCAATTCGGCGGCACGGCGCGACCAGTGCGCGCGGTGGTGAGCGCCACCGCGATGGAATCGTGAATCGCCCCCTGGTGGTCGGCCTGACCGGCGGCATCGGCAGCGGCAAGAGCTATGCCGCCGAGTTGTTCCGCGCCCGCGGCGCGGCGATCGTCGATACCGACGTCATCGCGCGCGAACTCACCGCGCCGGGCGGCGCGGCGATGACGGCGATCCGCGCCGCCTTTGGCGGGACGGTGATCGATGCGCAGGGTGCGCTCGACCGCGCGGCAATGCGCGAACTGGCGTTCGCCGATCCGGCGCAGCGCAAGCGCCTCGAAGCGATTCTGCACCCGCTGATCCGCGCCGAGTCCGCCGCCCGGGTGGCCGCGGCCGAGGCGCCGTACATCCTGCTGGTAGTGCCGCTGCTGGTCGAATCCGGCACCTACCGCGATCGGGTGGCCCGCGTGCTGGTGGTCGATTGCAGAGAACAGACGCAGGTCGATCGCGTAGTCGCGCGCAGCGGCCTGACGCCGCAGGCAGTGCGCGCGATCATGGCCGCGCAGGCGACGCGGGCCGAGCGCTTGGCCGCTGCCGACGACGTGATCGACAACGACGGCGATGTCGACGCGCTGCGCCGCCAGGTCGCCGCGCTGGATGTGGCGTACCGCCGGCTGGCCGAAGGGCCGATTGCCCCTGTGCTATGATCGGCAACGAGAATTCCACCTCGAGTCGCAAGCCCGGCCAGCGCGGTGATCACCTACGAATATCCCTTTAACGAGCGAATCCGGACGCTGCTGCGGCTGGAAGACTTGTTCGACAAAACGGCGCATTTCATCCGCAGCGAAACGCCGTTCGAGCACCATGTCGCGCTGCTGACGCTGTTCGAGATTCTCGATGTGGCCGGGCGCGCCGACCTCAAGGTCGACCTGGTGCAGGAACTGGAACGCCAGCGCCAGTCCCTGCTCGGCTTTCGCAACAACCCCGAAGTTTCCGAGGAAGCGCTGTCGGGCGCGCTGTACGAAATCGAGCAGGCGGCGAGCGCCTTGCTGGCAATGGCGGGCAAGATCGGCCAATACCTGCGCGAGAACGAATGGCTGATGAGCATCAAGAGCCGTGCGGGCATACCCGGTGGCGTGTGCGAGTTCGACCTGCCCTCCTACCACTACTGGCTGCACGGCAGCGCCGAGCAGCGCCGGCACGATCTGGTGCAATGGATCGGCCCGGTGCTGCCGATCCGCGACGGCCTGTCGATCGTCCTGCGCCTGCTGCGCGCCAGCGGCCGGCCCGAACGTTGCGCGGCGCCGCGCGGCGCCTTCCAGTTGATGCTGGGCGGGCGCACCGCGCTGATGGTGCGCGTGCGCATCGGCCGCGGCGAACCGTTCGTGCCCGAGATCAGCGCCAACAAGTATGCCCTCAACATCCGCTTCACCTCGCCCGGGGTCGAACTGCGTCCGCGCCCGTCGGAAGCCGAGGTGCCGTTCGAACTCACCTTCTGCAATCTTTGATGGCGCAGCAGGGCCCGCGCATCGTCAAGTGCCCGGCCTGCGGCAAGGACGTGCCATGGACGCCGGAGAGCCGCTGGCGCCCGTTCTGCTGCGAGCGCTGCCGCAATCTCGATCTGGGCGCCTGGGCCACCGAACAGTACCGCGTGCCGGCAAGCACGCCGCCGGACCCGGAAGCAGATTCCGGATAGGGTGGCCTGCAACCCGCATGGAATGGCGATCTCCGGCCTGCCATGTCTGAAAGCCAGGCCCCGTGCGCCTCTCCGGCTCAGTGCCACCAAGATCGCCATTCCATGCGGGTTCCAGGGCAGCGATTCCAACGCATCGGTGTGCGGCAGGCTTCAGGCACAATTGCCGGTTTGCACCTTTTGGCGGCACACGATGGACTTGGCCAAATCGCTCGCGCGGCTCGATGAGGCGGCACTGTCGGAATTCTTTTCCAACTCGGCCCTCGCCAAGGCGCGCAGCTATGTGAATCGGGTACGCGGCATCGAGCGCGCCGGCACGCTGGTGCGCGCCAAGGTGCAGGGTTCGGCCTACGCGCCGTATGTGGTGTCGGTACAGTTCGAGGCGCGCGAATTCTTCGGCGCGCCCTCACTGGACATCGGCACCCGCTGCACCTGCCCGGTCGGCAATCGCTGCAAGCATGCGGCGGCACTGCTGCTGGCACTGCGCGGTCAGGGCCTGCCGGCCGCCCGGCCGCGCAACGAAGTGGTGCAGTGGGCCAGCGGACTGAAGAAGCGCATCGAAGCCGCGCACAAGGCAGCCGCGCCGCGGCGCGCGCGCGACGCGCTGTTCTACGTGATCGCCATCAGCAGCGGCGAAACCGGCGCCGTGCTGCGCATGCTCAAGGGGCCGGTGGACGAATCCGGCCGTCCGCGTGGAGCCTGCATCGACTGGTACAACCACGAACAGGCGCTGCGCAAGCCACCGTCATTCGTGCAGGAAAGCGACCTCGACGTGTTTCGCGCCCTGTCGCGCCACGCGCGCAAGAGCGGGCTCTACGGCGACGCCGCGCTCACCGGCAACAGCGGGGCCGCGCTGCTGGAGAGCGTGCTGGCCACCGGCCGCACGTGGACCACGGGCGATGCGCGCCACGGCGACAACCTGCTGCCGCTGGTGCGCGGCGCGGCGCGCGGCGGGCGGCTGATCTGGCGCAACCAGGCGGCTGGTCTGGCACCCGGCGTGGCCACCGAACCGCCGGCCAGCATCGTGATGCGAACCGAGCCGATGTATTACCTCGACCTGGCACGCGGCGAAATCGGCCGGGTCGAGTCCGACCATGCCGATGTCCTGGTCGACGCGCTGCGCCTGCCGCCGCTGAGCGAGCAGGAACTGCCGCTGGTCGCCGCCGCACTGGCCGAGGTGGCGCCCGAGCTGCCTGCCACCCTGCCCGGCCAGAACGGCAAAATCGAGGAACTCGATCTGCCGCTCGAACCGCTGCTGCGCATCGACACCGTGCCAACCTGGGGCCACGGCCGCCATCGCGACTACGAATACAGTTACCTGCCCGCCGACTACGACTTCGCGCTGGCGTCGTTCCATTACGGCGAGGCCGAACTGGTCCCCGGCGCCGAACCCGGCGTCGTTTCGCTGCCCGACGGCCGCGCGGTCAGGATCAGGCGCGACAGCGCGGCCGAGAACAAGGCGCTGGCCGCCCTCGAACGCGCGGGTCTTAAGCCGCTGCGCGCGCACTGGGTGCATTGGCGCGAACCGCGCCGCGAAAGCGACGTGCACGCCGGCGGACAGATGCTCGGCCTGGCCAGCGAAACCGCGTGGCAGGGCTTTTTCGCCGAGCATGTGCCGGCGCTGCGCGAGGCCGGCTGGCGCATCGAATGCCCTGCAGACTTTCGCCACCGCGTGCTGGCCGTGACCGGCTGGGATGCGCAGATCGAGGAAGATGCCAACGGCTGGTTCGCGCTCTCGCTGGGCATCGAGGTCGACGGCCGGCGGCTCGAACTGGCGCCGCTGCTGCACCGGTTGTTCCACAACGAATCGCGCTGGCTCGACCCGAACAAGCTCGAACGCATAGCCAACGACGAGAACATCATCGTCTTCACCGAAGCGGGCGAGCGCATCGCCATACCCGCCCAGCGAATCAAGCCGCTGGCGCGCACGCTGGTCGATCTGTTCGATGCGCCCGAGCGCGGCGCGCTGCGGGTGTCGCGCTTCGATGCGCCGCGGCTGGCCGAAGCGCTCGACGAAAACTGGCAGACCCGCGGCCTGCAGCCGCTGGAGAACTGGCACGCGCGCATCCGCAATGCGCAGGGCATCAAGGCGCTGGCCCCGCCCGACGGACTGGCGATCGAGCTGCGGCCCTACCAGCTCGAAGGACTGGCCTGGCTGCAGCACCTGCGCGCCAACGATCTGGCCGGCATTCTGGCCGATGACATGGGGCTGGGCAAGACGGCGCAGGCACTGGCCCATCTGCTGACCGAGAAGCACGCCGGCCGGCTCGACCGGCCGGCGCTGGTGGTGCTGCCGACTTCGCTGATCTTCAACTGGAAGCGCGAGGCCGAGCGTTTCGCGCCGGCGCTTTCGGTTCTCAAGCTGCAGGGCAAGGCGCGCAGCGAGGCGTTCGCGCAAATTCCGCGCCACGACCTGTGCCTGACGACTTATCCGCTGCTGTGGCGCGACCGCGAGCAACTGGCGGCGCACGCCTACCACTATGTCATTCTCGACGAGGCGCAGACGGTGAAGAACGCCGCCAGCCAGGCCGCGCAGGTGGTGCGCCAGCTCGATGCGCGCCACCGCCTGTGCCTGACCGGCACGCCGCTGGAGAACCACCTCGGCGAGCTGTGGTCGCGGTTCGATTTCCTGCTGCCGGGATTTCTCGGCGCCGCGAAGGATTTCACCACCCGCTGGCGCACGCCGATCGAAAAGCGCGGCGACCGGCTGCGCGCGGGCCTGCTCGCGCAGCGGGTGGCGCCGTTCATCCTGCGGCGCAAGAAGGAAGAAGTGGCCAAGGAGTTGCCGCCCAAGACCATCGTGCTGCGCACCGTCGAACTTGAAGGCCGCCAGCGCGACCTGTACGAGACCGTGCGCAGCGCGATGGACAAGCGGGTGCGCGACGAGATCGCCGCGCGCGGCTTCGCCCGCAGCCAGATCGTGATTCTCGATGCGCTGCTCAAGCTGCGCCAGGTGTGCTGCGACCCGCGCCTGCTCAAGCTGCCGGCGGCGGAAAAGGTGAAGGAGCGGGCCAAGCTCGACCTGCTGATGGAGATGCTGCCGGAACTGGTGGAAGAAGGCCGGCGCATCCTCGTCTTCTCGCAATTCACCCAGATGCTGGCGCTGATCGAGGACGAACTGAAGCAGCGCGGCATCGCTTACAGCCTGCTCACCGGCCAGACGCAAAAGCGCGAAGCGGCGATCGCGAAGTTTCAGGACGGCGCGGTGCCGGTGTTCCTGATCAGCCTCAAGGCCGGCGGCGTCGGCCTCAACCTGACTGCCGCCGACACCGTGATCCACTACGACCCGTGGTGGAATCCGGCGGTGGAGAACCAGGCCACCGACCGCGCGCACCGCATCGGCCAGTCGAAGAACGTGTTCGTCTACAAGCTGATCGCCGCCGGCAGCATCGAGGAAAAGATACTGGCGTTGCAGGAAAAGAAAGCCGAACTTGCGGCCGGCATACTCGGCGAAGACCGCGAGAGCATGGCCAAGTTCGGCGAGGACGAGATCCGCGACCTGCTGGCGGCGTTGCCGGACTGACAGGCCGGCAACGCCGGCTTGATGCCGGAGCAGGCCGGTCAGCCGGTCAGCCGATCAGCTTCTTCATGCGCTCGGCGCGCTCCTTCGGCGCCGGATGGGTGGAGGTCCACCCGCCCCCACCGCCGCTCATCGCGGCGAGCTTCTCGAGCGCAGTGACCGCACCCTTCTTGTTCGAGCCAATCTTGGTCAGAAACTGCTGCACGGCGTAGTCGTCGGCGGCGTTTTCGTTGCTCTGCGAGTGCTGCGCGACCACTACTTTGGCCATCAGATCGCCGATCTGCGAATCGGCCAGCACGGCCACCGCAGTGTTGCCCGACGAGGCGGCCGTCTTCTGCGCCGCGCTGGTGGCAAGGGCGGTCTGCATGCGCGACTTGCTGTGGCCCAGCTTGATGTGGCCGATCTCGTGACCGATGACGTAGCGGATTTCGTCGTCGGTCATCGCATCCATCAGACCGCTATAAAAGCGAATCGCGCCGTTGGGGCAGGCAAACGCATTGATCTGATTGGAATCGTAAACCTTGAAGTCGAGCTTGAGGCCGTCGAACGATTGCAGGCCGGACGTGAGCTTCGCCATGCGCTGGCCGTACTTGCTCGACGCACCGAGAATCTTTGCCTGCTTGTCCTGGGCAGCGACCATCTGCGCCGCGTAGCCGGACACTTCGGCATCGGTCAAGCTGGCGGCTTTGGCAAGATCGCCGGCTGCGGACAAAGCGCCGCCGGCATCCATGTTCTTGCAACCAACGAGAATAAGGGCGGGAGCGGCAACAACAAAATCGCGACGGCGCATGGACATACCCCTTGGAAAATGGTGAAGGAAAACGGCTGGATGAGGACAGCAAAACGGGCGGCTGCTCGATTCGTCGGGAATCCGCCCGGGACTGCGAAAACATGACGTTGGAGCATAACACATTGGCGCCGGCCCATTCATCCGATTCGCATTGGCACGCCCCGTCGCGGCGGCGCGAACGCGCAGCGGATTGTCGATACACGGGGCCGGATGCGCTAGCAGCGCCAAGCTGCGACCCGCATGGATGAACGATCTACAGGAATGCAAGCCTGGGAGCAAGCACTGGCGCGGCTCGCCGGGCATGCCGGTCTGAAAGGCCCGCCGGATGCGGCTTCCAGCCTATCAGGGTTCGAGCAGGGCGTTGATCTGCTGCACGTCGTCCTCGCCCAGCGAGCCGGCGGCGGCCTTCAGGCGCAGTTGCGCGAGCAGCGTGTCGTAGCGCGCCTTGAACAGGTCGCGCCGGGTGGTGAAGAGTTGCTGCTGGGCGTTGAGCACGTCGATGTTGATGCGCACGCCGACTTCGTAGCCGAGCTTGTTCGAATCGAGCGCCGACTGCGAGGACACCAACGCCGCCTCGAGCGCCTTGACCTGCGCCGTGCCGCTGCTGACGCCGAGGTAGGCCTGGCTGGCCGCCAGCGCCGGCGGCGCGCCGGGCACTGTCCAGATCGCTTGCCGCCTTCTGCTTGAGCGCGGCCGCTTCGCGTTCGCGCGACGAGACCAGCCCGCCCTGGTAGAGCGGCACCGCAACCTGCACGCCGATGACATTCGAATCGGTCTCCGAGGTGCCGAACGAAATGCCGCCGGAGCCCAGGCCTTTCGAGTGGTTGCGCGAGGCGACCAGATCGACCGTGGGATAGTGGCCGGCGCGCTGACGGTCGATTTCGCGTGTGGCGATCTGCAGCCCGGCCTGCTGCGCCTGGACCGAGTAACTGTTCTGCTCCGCGGCGGACACCCACTGCTGGATGTCGTCCGGCTGCGGCCGGCTGATCTGCACCGTCGACTTGAGCGCCTTCAAGGCATCCGGCTCCTTGCCGACCACCTGGCGCAGCGCCTGGCGCTTGATGTCGAGATCGCTTTGCGCGGCGATTTCCTGCGCCACGGCGAGGTCGTAGCGCGACTGCGCTTCGTGGGTGTCGACGATGGTCGAGGTGCCGACTTCGAAGTTGCGCTTGGCCTGTTCGAGCTGCTCGGCGATCGCCTTCTTCTGCCCCTGCGCCACGGTCAGCGTGTCCTGCGCCAGCAGCACGTCGAAATAGGCCTGCGAGACGCGCAGTATCACGTCCTGCCGGGCCTGGGCGAACACCGCTTCGGACTGCGCCACCTGCAGTTTCGACTGGTCATACGCGACCAGGTTCTGCCAGCGGAACAGCGGCTGGGTCAGTTGCAGCACATAGCCGTTGGAATTGAAGCGCGAGTCGGCTGCTGCGGGCCGCTTGACTTCGAGGTCGTTCCAGTTGCTGTTGGCAGACAGGCCGATGGTCGGCAACAGGCCGGCGCGCGCCTGCGGAATCTTCTCGCGGCCGGCATCGAGCTGGGCGCGCGAGGCGGCGAACTGGCTGTCGTTGGCGAGCGCATCGCGATAGGTTTGCAGCAGATCGCCGGCGCGCACTGCGGGCGCAAACAGCAGCGCGGCGCTCAGTCCGAGAATGATCGAAATCCTGTGCTGCATGCGACTCTCCGGTTGTCTTCGGCTCAATAGGTGGGCATCGTTGGATCGACGTTGCGCGCCCAGGCGGCGATGCCGCCGCTCAGATTGACGACATCGGCAAACCCCTTCGATTCAAGGAACAAGCCGACCTGCATGCTGCGCGCGCCGTGATGGCAGATGCAGACGATGCGCCTGGCCGGATCGAGTTCGGCGACGCGCTGCGGCACGCTCTGCATCGGCATCAGTTGCGAGCCCTCGATGCGGCAGTGGTTGTATTCCCACTGCTCGCGCACATCGAGCAGGATCGGCCGCTCGCCGGATTCAAGCTCACCTGCCAGTTGCGCCGGCGTGATCTGCTGCATCGCGATTTTCGGGCGAATCAGAAAACGAAGCTGTCCTTGTGCGGCGCGTTGGCGAGCGCGGCGACATTGGTTTCGAACAGGTTGAGCGTCTGATAGACGCCCGCGGCGGTGCACGTGACCAGTTGCACGGACATCGCCGGCGGCTCGCCGACGATCCCGCACAGCCGCCCGCCGACCTTGAGCTGTGCCAGCAACTCGTGCGGCAGCGCGGGCAACGAGCCCGTCAGCACAATCGCGTCATAGGGCGCATGGGCCGGCCAGCCACGAACCGCATCGCCCAATTCGACCGAAACATTGGTGACATGCGCATGATCGAGATTGCTGCGCGCCATCGCCACCAGCGCCGGGTCGATCTCGACAGCGTGAACTTCCTCGGCCCGGGCGCCGATCAGCGCGGCCAGATAGCCGGAACCGGCGCCGACCTGCAGCACCCGGTCGGCACGGCGCGGCGCCAGCGCCTGCAGCATGCGCGCCTCGACCTTGGGTTCGAGCATGGTCTGGCCGTTGCCCAGCGGCACCTTGATGTCGGCGAACGCGAGATTGCGGCAAGCCGGCGGCACGAAGTTCTCGCGCTTGACGGCGAACAGCAGGTCCAGCACATCCTGGTCGAGCACGTCCCACGGCCGGATCTGCTGCTCGACCATGTTGAACCGTGCCCGCTCGAAATCCATGTTCATCTGTCGCTCCCTGGTTGCAGATCCCGGCTCGTCACCGGGCGCGCCGTTCAAAGCCAGTCATTTTACCCGCACTTGACAGGCCGCCGCGTTGCGACAAGCCGACAAGCCGGCAAATTCCGGGCTAGCGGCCGCCGGGTGATTCCGCCAAACCTTCAGGATGCGAGTCTGTCTGCGCGGCAACTGGTGCAGGCTCGTCGCGCCGCACCCGGAACCAGGCCGCGTACAACGCCGGCAGGAACAGCAGCGTCAGCACCGTCGCCACCAGCAGGCCGCCCATGATCGCCACCGCCATCGGACCCCAGAAAATCGATCGCGTCAGCGGAATCATCGCCAGGATGGCCGCGGCGGCGGTCAGCATGATAGGCCGGAAACGGCGCACCGCGGCATCGACGATCGCATCCCAGCGCGGCCGGCCGGCGGCGATGTCCTGCTCGATCTGGTCGATCAGGATCACCGAGTTGCGCATGATCATGCCGGCCAGCGCGATCACGCCGAGGGTGGCCACAAAGCCGAACGGCGCCTGGAAGGCCAGCAGCGCGAGCGCCGCCCCGATGATGCCCAGCGGCGCGGTCAGGAACACCAGCAGGGTGCGCTGGAAGCTCTGCAATTGCAGCATCAGCAGCGTCAGGATGATCACCACCAGCAGCGGCATGTTGGCATTGATGCTGTCCTGGCCGCTCTTGCTCTCTTCGATCGCGCCGGCGATCTCGATCCGGTAGCCGGGCTGCATGTTGGCGCGGATGGCGTCGAGCTTGGGATCGATCAGCATCGCGGCGTGCGGCCCCTGGATGCCGTCCGGCACTTCGGACTGCACGGTGATGGTCGGCTCGCGCCCCTGGCGCCAGATGATGCCGGGTTCCCACACCAACTCGCCGCGCGCCAGTTGCGACAGCGGCACCGAGCGGCCGTTGCCGGTCGGGATGTTGGCGTCGTAGAGGCGGCCGAGCACGTTGCGCTCGTCGAGCGGCTGGCGCATCACGATGTCGATCAGCCGGTCGCCCTCGCGCAAGGTGCCGATGGTGGTGCCGGTCAGCACCGTCTGCGCGGCGCGCGCCAGGGTCTGCGAGCTGATGCCCAGCGCACGCGCCTTGTCCTGGTCGAGATCGAGGCGCAGCACCTTGATCTGCTCGTTCCAGTTGTCGTTGACGCCGACGGTGTTGGGATCGGCCCGCATCACCTCCTTGACCTGGTCGGCGTACTTTCTCACCAGCGCGGCATCCGGCCCCTTGACGCGAAACTGCACCGGGTAGGCCACCGGCGGTCCGTTGGGCAACAGGTTGACGCGGCCGCGCACGTCGGGAAATTCCGCCGCCAGCACGGCTTTGATTTTCTCGCGCACGCGCTCGCGCGCCACCACATCCTTGGTGCGCACGAAAAGTTGGGCGAAATTGGCGTGCGTCAGTTGCTGGTCGAGCGGCAGAAAAAAGCGCGGGCTGCCGGTGCCGACATAGGTGACGAAGTTGACCACATCGGCCGCAACCTCGGGGCGCTGGAGGAAGGCCTCGAAGCGCTTGGCCTCGCGTTCCGACGCCGCGAAGCCGGCACCTTCGGACAGCCACAGTTCGACGTTGAGTTCCTCGCGGTTCGAGTTCGGGAAGAACTGTTGCTGGATGAAGCGGAAGCCGAAAATACCCAGCGCAAATACGGCCAGCGTTATGACAATCACCGTCTTGCGCTGCGCGACGCACCAGTCGACCAGCGAGCGGAACCGCCGATAGCCAGGGGAATCGAAAGGATCGTGCGCCCCGCCCGCCGGCGGCTTCTCGTTGAGCAGCAAGTAGCCGATGTAGGGTGTGAAGAACACCGCCGCGACCCAACTGACCAGCAGCGCGATCGCATTCACGGCGAAGATCGAGAACGTGTATTCGCCGGCAACCGACTTGGCAATGCCGACCGGCAGAAACCCCGCAACCGTGATCAGGGTGCCGGTGAGCATCGGCATCGCGGTCGATGTGTAGGCAAAAGTCGCGGCATCGAGCCGCTCGTAGCCCTCTTCGAGCTTGCGCACCATCATCTCGACGACGATGATCGCGTCATCGACCAGCAGGCCCAGCGCGATGATCAGCGCGCCGAGCGAGATTTTCTGGAAATCGATGTTGAACAGCCACATGCACAGAAATGTCACCGCCAGCACCAGCGGAATCGTCATCGCCACCACCAGGCCCGGCCGCATGTCCACGCGCAGCGGTTTGGTGTGCAGACCGAGCGACAGAAAACTCACGCCGAGCACGATCAGCACCGCCTCGCTCAAGGTGCGCAGAAATTCGCCGACCGAACGCTTGACCACCCGCGGCTGGTCGGCCACCTGCGCAACCTCGATGCCGACCGGCAGGTCGTTGCGGATTTTGCTCATCGCATGGTCGAGGTCGTGGCCGAGCTGGACGATGTCGCCGCCCTTGGCCATCGACACGCCGACGCCGATGACCTCCTTGCCGTTGAAGCGCATCTTCTGCACCGGCGGATCGGCGTAGCCGCGCGTCACCTTGGCGAAGTCGCCGAGGCGAAAGGCGTTGCTGTTGCCCGGCACGCGCAGCACCAGATTTTCCAGGTCGCGCTCGTCGCGGAACTGGCCCGACACCCGCACGTGCAGGTCCGATTCCGCCGTTACCAGCGTGCCGGCGGGCTCGATGACATTCTGCGCGTTGAGGGCGGCGACCACCTGTTCGATGCCGATGCCCAACTGCGCGAACTTCTTGTGCGAAAACTCGACGAACACCTTCTCGTCCTGCACGCCGAACAACTCGACCTTGGCGACGAACGGCACGTGCAGCAGTTGCTGCCGCGCGTAATCGACGTAATCCTTCAACTGGTGGTAGTCGAATCCGTCGGCAGAGAACGCGTAGAGCGAGCCGTAGGTGTCGCCGAATTCGTCGTTGAAGAACGGCCCCTGGGTGCCGGCCGGCAACTGGCCGCGAATGTCGCCGACTTTCTTGCGCACCTGGTACCAGATGCCGGCCACCTCCTTCGGCGGCACGCTGCCCTTGAGCACGACGAAGATCAGCGACTCGCCGGGCTTGGAGTAGCTGCGGACCTTGTCGACGTATGGCGTTTCCTGCAGCTTGCGTTCGATGCGGTCGGTCAGTTGTTCTTCGACCTGCAGGGCGGTCGCCCCGGGCAGCCGCGAATTCACCACCATGACGCGGAATGTGAAATCCGGGTCTTCGTTCTGGCCGAGCTGCAAGTAGGCGAACACGCCGCCGAGCAGCAATATCACCAGCAGGTAGCGCGTCAGGGCGGCGTGCCGGATCGCCCATTCCGAGATGTTGAATCCGCGCATCGGATCAGCTTCCGGTCTTCTCTGCGGCCGGCCGCGGCGGCTCGTCGGACAGCAGCTTCACCTTCTGCCCCGGCTGCAGCAAGTGTGCCCCGGCGGTGACGATCACCTGCCCCGGCGCCAGTCCGCCGGCCAGCAGCGCGTCATTGCCGTTCGGTCCGGCCACCTTGACCGGCACGCGCTGCACGGTCGAGACTTTCGGGTCCACGACCCACACCACGGTCTGCTCGCCCTCGCGCAGCAGCGCCGACAGCGGCACCCGGATCAGCGGTGCCGGGGTCCGCGCGGCGAAGCGGACGTTGGCCGTCATGCCCCAGCGCATCGCCGGCGGCGGCGCGTCAACGGTCACTCGGACGGCGTAGGTGCGGGTAGCCGGATCGGCGGCCGGTGCAATCTCGCGGATCCGGCCGCCGGAAGCGCTGCCGGGTGTGGCCCACAGCGAAACCTCGACCCGCGGCGCGCCGCGTATCGCCTCGACCTTGTCCTCGGGCACGGCGATGGCGATCTCCTTCTCGGCAGTCTGGGCCAGCCGGAACACGATCTGCCCGGACGAGACCACCTGGCCCGCCTCGGCTTCCACTGCGGTGATCACGCCATCGGCATCGGCGCGCAGTGCCGTGTAGTCGGCCTGGTTGTCCTGGATGCTGGACTGGGCGCGTACCGCGTTGAGCTGCGCCAGCGCGCTGTCGTGCGTCGACTGGCGCCGGTCGAGTTCCGCCTGGCTGATGAAGTTCTTCGCCCGCAGATCGCGGTAGCGCGCCAGTTCGGCCTTGGCAAGTTCGTACTGGCTGCTCGCGGCGGCGACGTTCGATCGCGCCGCGGTCTCGGCAAGCTTCAGATCCTGCGGGTCGAGTTGGGCCAGCACCTGCCCCTTGCTGACCTGGGCGCCGACATCCACCAGCCGGCGCGAAATCTTGCCGCCGATGCGAAAGCCCAGCCGCGATTCGTAGCGCGGGCGCACCTCGCCGGAGAACTCGGCTACCAGATCGGCATGCTCGGCGGAAACCGTCAGGGTGCGCACCGGACGCACGACTTCGCCCGGCGGCTGCTCCCTAGCACAGCCGCCTAGCAACAATGCGATGAAAAACGGAATCGTGACACGCATCATCGGGACTCCTTCGCACCTGCGACGAGCAGGCCATGGAACACCAGGTCGAGATAGGCGTCGAGATAGGCGCGCGGGTCCATGCGCTTGGGCTCGCAGCAGGCGAACGAGTAGCGCCACGTCGCCAGGTGGATCAGCGGCGCCATCAGCACATTGACGATCAGTTCGTCATCGATGGCACGAAAGGTGCCACGCGCGATGCCCAGCCGCAGCGAGCGGCGCACCAGATCGCGGCCACGGTCCATCACTTCGTCGAAATAGAACTTCGCCACCTCGGGGAAGTTCTGCGCCTCGGCCATCATCAGCTTCGGAATGCCGCCGAGTTCGGTCGCGCCGATCACCTCCCACCAGCCGAGCAGGATCTCGCGCAGCAGGCGCGCCGGGTCGTCGTGGTAGCGAAGGTAAAGCGCCTCGCCCTGCTCGAGCGCCGGCACGATGCCCTCACGGATCACCGCCTTGAACAACGCGTCCTTGCTGTCGAAGTACAGATACAGCGTGCCCTTGGAAACGCCTGCCCGGGCGGCGACGTCGTCGAGCTTGGTCGCCGCGAATCCGCGCTCGACGAACAGCGACAGCGCGGCCGCCGTTAATTCCTGCGGGCGCGCTTCCTTGCGACGGGAAAAACGGGGGCGAACTTCGGTTTGCATGGGCACCATCCGAAGGCAGCGTTCGGCGCAGGATGTGGCCGAACCCGCAAATTGATAACTGACTGGTTAGTCATTACGATACGCTGCGAACCCCGCACCGTCAAGCGCCCCGTGTGGCCAAGGCCGAGCAGACCCGTTCGCGCACAACCGGACGCCGGCGCGCCTCATCGCAAAGCCCTGCCGCGCGACCCACCGTCGTCCCGGCGGAGACCGCGCCGTCCGTCGGTATCTGAGCACGGTCACCAATCTCGATGGCAATCGCTGCCGAAATGGTCAAGCAGCGTGATGTTGAGCAGGTGATCCCCCTCGGGGAACTTGAACAAACGAACCCTTTGGGGGAGTCTCTGGTTACCAAGCCTAGAGACCGTTCAAGTGTGCCATGCCCTGCTGCAAGACCCCAAGTTTTTCCGACTACTGCTGAGCATTGACGAGGAACTGGCGGCCGACGTGCATGCTGGCCGATGCGCGTGTGGCGGCATTCTCCACCGCGCCAACTACCCGCGAAAGCCGCGTGCCTGCCTGAACGAGGTTCGCGCCGAGTTTGAGTCGCGGTTCAGCTTCTGCTGTGCCGATTGCCGCAAGCGCAAGACATCGACATCGGTTCGTTTCCCTCGGCCGGCGCGTTTATCTGGCGCTGGCGGTGGTGCTGTGTTCTGCCCGGCATGCCGGGCAGAACACAGCGGCGGCGCGGGTCTCCACCGACCTGGCCGTTCCGGTCCGTACCCTTCAGCGCTGGCGCCAATGGTGGGTGGATCTGTTTCCACTGACGCCGTTGTGGCAGGCCCACTGTGCGCGCTTCATGCCGCCGGTCGACAGCGATCTGTTCCCCGCGGGTCTGCTGGAGCGCTTCGTTGGCGAGGCCGCCGAGCAGTTGATGCGACTGCTCGTCTTTCTCAGCCCGATCAGCGTCACGGCGATCTCGTTGTCTGAAGGGCGCTGATCACCCGCAGAGGATGCGCATAGGCAAGGTCCGCGAGGGTTTGTAGCCTTCACTTCCAGCAGCGACGCCGTCGGCGCCGCCTCACCGGGAGACCGTCTTGAGTAGTGAATTCGATCCACCGCAACGTGACGCTTTAGCGCGGCTGCGCTTCGCGATCATCGGCCCCTTGCTCGCCGCACCACCGGCGTCCAGGGAACTGTCCGCGGCGATGACCACACTTGCCGCCGTGACCTGGCGACATCCGCTCTCCGGCCTGGACGTCCGTTTCGGCGTCTCGACCCTTGAGCGCTGGTACTACACCGCCCGCGCCGCTGCCGATCCGGCGGCCGCGCTGCGTAACCGTCTGCGCGGCGATGTCGGCCGTCTCCCCAGTCTCACGCCGGCCGCTATCACTCTCCTGACGACCCAGTATCGCGAACATCCGAACTGGAGCGCGCAACTGCATTTCGACAACCTTCGCGTTGCCCTGGACAGTGCTTCGCCGTTGCCGTCCTACCCGACGGTGCGCCGCTACCTCAAGGCGCAAGGAATGTACCGCCAGGCCCGCCCGAAACGCGCCACCGACGGCGCGCTGCTGGCCCGCGACCGGCTCGAGCAACTGGAAGTCAGGAGTTTCGAGGTCGACCATGTGTCTGCTCTATGGCATCTTGATTTCCACCACGGCGCACGCAAGGTGCTCACGCGCGCCGGCACTTGGGCCAAGCCGATGCTGCTCGGGGTCATCGACGATCGCTCGCGCCTCGTCTGCCACCTGCAGTGGTACCTCGACGAAACCGCCGAAACTCTGGTGCATGGTCTGTCGCAGGCATTCATGAAACGCGGCCTGCCGCGGGCCCTGATGACCGACAACGGCGCCGCGATGCTGGCCGAGGAGACCGTCAGCGGGCTGGCCGCCCTGGGCATCGTGCATCAGACGACGCTGCCATATTCTCCGTATCAAAATGCCAAACAGGAGTCGTTCTGGGGACGTGTCGAGGCTCGCTTGATGGCGATGCTCGAAGGCGAGGAGACCCTCACCCTCGATTCTCTCAATCAGGCGACGCAAGCCTGGGTCGAGCAGGAGTATCACCGCACGCACCATTCCGAGATCGATGCCACCCCGCTGGACCGCTATCTCGCCGGCCCCAATGTCCGGCGCGAATGCCCGGACACCGCGACGCTCTGTGCCGCCTTCCGCATCGAGGTCGCGCGCCGGCAGCGCCGCGCCGACGGTACGGTGAGTCTGGAAGGCTCGCGCTTCGAGAGTAAGCGTCCACCGCGACCACCTGTACTCATCGGTTGAACTCGTGCGATGTTGTCGCCTGTTTTTGAGGCGCGACAAATGGCGAAGAGACACGGACCGGCTTACTGGCGAGAGCACATTCAAAACTGGGTTCGAAGTGATCTGACGCAGCGCGAATACTGCGCGAACAACGGACTGAGCGAGCGAGCGTTCCATCGCTGGCGCAGTCGGGAGAAGCAGACCATCGCGGCGGCAAAGTCATCGCTGACCCTGGTGCCGGTGAGCGTGGGCAAGGCGGAAACGGGTAGCGTCGTGCGCCTGCGCAGTCCGGATGGTTGGGAAATTGAGTTGCCGGGTAGCAGTGTCCCGTTGCTGGTCGAGTTCTTGAAACAACTGTCATGATCCCGAGCCCGCACCAGGTCTGGCTGGTTGTCGAACCGATTGACATGCGCGCCGGCATCGACGGACTGTCGCAGCGCATACAGAACACGCTGGGACGCTCGCCCTGCGATGGCAGTGCCTATGCCTTTCGCAACCGGCGTCTGAATCGGCTCAAGCTTCTGGTGTGGGATGGCACCGGCGTGTGGCTGTGTCATCGGCGCCTGCATCGGGGGCACTTCATCTGGCCGCGTGCCGACACCGCGGTCTTTACCCTCAGCGCTGCGCAGTGGCAATGGCTCGTCAGCGGGGTCGATTGGCAGCGACTCGAAGCGCCAGCGCCGGCGCACTGGCGGGTCTGAACCGGGCCACGAAGACCTGCAAGAAGAATCTCGGCAAATATCGCTGAAAGGCCCTGTGCATGCGGCTCTTCGGCCTGTTGCAGAGTATAATATCGGCATGAATTTGGACGCTGAACTGGCCCGCCTGAATGCCACGCCCGCACTGCCGGATTGGGTACTCGGCACCGTTCAGAAGCTCATCGACCAGGCACAAGAAGAAGAAGCCGAAGCGCTTCGGCTGAGCGAACAAATCACCCGCCGCGACAGCGAGCTTCACGCCGCCAGGATCAAGATCCAGGCCCTCACGCTGGGCTCGCGCACCTGCGCCGGATGCGCTTGGCGCGCGCAGCGAAGCCTTCTCGGCCGAAGCAGGCGATCTGTTCCAGGAGACGCTGGCCAGCGATATCGCCGCCGCCCAGGCCGAACTGGCCAGGAAACAGGCCGAGGCCGCAGCGACCAGCGAGCCGCAGGTGCCCCGCACGCCTCGCCTGCGCGCCGGTCGTCAGCCGCTGCCAGATCATCTGCCGCGCATCGAGCACCGGCATGAACCGATCTCCTGCACCTGTGGGCAGTGCGGTACGGCGCTGGTCAAGATCGGCGAGGACATCAGCGAACAGTTGGACGTCGAGCCGGCCCGTTTCTTCGTGCATCGGCACATCCGCCCGCAGTACGCCTGCCGTGCATGCGAGACGGTGTCAGCCGCACCGATTGCGCCGGCCGTGATCGACGCGGGCATGGCGGCCACGGGGCTGCTGAGCTGGGTGGCCATCAGCAAGTTTCTCGATCACCTGCCGCTGTACCGGCTGGAGCAGATTGCGGCCCGCGATGGAGTCAGCCTCTCGCGTACCACGATGGCCGAATGGGTGGGACGCATCGGCGTGGCCCTGCAGCCGCTGGTCGATCGGCTGGCGGTGATGCTGCTCAAAGGCCGCGTGCTGCATGCCGATGAAACACCGGTCAGCAACTGGACCCGGGTCGAGGCAAGACCAAGCGCGCCTATCTGTGGGCGTACCGGAGCAACGTGCTGGAGACGGGTCCGCCGATCGTGGTGTTCGATTACCAACCCAGTCGCGCCGGCGCCCATGCCCAAGCGTTTCTCTCCGGGCTGGCAAGGCCATCTGATGGTCGATGACTACGCTGGCTACAAGGCATTGTTTGCCGACGGGCTGACCGAGCTTGGCTGTATGGCCCATGCGCGCAGGAAGTTCTTCGATCTGAATGCCGCCGAGCCCAATGCCATTGCGCAGGAGGCGTTGCGTCGGATCGGCGCCTTGTATGCCATCGAGGCGCAAGGCCGCGACATGGATGGCGTGGCACGCACGCATCTGCGCCAGGACCAAGCGCAGCCGCAACCCAAGCCATGCACGATTGGTTGCTGCGAACGCGGGTGAATGTGGCCAATGGCGGGGGCACGGCGAAGGCGATCGACTACAGTCTGAAGCGCTGGCCAGCCTTGAGCCGGTATGCCAGCGACGGAAGCCTGCCGATCGACAACAATCCGGTGGAGAACGCCATCAGGCCGATCGCTATCGGCAAAAAGAACTGGCTCTTCACCGGATCCGAGCGCGCTGGAAAGCGGGCTGCAGCCATTCAGAGCCTGCTCTACACTGCAAAGCTCAACGGGCTCGACCCGGCAGCCTGGTTGCGCGAGACCCTGGAAAAACTGCCCACCTGCCCGAACAGCCGAATCGATTCGCTGCTGCCGTTGCGCACCCCAGCCCTACAGCACTGATCGCCGCACATCAAGGTGGGCGCGTTGCGCGCTTACCTTCGAGATTCCTGCCCGCTATCGCCACCTCACCACCGTCCATCTGCGCTACGCCCGCTGGGATCTGACCCGGGTCGATCTGGTTGACCACCGCTCCGGCGCCGTGCTGTGTCCGGTCAAGCCGCTCGACAAGTCGGCCAACGCCGATGGCCAGCGCCGGCGCCTGTCGCCGGTAACGACCGATCTGTCGCCACTGCCACCGTCTGGTATCGCACCGCTGCTGCGCCAACAAATCGCCGACTACGCCGCCACCGGCCTGCCCGGCGTATTTGCCACCGTGACAAGGACATCGCATGAACCAGAAACTCCTCGCCCTCTACGGGTTGAAGTGGAATCCCTTCTCGCCCGAACTACCGACCGAGGCGATTTATGTGCCGCCCCGGATGGAGAACTTCTGCTGGCGTATCGAGCACGCCCAGATCAAGGAAGGCGGCTTTGCGATGATCCACGGCGATCCGGGCACCGGCAAGAGCGTTGCCTTGCGTCTGTTGGCGGATCGCTTGACGCGACTGCCCGATGTCACGGTCGGCGCGATCAATCATCCGCAGAGCAACCTGGCGGACTTCTACCGCGAAATGGGCGATATCTTTACCGTCCCACTGCGCCCGCATAACCGCTGGGGCGGTTTCAAAATCCTGCGCGAGGTCTGGTTCTCACATCTGGAGACGACACGCCGGCGAGCGGTGCTGCTCGTCGACGAAGCCCAGGAGATGAGCCCGGCGGTGCTGTGCGAGCTGCGACTGCTGGCCAGCGCGCGTTTCGATTCGCAGCCATTGCTGTGCGTGGTGCTCGCCGGCGATGCGCGGCTGATCGAGAAGCTCCGGCGCGAGGAACTGATCCCGCTCGGCTCGCGCATTCGGACCCGGCTCGCGACCGAGCATGCGAGCCGCGATGAGTTGCTGGCCTGCCTCAATCATCTGCTGGCCGGCGCCGGCAACGCCAGCCTGATGACGCCTCAGTTGCGACAGACCTTGTGCGATCACGCTGCCGGCAATTACCGCATCATGACGACGTTGGCGGCGGAACTCCTCGCTGCGGCCGCACAGCGCGATCTGGCTCAGCTCGACGAGAAGCTCTACCTCGATGTCTTTGCCCAACCCGTGATGCCCAAGCCCCGCCGCGCCGCGGCGGGACGTTGATCACCCGAGGTACTGGCTACGCGTCCCGATTCACGCCCCGTCGACATTATCCTCAATCTGCCATCGCTCCCTGATGAAGCCGTCGTCGAAATCCAGGACTTCCTCTACGAGGATCCTCGATCTCTTCATGACTCATTACGGCCACCAGGCCGATCGCTTCTACGAGGGCCTTTCCTACGACAACCTCGTCCATCTCGATCCGAACTCCTTGCCCTCCAATGACGATCCGCCGTTCTGGATTCTCACGCCCTCAACGCAACAACGCCGTCGGCATTGATCTCCGACGGCGTTTCTCTTTGCCTTCCTCTCCGCCGATTACCATCACCGTCCGTGACCATCGAAACATCAAATCACGTGACCACACTCAGGTATCATGTCGAATCAAAATGGGTTGCCGACCTTTGGACTTCACGGACCTGCGGCGGCGAAGTGCCCGCCATTTCGCAACGGCACGGCCGACAGCCGCATGGATAGGTCGTCTCCAGTGCGCCTGCCCGAATGACCTGATGGATCGGTCGTTTACAGCATGCCCGCCCTGCGACCCGCATGGAATGGCGCAGTTGGCGGTGGCGCGCCCAGGGGCACCGGTGCCTGCCGGCTCTGGCGCGGGAAACGGCGACACATTCCGAAACGCCGGTCCGCTACCCCCGCGCCAACCAGCGATGCGGGCACCCGACTTTCGCCCGCGATTGGAGGGCAATGACAGAACGGGTGGGAGAGGGTGTGACGGTGGCGGAAGGGGAATAGCAAGACCTGCCCCTACCGTCTATCGCCTGCGAACCGCACCAGCCGGGCTTCTGCGGCGTGCCTGCCATGGGAGCCGCATGGTCAGGCGGTCGTGGCTTGGCATGCCTGAAGATCGCCTATCCATGCGGTCAGCAGGCCAGTGAT
>JADJSA010000012.1 GCA_016711925.1 Candidatus Methylophosphatis haderslevensis
CGACAATCAATCCTTGATCGCGTTTGCACATTTGCATTTTGCTGCGGAGAATGTACTTGCGCGCCCGCATCCCGGCAGTATGTTCGATCTGAAGAACAGTAGGCTCATGGTGGACCGATCGCCGAGCAGCATCGACTTCATCATGCGATGCGCGCGAGTAATTACGGTGAACTCGAGCGTCGGGCTAGAGGCCCTCATGCAAGGCGTGCCAGTAACGGTGCTTGGCGATTGCTCTTATTCGTATATCACCCACGCAAAATCCGAGAGCGAGGCCGTTTCGCGACTGGCTTACTTTCTGTTCGCCTATCTGGTGCCGATGGACCTCATCTACAATGTGAACTATCTGAGATGGAGGTTGCAAAGTCCGTCTGACACGGCAGTCGTGTCCCGGCACCTCGCGGAGTACCTTGGGCGCGGCACGGCGACAGCCTGCTTTGACGGGTACGCTGCGTCGGATTCGATCAAGAAGGCCATCGGGCTTGTCGTCGATCTGCGCCGGTAGACCGTTTTTGCTCCCAAGGCACTCGCGATTCAACGAATCCTCGCCGAAGTAGATTCGTCCGCGAATCACAGTCGCCTTACTCGCGAAGATTCTCGGTGTCTGCCCGACTAAATCAGGAGCAGCACAGTTGTTCCCAATGGACTGGCGGTCGGCAGATCTGTCGAAACGCATTTTTGGACATGTCGATGAAACCCAAGGCGGAGAAGGAAAGTATTCCATGACAGGTGAGGCACTATTCGTGCTGGATCAGATTGATCTGGACGGTATGGCGAAGAAATACCGAGAGGCTTACGCGAAAGCCAAGCCGTTTCCGCATGTCGTCATCGACAATTTTCTTCCGCCGCGCGCCTTGAAGTCGATCGCTGATGAGTTTCCCGCACCGGCGCAGATCGACTGGACGAGATTCGACAACCCGGCCGAACTCAAGTTGGCGACTAAGCGCGAAAATCAGATGGGTGAAAGAACTCGCCTGCTCATGCACCAGTTCAATTCATCCTGCTTTCTCGGCTTTCTCGAGGCATTGAGCGGAATCTGCGGTCTGATCCCTGACCCGCATTTTTGGGGTGGTGGCCTCCACCAGATTCAACGAGGTGGCTTCCTCAAGGTCCATGCCGATTTCAACAGACACCCGCACTTGGCTCTGGACAGGCGGATCAATGTTCTGTTGTATCTGAACGAAGACTGGAAAGAGGAGTACGGAGGCCATCTGGAACTATGGACGGCCGACATGACGAAATGTGGCGCGCGGATTCTTCCGGTGTTCAATCGCTGCGTCGTTTTTTCGACCACCGACTACTCGTTACACGGGCATCCCGATCCATTGACGTGCCCTCTGGGGGTGGCGCGCAGATCGATTGCGCTCTACTACTATTCCAATGGGCGCCCACAGGAAGAATTGTCCGGTTCTCACAACACACTATTCAAGCAGCGGCCTGGGGAGGTATTTCTGCCGGATCTGCAGTCGTTGCCGCAAAGCCCAAGCCGCAAGGGGCTTTTCTCCCTTCTCCGTACCAGGGGGAAAGTTACGCGCAAATGATGGCGATTGTGCGTCAAGCAAATGTATTGCGGTTGAATGCTCGACCCGTCTGAACTGGTGCCCTGGCGTTGTCTGCGTGACTGTCGGATCGAAATTTGTCAAGACTCGGGTTCCGGAACCATCCGTGAACTACAACATTCAGAGCCTGCGTGCATTTGCGGCGATTGCCGTGATGCTCTTTCATGCCATTCCGTTCTACGAGCGCGCTGGAGGATCTCTCGGTTTCGTGAGGCCAATGCTCGCCAACGGGTATGCAGGTGTTGATCTGTTCTTCGTTCTAAGCGGGTTCATTATCGCGAAAAGCTTCGGGACGCGAATCCAGGATTTCACGGCGGTAAAACGCTTTCTGGAAAAGCGGGCGTACCGGATATTCGTCGGCTACTGGCCCCTGCTTCTGCTTGTAACGCTGTTCTACCTGGAGTTGATGCCGCATCGGCTCGAGCAGGTCAGCGGGATCAAGTCGTTCTTTCTGCTCAGCAACCGCATACCAGACCTCGTCATTGGCCAATCGTGGTCGCTTTCGCATGAGCTGTTCTTCTATTTTGCATTCGGGTTGTTGACACTCATCGATCGTGTGATCAGTAACATGATAGTAGTGGTCTATGGCGCAGCGATCGTAGTTGCGAACGTCACCGATCCGAACGTTGCAAAGGGGTTTTTCCTCAACCCGCACTTTCTCGAACTGTTTGCCGGAATGTTTCTTGGCAAATCGTCCATGACGCGTTTTGGCCGGGTCGAACTGCTGCTGCTCGTGCCGGCCGCTGCGCTCCTATTGGTTCTTTGGGGCGCTCTTGTAACCCCGGCGCCATTGACGCGGGCCGTGGTTCTGGGAGGCGCGGCGTTTGCCTTGGTGGCTTCAGCCGATGTGCTGCGAAATGCGGGTATCAACCGTGTTTCCATCATGAGCCGGCTCGGCGATTCGTCCTATTCTCTGTATCTCGTTCACTACTTTTTACTTGAAGTCTTTGCGGCATACCTGTTGCCGGCCGATGCGCTGAAACCGTACCTTCCGCAGTTTTTCTGGGTGTGGGTGGTCCTGATCGTGATGGCGGCACACATATTCCATTTTGCAATCGAAAAACCGCTCTACGATACGGTGTGCGCATCCCGCGGTCTCCGAACATTGCGTGCAGAGCTGTCGCCGCGCGAAGCCGAGCGATGACACTTTTTGCCTTACCGGATCGGCATGAGCAGCGAAAGGACTGATCTCGTTATCGCGCAGAACCAGCAGATGCCGGTGCTGACGGGTATTCGGGGCTGGGCTGCGCTTTGGGTGCTTCTGTACCATGCTTGGGGGCAGTCCGGGTCGAAGCCGATCATCCTCGGTAGTGACGCCTTTGGCGCGGATCTGACGCCCTTCTTTCGCATGGGCGGTGCAGGAGTAACGGTCTTTTTCGTACTCTCCGGGTTTCTCTTGTCACTACCGTTCGCCGCCTGGCAGGCGGGGCTGCGGGACAAACCAACGACGGGCGCATACTTGATGCGCCGCGTCGCTCGAGTTTTCCCAGCCTATTACGCCCAACTCGCTGTCTTGATCCTCATTTCAGCGATCGATCTGGGCTGGTCGGCTGTTCCGAACGCAGGCGACATGTGCCGACACCTGCTCATGCTGTTCATGCCACCGCCATTGGGAATGGAGCCAATGAATCTTGTCTGGTGGACCTTGCCGATCGAATTTTCATTCTATCTCGTGTTACCGATAGTCGCGGTTCTCTTGCATTCGGACCGATGGCCATGGCTGCTCGCCTCGGTGCTCACATCGATGATAGTCTGGCGCTACTTTGCAGTGACCTGGCTTGCGGATTCGTCGATTCAGGCCCGCGTTTACGCAGCCTATCAGCTTCCTGGCTCGATGGACTCGTTCGGATTCGGCATGCTGGCATCGATACTCCATGTGAAGCGGAAGACAATGCTCGTTTGGCTGAGACGCCCGGCCTGCCTGGAGCTTGCAACTCTGCTCGGTGTCGCGGTGCTGGTTGGAGCCATCTACTGGTTGCACTATGGTGGAAAGGGCTACTGGAGCAACACACCGATCTTCTACCTTTGGACGCCGGCCCTGAGCCTCGGGATCACGGCGATCGTTCTTGCCGGGACAGGCGGCGGGCGGATTGCCAGTCTGCTGTTTGCGAATCGATTCATGGTTTATGCGGGTCTGGTAAGTTATAGCGTGTATTTGTGGCACTTCCCGATCCTTGTCTGGATGAAATCGCAACCATTCGTGCAGTCCGTTGCCGATCATCGTCTTGCCGTTCTGCTGCTAGCCGGAATGCCGACGACGCTTGCAGTCGCCTCCATTTCCTACCTCCTGGTCGAGCGGCCCTGCTTGCGGCTGCGCCTGCGGGTTCGCGGCTAGGGATATGATGCTTGACGTAATCATCCCCGTCTTTCGCGGCAGGGCCGAAACCGAGCGCTGCATCGAAAGCGTACTGCGGTCGCCGCAATTGATGCCGCGTGAGGTGGTGGTGATCGATGACGCCACGCCGGAACCCGAACTGGCTGACTATCTGGACGACCTCGCGCGTCGCTCGTTGGTCGTTCTCCTGCGCAATGACCGCAACCTTGGGTTCGTCTGCTCCGCAAATCGCGGCATGTCGCTGCATCCGGAGCGCGATGTCGTCCTGCTTAACAGCGATACCGAAGTTGCCAACGACTGGCTCGACCGGCTATACCGGTGCGCATACCGCCACCAGGATATCGGCATCGTCACGCCGTTCTCGAACAACGCAACGATCTGTTCCTACCCGTCCGACGGCTGGCAGGGCGGCGTCCCCGGAACTCTGGGCCTCTCGGCGCTCGACAAGCTCTGTTCCATCGCGAACCGTGAACACTTTGTCGATATTCCGACGGCGGTGGGATTCTGCATGTTCATCCGTCGCGCGTGCATCGAACGCATCGGATTGTTCGATGAAGTACGTTTCGGCCGGGGATATGGCGAGGAAAACGATTTTTCCTTGCGTGCGGCGGCCGCTGGCTGGAGGAGCGTGCTGGCTGGGGATGTCTTCGTATTTCACGCCGGGAGCGTCAGCTTTGGCGAGGAGCGTACGCTGCTTCAAACGGGGGCGATGAAAACCTTGCTGGACTTGCATCCGCGCTACCTCGAGCGACTCGGGGAGTTTAACGCGCGCGATCCAGTTCGACCATTTCGGGATGCGCTTGATCTCGCCCGCATGGATACTGGCAGGGAAGAGCGGCGGCAAGTCAAGTGGGAACGCGCGCAAGCGTCGCGTCACAAAGCCGGTAGGCCGACCCAACTGCACTTGACGCATAGCTGGGACGGCGGAACAAATCGTTGGATTTCCGACTTCTGCAAGTGGGATGGCGCGCGACGAAACCTGGTGCTTCGTTCGATCAGCAATTGGAACGTTGCCGGCTGGCGGCTCGAACTCCTTGACCCGTCGACCTGCGACGCTCCACTTCTCACATGGGATTTGAAGCGACCGGTGTGTGCGACGGACATCAACCACCTGGAGTATCAGTCGATCGTGGATCAGATCATCAGCTTGTTCGATGTTCAGGCACTGCTGGTCTCGTCCCTGATCGGCCATTCGCTCGACGTGTTCGATCTCGAGGTGCCGACGGTTGTCGTCCTGCACGATATGTATCCGTTTTGTCCCGCGCTGTTCGCCTGTTTCGAGGCTCCATGTACCGACTGCGGATCCGACACACTGATATCCTGCATGCGCCGCAACCCGCACAACGCCTTTTGGCACAACACATCGGCCGACTACTGGGTCATCTTTCGACTGGCTTACGCACAACGTCTTGCACTAGAGCATGTGCGACTTGCAGCACCTTCGCAAAGCGCGCTGAGGCGCTGGACTGCGCTGTTTCCGCCGATTCTCGACCGTCGCTGCCGCATCGTTCCGCACGGAATCGGCCCCGAAACGGTTGCGTCCGGAGCCGCCAGACCGGTTGCTCATCGCGTACCGGGAGAACGGCTTCGGCTCGTGGTTCCAGGTCGCCTGCTGCCGCACAAGGGACTGGGTCTCTTTTCCCAAGCGCTGCCGGGGTTGCTCGCGCATACGGACATTCTCCTGCTCGGCTGCGGACAGTTTGGTGCCCCGTTTGAAAACATACCCGGCATCGAGATCGTGCATACCTTTTCCCAAGGTGACCTGGCAAGACATGTCGCCGCTTTTGGCCCGCATGCTGCACTGATGATGTCGGTTGTGCCGGAGTCGTTCAGCTACACCCTCAGCGAGATGTTCGCACTTGGTTTGCCAGTGCTTGCGACCAATCTCGGTGCATTTGCCGAGCGCATCGTGGCGGGCAGCACCGGCTTGCTGTTCGAGCCGAATCCGGAATCGCTATTGGATCTCGTCCGCAGTTTGGCGGGCCACCCGGAGAAGCTTTCCGCGATGCAGACGCAGGTCGAGCAATCGACTGTGCGTAATGTTGCCGACATGGTCCTTGACTATCACGCGCTGTTGCCCCTGCAAGAAGACGATCGGGATCAGCCAGAGAAACGGGGCCGGCAAGCTGTCGCCGTCGAGAACTGGCTGTTGAGCGCAGCGCGCGAGCGACAGGCACTCGGGGCGGCCAATCGGGAACTGCAGGAACAGATCGATCGGCATGCAAGTCGGGTTTCGACGCTCGACGCGGAACTGTCGACGTCCCGCGCCCGCTGTGCGCATCTGGAACAGCAACTTGGTCAGCTTGTCGCGGAACGGGCTGCATTCTACCGTTCCAGGTCGTGGCGCTGGTCTGCCCCGCTACGCGGTCTGTCAACTCGAGTGCGTCCGCTGACCCGGGTTCTGGCAAGCGAACGGTCGACACCGCGCGCTGCGGCGGGAAACGAAGACCATTCACAGCAGACGACGCAGAATGTTGCCGTTGGCGTCAGCGGGTCGCCTATCGATCGTCCGGGCGCGGGGCGTGCGCTGCGCGAAAGAATTGGTGTTCCTGACGCATCCAGGGTCGTGTTCGTGCCGATTGCGCTGAAGGACAGCGCTGGAAGTCAGCCAGTCACGTTGCTGGCCCAGCGGGTGCTGGCATCCCGCAATGATATTGTCTTTCTTCTCGGTGCACAGTCGGTAGTCGGAAAAGAAGCTTTCTTGGACATCGATTCGGCGCTACTTCTGGCGACGCGTCGGATTCTTGTCCTGCCGGACAGCGTCGATGCCGCGGCGGCACTCGGTGGCGCCGACGTGCTCGTGCTGGACAGTGCGGTGTCGGCGCTGCCGTACCAGTCGTTGATCGAATCCGGGATGAAGTTGCTCGTGCTCGTTGCCTCGCATTTGCCTTTGCCTGGCGCCGACGAGTTGGCAAGCGGAGTACGCCGCGTCAGTGTCGACGAGATGGAAAGTGTTGGCGGGATCTTTTCGGATTGGTTTGGCGATGCGTCGCGACGAATGGCCGATAGCGATGAAGAATAGACAACGCGCGTCCCAATCACGGCAACCCGCTCAACGGCCAAATGACAAGCCGGCTCCCGGCGCACCTGACGATCGGTGCCCTGTGTCGAAAACCCATCCGATGATTGCGTTGTCGGGCCTGATCGCGTTCTGCGTCGGAACGACGCTGGTTTACTGGCTGAGGCCGTTTCAAGTCGTCGCCCACGACGCGATGGTCGTGATCGGATGCGTTGCGTTTGGCGTGTTTGCGCCTGACTTCCTTTGGCAGAAGGTTTGGCGCAGTCGGTCGGCCGGACTGACTCGCGCACCAGCGCAGGGATCCTGGGACAGAACGGTAACGAAGTTTGCGGGGCTGACCGCCAGCATGGGGTTCATCGGCCTGTTGTACTGGCTGTTTCCGGAATACACGACCAATTCGCCCTTCTATCAGCACTTCTGGGCGCTGATCAAGGTTCTGGTGCCGGCGATGCTTGCTCTGGCAGTGCCCTATCTGTATCTCGTCGACCGGCGCATGGAACAGCCGGAGGACAATCTTTGGCATCTTGGCAGGTTCGTGTTGTTTCAGTGGGACGGCGTTGATGGCCGAGCGGTCGGGCAGCAATTGCTTGGGTGGGTGATCAAGGGATTCTTTCTGCCGTTGATGTTCGGGTACATGTGCTCGGACATCGTCCGTCTTTACAACTACGACTTCAATTCGCTGCAGAGTTTTAGAGAGATCTGGGAGTTTCTGTACTTTTTCCTGTTCTATGTCGATGTCGTGTTCGGAACGATGGGCTACGTTATGTCGCTGCGTCTGATGGACACCCACATCCGGTCGTCGGAGCCGACCATGTTGGGCTGGATTGTCGCGGTGGTTTGCTACGAACCATTCTGGACATTGATTGGGCGGCAGTACCTGCACTACGGCAGCAGTCTCAGTTGGGGCGGCTGGCTGTCGAACGAGCCGCTGGTTTACGGCATCTGGGGAACCGCCATCCTCATTCTTACTGCAGTGTACGTCTGGGCCACAGTAATTTTCGGAGGGCGCTTTTCCAATCTGACTAACCGCGGGATCATCACCGGCGGACCCTACAGATTCACCAAGCATCCCGCCTACATATCAAAGAACATTACCTGGTGGCTGATCGCGGTGCCGTTTGTGGTGACCGAATCTGCTGCAGCCAGTCTGAGACAGTGCCTGCTGCTGTTCATGGTCAACGGCATCTACTACTTGCGGGCAAAGACCGAAGAGCGCCATTTGATGCGCGACCCGGACTATGCAAGCTACGCAAGGTGGATCGATTCGAACGGACTGTTGCGCTTCTTGAACCGAATCCCGGCCATTGGCACCCTGGCGCGTCTTACGCTGGACCACCGCGGACAAAGCGAGCAGCGGGCTGCAAAACCGGGGGAGCGCGGGTGACGGTCGTGTGTGATCTCAAACCAACGATCGCCCGGTCTCGATTCGCCGGTGTTTACTGCGGAATTCCACCCGAGAGCATGCGTCGCGCATAACCTGCTCTCCAGAATGCATCGCGGTAGCCCTTGAGCAGCCGCGGATAGCTGAGTGGGTCGCGCAGGCTGCCGGAAGGACGGGCAACGTATCGCTCGGTCGCGACGTGTCCGAAGCCTTCGACATGCTTCATGTCGCCGAGGGCGATGGCCTCCTCGAGAGTCGGTCGTCTCAGCGCCCGAGCAAGGGCACTAACCGCGTCCCGCGGCGGTACGTCGGGCAGACTTAGCCCGCGCCATCGGGCCAGATAGTCGTCGAGGAATTCCAGGGCACCATGCTGAACGGACCTGGCGCGGTCCCAGCGGATCGGTTCGAAATCGAACTCGGCCAGCAGCGGCTCGACACCGTTCGGCGTTTCGACGAATCGGCGAAGGCTCCCGTGGGGCGCGGAGAACATCCATTCGATGATCTCCACCGACAGTTTGACCGTCCGGTCCATTCTTGGCGGGAGGCCGTGTTCGCACAGATAGCCGGCCATCTCCAGACCCGCCGCCGTATGCCGTCGTGCGGGCGCGAAGGTCCCGAGGTAGAGTCCCACGGTGCGTCCCCGAGATCCCATGCGCCGGAGCAAGGTGTCGACGGCGCGCTGCAGACTCCCGTGCCATCCGAGGTCGACGACCACAATCACGTTTTGATCGAGGAGACCCTGGTCATTGAAATAGCGCTTCAGCGTGGCGAACTCGGCCTGCGCCTGATCGACAATCGTCGCTTCGAGCGACCGCAACAACCTGCGCAGGGAGCGCATTTGGCGTGCATTGTGCACCAACTCCTCGGGAGACGAGAAGCCGGCCCGCCCCACTTCGGCCGAATGCCGATCGATATCTATGTCGATGCGGGCGAGGAACTGACGCGCACTGAGGGCGGTCGTTCCCGCTGTCAGAAACGCGAGGCTAGCGTTGTCGATCTGGGTGATCGCAGCGAAATTGTAAGATCGTCGGGACGCGTACAAATACGCCGTTGAGATATCGCCAGTGCCGGCTGAACCGCTCGCAAGAATCCGGTCGACCGCGCGCTTTGTCAGGAACCCGTCCCTTGCAAGAAAGTAGGCGCGAGACGCGTTCAGGCCGCGCAGCCGGTCAACCACCCAACTTCCGAATCCGGCAAGTAGCGGTCCGCCGTGCCGGTATCCCCAGTCGGTCCAGAAACCCGCTTCCGATTTGAAGCCGGCAGCGGCCGGATCGCAAAAATGCCGACTCGACACCAGGCCCGCGCAGGACGACTGGAACAGCCGTGACTCGATACTGCCGCCCGATGCGGGCCTGCCGGACAGGTGCCGGCGCGAGGCAAGCGGATCGGTCTGCAACCGAACCGCGGCCTTCTCGTAATGCAGCGTACGTATGCCGAGGGCGTGCGGGATGCGCTGGTCGCTGTCGGGGTTGTCGCCGATGTGCAGCCAGCGCTCTGGCGACACGCCGCAATCGCGAAGCACGCGTCGGTACAGTGTGCCCCATGCCTTGGTCTCGAACGCAGTCGAGGAAACATGCAGAAACCCGAATCCCGCGTAGCCGGCATCCTCGATCATCTGCCGGATCAGGGCTTGATCGAGGTACATGTCAGAAAGGAAGCCGGTGCGCTTGCCGGCGCGCAAGGCAATATCGTGGAGTCCGGCAATGAACGGATTGCGGACGTTTTGCGCGCGCTCGATTTGCATCTCCAGCCGCATCAGCCGGTCCAGCACGTTGGCATCGATATCCAGCAGCGTGCCGAACAAGGCGTAAATCTCGTCCAGGCGGACTTCTGTCCGGCCTTCCCGCTTCCATGCCAGGCGGCGGGCATCGTGTTCCGCATCGCGACGCTTGCATGCAATGTCGATGCGCGCACAGTGCCCGGGTGACAGCAGGCCGGTCGCGCGTGCGGCATGAGCCAACTGCAGGAAGAGGTCTTCCGGGCGGAACACGCCACGCACCAGCGCGGTATCAAATACGTCGAAGGTCACCAGATCGACGTCGTTGATTAGCGCGGCGAAACGGTCTGCGAACCCGGCTTCGGTCACTCTCTGCTCCGGCCGCCGCGATAAAGCGGACTAGCCAGCCAGCGGAACAGCCGGATTCTCGACAGGCTGTCGAGCAATCGCTCAAGAGGGTAGATCTGGGCGTGCAGGCGGTCGAAGTCGCGCGCGAGACTCACCAGGTAGCCGAGTCCGGCGCGGCCCTCGTGCAAATCGCGGCGCAGCAGCTCATTGCGATAGAGATTGTCGTAAATGTGATGGTGCTGCGCCTCGGCGATCACCGTGTTGCCGTACTCGCCGGACTGTACCGCGGTCCGATGGTGATAGTTCGCCAGCATCTGGGGAATCAGTCCGATCTCGAATTGGGCGCATACCCGAAGGTGAAAGTCCCAATCGCCGAGAACCGGGAGATCCTCGCGAAAACTACCCACCTTATCGAGGATGTCGCGGCGGAACAAAAACGATATCGGCGGAAAAGTGTTGCCGGCCGCCAGACGCGATAAGGAAATCCCGTCCAACCAAGTGTTGAAAGGTGTCGACGACACGGTGCGAACCCCGTCGGCCAGCATCTCTTCGTTGATCCGCAAGCTGTGTGTTATCACGCCGCCATAGGTGCAGCCGAGCTTAGGCTTGGCGTCCGCATCCATGAACTCGACGCAGCGCGCGAGAAAGTCCGGATGCCAGGAATCGTCATCATCGTGAATCACGAGGAACTCGCTCGAACTTGCCCGCACGCCGATGTTCGACGCCGCTTCCATGCCGACCGATTGCGGGTTGTCGATCAGCGTCAGCCGGCCGCGGTAACGATCCTCACGCGATGCGACCGCGCGCCGCACCGGCTCCGCGTCGCCGCCGTCATTGACCACCACGTGCATCCAGTCCGCGAAGCGCTGGCCGAGGACGCTGTCGAGGGCGCGTTCGAGCAGCAGCGGGCGATTGCGGGTTCGGGTGATGACGGCAACGCGCGTGCGGATCATGGTCTGGGTTGTTGGGGGGCAAATGGCATCGGGTCGGGCGCGCAGGCCAGCGGCATTGGCATGCGCCCTTAGGCGTCAGTTCAAGCCTGGTTCCTTTGTATGAGCGCCAGGCCGCAGCCGTCGAGGTACGGGAAGTCGCCTGGCGTACCGCCTTCGACGAATGAGTTGAGCATGATGCTGGGCACGCCGTTGACCGCGCACCACTCGCTCACGGCACGAAACACGCCGCCCTGTCCGGTCGAGTCGAAGGCAGCGGCGAACCGGCTGGCGTCGTGCAGTACCATCATCCCGCCCTGCGGCAGGGCGGGATACCAGAGGTCCAGCTCCTTCATCGTGTGTGCATACTGATGGCTCGAATCGATGAAGACGATCTGTGGCGCCTTTCCGCCGAAATGGCGCGTCACCTTGGCGGGCAGATCGGACTGCGCGGAATCGGATACCTCGAGATGAACGAACGCGTCGAGGCCGCACCGCTTCACCCAACTGGCGGTGTACGCGGTCACCGCGTCGTCGATGTCGATCGAATAGAGCGAAGACTTGTGTCCCATCTGACGCAGCAGAAAGCCGAGCAGCAGCGTCGAGTAACCCGCGTAGTGGCCGCACTGAACGATGCGCTGAATGCCATTGCCGGAAATCAGGCCGACCAGCATCGACAGCGGTGGCACATTGGCTTCGCCCGGATTGCGATAGCGAACGCCGGTATCGTCGAACCATGCCTGCATCAGTTCCCATTCGGCATCGCTGAGAAGGCTGTACGGGATCGGCACATAGTCGGTATCCAGCGCCCGGTGCCACCAGAAGCGGTTGTGCGCATGCTGCCGGAACTTCAAAGAGCGAGTACTCATATCCTGATCTCCGCATTAGTCGCAGCTTGCGCGCTTACTGCGCCGCGCGCCGCCAATTGCCGTGCAGCCATGCTCCGATCGCCCCGAAGAGCCCGGAGCGCATTGTATAGGGTGCCTGAAGAGCCAATATCCATGCGGCTTCCAGGGCATCGTACCGCACCGGCCGGGGGCATGCCGATCGACTCCACGGTTCAGCCGACAGCGCCGGGCGGCCGGCCGTCCGCGCGTCGCGCCATGCGCTGCTTCGCCGATCGTCCCCAAAGATACACGCGCAGCACGCCCCGAAATGCCCCGCCGATGTCGGGCCGGGCAAGCATGCCGGGAATCCACCCCATGCGCGCGAGGAAACGATTGACGACGTCGCGCCGTCGCGACGACACGAAGCCGAGCAGCAGATCACGCGTTGACAGCATGGCCCGCTTGTCCTCGAAGGCGCCGACGCCAAAGGTCTCGTTGTGCTTGAGCCTGAAGTACGCACGCGCCAGAAAAGCCGGCGGCCGATCGATGATCTCGCGCCAGCGTTCCAGCGCCAAGGGCCGTAGGTCGGTCGCAGTATAAGCGTGGGTGCGCAGGAAATCAGCCCAGAGCGGAATCGAGTCGAGCACCCCGGCCTGAAAGTGCCGCGCGCACGCGTTGAAGACCGCATTCTCGTCGGGGTCGACCTGGCGCACGACTTCGACCCGATCCGCGCCGAGCCGGTATTCGCGCACGCTGCCGCCGGCAGAGTTGCACAGCATTTCGATCGGTGCGACGAAATCGAGCAAGCCGCTGTCGCCGTCGGTTTCGTTCAGGTTCGGTCCGTACGCGCTCTTGACGGTGTTCGCCGGCTGGCGATTGAGGTAGCGGCTGAGGCCCAGGTAATAGCCGTGGACCTGCGTCTGCGGCAACAAGTGGGCGAGATTGTCCTGGATCGTCCCGCGCCAGCCGATGTCCACGATATGCATATGCGCTGAATGCGGCCACACTCCGGCATCGGCCAGATAGGCGAGAAGTTCCTCGCGCCGTCGTTCGATGTGGGATTCGGCCGCTTTGCGCACCGCGCAATCGCCGATGAACGCCAGAACACGCGCATCCTGCCACGGGTAACGGATCGGGTCGTCGAGTTGCAAGCCGAAACGCGCGGCCGCCTCGGCGAGTTCGCGCGGCGCCATGCCCAGCGAAGCGAGCAGTGCCCCGATCGACTGCACGCTGTATTGACTCCAGATGCGCATCAGTTTGTCGGGCGAGAAGGCGCCCAGCGACGCGGCAAAGGTTGCCAGCCGGCTCACTTGCAGCAGACCCGCTTCGGGGACGGGCACGCCGAGCACGTTGCGTGCGGCTAGTCGGCGATAGATCTCAAGGAAGAACTCGCCTTCGCGCGTGAAGAAATGCAGGCGATCGGCGCGCGCCGCGGTTGCCCGCTCCATGACGTCGAGAACGAATCCGACGAGCAGCGGCGAACAGTGGCAACCGTAGGCATGGATTGCCGCGTCGTCGCCGGCCGCCGGCTCCGGCTTGCTGCGCAGACGATCTGCCGCCTCGCGCAGAAACGCCGACCGATCGGCGAAGCCGGCCGCCAGGTGCTGGCGACGTGCATGCTCCGCGCCGGGCTGATAGTGAATGCCGGTGATTCCCAGGCTGCGTGCCGCAGTGACATCAGCATGAACACTGTCGCCGATATGCACATGGCGGGCCGGCACGACCGACATATCCTCATGCACATGCGAGTACAGGCGGCCCGAGCGCTTGTTGAGCCCGACGTCGCAGGACACGACGCCGTCCTGCACCAGGCGATCGAGGCCGTTGAGGGCAAGCAGATCGCCGATCGCCGCTGCCGGGAAATAGAAATCGGAAAGGAACAAGGTCCGGCGGGCGGGATAGTCGGCCAGTGTGGCGGCGATCGTCGGGTCGGCGTAGCAGACCAGGCGCTCCTGTTCCAGTTCGGCATCTTCGAGAAACCGCAGCAGTTCAGCCGTCTTGGCGTCGTCGTCGAGGTCCGCGAATTGCGCGAGTGCCAGCCATCTCGCATAGACCTCGCGATGGCGGTATTCGTCGTCCAGCCCGCGCTGCCGGCTTTGTTCGCCGAGTTCACCTTCGGCCTGCTGGCGCAGCCGCAGCAGCGCCTGCGAATCGCGCATCGATGCAGGTATCGCGTCGGCGTGCGCCAGCAACAGCACGCGGCAGACATGCAGCTTCACGCTATCGGGATGGCAGCGCCGACGCAGCAACGTATCCCACACGTCCACCGTCAACAGGTCGAACGGCTTGGCCTCGCCTGGAGCGGCAGTGGCGGCGAGGTCCGGCGAAGGCGCGGCCGCCCGTTGAAGCGGCGGACTACCGAGCAGGTTCGTCATGCCGTGAGGCGGCGAAACGCCCGAACACCTGCACGCGCAACGCGGCGCAGCGGTCGCGGCAGAAATCGCAACCGCCCGGAATCCGGCTGCAGCGGCGCCACGTGGCCCGGTACCTGCGCGGCCGCCGGTCCGCCGGAAGCGTGAATCGGTTCGAGGCGATATATGGGCTCCGGCCGCATGGTTTGCAGGCTCTGGCCGTCGAGCAGGCGTTGCACCACCGCGCCAAACTGGGACAAGCCGTGCGCGAGAGGGCGCTCGCGCATGAAGGCGGTGCCCGCGCGGCCCATCGCGGCGGCGCGACCGGGGTCGCCCAGCAGGTCGAGGATACCGGCGGCGATTGACTCCGGCGTCGGTTCGCACAGCGCAACCGCCTCCTGCGGCAGGTCGTACACCGTGTTCTCGCCATGCACTTCGACTACCGGCAGTCCCGCAGCCATCATCTCGAACGGTATGCGAGAAGGGTTCGAGGTGCTGATGCACAGCCCGACGCTGCAGCGGTTGTAGAGCGCGTTGCATTGTTCGAGGCCGAGCAGGCCGCGGTTCTCGTGTTCGAACCAGACGTTGCCCGCCGTCTTCGAGCCGTAAAGGATGATGGGTGTCTGCGGCGAACGATGTTTGACGATTCCCAGCGCCTCGACGCCCAGTTCCGCGCAACGCCGGGGCTTCTCCGGCTGGTAGATAAGGCACACGGCAGCCGGCACGTCTCGTGGCAAATCAAGCGGACGGTACAGATCGAGATCGGCACAGAAGTCGAAGCAAGCCGCGCCGACATTGAAGCGTTCCGACAGCCTTGCCGGCAGCCAGCGGCCGATGCTGATGTGATGAAGGCCGTAGCGATAGGAGTTCTCGGCCATCACATGGGCCGAGCCCATCGGATGAAACAGCGCCTCGTAGTCCTGCACGAAATAGCAGCGAATGCAGGAAAACGGAAGATCGCGCACCACCCGAGCCGAGTACCAGATCGTGGCGAAGACCATGTCGACCGGCTCGATGTCGGTCCATCCGCCGCGAACGTCGTCGAACTCGAAGCCGAATATCCGGCTGACCGACTTCTTGAGGCCGGCCGCACTTTGATCGCTCCCGTTTTCCATATACAACGTGCATCGATGCCCGCGCCGCTGCAGGAAATCGGCATGCTGAAGTATCGTCCGGTGACCGCCGGAACCTTCGATCAGGCTGGGAACCAGCCAGGCAATGCGCGCCATGAATTGTCTTGAGATGTGTGGTTGCGGTTAGCCGTCGCGCAGACGCGGGTCGGCCTTCGTTACGCCGAGCTTGCGCAACATTCGCCCGGCAGACATCGCTAGGCGGACGACCCGGCTCGCATGCAGCGCGGCGAGTTCGCCGTCCGCACGTGCAAGCCGGTCTTCCACCCCGGCAAGCCGGCCGCGAATCGCCGCCAGGTCGCGATCCAACGAGCTGATATGACTTTCGCGTTCGCCCAGGCTCTGCTGCATTGACGCGAGGCGAGCGTTCAAGTCTTCGATCCACCGGTCCCGGCCCGCGATTTCGCTGCTCATATGCTGAATCGTATGCCAGCGTTCCTCGATCATTTCCGCCTGCTCGACAATCGCCCGGCAAATCCCGATCAGGTGCGGCGACGATCGGAAAAGATCTGCAGGGTAGTCGACTGCGTCGGCGAGCGACTGCAGCATCCATTTCCCGTCTACCGGCGTCGCAAGATTGCGCATGGCATCGCTGCCGCCACCGTCGAGGTGCCAAACCAGAAAGCACAAGAGCGACAGTGAATGCAAGCTTTCATTGCGCAGCAAGGCCCGGCATGCCGCGGAGAACGCCGGCGCCTGCCCCGTTTCGGCGACGCCTGTGTGCAGGCGAAGCAGGGCCGAGGCCTGAACGTAGCAGTTCTCGTGAATGTGGCGCCAGGCATCGTCCTCGTTCAAGGTGTTGGATTGATGGACCCGATAGGACAGCAGCGCATCGTGCAGCCAGACCGGGTTGCAGCGGGCTGCCGCGCGGGCCACCCAGTCCCAGTCATGGGTATAGCGCAGCGAAGCGAATCCGCCGACGGCATCGAACAGCTCGCGGGAGAACAACAGGTTCGACGTGCTGACCACAGGGTTGCCCGCCAGAAACCACAGTGACGGTTCCACGTCTGCGCAGACCCTGTACAGTCTTCGGTACTCGCCCGCGCGTCGTGAATCGGGCGCCGGCGCGCCCTCGCCATCGATGAAATCGACATCGGAAAAACCCAGGAAAGGCTGACCTGGCGCGGCCTGGGCTGCGGCGACCAGAAGCTCGATGCGGTGCGGGTGAAAAATGTCATCCGAATTGAGCACCGCAACCAGGCTGCCGCGCGAGGCGGCAACTGCCTCGTTCAGGCTGGCGTGGGCGCCCTGGTTCGTTGCGTGGCGAATCGCCCGCAAACGCGGATCGCGAACCGCCGACACGATATCCCAGGTGGTGTCGCGCGACGCGTCATCCACCACCACCACTTCCAAGTCCGCAAAGGTCTGGCCGAGCACGCTGTCGATCGCGGCTGCGGCATAGCGTTCGTGGTTGTAGGCGGGGATGACAACCGAAACCGGCGGTGACGCGCTCATTGGTTGGGTATTCGTGGTGACGATGGACAAGTGCAGACGGGCAGGGACGCGCAACCCCGGCGCAACCGAAACGGCGCAAAGCCTCAGCGAACCCGAGCAACCCCGGCCGCCCGGAAACGCCTCGCGACGAGCATTTTACCAGCCCCCCAATCCGGGCCGGGCGGCGTGGTCCGCAGCCGGCGCCGGTCGCGATTCGGCTGGCCAGCCGCCGCGGCATCTTTGCTATAATCACCGCCTCGTCGGGGGGGTAGCTCAGCTGGGAGAGCGCCGCGTTCGCAATGCGGAGGTCGGGAGTTCGATCCTCCTCCTCTCCACCACTATTTAAAAAACCAACCACTCTCGGTTGGTTTTTTTTCGCCCGTTGCCCCCAGTGTTGGCGCGTGTTGACGCGCGAGCGAAAGTACCCAGTTTTGTAAGGTAGTGCGCGTTGGAAATTACCCAGGGTGATTTACCTTCGCTGCTCATTTGTTGAGCAGGGATAAAGGAGATGATCACCATGAAGCAATTGGGAAGAGTTCGACGCTTGTATTACCGTGATGGTCTGTCGTTATCGGAGATAGAGAGACGTACGGGCCTCACGCGCAAGACTGTGAGGGGCTGGCTGAAGGCGGCGGAAGGGACGGAACCGGTGTATCGACGGCGCCCCGCCGAGGACACCAAGATTGCGCCCTTCGCGGAGCATCTGACCAAAGCCCTGGAGATTGATGGGCGCCGCCCCAAGCGCGACCGGCGCACCGCGCTGAAACTGTTTCGCGAGATTCAGACTGCCGGCTTTGACGGCGACTACTGCCGGGTCACCGAGTTTGTTCGGCGCTGGCGCGAGGCCGGTGGGCAGGCGCTGGCCAAAGCCTATGTTCCGCTGAGATTCGAACTGGGCGAAGCGTTTCAGTTCGACTGGAGCGAAGAACGGCTGGTAATCGGCGGCGTCTGGCGCAAGATTCTGGCCTCTCACCTGAAACTCTGTGCCAGCCGGGCTTTCGTCGTACAGGCGTACCCGACGCAGAGCCATGAGATGCTGTTCGATGCGCATACGCGGGCCTTCACCACGCTGGGCGGCATACCGCGTCGTGGCATCTACGACAACATGAAGACCGCCGTCGACAAGGTCAAGAAGGGCAAGGGGCGAATCGTCAATACGCGCTTTGCCGCCATGGCCTCGCACTACCTGTTCGATGCCGACTTCTGCAATGTTGCCAGCGGATGGGAGAAAGGCGTCGTCGAGAAGAACGTGCAGGACAGCCGGCGGCGTATTTGGCAGGAGGCTGCTCAGGAACGATTTGGCTGCTTTGCCGAACTCAATGTCTGGCTGCTGGCGCGCTGTCGGGCACTGTGGCAGGAACTGCGCCACACGGAGTACGAGAACCTGAGCATTGCCGAAATGCTCGAACACGAACAGCCCAGTCTGATGCCGATGGTCACGCCCTTCGACGGTTACGTGGAAACCTTGGGCAAGGTCCCAGCACATGCTTGGTCATCGAGGATCGCAATCGTTACTCGGCACCGTGCGAACTGGTCGGGCAGATGGTCAGCATTCGGATCTACCCGGAGCGCATCGAACTGGTTGCCCACGATGCCGTGGTGGCCAGCCATGTGCGTTGCTTCGAGCGCAACCAGATCCGCTACGACTGGCAGCACTACATCCCGCTGATCGAGAGGAAACCTGGAGCACTTCGAAATGGCGCGCCGTTTGCCGACATGCCCGAGCCACTGCTGCGCCTGCGCGGCTTGTTGCTCAAGCGCGAAGGCGGCGACCGCGTCATGGCGAAGGTGCTGGCCGCGGTACCCAAGTCCGGGCTTGAGGCCGTGCTGGTCGCCGTGGAACTGGTGCTGGAGTCGGGAAACCCGAGTGCCGAGCATGTCGAGAATGTGCTCAATCGGCTCAAGGCGGCAGCCCCGCCCGAGTGCGTGGAGACCAGTCTGAGGTTGCCGAGGCGCCGATTGCCGATACCGGGCGCTATGACCGCCTGCGCGGGGAGATGAGCCATGCGTGATGTCGCTGCGCAACTCAAGGCATTGCGCCTGTATGGGATGGCCGGCGCATGGGAGGAACTCGTTGCTCAGGGCAACTCGGCAGGGCTTCAGTCCGCCCGTTGGCTAATCGAGCATCTACTGGACACCGAGCACGCGGATCGGGCCATACGCTCGATCAGTTACCAGTTGCACACCGCCAAGTTTCCGGTGCATCGCGATCTCGCCGGATTCGAATTCGAGCAGTCGAAGGTGGATCGTGGCCTGATCACGGAGCTGTCCGGCTCTCCTTCGCGGAGGCAGCCCACAACGTCGTGTTCATCGGTGGGACCGGAACGGGCAAGACGCATCTGGCCACAGCGCTTGGCATCTCCGGCATCACCGGCCACGGCAAGCGGGTGCGCTTCTACTCGACGGTCGATCTGGTGGAACCTACTGGAGCAAGAAAGGCGGCCGGCAAAGCCGGGAAACTGGCCTTTGCCCTGTTGCGCATGGACCTGGTGATTCTGGACGAACTGGGCTATCTGCCCTTCAGTCAGGCCGGCGGCGCCTTGCTGTTCCACCTGCTGTCCAAGCTCTATGAGCACACCAGCGTGATGATCACGACGAACCTGACCTTCGGCGAGTGGGCCAGCGTGTTTGGCGACGCAAAGATGACGACGGCGCTGCTGGACCGCCTGACGCATCACTGTCATATCGTGGAGACAGGCAATGAGTCCTACCGGTTTCGCCATAGCAGCGCGACGGCAAAGTCGCGCATCAAGGCCAGAGAGCAGAGCAAGCGCCCCAGACCAACCACCGAGGAGACGCCCATTTGAGTCGCGGCCGCGCGAAATCCGCTCCGGGCTACGCCCTACGCGGCTTCCCCGCGCAACCGAGGACCTTCTGATTACGTCACAAGAAGACAACCGCAATGATTGAGGTGCCCCACACCTTGTGAATACGCTAAACTTATCCACAGATCGCCCTATGATGGGCAGCTAAAGCCCCTGGGTAAAATTCAACGCGCACCCCTGGGTATTATTAAACGCGCGCCGACAGTCTGAAGCTTGCATTGCCGTTGTGGAAGTGTCGCGAGCTTGCTACCCAGTTCTGCGCCCACACGAAGGGGCGGGAGATCCCACTTGCTCCCGTATGTGTCGGGCTGCGCCGACTTGCTGGATTGAGGGCCGCCGATCAGCAAGATCAACTTGCTCTGCAATTCGCACATCTCGTCGACTAGTCGTTCGAGCTTGTCGTTCACCTGAGGGGCCACCATCAATCGACCTCCGCTTCGAGTCGCTGCTGGTCAGGGGACCTGTACCCTGGGGCCAGGATCGCGTTCTTGACGCCATACATGGCGAGGTGATCCCTAAGCCAGAGGCGGTATTCCGGTCCCCGCAGGCTGTGGTCCGGGGAACAGTCCACGCTCCACTTGCGCAGGATGTAGCCAGCAACGGCAGCACGCAGCTTCAGCCGCAGTGCGCCGTCCCCCATGCGGTAGTCCATCTCGGTGATCTCAGGCCGAGGTTGGTCCGGGTGCGGCACCAGGTCCAGTTCGACGATTCGGTTCCACTGAATGTCTTGGTCGTTGGACTCATGATGGGAGACGGGAGAGACACGCAGTACCTGGGGGTTCTTGATCCGGGTGATGACGAAGTCTCGGAACTCCTGAGACTTGCGGTCGAACGCCCTGACATGCCATCGGAGCCCGTTGTCGATCAGTGCGAACGGGACGATCTCCCGCTCTGTGCGGCCGCTGGAAATCGAGTGGTACTCGATCGCCAGGGGGCACTCCTGATGGATCGCCCGGGTGACGGCCGCCAGAACATCAAGGTCGGGATGGGTCAGGCGGGAGGGAGTTTCACTCGCCACCCACGCCCGTAGGCGTATCGGTTCGCCGTCCCCGAAGCCTTGCGTCAGCCATGACAGAACGCGCTCACGCGGGAAGTCGAACAACGGCCGGAAATCCGCCCCCAGCACGTAAGACTTTGCCTTGGGGTCGTAGTCGATGTTCCCAGAGGAAAGATCCTTGTAGACGGCGAGATCCCGCGTCGCGGCGGCAGACTGGATGCCGAACCGGGAGACCAGGTCCTGTCGTCGGATCTCTCCGATGAAGCGCACGCGCAACTCCACAAACGCGAGGCGATCGCGCTGTGGTTGGGTCAGTTCAGCAAGCTGTTCGGTTGGCATCCTGTGCGGCTCACGCGGTATTGGTAGCACTTGTGCGCATTGTTGCAGAAAGTATATAAGCTGTTCTAGAATGTGTCTATCAACTCATAACAATGTCCGTATCCGTCGCCTAAAGATTCGACGTGCCTTGTCCCCAAGGGCACGCATCGGCAGGAAGCGAATCAGTGAGGGTCCTTTGTGAAAACCGAGCCAATTGCACCTCAGATGCCCTTTGTCTGGCCCGAGCCCCGTGTCAGCGCTGGCGCAGCCCGGTACGCATCCGAGCTGCCCTTTGAGAGTGCAGTTCGGTCGGCGGTCACGGTCTTTGGTGTCGTCTCGGCCGTCGACAGTCGGGCGATCAACTGGATGGAGGGCTTTCTGGCCGACCAAGTGGACTCGCGGCTGCGTGTGGTCGTCAGCGTCCACCCCACCTGCAGAACGTCTGAGTCAGACCTCCACGAAGTTCTACGCCTGGTGGAGCGGCACGGCGATCGGGCCGCGTTCAGGCTGTATCCGGAGAATTCGCTGGAGGATCGTTCGTCGAACCTGCTCTGCCTTTGTGGCGCCGACGGCAATCTGGCCATTTCGATCGGTCCCACGGAGAACCTTGGGTACGCACCGACTTCTGCATCGCACGCCAATGTGGCGATGCAGGTGACCGCCGGTTCGTTCGAAGCGTGCCGCAAATGGTTTGATTACCTCTGGGGTGTCGCCGGTCCCCTGCGGCCAGAGATCGCAGCGTCGATGCCCAGGCTGGTGCTGCCAGAAGGTGACATTGAGGCCTCACGGCTGTGGGATGCGTTCCGAACCCGTTGCCTCGACCAAGGTGCGGTGGAGCAGGCGCAGATCCGTGTCGAGGTGGACCCGGAATCCGGCGACGTTGTCCTGGTCGACGAACACGGCGAGCCAGTTGCCTCGCCAACCGAAGAGATCGGGGTCCCTAAGCTCGACCACCTCGCGGAAGGGGTGGCGCGGGTGTTCGACCTTGGCGCGTTGGTATCAATCGACAAGCTGAGCCGCATCCCTCCGCTGGAAGCCCCGGTGAAGCCGGAATGGTTTGGCGTCGACTCGTTCCGGCAGACAGGCATGGTCCGCGCGCAGACATCCATCAAGGTCGCTCCCTTCGATGAGTCAACGCTCAAGAAGATCGATCGTCTGCGCCGGGTGTCCGGAGAGTTGCTGCCTCGATATTCGTTCGCCCTGGCCGATGGCGTGCGATGGATTCCTCGGCAAGCCATTCCCCTGTTTGAGGCTGCCCTGACTGCGGCGAACGAGGACGCCAAGAAGCTCCTGGGCGCAACCGTTGGCGAAAGCGTCGAGGACTTCCTGGTCTCGCAGCGCGACCGGATTCGGGCGGACGCACAACGCATGTACGAGGCCTACCACCCGGGCGGCAAGATCCCGGAAAGCGCGGTCGGCAACATCATTGACGAACTCAAGGTCCGCCTCGACAAGACGAAGGCCGACAAGATCATCCCCCGGGTCGCTTATTCCCCGGTCGCCTTCAACCCGAGCCAGTCCTCCGAGTGGTCGTCGCCATGGGGCCAGGCATTCGCGCTGCTGAAGGGCATCGCTGAGTTTCCTCGCCAGGCCATGACTGACCGATTCTTCTGGCAAGGCATCAGGACCGATGAAGACGCACTGATCAAGGCCATGGACGTGGCGGGCGACCACCTCGTCAAGGAGTACGGCGGGCGCAAAGCGAAGCAGCAGGCGGAAACCGAACTGGACCTGATCAAGCAGTTGGAGGATGCGTCAGGCGACGCGCAGGCCAAGTGCAGCGCCTTGTGGGTTCTGATCACGACCGGCAAGGGTGACGAGGCAGTTGCGCTGATCGATGCCGATGCGCCGCGAGGGCAATAGATCCAGGAAAGGGACAGACAGATGAACCATGACTCCGCCCCCCTCAGTGTGTTCGTGAAGGCCGTGGCCTTCGCGGCTGACAAGCACCGAAATCAGCGCCGCAAGGATGCGGACGCGTCGCCCTACATCAATCATCCGATCGCGCTGGCCAACGTGCTGGCGAACGAGGGCGGCGTCACCGATGTGGCGGTCCTCTGCGCGGCGGTCCTGCACGACACGATCGAGGACACCGAGACGACATCGGAAGAGCTAACTGCGATCTTCGGGTCACAGATCACGGCGATTGTTCTGGATGTGACCGACGACAAGTCGTTGGACAAGAACGTGCGCAAACAGCACCAGATCGAACACGCCCCGCACATCTCGAAGGAAGCGAAGCTTGTGAAGCTGGCGGACAAGATCTGCAATCTGCAGGACATCCTGGCGTCACCACCTGCCGACTGGTCGTCAGAACGCAAACAAGGCTACTTCGACTGGGCAGCCAAGGTCGTCGCCGGAGTACGCGGCGTCCACCCTGAACTTGAAGCAGCGTTCGATCGCCTTCTCTCTCGCCATGCCGAACTTCGCTGACGTCCATCTCAAGCCAGAAGTGCTGGCGCGATACGGTTTGCCGGACATCGCCTATCCGATTGCCAGCGCTGACCTGAAGTCAGCACTGGATGCAGGGGGAGAGCTGCCGCTGGCGGTGATGCTGCATGGCCTGCAGGTGACCACGCGCGACGGCAGCACCGACTGGAAGCGCTACGAGCCAGCGATGAGTAGGCTGGCCGAGCTACTGGCGCCCGACGATGGACGGGACGTGATTTCAGCCGCCGGTGACCACTGGTGGGTTGAAGTCGGGCCGGTGGATCTCGGCGACAAGCTGGTCACAGTGCAGCGTGGTGACGATCTGATCGCTGCGATCGCCCCAAGGGACGACGGTCGGCTACGCGTGCCTGATCGGTAGATCGTATCCAACGACAGTGCGCCCATCGGCGCTGTTCCTATTCATCGGTTGTTATTGACATTTACCGATGTTATGGAACAATATGCCGGATCATGGACACGACCGTCGATAAGCTGCTGGAGCTCGTGCGCACGCGGGGACTGCTGCGCCCGCACGATCTGGCCCCACTGGGCATCCCACGGGTGGCCCTGACGCGGGCCGTTCGGCGCGGGCAACTGGAGCGCGTCGGGCGCGGCCTGTACGGCCTCGTGGCGCGTCCGGTGTCGGCCCACGGCACGCTGGCCGAAGTCGCGCGCCGCGTGCCCAAGGGCGTGGTCTGCCTGCTGTCGGCGCTGCGCGTCCACGACCTGACAACCCAGGCCCCGTTCGAGGTGTGGCTGGCCATAGACAACAAGGCCGCTGCCCCGAAGCTGGACTACCCGCCGCTACGTCTCGTGCGCTTCTCCGGCGCGGCGCTGAGCGAGGGCGTCGAGGAACACGTCGTCGATGGTGTGACCGTCCACGTGACCAGCGTCGCCAAGACCGTGGCCGACTGCTTCAAGTACCGCAACAAGATCGGCATCGACGTGGCGCTGGAATCGCTGCGCGAGGCGTGGAACGCCAAGCGCATGACCAGCGACGAGATCTGGCACTACGCCAAGATCGACCGCGTCGCCAACGTGATGCGCCCTTACCTGGAGAGCCTGGCATGAACGAACCTGACAAGAGCAGGCGCAATCTCGCCGCGTCGGTTCGCTCCCGGCTGCTCAACAAGGCCCGGGCCGAAAAACTCGACTTCAACCTGCTGCTGACCCGCTACGCGCTGGAGCGCGTCCTGTACCGCCTGAGCGTATCGGAGCAGCACGGTCAATTCTTGCTAAAAGGTGCGTTGCTGTTCGACATCTGGTTCGACGTACCGCATCGCCCGACGCACGATGCCGACCTGCTGGGCTTTGGCTCCACCGAAATCCCGCATCTGGAAAACCTATTCCGCCAGATCAGCCAGATCGCCTGCGATGACGGCATCGTCTTTCAGGCCGACAGCGTGAAGGCCGCCGAAATCCGCAAGGAGGCCAACTACGCGGGCGTCCGCGTGACGATGATCGGCCTGCTCGATGGCGCGCGCTGCCCGGTGCAGATCGACATCGGCTTCGGCGACGCCGTGACGCCCGGCCCGGACAACGTGCAGTACCCGGTCATCCTCGACGGCATGCCCCAGCCGCAACTGCGGGTCTATCCCCGCTACACCGTGGTCGCCGAAAAGCTGGAAGCGATGGTCAAGCTCGGCATGCTCAACAGCCGGATGAAGGACTACTTCGACCTCAGGGTTCTCGCCGGACATTCCGACTTCGACGGCGCGGTGCTGGCCACGGCCATTCGCACCACGTTCGAGCGCAGGGGTACGGCCATCCCGCCCGACGCACCGCTGGGCCTCACCGATGAGTTCGCCCTGGACGAGCAGAAGACAAAGCAGTGGCAGGCGTTCCTGCGCAAGAACACCTTGGAGCCGATGCCGCTGACGACGGTGATCGAGGCGCTGCGCGAATTCGTGCTGCCCGTGCTGGCCGCGCTCGCGGCAGGCGAAGGTTTCGACCGCCAGTGGCGCGCGGGCGCGGGATGGGATGCGGCCTGACGTCAAGCCGGCGTGCCAGTTTGATTCCGCGTTTGGGGATCGAACCGCAGACCATCGCGGCCCAGCGCCGGTGCCAAACCTATGCCGGCAACTTGGCGATGGTCTGAACGTGCGTCCCGCTGCCTGTCTCGAAGTTCTGCAGGGCGTCGAGCCCTCGATCATCCTCTTCGCTGGCGCAGCGGCGCGCCCACTCCATCACCTCCTCGAGGTTGAAGCGCACCAACTTCCCGACATAGACGAAGGGCACTCCCATAGACTGACGAACCTTGGGATGCGTGAGCAGGTACATCGGCACGTTGATGGCCGCCGCAGCCTCTCTTGCCGACACCAGTTTCGCATCGAGAGAATCGCGGGGAGTGCACCGTTCCGAGGTCGACTCGTAGAGCGCGCCGTTCTCAAAGGCCAAGATCTGGTCGATGGGGTAGCAGACTCGCTTCGAGAGCTTGAAGTACCGGGGGCCTCGACCCTCGGTACGCCAACGCTGTAGGGTCTTGGGACTGATTCCCCAGCGTTGGGCAAGTTCGATTTCGTTGATGGCAATCTTCTGCATGACAGTGCTCCTGGTTGTGAAGGGAGCCTGCATTCAGGTCGAATTTTCGCGACTAGCCAAGTCCGCGGGCATCGTCGGACTGCTGTCGGGAAATGCGCGGAATAGCGCAAACTTGCAGAAAGGGTGAGTGGTTACGACCGAGCACGTCCAGGTGCGCGGGTCCGGTCGTTTTCCGTGGGATGAGCGTGTGGCGGGGTGTTAAACTCCACCACCAGATCGCCAACGCGCCCCTGGTCACACAGGGGCGCTTTCGTTTCTTGCCGGCGCGCTGCGGCTGGCAATCGGTCAGTGGCCCGTCGGCCGTGCCGCGGGTGACGGCAATGGGAGCTTGGGAGCGAAGGCTCCCGCGAGCAGCCGCGAGATCGCCTCGCCGCGGTCGTGCGCATCGAGCTTTTTGTAAAGCTGCCGCACGTGATAGCTGGCGGTGTTCTGGCTGACGCCCAGGCGCTGGGCGATCTGCTGCTGCGAGTTTCCTCCCGCCAGCAGCAGCATCACCTCTTTCTGCTTGGCGGAGAGTCCGGACTTCTTCATCGAGCGCATCAACGTTAGCGGCAGCGGTTCGCGGTGATGGATGGTCACCGCCACCAGACCGCCCGGTACGCCTGCCGCGCCGCCGAGCGGGTATGCACGGAAAACGAATTTGCCCCATGCGTTCTCGATGCTCGCCACCGGTGGTGCCGCCGGCTCGTCCTTGTAGACCTTGTCGATGCATCGGCACAGCGCGCGCAAGGTGTCGGGAACGTCGCCCGACTCGCGTGCCAGGGCCGCCGGCGAGATGCGGGCGTGCGAGGCAAGGAACAGGAGGCGTTCTCCGTCGGGCGCCACGTGCACCGGGTGCCCAAGCCGGTTCAGCACGACAACGGCGGTTGCCGCTTCGCCGCGCTCGGTCCGGATCGGCTCCGCGAGCGGACCCGCATGCAGACCGTGTGCGATGTAGCGGGTCACGCCGGCCAGTTGTTCCCGATCGGCGGCCGAGAACGCAACGCTGTTGCGCGGACGGTACAGGCTGAGCTGGCCGAGCGGGCCGGTGCCCTCGCGAATCAGCGCGTAGAGCAGGTAGTGGGCGTCGAGGTGGCGCAGGATCAGGTTGTAGTATTCGCTGCGATAGAAGTCTTCGTCGAATGCGGCCGACGACACCAGCGCGCCGCGCTGCGCCATGCGCGCGAAGCCATTGCGGAAGCCGCGCTCGCGATCGTCGTAGAAACGGGTGAAATACATTCGCATAATATCCGGCGGCAGCAGCCTCTCGGCATAGAGGTTGCTCATTTCGCCGGCGGCGTCGACCCAGAAGAAGCCGGCCGAATCGCAAGGCACGAGTTCATGCAGCTCGCGCAACAGCGACGGCATGATCGCCTCTCCGCCCAGGCCGAGGCAGCATAACTGGCGAATCTGAGCGAGGATGGCTGCGCGCTTCATGAGCGTATGGAATCGAAAGTTAAAACGCCGTCGAGCCGGGTCCGGCCGGGCAAAGGCAACCCCGGCAGGTGCCGTACCCCTTGCCGGCCGGAATGGCGCCTGCGGAAAAAGTGTATACGAAAGCCTGTCATGCGAGTATCCGCCCGGTATCCGGTGCGAAACCAGCTCATTCGGGCAACGCGCCAATGCCGGATCAGTTCAGCCGCGACGGCACCCGATGCGCGATCGACGAAGCCGGTGTCGTGCCCTTGAACATCGTGCTGACCGCCTCGGTTCGATTGTTCACATTCAGCGCGCGCAGCAATGCCGTCACATGCGCCTTTACCGTTCCCGCCGCAATCCCGAGTTCGCGGCTGATCACCTTGTTCGGCTTGCCCTGCACCATCAGGCGCAGCACATCGGCGCGGACAAAGGAGTTCTATCGCTGGATTCCGTTCCGCCCGGCGCCCAGGTGATCTGCCAGCGCCGTACCGCGGCCAGCGAGATCGTTCGGCGCATCCAGGTAGGCGGCGCCTGCATCGACGAATTCATCAACATGTCCACCGGGCGTCTGCTGCGCCGGGTGCCGACACGTTGCGAGGCGTCGTGCTGATTCCGATGCGCCGGCATCAAGCCGGCCGCCGCGGCGACAACGCATCAGCGGCGCTGCCCCGGTAGCGCACGCGGCGGCGCGCCGGTCGCCGCGGGTCGGCCTGCTTCCATCGGCGTTCTGCCGGCTGTTTTCGCAGGTCAGGCGAACCGGTTGTACCAGAGGGAGCGGCCCGGCCGACCGGCCGGGCCAAGCGATTGTGCGGCGCAGCAAATATTGCTATAGTGGGCTTTCCAAAAAACAGCACTCACGGTTTGCCGGAAAGCCCGAACATGTACTGCCCAGACGACCCGACCCTTGCCCTGATCGCCCGTTTCGTCGGCGGCGCGGCCGAGGCGGAAATGGCCGACAGCGAGTTCCTTTACCGGCAGGTGGCCGCGATCGAGCAGTACATCGGTCGTTTTCCGGCGCAAGAGCGCGAGGCGCGGGCGATCGAGTGGATCGAGGCTAACGCCGAAAGCTACCGCCAGCAGTCGCTGCGGCAGGCCGCGGTCGAGTCGCTTAAGAGGACGCGCTGTGCCGATTGCCCGCTTTCCGACGGCGACGAGCGTGCGCCGTGTTCCATCCATGCCGCGTGGCTGGCACTGTTGCAGCGCTATGCGGCCAACGAGCTGTCGTCTCACCAGTATGTCGAGCAGAGTCTGGCGCTGCTCGATGCGCACAAAAACCGGCTCAAGGTCAGCCGTTGCCGCGAGCCTCTGCCTGCCGCCCGACCGGCGCTGACCTGCCCAGCCTGATACACCGACCATCGCCGGAAGCCGCATGGATATTGGCTTCCAGGCCTGCCTGCCGGAAGATGCCCGCCCAGTGCGGCTCTTGGGCCTGCCGCCGGCAGTTGGCCAAGGGGCGGGCGATTCGCTACAATCCGCGCTCCGCTGGGGTTGATGCCGCCGGCCCGGCCTGGCGATGCGGCCTTCCCCTGGCCACATCATGGAATTTCGACAAGGGTCTGCGTGCGCAGGCCCTTGTGCTTTTCGGGTACGTTCGATGACCGATACTGCCGATGCCGTCGCCACCGCGGCAAGCAACCGCGCCGCCTCGCCGCTGGCGCGCGATGTCGCGCGCCGGCGCACCTTCGCCATCATTTCGCATCCCGATGCCGGCAAGACCACGCTGACCGAGAAGCTGCTGCTGTTCGGCGGCGCGATCCAGATGGCGGGCACCGTCAAGGCGCGAAAGAGCGGCCGCCACGCCACCTCCGACTGGATGGAGGTGGAAAAGCAGCGCGGCATCTCGGTGGCCAGTTCGGTGATGCAGTTCGAGCACAACAACTGCGTGTTCAATCTGCTCGACACGCCGGGCCACCAGGATTTCTCGGAAGACACCTACCGCGTGCTCACCGCGGTCGATGCCGCGGTGATGGTGGTCGATTCGGCCAAGGGTGTCGAGGCGCAGACGATCAAGCTGCTGGAAGTCTGCCGCAAGCGCAACACGCCGATCATCACCTTCATCAACAAGCTCGACCGCGAAGGGCGCGAGCCGCTCGATCTGCTCGACGAGATCGAATCGGTGCTGCGCATCCAGTGCGCGCCGGTGACCTGGCCGATCGGCATGGGCAAGCGCTTCCAGGGCGTCTATCACCTGCTGCGCAACGAAATACTCAGCTTCACGCCGGGCGAGGAGAAGGCCAACCAGACCGTGCAGGCACTGCTCGGCCTCAACCACCCGCACCTCGAGCGCGATGCGGCGATGGAGATGGAAAAGCTGCGCGAGGACATCGATCTGGTGCGCGGCGCCTCGGCGCCTTTCGCGCTCGACGAGTTTCTCGAAGGCCAGCAGAGCCCGGTGTTCTTCGGTTCGGCGATCAACAACTTCGGCGTGCGCGAGATCCTGCGCGCGCTGGCCGAGTGGGCGCCGCCGCCGCTGCCGCGCGCGTCGACCACCCGCCGGGTCGAGCCGACCGAAGCGCCCTTCACCGGGTTCGTGTTCAAGATCCAGGCCAACATGGACCCGAACCACCGCGACCGCATCGCCTTCCTGCGCGTGTGCTCGGGCCGCTACACGCCGGGCATCAAGGTGCGCCACCGCCGCCTCGGCCGCGAGATGAAGATCGCCAACGCGGTGACCTTCATGGCGCAGGAGCGCTCGCTGATGGAAGAGGCGGTCGCCGGCGACATACTCGGCGTGCATAACCACGGCAACCTGCAGATCGGCGACACGCTGACCGAGGGCGAAGACCTCACTTTCAAGGGCATTCCGTACTTCGCGCCGGAGCTGTTCAGCCGCGCGCAACTGCGCGATCCGCTGCGCGCCAAGCAACTGCAGAAGGGCCTGCGCGAACTGGGCGAGGAGGGCGCCGTGCAGGTATTCGAGCCCCTGGCGGACAACAACCTGCTGATGGGCGCGGTCGGCCAGTTGCAATTCGAGGTGGTCGAGCAACGCCTGAAAACCGAATACGGCGTCGATGCGAGATTCGAGAAAGTCGACATCCACACCGCGCGCTGGATCACCTGCGACGATGCCGCAATGCTGAACGAATTCAGCCGCACCCAGCGCGGACGGCTGGCGCGCGATGTCGACGGCAACCTGGTCTACCTCGCCGACACCCGCTACAACCTGGCGGTCACCATGGAACGCTGGCCCAAGGTGCAGTTCCACGACACCCGCGAACACGGGCAGAAGTTCGAGGACTGATACGGCGCAGCGTCCGCGGAGGACCGCTGCCCTGCAACCCGCGCGCCATGGCGTTCTCCGCCGTGGCAAGCCGGAAACCCGCATGAATACTGGCTCGCAGCCCGGTGCCAGACGGGTGGGAACTTGCGCGCGCGGCAGGCGCCAAAGCAGGGACAATCGAAAGGAGAACCCCGATGAACGGGAACGAGCAGCAAGCCGTACTGACGCTTTGCCTGATGGCGGCTTTCGCCGACGGCGGCAAGGACGAGCGCGAGCGCGCCGAGATCAAACGCATCGCCGATTCGCTGGGCGGCGCGGGCACGCTCAACATCGCGGCGCTCTACCAGGACGTGCTGCTCAAGCGCGTGAGCCTGGCGGCGGCGGCCGCATCGCTCGAATCGCCCGAGTCGAAACTGCTGGCCTACGAAATGGCGGTCTGCGTCTGCGATGCAGACGGCACGCAGTCCGAGGCGGAACGCGCCTTCCTCGCCGAGCTGCGCGCGGCGCTCGGGCTCGATCCCGGACAAGCGCAGGCCTACAGCGCGCAGGCCGAGTCGATCGCCGCCGTGCACGTGGCGCCGGCGGCCTACGCGGCGACGCTCTCCGGCGCCGAACTCGACAAGACGATCCTCGATGCCTCGATCGTAAACGGCGCGCTGGAACTGCTGCCCGAGTCGCTTGCCACGATGGCGATCATCCCGCTGCAGATGAAGCTCGTCTATCGCATCGGCAAGTCGCACGGCTTCGAGCTCGATCGCGGACACATCAAGGATTTTCTTGCCACGGTCGGCGTCGGCCTGACCTCGCAGTATCTCGAACAGGCCGGGCGCAAGCTGCTGGGCGGCCTGCTCGGCAAGTTCGGCGGCGGATTGCTCGGCGGCATCGGCAAGCAGGCCGTCAGTTCCGGCATGAGCTTCGCCAGCACGTACGCGCTCGGCCATGTCGCCAAGCGCTACTACGCGGGCGGGCGCACGCTGTCGACCCAGATGCTGCAGGAGGCGTTCAGCGCGATGCTCGGCGAGGCCAAGGGCCTGCAGAGCCACTACCTGCCCGACATGCAGGCGAAGGCCCGCACCCTCGACACGGCCAAACTGGTCGAGATGGTGCGGGCCGGCTGAGCGGTCGAGGCCTTCGCCCCCGCTTGCCCGGCGCCCGGCCGGGCTGCGCTTCGCCCGCGATGACAGCGCGCTGAAGACGGTCGCGCGTTGCGCGGCCGCTGTGAGACAATCTGTTCGGCATGAGCGACGACACCCACCCACTCCCCGCGCGCCGCCAGGCGCAGCAGCGGACCGACGAGATTCGCAGCTTCCGCAGCGAACTTGCGCGTCTCGAAGCCGAGCGCGTGCTGGTGCTCGATGCGCCGCGCCGTGCGGCGCTCGATGCGCATCACGACGCGCTGCTCGCCGATTACGCGCGCGAGTTCGACATCGACCGCGACACGCGCGCCAAGCAGCTCTCGCTCGGCATGAAAGTCGCCTCCTTCCTCGGCGCGCTGGCGCTGGCCGCCAGCGTGTTCTTCCTCTTCTACCAGTTCTGGGGCCGCTTCGGCGAAACCGCGCAGGTGACGATACTCGTCGCGGCAGCCCTGGCCACGCTGGGCCTGACGCTGTGGGTGCAGGGGCGCGATGCGAGCGGCTATTTCACCAAGCTGGCGGCGCTGGTGGCCTTCGCCTGCTTCGTGCTCGACATCATGATGATCGGGCAGATCTTCAACATCACACCGTCCGACAAGGCGCTGCTGCCGTGGGCGGCGATGGCCTTTCTGCTCGCCTACGCCTGCGACCTGCGGCTGCTGCTGGGCGCCGGCATCATTTGCATGATCGCGTTCGTCGCCGCGCGGGTCGGCACCTGGGGCGGCGTGTACTGGCTCTCGGCCGGCGAGCGGCCGGAGAATTTCTTCGTCGCCGCCGCGCTGCTGCTCGCCATGCCGCGGCTGGCGCTGCATCGCAAGTATCCGGGCTTCGAGGCGATCTACCGCGTGTTCGGGCTGCTCGCCTTTTTCATCCCGGCGCTGATCCTGAGCAACTGGGGCGACGGCAGCTACCTGGATTTCGACAGAAAGACGATCCAGAGCGGCTACCAGCTCGCCGGCTTTGCCGCCGCAGCGCTTGCGATCTGGGTCGGCGCGCGGCGCGACTGGCCGGACATGGTCAACACCGGCATCACCTTTTTCGTCATCTTCCTCTACACCAAGTTTTTCGACTGGTGGTGGGAGACGATGCCCAAGTACCTGTTCTTCCTCGTGCTCGGGCTGGCGGCGGTGCTGATCCTGCTGGTGCTGCGGCGCCTGCGCGGTGCCCTCGGCCATGCCGCCGGGCGAAGCGCGGGCGGAGCGCAACAATGATGAAGACCTGGACGCGCGCCCACACGCTGATTGCCGGCGCCGCGCTGATCGTGCTGACCAATGCCGTTGCGCTAGGCGGGGCGTACTTCAACCGCAGCGGCGAGGCGGAGGCCCGCGTCGCTCTCACCGAACGCGAACTCGGCTTCGGCTGGGAGAGCATGGACCGCCACGAGAACAGCGGCCTGGCGCTGCGCCTGAACTGGCGCGTCGAGAGCCGCGACGACGAAGGCATCGACTACGCTTACTCGGGCCTCTACACCTCGCCAGCCTGGCTCGACCAAGCGCGCATGGCCGCACTCGGCTTCGATGTGCCATCGCGAAGCGGCGCGACTGGCCGCGATGGGGACTGCGATAGGGACGGCGACTGTGCCACCGAACGCCGCTACCGGCGGCAACTGACGCGGCAGGCGCTGCTAGTGCTCGAATACGACGGCCCGAGCTGGCAGGGTGCGCTGGTTCGGGCGCGCACGGCAGCGGCGCGCCACGCGGCGGCGGCGGCCGCCAATCCGGGCAGCGAGAAATTCGCGGACGAGGCGAAGTCCGCCGCCAAGCAGGCTGCAAACGAAAGCAGCGCGAACAGCCGCCTGTTCGCGGTCGATGCCGGCACCGATGCTGCCGTCCTGCGCGCGCGCTACCCCGACCGCAGCCGCTACCTGATCCTGACAGGGCAGGTCCGGCCGGTCGTGCTGCACAACAAGGGCAAGCCGATATTCGGCGGCAGCATCAGCGAGATCGCGGTGGACCGGATCAACGTGCCGCTCGATCTGCGCGCAGAACTCGATCGCATCCGCGACGCCCCGGGGCAGCGCGCGCCGGACAGCCCGCCGCGCTACGACGTGCGCCTTGCCACCGGCCAGCGCCTCGAACCGTGGATCGAGCAGGTCAGGCCGCTGCCCGCAGCGAAAGCCGACTGAGCGTCCGTCTGCTGCAGAGGCGGCTGGAACCCGCATGGTTGCTTGGCCTGCAGCCTTGCATGCCGAAAAACCGCATGTAGACTTGATGTGCGGGCGGAGTGCCTGAAGAGGCCCTATCCATGCGGTCTCCAGGCCAGCGCTTTCCCGAATCAGGCGCGTTTTCGCTTTGCCGGTTTCGGCGGCGCGTGCCTTGCCAGCACCGGCGCGAGGTAGCGGCCGGTGTATGACTCGGCGCATTGCGCGACGGTTTCCGGCGTGCCGGTGGCGATGATGCGCCCGCCGCCGTCGCCGCCTTCTGGGCCGAGGTCGATCAGCCAGTCGGCGGTCTTGATGACATCCAGGTTGTGTTCGATGACCACGATGGTGTTGCCGTCGTCGCGCAGGCGGTGCAGCACTTTCAGCAGCATTTCGATGTCCTGGAAATGCAGGCCGGTGGTCGGCTCGTCGAGGATGTAGAGCGTGCGGCCGGTATCGCGCTTGGATAGTTCGAGCGCCAGCTTGACGCGCTGCGCTTCGCCGCCCGACAGCGTGGTCGCGCTCTGGCCGAGGCGGATGTAGGCGAGGCCGACGTCGATCAGCGTCTGCAACTTGCGCGCGACCACCGGCACGGCGTCGAAGAACGCATGCGCCTGCTCGACCGTCATGTCGAGCACTTCGTAGATGTTCCTGCCCTTGTAGCGGATTTCCAGCGTCTCGCGGTTGTAGCGCTTGCCGTGGCAGACATCGCAGGGCACGAAGATGTCGGGCAGAAAATGCATCTCGACCTTGATCATGCCGTCGCCCTGGCAGGCTTCGCAGCGCCCGCCCTTGACGTTGAAGCTGAAGCGTCCGGGGCCGTAGCCGCGGTTGCGCGATTCGGGCACGCCGGCGAACAGTTCGCGGATCGGCGTCAGCAGGCCGGTGTAGGTTGCGGGGTTGGAGCGCGGCGTGCGGCCGATCGGGCTTTGGTCGACGCTGATGACCTTGTCGAACAGATCCAGTCCGTCGATCTCGTCGTAGGGCGCCGGTTCGGCCGACGAGCCGTAGAGATGCTTGGCGGCGATCGCGTACAGCGTGTCGTTGATCAGCGTCGACTTGCCCGAGCCCGACACGCCGGTGATGCAGGTGAACAACCCGACCGGCAGTTCGAGCGTCGCGTTCTTCAGGTTGTTGCCGCGCGCGCCGCGGATCACGAGCTGCTGCAGCGCGTTCGGCGGGGTGCGCTTGTTCGGCAGCGCGATCTGCTTGCGACCGGACAGGTAGGCGCCGGTCAGCGAATCGGGATGCGCAGCGACTTCGCCCGGCAGGCCCTGCGCGATGATTTCGCCGCCATGCTCGCCGGCGCCCGGGCCCATGTCGACCACGTAATCGGCCAGCTCGATCGCTTCCTGGTCGTGCTCGACCACGATCACCGTGTTGCCGATGTCGCGCAGTTCCTGCAGCGTACCGAGCAGGCGCGCGTTGTCGCGCTGGTGCAGCCCGATCGACGGTTCGTCGAGCACGTACATCACGCCGGTGAGTCCCGAGCCGATCTGCGACGCAAGGCGGATGCGCTGCGCCTCGCCGCCTGAAAGGGTGTCGGCGCTGCGGTCGAGCGACAGATAGTCGAGGCCGACGTTGATCAGGAACGAAATGCGCGCACTGATTTCCTTGACGATCTTGTCCGCCACCTGGGCGCGCTGGCCGGTCAGCGCGAGCTCGTCGAAGAAGGTCTTGCACATGCCCAGCGCCAGGTGCGAAACCTGCGGCAGCGTCTTGTCGCCGATCAGCACATGCCGCGCTTCTTCGCGCAGGCGCGTGCCATGGCAGGCTGGGCAGGGCTGGGCGTTGAGGTACTTCGCCAGTTCCTCGCGCACTGCCATCGAATCGGTTTCCTTGTAGCGCCGTTCGAGGTTGGGCACGATGCCTTCGAAGCTGTGCTCACGCAGCGTGGTGCGGCCGGTTTCGGTGAGATAGCGGAACGCCACCTGTTCGCGCCCCGAGCCGAACAGCACGACCTTGCGCACGTCCTCCGGCAAGGCCTCGAACGGCTGCTCGATGTCGAACTTGTAGTGCGTCGCCAGGCCGGCGAGCAACTGGAAGTAGAACTGGTTGCGCCGGTCCCAGCCGCGGATCGCACCGGCCGCCAGCGACAGCTGCGGGTGCGACACCACGCGCGCCGGATCGAAGAACTGCACATGGCCGAGGCCGTCGCACTTCGGGCAGGCGCCCATCGGGTTGTTGAAGCTGAACAGGCGCGGTTCGAGTTCCGGCAGTGAATACGAACACACCGGGCAGGCGAAGCGCGCGGAAAACAGGTGCTCGGTGCCGGAGTCGGTTTCGATCGCGATGGCGCGGCCGTCGGCGTGGGTCAGCGCGGTCTCGAAGGATTCGGCCAGGCGCTGGCGCGCGTCCGGGCGCACCTTGAGGCGGTCGATCACCACGTCGATGCTGTGCTTGCGGTTCTTGTCGAGGCGGGGCACGGCATCGAGTTCGATCACGCTGCCGTCGATGCGCACCCGCGCAAAGCCCTGCGCGCGCAGCTCGGCGAACAGGTCGTGCTGCTCGCCCTTGCGCTCGGCCACCACCGGCGCGGCGATCATTAGCCGGGTGTCTTCGGGCAACGCCAACACGTGGTCGACCATCTGCGAGACGCTCTGCGCCGCCAGCGGCTGGCCGTGTTCCGGGCAATGCGGCTGGCCGGCGCGCGCATAGAGCAGGCGCAGGTAGTCGTGGATTTCGGTGACCGTGCCCACCGTCGACCGCGGGTTGTGGCTGGTGGCCTTCTGTTCGATCGAAATGGCCGGCGACAGGCCCTCGATCAGGTCGACATCCGGCTTTTCCATCAACTGCAGGAATTGCCGCGCGTAGGCCGACAGCGATTCGACGTAGCGGCGCTGGCCTTCGGCGTACAGCGTGTCGAAGGCGAGCGAGCTCTTGCCTGATCCGGACAGCCCGGTGATCACGGTCAGCCGGTTGCGCGGCAGATCGAGATTGATGTTCTTGAGATTGTGCGTGCGCGCGCCGCGAATGCGGATGGTGTCCATGCCCAGACCCGTCTTGCTGCCCCGCCGCGCGATTGCTGCATCGCGGCAGCGAAGCCGAACCTGCTACTATAAGTCAAAATTTCAAAGCCCCGCTAGGCAGGATCAAGACCAAGATGCGTTCCCCCGGCAGCGACAAGATGACGCCACTGGAAAAACGGGCGGGGCTGTCGCTCACCTCGATTTTCGCGCTGCGCATGCTGGGGCTGTTCCTGATCCTCCCGGTGTTCGCCGAGCACGCCAAGCACATTCCGGGCGGCGGCGACCTGACCCTGGTCGGTATCGCCCTCGGTGCCTACGGCCTGACCCAGGCCTGCCTGCAGATCCCGTTCGGCATGGCCTCAGACCGCTACGGCCGCAAGCGCGTCATCGTCATCGGCCTGCTGCTGTTTGCCGCGGGAAGCCTGATCGCGGCGTGGGCGCCAGACATCCAATGGACAATCTTCGGCCGTTGCGTCCAGGGGGCGGGGGCGATATCGGCGGCGGTGACGGCGCTGGCCGCGGATCTCACTTCGGACGCCCACCGCACCAAGGTGATGGCGATGATCGGCTCGTCGATCGGGCTGGTTTTCGCCGGCTCGCTGATTGCCGCGCCGCTGCTCTACGCGGCAATCGGCATGGGCGGCATTTTCCTGCTGACCGCCGCTCTCGCGCTGGCGGCGATCGGCGTGGTGCTGTGGGTGGTGCCCGCGCCGCCGCCCCTCGACCTGCATGCCCATCTGCCGAAGGTTCCGTTCGCCCGGGTGCTGGGCGACCCGCAACTGCTGCGGCTCAATCTCGGGATTTTCCTGCTCCATCTGATCCAGATGTCGATGTTCGTGGTGGTGCCGGCGGCGCTGATCCAAACCGGCAGCCTGCCGCTGTCCGAGCACTGGAAGGTGTACTTGCCGGTGGTGCTCGGCAGTTTCATCCTGATGGTGCCGGCGATCGTCGTTGCGGAAAAGAAGGCGCGCATGAAACAGGTCTTTCTCGGCGCCATCGCCCTGCTGTTCCTTTCGCAACTCGGCCTGCTGCTCGGGCGCGCCGAGTTCGGCATCGTCGTGTTCATGCTTCTGGTGTTTTTCGTCGCCTTCAACATTCTCGAGGCGACCCTGCCGTCGCTGATTCTCCCGGATCGCGCCGCCGCAGGCCAAGGGTGCGGCGCTGGGCGTCTACAACACCACCCAGGCATTCGGGCTGTTTCTGGGCGGCGCAATCGGCGGCTGGCTGACCAAGCATGTCGGTCCGCAGGCGGTGTTCGCGCTGGCGATGGGGCTGTCGATGATCTGGCTGCTGGTCGCGCTGTCGATGCGGGCGCCGCCGGTCATCGCGATGCGCGAGTATGCGATTCGCCCGCAGGTCGATCTGGACGGATTGCGCGCGCGGCTGGTCGGACCTGCCCGGCGTGCGCGACGCGGTGGTCGAACCGGAAAAGCGCATGGCCTATCTCAAGGTGAACCTCGATGGTTGGGACGAACGCCAACTCCGCGGGGTGCTTGGCGAAGCGTCCTGAACCTGTATACTTGAACAGTATTTGGCGGGTTTGTCCCCGCTCCGATCAACGAACAACTCGAGCCCGGAGACGATCATGGCATCGGTGAACAAAGTCATTCTTGTCGGCAACCTTGGACGCGATCCCGAGACGCGCTACGCACCGAGCGGCGACGCGATCTGCAACGTGAACCTCGCCACCACCGACACCTGGAAAGACAAGCAGACCGGCGAGAAGAAAGAGGCGACCGAATGGCATCGCGTGGTTTTCTTCGGCCGCCTGGCCGAGATTGCCGGCCAGTATCTGAAAAAGGGCTCCCAGATCTACGTCGAGGGCAGCCTGCGCACGCGCAAGTGGCAGGACAAGGACGGGCAGGACCGCTACACGACCGAAATCCGCGGCGACGAAATGAAGATGCTCGGCTCGCGCCAGGGCATGGGTGACACACCGCCGCGCGAGAGCGTAGGTACGCCCGCCGCCGCGCCTGCGGGCCGTCCGGCGGCAACGCCGGCCGCCTCTTCGTCCGGCTTCGGCGACATGGACGACGATATCCCGTTCTGAGCGGCGCCCGGGTGTTGTACGGCGTCGCACGGTCGTGGTTCGGCCCGCCGTCTTGTTCCGATGTGACTCCCTCGCTTGCGTCGGAGCCGGTTCCGGCCTAGAAAGACAAGTGGGTGGCAGTTCCTGAACCGGGGGGAGAAAATGACAAGGACGGCACTTCTCGTTGCGGCAACGCTGATCGGCCTGCCGGTGCAGGCGGCTGACCGGTTCGCCCCGTCGCGCGGCGACGCGCTGGGCAGCGGTCTGGCCGCGCTGTGGCGCGAAGCCCATGGCGATGCGCCGGGCGCGGACGGCTCCGCCGGGCTGGCGTCCGGGTTGCGCGGCAGCGCGCTGATCCAGCCGGCCGTGTCGATGCGCAACGGCGGTCTCGGGATGTCGCCGCTGCCGCGTGTTGCGAGAAGCGAGACCATGCTGGACAGTGGGGCCGGTATTGCGGGCCGTTTCAGCAGCGCCAGCGCTGCAATGCCGGGGCTCGACGAAAATCCGCCAAACTGGTGGTCGGCTGCGGCGACGTTTGAACGCGGCGCGTGGCGTGCGTTTGCCGCCCATGAACGGGCGCAGGACTGGCTTGCACCTGGTGCGAGCGACGAAGGCTGGCGGCTCGGCGCCGCTTACCGATTCGGCAACGCGCAGCTTTCCGCCGGCTGGGAGCGGCTGCGCCATGAAGTCGATGCCGGCGACGCACGGCAGCAGGCGTGGTGGATCGGCTTTGCCCAGCGCGTCGGCGACGGTGCGCTGCGCCTGAACTTCGCCCGCGCGACCGACGTTTCCGGCAATCTGGCCGCCGCCCCGGGCGGCGCGCGGCAGCTATCGCTGGGCTATGAACACGGGCTGTCGCCGCAGACGGCGATCTACGCCTTCTACACCCGCCTGTCGAACGACCCGAACGGGCTGTTCCGGCTCGGCGGCGGCGAGGTCGACAACGCGTTGTCGGCAATCAGCCGCAACGGCTTGTCGCTCGGCGTGCGGCACTCTTTTTAGCCGGGCGCTTCTTTAGTTCGGTCAGCGGCGAGTTCACATTCAGTCGACTGAATGTGAACACACGCTATAGCCGGCGCACCTTTTCCAGCAGCGCGGTCGTCGAGCGATCATGCTCGAACGGAATAGACACCACCCGGCCGCCGCGCGCGGTGACCAGATTGGCGCCCACGATGCGATCGACCGCCCAGTCGCCGCCCTTCACCAGCACGTCCGGTTGCGCACTGCGGATGCGCTCGATCGGCGTGTCCTCGTCGAACCAGGTCACTAGGCTGACGCATTCCAGCGCGGCCATAACCGCCAGGCGATCCTCGAGCACATTGATCGGCCGATCTTCGCCCTTGCCCAGGCGCCGCACCGAAGCGTCGGCGTTCAGCGCGACCACCATCGATGCGCCGAGCGACCGTGCCTGGGCAAGGTAGGTGACGTGACCGCGATGCAGGATGTCGAACACCCGTTGGTGAATACCAGTGGCCGCGCAAGTTGTGCGACCCGGCCGGGCAGGTCTGCCGGCGCGCAGATCTTTGCCTCGAAACCGGGGCGGGAAAATGTGCGGCTGTCGTTGCTCATGGCAGGGCGAGCGTCTTGCGATAGCGATTGAGGTCGGACGGGGATTCGAACTTCTGCTCGAACAGGCTCGACAGGTTGCGCAAAATGCCGCCGATCACCCGCGCTTCGCAATCCTTGTCGAAACGGATCTGTTCCGACAGCCAGTGTTCGAGCCACTCGGGATCGGGCAGCCGGCTCTGCACGGTGTCGCGCGGGAAACGGGATTTGCTGACGTGCAGATTGGTCGGGTGCAGCGGTTTGCCGGCGCGCGACGAGCTGGCCATCAGCACGCCGATCTTCGCAAACGCCCCACGCGCGACATCACCGGTGCGCTCGATCGCCCGCTTCATGAACTTGAGGTAGGCGCCGCCATGGCGCGCCTCATCGCGCGACAGCAGGTCGTAGATCCGCTTGATCACCGGCTCGTCATGCCATTCGGATGCGCGGCGGTACCACTGTGTCAAGCGCAGTTCGCCGCAGAAATGCAGCATCAGGGTTTCCAGCGGCGGCGCCGGGTCGAACTCGAATCGTACCTCATGCAACTCGTCTTCGGTCGGGGCCAGGCCGGGGCAGAACCGGTGCAGATACTCCATCAGAACCAGCGCGTGTTTCTGCTCTTCGTAAAACCAGATCGACATGAAGGCGGCGAAATCGCTGTCGTCGCGGTTGTCGCGCAGGAACATCTCGGTCGCCGGCAGCGCCGACCATTCGGTGATGGCGTTCATCTTGACCGTCAGCGCCTGTTCTTCCGAAAGCTTCGACGCGTCGAAACTCGACCAGGGCACATCGTCCGCCATGCGCCAGCGGGCCGTCTCGAGCGATTTGAACAGTTCAGGATAGAGCATGCCGACCTCGAAAATGCGATTCTACGGCGTTTGGAAAGCGCTGTCGGGCGCTGCCCCGAATCGGAAGCCAGGCATGCGATTCAGGTCAGTCGTTGATCCGGGTTGCGCGCCATTCCCGCAGGGCGGCAACCGTATCGTCGATGCCCCCGATTATCCTCGTTCCGGCCAGACGGCGCTGTTGGTCGCGAACGCCAGCCCCGCCGGCCCACAATTCGATTGCTTCGGGTAATCGGCTGCGCAGCGACACCAACCCCTCGACCGCCCGCCGGGCCGAGTAGGCGGCGGAAAAGGACAGTGCGACCACGTCGAAATTGCCGCTGCGGGCGGCCAGTTCGATATCCGAGATCGGCGTCTGGATGCCCAGCGAGACGCACTGGACACCCTCGGGAACCAGCATCGCTTCAGCCATCAGCAGTCCCAGCGAATGCTCTTCTCCCGACAGGGTCGTCAGCATCACCCTCGGTCGCTTGCCTTGTGGCGGGTAAGCGTTGATCGCCGCGCGCAGGGTGTTCTGCAAGAGTTCGGTATACAGGTGCTCTTCCATCACCTCGATTTCGCCGCGTACCCAGCCCTCGCCGATGCGCTGGTTCAGCGGCACCACGACGGCCGAGACGAACTGCTGCAAACCTTGTTTCATCAGGGCCTGGGTCAAAAGCCCGCGCAGTTCGTCGCTGCGATGCAGTTTGACCATGTCGAAAATCGCCGAGAGTTCGGGCGAGAAATCGCGCGATTCGGCTGCAGCGCCGGCAGGCGATTCGAGCAACCGCGCCAGTTCGTCGTCCGACGCGCCCATCAGCTTCCCCGGCCGGTAACCCTGATCGAGCAGGCGCTTGATGCAGCGCAGTTTGTCCACCTCGGATGACGAGTAGAGGCGCTCGCCCAGGCTGTCGCGCAGCGGCTTGGGGAAACCGTAGCGACGCTCCCACACCCGCAGGGTGTCCTTGGAGAGTCCCGTATCGCGTTCCACCGCGGCGATGTTCAGTCCGGCAAAATCAGCCATGGTGGTCTATCTTGTCCAGGACAAAATGTTGACTTGAGAAGAATCATGGCCTATCTTACCGCCATCAATCTTTTTTGTCTAGGACAATACAAATGACTGCTTCCTTGTTCCAGCTTTCGGCGATAGCCGCGCTGTTGGTGCCGTCGTTGGCGGCGGTGGCGGCGGCGGAGTCCCGGTGCGCGCCAGTGACACCGTCCGCGGTCCAGTCGGGCGCCGCGCTGGCGCCTTCTGAAACTGCCGGCAATCCGCAAATGAGCGAAGTGCAGGTGATGATGCTGCTGCACCAGCTCGATGGTCGCGGGCGAATCTTGAGTGCCGCCGTGCCGCCTCCCGGCCCGAACTGCTGCGAAGTCTTGCGCTCGACCGACTGATATGCTGCGCACGATCCTCGCCGTGGGTTGGATCGCACTGCTTGCCGGCGCTGCGTCAGCCGCGCCGCTCGGGGCCTGTCCGAAGGTTCTCGACCGCACCTTCCCGAGCCTGCAGGACGGCGCGCAACAGTCGCTTTGCCAATTCACCGGCAACGTAGTGATGGTAGTCAACACCGCAAGCTTTTGCGGCTACACCCGGCAGTACGAGGCGCTCGAGGCGATCTACGAGAAATACCGCGATCGTGGCCTGGCGGTGATCGGTTTCCATCCAACGATTTCGGCCAGCAGGAGCCCGGCAGCGATCAGCAAATCGCCGCGTTCTGCCGCAGTACCTATGCATCAAATTCCCGATGTTCGGCAAGACCAGGGTTGTCAGCCCGCAGGCCAATGCGCTGTTTGACGACCTGGCGCAGCGCACCGGCGCCCGGCCGAAATGGAACTTCCACAAGTATCTGATCGACCGCCGGGGCGAGGTCGTAAAGAGCTTCGGCAGTTCCGTCGAACCGGACAGCCAGCCCGTAATCACCGAGATAGAACGTTTGCTGGCGAGCGAGTAGCCAGCGTCCGGCCCTATTTGGATCGACGCCGCGAACCCGGTGCGGAAAACCGGGCGGTCGGCTTCCATCGACCTGACAAAGTTGGGGAAATGCAATGCGTATCGCAGTGATCGGCGGCGGAATTTCCGGATTGGCAGTGGGCTGGCTTCTGGCGCGGCAGCACATGGTCACGTTGTTCGAAGCTGCCGCATATCTCGGCGGTCATACCAATACCGTTGACGTATGTCTGGACGGCCTGAGCCATCCAGTCGATACCGGTTTCCTGGTTTTCAATCGGCGCACCTACCCGCACCTGACGGCGCTCTTCGAAGCGCTGGACGTGCCGATCGCGCAGAGCGAGATGTCGTTTGCCGTGAGCCTGAGCGAGCCTGCGATCGAATGGTCGGGGTCGAGCCTGGCGACGGTTTTCGCGCAGCGTTCCAACCTTGCGCGCCCGGCGTTCTGGCGCATGTTGCAGGACATCGTTCGCTTCAACCGCGAGGTGGTGGCGAACGCCGAAGATGCGGGGCGGATGTCGCTCGGCGAATACCTCGACCGTCATCGCTACAGCAACGAGTTCCGCCACTGGTATCTGTTGCCGATGGCGGCAGCGATATGGTCGTGCCCGACGCAGGCGATGCTCGACTATCCGCTGGTTACCTTCGTTCGCTTTTGCCGCAATCACGGGCTGCTGCAGCTATTCGATCGACCGCAATGGCTCACCGTCAAGGGCGGCGGCCGCGAGTACGTCAGGAAACTGGCCGCGGCAATCCCGGACGTGCGACCGTCGACACCGGTGCAGCGGATCACCCGTGAGAATAATGCAGTATGGGTAGAAACCCGTCACGGGGTCGAGCGCTATGACCAGGTGGTATTCGCCACACACAGCGACCAGACGCTGGCGATGCTCGGCAGTGGCGCCAGCGCCGACGAGCGTGAATTGCTTGGCGCCGTGCGATACCAGCCGAATCGGGCGGTACTGCACACCGACCGGGCGTTGCTGCCGCGCATGAAGTCAACCTGGTCGGCGTGGAACTACCTAGCCGGCAAGGGGGATGCCGACCACCGCCCGGTGAGCGTTTCCTATCTGATCACCCGGCTGCAGCCTCTGCCATTTACCCAACCGCTCATTGTCTCGCTCAATCCGTTCAGCGAGCCGGCGGCGGACAAAGTGATCGCCGAATTCGACTATGCGCATCCGGTGTTCGATCGGGCGGCGATCGACGCCCAGACTCGCATGCCACGCCTGCAGGGGCAACGCAACATCTGGTTCTGCGGCGCTTGGCTGGGCTATGGCTTCCATGAAGACGGTCTGCGTTCGGCGCTCGATGTGGCGCAGCGCCTAGGCGTTGCCGCACCCTGGCGCTCGACCCTCTACGGCTCGGCGCGCGCGGCGGTGCTGGCATGACTTCGGAATTGTGCGTCGGATCGGTCATGCACGTCCGGCATGCGCCGGTCGTCAATCGATTCGTCTATCCGCTCTTCTTTCTGCGCTTGCCGCTGTCGCGCATCGCCAGTTTGAACATCCGAATGCTGGGGGTGAACCGGCTGGCGCCGATGCGCATCAATTTTGCCGACCACGGTTCTCGCGACGGCGCGAACCCGATCGACTGGGCGCGTACCCTGCTGCGGCGCCACGGAATCGAAGCGGAGGGCGAGATCGTCCTGCAGACCATGCCGCGCATCATGGGCTACGTATTCAATCCAGTCAGTTTCATGTTCTGCCATGACGCGCAGTCCCATCTGGTTGCCGTGTTGTGCGAAGTCAACAACACTTTCGGCGAGCGCCACAACTACATCGTTGCGCATGCCGACGGCCGACCCATCGGTCCGCGCGATTCGCTTTGGGCGCGCAAGGTGTTCCATGTTTCGCCGTTCTTTCCGGTGCGCGGCGAGTACCGCTTTCGCTTCGTCCGGCGCGGCGCCGTCCGCGCAGTTGCAATCGATTATTTCGACGGCGGCCAACTCATGCTGACGACTCGGCTCGCCGGCCGCGCCCAGCCACTGAGCGAAGCGGCCCTGCTCGCCGCATTGCTGCGCTTTCCGCTGATGACATTTGCTGTGGTCGCCCGCATCCACTGGCAGGCCCTGCGCCTGGCCCTGCGCCGCGTGACCTTTTTTCGCAAACCCCAACCCCCGCTTGAAGAGACCACGACATGAGCGAACTCGAACTCGCGCTTTCCCGAACGATGCAAGCGTTTCCCGCCGCGATCCCGCGGCGTGCCGCAACGGCGCTCGCCATCCTCGACCGGCTCCAGGCCGGCAGTCTGGAAGTCGAGCTACCTGATGCACGTTGCCTGCAGCTAGGCCGAGGTGCGCGTGTGGCCAGGCTGCGTGTCAGCGACTGGCGGGTGTTCGATGTCGCGCTCAACAAGGGCGACATCGGGCTGGCAGAGGCCTACCTGGACGGCTGGTGGGAGGCCGACGACCTTCCCGCTTTGCTGACCCTGCTGGCGAAGAGCCGCGATGTCCTGCAGGAAGCCGTCTATGGCAAGGCGCTGCGGCTGCTCGGCTACCGCCTGTCGCACCTGCTGCGCGCCAACACGCGCGACGGCGCGCGGCGGAACATCATGGCGCACTACGATCTGGGCAATCGCTTCTACGAGACATGGCTCGACGGCACGATGAGCTATTCCGCGGCACTGTTCGAGGCCGGCGGAGCGCGCTCGTTCGAGGATGCCCAGCGCGCCAAGTACCGGCGCATCCTCGATCAACTGGACGCAAAACCCGGACAGCATGTGCTGGAGATCGGTTGCGGCTGGGGCGGTTTCGCCGAGATCGCGGCAAGCGAATACCGGCTCAGGGTGCTCGGCCTGACCCTCTCTCCGGCTCAGCTCGCGTACGCGCGGGATCGCGCAGCCTCGCGCGGTTTCGCCGATCTGGTTACTTTCGAACTGTGCGACTACCGCGATGTGCGCGGACACTACGACCACATCGTGTCGATCGAGATGTTCGAAGCGGTCGGCGAGCGTTTCTGGCCGGCCTACTTCGCGCAATTGCTCGACCGGCTCAAGCCGGGCGGCAGGGCCGCGGTCCAGGTCATCACGATCGACGACAGCTTGTTCGACCGTTATCGACGCGGTACCGATTTCATCCAGCGCTACGTCTTTCCAGGCGGCATGCTGCCCGCGCCGTCGGTGTTTCGCGGACGTGCTGCCGCTTGCGGCTTGCAGGTGCGCGACGAGTTCCGTTTCGGCCCCGACTACGCCCGCACGCTGGCAGGCTGGGCAGCGCGCTTCAACGAGATGCAGGCCGCGATTCGCGTACAGGGTTTCGGCGAGGACTTCATGCGGCTCTGGCGCTTCTATCTCGCCTACTGCGAGGCGGGCTTCCGCGCCGGGTCTACCGACGTCTATCAATTCACGCTGCAGCATTCGACATGAGCATCCGAATCCTGTTGCTTGTGCTCTTCGTGACGATGTCCTCCTGGGCATCGGCAAACACGCTGCCCGATTCGGTCAAGCAGCAGTTGCTCTCGCTGTTCGGCCCGGGCAACTCGGAATTGCGGCCCCTGGGCAGCGGCGAGATGCGCTGGCTCGGGCTGTCCATCTACCAGGCATCGCTATGGACGAGTACCGCGCGCTTCGACGATTCGGCGCCCTATGCGCTTGTTCTGCGCTATTCGCGCGACATCGCAGGCCGCCGGCTGGTATCCACTTCGATCGACGAACTCAAGCGCCTCGGCACGCGCGACGAAGGCAAACTCAAGCGCTGGGAAGCCCTGCTTGCGACAGTGTTCCCCGACGTCAAGTCGGGTGAGTCGATCATCGGTGTCAGCCTGCCCTCACGTGGCGCGCTGTTCTATCACCAGGGGCGACTGACCGGCGAGATCGACGACCCGGAATTCGCGCGGGCCTTCTTTGCGATCTGGCTCGACGAGCGAACCCGTGCGCCGGATCTGCGGGCGCGCCTGCTCGGCGGGTCATGAATACCGTCGGGATACAGCCGCGAACCCTCTCGTGGCGCGATCTGAGTGCCTATGGCCTGCTGGGCTTGCCGCTGGCCTTCGCCGCCCTGCCGATCTACGTTCATGTGCCCAAGCTTTACGGCGATACGCTCGGTCTGTCGCTGTCGGTGGTCGGCGCGGTGTTGCTTGCAACCCGTTTGCTCGATGCCTTGGTGGACCCCTTGCTCGGCTGGTGGAGCGATCGCATCGATCGGCGAAAGCGCCTGATCGCCTTGGCGCTGCCGGTGCTCGCCATTGGCATGCTCGGGTTGCTGGCGCCGCGTGTGGAATGGGTCGGCGCCGTTTGGCTGGGGGTCACGCTGACGGTTGTCTATCTTGGCTTTTCGCTCGCCCAGGTGAACTACTACGCCTGGGGTGCCGAGCTTTCTTCGGCTGTGGATGAGCGCACCCGCATCACTGCCTGGCGCGAAGGCTTCGCGCTGCTCGGCGTGGTGGCGGCCTCGGCGCTGCCTGCGTTGCTGGCACCCGAACTGGCGCAGGGTGTTGGCCGCCTTGCGTGGCTGTTCCTGCCGTTGCTTGCGGTGACTGCGGCAATCACCTTGTTGCGTGCGCCCGGCTCGCGCGCCGTGCGACCGCAGCGGGCGAGCCTGCTCGCCGCAATGGCGGCCACGCTGGGGAATCGCGCTTTCATCCGGCTGCTCGCGGTTTTTGCATTGAACGGCATCGCGTCGGCGATTCCGGCAACGCTGGTCCTGTTCTTTGTCGCCGATGTGCTGCAACTCGAATCGGTTGCCGGCCTGTTTCTCGCGATCTACTTCATCGCCGGTGTGGCGGCCCTGCCGCTGTGGGTTGCGCTTTCGACGCGCATCGGCAAGTCGTCGGCCTGGCTCGTCTCGATGGGACTGGCATGCCTGGTGTTCGTCTGGGCATTCCTTCTTGGCCCCGGCGAAATGCTTGCGTTCGCGCTGATCTGCGCCTTGTCCGGCGTTGCGCTCGGCGCCGACCTCGCGCTGCCGCCATCGATGCTCGCCGACGTGATGGATCGCGACGCGCGGAGCGCAGCCGACGCGAAATCGGGCGCCTATTTCGGCCTGTGGAACCTGGTCACCAAGCTCAACCTGGCCCTCGCGGCCGGCATTGCGCTGCCGCTGATTTCCCTGCTCGGTTATCTCCCTGGGACGCGCGACGCGCAGGGGGTCGCCGGCCTGTCGTTGGTCTATGCGCTGGTGCCGACCGGGCTCAAATTGTTGGCCGCGGCCCTGCTTTCGCGCTGGATGCGGCGCTTGTGATTCGGAGAACGAGATGCAAAGGATCCTTGTTGCCCTACTGGCGGTGTTTGTCGCGGGTTGCGCCGGCGTGAAGGTCGAGGACTACGCCGCCGAGAAGCCGGTGCTCGATCTGGCGACCTACTTCAATGGCACGCTCGATGCGCACGGAATGTTTCAGGATCGCTCCGGCAAGGTGGTCAAGCGCTTTCATGTGGTGATCGATGCATCGTGGAAGGGCAATGTCGGTACGCTCGACGAGCGCTTCACCTACTCGGACGGGACGACGCAGCGCCGGGTGTGGACGATCACCAAGGTCGATGCGCATCGCTATAAGGGCACCGCCGACGACGTGGTGGGTGAGGCGGACGGTGTGGCTTACGGCAACGCGCTGCGCTGGCGCTACGTGCTTGCGCTTCCGGTTGACGGCAAGACCTATCGTGTCGATTTCGATGACTGGATGTTCCTGATGGACCACAAGGTGATGCTCAACCGATCCGCAATGAGCAAGTTCGGCTTCGGGCTCGGCGAAGTCACGCTGTCGTTCTACAAGCGATGATCCAGCGGCTGGTGCCAGTGCGAGACCGCGAATCGCGTTCGTTCTCCAGCCTGAATCGTCCGATTCGCGACTGGCAGGACAAGCGGGTATGGATCGTCGGCGCCTCGACCGGCATCGGCGCGGCGCTGGCCCGGGAACTGCACGTGGCGGGGGCGCGGCTGGCACTTTCGGCGCGCAATCGCGACAGGCTGGCCGATTTGAGCGCCGGCTTGTCGGAGACGCTTTGCCTGCCTCTGGACGTTACCGAATCTGGCTCGCTCGAGCAGGCCGGCAAACGCATCGTCGAGGCCTGGGACGGCATCGACCTGGTGGTGCTCAATGCCGGCACCTATTCGGCGGTGCGTGCCTGGGAACTCGATTCAGATACGACGCGGCCGACGGTCGAAACCAATCTGCTCGGTGTGATCGACGGCGTCGGTGCGGTGCTGCCAGCGATGCTGGCCCGGGGTAGCGGCGCGATTGCCGTGGTCGGCAGCGTTGCCGGCTACCGCGGCCTGCCCAACGCCATTGTGTACGGTGCGACGAAATCCGCACTGATCAACTTCTGCGAGACCCTCTATCTCGATTTGCGGCCGAAAGGTATCGATGTCTTCCTCGTCAGTCCCGGATTCGTCGACACGCCGCTGACCGCGCAGAATCGTTTCAGCATGCCGGCACTGATCAGTGCAGACGAGGCAGCCCGACGCATGGTTGCCGGGTTCGCCAAAGGCTGCTTCGAGATCCATTTTCCGAAGCGCTTCACCGTCGGGCTGAAGCTGCTGGAATTGTTGCCCTATCGGCTCTACTTTGCGCTCGTGCGCCGTCTGACAGGCCTCTGATCGTGAAACTTGTTCTCGATGACATCGTCCGCTTCTTCGAGACGCTGGACAACGCCAGTGTCGGCACGATCGTGCAGTTCTATTCCGGCGACGCGTGGTTCAAGGATCCGTTCAACGAGGTGCGCGGCATCGTGGCGATCCGGCGCGTTTTCGAGCACATGTTCGAGACGCTCGACCGGCCGCGATTTCGAATTACCGAAAGCGTCGCCGATCCCGGCGGCGCGATGCTGCTGTGGGAGTTCCACTTCGGGTTGCCAGACAAAGAAAGGTGCATCCGCGGCGCATCGCATCTGCGCTTCGATGCGCAGGGGCGCATCGCGTGGCACCGCGACTACTGGGATGCAGCGGAGGAGTTGTATGCGAAGTTGCCGGTTCTCGGCTGGGTGATGCGCCGGCTGCAGCGCGCATTGCGCACGCCGCAGCCGGGCAGTTGAGCCGCCGCCGCGCCAGCGCCGGACTATCGCTTGCGGGTATCCTCGGGCGGACGCGAATCGATCTGTTGCGCCTGCGATTCGTCGATGTATTCGAACACCCGCACCACCTTCTCGACGCCGGACGTAGTGGCGGCGATCTGCGCCGCGTCGTCCGCTTCCTTGCGTGTCACGATGCCGACCAAAAAAGCCGTGCCGGCCGACGCGTGCACGCGGACATGGTTGGCCGAGAACTTGTTGGCTTCGACGAAGCGCGCCTTGATCTTCGACGTCAGGTAGGTGTCATTGGCGCGCGATTTCGCGGAACTCGCGGGACCGATCACCACCTCGTTGACCACGCCCTTGACATTGACGACCTCGCCCGCCAATCGACCGACCTGGGCCTTGGTGGCGGCATCCGGGACTTCGCCGATCAGCAGGACGTTGCGGTTGTAGCTCACCGCATTGACATGGGTTTCCGAACCGAACTTCTGCACGATGCGCTCTTCGACTTTCCAGCCGACGCTCTCATCATCGATGTAGGCGCCGGACGAGCGCCGGTCGGCAATGATCAGCGCGCCGGCACCGATCCCGGTGGCGGCGATCAGCGGCACGCAGGCCTGGATTGCCGGCAGGGTCGAAACGAGCAGCAGGGCAGTGGCGATGCGGATTCGGGTGTTTTTCATCAATCAACTCCTAGCAGCATGCAATCGATGCCGTCGCACAAGCAGTGCAGGACGAGCAGGTGGACTTCCTGGATGCGCGCCGTGCGATCGGCGGGCACGCACAGTTGGACATCGCCTTCGCGCAGCAACCCGGCCATCTTGCCGCCGGTCTTGCCAGTGAGCGCGACGACGCGCAGATCGCGATCATGCGCAGCGGCGACTGCTTCGATCACGTTCGGCGAGTTGCCCGAGGTCGAGATGGCGAGCAGCACATCGCCCGGCTGGCCGAGCGCGCGCACCTGCTTCGAGAAAACCTGAACGAAATCGTAGTCATTGGCGATCGAAGTCAGGGTCGAGGTATCGGTCGTCAACGCCATCGCGGCCAGGCCCGGGCGCTCTTTCTCGAAGCGGTTGAGCAATTCGGCCGCGAAGTGCTGCGAATCGGCGGCAGAACCGCCGTTGCCGCAAGCCATGACCTTGCCATTGTTCATCAGGCACTGAACCATGGTCTGGATTGCCTCGGCGATCGGCGCGGCGAGGAGTTCGACAGCCTGCAGCTTGGTTTGCGCGCTGTCGGTGAACTGTTGCGAAATGCGGGCGATCAAATCCATCTTGGAAGGTCGTGCTTCACGATAGGAATGGTTGGGCGGGCCATGTTGGGCGGATTTTAACATCCCGCACCGCGCGCCCCCGATCCGTCTTCAGAGCACGACATAGATATCCACGCGCAATCGCCGCCACGGGTTGCGATCCTGCACCAGTGCGGCGATGCGCGCGACAACCGGCGCACCGCGATCCATCTCCGCAGCGACCGCGCGGTTTTCCGTCCGCGGCAGATAGCCGAGCTTATGACCACGCCATTCGACGCGCACCGCGTTTGTATCGTGCCCGTTGTCGGCCTCGCGGATCAGGGAAAGTTCGTCGCCGACCCGCATTTCCTGCCACAGGGCCTCGCCGGCGTAGTAGCGAAATCCGGCCAGCGGCGAGCTTTGCACCAGAATGCGCACCTGCTGGCCGAACGCCGGCAACTGCGCGGCCAGCGCGAGCGCCACAACCAGGCTCAGGCGCCGGACATCAATCGGCGGCGAACGCATTCTTCAGCCATTCAATGCGCGGCGGGTCAAGCGCGTCGAACAGCACGCAGTCGAAGCGGCACGGTGGTTGCGGTCTTCCAGCCAGATAATGCTGCGCGGCGAGGATCACGCGCCGCCGCTTGGCTGCCGTGATGCTTGCCGCGGCACCGCCGAAGCGCGCGCTGCTGCGCAGCCGGACCTCGACGAATACCAGCACCCTTCCGTCGCGGCAGATCAGGTCGACCTCGCCGCCGCGCACGCGAAAATTGCGCTCGACCACGCTCAGGCCGTGGCGTTCGAGGTGGGCCGCGGCCAGGGCTTCGGCCCGGCTGCCGCTGCCGGTCATGGCCGGCCTTGCTTGCGGCAGAACGCCGCGCGGCCCAGAATCCGCCCAATCCAGTCGATCGTCTGCGCCATGCCAGAACCCCTCCAGTCGATGCCGCCTGCATTGTACGTCGTCGCCACGCCGCTCGGAAACCTTGCCGACATCACGCTGCGCGCGCTCGATGTGCTGCGCGCGGCCGATTTCGTCGCCGCCGAGGATACCCGCCACACGCGGCGCCTGCTCGATCACCATGGCATCGCGGCCAGGCTGCTCGCGGCGCACCAGCACAACGAGCGCGAAGCCGCCGCAGCGATCGTCGCCGCGATTGGCGAGGGCAAGCGGGTGGCGCTGGTCAGCGATGCCGGCACGCCGGCGGTGTCCGATCCAGGCGCGCGCATTGTGCGCGCGGTCAGCGAGGCCGGCCTGCGCGTGATACCGGTGCCGGGACCGAGCGCGCTGACGGCCGCGTTGTCGGCATCCGGCCTGGGTGACGAACGGGTGCTGTTCTGCGGCTTCCTGCCGGCGCGCGCCGGTACCCGTGGCGAGGCGATCGAGGCGCTGAAGGCGCTCGACGCCGCGCTGGTGTTCTACGAGGCGCCGCATCGGGTGGCCGAGACCGTCGCCGATCTTGCCGCGCGTCTGGACCCGCGGCGCGAGATGGTCATCGCGCGCGAGCTGACCAAGCTGTTCGAGAGCATCGCCCGCATGCCGCTTGCCGATGCGCCGGCCTGGCTGGCCGCCGACCCGAACCGCGAACGCGGCGAGTTCGTGCTGCTGGTGTCCGCCCCTGCGCCGCGGCAGGGTCTCCCAGCAGAGGCCGACCGGGTGCTCGCGGCGTTGCTGGCCGAACTGCCGCTCAAGCAGGCAGTCAAACTCGCCGCGCAGATCACCGGCGAGCCGCGCAACGCGCTCTACGAACGGGCGCTTTCGGTCAAGGGCGAGTGACGCCCGGCGCTATAATCAATCGCTCACCTCGCATTTGCTTTCCATTCGATGCCTGCGCAAGAACTCTCGCTCACCCGCCCCGACGACTGGCATCTGCATCTGCGCGACGGCACGGCGTTGCGGGCCGTGCTGCCCGATACCGCGCGCCGCTTCGGCCGCGCGATCGTCATGCCCAACCTGCGCCCGCCGGTCACCACGACCGCGCTTGCCGAGGCCTATCGCGCGCGCATCCTTGCCGCCTTGCCGGCCGGCCTAAAGTTCCAGCCGCTGATGACGTTGTATCTGACGGACCGTACGCCGCCGGAAGAAATCGACCGGGCTCTGGCCAGCGGCGTCGTGCATGGGGTCAAGCTCTACCCGGCCGGTGCCACGACCAACTCGGATTCGGGTGTCACCGACATCCGCCGTTGCGATGCCGTGCTGGCGCGGATGGAAGCGGCCGAAATGCCGCTCTTGGTGCATGGAGAGGTGACCGATGCTGAAACTGATATTTTTGATCGCGAGCACGTGTTTATTGATCGCGTACTGGCGCCGCTCGTCGAACGCCACCCGGGTCTGCGTGTCGTCTTCGAGCACATCACGACGCGCGAAGCGGCGCAGTTTGTAGCCGAAGCCGGGCCGAACGTCGCCGCCACACTGACGGCGCACCACCTGCTGATGAATCGCAACGCCATCTTCGCCGGCGGCGTGCGGCCGCACCACTATTGCCTGCCGGTGTTAAAGCGCGAGACGCACCGCCGGGCGCTGGTCGAGGCGGCCACCGGCGGCAGCCCGAAGTTCTTTCTCGGCACCGATTCGGCGCCGCATGCGCAGGGCACCAAGGAAGCGGCCTGCGGCTGCGCCGGCTGCTACACCGCGCATGCCGCCATCGAGCTGTATGCCGAAGCGTTCGACCAGGCCGGCGCGCTGGACAAGCTGGAAGCGTTTGCGAGTTTCAACGGGCCGGATTTCTACCGCCTGCCACGCAACACGGATCGCATCACGCTGGTCAAGCGATCATGGCAGGTTGCGCAGAACCTCACTTATCTCGAAGACGATGCGCTCGTACCCTTGCGTGCCGGCGAGGCGGTCGAGTGGACGCTGCTGAATTGATCATGGCCATGAATTTCCGCTTCCGGTTCGCGCTGCTGCTGCTGGCCGTGCCCCTGCTCGCCGGTTGCGAGCAGGACCGCGCCGCCTACATGATCGACGACAACTCCGACCATGCGCTCACTCTGCAGCGCGAGGTCAAGTACCCGTGGAGCGACAAGGCCGAACTCGCGCTGGTGGTGGCGCGCTTTCCCGACTGCCAGCGCCGCCACGAGATGAAGCCGCAGCCCGCCACCAGTACTAAGGTTTCGCTCTACGCGCTGGGCGAACGCAGCTTTGCCCTGCAGCAGGGCAAGAACTGGTACCTGGCCGACACCCAGACTTGCACGCTGCAAGCGGCCGAGCCGCCTGGCGAGGGCGGTGGCGGCAAACTGATCGGCGCCTGGCAGAAGCGCGACGGAACCTATTCGTTCGTCCCGGCGGCAGCCGAGCCGGCGGGCAAACCCGCCGGCTGAGCGCGGCGCATGGCCGAGGGCGCGGCCGGCGCGCTCGCCGCGCAGGTGCTGTTCGAACCGCTGGCGCCCTGGCTGGCGCAACTTTCAGGCACGGCGCCGCCTTCCCTCGAGTCGCTCAACCGGTTCCTGCTAGCCGCCGCCACGCCGCCGCTGAGCGGTGGCGGTGCGCCGGTGCGCTTCGTCGCGGCGACGAACGCGCGCATGGCTTACGAGGCGCACATCTTCCAGACCGGCTGCGTGCCGACCCGCCCCGGCAACTGGCACGATGCGTTCAATGCCCTGGTCTGGCTGCGCTTCCCGCTGATCAAGGCCGCGCTCAACGCGCGACATGTGGCGGCGCAGGGCGGACAAGCCGCGCGCGGCGCAACGCGCGATGCCGCCACGCTTTTCGACGAAAGCGGGGTGATCGTGGCCTGCGCCGACACCTCGTTGGCCGAGGGCCTGCGCAGCCATCGCTGGCGCGACGTGTTCGTCGAGCGCCGGGCGCAACTTGCCCGCAGCGTGCGCTTCATCGTTTTCGGCCACGCGCTCTACGATCAGTTGCGTGCGCCGTTCGTCGGACTGTGCGGCAAGGCGCTGTTCGTTGCGCTCGACGAGCCGGCGCTGCGTTCGCCCCGGTTGGCGACGGAACTCGATAAACGAATCGCCGACCGACTCGCCGAGCCGGCCTTTCTGGCGACGCCGCGCGAACTGTCTCCGCTGCCGCTGCTGGGAATCCCCGGCGTCACCGGCGACAATACCGATCCGGCATATTACGACGACCGGCGGCAGTTTCGCCCGGCGAAACCCTCGCGCGAGTAACCTCGCCTCGGCAAACCGGAAGACGACATAAAGGCAGGTTCGCCAAAGCCGGACGCCTGCGGAGCCGCGTGGATTGGTGCGCTGCGGGCAGGCCGGCCTGCGAGCGGCGTCGGGCTTGGACGACAGGGGTGCCCGGCTGCAGATCGCCATTCCATGCGGCTTGCAGGCCGGTGGTTTGCAAAAATATCGCGAATTCGAGTGGAATTGCTGCGTCGTGCGCGCGTACAATCGACGCGGGAAGTCCGCCAGGCAGCCGCTGTGCGTCATGCGCATGGAGGAAAGTCCGGGCCCCTTAGAGCTGGATGCCGGCTAACGGCCGGGCGTCGTGAGGCGACGGAAAGTGCAACAGAAAACAAACCGCCCAAGCCCGCAAGGGACGGCAAGGTTGAAATGGCGAGGTAAGAGCTCACCGCCTTCGCGGCAACGCGAAGGGCATGGCAAACCCCATCCGGGGCAAGGCCAAATAGGCCAGCAATCACGCGGCTCGCGTGGCTGGCGGGTAGGCTGCTCGAGCGGTGCGGCAACGCACCGCCCAGATGAATGGCTGCCGGGCGGCGCAAGCCGTCTTACAGAACCCGGCTTATCGGCGGACTTCCCGACTGCCGTCCGCCCGGCGCTTGCAGGCCGGACACAGTTTTTTTCTGCAATGGCTCTGCGCTCCCGCCCGGTGCGACCGTTAAGTATTTCACGGTCGGCGTTTCCGCCGCCCAAGGGAACCTTCCATGAGTGACGTTGCCGACAGCAAACCGCGAATCGTGCGCCTCGACCCGGCCTGGCCGGTCGAGCCGGGTCCGCGTTTTCGCGGTCTGGTGTGGAACCACCCGACGCTCAAGGACGGCACCCTGATCACCACCAGCCAGGTCATGGAATTCCACGGCGGTCGCATCGTCACCCGCTCCGGTTCGATCTACATGCTCGGGCGAACCTACGTCTCCGAACGCCATGCCGCACAGCGCGCCGCCATCGACCGCAACGCGCCACCCGCCGCCCCGCTGCCGCCGCTGAACGTGATCGACCTCGAAAGCGATGATCTTTCGGCGCTGGATACCCATCCGCTCTCACGCACAGCGACGGAAATCTGATCCGTCGCGCGGCATGCCGAAGGTGCAGGCCTCGCCTGGCGCGGTCGCAGTTCGTTTCCTGCCGCTGCTTGCCGCGGCGCTGCTGGCCTGCTGGGCCGGGCCGCTGCACGCGGGGGCACTGGTGGCCGGCCCGATGGCCGGATTCAGCGCGCGCGACAAGGTGACGATCTGGCTGATGAGCGATGCCGATGCCCAGGTGACGCTCGACTACTGGCCGGCCGACGAGCCCGGCCGCATCGCGCGCAGCCGGCCGGTCGGCGCGACCGCCGCCAACGGGCGCTCGGTTCATATCGTGCTCGACGGGCTGCGGCCGGCCACCCGCTACCGCTACCGGGTGCGCCTCGACGGCCAGCCGGCGCTGCCGGATTCCGCGGCATTGAGCTTCGTCACTCAACGCGGCGATGCCAGGGCGGTGCGCGATTTCTCGCTGGCGACCGGCTCCTGCGCCTATCTTTCCGATCCGCCGGACGACGGCAGCGGCGCCAGGGCGTTCCGCATCTTCGAGGCGATCGCCGCGCGCAAGCCGGATCTGATGCTGTGGCTGGGCGATACCCACTACTTCCGCGACGAAGATTTCGAGGCGGACGCGCCGGCCCGCATGAATGCGCGCTGGCTCGCCACGCGCCGCCATCCGCAGTTGCAGCATCTGCTGCAGACCGGCCAGCACTATGCGATATGGGACGACCACGACTACGGTCCGAACGATTCCGACCGCAGCTTCGCCCTCAAGTCGGTGAGCCTCGACCTGTTCCGCCGCTACTGGGCCAACGGCAGCTACGGCCTTCCCGATGCGCCGGGCATTTTCTCGAAAGTCAGCCACGAAGACGTCGACATCTTTCTGCTCGACGACCGCTATTACCGCGACGACGATTCGGCGCCCGATGTGTCGGGCAAGACCATGCTGGGTGCAGCGCAGCTCGACTGGCTCAAGCGCGAACTGCGGCAGTCGCACGCCACCTTCAAGCTGATCGCCAACGGCAGCCGCATGCTCTCGGAGCGGCCGGGCGGGGGGCGGCGCGGCGGCGAGGGCTGGCACAACCATGCCGAAGAACGGCAGGCGTTTCTCGACTGGCTGGCGGCGCAGCGCATCGACGGCGTGGTGTTCCTGTCGGGCGACATCCACTACGCCCACTTGACCGAGCGCAAGCGGCCGGGTCACTATCCGCTGCTCGAACTGACCTGTTCGCCGCTGACCTCGCGTATCCATCCGCGGCCGAATCCGGTCGGCGCGGTGAGCGACACGCTGGTGCTGGAGCAAAATTTCTGCATGCTCGATTTCAGCGGCCCGCCGCAGTCGCGCCAACTGGCGCTGTCGGTGTGGAACGCCGATGGCAAGCGGTTGTGGGTGCGGCGCTATCCGGCGAGCAGCCTGCGCGAACAGCGACTTGTGGAATGATCGGGGCACCATGACGAATAGTTCGGATGACACTCGCACCGGCGGCCTGATGGACGGGCAGGCGTTCCGCGATTCGCTGCGCGAATACAAGCCGACCGTCTATGTCGATGGCGCGCTGATCGAGTCGGTGGCCGATGCGCCTTCGCTGCAGCCAGGCATCAATGCGCTGGCCGTGACCTACGATTTCGCCCGCGACCCCGCCAAGAGCACGCTGATGACGGCCCGCCAAACCGCCAGCGGCAAATTGGTCAATCGCATGCTGCACATCAACGAATCGGCGGGCGACCTGCTCAACAAGCTAGAAGCGGTGCGCGTGCTGTGCCAGGAAACCGGTTGCGCACTGCGCTACCTGTCGCACGACGCGCTGAACGGGATCGGCCAGGCGGTTGCCAGGATCGACGATGCGAAAGGTTCGACCGAATACCGCGCGAAGTTCGGCGCCTACCTGCAGCACGTACAGGATCGGGATCTGTCGCTGGGCATCGCCATGACCGACGCCAAGGGCGACCGCAGCAAACGCCCGAGCCAGCAGCAAAACAGGGATGTCTATGTCCACATCGTCGAGCGCAACGCCAGGGGCATCGTGATTTCGGGCACCAAGGCGATCGTCACCGGCGCGCCCTATGTGCATGAATTCCTGGTCATGCCGTCGCGCAACATGCAGGCGGCCGATGCCGATTTCGCGCTCTGCTGTGCCGTGCCGATCGATGCACCGGGCATCACCATCGTCTCCCGCCCGGCCGGCCCGGCGACAAACCGGAGCACGGCGCGCCGCTGTTCTCCCGCAAGTACGGGCAGGCCACGGCCGTCGTCGTCTTCGACAAGGTGTTCGTGCCGTGGGAGCGCGTGTTCTTCGCGGGCGAGTGGGAGTTTTCCGGCGACGTGACCTACAACTATGCCACCCACCATCGCCACAGTTGCATCGGCGCCCGCGCCGGCTTCGGCGACCTGCTGATCGGCGCCGGTGCGCTGATGTGCGAAGCCAACGGTCTCGATCCGGGCCGCAAAGCCAGCCTGCGCGATCCGATGGTGGAACTGATCAAGATCACCGAGGGCTTCTATGCATGCGGCGTCGCGGCCAGCGTCTATGCGCTGCGCGACCCCCATTCGCACAGCTTCATGCCGGAGCCGGTGTTCGCCAACATCGGCAAGCTGCTGCTGTCGACGCAGATTTACGACATGCACCGTCTTGCCCACGAAGTTTCAGGCGGCCTCATTGTCGCCCTGCCCGGGCCGGATGAAGACCACAACCCGGCGACAGCCGCTACCCTGGCCGAGGTGCTGCGCGCCAACCCTGAAGTGCCTTACGACAAGCGCATCGAGGTTGCGCGCTTCATCGAGGATTTGACAGCCTCCTACCAGGGCGGCTGGTACTCGCTGATCAGCCTGCATGGCGGCGGTTCGCCCGCGGCGCTGAAACAGGAGATCTGGCGCAACTACCCGGTAGGCGACAAGGTCGATCTTGTCGAACGCCTGCTCGAGCGCGGCGTACTGGCCGGCGAGAACGGTGCGATTGCGCGCGACAGACAGCCCGGACGCTGCTGCGATGCCGGTTGCAGTCAACCCGGACAAGCGATCATGGTGCCGTCGCCGGACCCGCGCAAGGCGGCCAAGGACTGACAGCGCGTCCGTCGCGCAAAGCGGTTTTGTGCCGCGGCCGCCGGGACTTCGCGCCGGCCCGCGCGCGCGCTTCAGGACTTCGCGTCCGGCGCCTTTTTGCGGCGGCGCGTACGCGCAGGTACGTCCACCAGACCCGGCCCGGTCTGCGGCGGCTTGCGCCACACCCGCACCAGGGCAGCGAGCTTGTTGCGCATCGGCAGGCGTTCGTCGGACATGGTGTCGAGAAACTCCGACAATGCGCGCGATTTTTGCACCGTGTACAGCGTCAATGCCAGGGTGGGCACGAACACGGTGGCAAAGTAGGCAATCTTGACCAGCAGCGGCTGCTCCGCCTCGGCGATCAGGTTCATGCCGAGGAATCCGGTGACGATGGTGCCGACCAGGCCGAGGATCGTCACCACGGTCAGCCGCAGCACGGTGTCGCTCTGGCGGCGCGCATCGTCGCTGTCGAGGTAGTGGCTCATGTCCTGCATTTCCTCGCGCAGCTCGGTGAACAGCGCGTCGTTGCCGAGCTGGTGGCTCCACAGGCGGAACAGATCCTTGGCCACCACCTGCTTGGATACTTCGTGAAACCAGTAGCGGTGGTTGAAGCGCAGGAAGATCTCCATCGTCTGGCGGATGCTGCGCTTGAAGAAGCGTATCGATTCCTGGTCGCGGATGTCGAGCCGGCTCACCGCCACCACCAGTCGGTCCGACATCATCAGCAGCGCGGCGCGATGGAAATGCGCGATCAGGCCGAGCTGGAAGTACTGGTGGCGGAACTGCCCGAGCAGCCCCATCTCCGGATCCGCGAACAGCGCCAGGCGCTGGCTGCCGATCATGATGAACGAATGGCCGGTGCAGACGATGCGGGTGCTGGAGCGCGGATCGCGCCGGGCCGGCGACCAGAAACGGTCGTAACAGTGGTCGCGCTCGAAGTCCTCGATGGTCTTCTCCGAGTACTGCAGTCCCTGCCCGTCGTCCGGCCGCAGGGCCAGACCGAGGCGCACGAAATCCTCCCGCGTCAGTGCGAACGGATCGTCGAAGGAAAGGTAGGTCATCTTCGGCAGCCGGTGGTATTCGAGCTGCCGGTAGCGGATCAGGCCCGGCTGCTCCGAGTGGTGCTGCGCCATCGGCTGCAGCAGGTACTCCCAGTGCGCACCGACCGTCGAGGCGCGATGTTCGCAGGCGTGGGTCAGGTATTTCGCGCGGTCGTCGAAGTCGGAAACCGCCAGCACCTCGCCCTGGTTGCCGATCCATTCGACCCGGCGCATGCAATGGCTGGCGCGGCCGTCCTGGTCCCACTGCGCCGGGAACGTGCGGCCGAAGCGGTACATGATCTCCTGCACGCGGGACAGCGGCAGATCGTCGGCGTGCAGTTCCACCGCCAGGATGACGACGTCAACGTCGTAGAAGAAATGCAGGTCGACGTGCTTGACGCACAAATCGACGCTCACCCCGTCCGGACAGGTGACGCGAACGAACGCGATGTCGCTGCGCCGATAGACGCGGATCGGCGATTCGCCGTAGCCGCGCAGGGATGTGCTGGAACGCCCCTGACCGTAAAGGAAGCGCTGCACGTAGGGCAGGAAGGTGACGAACTCGCGGTAGTGGCGCTCCTGAAACTGCGTCGGGTCGCCGGTGAACTCGTCCAGCACTTCCTGCCACGGATTGCCCGGGCCGATCTGCTCGAGCGCCTCGAAGTGGCGCTGCACCTGATCCCCGGCGCGCAGCGGCATCAGTTGCAGCGGCCAGACGAGAATCTGGCGGAAGTGCCGGACGATGATTGGGTGGGAGGTTTCGGGCATCGAACAGGCTGCCGGGCTGAAGTAGCGGCAGTGTAGCCGGATCCGGGATGATGTACGCGGTTCGGCGTGGATCGGGCCGCCGCCATCCGGGCGCGTCGCCGACTGCCCGGACGCGATCGCTTCATCACTTACAATCGAACGCATGCGGCGCAGCAGCCGCGTCAGGCACGGGTCCGCACCCTTGGAAAACGCGCAACAGTCGTCGTCGGTTTCGGATCACGCTGCAACACGGCGGCTGACCTGGCTCGGCTATGTCGCGATCGGCGCGGTGGTCGTCATCTGGTCCGGCTTCAACATCATCTCGCGCATTGGCGGGCGCAGCGTGCTGACCGGCTTCGATATCGCTGCGCTGCGCTTCGGCGTGTCGGCGCTGATCCTGTTTCCTGTCTTTGTGCGCCGCCCGGCTGCGGTGCCGTGGTGGCGGCTCGTGACCGTGGCCAGTTTCGGCGGGATCGGCTATTCGCTATTTGTCTATTCCGGCTTCACCCTGGCGCCGGCCGCCCATGCCGGCGTACTGGTCAATGGCGGCATTCCGTTTGCCACCGCACTGGTGGCCTGGGCATTGCTGGGATTCCGTCCCAACCGCGGAGTGCTGATCGCCTTTTCGCTCACCGGGCTGGGCATCGGCCTGATCGGCTTTGAAAGCATGACGGCGCCGGCGGAGCAGGGCTCGCGGCAGTGGCTGGGCGATCTGCTGTTCCTGTGCGGCGCGCTGTGCTGGGGCATGTTCGGCTGCCTGCTGCGCAAATGGCATCTGCGCCCGCTCGATGCCATGGCCGGCCTGGCCACGGTGTCGGCGCTGCTCTACCTGCCGGTCTATGCGATGTGGCTGCCGAGCGGGCTGGCGGCGGCGCCTGCGCAGCAGATTCTGCTGCAGGCCGTCTACCAGGGCATCGTCGTGGCGATATGCGGCGGGCTGTGCTTCACCTTCGCCACCCAGACCATCGGGCCGATCAAGGCGGCGCTGGTGCTCGCGCTGGTGCCCGGCATCACCGCGGTGGCGGCGGTGCCGCTGCTCGGCGAATCGATCAACGCGGCCACCCTGTCGGGTCTGATCTGCGTCACCCTCGGTGCGGTGTTCGGCGCGATCGCCTCGGCGCCGCATGCGCCGGTGCGCCCGGGCAATCGCTGAGCGGTTTCGCGGCACGCACCGCGACCGGCCGCGTCAGTGCTCCGCGGCCGCCCCGCCGAGCAGGAAGTCGAGCGTGTCGCGCCACCAGGGTTCATCGACGCGGCCGAACCAGTCGTTGTGATCCGCGCCGCGCACCACCTTCAATTGCCTGGGCGCCGCCAGCGATTCGTGCAGCGTCTTGCCGAAGCGGGCCGGCACGATGCTGTCATGCTCGGCGATCACCACCGTCACCGGGCTGGCGAACGCCGTCAGATTTGCCACGCTGTCATAGCGGTCGCGCAGCAGCAGCTTCACCGGCAGCATCGGGTAGTGATGGGCGGCGATGCTCTCCAGCCGGTCCCACGGCGTGATCAGCAGCAGCGCGTTGACCGTTGCGCCGGCCGATCCGCTCTGCGGCGCGCAGGCCGCGGCGGCAACCCCCGCGCCGAGTGATTCGCCGACGAGCAACAGCGGCCCGCCGTAGCGGCGCCGGGCGAGATCGATGCTCTGCCGCGCATCGGCAACCAGGCGCTGCTCGCCCAGCGCGCCGCCGCGCGGCCCGTAGCCCGGATACTCTGCAAGTATCACCCGCAGCCCGAGACGAGAGAGCATGCGCGCGTAATACTCGCGGTGGCCGGCATGGCCGGCATTGCCGTGGAAAATGATCGCGGTGGCACGCGCGGCGCCGGCCGGCTCCGCGACCAGGCCGCGAAAATCATCTGGCGACGGCCACGGCGCAAGCAGGTCGGTCACCACCTCGGCCTGCGTCGCCTTGTCCGGAAAATACAGCAGGTTGTCCTGAATCATCGAGCATGCTCCCAGCGTCGTCGCGCAGACGAGGGCGATTCCCGCGAGCAATCTGCGTGCTTTCATCATTCACCCGATCGGCAATTGTTTCGTGCCCTGCGGCGGATTGTCGCCCGTCCGGCCTTGCCCTTCAAATCCGCTCAATCCGCGGCCGTTGCGCCGCCGCTCGCCATCGGCGCGCGGCACCGGCAGGCGCGCGCGATTTGCGTGTGCGGTCCGGATGCGCGCTGTTTACACTATGCGCCATGCCCGAGCGCCGGATTGCCCACATCGACATGGACGCCTTCTATGCGTCGGTCGAACTGCTGCGCCGGCCCGAACTGCGCGAGCTGCCGGTGGCCATCGGCGGGCGCGGCGGCCGCGGTGTGGTCACCACCGCCAACTACGTGGCGCGGCGCTACGGCGTGCGCTCGGCGATGCCGGCGCGCAAGGCGCTCGAACTGTGCCCGCAATGCATCTTCCTTCCCGTCGATTTCGACGAGTACCGCAAATTCTCGCGGCTGTTCAAGGCCGCCATAGCGACGCTCGCGCCGCAGATCGAAGACCGCGGCATCGACGAAGTGTACGTCGATCTGACCGAGGTGGCGGGCGAAACGGCTGCGCTCGGCCGTGCGCTCAAGCAGCGCATCGTCGAGGCGACCGGGCTCACCTGTTCGATCGGCATCGCGCCCAACAAGCTGCTGGCCAAGATCGGTTCCGATCTGGAAAAGCCCGACGGGCTGACGATCCTGCGCGCCGACGATATCGAGCCGCGCATCTGGCCGCTGCCGGTGCGGCGCATCAACGGCGTCGGCCCCAAGGCGAGCGCCCGCCTCAATGGCATGGGCATAGCGAGCATCGGCGACCTGGCGCGCCACGATGCGGCGGCGCTGGTCGGGCGCTTCGGCCCGAACTACGGCAGATGGCTGCACGAGGTGGCGCACGGGCGCGACGAGCGGCCGATCGTCACCGAATCGGAGCCGCGCTCGCGCAGCCGCGAAACCACCTTCGAGCGCGACCTGCATCCGCTGCGCGACCGCGCCGAACTGCGCGAAATTTTCACCCGACTGTGCGCGCAGGTCGCGCAGGATCTGCAGCGGCGGCGCTATGTCGGGCGCACCATCGGCATCAAGCTGCGCTTCGACGACTTTCGCACCGTCACGCGCGACATGACAATCGCGCAGCCCACCGCCGACGCGGCCGAAATCCAGAAGGCCGCGCGCGCCTGCCTCAAGCGCGTGCCGCTCGAACGCAAGCTGCGCCTGCTCGGCGTGCGGGTCTCGTCGCTGAGCGCCGCAGACGCGCTGCCCGCGCGGCCGCCACCACCGGCGCCCGGCGAATCGCTGGAACTGTTTCCGGCTGTCGATCAGGCGCACGCTAAAAGCGAGGGCAGGCTGCAATCGGCAAGCCCGAACCATCGCGGCCATTGAATGGAAGCCGCCGCGAGCAGCCGCATCAGAGCGATTCGGCCCGGCTGGCCGCCGGCATACAGTCGGCGAGACACTGCGCCGGATTCGGCATGCACAAAAGTGGACCGGGCCACAAGCCTCATGGATTGGACATCTACGGGCACTGCACAGCCAGGAGCGCCATTCCATGCGGCCCCTGGCGAGGCAGGGCTCACAGATCGCCGCCCGATGCGGCTCTCGGGGCGAATCGGCTGGCGACGGGTGTCCGCGGGCGATCGTGTTGCACTGGGGGAAAGGTCGGCCACGGCCCGTTCGCGCTCGCGCTTGTCCTTCCCTGGCGCGGGCATGATACATGCCGCACAGGAGAGAATCAGGTGCGCGGCGAGGACTACGGACCCGACATGCCCGCCCGTCACAAATCGGCCCCGTACCGCCGGGCACAAACCGCGGCCGACCGTTGAGGTCTGATTGTGCGAAGCTACGATCCGAACCGGCTCATGGACGAGTCCTGCCCGGTGGGCCGCTTCGCTTCACATGCCATTGCGTTTGCGCGGTGCGAACCAAGTCGGCCGCAACCTGGGGAAATTTGCAATGAACGATGAACAGAGAGTCTTGCGCACATCGAGAACGCTGCCTTTCGCGCCCGACGCGATCTTTGCCGGGTTTGCCTCCCCCGAGCTGCTCGCGCGGTGGTGGGGTCCGGACGGCTTCTCCAATACGTTCGAGACGTTCGAATTCAAGGTAGGCGGCCGCTGGAAATTCGTCATGCATGGACCGGACGGCAGCAACTACCCCAACGAGAATGTGTTCACCGCCCTCGTCCCCGGAAACCTGGTCGTCATCCGGCACGACTGCGCTCCCTACTTCACCCTGACAGTTCGGCTCACGGCAGTCGGCGGCGGCACCCATCTGAACTGGGAGCAAGCGTTCGACGACCCCGGAACCGCATTGGCAGTCAAGCACATCGTCGTGCCGGCGAACGAGCAAAACCTCGACCGAATGACCCGCGTTCTTGCGGAGGCAAGCGCTGCGTAACACGGATGATCTCGGGAACAAGAATGGCGAGACCGGACCCCGACATTGTGTGACCCAGACATTTGTGACCCCGACAATGCGACATTCGGTTCGTCGGGGGAATCTGTGGGTGGTTTTCGGAGTCTTCGAAGGACCGGCGGCAGCATGATCGGCGCTTGGCGGTGTGCATTTGCTGAATGACGCGGATGCGCTTTCAATAGAAGAACTGCTGCGCTGGCTGGTAGGGCATGGCGGAGGAGAGGCCTTCCGCCATGCCCAACCAACAGCGTAGCGATTGCGCGCCGTCAAGGGCGCACCTGTCCGCTCAACGCCGGGGCAATTCCACGATCCTTGGCCGAATTGAGGTTGCCGTCGTACCAAAGCCGTGCCCCCGGACAAGTGACCCTTGACGGAATCGGCGCCGGCGGTGTGGCGTCGACCCGCATTCGCCTCGAATCTCCGAACACCTCTGCCCGGGCCACGCGCAACCATCTGCCCTTGTCTTGGCCGGGTGTGCTGGCAGATCCCGTCGGCTATCCACCCCTGGGCACTTGCCGGCTTGCTTCGGGTGAGCATTCACACTACGCGATTTGATCTTTGCCATTGTGCAGGAAGCGAAAGAATTTGCGGCAGGTCGAGTCGAACGCGCGTTGCTCTTGCTCCGATTCGTGATGCGACAACAGGGGTCCGCCTTCTTCGTCGAGCACCGAGAACAGCAACTCTTCAATGGGCCGCTTTCGCAGCCTGGGCGTGTTCGAGATCGTGCCGATCATCTCACCGCCCAGAAGCCAGAGGTTGTCCCGATGCTTGTGCAGCGTCTTCTTCGACAGCCCTAGGCTTAGCAAATGCAGCAGGAAAGGCTTGAAGCATTCGAGGATCTGCTGGCCGGGCGCCACGTCACGTTCCTCGATGCGCCAGCTCGCGGGCCAGTCAGCCAGATCCGGGCAATACGCTGCCAGGGCCCGCTCGGCTACGATGGCGCCCGGTTCTTTGACGGCTCCTTTTCCCATGCAACTGATCACCCTTCTGAACCACTGCCAGCACTTTCCAGGGTTCGTCTATGACAAGGCGCGCCTGTGCGCACAAACCAAGAGCATCGAGATCGAGGTGCGGCCTCGGCGCGGCTCAAGCCGGTGTGTTCCGGCTGCCAGCAGCGCGGGCCGATCTACGATCACCAGAGCCAGCGGCGCTTCGAATTCGTTCCCTTCTGGGGCTTCATGGTGCTGTTACTGTACCGCATGCGCCGCGTCGATTGCCGGGCCTGCGGGGTCAAGATCGAGCAAGTGCCATGGGGTTGCGGCAAACATCAGCTGACCAGCGCCTACATGCTGTTTCTGGCCCACTGGGCAAGGAAGCTCTCCTGGAAGGAGACGGCGGTGTCTTTCCATACCTCGTGGGAGAAGGTCTGCCAGGCGGTCGAGTTCGTGGTGGCCTGGGGGCTGGAGCAGCGCACCCTGGGGCCCATTGTTGCCATCGGCGTCGACGAGATCGCCTATGCCAAGGGCCACAAGTATTTGACGCTCGTCTACCAGATCGAGGCAGGCTGCACGCGCCTGCTGTGGATCGGCAGGGAGCGCACGGTGGCGAGCTTCGAGCAGTTCTTCACCCTCATCGGCAAGGAGCTGGCCGAGAAGATCGAGTTCGTCTGCTCCGACATGTGGCAGCCCTACCTGAAGGTGATCCGCACGCGCTGCGTCAATGCGCTGAACATCCTCGATCGCTTTCACATCGTGGCCAAGATGAACAAGGCGCTCGACGAGGTGCGCGCGGGCGAGGCGCGCCGGCTTGCCCAGGACGGCTACGAGCCGGTACTGAAGAAGAGCCGCTGGTGCCTGCTCAAACGCAAGACCAACCTGACCGCCAAACAACGCCCCCGATTACGCGATGTGCTGCGCTACAACCTGAAGACCGTGCGCGCCTATCTGCTCAAGGAAGACTTCCAACAGTTCTGGAACTACAACTCGCCCACCTGGGCGGGGAAATTCCTCGATCAATGGTGCAACGACGTGATGTGCTCGCGCATCGAGCCGATGAAGAAAATCGCTGCGACGCTACGCAACCATCGCGAGCTCATCCTCAACTACTTTCGGGCCCGCAAGCAGTTCTCCAGCGGTGTCGTCGAGGGCCTCAATAACAAGGCCAAAGTGACCATGAGAAGATCCTACGGCTTTCGCACATTCCGCATCGCGGAACTCGCTTTGTATCATGCACTTGGCAAGTTGCCGGAGCCGGAACTCTCCCACAGATTCTACTGACGAAGCCGACATTCAAGGCGTTGGCAGCGTGAAGGGTTGATGCAATTCAGGGGTCGCGACTTCGCGAGCTTTCTGTTCTCACTCTATGCACAGGGTGGCCAATGGGTGGCACCATGAAGTTGGCGGTCCTTCGTGAGCCTCACAGGTCTCGCCACAAACCCCACCCGGCAAGAGCAAAGATAAACAAACCAAAGCCAATTGAATCCCAATAGGTCGCCCCGTCCAAGCGAACATAAACGCCGACACCTGCACCTATCGCAAGTGGAATCAGGAATCCGGCGTAGCCTTTTGGATTGGGAGGCGTTTCGACCGGCTCGTCGAATCCGCGACGGGCTATCGCGAGCGCGGACGCCAATGCAAGTGCCGCGAGCAGACAATCGACCACGGCCGCCGCGACATTGGTTGGCCAACCCGTTAATGAACGAAAGAGGAGCACGCCCCAGCAGTTGGACCACAACTGATCGGCAAGCGCGCCGCATGTTCCTCTGCCAAGTAGGTCAAAAAACGCGATGACAAACAGGCAGAACGCTGCCAGCGAAGCCAATAGAACCAGGAATCGGTCTCTCACCGGACAAGCCTATACATCGTGGTTTGGCGCGAGGCAACCTGCCTCTTTAGCAAGAAGGATTCGGTGCGGCAAACAGGGATAGCCGCGTGACCAGCGCATTGACACGATCTTTGCATTCGGCAGGCAAACCATGACAAAGTCTAGCAATCTTTACGACGAAATCGACATGCGCAGGGAATCGATTGATATCGCTCCGGCGGATGCAAAGGGCGTAGGGCGCGATCGATATTGCGCCGAACGCGGTTAGCCGGTGCGATTCCTGTCGGCCATCCCACGCAGCACGCGGCCGACGTGGTGAGGGGCGCCGCATGCCGGCTACGGCACGCTGCTGGTTACGCGCAGACCGCTTGGCGCGGCAGGCTTGGCGCCGGCGTTTGCCAGGGTTTCGAAGGCGCCGGGGTCAGGTGCCATGCCCTGCGGGCGCATGACGCCCCAGTAATCGGTGGCAACCGTGCCGAGGCTCGCGCCGCGGTCGATCGCGGCGCTGCCGGCAAGCAGGCGGAAATCGAAGCGCGCCGGGTCGGCAAAGCTGTTCGGGCCTGTTACCGGCCGCGCGTCCACCGCGCCGATGAGCGTCGCGGCGCCCGGGCCGTAGGCGTTGTTGTCGACCACCAGTTGCGCGATGCCGGGCGCGGTCTGGATGTGCGCCGTGGCGTACCACTGACAGTCGTTGAGGCAGTTGGCATTTTCGGACTGCACGATCAGGTTGTTGCGGATGTCGACGTCGGCAACGCCATCGCTGCCGACATTCACGCCCTGGCGGCCGTTCTCGTAGATCGTGTTGTTGTAGATTTTCAGGTGATGCACGAGGCCGCCGACCGTGATGCCGAGGTGGCTGTTGGCGGTGATGATGTTGTTGCGCACGATCACGTTCTCGATGCTGTTGCCGTAGCCGCCTTCGTCCGCCATCGCGATGATCAGCCCCGAGCGCAGTTTCGACGATTTGAGGATGTTGCCCTCGATCAGCAGGTTGCTGATGGTGCGGCGGAAGTCGGTGGTCGCACGGCGCTGGTCGAATACGTGAATGCCATAACCGGGCGCGCCGCTGCCGATGTTGTAGAGCAGCCGCACGCCATTGCCGTAGGAGACGTAGAAGCAGTGGCCCTGGGTGCCGACACTGCTCGTGGTCGCCTCGCACACGTTGCCGGCGAGCAGGTGGTCGTCGCCGTGGCTGTCCATGAAGCTCCACGACACCGCGCCAGCCGCACTGTTGTTGATGAAGCGGTTGCCGCGACGGCGCGCCGTGTCGCCGGCATCGGGCACGCCTATGCTCTTGCCATTCTGGAAGGTGAAGCCCGAGACCGTCACATAGTCGGCGTCGACATAGAACGGACGGCTCGCGTTGGGGAGCGCCACCGACTCGCCCGGATAAGCCTTGATGGTCTTTTGCAATCCCGCGCTGCCGCCGTGGCCGTATTCGCGGCGAACCCAGATTTCGCCTTCGGCATGCACCGGGCCGCGCACCAGAATCGTGTCGCCGGGGCCGCTGATCGCCGGGTCGATGGCGCGCGAGATGGTGGCGCAAGGCGTTGCCAGGGCGCAGTCGGCGCTGTCGCTGGCGCCGGCGGCAACGTAGCGGAGTTTGGTCTGCGTGGCGCTGAAGCCGTGGGTGGCGTTGGAGTTCTGGCCGCCCACCTCGACCACGATCGGGCCTCCGGTAGTCGATGGACCGGGCTGCACGACGATCATGTCGAGCGTGGGGTTCTGCGCATTGCCGCTGCCCCAGACCAGATAGGCGGCGACTTCGACGCCGCCGATGGTGACGCGCGAGTTCCCGCGGGTGGCGCCGAAGCCGTGCCCGAATATCGATATCGGCACGCCGAATCCCTGCGGACCGCCGCTGACCGGGCCCGCGTCGATATCGACGAACAGCACGGCCGGTGGCGCCGAGTTCTGCGCCAATGCCGGCGCGAAGCTGCCGACGACGGCGGCGAGTGTGGCGAACGCCAAAAGGCGGATTGCGCGACGAATCATGGCTCGACTCCTGCAGATGGATTGGCGCGAAGATGCTTGCGTCGGCGAACTGCCGCGGCAGACGGGCGGTTCAGCATGCCATAGCGAGGCGCAAGGCGCAAAAGCGCCATGAAACCTGTCGGCACCGGCCGACGAACAGGATTCCGCGCGCCGCGCGCCGTTCCCGCCGCAAGCGTGCGGTGCCGGCCGTGCGGCGTCGCGTCGCGACGCGCTTGCCGGGCGCCGGGCAGCAAGCGGCAATTGACCATGCAACACCCGACCCCGCTGTCACGGGCAGGGCCAGCCCGTGCGGGTGGCGGGCCTTTTTTCGGATTGTCGAGCCGGACGATGTCGCGCTACTTGACGCGCAGGTAGACCGACTTGCGTTCCCAGTTGCGCTCGCCCTCGTAGCGGATGGAGATCACGTAGCGGCCCGGCGGCAGGCTGTCCTGCGTCAGCGTGTTCTGCTGCGCGACGGCGGCCCGGCCGTTGATGTTGACGTTGCGGCTGGTTACCAGCTCCTGTTTGCTTGCCAGCTTCTGGCGGTCGAGCGGATAGATCATCAACCCGGTTTCGCCGGCGGGGGCGCCGACGTGCGGCTGGCCAAGCGCGTTGGGGCCGACCGCCACTTTGAACACGCGCTTGCCGTCGACCGGCTCCGTCAGCTCCCAATAGACGTCGCGAACCTGCGAGTTGCTCTGGCGCGCTTCGGCCGAGATGCGCTCGTGGCGCTGCTTGTCGGCGATCACGACCACCGGCTGGCCGGCGATGGTGGCGTCGAAACAGCGGCCGATCCGATCGACGCACGGCAACTTGTCGAAGTAACTGGCGTAACTGGGCGGTGGCGCCGGCGACGGCGGGTGGGACGCGCAGGCCGAAAACAGCGCGACCAGTGCCGCAATGCCCAGCATTCGGGCAGCACCGGCGACCATGTGGTTCATCCGAATCTCCTGAAAAGTGTGCCGTTGCGGGCCGCGGCGAAACCGGCAGTCCGCCGCCTGCGCATGCTACGCCAGCCACCCTCGAACGGGTTGCCGCGGGCGCCTGCCCTGAAAGCCGCGCCAGTTGGCGTTCTACGGCCTCCCATGCCGGAACGCCGCATGGCGCGGGCCTGCTGGCGTAGGGTGCCCGAAGAGCGCCATGGCATGCGGCTCTCCGGGCGGTGCCAAACGGCGCTCGGCGCGCCCGGCGCAATTGGGAATGCAAGATTGGCGCCAGCGCCTGCAACGGGCCGGGGTTTGCGGTGCGGGCCGGCGCGTCCGGCGCCTGCGCGACGCGCAGCGCTCCCGGTTGCCGCAACGCAGCACCGCATTCCACCGGCCGCTTGCCAAGAGACTGTTTTTTATAGTTATTTCATATCGGGGCTGTATGAAATCCCACGTTAAGTGCTTGTGTTGACACAAAAAACCCGAGACCTACCCTTGACCGGGTGGACTTTCCGCCATAAAGTGGGAATAAGTGGAGAAAAGTGGGGGAGGGGCGCGTTTTTGCCTCGAAACCCGGCGGATCGTGCCAATGGAGGGACCGATGTTTCAGGGGGCGGCTGCGCTCAATCTCGATGCGAAGGGACGGCTCGCCGTGCCGACGCGCTTTCGCGTCGAGTTGACGGAGATCTGCAAGGGCGAAGTCATCGTTACCGTCCATCCGCATCGTTGCCTCCTGATTTATCCGGAACCGGTCTGGGGGCCGATTCGCGACGAAGTGCTCGCTTGCCCCAGTCTGGATGAATCGGTTGCGCGGGTGCGTCGGCTGTTCGTCGGCAACGCCAATCCGGAGACGCTCGACAACGCCGGCCGGCTGCTGATCGCCCCCGAATTGCGCTCCCGTGCCCAACTCGACAAGAAAGTCTGGCTGGTCGGTCAGGGCGATCACTTCGAACTTTGGTCGGACGTGCGTTGGGAACTGCAGCAGGAGGAATCGTTCCAGATGGACCTGTCGAAGTTGCCGCCGGAACTGGAGAAGCTGCGCCTGTGAGCGCGGACCTGCAGCACGTATCGGTGCTGCTGGAGGAGGCGCTGGCGGCGTTGGCGGTACAACCCGGCGGCACCTACGTCGATGCCACATTCGGCCGCGGCGGGCACAGCCGGGCGATTCTGGCGCGGCTGGGCGAGGCGGGCAGGGTGCTTGCGCTGGATCGGGATCCGCAGGCCATCGAGGCCGGGCAGGCTCTGGCGGACCGGCGATTGCGCCTGCTGCATGCCCCGTTCTCGGCGCTGGCCGAGGTGGCGGCAAGCTGCGGCGTGAGGCAAGTGCAGGGCGTGTTGCTGGATCTGGGCGTCTCCTCGCCGCAACTGGACGACGCACAGCGCGGCATGAGTTTTCGCTTCGATGCGCCGCTGGACATGCGCATGGATACAAGCCACGGCACGACCGTGGCGCAGTGGCTGGCGACGGCGGAGACAACCAGGATCAAGGGAGTGCTGCGGGATTATGGGGAAGAACGGTTTGCTGATGCGATTGCAAAGACGATTGTTGCTGCTCGCACGCAGCGGCCAATCGAAACCACAGGGCAACTTGCCGCACTCGTGGAGAAAGCGGTCCGCACGCGCGAGCCGGGGCAACACCCCGCGACGCGCAGCTTCCAGGCTCTACGGATTTTCATCAATCAGGAGCTTGAGGAGTTATCGCTAGTGCTGCCACAGGCGACAGCCTTGCTTGCCCCCGGCGGTCGCCTTGCGGTGATCGCCTTCCATTCGCTCGAGGACCGCATCGTCAAGCGCTTCCTGCGCGACGAATCGCGTCCGCCGCAGTTGCCGGCGCGGCTGCCGATTCGCGCCAGCGAATTGCCACAACCGCGGCTCAAGCTCGTCGGCAAGCCGATCCGGCCCTCGGATGCGGAAGTCGCCGCCAACCCGCGTGCGCGCAGTGCCATCCTGCGCGTGGCGCAGCGGGCCTGAGCATGCTGCGCTTGAACCTCATCCTGCTTGCGTTGATCGTGGCCAGCGCGCTCGGCGTGGTCGCCGCGCAGCACAAGTCGCGCAAGCTGGTAACCGAGATCGAGCGCGAACAGGAGCGGATGCGTGCGCTGGAAGTGGAATTCGGACAACTGCAGCTTGAACAGAGCACCCAGGCGGCGCACACCCGTGTCGAGAAGATCGCGCGCACCCGCCTGGCCATGCGCGCGCCGGCGGTCGGGCAGGTACTGGCAGTCGACGCGCCGCCAGCGAAGGGCGGCAAATGAGCCGGCGCGTCACCTTCAACCGCAATCCGCTGCTGTCGCAGTTGCTGCCGCAATGGCGCTCGCGTTTTATCCTGCTGCTGCTGCTCGGCGGCTTCGTCGCGCTGGTCGCGCGCTCGCTCTATCTGCAGGGCGTGAATAACGAGTTTCTGCAGGCCAAGGGCGAATCGCGCTATTCGCGGGTGATCGAGATGGCGGCAACCCGCGGCCGCATCGTCGATCGCAACGGCGAGGTGCTGGCGGTGAGCACACCGGTCAAGTCGATCTGGGCAATTCCGGAAGATGCCAAACTGTCTCCTGCGCAGTCGCGGCAATTGGCGGCGATGCTCGGCATGGATGTTCGCGAACTGACGCGCAAGCTGTCGGCGGAAAGCGAGTTCGCCTACCTCAAGCGGCAGATTCCGCCCGACGTCGCCGAGCGCATCGCCGCCCTCAAGCTGCCCGGCATCCATGAACAGCGCGAATACCGCCGCTACTACCCCCATGCCGACATGATGGCCCACATGCTGGGCTTCACCGGCGTCGACGACAAGGGGCAGGAAGGCATCGAACTGGCCTATGAAGCGCAGCTCGCCGGCAAGCCCGGATCGCGCCGCGTGATCAAGGACCGGCGCGGCCAGATCGTCGAGGACGTCGAATCCATCAAGACCCCGCAGGACGGGCGCGACATCCAGTTGGCACTCGACGCCAAGGTCCAGTATCTGGCCTACGCCAGCCTGCGCGAAGCGCTGGAAACCCACCGGGCGCGCGCCGGCGGCGCGGTGGTGCTCGACGCAAAGACCGGCGAGGTGCTGGCGCTGGTCAACCTGCCGACCTACAACCCGAACAACCGGGTCCGCCTGTCGGGCGCGCAACTGCGCAACCGCGCGCTCACCGACACCTACGAGCCGGGCTCGACGATGAAGCCGTTCACCGCGGCGATGGCGCTGGACAAAGGCAAGTTCCGCTTCGACAGCACCGTGCAGACCGCGCCGGGCCACATGACGATCGGGTCGGCGACGATATCCGATGCCCATCCGCACGGTCTGCTGACCGTCGCGCAGGTGATCCAGAAATCCTCCAACGTCGGCGCGGCAAAGCTTGCGCTGTCGTTTCCGCCCGAGCACATGTGGCGGATGTTCGACGACCTCGGCTTCGGCGCGCCCTTGAAGCTCGGCTTTCCCGGCGAGGTCGGCGGCCGGCTGCGTCCGGCCAAATCCTGGCGGCCGATCGAGCAGGCCACCATGGCCTATGGCCACGGCATTTCGGTCAGCCTGATGCAGATGGCCCACGCCTACCTGGTGTTCGCCCGCGAGGGCGACCTGCTGCCGCTTTCCCTGACGCGCGCCGACTCGCCGCCGCTCCACGGCAAGGCGGTGTTCGGCGCGCAAACCGCGCGCGAAGTGCGCGCCATGCTGGAACTGGCGGTACAGCCGGGCGGCACCGCGCCCAAGGCGCAGATCCAGGGCTACCGGGTTGCCGGCAAAACGGGCACCGCGCACAAACTCGAGTCCGGCGTCTATGCCAACAAATACGTGTCGTCGTTCGTCGGCCTCGCACCGGCCTCCGACCCGAGGCTGGTGGTTGCGGTGATGATCGACGAGCCGTCGGGCGGCAAGTATTACGGCGGCGATGTCGCCGCGCCGGTGTTTGCCCAGGTCATGGCGGGCAGCCTGCGCGCGCTCGGCATTGCGCCCGATGCGCCGCTGGCCCCGCTGCAGGTGGCCAAGGATGCCGAAACCGTGCGGGAGAGCATGTGAGCGCCGGGCCGTTGCAGCGGGCGGGCGACCTGCTGAGCCGCCTGCGCGGGCTCGGCGCCGCGGCAAGCGCCTTGTGCGCCGATTCGCGCGCGCTGCGGGCGGGCGATGTCTTCGTCGCCTATCCCGGTCATCGCAGCGACGGCCGCCGCTTCATTCCGGATGCATTGTGCGCCGGCGCCGGGGCGGTGTTGTGGGAGCAGGCCGGCTTTGCCTGGCATGCCGACTGGGTTGCACCGAACATTCCGGTCGATGGCCTGCAGCCCTTGTCGGGCCACCTGGCGCACCTGGTCTATGGCCGTCCGTCCGAGCATCTCGATCTGGTCGGTGTCACCGGCACCAACGGCAAGACTTCCGTCAGCCAGTGGATCGCCCAGGCTTTGCAGCAGCACGGCCGCAAGTGCGGCGTCATCGGCACGCTGGGCAACGGTTTTCCCGGCGCGCTGGTCGATAGCCCCAACACCACGCCCGATGGCATCGCGCTGCATGCGCAACTGGCGCGCTTCGTCGCCACCGGCGCCAAGGCCACCGCGATGGAGGTGTCGTCGATCGGTCTGGCAGAGGGGCGAACCCACGGCGCCCGCTTTGCGGTCGCGGTGTTGACCAACCTGACCCGCGATCACCTCGATTGCCACGGCACGATGCAGGCGTATGCCGCCGCCAAGGCGCGCCTGTTCGACCTGCCCGATCTGCCGGCGGCAGTTGTCAACCTCGACGATGCCTTCGGCCATGGCCTGGCGCAACGCCTGCCCGGCCGTGTCGGCCGGGTCTACGGTTACACGCTCAACGCCGAAATGCCGGCGCCCCGCGGCGTCGAGGTTTTGCGCGCGCGCGCGATCGGCGAGAGCGGCGCCGGTATCCGTTTCGATCTCGAAGCGGCAGGCGCGACGTTTGCGGTGCGGGCGAGTGTCGTCGGCCGCTTCAACGTTTCCAACCTGCTGGCGGCGATCGGCGCCCTGATTGCGCTCGGGGTGGAGCCGGGGCAGGCGGCAGCGCTGGTTGCGCACCTCGTGCCGCCGCCGGGGCGCATGCAGCCGCTGGGCGGCAACGATCTGCCGCTGGTGATAGTCGACTATGCGCATACGCCCGATGCGCTTGAACAGGTGATCCTTGCACTGCGCCCGGCCGCCGCCGCGCGCAGCGGGCGCATCGTCTGCGTATTTGGCTGCGGCGGCGATCGCGACCCCGGAAAGCGCGCGCAGATGGGCGAAGTGGCAAGCCGCCTGGCCGATGCGGTGGTCGTCACCTCCGACAATCCGCGCAGCGAAGATCCGCAGGCAATCGTTGACGCCGTGATGGCCGGGGCCGGCGCGAATGCGACTGCCATTATCGACCGTGCCAATGCCATTCGACTGGCCATCGAAGGGGCGGATGCGCGCGATGTTGTGGTGATCGCCGGCAAGGGGCACGAGCCCTATCAGGAAATTCGCGGCGTGCGCCATCCGTTTTCCGACGTCGCCCATGCGACGGCCGTGCTCTATTCGCGCCGTGCCGCGGCAGGTCGCCGCACATGATGAATCTGCACGAAGCCGCGCTCGCCATCGGTGCGGCTACCCCGGCCGACAATCCGCATTTCAGCGCGGTCAGCACCGACACCCGAAAAGTCGGTCGCGGGGAACTGTTCATCGCCCTGCGCGGCGAGAACTTCGATGGCCATGAATTCGTCGATGCCGCCGCCGAGCGCGGGGCGATCGCCGCCATCGTCGACGCGGACTGGGCGAGCACGCATCCGGCAGCAATCCCGCTACTGGCGGCAGCAGACACGCGTCGCGCGTTCGGATTGCTCGCCGCGCACTGGCGGCAGAAGTTCGAGATTCCGCTGATCGGCGTGACCGGCAGCAACGGCAAGACCACGGTCAAGGAGATGATCGCCGGCTGCCTGCGCGCGCAGGCGGCTGCCGACGGGCTCGATCCGGACGCCGCGGTGCTGGCGACCAGCGGCAATCTCAACAACGATATCGGCGTGCCGACGATGCTGCTGCGCCTGACCGCCGCGCACCGCGCCGCGGTGATCGAGATGGGCATGAACCATCCGGGCGAAATCGGTTACCTCACGCGTCTGGCCAAGCCCACCGTGGCGATCGTCAACAATGCGCAGCGCGCGCACCTCGAGGGCATGGGCGATCTGGCGGAGGTGGCGCGCGAGAAGGGTGACATCTACGACGGGCTGGGCGCCTCCGGTGTCGCGGTGGTCAATGCCGACGATGCCTATGCCGACTACTGGCGCGAAATCAACCGCACGCGGCGCGTCGTGAGCTTCGGCATCGACCAGCCGGCCGACGTGTCGGCCAAAGTGCGCCAGCAGGGCCTGGCCAATGCAATCGAATTGCATAGCGCACAGGGTGACGCCGAGTTCGTGCTTAACGTTCCCGGGCAGCACAACGCGCGCAACGCTCTCGCCTCGGCCGCGGCCGCTCTCGCCTCGGGCGTCACGCTGCGCGCAGTGGTCGACGGCCTGTCCCGTTGCGTCGGGGTCAAGGGGCGCCTGCAACTGCGCGCCGCTGCCGGCGGCACGCAGTTGATCGACGACACCTACAACGCCAATCCGGATTCGATGAAGGCGGCCATCGACGTGCTTGCGACCACCGCCGGACGCAAGCTCCTGGTGCTCGGCGACATGGGCGAGATCGGCGCGCGGGCCGGCCAGTATCACGACGAGATCGGTGGCTACGCCAAGAGCCAGGGCATCGACAAGTTGTTCGCGCTGGGCGAAGTGTCGGAGCTGGCCGCACGCAATTTCGGCGCCGGCGGACGCCATTTCCGCAATGTCGACGACCTGCTTGCCGCATTGCGCAAGGAACTCGGACCGGACACCGTGGTGCTGGTCAAGGGCTCGCGCTTCATGCGCATGGAGCGGGTGGCCGACGCCATCGCGGTCGATCCAGAAACGAAGGTGCGCTGACCATGCTGCTCGAACTGGCTCAGTGGCTAGCCAAGGACATCCGGACCTTCAACGTCTTCGGTTACATCACGCTGCGGGCGGTGCTCGCGGCGCTCACCGCGCTGGTGATCTCGTTCATCTTCGGCCCGATCGTCATACGCTGGCTGGCGGCCAAGAAGGTCGGCCAGTCGGTGCGCGACGACGGACCGAAATCGCACCTGACCAAGGTCGGGACGCCGACCATGGGCGGTGCGCTGATCCTGGTCTCGATTGCCATCACCACGCTGTTGTGGGGCGATCTTTCGAATCGCTACGTGTGGGTGGTGCTGCTGGTGACGCTCGGTTTCGGCGCGGTCGGCTGGGTGGACGACTGGCGCAAGGTCGTCCATCGCAATCCCAAGGGTCTGCCGGGACGCTGGAAGTATTTCTGGCAATCATTGCTCGGACTGGCGGCAGCGGTGTATCTCGGCCAGACCGCGACCATGCCTTCGCAGCTCGAACTGATCGTGCCCTTCTTCAAGACCGTCGCCTATCCGCTGGGTGCGATCGGCTTCATGGCACTGACCTACTTTGTCATTGTCGGCACCAGCAATGCCGTCAATCTGACCGACGGTCTCGACGGACTCGCCATCATGCCGACGGTGATGGTCGGATCGGCGCTGGCCATTTTCGCCTATGTCGCCGGACACGCGGGTTTCTCCAAATATCTCGGTGTGCCGCACATCCCGGGTGCGGCCGAACTGGCGGTGTTTTGCGGCGCGATGGCCGGCGCCGGACTCGGTTTCCTCTGGTTCAACGCCTATCCGGCCGAAGTATTCATGGGCGATGTCGGCGCGCTTGCACTCGGCGCCGCACTCGGCACCGTGGCGGTGATCGTGCGCCAGGAGGTCGTGCTGTTCATCATGGGCGGCCTGTTCGTCGCCGAGACGCTGTCGGTGATGCTGCAGGTGCTGTACTTCAAGTGGACCGGCGGCAAGCGGATCTTCCGCATGGCGCCGCTGCATCACCACTACGAACTCGGCGGCTGGAAGGAGACGCAGGTCGTGGTGCGCTTCTGGATCATCACCATCATGCTGGTGCTGTTCGGCCTTTCCACCTTGAAGCTGCGCTGACCGGCGATGCAAGCGAACGGCAAACACGTACTGGTGCTGGGCCTCGGCGAATCGGGGCTGGCGATGGCGCGCTGGCTGGCACATTGCGGCGCGCTGGTGCGGGTCGCCGACTCGCGCGCGGAGCCGCCCGGCGCCGAACAACTGTTCCAGCATGTACCGCAGGCGCAGATGCATTTCGGGCCGTTCGATCTGCCGCTGCTGTCGGGGATAGATCTGGTCGCGATCAGCCCGGGGCTGTCGCAGCGCGAGCCGCTGGTGCAGGAGGCCAGGCGGCGCGGAATTTCGCTGACCGGCGAGATCGAACTGTTCGCCCAGGGATTGCGCGACTTGGGCGAACGGGAGCATTGCCAGGTCATCGCGATAACCGGTACCAACGGCAAGACCACGGTTACGACACTGTGCGGGGCGCTGGCCGGTGCCGCCGGCGCCACCGCAGAGGTCGCTGGCAATATCAGCCCCGCGGCGCTGGCGCGGCTGCTCGATTGCGCGCAGCGCAAGGTGTTTCCGAAGCTGTGGGTGCTCGAACTGTCGAGTTTCCAGTTGGAGACCACCGAGTCGCTTGCGGCCGAGGCGGCGACTGTGCTCAACGTGAGCGACGATCACCTCGACCGCTACGATGGACTCGACGATTATGCGGCGGCCAAGGCCAGGGTATTTCTCGGCGACGGCGTGCAGGTGATCAATCGCCAGGACGCGCGGGTCGCGGCGATGGCGAGGGACGGCCCCCGCCGCGTCAGCTTCGGCGTCGACAGTCCGCCCGCAGCCGGCGACTTCGGTCTGCTGCAGGCCGAAGGCGGCGACTGGCTGGCGCAGGGCGCGACACCTTTGCTGGCACGGTCGGCGCTGGCGATCGCCGGCCTGCACAACGCCGCCAATGCCCTGGCGGCGCTGGCGCTGTGCGAGGCGGTCGGCTTGCCGCGCGAGCCGATGCTGGCGGCGCTGCGCGACTTTCGCGGGCTTGCACACCGGGTCGAGAAGGTGGCCGACTGGCGCGGCATATCGTTCTATGACGATTCGAAAGGCACAAACGTCGGGGCCACGTTGGCTGCGCTGGAAGGTCTGCAGCGCAAGGTCGTGCTGATCGCCGGCGGCGACGGCAAGGCGCAGGATTTTTCGCCGCTGCGCGGGGTCTTTGCCGCCCATGCGCGCGGCGTGGTACTGATCGGACGCGATGCGCAGCGCATCGCCGATGCAGTCGCAGGTTGCGGGGTACCACTGGAGTTTGCCGGCGACATGGACGAGGCGGTGCGACGCAGCGCCGCCCTCGCGCGGCCGGGCGACGCCGTGCTGCTGTCGCCGGCCTGCGCGAGCTTCGACATGTTTCGCGGCTATGCCCATCGCGCCGAAGTGTTCATCGCCGCCGTGCACGAGCTGATCGCCGGCGAAGGCAGGGCGGCATGAACATTGCGCTCCAGGGCGGCAACTTCTCCCAGCGCTGGCTCAAGAAGCACGACCAGCCGCGCGAACTCGATCTGTTGCTGTTGTGGCCGGCAGTGGCGCTGCTGCTGTTCGGACTGGTGATGGTCTATTCGTCCTCGATCGCTACCGCCGAGGGCGGCAACTTCACCGGACACAACGCGAACTTCTTCCTGGTTCGCCATGCGGTATTCCTGTGCATTGGCGCCGTTGCGGGGGTCGTTGCGTTCCAGATGCCGTTGCGTGCCTGGCAGCAGATTGCCCCCTACCTGTTCATGGTGGGCGTCGCGTTGCTGATCGCCGTGGTGATTCCGCATGTCGGGCGCGAGGTCAACGGCGCGCGGCGCTGGCTGCCGCTGGGACCGATCAATCTGCAGCCCTCGGAACTGATGAAACTCTTCGCCGTGCTCTATGCAGCCGACTACACCGTGCGCAAGTTGCCGGTGATGGACAGCTTCCGGCAGGGTTTCATGCCGATGGCAGGCGTGATTCTGCTGGTCGGCGCGCTGCTGTTGCGCGAACCGGATTTCGGCGCCCTCGTGGTGATCTGCGCGATCGCCTTCGGCATCCTGTTCCTCGGCGGCATCAACGCGCGCATCTTTGCGTTGCTGACGGTCGTGGCGATCATCGGATTCGTGCTTCTGATCTGGCTGGCGCCGTACCGGCGCGAACGCCTGTTCGGTTTCATGAATCCGTGGGACGATCCCTACGGCAAGGGCTACCAGTTGTCGCATGCGCTGATCGCCTTCGGCCGCGGCGAGTGGCTCGGCGTGGGACTCGGCGGCAGCGTGGAGAAACTTTTTACCTGCCCGAAGCGCACACCGACTTTCTGCTCGCGGTGATTGCCGAGGAGTTGGGGTTTGCCGGCGTGGTGACGGTGATCGTGCTGTTCGCAGTGCTGGTCCAGCGCGCCTTCGCGGTCGGCCGCCAGGCGCTGCAACTCGATCGGCCATATGCTGCGCTGGTTGCCCAGGGCATCGGTATGTGGATCGGCGTGCAGGCATTCATCAACATGGGCGTCAACATGGGCCTGCTGCCGACCAAGGGTCTGACCCTGCCGCTGATGAGCTTCGGCGGTTCGGGCATCGTCGCCAACTGCGTCGCGATTGCGGTGCTGCTGCGCGTCGACTGGGAGAACAGACAGCTAATGCGGGGGCTGCCCGCATGAAGACGCTGATGGTCATGGCGGGCGGCACCGGCGGCCACATTTACCCGGGCCTGGCGGTCGCCGACTGGCTGCGCGATGCCGGCTGGTGCATCGTCTGGCTCGGCAACCCGGATGGCATGGAATCGCGACTGGTTCCGTCGCGCGGCTACGAGATGGCGTGGGTGCGCTTTGCCGCCTTGCGCGGCAAGGGGTTGCTCACCAAGCTGCTGCTGCCGGTGAATCTGCTGCGCGGCTTCTGGCAGGCGCTGCGCGAGTTGTCGCGGGTGAAACCGGACGTGGTGCTCGGCATGGGCGGCTACATCACCTTTCCGGGCGGCATGATGGCTGCACTGACCGGGCGGCCGCTGGTGCTGCACGAGCAGAACTCGGTTGCCGGGCTGGCGAACAAGGTGCTCGCGGCCGTGGCCGACCGCGTGATGACCGGCTTTCCCGGCGCATTGCGCAAGGGCGAGTGGGCCGGCAATCCGGTGCGCGCCGATATCGCCATTCTGCCCGCGCCGGCCGAGCGATTCGTCGGACGCAGCGGCCCGCTGCGCGTGCTGGTGGTCGGCGGCAGTCTCGGCGCGACCGCGCTCAACGAGATCGTGCCGCAGGCGCTGGCGCTGATCGATCCCGCCGCGCGCCCCGTCGTGACCCATCAGTCGGGCACCCGGCAACTTGACGCCCTGCGCGCCAACTATGCCAGTGCGAAGGTCGAGGGCGAACTGCTGCCATTCATAGACAACATGGCGGCCCGCTATGCCGATGCGGACCTGGTGATCTGTCGCGCCGGCGCGCTGACGGTGGCGGAGCTGGCGGCGGCCGGCGTCGCCAGCGTGCTGGTTCCGTTTCCCTTCGCGGTGGATGACCACCAGACGCGCAACGCCGAATTTCTTGCCGATTCCGGCGCCGCGATGCTGATTCAGCAGCGCGATCTGACGCCGGCCGGCTGCCAGGCTGCTGGGCAGCATGACGCGCGAGCACCTGATCGAGATGGCGCAACGGGCACGCGCCCTGGCCAAACCCGAAGCGACACGCATGGTCGCCGACGCCTGCGCGGCGCTCGCCAAATGAAGAAGCCATGAAGCACAAGGTCAAACACATTCACTTCGTCGGCATCGGCGGTTCCGGGATGAGCGGCATCGCCGAAGTCATGGTGAATCTGGGGTTCACGGTCAGCGGCTCCGACCTGTCGGAAAACGCCGCCACGCGGCGCCTGGCTTCGATGGGCGCGCAGGTGGTGATCGGCCATGCGGCCGAGCATGTCGGCGGTGCCGATGCCGTGGTGACCTCGACCGCGGTGCGCGGCGACAACCCCGAGGTGATCGCCGCGCGTGCCCGCCGGGTCCCGGTGGTGCCGCGCGCGCTGATGCTGGCCGAACTGATGCGCCTCAAGCAGGGCATCGCGATCGCCGGCACGCACGGCAAGACCACCACCACCAGCCTGATCGCCAGCGTGATGGCCGAAGGCGGCATGGATCCGACCTTCGTCATCGGTGGCCGGCTCAACGCCGCAGGCGCGCATGCGCGGCTCGGTTCGGGCGAGTTCCTGGTCGCCGAGGCGGACGAATCGGACGCCTCGTTCCTGCACCTGTCGCCGGTGGTCTCGGTGGTGACCAACATCGATGCCGATCACATGGAGACCTACGGCCACGATTTCGCGCGGCTCAAGCAGGCATTCGTCGACTTCCTGCATCGGCTGCCGTTCTACGGTGTCGCGGTGCTGTGCGTCGATGATCCGCATGTGCGCGAGATCATGCCCTTCGTTTCCAAGCAGATCGTGCGCTATGGCCTCGATCCGACGGCCAACGTGCGGGCCGAGAACGTCGAGGCGGCAGGCGGCAGGATGCACTTCACGGCGGTGCGCGAGAACGGCACGGTTTCGCGGTTGCCGGTTTCACTCAACCTGCCGGGCATGCATAACGTGCTCAATGCGCTGGCGACCATCGCGGTAGCGACCGAAGTCGGTGTTTCCGACGAGGCGATCATCAAGGGGCTGGCCGAGTTCAAGGGTGTCGGCCGGCGTTTCCAGCGCTATGGCGAGGTGGCGCTGCCGGCGGGCGGCAGCTTCACGCTGATCGACGACTACGGCCACCATCCGGTCGAGATGGCGGCCACGCTCGCCGCGGCGCGCGGCGCCTTTCCCGGGGCGGCGCCTGGTGCTGGCATTCCAGCCGCATCGCTATACGCGAACCCGTGATTGCTTCGAGGACTTCGTCAAGGTGCTGGCAACCCCCGATGTGCTGCTGCTCGCCGAGGTGTATTCGGCCGGCGAGGCGCCGTTGGTTGCGGCGGACGGGCGATCGCTGACGCGCGCGATACGGGTCGCCGGAAGGATCGAACCCTTGTTCGTCGAAGACATCGCCGAGATGCCGAATGCCGTCATGGAAATGGCGCGCGATGGCGATGTCGTAATCACCATGGGTGCCGGATCGATCGGCGCCGTGCCCGGCAAGCTCGCGCAGGGCCAGGTGGCATGAACATGAGCGACATCATTCGCCCCGAGTTCGCCGGCCTACCCGCGCTGCGCGGCGCACTGCGGGCGAACGAGCCGATGGCCCGGCATGTTTCGTGGCGCACCGGCGGGCGCGCCGCACATGCCTACGTGCCGGCCGATCTGGACGATCTGGCGCTGTTCCTGCGCGCGCTGCCAGCCGGCGAACCTTTGCTGCTGGTTGGCCTGGGCTCCAATCTGCTGGTGCGCGACGGCGGTTTCGCGGGCACCGTGGTGTTCGTGCACGGCGTGCTCGACGGACTGGCGACCGGGCCATTGCAGCAGACGCATGGCGAAGCGGCCTGGTCTACGCGGAGGCCGGCGTGGCCTCGCCGAAGGTCGCGCGCTTCGCCGCCAATCACGATCTGGTGGGTGCCGAATTCCTTGCCGGCATCCCGGGCACCGTCGGCGGTGCGCTGGCGATGAACGCCGGCTGCTACGGCGGCGAGACCTGGAACATCGTCGAGCGCGTGCGGCTGCTCGATCGTCGCGGGGCGCTGCGCGAGCGCATGCCGTCGGATTTCGAGATCGGCTATCGCCATGTTCGCAACCTGGCGGCCGACGACGAGTTGTTCGTGGGCGCATGGTTGCGCCTGCGGTGCGGCGATGGGCAGGCCTCGCGTGCCCGCATCAAGGAACTGCTGGAGAAGCGCATTGCGTCGCAGCCGCTGCAATTGCCCAATGCCGGATCGGTGTTCCGCAATCCGCCCGGCGATCATGCGGCGCGCCTGATCGAGGCTGCCGGTCTGAAGGGCTTTGCGATCGGTGGCGCGCGGGTTTCCGAACGCCATGCAAATTTCATCGTGAATCCGGCCGGCGCCGGCACGGCAGCCGATATCGAGGGATTGATCGACCATGCGCAGCGAGCGGTGCGCGAGCGGTTCGGTGTGGAACTGGTGCGCGAAGTGCGCATCGTGGGAGAACGCGCATGAGCGATTTCGGACAGGTTGCCGTGCTGATGGGGGGCACCAGCGCGGAACGCGAAATTTCGTTGCTGTCGGGCAACGCGGTGCTGAAGGCGCTGCAATCGAAAGGCGTCGACGCGCATGCCTTCGATCCTGCCGTCAGTCCGCTGTGGGACTTGCGCAAGCAGGGATTCGCGCGCGCCTTCATCGCCCTCCACGGGCGGTTCGGCGAAGACGGCACCTTGCAGGGCGCGCTCGAGTCGCTTGGCGTTCCGTACACCGGCAGCGGTGTCATGGCCTCGGCGATCTCGATGGACAAGTGGCGCACCAAGCTGTTGTGGCTGGCATCCGGCGTGGCGACACCGAACTACCGCCTGCTCGATCGCGCCACCGATCTGTCGCGCGTGGTCGCCGAACTGGGCCTGCCGATGATCGTGAAACCGGCGCGCGAAGGCTCGTCGATCGGCGTAACAAAGGTGCATTGCGCGGCAGACCTCGGCGGCGCCTTCGAACTTGCCTGCAAGCTCGACCCGCTGGTGATCGCCGAGGAGTTCGTCGCTGGCCAGGAACTGACCGCGGCGATTGTGGGCGAGGCCGCCCTGCCGCTGGTTCGTATCGATGCGCCCGAGGGCAAGTACGATTATGCCAATAAATACTTCACCGACGAGGTCAAGTACCTGTGCCCGGCCGGGCTGCGCGCCGAAGTCGAGGACGAGATCAGGGCGGTCGCCTTGCGCGCGTTCCAGGTTCTCGGCTGCCGCGGCTGGGGACGCGCCGACGTGATCCTGCGGCCCGACGGGCGCTATTCGTTCCTCGAGATGAACACCGCGCCCGGCATGACCGGGCACTCGCTGGTGCCGATGGCGGCGCGCGCGGCGGGCATCGGTTTCGAGGATCTGTGCCTGCGAATTCTGGAGATGGCCCAGCTTGGCTGAGAGACGCCCCCGCCCGCGCTTGCGCGAAGGCCCGCCCGGCTTGTGGGACAGGCCGGCCCTGCTCGGAGCAATCGCCGATGTGCTGCTGGTGCTCGGCTCGGCCGGACTGGCCTATGCGGCTGTCCTTGCCGCACTGCGTCTGCCGCTGTTCCCGCTGCGCGAGCTGGTGGTCGTCACCCCGATGAAACAGGTCACCGGCAACCAGATCGCCTATGCCGCGCGCTCGTCGCTTGCCGGAAACTTTTTCACTGTCGATCTCGACCGTGTTCGCTCGAGCTTCGAGAAACTGCCCTGGGTGCGCCATGCCGAGGTGCGCCGGCGCTGGCCCGGCGTGCTTGAACTGGAGGTCGAGGAGCATCGTGCCGCCGCCTATTGGCGCGTGGTCGACGCCGGTGACACCAGACTGGTGGGCGAGTTCGGCGAAGTGTTCGTCGCCGCAAGCAACGCCAAGCTGCCGGTATTCAGCGGCCCGGAGGGATCGGCGCCGCTGCTGCTCGAGCGCTATCGCGAGTTCAACCGGGCGGTCGCGCCGCTCGGTCGGACGCTCGACGGACTGGCGCTTTCGCCCCGTCTGGCCTGGCAGATAAAGCTCGACGACGGCATGGTGATCGAACTCGGCCACGACGAGGCAAAGGCACCGGTTGCCGAGCGGCTGGCGCGGTTTGTCGGCGTCTATGCGCAGGCGGTCGAGAGATTCGGGCAACGCGTGGCGGTAGCCGATCTGCGCTATCCGAACGGATTCGCGCTGCGTCCTGCGCAGGGAAGTTAGGAAAAGGAAAATGCCAAGAGAAAGCAAGGATCTGATCGTCTGTCTCGATATCGGCACGTCGAAGATCGTCGCGCTGGTCGCGCAGATCAAGCCGGAAGGTCGCATCGAGGTGCTGGGCGTGGGCAACCAGCCGTCGCGCGGGCTGAAGAAGGGCGTGGTGGTGAATATCGAAGCCACCGTCGATGCGATCTCGCGCGCCATTCAGGAGGTCGAGCTGCAGGCCGACTGCAAGATCGCCGACGCGATTACCGGCATCGCCGGCAGCCACATCCGCAGCTTCAACTCGAACGGCATGGTCGCCATCAAGGACAAGGAAGTCTCGGAGATGGATGTCGAGCGGGTGATCGAGACCGCCAAGGCAATGCCGCTGCCGGCCGACCAGCAGATCCTGCACATCCTGACCCAGGAATTCATCATCGACGGACAGGACGGCGTGCGCGAGCCGATCGGCATGAGCGGCGTGCGGCTCGAAGTCCGGGTGCATATTGTCACCGGCGCGGTGAGCGCGGCGCAGAACATCGTCAAGTGCGTGCGCCGCTGCGGGCTGCTGGTGAGCGACCTGGTGCTGCAGCCGCTGGCCTCGAGCTACTCGGTGCTGTCGGAGGACGAGAAGGATCTCGGCGTCTGCCTCGTCGACATCGGCGGCGGCACCACCGACATCGCGGTGTTTACCCAGGGTGCGATACGCCACACGGCGGTAATCCCGATCGCCGGCGATCAGATCACCAATGACGTGGCGATGGCGCTGCGCACGCCGACGCAGGATGCCGAGGAGATCAAGGTACGCCACGGTCTGGCGGTGACTCGCATGGCCAACCCGCAGCAGACCATCGAGGTGCCGGGAGTGGGCGATCGTCCGCCGAAGAAGCTTTCGCGCGAGACGCTGGCAGGGGTGATCGAGCCGCGCGTCTCCGAGCTGTTCGAGCTGGTTCAGGCGGAGTTGCGGCGCAGCGGCTACCTCGAAGTGTTGTCCTCGGGCATCGTGCTGACCGGCGGTTCGTCGGTGATCGAGGGCATGGCCGAACTCGGCGAAGAGATCTTCGGCTTGCCGGTGCGCATCGGCGTGCCGCGCTACGACGGCAGCCTGGCCGACGTGGTGGCGCATCCGCAATATGCGACGGCGATGGGGCTGTTGCTGGAGGGCGCCGCGCAGAAGAAGCGGGGCGTGATCGCGCGCGAGACAAGGAATTTCAGGCAGGTATTCGACCGCATGAAATCGTGGTTCGAAAAGAACTTCTGATCGTGTGGCAGGTGGGCCGGCGCAGGCCGGCCGAAACGGGCAGCAGTGTGGCGACAGGGTTGTTTCATCAACAAGGAGGCGAGCATGTTTGAAATCATGGAAAAGGATCCGAGCGGGACGACGATCAAGGTCATCGGCGTGGGTGGCGCCGGCGGCAATGCGGTTGATCACATGATCCGCGAGAACGTACAGGGCGTGGAGTTCATCTGCGCCAACACCGATGCGCAGGCATTGAAGCGCAGCAGTTCGCCGGTCAAGATGCAGCTCGGCAAGACCGGACTGGGCGCCGGCGCCAAGCCGGATCTGGGTCGCGCAGCGGCGCAGGAAGAGCGCGAGCGGATCGCCGACAACCTGCGTGGCGCGCACATGGTGTTCATCACCGCCGGCATGGGCGGGGGCACCGGCACGGGGGCCGCGCCGGTCGTTGCCGAGGTGGCGCGCGAGCTTGGAATCCTGACCGTCGGCGTGGTGACCAAGCCGTTCGCCTTTGAAGGCAAGCGGCTGCGGATCGCCGAGGCCGGCATCGACGAGTTGTCCAAGCATGTCGATTCGCTGATCGTGATTCTCAACGAGCGCCTGATGGAAGTGATGGGCGACGATGTCAGCATGCAGGACGCCTTCCAGGCGGCCGACAACGTGCTGCGCAACGCGGTCGGCGGCATCGCCGAGATCATCAACTTCCCCGGCCTGGTCAACGTCGACTTCGAAGACGTGCGCACCGTGATGGGCGAGATGGGCATGGCGATGATGGGCTCGGCGGTTGCCGCCGGCATGGATCGCGCCCGCCTCGCGGCGGAACAGGCGGTTGCCAGCCCGTTGCTCGAAGGCATCCATCTGTCGGGTGCGCGCGGCGTGCTGGTCAACATCACCGCATCGACCTCGCTGAAGATGAAGGAAGTCAACGAAGTGATGAACACCATCCGCGAGTTTGCTGCGGAAGATGCCCACATCATCTTCGGCGCAGTGTTCGACGACAACATGGAAGACAGCCTGCGGGTGACCGTGGTGGCCACCGGACTGGGCAATCAGCGCGCCGCCGCCAAGCCGACGATTACCGTTGTGCAGGGAACCGGCACCCACGGCATGTCGATCGAATCGATCGACTACGGCTCGCTGGAGATGCCGGCGGTGATTCGCCGCCGCTCGACCTCGACCACGGTGGAGGCGCTGTCTGCCAGCGGGGTCGACAAGTACGACATCCCGGCCTTCCTGCGCAAACAGGCCGACTGAAGTTGCGTATCGCCTCCTGTCCCGCCCGCGCCCACCCGCGCGGGCGGGCGTTCCGGCTGCGCGCGACGGATCGGCGCGGAGGAAGCGGCGTGACGCGGATGTTACAATCGAGGCACTTCAGAAGACACGCACATGCTCAAGCAGCGCACGCTCAAATCGCTGATTCGCGCGACCGGCGTCGGATTGCACAGCGGGGCCAAGGTCAACCTCGTGCTGCGCCCGGCTGCGCCGGATACCGGCGTGGTATTCCGCCGCGTCGATCTCGATCCGCCGGTTGATTTGCCCACCGACCCGCAAGCGGTCGTGGATACGCGGCTGTGCTCGGGGCTTGCCAAGGGCGAGGTCAAGGTGGCGACCATCGAACACCTGATGTCGGCGCTGGCCGGGCTCGGCATCGACAACGTCTACGTTGACGTCGATGCGGCGGAGATTCCGATTCTCGATGGCAGCGCAGGGCCGTTCGTCTTCCTGCTGCAGTCTGCCGGCATCGAGGAACAGAACGCGCCGAAGCGCTTCATCCGCGTCAAGCGGCGCGTCGAGGTCAAGGACGGCGACAAGTGGGCGCGCCTCGATCCGTATGACGGATTCAAGCTCACCTTCACCATCGAGTTCAACCATCCGGCGATCGATCGCACGGTGTCGACGGTCAGCGTCGATTTCGCCGAGCAGTCCTACGCCAAGGAAGTGGCGCGCGCGCGCACCTTCGGCTTCATGCAGGACGTGGAATACATGCGCTCCAACGGCCTTGCCCTCGGCGGCAGTCTGGAAAACGCGATCGTGATGGACGAGTACCGGGTGCTCAATGCCGACGGCCTGCGCTTTGCCGACGAATTCGCCAAGCACAAGGTGCTCGATGCCATCGGCGATCTGTACATCGCCGGCCATCCGCTGCTGGCGTCGTTTTCGGCGCACAAATCGGGGCACGCCCTGAACAACGACCTGCTGCGTGCCCTGCTGGCCGATGCCGGCGCCTGGGAGATCGCGACCTTCGAGCAGGCCGGCGATACGCCGGCCGGCATCGCACGGCAGTTCGATCTGCAAATCGCCTGACGCGGTTCCGGCAATGCTGATACCGCGCATCCTGGCCGTTCTGGCAGTGATTGCAATCGGCGCCAGCGTCCTGATACACCTTTTCACCGGCGACCGGCGCTACCTGAGCCTTGCCTGGCGCATCTTCAAATACGCGGCCATCGTCGCCCTGATCTTGTTCGGCCTGCTGATCGCCGAGCGCCTGCTGGCCGGCGCGATTCCGTTCGTCTGACAAAAAGGCGAACCGGCCACCCGGCTGGAGGCCGCATGGATTGGACGTTTCAGGCGTGGCAAAGACAGGAGCCAGCATCCATGCGGTTTCCAGGCCTGGCACCCGTGAAAGCACCGACTGGAGCGGCTTTCAGCACCACAGTGTTGAGACTAACCGTTGCCGGATGACTTGAACCCGGCGACTATCCGACGCAGCGCCGAGCCGGCGGGGAGGGTGTCTTCGAGGCGCGCCAGCGCCTGCCGCGCCCCGGCACTTAGCGCCCTTGGCGCGTACTGCGGGGCGGCCGTGTGCAGCGGCGTGACTTGCAGGCGCACCTCGATTCCGGTAAGGTCCACCCCGCGATTCAAAAATTCGTCGATAAATCGCGGAGTTAGCTGGTTAAGTTTAGTTGCGACCGCGCCGTTGACGGCGTGAATGACGATCACCCCCGCTTTCAGATTCGCGATCCAGCTGGATTGCGCAAGGTGTGCGGGCGCAAATTCCTCGTAGGCACGCTGCAGCCTGATCAACCGGCTGGCGTGTTCTTGAAGATGCGCCAATGCGTCGTTCGACTGGAAGAAGGCGCCAAGCGGTTTCGGCTGCATGCGTTGGATTCCGGGACGACCCAGGAGGAAAACAGTGCATATTATTCTTGTCTCTGACCGGCTCGCAACGGCGAAGACCATTTCGCTGTCCGGCCGCCATCTCGCGCTGGCGATGGGCGTGCTGCTGCTCACGGTACTCGGGCTGTCGTCGGTGTTCTGGTTGATCACCCTGCGCCACGCCGCCGACCTGCGCCTGCCCTTCATCCAGGAGATCGCGTTGTCGATGCGTGCGGAGGAAAGCCAGCGCACGCAGAGTTTCATGCATGACAACCTGAATGCGATGGCGATCAAGATCGGCGAGATTCAGGCCAAGGTGCTGCGGCTCGATTCGCTCGGCGAGCGCGTCGGCGGCATGGTCGGCATCAAGCCGCAGGAACTCAAGGCTCCCGACAAGCCCGGCCAGGGCGGTCCGCTGGTCGAGCCGACACGCGCCTTCTCGGCCGAAGAACTGCGGCGCCAGCTCGACGTGCTGGCACAGCAGGTCGACCTGCGCAGCGATTACCTCGGGCTGGTGGAAAGTGAACTGCTCGACGAGCGGGTGCGCAGCAACCTGTTGCCGACCACCCTGCCGGTGCAGGCGGACTGGAACACCTCGGGTTACGGCGTCCGCATCGATCCATTCAGCGGGCATCGCGCGATGCACGAGGGCGTCGATTTCCCGGGCGAAGTCGGCACGCCGATCTCCGCCGCCGCTGCCGGCATGGTGATCGTCGCCGAGGTTCACCCTGGTTACGGCAACCTGATCGAGATCGACCATGGCAAGGGGCTGACCACGCGCTACGCGCATTGCTCGCGGCTGCTGGTCCAGCCCGGCGTGTTCGTGCGGCGCGGGCAGAAGATTGCCGAACTCGGCTCCACCGGCCGCTCCACCGGGCCGCACCTGCACTTCGAGGTTCGCGCCAACGGTGCGTCGATGAACCCGAACAATTTCCTGCGTCACGCCCAGCAGACCGACCTCGCCCTGGCGCCTAGGCTCGACAAGTAGCGCTGGCGCCGCGTCTGCGGCCCGAAGCAGCCGCGGACCCCGTGCTAAAATCGCGGCTTTTGTCGCGCGCGGCCTCTGTTTGCGCATCGCCGCCCACTGCATGACATGATCCCAGGCATTCTCAAGAAGATCTTCGGGAGTCGCAACGACCGGCTGGTCAAGCAGTACATGCAGCAGGTCAAGGCGATCAATGCGTTCGAGCCGGCCATTGCCGCGCTGAGCGACGACGCCCTGCGCGGCAAGACCGACGAGTTCAAACAGCGGGTCGCCAGCGGCACGAAGCTCGACGACATCCTCCCCGAGGCTTTCGCGGTGGTGCGCGAAGCGGCCAAGCGCTCGCTCGGCATGCGCCACTTCGACGTGCAGATGATCGGCGGCATGGTGCTGCATGCCGGCAAGATCGCCGAAATGCGCACCGGTGAAGGCAAGACGCTGACCGCGACGCTGGCCGTGTACCTCAATGCGCTGTCCGGCAAGGGCGTGCACGTCATTACCGTCAATGACTACCTGGCCAGCCGTGATGCCGACTGGATGGGGCAGGTCTATCGTTTCCTTGGCCTGACGGTCGGCGTCAATCTGTCGCAGATGCCGCATGATGCCAAGCAGGCGGCCTACGCCTCCTGACATCACCTACGGCACCAACAACGAATTCGGCTTCGACTACCTGCGCGACAACATGGTGTACGCGGCGGAAGACCGGGTGCAGCGCCCGCTCAACTACGCGATCGTCGACGAGGTCGACTCGATCCTGATCGACGAGGCGCGCACGCCGCTGATCATCTCCGGCCAGGCCGAGGATCACACCGAACTCTACGTCCGCATGAACCAGGTGCCGCCCCTGCTCACCAAGCAGGAGGGCGAAGGCGAGAATGTCACGGTTCCCGGCGACTACACCGTGGATCTCAAGGCGCACCAGGTGCTGCTGACCGAACAGGGGCACGAGCATGCAGAAGAAATACTCGTGCGCCTTGGCATGCTGCAGGAAGGGCAGAGCGTCTATGAGCCGGCCAACATCCTGCTGATTCACCACCTGTATGCCGCGCTGCGCGCGCACAGCCTGTATCACCGGGACCAGCAATACGTCGTGCAGAACGGCGAAGTCATCATCGTCGATGAGTTCACCGGCCGCCTGATGGTCGGCCGCCGCTGGTCGGAAGGCCTGCACCAGGCCGTCGAAGCCAAGGAAGGCGTGGCGATCCAGAACGAGAACCAGACGCTGGCCTCGATCACCTTCCAGAACTACTTCCGCATGTACGGCAAGCTGGCCGGCATGACCGGCACCGCCGACACCGAAGCCTACGAGTTCCACCAGATCTACAACCTCGAAACCGTCGTCATCCCGACCCATCGGCCGATGATTCGCGACGACCGCATGGACCAGGTCTACCGCACCGCCAAGGAGAAGCACACCGCCATCACCGCCGACATTCGCGATTGCCACACGCGCGGCCAGCCGGTGCTGGTCGGCACCACGTCGATCGAGAATTCCGAACTGCTGTCGCACATGCTGACCGCGGAAAAGCTGCCGCACAACGTACTCAACGCCAAGCAGCATGCGCGCGAAGCGGAGATCGTGGCCGAGGCCGGCCGTCCTGGCATCATCACCATCGCCACCAACATGGCGGGCCGCGGCACCGACATCGTGCTGGGCGGCAACGTCGAGAAGCCGGTCTCGCTGGTGAAGAACGACGCTTCGATTCCGGAAGACCAGAAGGAAGCGCGCATCGCCACCATGCGCAGCGAATGGCAGCAGCGCCACAATGCGGTGATCGCCGCGGGCGGGCTGCACATCATCGGCTCCGAGCGCCATGAATCGCGGCGCATCGACAACCAGTTGCGCGGCCGTGCCGGCCGCCAGGGCGATCCGGGCTCGTCGCGCTTCTACCTGTCGCTCGAGGATCCGCTGCTCAAGATTTTCGCCGGCGAACGCCTCAACGCCATCATGGTTCGCCTGAAGATGCCCGAGGGCGAGGCGATCGAGCATGCGATGGTGACCCGCTCGCTGGAATCGGCGCAGCGCAAGGTCGAGCAGCGCAACTTCGACATCCGCAAGCAACTGCTCGAATACGACGACGTCGCCAACGACCAGCGCAAGGTGATCTACCAGCAGCGCAACGAACTGCTCGAGTCGACCGACATCACCGAAACCATCACGGCGATGCGCCAGGGCGTGCTGCACGACGCCTTCCGCCTGCATGTGCCGGCCGAGAGCGTCGAAGAACAATGGGATATTGCCGGCCTGGAAGCCACGCTGGCCGCCGAGTTCAAGCTCGAGGTGCCGGTCGGCGCGTGGATCAAGGCCGAACCCACGCTGGCCGAGGACGGCATCCTCAAGCGCATTCTCGACGCCGCCGACGAGCAGTATGCGGCCAAGGTGGCGATGGTGGACAGTACCGCTTGGCATGGCTTCGAGCGCAACGTCATGCTGCAGAGCCTCGACACCCACTGGCGCGAGCACCTATCGGCGCTCGATCACCTGCGCCAGGGCATCCACCTGCGCGGCTATGCGCAGAAGAATCCGAAGCAGGAATACAAGCGCGAAGCCTTCGAGTTGTTCGAAGGACTGCTGCAGATGGTGCGCACCGAGGTCACGCGCCTGCTGATGACGGTGGAAATCCGTTCACCGGAAGCGATCGAAGAGGTCGAGCCGGCCCCCGCGGTCGAGAACGTCGAATACCGCCACGCCGAGTTCGACCAGGAGATGGATGCCGAATCCGCCCTCGATCCCGGGCTCGGCAAACCGGCAGCGGCGACTGTGCAACCGTTCCAGCGCGCCGGCGAAAAGATCGGCCGCAACGACCAATGTCCCTGCGGTTCAGGCAAGAAATACAAGCACTGCCACGGCAAGCTTTCCTGAGATCCGCGCCTGACGGGCGCGGCTAGCGGTCGCGGTGGGAGACCTCCACCACGCGTGCCCTCTCAGCCAGCTTGGCGACCAGCAGGCCGGCCGCCGCGCGGTTGGCCGGATCGAGGTTGGCGTCCCACTCGTCCAGCAGGTAGACCGCATGGTCGGTGCGGGCGACAATTTCGCGCAACACCTGCAACTGGCGTTCGCCCGATGAATAGCCCTGCTTCTGCCTGGCATCTTCGGCTGCACGAAGTTCTTCGGCGTCTTCCGGTGATTCATCCTCTTCCGGTTCTGCGGCCGCCCCGGCGGACACCGCGGCGACAGGCGCGCCGGCCGGAGCGTTGAACCGAAAATTCAGCCGGTCCTGGGTCGGCCAATAGTAGGCCTTGCCGCGCAGCACGTTCTTCAGCGCCGCCAGCAATGTCGACTTGCCGACGCCGTTGCCGCCGCGCACCGCAACCAGCCCGGTGGGGGCGGCGAGAACGCCGCTTACCGCGTCCGCCAGCGAATCGCAGACTTGTTCGCGCTCACCATGCCTGAGCAGGATGCGGCCGAAGCCGATGCGCGCTGCGAAGCCCGGATCGGGGTCGGGCCGGATGTGCTCGCAGACACCGCGGATGCGCGCCCACACCGCCACCAGGTCGTTGAAGCCGGTGGTCAGTTGATGCATGTCCAGCGTCATCTCGATCTGCCGCGGCAAGGTGGCAGCCAGGCCGATCAGCAGTGCGGTATTGCCGGCGTCCTGGATCGCCACCCAGGCGGTGGTCGACAGCACTAGCACCAGCGCGATCACGCCGCTGATCGCACTCCACCCTTCGCGCGCCAGAATCGCCCTGATCTGTGCCCGCAACGCCAGGTCCAGTCGCTGGCGAAAGTCGCGATGCCAGAGCGCGAAGTTGTAGCGGTTGCCGGTCAGGATGTTGTCCCACGCGTTGTAGGTGCGCGCGGTCATCCGGTTGGTCATGCGCTGGTTGTGCAGGAAGGCGTTGGCCAGCGGCTTGCGCAGGAACCATTGCAGCGTCGCCAGAATCACAAACGCCACCGCGAACGCCAGCGGCAGACCGGCATCGATTTCGACGCCGAGCACCAGCGCGTTGAACACCAGATTGAAGAACAGCCGCAGGTAGAACTGCAGGTCATTCATCAGATCGAAACAGATGTGGAATGTCTCGCTGGTCAGGAAGGGCTCGGCCTTCTCGCGCGCACCGGCATCCCCGAGCAGGGCGGTCTGAAAGCGATTCTGCCGCGCGAAGTGGAGCATGTAGCGGCCGTAGGCGCCGAAGCCGACGCGCTCCGAGAAAATCCAGCTTGCCGCTCCGGCCAGGTACGAGAAGGTCTGGGCGATGATGATCCAGACGAAGTCGCCTGCCGTGACATGCTCTTCGGCGATGTCGCGGCCGATCTGGATAACCAGCCAGGTCGTCGCGGCCCCGAGCAGTTCCTGGAGAACCACCATCGCCAGCATGGCGAAAATCGCCGGTCCGACCAGGAAACCGAGAAAGTCACGGGGTCGAAACGGGCGTCGGAGTTCGGCGGTCATGATCAAAACGGACGGCTGGATGCGGTCGGATTGTGCCAAAAAGCAAAAAAGCAGACTGACGCCTGCTTTTTTGCTTCGACTCGGACAGGCACAGCCTGTCGCGGGCATTAATGCTTCTTGCCCTTACCCTTTTTGCGCTTGGCCATGATGCACTCCATTGATTTAATTGGCAGAGAATCAGCGATATTTGTTCGCTGCGACGAGTTAAACGACCTGACCCCCGGTTCCGATGACAAGAATTGTAAATGGATCGGAACTTTTTCGACGCCCCCATGACTCCCCGTTCCCGCCACTCGGTGGTTCGGCGCAACGCTTGCGTTCGCTGGCCGCGCAGAACGGGGAATCGCCTTGCGCTATCATCCGCTGCGGCGTGTTCCTGCGCCAAGCGAACCGGAGACCTCATGCCCGTCAACTACCAGACGCCTGTTGCATCGCAACTCAAGCCGGTCCGTGGTGTGCGGCTCGGCATTGCCCAAGCCGCCATCCGCAAGCTGGATCGCAAGGATCTGCTGCTGATCGAACTGGCGGCCGGCGCGCGAGTGGCCGGCGTGTTCACCCGCAACCGCTTCTGTGCGGCGCCGGTACAAGTCTGCCAGCGCCACCTCGGTAACACCGATCGCCCGGGCGAGATACGCGCGCTGCTGATCAACACCGGCGTTGCCAACGCTGGCACCGGCGAACCCGGCTGGCTGGCCGCGCGCGCTACCTGTGCCGCGGTGGCGCAGCACCTTTCGCTGCGGCCCGAGCAGGTGCTGCCGTTTTCCACCGGCGTGATTCTCGAACCGTTGCCGGTCGAGCGCATCGAGGCCGGCCTGCCGGCCTGTATCGCCGACCTCGGTGCCGACCACTGGTTCGAAGCGGCGCACGCCATCATGACCACCGACACCGTGGCCAAGGCGGCCTCGCGGCAGATCGACATCGGCGGGCGCACGATCACCATCACCGGCATCGCCAAAGGCGCGGGAATGATCCGGCCGAACATGGCCACCATGCTGGGTTTCGTCGCCACCGATGCCGCCGTTTCGCAAGCCGCGCTGGCTCGCATGGTGCGAGAGGCGGCCGACGAATCGTTCAACTGCGTCACGGTCGATGGCGATACCTCGACCAACGATTCGTTCATCCTGATTGCCACCGGCGGCGCCGGCGGCGCGGAGATCGGCGAGTCGAGCGCCGATTATGCGCTGCTGGCCGAGGCGCTGACCGACGTTGCCCGCGAACTGGCGCAGGCCATCGTGCGCGACGGCGAAGGCGCCACCAAGTACATCCGCATTGTGGTCGAAGGCGGCGACAACCGTGCGGAATGCAAGGCGGTCGGCTATGCGATTGCCCATTCGCCGCTGGTCAAGACGGCCTTCTTTGCCAGCGACCCCAATCTGGGACGCATACTCGCGGCAATCGGCAACGCCGGCATCGCCGATCTCGACGTGAGCCGCATCCGCATGTGGCTCGACGACGTGCTGGTGTCGTGCGACGGCGGCCGTAATCCGGATTACCGCGAGGAAGACGGCGCGCGCGTCATGCGGCAGGCCGAGATCACCATCCGCGTCGACCTCGGCCGCGGCGGCGCGGGGGCCACCGTGTGGACCTGCGATTTTTCCTACGACTACGTGAAGATCAACGCCGACTACCGCAGCTGACATTCAGCGGGCACGGCTCATAACGTTTCGTTGCCGGTTCCCGAAAAGCGTTCCTTTCCAAGCGTTGCAGGGGGAGGGCCCCCCGGGGGGCGCGGGTTGGGGCGCCACTGGCTCGGCGGGGTTCAGGAGGGGAACGTCTTTGGTTACGGTGACGATCAATTCGAGCGAATGGAGCGCTGTTACCGGGCAAAACCGGTGATCAGGGCGGACAGCGGCCGACAATCCCATGGCCGTCGAAGCGGTGCCATGGCAGGCGCGTACCGGCTGTCCGTGGCGCGATCTGCCCAGGGAACTCGGCGCATCGATCGGGTGGGCGCTCGCAGCGGTACCGGCGGTCGCGCCATTTCGGGTAACATACCCTCCGCGGCGCATCCGGTGAGGCGAAAGCGCTTGCGGTTGCCTCAGCGCAGCCGATGCCATAGATATGATCTGACGGCCCGAAGAGATGTCTCGCGCTAGTGCGGGACCGTTCAGGGCAGGGGGGTGACGAGATTCGTCACCCAAGCCCCAGAAACGGCTGTGAAGTGCATCACGCCGGTTTTGGCAAGCCACTGAAATACTGAAGGAAAACGCCATTTCTTTGGAGGCTGGCACGGCCTCTGCGTTAGGGATACCCGAGCGCCAGAGCGCCTCAAACAACCCAAAAAGGAGAAGCACATGAAACAGATTCAAAAGGGCTTTACGCTGATCGAACTGATGATCGTGGTCGCGATCATCGGCATCCTGGCTGCGGTTGCGCTGCCGGCGTATCAGGACTACACGGTGCGTGCGAAGATTACGGAAGGCCTGAATTTGGCTGCCGCAATCAAGCAAGACTTGACCACAATGTACTCGGCTGACGGCATGAACGGCGTTACGGCGTACGTGGCGCAAGTCACCGCAAATCCGCCTGCGTCGAAGTATGTCAGCAATATTGCCGTCGCGAATCACTCAGGCGTGATCACGATCACGTTTGACCAAAACAACGTCGGTACTATTACCGCCGGCGCGAACCAGATTACGCTGACGCCGTCGGTAATGGTCGGCAACCCGCCGGTTCCGACTACTCTGGCTGCTGCGGATGCTGCGGGCCAAACCGGTGCCATCGATTGGGGTTGCGCATCGGCTTCCGACTGCTACGGCTGCTGCTCGAGTACCTGCGATGCCGACAACGGCACCGGCCGCTGCGCTGCTGGCCCGTTTTGCCCCGGCCGAGTGCAAGTGATTTCGTCGTAGAGCGAACTCAAGGATCGGCCTTGAACTAAAGCAGTTTGCGTCAATCGTTCTACGCGGTTGGAATCGACTGCAGAGGTTGAGGAAGACAAGCCGCCCTCGCGCTGTCTTTTATCGTTCGAGGAAGCGGTAACATGAATTTCAGAGCCAGAGCGTTCTCGTTGCACTTCCTGGCAAGTGCAGTTGCATTGACCGTCGTGCTCGGCATTCTCTATGCCAGGTGAGTTTATATGGCCAGGCTGGTATTTGGTCGGCGCGCTGCCGGTTGCGGTAATCATGGTGATGGTAGATGTGGGCCTCGGCCCGCTCGCGACCTTGGTGATCGCCAACCCGAACAAGCCTAGGGTGGAGTTTCGTCGCGACCTGGCGGTGATTCTGGCTGATCCAGTTGCTGGCGCTCGGCTACGGCACGCTGACCTGTGGAAGGGCCGGCCGCTGTACTATACGTTCTCGGTGGATCGACTCGAACTGGTAGCGGCTTCAGACATCGACGAGCAAGACATGGAAGCCGCGCGCAAGGACAACCCGGCTTTCGTGCCCGGCCCGTTCGCCGCGCCGCTTTGGGTTTGGGCACCCCTTCCGGAGAACGAGGACGAACGCAAACGGATCGTCGAATCAGCAGTTTTCGCGACCGGCAAGGATGTCGTGCAGATGCCGCGCTACTTCAAACCGTACGAGCAGGCGCACTCGGCGATTCGCTCGCAGTTGAAGCCGATCGACGAGGTCCGCGGGCTGACAATGGCAGAGAAGAAATTGCTTACGCCCCAGGTCGCCGAGATCGGGCCGGCGGACAAGGTCGGCGCGATTCTGTTCGACGGTCCGAGCAAGAGCGCCGTAGCGGTGCTCGACCGCGATACGCTCGATATCAAGGCGGTCCTCAAGCGTGAGCCGTGAGGAGGTCTCTCCGCTTGATCTGGCGCCATGGGTCAAGTCTTGCCTCTGGTATCGGCAGTCGCGTGGCAATTGAAGGGGCCAGCATCAATGGTTGATTGCGAAGCATGCCACCCTGCCTCGCCGCCCGTGCATCGGAGAATGGGGGGCTACAGCACAACAGCCGACTCACCCAGCTCCAGCAGAAGGGCGACCGCTCTCCTGTCGAACGACACGAAGGTTTCGCCGCCAAGCCAGTTGCCCTCGTGGGCGATGACGCCGTCGGCGAAGTCGCCGCCGGCTTCCAGCATGGCCAGCCCGGCCTCGGCGGCCGGCCGGTTGACAACCAGGTTGGCAGTGTCCAGCAAAGCGCGGATGGCGGTGGCGATATCGGCCGGATCGAGGCCCGTAGGGACTTAGCAGGAAAAAGGTTCCAGGCTCGAATTGAATTCTGGAGCGGCGCGCTCGACACTGCCGCCAGCGCCCGATCGACAGGCATCCGGCTCTTCTCGGAGGCTTGCTGCGGAATTTGATTGCGCTACCTTGCGGCCTGCAGGGCATGCCAGGCACTCAGGCCGGTTCCGGCTGGACCCAGTTCTCGAAACGCAAGCCTCGTACCCTGCCAAACTCCCGGACATTGTCGGTGACCAAGGTGGCGCCGAGCGAGAGCGCCTGCGCGGCGATCCACAAGTCGTTGGCGCCGATAGGCGTTCCCTTGCGCTCCAGATCGCTGCGAATGCTGGCGTAGGCGTGACTGACTGCGGCGTCGATCACGGCGATTTCGATCCGGTCGACCACCCGGGAGAGACGCTCGCGATTGTGTTCAGGGCGGCTGCTCTTTTCGATACCCGTTTCGAGTTCGCCCAAGACCACCGGTGAAAGTATCAGTGCCGAGGCGGTGGTTGATTCAAGACGACTGCGCACGGCGGGGTGAGCCTTCAGCGCCGCGATGAAGATATTGGTATCCAGCAGGTAGCGCACGGGCCTTAATCCCAGGTGCCTACCGGTGCGGGATGCTCGTCGGGTTGCTCGGTCAGGTCGATATCGCCCTCCTTCCAGAACTCCCGGAAGACATCGGCTGCATTGCGGCAAGCATTCGGCACCAGCCGGGCAATGATCTGGCCGCGGCGCGCGATGGCGATTTCCTCGCCGGCTTCAGCGGCGGCCAGGAGGGCCGAAAACGAGCCTTGGCTTCGACAACAGGAACGATGCGCATGAATTCCGCCCCAAATGACCAGCAGGGTCAGATTCTAGCATTCGGATGGGTGCGCGGCAGCCCGTATTGAATTCGGAAGGTGTGTCCGGCCACACGCGTCACGGCACAGACCGCAGGTTGGCAGCGCAGTCTTTGGGTTGCATGGTGTTCCCACATTGAAGGAGAACATCATGCAGGCCGTCAAAATTCGCCAGCTCAAGTACAACCCCTCGACCGTACTCCGGGCGGCAAGGGACGACGATCTCGTTGTCGTCATGAACCGCAATCAACCCGAGGCGTTGCTGGTCGACCTCGAAGCGGCTGGCTGGAACAGTCCATGGGTCAAGTCTTGATTCTTGCCTCGGGTATCGGCACTTGCGTGGTGGTTGATGGGGCCAGCATCGATTGTTGTGTGCAAATCATGCCGCCATGCCTCGCAGCCCCCGCATCGGAAGATGGGGGCTACAACACCGCAGCCGACCCGCCCTGCTCCAGCAGAAGGGCGACCGCTTGCCTGTCGAAGACACGAAAGTTTCGCCGCCAAGCCAGTTGCCCTCGTGGGCCGATGACGCCGTCGGCGAAGTCGCCGCCGGCTTCCAGCATGGCCAGGCGGCCTCTGCGGCTGGCGGTTGACCACCAGGTTGGCGGTGTCAGCAAAGGTCCGGATAGCGGTGGCGATGTCAGCCGAATCGAGGCCGTGA
>JADJSA010000013.1 GCA_016711925.1 Candidatus Methylophosphatis haderslevensis
GATCGCAACGAGGAGCAGATTGCCAGGATCGTGAAGCCGACGCGCCGTACCGCTGACGCGGGCCGGTCCGTCGAACTGATTAGGAGAAGGACGGCGCGACCCTGGCGGCCCGCCCGGCCCAGGGGACAGATAACCATGGAGTTCAAGACGTTTGTCTTCTGTTTTCTCTCCGCCATCCTGGTGGTGGCGTCGCTGCGTCATCACGGCGCGCAATCCGGTGCATGCGGCGCTTTTCCTGGTGGTCGCCTTCTTCACGGCAGGCGGCGTGTGGATGCTGCTGGAGGCGGAGTTTCTCGCCATCACGCTGGTGCTGGTCTATGTCGGCGCGGTCATGGTGCTCTTCCTGTTCGTGGTCATGATGCTCGACATCAATCTCGACCGTATCCGCCAGGGCTTCTGGAGCAACCTGATCCCCGGCCTGGTGGTCGGCGGCATGATGCTCGCGGAGATGGTGCGGTGCCGCGGCCGGCTACAGCAACACCAAGGAACTCGGCCGTCTGATCTACACCGATTACGCGTACCCGTTTGAACTTGCGGCGGTGGTGCTGCTGGTTGCGATCATTGCCGCAATCGCCCTCACCATGCGCAAGCGCAAGGATACGAGTGGGTCGATCCGGCCGCCCAGGTCGCGGTGAAGCGCAACGACCGGATCTGCATTGTGTCCATGCCGGTCGACAAAGAATGATCACCGGGCAGGGGGAACGAGAACAATGACTTTGTCGCTGCAGCACTACCTGATCCTCGGTGCGGTTCTGTTCGCCATAGGCGTGGTAGGCATCTTCCTCAACCGGAAGAACCTGATCATCCTGCTGATGGCGATCGAACTGATGCTGCTGGCGGTCAATATGAATTTCGTCGCGTTTGCGCATTACATGGGCGATACGGCGGGGCAGATCTTCGTCTTCTTCATTCTCACGGTTGCCGCGGCAGAGTCGGCCATCGGATTGGCGATCCTGATCGTGCTGTTCCGCAATCTGCGATCGATCCACGTCGACGACCTCGACGGCCTCAAGGGTTAATCCTTCATGGACATGAAGTCGCTCTATCTGCTCGTACCGCTCGCGCCGCTGGCGGGCGCAATCATTGCGGGCCTGTTTTGCCGGGTGATTCCGCGCTGGGTGGCGCACACGGTGACGATACTCGGCGTGGCCGTGGCAGTGGCCGCATCGTGGGTGATCTTCCAGGATGTGCAGGCGGGCAACACCTTCGACGGACCTGTCTATACCTGGATGCAGGCCGGCGGCATCAAGTTTGAAGTCGGCTTCCTGATCGATCCGCTCACCACACTGATGATGCTGGTGGTCTCGTCGGTATCGCTGATGGTGCACATCTACACCATCGGCTACATGGCTGACGATGACGGCTACAACCGGTTCTTCTCCTACATTTCGCTGTTCACCTTCTCGATGCTGATGCTGGTGATGAGCAACAACTTTCTCCAGCTGTTTTTCGGCTGGGAAGCGGTGGGTCTAGGTCTCGTATCTGCTGATCGGCTTCTGGTACTACGCGCCCGACTGCGATTTTCGCCAACCTCAAGGCCTTTCTGGTCAACCGGGTCGGTGACTTCGGATTCATCCTGGGCATCGGCCTGATCGCCGCCTACGCTGGTTCGCTCAACTACGCCGAAGTGTTCGCCAAGGGCAAGGATCTGGCCAACCTGACGGTCGAGTTGCTTCCGGGTTCGCCGTGGATGCTGGTCAGCGTCATCTGCATTTGCCTGTTCATCGGCGCCATGGGCAAGTCCGCACAGGTGCCGCTGCATGTCTGGCTGCCCGACTCGATGGAAGGCCCGACACCGATCTCCGCCCTGATCCATGCCGCCACCATGGTGACGGCCGGCATCTTCATGGTGGCGCGCATGTCGCCGCTGTTCGAGCTATCGGATGCGGCGCTGTCGTTCGTGCTGGTGATCGGTGCCACGACCGCACTTTTCATGGGCTTTCTCGGCATCGTGCAGAACGACATCAAGCGGGTGGTCGCTTACTCGACGCTCTCGCAGCTTGGCTACATGACGGTCGCCCTCGGCGTTTCGGCCTATTCCGCGGCGATCTTCCACTTGATGACGCATGCCTTCTTCAAGGCGCTGCTGTTCCTCGGCGCCGGCTCGGTCATCATCGGCATGCATCATGACCAGGACATCCGCAACATGGGCGGCCTGTGGAAGTACATGCCGATCACCTGGTTTACCTCGCTGGTCGGTTCGCTGGCGCTGATCGGGACGCCGTTCCTGTCGGGCTTCTATTCCAGGACAGCATCATCGAAGCGGCCGCGCTGTCGCATCTGCCGGGTGCCGGTTACGCGCACTTCGCGGTGCTGGCGGGGGTTTTCGTCACCGCGTTCTACTCGTTCCGGATGTATTTCCTGGTGTTCCACGGCAAGGAGCGCTTCGGCCATGCGCATGGCCACGGCCATCACGACGATCACGCGGCCGACGAACATCACCACGGTCTGGCCCCGGCCAGAAGCCGCACGAATCGCCCTGGGTGGTCTGGCTGCCGCTGGTCCTGCTGGCCATCCCCTCGGTGATCATCGGTTTCATGGAGATCCAGCCGCTGTTGTACGGCGAGTACTTCAAGGGCGCGATCCACATTGCGCCGGTGCATGAGGCGATGGCTGAAATGGCTGCGGAGTTTCACGGCCCGGTGGCGATGGCGATGCATTCGTTCTCGCAGATGCCGTTCTGGCTGGCGCTCGGCGGTGTCGTTCTGGCCGCCTTCCTCTACCTGTTTGCCACCGACCTGCCCGGCAAGATTCAGAAAGTCGTCCAGCCGATCCATACGCTTCTCGACAACAAATATTACTTCGACAAGTTCAACGACATGGTCTTCGCAGCGGGCGCACGGCTGATCGGGCGTGGCCTGTGGAAGGGCGGCGACCAGATCTTGATCGACGGCATAGCGGTAAACGGATCGGCGCGCATGGTTGGCTGGGTGTCGCAGGTCACGCGCCTGCTGCAGAGCGGCCATATCTACCAGTACGCGTTTGCCATGATCATCGGCGTGTTCATCCTGCTGACGTTCTACAACCGCGGATGAGCAAGCCAGCGGGACCGAATGAAGAAATCGAACTCATGGCAGTCGCGCTACGCGCTGTCGCAAACGGAAATTTGAGATGACGGGATCACCATTGCTCAGTCTTGCGATCTGGGTGCCGATAGTCGGCGGCCTGCTGGTGCTCGCCACCGGGTCGGATCGCAATGCGCCCATGGCACGCGGCATTGCGCTGATCGCCGCGGTGCTCGGTTTCCTCGTGACCATCCCGCTCTATCTGCACTTCGACACCGCGACGAGCGCAATGCAGTTTGTCGAACTCTCGCCGTGGATTCGCCGGTTCAACATCAACTACCACCTCGGCGTTGACGGGATTTCGGTGTGGTTCGTCCTGCTCAACGCTTTCATTACCGTGATCGTGGTGATGGCCGGTTGGGAAGTGATCAAGGAAAAGGTGGCCCAGTACATGGCCGCCTTCCTCATCATGTCGGGGCTGATGAACGGCATTTTCGCCGCGCTCGACGGCATCCTGTTTTACGTCTTCTTCGAGGCTTCTCTGATCCCGATGTATCTGATCATCGGCATCTGGGGCGGACCGAACCGCGTCTATGCGGCGTTCAAGTTCTTCCTCTACACGCTGCTCGGATCGCTGCTGCTGCTGATTGCGTTTCTCTGGCTGTTCCTCGAAGCAGGCGGCAAGTTCGGCATTCTCGACTGGCACGAACTGCCGATCGGCATGACCGCGCAGACGCTGATCTTCTGGGCCTTCCTGGGTCAGCTTCGCGGTCAAAGTGCCGATGTGGCCGGTGCATACCTGGCTGCCGGACGCCCACGTCGAAGCGCCGACCGGCGGATCCATCGTGCTGGCCGCGATCGCGCTCAAGCTCGGGGCCTACGGTTTCCTGCGGTTCTCGCTGCCGATCGTGCCCGACGCAGCGCATGCGATGGCGCCGATCATCATCGGCCTGTCGCTGATCGCGGTGATCTACATCGGCTTCGTCGCGCTGGTGCAGACCGACATGAAGAAGCTGGTCGCCTATTCGTCGATCTCGCACATGGGTTTTGTCACGCTGGGATTTTTCATCTTCAACCAGCTCGGCATCGAAGGGGCGATCGTGCAGATGATTTCGCACGGTTTTGTCTCGGCCGCGATGTTTGCCTGCATCGGCGTCATGTACGACCGCATGCACAGCCGGCAGATCGCCGACTACGGCGGCGTGGTCAGTTCAATGCCCAAGTTCGCCGCGCTGTTCATGTTGTTCGCGATGGCCAATTCGGGCCTGCCGGCCACCAGCGGCTTCGTCGGCGAGTTCATGGTGGTGCTGGGCGCGATCCAGTTCAATTTCTGGACGGCCTTCGCCGCGTCGACCACGCTGATCCTCGGCGCCGCCTATACGCTGTGGATGTACAAGCGCGTGGTGTTCGGCGCGGTGACCAATCCGCATGTTGCCGAAATGGCGGACATCAACGGCCGCGAATTCCTGTTTCTTGCGCTGCTCGCTGCCTGCGTGATGGCAATGGGTCTCTATCCGTTCCCGTTCACCGAGGTCATGCATGCTTCGGTGGATAACCTGCTCAAGCACGTCGCGATGAGCAAGCTCTGAGCCGCGCGGACGAAAGACGACCATGAACTTCGTGATGCCCGATTTCATTCCCGCCGCGGCGGAAATCTTCATCCTCACCATGGCCTGCGTGGTGCTGCTGGCCGACCTGTTCTTCGGCAAGACCAACCGCTGGCTGGCCTACTTCCTGACCCAGTTCAGCCTGGTCGGTGCGGCTGCCATCTCCGCCTGGCTGATCGTCAATCACGGCGGCGACATCATGCTGACCTTCAGCAACATGTTCATCCGCGACCTGATGGCCGATTTCCTCAAGCTCATCGTCTATCTCGCGGTCGCGGTGGTCGTGCTCTACGGCCGCAGCTACAACGCGTTGCGCGGCCTTGATCGCGGCGAGTACTACCTGCTGGTGCTGTTTTCCACGCTCGGCATGATGGTGATGATTTCGTCCAACCATTTCCTGACCATCTATCTGGGCCTCGAACTGCTGTCGCTCTCGCTCTACACCATGGTCGCGCTCGACCGCGAATCGGCGCGCGCGACCGAAGCGGCGATGAAGTATTTCGTCCTCGGCGCGCTGGCCTCGGGCCTGTTGCTCTATGGCATGTCGATGATCTACGGCGCCACCGGCACGCTCGAAATCTCCGGCGTGGCCGGCGCACTGCACAACCACATGGGCCTGACGCCGGTGCTGACCTTCGGGCTGGTGTTTCTCGTCGCGGGGCTGGCCTTCAAGCTCGGCGTGGTGCCGTTCCACATGTGGATTCCCGATGTCTATCAGGGTGCGCCGACTGCGGTTACGCTGATGATCGGCTCGGCGCCCAAACTCGCCGCCTTCGCCATGGCCATGCGCCTGCTGGTGTTCGGCATGTTCGACATGGCCACCCACTGGCAGCCGATGCTGATCTTCCTGGCGGTGCTGTCGATCGCGCTCGGCAACATCGCCGCCATCGCGCAGACCAACCTCAAGCGCATGCTCGGCTATTCCGCCATTTCGCATATGGGTTACATGCTGCTCGGCCTGCTCGCCGGCATCGGTACCGATGGCGGCAATCACGGCGCCAACGCCTACAGTTCGGCGATGTTCTACGCGATCGCCTACGTGCTCACCAGCCTTGCATCTTTCGGCATGATCCTGCTGCTGTCGCGTGCCGGTTTCGAATCCGAGAATCTCGAGGATTTCAAGGGACTCAACAAGCGCAGTCCGTGGTTCGCCGCGATGATGATGATCGTCATGTTTTCGATGGCCGGCATTCCGTTCTTCGTCGGATTCTTCGCCAAGTTCTGGGTGCTGCAGGCGGTGGTGCATGCGGGCCACGTCTGGCTCGCGGTGTTCGCGGTCATGATGTCGCTGATCGGCGCCTACTACTACCTGCGGGTGGTCAAGCTGATGTACTTCGACGAGCCGGCCAACGATGTGCCGATCGCCGCCGCGCCGGACATGCGCTTCATGCTGTCGGTCAACGCGCTGGCGATTGCCGTGCTGGGTCTGGTGCCGGGCCAGTTGATGTCGCTGTGCGCCTTCGTGCTGACCGGGGGTCAATGAACCGAGGTTCCAACCGACATCGCGCGGCGGCCTGTGGGCCGCCGTTGTCGTTTACCGGTGGCCCCGCCGCTGCCCAAATCTATTTCCGCCCGCGTTACGCGAGGCGCAGCCCCGCCGACAGGAGAGCGATCGATGAATCAGGCGTTGCAGGAACAGACCGTTGCCAGCGAGCAGGTGTTCGACGGCAAGCTGCTCAAGGTGTTTCGCGACACCGTCAGGCTGCCCGACGGCAGCGAGGCGCTGCGCGAGTATGTGCGGCACCCCGGCGCCGTGGTGGTGGTGGCGATCCTCGATGACGGCTCCCTGCTGTTCGAGCGCCAGTTCCGCTATCCGCTCAATCGCGTGTTCCTCGAACTGCCGGCCGGCAAAATTGATCCGGGCGAGAACATTCTCGACACCGGCAAACGCGAGTTGCGCGAGGAAACCGGCTACCAGGCCGCGGAATGGACCTATCTCGGCGTCATGCACCCGTGCATCGGCTACTCAGACGAACGCATCGAGATGTTCCTCGCCCGCGGACTCGCACATGTCGGCGCCGCGTTGGATCAGGAGGAGTTTCTCGAAGTCACCTCGCTGCCGCTAGAGGGTGCGCTGAGTGCGGTGATGAACGGCCAGATCACCGACGCCAAAACGCTGGTCGCGCTGTTCTGGGCCGAGCGGGTGCTGCGCCAGGGACGTTAAGCGGCGGTCTCGCCGGCGGCGAACGCGGCGGGCTTCTCAAGCCAGGTGCCGCAAAGCCGCATGAAACGGCGATCTCCAGCATGGCATCGCCGAAAGGCGCATGGAATGGCGCTCTCCAGGCACGCATGCCGCAGTAGCCCATGGATAAAGGCTCTGCGGCATGCGGGCAATGCTGTTTTCAGACAACCGACCGGGATTGCTTGCCCGATCGGTTTGGTGCAGCCTGGCGCGCTGTCGATCAGTCGCCGTTCGGGCCGTTGTGGCAGTCGTAGCAGCCTATCTTGTGGCCGGCCGCAAACGCCTTGTTGCTGCCTTCCACGCGGAAGGTTTTCGCTACCTTGATCTGGCTCAGTCCGCTGCCGCGGAAATCCGCCCCGTGGCAGTAGGCACAGGACTGGCTTCCGCTGCGCTCGGCAACATCCTTGTGTGAGCTGACCCACGCGTCGCCGATGGTGTGCATGCCGTGCGGACCGCCGGTGGTGGTGTTGGGCACCGAAGCGTGGCAGACCTTGCATTCGGTAACCGTTCCGGCATAGCCCTGCAGCGCGATGCTCTGCACGTTGTCGTTCGCTTCCACGCTCGGGTACTCGGCATGGGTTGCGCCGTGGCAGGCCTCGCACTGCAGGCCGCCGTGACCCTGGCTGAAGCGGAACAGGCTGAAGCCGGTTGCCGGCTTGTTCGGGTTGGTCGCAAAGCGCTGGTCACCCACCACACGCAGGATGCCGACCGAGTCGAGCGCGCTGGTCTCACGCTTGCCGTCGTGGTGGCAGGACTGGCAGTTGGGCTGTTGCAGCCAGCCGACCCGGCCGGGTTTGCCGACATCCGTCATCTTGCCGTGGCAGCTCTGGCAACTGACCGCCGCATTGCCGCCGGCATCGACCACATTGGACATCGCCCCGCGCAGGCACTTGGTGTCCGAACCCGGGTGGCACTGATAGCAGGCCGAGCGGTTGTCGATCGAGTCGAGCTGCAGGCTGTTCACCGGATCTTTCACGTTCGCGTGCTTGGTGTGCAGCGCAGTGGTCAACGGCGTGAGCCCGGTGATGCCGGTACCCGGCAGCGCGTTCGACGCGTGGCATGTCGCGCAGAGGATCGGCGTTCCGATATCCGCCGTGTGAGCTAGGCCGTCCAACTGGTACTTCTTGGCAGCGAGCGCGCTGGTGTAAGCGGCGTCCCGAGATGCTTCTCGTCGTGCAGACGCAGCACGTTGCGCTTCCAGTCCTTCTCCGGCGTCGCGTCGTTTACCCAGCCGGCCTTCGGCTTGGCGGCCATCTGCGCGGCGTTGCCGGTGGTCGTCGATGCGTGGCAACCCTTGCAAGTCATCTCGTCGCTGACCGGGAGCACGTTGTTTGTGGTTGCGAGCACTTTCCCGGTGCCGTCCTTGGCGACGACCTTGACCATCGGGTAGAAATTCTTGCGCATCGTGTCGTCGACCGGGGTGATCGGAATGCCTTCCGCCTCGAACCAGCCTTGGGTCGAGTTGTACTTCATTGCGGCGGGCGTGCGCGATGCGGTCGGATTGCCGGTCAGGCCGACGTCGGGCGCGGGCGAGACGCCGAACAGCGACTGCACGTACTGCCAGAAATTGGTCTTGGTCGAACTGATCGTGTTGATCGAACCGCGCGTGTCGGCCACGGCTTCGTAGCTGAGTGTCACGCCGCTGGTCACCACGCTGCCGTTGCTCTTGTTCACCAGTTGGGCATGCAGGTTGTTGTACGGCGGCAGGATCGAGAACACCGAGTAGTCGGAACCATCGACGCAGTGCATGCCGAGATCGTTCCATGCCAGCAGCGCATAGGTGCCGGTTCCGCCGCCGCCGGTCGTGCCGGTCACGCTGACCGCCACGCTGCGAGTGCTCCGGCTGTCCTCCACCGTGATGCTGGTGCTGCCGATGGTGAGCCCGCGCACGCTGACCACATTGTTGGCGTAACTTACCGTGGCCACCAGCCGATTGCCGCTGCGCGGCGTTACGGTGCCGCTGGCGCCGGAAACCTGGATTTGCCCGGTCGCATTCACCGCCAGCGTCAGGCTGGTCGGCGAAACCGTGAGGCTGGCGGTGCTGCCGGTAACGGTGACTTCGATCGGCCGTCTGGACCGCCGGTCGGAAACCGTAACCGTCGTCTTGCCCGCCAGCACGCCTCTGATGGTTGCCGAACCGTTGGCGTAACTGGCCGTCGCGATCCGCGTATCGGCACTGCGCACGCTCACCGTACCGCTGGCGCCGGAGACCCCAACCCTTGTCGTCGCCCCGACTGCGACGGAAACGCTGCTTTGCGAAACTTTCAGTTCGTCCGCCTGCGCGCTTGCCATGCCGACGAACGCCAGCAGCATCGACAGCAGGCCGGCTCGAATCCAATGAACGACGGCGGCGCTGCCACCGTCACGGCACCTGGCCAGGATGTGTAAATACATTGTCATCTCCTCGAGTTTCATTGAAGCCGCAATCCCCGAGGCGCAGAATACTACTACTAAAGTAAATGCGGAATGTCTGATATGCACGACATTTCAATTAGTTACGATGATCGATTCGCATTTGTAAGCTGGCTTAATGTTTTGCGTTGCGCAATGGGCGAAATGACCCGCCGGCGCGTCGCCGGGTGGCACAAAATGTGGCGGATCGGCCGGCAGGCCGGCAACTCCGGCAGCGGCTAGCCTGGATCGTGTGGATCGGGGCGCTACGCCTTGTCGCGCTTGCAGATCGCGGGCGGGCAGGGGAACTTGTAGAACCGCTGGTTCAGGTAGCGCGTGACGGCGTCAATCTCCGGGTCGGTCCACGCGCCACCGAGTTCGGTGTTCCAGCGCGACACCCATTGCCGTATCTCACCGACGTTGCGCGACTTGCGCGCCGCGCGATTGTGCACGCTCTTGTCGTGGCACGCGTCGCAACGCGACTCGTACAGGGCGCGCCCGGCCGCGGTTTCATCGCCCAGCACGAGCGGCGCGTGGCAACAGGCAATGAGCGCAAGCGCAATCCGGCGACCAGACATGGCGGGGACTCCAGAGGACATCTGCCGCGATTGTGTCGTGCCTGCGCCCGCCGGTGTCTGACACGGATCAAGTTTTACCGGTTTGCGGCGCCAGGCTACCGTGGCTCCGGCGCAACACCGGGCGACCGATCCGCATAGACCAATTGCATGAGTCCGGCGGTTCTGCGATGATGGCGCGCCACCCTCACCGAGTCCGCCATGAACCCCCGAACCCCGATTCGCACGACACACCCACGCTGCCGCCTGCCCGTGGCGACCTGACGATTCCGGCGCCGTTTCGCAGCACCGGGGCGCCGGAGCCGCTGCCGCTGCCGCTGGTGTTTACCGGACGCGGCGGCGAGTATTTCGGCATCTGGATCGTCAACCTGCTGCTGACCATCGTCACCTTCGGCATCTATTCGGCCTGGGCCAAGGTGCGCCGGATGCAGTACTTCTACCGCAACACCTCGCTGGCCGGCGCGAGTTTCGACTATCACGGCGATCCGCGGGCGATTCTCAAAGGCCGGCTGATCATGTTCGTGCTGTTCGTGGTGTATAACCTGGCGCTCCAGTTCGCGCCGGTTATCGGTCTGCTGGTCGGCCTGGTGCTTGCCGGCGTGATGCCGATTCTGCTGCAGCGTTCGCTGCGCTTTCGCGCCCACAACACCAGTTGGTCGGGCCTGCGTTTCGCATTCGACGGCAGCCAGGGCGGCTCTTACCGCGTCTTCCTGCTGTGGCCGTTTCTCACCATGATCACGCTCTACCTGCTCGGCCCGATGTGGCATCAGCGCCTGAAGCAGTACCAGCACCGCTACGCCCGCTACGGCACAACGCCATTCACCTTCGATGCGCCGGTGGGCGGCTTTTACCGCGTCTATCTGATGGTGATCGGCATCCTGATCCTCGGCGTCGTGGTGGCCGGGGCCGTCGGCGGTTTCGGCGCCAAGCTCAACCCGGCCACCGCGGCGCTGATTCCGCTCGCCATTTTCCTGCTGTTCCTTTTCGTCCAGCCCTATGTCATGGCCAAGCTGCAGAACCTGGTGTGGAACCACACCCAGGTCGGGCCGCACCGCTTCGACAGCCATGTCGCGCCCGGGCGGCTGTTCTTCATCTTCATCACCAACCTGATCGGCGTCGTGCTAACGCTGGGTCTGTATCAGCCGTTCGCGGCAATCCGGCTTGCCAAATACCGGCTCGAATCGGTCTCGCTGCTGGCCGCCGGCCCGCTCGACGAATTCGTCGCCGGCCAGCAGCAGCAGGTCAGCGCCACCGGCGAGGGTGCTGCTGACGTGTTCGATATCGACATCGCGCTGTGAGCGATCCGGCCGCAGGCAACGGTATCGCGGCGTCCGCCGTCGAGGCGGTGTTCTTCGACGGCCACAGCGCGCGCCAACATGCGGTGCGCCTGAGCTTTCGCAACGATCGCCTGCACATGAGCGGCGCCACCGCGCAGCGCGAGGCCGCGCTTGCCGAACTGCGCATCTCCGAGCCGATGGGTGCCGCGCCGCGCCTGATCACCTTTTCCGACGGCGCCTTCTGCGAGGTGCGCGACCATGCCAACCTCGCCCGGCTGCTCGCCGCCAGCGGGCACCGCGACCGCCGTCATGTGCGCTGGCAGTTCGACTGGCGCATGGTCGCCGCGGCCTGCCTGGCCTTCGTGGCGCTGACCCTGGCCGGCTACTTCTACGGCCTGCCGCTCGGCGCGCGCCTGGCCGCGCCGGCAGTGCCCGAGAGTGCGGTAAAACTGATCTCAGAGCAGACGCTGGAATTCATCGACGACCATTTGATGAAACCCTCGAAGCTGCCGCCGGAGGAAGTCGAGCCGCTGATCCGCCGCTTTGCCGCGATGCGTGCGCCGCGCGGCGAGGCCATCGCGCATCGGGTGCTGTTTCGCGACGGCGGCGGGGCCGTCGGCGCCAACGCCTTCGCCCTGCCCGACGGCACGCTGGTGGTGACCGACCAGTTGTTCAAGCTTGCCGCCAGCCAGGACGAAGTCATCGCCGTGCTCGCGCACGAACTCGGCCACACCGCCGAGCGCCATGGCATGCGCATGGTGCTGCAGGGGTCGGCGGTCGGCATGTTTCTCACCTTCTACATCGGCGATGTCAGCACCCTGCTTGCCGCTGCGCCCGCCGCGCTGCTGCAGGCGCGCTACTCGCGCGGCATGGAGAACGAGGCCGACGCCTACGGCGCCGAGATGCTGCGCGAAAACGGTCTGTCGCCGGTGCTGCTGGCGAGCATGCTCGAACGGCTGGAGAAGTCCCACCGCCGCGAAGGCGACACGGTGCCGGACTACCTGAGCAGCCATCCCGATACCGCCGCGCGCATTCGCGCCCTGCGCAGCGGGCCGGGTTCGCGCTAGCCGCGCCGTACCGGCGCGGTTTCAGCCCTGCGCGGCCGCCAGTTCGGCGTCCTTCGCCTTCACGCGGGCAACCGCCGGCCGTGCCGCAATGCGCTCGATGTAAGCCTGGATCACCGGCAGCTTCGGCACCAGATCAAACGCTGTCGTCCAGGCCAGTGCCGTGCCCCACAGCACGTCCGCCGCGCTGAAGCGCTCGCCCAGCAGGTAAGTCCCCTTGGCCAACTGGCCGGTCAGCGTACCGAGCATCGTGTCATAGTCGCCGTAGGGCGAGGTGGCCATCGCGGCCGGCTCGCGCTTCATCGCCCGGTCGATCACCGCCGGCTCGAACGAGGAGCCGTAGAACACCATCCAGCGCAGGTAGGGGCCGCGCAGCGCATCGCCGATCGGCGGCGCGAGACCGGCCGCGGGGAACAGATCGGCCAGATAGATGAACACCGCCGGCTGCTCGGTGATCAGCGCACCGTCGTGCATCACCGCCGGCACCTTGCCCATCGGGTTGATCGCCAGGTAGGCCGCCTCGCGCTGCTCGCCGGCCTTCATGTTGAGCACCTTCAGTTCGTAGGGCGCGCCGAGTTCCTCGAGCAGGGTAAGCGCCGCGCTCGAGCGCGTGTTGGGCGAGTGGTAGAGCGTGACTGTCGATTCGAGTGCCATCGTTCCTCCAGCACGAAGCGTTGAGAGCCGCAAGCATGCGGCGTCGATTGTGCGTGCTGCACCGCCGCCTGTAAACCCATCGTACGCCGCTGCGCGGGGAAGTTGGGTATCCTGATTGTCACCGATTCGGTTCCGCGCGGCAGCCGTCGTGACGCCGCACGCGACCGCCGATCCCGTTGTTGCCGGCGCACTTGCGCGCTGTCAAACCCGAGGAGCTATGCCATGACGATCACCGTCACCCGCGAGCGGTCCGGACCGATGCGCCACACCGTTCGCATCGGCCGGCACACGCTGACCGTCGATGAACCGCCCCCCAACGGCGGCGAGGACGCCGGCCCGACGCCGCACGATCTGTACGACGCGGCGCTCGCCGCCTGCAAGGCGTTGACCATGGTCTGGTATGCGCAACGCAAGCAGATCGCGCTCGAAGATGTCGAGGTCGAAGTCGAGCGCGACGCCGCCGCCGAACAGCGCGGCACCTACCGCCTGCGCGCGCTGGTCAGCCTGTCGGGCGCGCTGTCCGACGCCGAGCGCGAGCAGTTGCTGGCGGTCGCCTCGCGCTGCCCGGTGCACAAACTGATGACCCAGGCCACCACCGAGATCGAAACCGCCTGGAAGTAGCCGCGCCGGCGCGCTGCCGCCCTTTTGCGGCCGATCTTCTCGTGGAGCAGACAACACAAGTGAAGTGCCTGCCGACTGCAAGCCACGGCGGATTTCATTGCATTGGCTGGAGAGCCGCATGGACAGGCGTTCCCGGGCAGGGCAGGCCCAGGAGCGCCATTTCATGCGCTTCGTGGCCGTGCCCTGCCGGAGCGCGCCGTTCTGTGCGGCTTGCAGGCCTGCGACATGAACGCGGCTCGCGCCGCGCTTCGCGCTGGCAACGTGAGCCTCGCTCGAGGTATGCTTGATACGTGCGGCATGTCGGACTGCAGGCGCCGCCGAAGCCTATCTGAGCCGCTGGCGAACTCATTGAAAAAGGGTGAGCGATGAATCAACGACTCGCGGAGTCGCGCAACCTCTCTGACAGCAGGATAGGCTGCCTGCTGTCATCTGGTTGGTCTCGACATAACGGCCGTCCTATCGCCAAATGAAACCAGAGCCCGCCGATTGGAGTACGGAGTTTCAGGAACGGCGTCGTGAGACAAGGCGGGCGCTCCGATGGTGGCTGGCTGCAGGACTCGTCCCGATGATTTGGTGGATATTTGTCGAGTCGACGGGGCGATACCTCGATCCGACTTCCTTCCTTTGGTGGGGTTCGTTCGGGCTGTTTGCTTGTGTCATTGCGCGGGTTGCCTACATTGTGAACGCGATCTACCGATGCCCGAGCTGTGGTGAAGTGCCAATGGGAGGTGGTCTCTTCGCGGGCTCTGATCTTGGCTACAGCGAGGGGGTATTGCTGAATCCGACGCGGTGTCCCAACTGTGGAGTCCGGCTTGGACGTTGAGAGCCCAAACGCTTGTTTCCGAGCGGGCCTCAAGCGCGTGCAGGACACGATGTCGGGCAGACGCGAGTCAGGGCTTGAGTATCCCGTTCGCGGCCCGCGAAGGTTCGATAGAGCGCGCGGCGGTCGAGCGGAGCACCGCGAAGCCCAATGGAGTCGGGAGACGCACTTTCGGCTTCCGCCGTCAGCCATCTCGCGCAGGTTGCCCTTAGTTTTCACATCGGGCATCGCACGCACTACTCGTCACTTCCTCTCACTGGAGCAACGCCATGTCGGATCGCACCGTTCGCCTTCACCGGGTTCTGCGCAGCAAACCGGAGAAAGTCTATCGCGCCTTCCTCGACGCCCGCGCCATGGCCAAGTGGCTGCCGCCATACGGCTTCACATGCACGGTGCATCATCTGGACGCCCGCGTCGGCGGGACGTTCAGAATGTCGTTCCACAACTTCTCCAGCGGCAACGGTCACTCGTTCGGCGGCGAGTACCTCGAACTGGTTCCGGATGAGCGCATCCGCTACACCGACCGGTTTGACGATCCCAATCTGCCCGGCGTGATCGAGGTAACCGTGTCACTGACGCCGGTGGTTTGCGGAACGGAACTGAACGTCACGCAGGCTGGCATTCCTGAAATCATTCCACTGGAAATGTGCTACCTCGGCTGGCAAGAGTCGCTGGCGCAACTCGCAACACTGGTCGAGCCCGATATTCCGGGCTGAAGCGGATGCCATGCAAATGACAAATCCCAGATGATGCACTCACGCCGCAGCGCCGCTCTGGCCAACACGTTTGATCAACCCGCGCGAGCGCCTCGTCGTCATCCGGCCTACCGCTGCGCGGCGAGTCGTTCGACCACTTTCTCCAGCACCTGATTCACCGCTTCGGGCTGTGGCGCAAGCGCCTTGTCCACCTGCACCACGTCGAGCGATACGAATCGCTCGCCGGCGAAGCGCGAACAGCTCGTGACATGCTGCGCGGGTGTCCGCGTCACCGTCGCGCCGGCCTTGTCGGTTCGCGCCGGCACGGTTGCGGTGGAGCACAGCGACTGGCCGATCTTGCGTTCGTTGCGCGGGGCGGCGGCCTTGCCGCCATCGCGGTCGCTGTCGAGCCAGGCGTTCATTTGCTTCTCGGTGACGCGTTCCTTCGCCGAAACCACCGTCAGGTTGGCGCCGTCCCATTCGCCGTTGCCGGGATGCGCGCAAACGCTCATGGCCAGATCGGCCGGCGCGCCGCCTTCGCCCTTTTTCACCGGCAGTGTCGTGCCTTCCGGTTTGGCCGAGGACCGGGTGCCCAGCGTCGCCAGCTCCGCCGGCGTGATCAGGCCACAGGCCTTGTTGCCTTGTTGGGCCAGCAGATCGACGCTGAACGATGCAAAAATCAGGGTCCAACCGATGGCGAACGCGTGGTTTGGTTTCATTCTGGTCCTTCATGCAATGGATGTGCGTCGCCCGATGACGGCATGACGATGCGAGAAGCCTAGCAACTGCCGCTTCGGTCAGCAATCGGTCTAACGGCCGATGGCATGGCCGACTGCCATCGAAGTCCGCGATTGACTGCGCCTGCCACGGGCAGAGATACTCGCAGCGGTTCCGATGCATTTCCCGTCTTCCTATCCTGACGTTGCGCTGTCCGGAGGCTCCCCGATGTTTTCGGCGACGGCATGATCCGCTTTGATCTGCGGCTGTGGCAACGCTTCAGCGCAGTCGCGTTGCCCTATTGGTTCCGGGAAGAAAAATGGCCAGCCAGGGGGCTGCTGCTCCTGCTGGTGGCGTTGTTGCTTGGGCAGACCGGGTTCGCCGTGTTGTTCAACCAGTTGACCGGGGAATTCACCTCGGCGATGGCCGCAAAGGACGCCGACCGGTTCTGGACTTCGATTCTCGAGTGCCTCGCCATCCTGGTCGCGGCGGTGCCGATCTATGCGTTTTTCTATTACGTGCGCGACAAACTCGCGCTCTGGTGGCGGCGCTGGCTGACCCGGGATTTCCTTGGCAGCTATTTCAACGATCGCGCCTACTACGAACTGAACGCCAGCACCGAGATCGACAATCCGGATCAGCGTATCGCGGATGACATCAAAACCTTTACCGAGAAGTCCCTCTTCTTCTTGCTGATCGTGGTCGGCGCATTGCTGGAACTCGTCGCCTTCTCGGGCGTGCTCTGGTCGATTTCGACCGAGCTGGTCGTATTCCTGGTGATCTATGCGATCGCCGGTACGGCGGTCACCATGCTGGTATTCGGCAAGGTTCTGATCGGGCTCAACTTCTACCAGCTCAAACGCGAAGCCGATTTCCGCTTCAGCCTGGTGCGCATTCGCGAAAATGCCGAAGCCATCGCCTTCTATCGTGGCGAGGATCAGGAGTCGAAGCGGGTCACCCAGTACTTCGATGCGGCTTTCGGCAACTTCAACAAACTGATTCGCGCCCAGCTCAATCTCAACCTGTTCCAGTACGGCTACAGTTTCATGACCATCGTCTTGCCCAGCGCGATCATCGCCGGGCGGGTGATATCGGGAGAACTGGAGGTCGGGCGGGCGATTCAGGCGGCCGGCGCTTTTTCGGCGATCCTGGCTGCGCTGACGGTGATCGTCGACAACTTCGAGGAGTTCAGCAAGTTCGCGGCGGGCATCGATCGCCTCTACAGCTTTTCCCGATTCATCACCGGCAAGGAAGGCCGTTCGCCGGCTGCCTCCGAAATCGGCTTGCTGCAGGGTTCCCGTCTGGCGATCGAGAACCTCACCTTGCAGACTCCAAACTACAACCGAATCCTGCTCAGCAACCTCTCGCTGGCAATCGATCCGGGCGAGGGGTTGCTGATCGTCGGTGCAAGCGGTAGCGGGAAAAGCTCCCTGTTGCGCGCCATCGCCGGTTTGTGGCACTCGGGAAGCGGCCGCATCGTCCGGCCGGATAGCGCGGACATGCTGTTTCTGCCGCAAAGGCCCTATATGCTGCTGGGCAGCCTGCGCAGCCAGTTGTTGTACCCGCAGCAGGATCGGCAAATCACCGATGAGCGGCTCCTGCGTTTACTGGAGAGTGTCAATCTTCCGGATATCGCGGCCCAGTTCGGCGGCCTCGATGCCGAACTGGACTGGGCAAAGGTGCTGTCGGTCGGTGAGCAACAGCGCGTGGCCTTTGCCCGGGTACTGCTCGTTGCGCCCCGCTACGCGATCCTCGATGAAGCCACCAGCGCGATGGACATCGCCAACGAGGAAAGCCTCTATGAACAACTGGCGGCCACCGCCACCACGCTGATCAGCACCGGCCACCGGCCTTCGATCAAGAAATATCACTCACAGGTGCTGGAACTGGCGGGCAACGGAGTATGGCATTTGCATGCAGCGGGCGACTACCGCTTCGCGCTTTAGGCTCCGGTTCGTGCTGAAGCCGCCAGTCTTCCGATGACGCGCCGGCTTCGCCGATCCCCTTACCTCCTGCCGACCGCGGACGCCGGGGGCATGCCCTGCCATTCTCCCGCAATCCGCCACTCGCCGTCCTGCAGGGACAAAAGCAGGGTCTTTGGCCGCGCCGTCTCGCGGTAGCGGCCGCTCGCATAGTCCTGCAGGAACACGGCGCGCAGCCGATCCGGCGCGACGCGCTCGAAGCGCATGTCATGGAGTCGGACATTGATTTCCGCTGGCGTCGACAGCTTCTTGCGCCGAGCCGCGGCCCAGGCGCTGCGGGACTGTCCGTCGATCGGCTGGAAATCCACGCCGTAGCAGTCGAGGTAGGCGTCGGCGTCGCGGCTTGCCCATGCCTGGCGCCAGCGTTCGACCAGCGCGCGCGCCTGCGCCTCGCCCGGTTGCGCCGGCAAGGCCGCCGTCACCGCTGCGACCTGTGCGTCGGGTGGCGGCGTTGCGGGGGGCATCGAGACAGCGGGTGCCAACGCGGCCGTCGGTTGCCCGAGCGCGGGCTCGCGGCGATCGGCGGAGCCGGTGGCCAGCCAGGTCAGACCTGCCGTGCCCACGGCCGAGAGCAGGCCGGTCAGTACGAGGGTCCGGCCACTGTAAGCGCCGCCGCGCCGGAGAGACGAAGCGCGCATCGGCATGGGTGCCGGCGCAAGCGCTGGCGGCTGACCCGGGATCGTCTGCGTCTGGATCTGCTCGCCGCCGCCAAGCCGGCCATCGCCGGGCTCGGTTGCGTGCTCGGCGTTCGACGCATTGCGCGCGACGCGTTCCATCGCCAGTTCGATCAAGCTGTGCCGTTGCATTGCCTGCTGCTCCGAAAGTGTCGTTCGCGGGCGCGCCTGCGCCAGTGCCGGCCGGGGCTGGCAGCCGGGCAATGGCCGAGGTGCCCTGCCGCCAGACGCGGATATTAGCAGAAAGGCATATTCCGCAGCCGACCATGGGCGGCCTGCGCAGCAGGAACGGCAACGTGAGGCGCCAGGCGGCGCTACTGCGGTGCCACCGGTATTACGCAGTCGAAAGCGCCGGCCTGCGGATCGAAGCGCATGATGAAAAAATCGCTGCTAACTTGCTCGTGCACCTGCGCGCCCAGGCGCGTGTAAAAGCCCGGGCCGTCAGTGCCGAAATAGACGGCCGCGAAGCCTAGCCGCTTGGCTTCGTCGAGCAGCGCGCGCACCAGGCGCGTACCGATGCCGCTGCCGCGCAACGCGGGCACCACCACCAGCGCCGCCAGCCACGGATGCAGGTGGGTGCGCTGCCTGTCGTCGTTGTCGATCAGGTTGATTGTGCCGGCCAGTTCGCCCTCGTGCAGCGCGATCAGGCACAGCGGCAGGCGCGCCGGATCGTGGGTCTTGCGCAGGTGGCTGACCAGGTCGGCGACCGTCATGCCACCGGATTCCTGCCAGAACTCGACATGGATCAGTCGCGCCACCGCTTCGGTCAGCCCGGCGTGGTGGAACAACGGCTCGATCGCGACATGCGTCATAGCAGAACGGGGCGCGCCATCGGCGCATCGGTCGTCACGGCGGCGCAACCGGTGGTCGCGGTGCCGGCGAGCCGATGCATTCGCAATACGAACCGAGGTTCCAGCGGCCGCCGCCGTTGAAGCGCAGTTCGCCGGCGGTTGCGCCGCGGGCATGGCAAGCCGTCTCGCAGGCGCGCCGCCGGTCATGCCAGGTGAATCCGAGCAAGAGCACGGCGCCAACCGCCAGCGCGGCGAGAAACCAGCGCAATATCCGGCGTTCGGCGGCGGTAGTCTGTGTGGTCGGGCGCATCGAAGGCGTTTGGCGATTGCGGCAGGCGAGATTGCGCCGCCATGGTGCGGCGAATTGACGGAAATCGCAACCGTCCGCAAGCCGCATGCAGCGGACCTCGCAGCTGATGCCGGCCTGAAAGGCGCATGGTTGCTGGCTCGTGGCCCGATGCCATTGCAGAACGCCATTCCATGCGGCTGACAGGGCAGGGGGCGGCCGATGCGGTATCCGATCGGCCGCCGTCCATGTTGCGCGGAACCGCGCATCCACGGGCTTGCCCCATTCGGTGCACAATTCCGCACGAAAACGGCTGGACCGCGACTTGCGTCGACAGCCTGGCGAAAGCGCCCGATCGGCGGGACAATCCGGCCGACGGTCGCGGCGCGCGGGGACGACTATGACGATGATCGGATCGAGGCGACTCTACGTCGCCAACCTGGCATTCGCAGTTGCGCTGGCAATTCTGGCCGTGGGGCTGGTCGTGCTGGTCAATCGCCAGCAGGAAATCGCGCTGCAGGCGCAGATCGATACGCTCGAGCGCACCAGCGAGACGCTCGCCACCCACGTCGCGGCGCTGGTGCAGAACGCGCTCGACAATGCGGATGAACAGCAGGCGCTGCGCACGACGCAGGATTTAATCGACGGCTACAAGTTGATGGGCGATGTGTTCAACATCCGCGTCAGCCGCAGCGATCGTGCGGTGCTGGCCGCCATGCGGCGCAAGAATCTGGAGAAACCCGAAGCCCTGCCGATCATGCTGACTGCATTGGGCGGCAGCCAGGCGCGCTCCTACGAGACCGTCGACGGGGTGCGCAACTTCTGCGTCGCGGTGCCGCTCAGGGTGGGCGGGCAGCCGTGGGGCGCGGTGGTCGTCTATCGCAACCTCGATCCCACCTACGCCACGCTGCACGCCGTCAATCGCAACATCATGTGGGTCACCGCGCTGACATTCGCCGCGCTGGTGCTGTCGATTGGCGGCCTGCTCTGGTACGCCTCGCGCGAAGTGCGCCGGGCGCGGGCCGCGCACGCGCGCCAGTCGCGCCTGGCGCTGATGGGTACCATGGCAGCCAGCGTGGCGCACGAGATCCGCAACCCGCTCAACGCGCTGACGCTCGCCATCGATTACCTGAAGCGGCGCGCCCGAACGGCGGAGCAGGCGGTGCCGAGCGCCGAGCTGGCCGAGGATCTGTCGTCGATGCAGCACGAGGTGAATCGGCTCGAGCAGGTGGTGCGCGATTTCGCCGACCTGTCGAAAGAGCCGCGCATCGAACTGCAATCGACCAGCCTGCGCGGTGCGATCGAACATGTGGTCAAGCTGTTCGGGCCGCTGGCGCGTAGCCGCGAGATCGATCTGCGCGCGCGCTACGATGACGGCGGGGTGACCGTCAACGCCGATGTGCGGCGCATGGAACAGGTGCTGGTCAACCTGGTCAAGAACGCGATCGAGGCGACACCGGCACGCGGCAGCGTCGAAGTGCGCACCACGGCCGACGATGGCCGGCTGGTGATCGAGGTAGCCGATACCGGCAGCGGCATCCCGCCGCAGCGTCACGCGCTGCTGTTCGAACCGTTCCAGACCACGCGCGCCCACGGCTTGGGCCTCGGCCTGTTTCTCAGCAAGCGGCTGGTCGAAGCGCATGGCGGCACGCTGAGCATGCATCCGCACCCGGGTGCGGGCAGCGTCTTTCGCATCGTGCTGCCCGCACCGCTCACCCAACTGTCGAGGGCCGCATGACATCCGCAAACCCGCCGGCGCCGCGCGTTGCGATTGTCGAGGACGATGCCGGCCAGGCACGCCAGCTCGGACGCATCCTCGAACTCGAGGGCTTCTCGACCAGCCACTTCGCCTCGCCGCTGGCTGCGCTCGGTGCCTGGCTGCAGGTGCCGCCCGACCTGGTGCTGAGCGACCTCAACATGCCCGACATGGACGGCATCGCCTTCCTGGAGAAGATGCGCGAGGCGCATCCGGGTCTGCCGGTCATCATGATGACGGCGTTCGGCTCGGTCGACACCGCCAAGCAGGCGCTCAAGCTCGGCGCCCACGACTACCTGCTCAAGCCGATCGATGTCGATGAATTGCTGGTGACCCTGCGCAAGGTGCTGCAGACGCACCGGCTGCAGCAGGAGAACGTGACGCTGCGCAAGCAGTTGAAGACGCAGTACCAGTTCGAGCGCGCGGTCGGCGCGGCACCGGCCTGGCGGCGGGTGATGGAGACCGTCGATGCGGTGGCCGACAGCGAGGCCACCGCGCTGATCCTGGGCGAGAGCGGCACCGGCAAGGAACTCGTCGCCGAGGCGATCCATGCGCGCAGCGCGCGTGCCGCCGGCCCGCTGATCAAGGTGCATTGCGCGGCGCTGCCGGAGAGCCTGCTCGAAGCGGAACTGTTCGGCCACGAGAAGGGCGCGTTCACCGGCGCGGCCGCGCTGCGCAAGGGGCGCTTCGAGGAGGCCGACGGCGGCACGCTGTTTCTCGACGAGGTCGGCGAGATCGCCGCGCCGGTGCAGGTCAAGCTGCTGCGCGTGCTGCAGCAGAAAACCTTCGAGCGGCTCGGCTCGGGCACCACGCTGCGGGCCGATTTCCGCCTGGTCGCCGCGACCAACCGCGACCTGCAGGCCGAAGTGAAGGCCGGCCACTTCCGCGAGGATTTGTACTACCGGCTCAATGTCATCCCGATTCCGCTGCCGCCGCTGCGCGAACGGCGCGAGGACATTGCGCTGCTGGCGCAGCACTTTCTCGCCAAGGCCAACGCGCTGCATCGCAAGCATGTCGAAGGCCTGAGCGATGCGGCGCTCGATGCCATGAAGGCTTACGGCTTCCCCGGCAACGTGCGCGAACTGGAAAACCTGGTCGAGCGCTGTGTGGTGCTCTGTCGCGGCCCGCGCATCGAGCCCGGCGACCTGCCCGAGGCGCTGCGCGAAGTGTCCGCGCCGGCGCCGGATGCAGAGGCCGGCCCGCTCGACCGGCTGTGGCGCGGCGAACTGAATCTGGATGCGCTCGAACGCCTGATCATCGAGGAGGCGATGCAGCGCTCGCGCGGCGTGCAGACCGAGGCGGCGCGCCTGCTCGGCATCAGCCGCCGCACGCTGCAATACCGGCTGGAGAAACACGGCCTGTCCAAGCCCGCCGACGAGTAGCCGCAGCCGCCGGCTGCCCCAGCGCGTGCAGGTGTTCCGGACGCGCGCCCCAAATCGTGCACCTGTCCCCGCCGCCACCCGCCGCAGCGTGACTGATCGCACGCTTTTCGCGTGGCATGCAAGCTGCGATGCACCGCTTGCGGAACCCGACAACCTGCAAGGAGACGATCATGAACACCAGGCGCAATTTGCTGGCAATCGCACTGACCGCGGCGCTGCTCGGCGCTGGCCACGCACAGGCCCAGGCACAGGCCGGCCAGCGCAACATCCACGTCAATGGCGAACACCTGAACCTCGCGGGCATGGTGGTGCTCGACATCATGAACTGCGGCCAGCCGGTTCCGAACGGGCGCTACTGGATCAACTGGAACAACCAGACCTGGGGCTACGAAGGCCGCGTCACGGCGAGCCCGCTGCCCGATTGCACCCAGTCCGCGGGCCGGCCGCAGCAGGCGCGCAGCGGCGGCGGCCAGTGGGAGGATCGCATGCACCGCAACCTGTGCATGCGCAACGGCCGCTGCGATGTCGACATCGTCATCAATCCGGTCTATCAGTAAATTGGCGGTGCGCGGGCCGCACGCGCCGACCGCGGCGCCGGATGGCACGCAACCTGCTGCGAGGGTATCGTCACCCGAGAACGCGGCGGCGATGACGACAAGACCGGCCGCAATCACCAACCCGACAAGGAGAAGTCAATGAAGCACGCAATCTGTCTTTCCACCCTGCTGGCCATGGCAGCGCTCGGCGCCAGCAGCAACGTGTCCGCCGATGGCGCCGCCTCGTTCAAGGGCGGCGTGCTGGTCGATTCACGCGGCATGACGCTCTACACCTTCGACAAGGATCCGGCCGGCGCCGGCAAGAGCGCCTGCAACGACGCATGTGCCGGGGTCTGGCCGCCCTTGGGCGCAACCGGCGACGGCGCCGCCGGCGGCGACTTCAGCGTCATCACGCGCGACGACGGCAGCAAGCAGATCGCCCACAAGGGGCGTCCGCTGTACTTCTACGCGCCGGACCAGAAGCCCGGCGACATGACCGGCGACAACTCCGGCGGCGTCTGGCATGTGGTGCGTGCCGGGGCGGCCAAGCCAAGCCCGAAGCCGGCCGGCGGCTCGCCGTTCAACTACGGCTATTGAGCCGCGTCCGGGGTACTCGCCGCGCAACAGCCGATGGCCGGCGAGCCGCGTGGATAGGCGCTCTGCGAGCAGGTATCGCGCAACGGCGCATGCAGCGTGGCTCGTGGCAGGGCATGGCTGGAGAAGTCCATCCAGCGCGGCTTTCCGGGCAGTCGGCTGCGAGGCCCGGCAGGCGCAAGGCCGGCCCCCGCTACTGCTCGCGCAACTGGGCGTAGAGCAGCGGCAGGCGCCTGGGCAGTTCTTCGGGCTGGCGCAGGATGGTGTAGCCTGCCGGGCCGAACAGGTGCGGCAGGTAGTCTGCGCCTTCGCGGTCGATGGTGACGCAGAACGGCTTGAGGCCAGCCTGGCGCGCCTCGATCAGGCTCATGCGCGTGTCCTCGATGGCGTAGCGGCCCTCGTAATGGTCGTAGTCGTTCGGCTTGCCGTCGGAGAGCAGCAGCAGCAGGCGCTGCGTGCGGCGCTGTTCGCCGAGGATGAGTGATGCCATGCGGATCGCCGCGCCCATGCGGGTGTAGTAGCCGGGCTTCAAGACGCAGATGCGCCCGCGCGCCATGGCGTCGAAGCGCCCGGCGAATTCCTTGATCGTGTGCATGCGCACGTTCTCGCGCTTGAGCGAGGAGAAGCCGACCATGCCGAAGGCATCGTCGGTGGCGGACAGCGCCTCGCCGAACAGCAGCAGCGAGTCGCGGATCACGTCGATCACGCGATGCTCGTTGGAGACGTAGGCATCGGTCGATAGCGACAGGTCGGCAAGCACCAGGCAGGCCATGTCGCGCGTGGTGCGCACCCGGGCGAGATAGCCACCGGCCGATGCGCCGTGGCCGGCCAGGCGGTCGCTGCTGGCGCGCACGCAGGCATCGAGATCGAGTTCGCTGCCGTCGGGCTGGTTCTTCAGCCACTGGCGGCCAGGCGCCAGCGCGGCGAACTGCGCGCGCAGGCGCCTGGCGGTGCCGCGCAGCCGCTCGGGCAGCGCAGCCGGCCGGGCGTCGCGTGCCAGCATCGGCTGGATGCGGCAATAGTCGGGCCGCAACATGCGGCGGCGGAAATCCCATTCGGGTAGCCTGATGCCGCCGCCCAGCGGCAGGTCGTCGGTCGCCGCGCTCGGCAGGTCGAGGTCGAAACGCACGCGCGAGGCGCCCGCCTTGCCGCCGCGCCGGATGGCGAGCTCGTCCATCTCGTCGGCGGCGCGCAGCGCATCCTGGTTCTCGTCGTCGTCCTGCGGGCGATTGACATTCACGTATTCGGCCCAGGAGAACAGGCTCTCGGCGCGGAACATCAGCAGGAAGCCGTCCTTGCCATCGCCGGCGTCCACATGTCTGGCGCGGCGCCGTTTCGCACCGCCGTCCTGAGTTCGGCCGGTGGCGCTTTGCGCCGTGTCGCCTGCGCTGTCGTTGCGCGTTTCCTGGCGCGGCGGTTGCGGCACCAGCCACAGCGGCACCGGCCGCGGCGGGCGTTTGACCGCAGGCAGTCGAACCGGCCGCTCCGGCTCGCGCAGGGCGGCGCGGATGGCCAGTTCCGCTGCGGCTTCGTCGGCGGGCAGTTTCTCCGGCGCGCCGCGCAGGGCGATCGCCGCTTCGACGAGCGCGGCGTAACGGCTGCGCAGGCCGGGGTAACGCGCGAGCACGGCGCGGGTGGCGCGCTGGTTGCCGGCAAGCCAGTCGTCGCCTGGCCGGTATTCGGCGGCCAGGGCGGCCAGCCACAGGTAAAGATCGCGGTTGAGCGCGGCATCGGCGAAGCAGGCGATGGAGGGCGGCAGGCTCAGTGTTTCATCGTCGCGGCTGGCCGGGGCATCGCGTTCGCCGCTGCCGGCAAGGCGCTCGACCCAGCGCCGGCGCGCGCCGTGCGTCCGGTGCTGGGCCGCGGCGACGCGCAGCCCGGGGTCGCCGCCCATGGCGCGGAACATCACGCCGAGGGTCTTTTCCACCGCAGCGAGTTCGACGGCGGCGGCCGCATGCTCGCGCGAGGCGGCGCGCGAAATCAGCTTGTGCCACAGTTCGCCGACGAATTCTTCCACTATCGCCGCTGCCGACGATCGGCGCGTGTCGCAGATGCCAACGCCGGATCATTCATCGCAGCGCCTGCCGATGAGTGGATAGACGTAGAGCTTGCCCGACAGCGCCTTGGCCAGCCCGACCATGCCGAACATGATCAGGGTGGAGTGGATGAGAGTGAAGTAAAGGACCACGATCACCCAGGTCCATGCCCAGTCGAGCCCGCCGGCGGCGATGACCAGCGCGATGGCTACCACGATGGCGGTGCCGCCGATCAGGCTGACCCGGAATGTCTGGTCGAGATGGCAACGCGCCAGCGGCGCGGCGTCCCGGCGATGTTTGAGCCATAGCCACGCCAGCGGCATGAAGGCGAGTCCGGGCGCCAGCATCAGGTTGACCAGATAGAGCGACTCGGCGGCCACCGCCAGTTGATAGCCGGGAATTTCCGCCGGTTCGCGCGTTGCGTTCATGCGCTATTTGCCGAAGGTCGCGCCGACCACTTCCATCAGCGCCGCGGCGACTTCGCGCTCGTCGGTGAGCGCCTCGACCAGGGCGGCGCGGCAGGCGGCAAGCGGGGCCATGCCGTCGCCGATCAGCGTGGCGGCATAGACCAGCAGGCGCGTGCTGGCGACTTCCTCGAGGTCGACATCCTTCAGGGCGCGCAGGCTGCGGCCGATCGAAACCAGTTGCCGCGCGAGCTGCGGCGTGCAGCCGGTCTCGCCCAGCAGGATCGCCTCTTCGCGTGCGGCGGCGGGGAAGTCGAAGGACAGCGCGAGGAAGCGCTGGCGGGTGGACGGTTTGAGTCCCTTGAGGAAATTCTGGTAGCCCGGGTTGTAGGAGATGACGAGCATGAAGCCTGGCGGCGCGACGAGCGTCTCGCCGGTGCGTTCGATCGGCAGCATGCGGCGGTCGTCGGCCAGCGGATGCAGCACCACGGTGGTGTCCTTGCGCGCCTCGACGATTTCGTCCAGATAGCAGATGCCGCCTTCGCGCACGGCGCGGGTGAGCGGGCCGTCGCACCAGCGCGTCTGGCCGTCGCCCAGCAGATGGCGGCCGACCAGATCGGCGGCGGTCAGGTCGTCATGGCAGGCGACCGTGGTCAGCGGCAGGCCGAGTCTGGCCGCCATGTGCGCGACGAAGCGCGTCTTGCCGCAGCCGGTCGGTCCCTTGATCAAGAGCGGCATGCGGTTGCGCCAGGCGTGCTCGAACAAGGCGACCTCGTCGCCTGCAGGCGTGTAGAAGGGCAACTCGCCATCCAGCGGTGATGACTTCATGTCCATGATTCTATTCCCGGCAGCCGCTATGCACAGGGTCGATGGTCGCGCCGGTTCGGCAGCGATACCTTGATTGAAGACAAGGCGCCGACAGATGGAAATGGCGCTCGCCGGGCCGCAACGGTGGGCGCAGATCAAACCGGAGTAAAATGCCAGGCAACGAAGACCTTCAAGGCACCTTCAATGCAGCTTCCAGGCTGCGGGGCTCGACGATAGACCGGGCATCGCCCCTTTCCAGGCGGCCGGGTCGAGGCGCCGCGCGGCCCGATACTCCAGTCGCCCCGGCGCCGCTGCGCCGGCCACGAATCTGCAACAGTCGAGCAGCACGATAGCAGCAGCGCATGGCGCTGCGGAACCGCCCTAGTCCGGGGCCTCGCAGGGATCTCATTGGCCGCCGCGGCGGTACTGCCGCCGGGCGAATTCCGGGGCGCATCCTTGCTCGACGCGATCAGGAGGACACTGCACGATGCTCGAATCCACGATCTGGCCCGCCTGGCCGTTGCAAGGCAATGATTTGATGCGTCTGGCCGTCGCGCTGCTGCTGGCCGCGGTATGCGGCGAAGCGGTCGCGCGCGTGTTGCGCCTGCCGCGGGTGACCGGCTATTCGCTGGCCGGCATGCTGATGGGGCCGGCGCTGCTCGGCTGGTTTGGTCCGGAAGACCTGAGCGCGGTGCGCATCGCGATCGATCTTGCGCTGGCGCTGCTGCTCTTTGAACTCGGCGTGCGGCTCGACGTGCGCTGGTTCCGCGCCAATCCCTGGGTGCTGGTTTCGAGCGCCAGCGAAGCCGGGCTGGCCTTCGTGCTCACCTACTTCCTGATGCGCGGCATGGGCTATTCCAATGGCCTGGCCGCCACCGTCGGCGCGATCGCCATCGGCACCTCGCCGTCGGTGGTCATGCGGGTCGCGGCCGAACTGCGCGCGGAAGGGCAGGTTACGCAACGGCTGTTCGTGCTGTGTGCGCTCAACGTGGCCTACTCGGTGGTCCTGTCCAAGCTCATTGTCGGCGGCATGCACGGCGTGTTTCGTGGCGACTGGCTGGTCGGCGTCCTGCATCCGGTGTATCTGCTGGCCGGGTCGCTGATCGTCGGTGCTGCATTGGCACTCGCCTTTCAGGTGTTGCGGCGGGCATTCGACTTGTCGGACGAGCAGGGCGCCGTGGTGTTGTTCGGCCTGCTGCTGCTCACCCTGTCGCTGCTGGACATGCTCAGGCTGCCGGGCATGCTGGCGCCGCTGATCGCGGGGGCGATCATCAAATACCGCGATCCGCGACCGCACCTCTGGCCGCGCCACTTCGGCACCGCGGGCGGCGTACTGGTGATCGCGCTGTTCATGTTGACCGGCATGTCGCTGGTGCCGGGGCAAGTGGCTGCCGGCGGCGTGGCCGCGGTGGTCCTGCTGGTTGCACGCGTCATAGGCAAATCTGCCGGCGTGGTGCTGCTCGGCCCGGTCAGCGGACTCAGTTTCCGCCAGGCGGCGGCACTGGGCCTGACGCTGGCGCCGATGTCGGGCATGGCCTTCCTGCTGACCGAAGACATACGCGTGATCTATCCGGCGTTCGGCGCACAGTTGGCGCCGATCGTGCTGAGCATGGTGGCGGTGCTCGAACTGCTGGGGCCAGTGGCCGTCCAATGGGGACTGCGCATCGCCGGCGAAACCCGCGCGGGAGACAAATGATGGCGCTCGAACAATTTGCCGAGTCGCGTCCGCTCACGCTGGGCGTCGAACTCGAACTGCAACTGGTCAATACCCACGATTACGACCTGGTCGGCGGCGCGGGCGATCTGCTGCGCGCGCTGGCCAAGCGACAGTTGCCCGGCGACGTCAAACCCGAGATGACCGACAGCATGATCGAGATGTCGACCGGCGTGTGCGAGAACTTTCGCGATGCGCTCGATCAGCTCGGCACGCTGCGCGATGCGCTGGTGGAAGCGGCTTGCCGTCTGAACATCGGCGTCTGCGGCGGCGGTACCCACGGCTTCCAGCATTGGGACGATCGAAAGATCTTCGACAAGCCGCGCTTCCACTTCCTGTCCGAACTCTACGGTTACCTGGCCAAGCAATTCACGATATTTGGTCAGCATGTGCACATCGGCTGTCCGGGTCCGGATGTCGCGCTGTACCTCGCGCATTCGCTATCGCGCTACATCCCGCACTTCATCGCACTGAGCGCCTCGTCGCCCTTTGTTCAGGGGGCCGATACCGGCTTCCAGTCGGCGCGGCTGAACTCGGTGTTCGCCTTTCCGCTGTCGGGCCGCTTGCCGTTCGTGGAAACCTGGGCCGAGTTCGAGGCCTACTTCGACAAGATGACGGCGACCGGCGTGGTCGAGAGCATGAAGGATTTCTATTGGGACATACGTCCCAAGCCCGAGTACGGGACGATCGAGGTGCGGGTGATGGATACGCCGCTCACCGTGCGCCGTGCGGCCGAGATCGCCGCCTATATCCAGGCGGTGTCGCGCTGGCTGATGGTGGAACGGCCGATGCGTCCGCGCGACGACGACTATCTCGTCTACACCTTCAACCGATTCCAGGCTTGCCGCTTCGGGCTTGCCGGCACGTATGTCGATCCGCGCAGCCACGAGCACCGCACGGTTGCCGAGGATGTGCTCGCCACGCTCGCCAGCATCGAGCAGCACGCGATCGAACTGGACGCCGACGAAGCCTGTCAGGCGCTCGGAGAGATCGCCCGTTCGGGCGTCAACGACGCGGCGGTGCTGCGCGGCGAGTATGCCGACGCGCGCTCTCTCAACGAGGTCGTGCGCCGGCAGTGCCTGCGCTGGAAGACCTGACGCGGGCCGCAGGGTGAGTGGCGCGCGGCCGCTGCGCATCGGCTTGTCGGCGCGCCTGCTGCACACGCCGCCGAAGGAACTCGGCTTTCCCGGCAAGACCCTCCAGTATCTGGAACAATCGGTTGCGCACTGGATCATGTCGCACGGCGCGTTGGCCTACATGATGCCGACGATCAGTGCCGATCTGGCGGTGGAAAGGGCGGCGATTTCGATGCGCGAGTACGTCGCGGCGATGGACGGACTGGTTTTGCAGGGCGGAGCCGATGTCAGCCCGGCGGGCTACGGCGAGGAGCCGATGCGTCCGGAATGGACGGGCGACCGCGTGCGCGACCTCTATGAGATCGAACTGCTGTGGGAATTTGTCATCCAGGGCAAGCCGGTGCTCGGGATCTGCCGCGGCATGCAGTTGATCAATGTGGCATGCGGCGGGACGCTCTACCAGGACATACTCGAACTGAATCCCGGCGCCAGTGCTCATCGCGACGAGGGACTTTACGACCGCTTCCACCACGAGATCGAACTGGAGCCGGGGTCTGCGCTCGCAGCGCTGTATCCGGGGCAACACTGCGGACGCGTGAACAGCATTCACCATCAGGCGGTACGCAAGTTGGGTAACGATCTGAGGGTGGAGGCGCGTTCGGTCGGCGACGGCATTGTCGAAGCGATCCGCTGGCAGGGCGCCGGCTACCTGTTCGGTTGCCAATGGCATCCCGAGTTCCACGGCGACACGCCGGATCTGCTTGGCGGCGGGCCGATCATGGCGCAATTCCTTGCCGCGGCGAAGGCGTCGGTGCGGTAAGGCCGGGTGAGGCGCCGGGCGCCGCGCAAGGGCGCGCGTCGATGCGGTTCGCGTTGTCGTCGCCCGCAGCAGGTGGTGCAACTCCCTTGCTGCCAACGCCGTGAGGGACGTTGGTCCGGACCGGAAGCTGTGCGACCCCACGGCGACGGATTGCCCGGCCGGCGAGTCGAGGGAGTCTTGACAGGCATCAATAAAAACCTTCGCCGGATCATCCACGCTGTCGCCTTCAGCAATCGCCATGACCGGATTTCGCCGTAACCGGGCGAACGGATCATGGGGCACGAGAAGGAACGAATATGCTTGATCTACTGGTCAGAGATGTCATGGAGCCGGAGAAATGCCTGACGCTGCCGCCCGAGACCACGGTCATCGCGGCGGCCGAACTGATGGCCGAAAGGATATGTGGCGCGGCAATGATCGTCGAGAACGGGCGCCTGACCGGAATTTTCACCGAACGGGATGCACTGTTCCGGGTGGTGGCGTGCGGCCTGGATACGCGCGCCACGCGGCTGGCGGATGTGATGACGCGCGAACCGCGCACTGTCGAACCGTTCATGACTTATGGATACGCCCTGGTGATGATGCAGGAAAGCGGATTTCGCCATGCGCCGGTGGTCGAGAACGGCAGGCCGATCGGGATTGTCACCTCGCGCAAGGCTATGGACCCCGATCTGGAGGAGTTTGTCTCCGAGGCCAATCGGCGAAAACACATCCGGGTCGGTCGTTAGCGCGGGTCACAAGATTCTGTAAGGCGCCCGGCTGTTTCCATGCTGCGGCTCCGGAGCAAGCGCGGGCGGTGACTGGCGGCCGCGTGCCGACTGTCGCCGGCCGCCGGGCGCAGGTTTGGTTTGAGTGGTCAGGCGTCGTCCGGGCGCGCCACGCCATAACGAAGCTGCAGCGCCCAAACCAGTCGCGCAAAGTCCGGTTGATGCAGCCTCGGACGTCCCGCGATCACCAGCGCAAAGCGTTGCCCGGCAACATGAAGCGGCCAGATGCCGAACTGGCTCGCGCCGCCGCTGTCGATCACGCCCCAACTGGCGTCGCCGATCCCGAGGTTGTTGCCCAACAGCCGGGCGTGGCGGGCGTGCAGAGTGGCGACATCGGCGCTGAGCGCTGCCAGTTCTTCAGCGGTTTCATGGCGGAAACCGGCGACGGCGAGATAGAACCCCTGCGCGTCGGCGAGCAGGGCCTGCCCCTTGTCCGACAATGCCGGCAGCAACTGCGGCAGGACTTTTTCGAGCGGCCCGGCCGGCGCCTCGCACGGCGTCGGTGTCCCCTGAACCATCGCCATCGACTGTACGCGCAGCAGCGAGTCGAGCGCCTTCTGCGGGTCGTCGGTAGAGCACCAAAGGCAAGCCGCCTGCTCGGTCAATAGCGGGCTGCTGGTGTGAGCCATCAGCTTGAAGAGCAGGTCGCGAAACGGATCGGGCGCGTTGCCCGAAACTGCGTAGTGGGCGCCATAGGGGGTGACGCTCAGATATTGTCCGGCAACGATTTCAAGCATCGGCGTCTTCCAAACCGGGGTCGAGGCTGTGCAGCAGGCTGCGCACAAGCAGCGAGACATCGTCGAAGCTGCGCGCATCCGCTTCGAATATCGGAACCGGGCGCTCGATGCCGTGCGCCCGCAACGCAGAATGGTACTCGGACAGCGACGGCGTGGCTTTCTCGTCGCTGTGCGTGATGCCGATCACGACCTGGGTGCGGGCCACGAAATCGCGGAACGCGTCGAGAAAGAAGCGCATGTCCTGGAGCGGCTGTACGCGTGTATTGTCTAGCAGCAAGACCAGTCCGATCCCGCCCTCGGTCAGGATCTCCCACATGAAGTCGAAGCGTTCCTGGCCGGGCGTGCCGTACAGCATGACCTTCTCGCCGCCTGGCAGGCGCAGCATGCCGTAGTCCATGGCGACCGTGGTGTTGTTCTTGCGCTTGATCGTCATGTCGCTGGCGCTGGCGTCGGTCCGTACCGGCTCGATATCGCTGATGCTCGCGATGGCGGTGGTCTTGCCCGCTCCGACCGGACCGGTGAACACGATCTTGTGATGATTGCGTTTAGCGCGCATGGAGCAGCTTTCCGAGGATGCGCCTGAACAATCCGCGCGTCGGGGCAGGCGCGGCGGGCAGCGCTGCCGGCGCAAGCGTGTCGGCGCTTTCGGCCGCTGCGATAGCCTGGCGTTCGAGCAGACCCGCGGCATCCGCTGCGGCGCAGAGCGCAAGCACATAGCGTTGCGGCACGCCGAGCACCTTTGCGACCTCGATCGGTGTGAGGAAGCGCGTGACCCAGAGTGCGGCGATGCGCAGGGCCTGCGGCGTCACCGCACAGCGGGTGAAGTTGGGCCACCTCGTCAGCCTTACGCGGGCATGCGCGTCGATCGCGTTTGGCAACCGCCCTTGCGACGACCACAGCGAGAGGTTCCACAGCATGGATTCGAGTCCGATTCGGCGCCAGTCTTTGGACGACTGGGGCACGGCTGCGATGGTATAGAACTGCAGCGTCGTGCCCGCGTCCGGGGCGCAGGCAGCACGCAGCGCGCCGTCGTCGAGGCGGGTAATCACCCGTGCCGGCTGCCCGGCGGTGCCGGCATCGACGTAAAGCGCATCGGACAGCCCGGTCACCGTGACGGCCTTGCCATGAACACGCCCGTGGTCGACCGCAGCGCGAAAGGCTCCCAGCAAGCCGGACCGGTCATCGAAGTGCGTGCGTGCGCGGTCGAACTTGTCCGGCCGGCCCTGTACGAGGATGTCTTCGGCATCGCCGCAGCAGTCGTCCTCGCGGGAGATGCGCGGCTTGCGCGCAGGCGTGGCGTGCTCCACCGCTGCCGGCTTGCGTGCCTGCTCCGGCGCGCGGGCGGCTGGCGTCGGCTGCCCAGCGTCCTCGATCTTGCCGGCGCCGCTGTCGATCGGCTGAGTCGGCGCCGGGTCGGCCGCAACCGCAGCGCGCGCACGAATGTTGCGCACCGCTTCGAGCACGCCCTGAATGCTGACCGGCTTTTTCAGCACAAGTCCATTGTCCGTCTGGATTTCGGACGAAGACAGGACCACCAGCGGAATTCCCGGATGCTCGGCGCTCAACCCTTGCAGCGTCTCTCTGCCGATAATCCGGTCTGCATCGACGATCAACACCTGTGCAAGCTTGGAAGATACGATCGCGAACTGGTCGCGCGCGAACCGTTCGATCGCCATGCCCACGGTGGCGGCGCTGCTTTCGCTCATGCGCGCGATGCCGACGCGAAACGGCTCGACTTTGGGCTGCGCCCTCACGCCTTCGTCCCGCTTTCGTCGGATTCGAGCGACCAGTCGAACCTGTCGTCGATTGTCGCCGCGCTGCCGCTGCCCGGCAGGCGCCGGATGAAGTCGAACGAACCAAGCACCGGACGGCACAACAACGATTCGGCTCTGTCGGCGCTCGGGTCGTGCCAGGAGAGCCCGGCCTTCAGCGCGTCATGCAAGCTCTGGTAGCAGTTGCATTCGTGCAGCTCGGCGGCCAGGGTGCGCACGACGCGTTGGCGTAATTCGAGGCCCTTGTCCTGCACGGCAATGAACAGATCGATGGCCGCCGTCGCGGCTGCGGCGGCCTGTCCAATGTCGCGGAGCAGCCAGATACGGCGCATGTGGCTGACCAGATCGGCGGGATTGCGCGCCACGCGCGACTCGAGGCAGCGCAAGGTCGCCCGGTTGTGCCACTGCGCGGGCAGGCGAATTGCCGTGATGCCGGCCAAGCCGAATTCCGGGCTGGGGGCTGCCGGGACCGCGTCGGGCCGACCGGGGGTGCGGACGAACAATGCGCTACTCCACCAGCGTGTCGATCAGATCGATCATGAACTCCACGTCTTCGCGATCGACCGCCTCCCAAACGTCCAGCCCGAGTCCGTCGAGCATCGACTTGCCTTTTGCGTCGTCGGCCATGGCGAGCAGGCCGTTGCGCAGCGTGTCCAGGTGCTGGCGCGCCGCCGGGCCGAGCAGCAGCAAGTGTTTGACCACATGAATCTGGCTGGTGACGAGCGGACGAAGGCTGTCGCGAATCAGCGGCGAGAACTTGGCATAGGCATCGGCGAGGAAAAAACCGACATCTGCCTCGCCATTCATCAGCGCTTTGGCGACCAGAACGTAAGTTCTGCAGACCTTGCGTTCGACGTTTTGTCGATTCAGATCGGCCGGTTCGAGCAGGATCATTCCCATCATCTCGATGTCGGGGTCGTCGGTCGATACGACCCGCGCACCGGGCTTGAGCGCTTCGACTTCAATCACTTGGCCGGCAGCGGATACCGCCACCACAACCTCGTCCGATCTGCCGCGCGGCCTTGCCACGCCGACGAAACCCTTTTCCCGAACCAGCATTGCGGCATCGTAGGGATTGGCATAGATCAGGTCCACCCGGTCGTCGGCGATCGCTTTGCGCTGCGCGCCGAAGTCGTTGTAGATCTCGAGATGGATGCCGGTGCCGAGCGTCCTTTGCATCCAGGTGTTGAATATGTACCAGCCGGAAATGCGGTCGGCCGGGAAATCGGGGCTCACGGTAAATTGAAGGGTCATCGCGCTATCCCTGATTCATGGTTCGGTACAGCGCCTCGGCTTCGCGGACCTTGGTGCGCGAGGGCTTGCGGCGCACCGAGGTGTAGCCGGCGATGATTCCATCGCGTACATTCGCCACCACGGTGGCATAAACCCAGTAGAAGCCGCCATCCTTGCGCAGATTCTTCACATAACCGTTCCACTTGGTCCCGCGAGTCACCGTATCCCAAAGATCCTTGAATGCCGCCGGCGGCATGTCGGGATGTCGCAGAATCCAGTGCGGTTGGCCGATCAGTTCGGCTTCGGAGAAGCCCGACATTTCGACGAACGACTGGTTGCAGTTGGTGATGACCCCCGCGACGTCGGTGCGCGATACGATCAACTTGCCCTCGGGAAACGGCGTTTCGATATCCGTCACCAGAACCCGGCGGCGACTGCCGTCGTAGTAGGCAAGGTTGTACTCGCGAAACTCTCCGGCGACATCCGCCGGTTCCATGTCTTTCACGGTTGCCCCCGGCTCAGAGGAGAATCTTGGTCAGTGCCTCGGCCGCGCGCTTGACGTCGAGGAAAATCAGGCCGAGCTTTGCCTTGGGTTTAGCCAGCACCGTGAGCACTGCGTTCGGGCCGGCGTGCGTCATGATGACGAAACCGCTCTCACCCTTGATCAATACCTGTTCGAGCGATCCGCGGGCCAGTTCCTGCGCGGTCCGGTCGCCAAGCGACAGCATGGCGGCGCTCATCGCGCCGACGCGGTCTTCGTCCACCGTGCCGGGAAGCAGCGCGGCCATCATCAGACCATCGGTTGAAATCACAGCGGAAGCCTCAATGTCGGCCGAAGTGCCGTTGAGGTCGTTGAGGATTGACGTCAGCATTTCCGATCGCATTTTTGATTTTTCCCTTGTGATTGATGAGTCCGCGCTGGAGTATTGCGCCTCCGACTGCAGGTCGGCGAACACGCCAACCGGATCACCGGTCTGCCGCTCGCTGCCCAGCCGCACGAACGATAGCTGAGTGGCATCCTTGGGTGGCGGGCAAACCGCACATCGGGCGGTATCGGAATGCAACAGTTCGTGTCAATTGCGCTATTGGTGTCAAATCCTCCACAGCTTGCCGGGTCACCGGCGGATGCGGGCAGTGGCTGCGCCGCAGATGCGCCAGGTGCCGTCGCAGACTGCGGCGCGGCGTGTGGATGCAGGCTGACCGCGGTCTGAATACCGCCGCCAGCCGCGCATGCGGTCAATGCGTGCGCTTGCCTCACGACGCGGCCGGGTTAGCGTCCGAGGCACCAGGCAAGGCCCGTGAGCGCCGTCACGACGCCCAGCCAGCCCAGGACGATGCCGCGCCACAGGTGCGCGGTGCCGCGCAGTCCCATGTAGTCGAGCGCGATCAGGCGGCCCTTGAACAAGGTCAGCAAGGCAAGGATCGCCGCGATCGGCGCGGCGCGATCGACGCTTTGCCAGAATTCGCCTGCAAGCAGCATGGCGCCGGTGGCCAGCAACAGTGCGATCCATACCATGGTCAGTCGGCGACCGGTCGGCGCGATCATCGGAGCACATACACCAGAGGAAACAGCACGATCCACACCAGGTCCACCATGTGCCAGTAGGCGGCACCGCTTTCCAGCCCGTTCATGTTGCCGCGGTGGTAGTCGCCGCGCCGCGTTTGCACTGCGAGCACGGCGAGCACCACCATGCCGAGAATCACGTGCATGAAGTGAAAGAAGGTCAGCGACAGGTAGAACATGTAGAAGGTGTTGGTCGATAGCGATATGCCGGCGCCGAACTTGTCGGCGTATTCGGCGCCCTTGACCAGCAGGAAGCCGGCGCCGCAGGCGAGCGCGGCGAGCACCCAGCGCGTTCCGATGCGCGAGGCGCCGTGTTCGGCGGCGCGCACCGCGCGGGCAACACAAAAGCTGCTGGTAATCAGCAACACGGTATTGACCGCGCCGGCCCGGCGATCGAGCGTGCCCTGCATCGCATCGAACAACTCCACATGACGCATGCGGGTGAACGCGTAGGCGAGGAAGAACACACCGAAGGCCAGCAACTCGGCGAAGATGAACACCCATACCGCGAGATCGCCGGGCGGATAGGCGCTTGTTGGCGGCACGGTCATTGGATCAGGGTTCTGGGCGCCGGGATTCATCTTCGAGTATCGATAGGCACTGGCCGGATCGCGGCCCGGATGGCGGGGCCATCTGCACGAACAGGCTGCAGGGTGTGGCGGCCAAAGAAAACGGCCCGGCATGGGCCGGGCCGCACTGGTGTCTGCGGTGCCCCAGGGGACATCGCCCGCGCACGCTCAGGCGGCGGAAGTTTTCTCCCGGCCCGAAACAAAGAAGCTGACGATGTAGAGCACCAACCCGACCAGGAACAACACGCCGGTGCCTTCACGCAGCCAGTAGAACAGCGAGATCTGCTCCTGCGCCTGCATGAACGGGATCGGCGTGCTGGAGAAGCGCTGCAGCCACACCTGCAGGATGCCCGCCGCGGTGAGAAACAGCGTGATGAACACCATCGAGACGGTCATCAGCCAGAAGCTCCACATCTCGACCACCTGGGCGCGATTGCTGTTGGCCGCCCGGCCGCGCATGATCGGCATCGCGTAGCTGATGATCGTCAAAACCACCATCGCATAGGCGCCATAAAACGCCATGTGACCGTGCGCAGCGGTCACCTGTGTGCCGTGAGTGTAGTAGTTGACCGGTGCCAGCGTATGCAGGAAACCCCACACGCCGGCGCCGAGGAAGGACATCACGGCAGTGCCCAGCGCCCACAGCGTGGCGGCCTGGTTCGGGTGCTCGCGGCGGCGGCGGTTGACCATGTTGAAGGCGAACACCGTCATTGCGAAGAAGGGTATCGGCTCCAGTGCCGAGAACACCGAACCCCACCACTGCCAGTACTCGGGGGCGCCGATCCAGTAGTAATGGTGGCCGGTGCCGATGATGCCGGTGACCAGCGTCAGTGTGACGATGACGTACAGCCACTTCTCGATCACCTCGCGGTCGACGCCGGTCACCTTGATCAGCACGAACGCCAGCAGCGAGCCGAGAATGAGTTCCCAGACGCCTTCGACCCAGAGGTGAACCACCCACCACCAATAGAACTTGTCCTTGACCAGGTTCGACGGGTTGTAGAACGAGAACAGGAAGAATATCGCCAGGCCCCACAGGCCGAGCAACAGCACCATCGAGATCGCGGTCTTCTTGCCCTTGAGCACGGTCATCGTGATGTTGAAAAGGAATGCCAGTGCGACCACGACAATCCCCAGCTTGGTCGGCAACGGCTGTTCGAGGAATTCGCGCCCCATGGTTTCGAGCAGATCGTTGCCGGTCATTTGCGCCAGGGTGGCGTAGGGCACCGCGAGGTAGCCGACGATGGTCAGCGCGCCGGCGATCAGGAAGATCCAGAACAGCGCCACTGCCAGCTTGGGGCTGAAAAGCTCGGTTTCCGATTCCTCGGGTACCAGGTAGTAGGCGCCGCCCATGAAACCGAACAGCAGCCACACGATCAGCAGGTTGGTGTGCACCATCCGCGCAACGTTGAACGGAATGGCCGGGAACAGGAAGTCGCCCACAACGTACTGCAGGCCCATGATCAGGCCGAACAGCACCTGACCGGCGAACAGGCCGATCGCCGCCATGAAATACAGTTTGGCGACGGCTTGGGATTTGTATTGCATTGTCATCTCCTTCTCGGATCGTCGCGCGGGATCAACCTTCGATATTTGGCGGCCATTTCGCCGTATTGATTTCCGATGTGTACTTGAGGAATGCGACGATATCGTCCAGTTCCTTGTCGCTCAGGTTGAACTGCGGCATCTGCCGGCGGCCCGGGGCGCCGGTCGGCTGCGACTTGATCCAGGCCTTGATGAAATCGCCGCCGCGGCGCTTGTACACGTTGCCCAGTTCGGGTGCGAAGTAGGCGCCCTCGCCAAGCAGCGTATGGCAGCCGATGCAATTGCGCGTCTCCCAGATCTTCTTGCCGGCAATGACCGAGGGCGTGAGATTTGCGCGGTTGTCGCGTGCCGGCAGCGCGCTGTTGGTGTCGAATGCCAGCGCGAGAAACAGCAGGAAGAAGAACACCGTCCCACCGTAAAAGATGTTTCGCGCCATCGATTTTGTGAATGTCCCGCTCATGGGCCCTCCCATAGGTCCGAAGCTGCACCTGGCAGCGTTCGGGCCATGCTACGGCCTGCGTGCCGGGGTCTCCTTGACCGGAATCAAGCACCTGCAGTGCGGGTTGGCGTCACATGGCAACCGGCAGCGCCGTTTTCAGTCGCCGTGCCGGATCGCAACCGCGGGGCACGACACATGCCACATCCTGAGGCCGCTGGGCACCGACAATCCCCTTCGGCGGATTCCGTCTCTCGATGCCGGCCCCCGGTTTTGAATTGGCCCGGGCCGGGGCATGCGGTCGTCGATCAGGCTGCTTTGCCCGACGGACGGGCGACTCGCAGTTCGTGGTTGAGCCAGAGCAGAACTGCGAGCACTACCATCGCCCCGCCCTGATGCGCAGTGCCGAGCGCCACGGGCACCGCCAGCAGCAGCGTCGCGATGCCAAGCGAAATCTGCGCCGCCACCAGCAGGAGCAACAGGTCGGCCAGTTGCCGCACCTTGACGGAGATCGCTGCCGAGCGCGTCTTCGTCCAGAACCAGGGAACGAGAATCGCCAGCAGCCAGGCCCCTGCACGGTGATCGAACTGGACCAGCGCCATGTTGTTGAAGAAGTTCAGGTACCACGGTTCGATCGAGAAGCTCTCCGGCGGCAGCACATGGCCGTTCATCAGCGGGAAGGTGTTGTAGGCCTTGCCGGCGCGAATGCCGGCGACGAATGCGCCGGAGACGACCATGTAAAAGATCAATAGCCCAAGCCAGAACCCGAAGCGCTGCAAGTCATGGGTTGCCGGATCGCGCGCCGTCTCCCCCCGTTCGGCACCCAGACCCAGTGCCACCCACATCATCGACATGAAAATCAGGAAGGCCAGCGACAGATGCGCCGCGAGCCGGTATTGACTCACTCGCGGGTCATCGACCAGGCCGCTCTTGACCATGAACCAGCCCATCGCGCCCTGCGCCGCGCCGAGCAGGAATATCCCGAGCAATTTCAGCATGAGCGGCCGGTCGATTCGCCGGCGCCAGGCGAAGTAGAGAAACGGCAGCAAAAACACTACGCCGACAAGGCGCCCGAGCAGGCGATGCAGGTACTCCCAGAAGAAGATGCCCTTGAACTCGTCGAGCGACATCTGGTGATTCACCTTCTGGAACTCGGGCGTCCGCTTGTACTTGTCGAAAGCCTCGTCCCACTCCGCCTGGTTGAGCGGCGGCATGATGCCGATGATCGGCTTCCACTCGACAATCGACAGGCCGGAATGCGTCAGGCGCGTCACGCCGCCGACGACCAGAATGGCGAATACCATGGCGCTGCAGACGAAGAGCCAGAGCGCGATTTGTCGGCGAGACGCGTAGTCCATAAAACGATTCCGGAGCGGAATCAGCAAGAGTGTCGGAAACTGCCGGCGTGCGGCAGGCGCTGATTATAAGCGAGGCTGCCGCGCGCGACCGGCCTCAAGCCTCGCGGCGCAGAACTGCGCCCGTTGCGGCCGGCGCCGGGTCGCGCTCACGCTGCCCGGCAAGCAGTTGCCGCGCCGCGTCGGCCGAATTCGGCCGGCCGTAGAAGTACCCCTGCGCGATGTCGCAATCCTGCAAGGCGAGGAAAGCGCGCTGGCCTTCGGTTTCGACGCCCTCTGCGATCACTTTCAGGCTCAGGTTGTGCGCAAGTGCGATGGTGGCGCGTGCGATAGCCGCGTCGTCGGCGTTGCGGGTCGCGCCCCAAACGAAAGACTGGTCGATCTTGAGCACCGTGATCGGAAAACGCCGCAAGTGCGACAGCGACGAATAGCCGGTGCCGAAGTCGTCCAGCGCCACGCGAACCCCGATCTTCTTGAGTTGCGCGAGCAGCGACTCGACGTGCTCGACATCCTTCATGGCGGTCGTCTCGGTGATCTCGAGTTCGAGCAGCCGCGGCGCAATCCCGTGCTTTTCCAGGGCCGCCGACACCGCGCGCACCAGGCCGTTGCCCAGGCACTGCCGCGCCGAGACGTTGATTGCCACCGGCACCACCGCCAACCCCTCGCCGGTCCAGGCCCGTATCTGCCGCGCCACCTCGTCGAACACCCAGTTTCCCAACTGCAGGATCAAATCCGATTCCTCGGCCACCGGGATGAAGGCGCCGGGCAGCAGCAGCCCGTGACCCGGCCGGTCCCAGCGCAGCAGCGCCTCGAAGCCGGTCAGGGCGCCATTGCCGATTTCGATCTGCGGTTGATAAACACCACCAGTTCGCCGTTGTCGAGTGCGTGACGCAGACCGGTTTCGATCTCCATGCGCTGGCGACTCAACAGCGTCATGTCGGCCGAGGCGAAGCCGTAGCTGTTGCCGCTGCGCTGCTTGACGCGGTACATCACCGTGTCGGCCATGCCGAGCAACTGGTCGGGATCGGTGCTGTCCTGCGGACCGCGGCTGATGCCGATGGTGGCGGTGAGGTGAAAGACCATGTCGTCGATATTCATCGCTTCGGACAGCGCGACCAGCAGCTTGCGCGCCACGAACTCGATCGCTTCGGCCGAGGGCAACTCGGCGAGCACCACCACGAACTCGTCCCCACCCCAGCGGCCGACGGTGTCCGAGCCGCGGCAGGCGGCCGTCAGCCGCTCGGCCACCGCGCACAGCACGCGATCTCCGGTCGGGTGGCCGAAGCTGTCGTTGATGCGCTTGAAATCGTCGAGATCGACAAACATCACGCCGACCGAGGTGCCGTTGCGCATGGCGCCGGCCATGGACTGCTCGATCCGGTCGCGCACCAGCAGACGATTGGGCAGGTCGGTCATGGCGTCGTGGGTGGCCTGGTGATGCAGCAGTTCGCTCGCGGCAACCGTTGCACTGATGTCGCTCAGCGCCAGAACCGCACCTTCGACCTTGCGCTCGGCGCCGAGTATCGGCCCGACCGAGACCCGCACCACCCGTCCGCCGGCACCGCCCAGCCTGACAGGCGCGTCGATCTCAATCGTGTTCCGCTGCGCGAAACAGCGATCCAGTCCGTCTTGCACGGCCTGGCCATCGGCGCCGGCGGCGGCCAGCACGCCGCGGATGGACTGCCCCCGCAGCGCCGGCGCACTGCGGCCGAGTAGCGTTTCGCACACCGGGTTGGCGAAATCGATGCGTCCTTCGCGGTCGACCGACATTACGCCGTCGGCCACCGCGGCGAGCGTGACTTCCGCGCGCCGCCGGGTGAGCAGCAGGTCGGACCAGGTGAGGCGAAAACGCGCCGCAGCCCAAAGCAGGTAACCGCCGGCCAGGGCCAGCGTGGCTCCAACCGGCGGATACCAGTACCCGCCGACCAGCAGCAGCGCCAGACAAATCGACAGCGGAAGTCCGGTCACCAGTAGTTCGATTCCCGGCACCAGGCGCTGATAGCGGCGATGGGTCAGGGCGCCGATGGCGAGCGCAATCAGCGTCAGCAACGCGATCGTCAGGCGCCCGAGGGGTGTGAACACGGCGCCGGTGCGCAAGGCCTCGAAGGCGCGGGCATGATACTCGACGGCCGGCATCAGCGCACCGTGCTGCACGGCAGTGGTGGCGAACCCGCTGTCGATGCCGGCGGCGGTGACGCCGACAAACACCGTGCGGTTTGCCAGGCGCGCCGCGAGCGCCGGGTCGTTCAGTATATCGGCATAGGACAGACGCTCGATCGGCAGTGTCGGGTCCAGGCGCAACAGTACCTCGTGGTCGCGCCACCAGATCCGGCCGTTGGCCGGCGCCGCAGGAGCATCGTTGCGCAGCCCGGGCAACGAGGCCGCGAGGCGCGGCTGCACCACGTCGGCCACCGCCTGCGGCAGCGCCGGCCAATGCGAGGTGCCGGCTTCCGCGGTCAGGTAGGTCCGCCGCAGCAAGCCGTCGGGGTCGATTTCGACATCGACGTGGCCAAGCGCGGCTGCCGCGTTCGACAGCGCCGGGGCCGGCAGTGCCGCGCGCAGCCCAGCGCCGTTGCCGTCGGCCACCGGCGCAACCGACAGCACGACGCGGCCCGAGCGCCCGATTGCCGCTGCGAACGCCGAATCGCCGCCCATATCCAGCGCATCGGGCACATCGAAGAGGATGGCAAAGGCGATCGCTTGCGGCGGTGCGTCGTGCAGGCGGTCGAGCAACTGCGCGTGGGTGCCGCGCGACCACGGCCAGCGTCCGAGTTGCTGCAGGCTGCGTTCGTCGATCGCCACCACCATAGCGCCGGGCGCCTGACCGGAAGACGGGGCGAGCGATGAGAGCAGGTCAAAGGCCAGCAGATCGAGCCGCTGCAAGGGGCCGAACCCGCCGAGCGTGGCGGCCAGCGCCAGCAGGCCCGGAAGCCACCAGTGCCACCAGGCGGAAGCCGCTGCCGGCTGCACGGAAGTCGTCATGCGCTTGCGCTCCTGCTGGTCAGCGGCCGCACGTTTACAGGCCCAGCAGCACGGGGACAAGCAACAGCAGCAGGGCCGGCCACGCACGCGAGCGCACTTCGAACTGCTGTACGGTACCCCAGTCGCCGACATAGCCGTCGCCGGCAATCGTGCGCGCGCGCAGCAGGTAGCGGCCCGGATCGAGTGCCGGCAGGGCGGCGCCGGTTTCGGCGAACGTCATATCGACGGCCGGGTTGGCGAAGCCGGCGTCGCGTGCGATCTGCAACTGGAAGCGCTCGTCGGGCGCGCCCGGGCGCCAGCGAATCGCCGGTTTGCCGTCCTTGTCCTGCTGCACGTCGACGGCTGGCGCGCCCGGCACGCGGCGCAAACGCTGCAGGTCGCTGAACGGACCCTGGTCGTTGCCGGATTCGATCGCCGCGACGCGCCAGAAGTACTCGCCGGCCGGCAGGTCGGCATCGGGCGCAACGGTGTCGCCGGCGATATCCGGTTTGTCGAGCAGCAGATCGGCAAATCCGCGGTCGCGCGCCAACTGGAAGCGGTAGGTGACGGCGGCCTGCCGGTTCGTCCATCGGAATGCAGGCCGTGGATCGCCGATCTTCGCCTCATCGACCGGCGAGATAAGGAACGGCGGTTCCGGCCGCGCATCGATGGTCAGCGTGTGGCGGGCGTCGAAACCCTCGAATCCGCCGGCGTCGATGCCGCGCACGCGCAGCAGGTAGTCACCGTCGGGCAGATCGCGCACGCGGGCGACCGGCGCAACGGCGGTCTGGTCAAACAGCAGGGCGGAGAAGCTCTCGTCGCGGGCGATCTGGGTGCGATAGGCCCCGGCACCGGGCAAGGCCGGAATCGCCAGATCGGCCGGCACGCGCTCGACGCGCGGTGGCAGCGCGGCCAGATCGGGTGCCGGCAGCAGCGCGCGCGGTACCGCGGGCACCACGCGCGGCGCGATCGAGGAACCGAAACCGGCCGCCAGGTTCACCGCGCCGAGACGGTTGTGCAGTTTCACCGCGCCGCTCAGCACTTCGGCCGAGGTGCCGGATTCGTTCGCCACCACCCGGAACGTGGTGCCGCGCACTGCGGCGGTGCCGGCCGGTGTGCGAATCTCGAATCGGCCGCCGCTGCTGCTGCGCCGTTCGATCTCGTTTTCCAGTCCGCCGCGCTGCAGATCGAGCAGGATGCTGCGCGTGCCGGCGGGCGCGCTGTCCGAGTTGGCTTCGAGCCGCAGTTCGCTGTTGCCCTTGACCAGCATGCGCGAACGGTCTGCCAGTCCGAGCGAGAGACTGCCCTCCGCCGTGGTTTTCAGCAGGGCGCCGGCGGGAACCCGGTCGCCGGTCTTGAGCGGCGCTTGACGGCCACGCCTGTCGGTCAGCAAGGCCTCGCCTTCTACCGCCAGCACGCGGGCCGGCTGGTTGCGGCGTGCCAGCCACGGCTCCGGTATGTGCAGCACGGTACCCGGCGCGATGCGCAGCGCATCGGCGATGCGGTTGTAGGCGACCAGCCGCGGCCACAGATCCATCGAGCGCAGGTGGTGCGCGCTGATGGTCCACGGGTTTTCGCCCGGCAGCACCACATGCGTCACGTCAACGGCCCGGCCGGGCAATGACGCGACGGCGAGCAGGAATCCTGCCGCGGCCGTCGCAACCCGCCGCGTCTGCCTCGACATCGTGCTTCCCGAGATTGTGATCTGCATTCCAGGCATGCCTGTGTGCCGTGGCGGTCTGCATTGACGCGCGCACTTCCCCGGTTGACATCTTGCCAACCGATTGCACCGTTTGTCGATAGGCCATATGACTGATGGCGGGCGAGGGCAGCTGGTGGTTCGGCCTCTCCCGCGGTTTGCGAATGCCTGAAAGCATGTCGTCCCGTGTAAAGTTTTCCCATGGCCGGTCGCGTGCGGCCGGGGCGCGCGGGAAGTGGCCGCGAGCCGGCGCGTACAATTTTCCTGCGCCCGCCCCGACCGCCCGCATGAACATCACCGAGGCCTTGCGCTCGGCCTGAGCGGGCTCATTTGGCAAACGGACCGGTGCACCACCGTTCCTCGCACGGCGTGGTTGTCGCGCCCGCCCCGGGCCGGATCCGGCGCTCGGCTACACCTGTCCATACTTGCGCGAGACGTCACTTGCGGCGGGAGGTTGCCTTTGACGGCCAGACGCGCAGGGCGCAGTGTTTTGCGGCGAGCTTGAAATCTCTGTCGGTACTCACAAGCGTCAAATCGTGTCGAATGCATAGCTTGGCAAGCAGGGCGTCGATCGTGCCGACCGGGATGCCGGCCTTGCGGCAGGTGTTGCGGAGTTCTGCCGCGCCAACATGATCGTCGCGATCTGGCTGTAGAAGCGGTAGCGCCGCAAAGCGTTCGATGATCTGTGCGCGGTCCCTCGGCCCCGAAAACCCCTGCAGCGACTCCTGCAGTACAAGCCCGGTAGTCACAACCACATCTGCGCCCAGGAGCGCATCCTTGCGTTGCTGCACCTCGGGCTCGGACATCGCGGCGTCGCGTCGCAGCGCCAGAGCCCACACGCTCGTGTCGACCAGGAGGGTCACGTCCGTGACCGTTCGGCCTTGTAGTCGAACGCGCCGTCCCGCTCGAGTTTGCCCATCAGTTCTGCGACCCTGCGCTGCTCGCGACGAGTGATGAACTCCTGCAGCGCCTTGGTGACGACATCCTTCTTCGCTCGCTCGCCGCTGACCTCCAAGGCGCGGTTCGGAAGGTCGGGATCGATCGCGAGATTGGTGGTCATGTGTGACTCCTTGCACAAGATTATTCACATGTCGTTGAGGCTGTGCGTAAGTCGGCCTACCCTGTGCTGGATGAGGCACCCGAACAGAGCCCTCGCGGATCCCGGCCGGGGCTTCAAACCGGAGCGGGCAGTCGCCGCCGATCAGGCAGGCGTTCGTCGGGACAGATGACCGCGCACTCCGACCCCATCCCGCATGTTCGGAGGAGCCCTATCCATGAGCCTCCAGGCCGCCCGCACGCTATCGCGCTTCGCTCGCGACGCAATCGCTGTCGCCCCTGCAGCACCCGGCCGCAGCATTGGTGAGCTTGCGCACTCGAGCATATCGGTCGCGACGCCCGGCTACACGGGATCCTTGTCGTACACCTGTATGCCCGGCGGAAGTTGCACCCAGGAATGTCGGCGGCAGTCGTACACCGAATCCTGCGGCGCGGGAAAGGTCGGGTCGCCGAAGGCGCCGACGGCCACGCCGACCGATCCTTCGTGTCCTTCTTCCGTATGGAACAGATTGGTTCCGCACACCGGGCAAAAGCGGAATCTGAACCTCGCGCCCTGGTCGCCGGTGCGAACGTACTCGGTGGCAGCGCCAACCACCTTGTACGGCGCGGCGAAGGCGGCGAGCGCGGCAAACTGAACCGGTCCCCATTCGGCGGACGCCACGAAGCGAGAAGCGTTATCCACGGCCGGCCGGTTCGGTCGCTTGCGACGAACCGGAAACCGGCCGGCGGTGGATAACGCGTGGTTGCTCACGGCGATACTCTTTGGCCGAGTGAGATTGCGCTGGCATGCCAGCGCCGCTCGAATTCAGCCGGTGAGACGTTTCCCAACGACGAGTGTCTGCGTAGCGTATTGTAGTAGCCGATGTACTCGACGATCGCCTGCTGGGCCTCAGCGCGGGTCCGGAAATGCTCCCCATGGACGCATTCGACCTTCAGCGTACCATTGGCCGACTCCATCGGTGCATTGTCCCAGCAATTGCCCTTGCGGCTCATGGAGACCGTGATGCCGCGCGCCTCGAGCACCTTGCGGTAGTGGCGGGCGGCATATTGCGAACCGCGATCCGAGTGATGCATCAGGCCGGGCTGCGGATCGCGCCACCCCAGTGCCACCCACAGGGCCGCCGCGGTCAGTTCCTGGGGCATCGTATCGCTCATCGCCCAGCCAACGATCTTGCGGCCAAACAGGTCCAGCACCAAGGCCAGGTACAACCAGCCCTCATCGGTCGGGACATAGGTCAGGTCGGCCAGCCATTTCTGATTCGGCGCAGTGGCCGCAAAATCGCGTCCAAGCACATTCGGCGCCACCGGGTGAGCGTGCTTCGAGTCGGTGGTCACCACGCGAAACCGACGACGCTTGCGACTGGCAAGATCATGCGTTCGCATGATCCGTCCAATGCGCTTGTGATTGACCGGCCGGCCGGTCTCTTCGACCAGTTCCGTGGTCATGCGCCGACGACCGTATTGGCCTCGATGCTTGAGCTGTGCGCGGCGAATCCGGGTCACGATCTGCGCCTCCTCGAGGCGCGCGTGCCGATGGCCCGCGCCGGCGCGCATCGTGCAAGCCGCTGCGTGAGACCGACAGCAGATCGCACATCATCGTGACCGAATAGGAGTCGATATTCGCTTCTATCCAGGCGTACCTCACATCGACTCCTTGGCAAAGTACGCCGCCGCTTTTTTAGGTTCGTCGGGGAATCTGTGGGTGGTTTTCGGAGTCTTCAAGGACCGGCGGCAGCATGATCGGCGCTTGGCGGTGTGCATTTGCTGAATGACGCGGATGCGCTTTCAATAGAAGAACTGCTGCGCTGGCTGTAGGGCATGGCGGAGGAGAGGCCTCCGCCATGCCCAACCAACAGCGTAGCGATTGGCGCGCCGTCAAGGGCGCACCTGTCCGCTCAACGCCGGGGCAATTCCACGATCCTTGGCCGAATTGAGGTTGCCGTCGTACCAAAGCCGTGCCCCGGACAAGTGACCCTTGACGGAATCGGCGCCGGCGGTGGCGTCGACCCGCATTCGCCTCGAATCTCCGAACACCTCTGCCCGGGCCACGCGCAACCATCTGCCCTTGTCTTGGCCCGGGTGCGCTGGCAGATCCCGTCGGCTATCCACCCCCGGGCACTTGCCGGCTTGCTTCGGGTGAGCATTCACACTACGCGATTTGATCTTTGCCATTGTGCAGGAAGCGAAAGAATTTGCGGCAGGTCGAGTCGAACGCGCGTTGCTCTTGCCCGATTCGTGATGCGACAACAGGGGTCCGCCTTCTTCGTCGAGCACCGAGAACAGCAACTCTTCAATGGGCTGTTGCAGCCTGGGCGTGTTCGAGATCTGCCGATCATCTCACCGCCCAGAAGCCAGAGGTTGTCCCGATGCTTGTGCAGCGTCTTCTTCGACAGCCCCAGGCTTAGCAAATGCAGCAGGAAAGGCTTGAAGCATTCGAGGATCTGCTGGCCGGGCGCCACGTCACGTTCCTCGATGCGCCAGCTCGCGGGCCAGTCAGCCAGATCCGGGCAATACGCTGCCAGGCCTGCTCGGCTACGATGGCGCCCGGTTCTTTGACGGCTCCTTTTCCCATGCAACTGATCACCCTTCTGAACCACTGCCAGCACTTTCCAGGGTTCGTCTATGACAAGGCGCGCCTGTGCGCACAAACCAAGAGCATCGAGATCGGGTGCGGCCTCGGCGCGGCTCCAAGCCGGTGTGTTCCGGCTGCCAGCAGCGCGGGCCGATCTACGATCACCAGAGCCAGCGGCGCTTCGAATTCGTTCCCTCTGGGGCTTCATGGTGCTGTTACTGTACCGCATGCGCCGCGTCGATTGCCGGGCCTGCGGGGTCAAGATCGAGCAAGTGCCATGGGGTTGCGGCAAACATCAGCTGACCAGCGCCTACATGCTGTTTCTGGCCCACTGGGCGAAGCTCTCCTGGAAGGAGACGGCGGTGTCTTTCCATACCTCGTGGAGAAGGTCCGCCAGGCGGTCGAGTTCGTGGTGGCCTGGGGGCTGGAGCAGCGCACCCTGGGGCCCATTGTTGCCATCGGCGTCGACAGATCGCCTATGCCAAGGGCCACAAGTATTTGACGCCTGCCCACCAGATCGAGGCAGGCTGCACGCGCCTGCTGTGGATCGGCAGGGAGCGCACGGTGGCGAGCCTCGAGCAGTTCTTCACCCCTCATCGGCAAGGAGCTGGCCGAGAAGATCGAGCTCTCTGCTCCGACATGTGGCAGCCCTACCTGAAGGTGATCCGCACGCGCTGCGTCAATGCGCTGAATATCCTGGATCGCTTTCACATCGTGGCCAAGATGAACAAGGCGCTCGACGAGGTGCGCGCGGGCGAGGCGCGCCGGCTTGCGCAGGACGGCTACGAGCCGGTACTGAAGAAGAGCCGCTGGGCCTGCTCAAACGCAAGACCAACCTGACCGCCAAACAACGCCCCCGATTACGCGATGTGCTGCGCTACAACCTGAAGACCGTGCGCGCCTATCTGCTCAAGGAAGACTTCCAACAGCTCTGAACTACAACTCGCCCACCTGGGCGGGGAAATTCCTCGATCAATGGTGCAACGACGTGATGTGCTCGCGCATCGAGCCGATGAAGAAAATCGCTGCGACGCTACGCAACCATCGCGGCTCATCCTCAACTACTTTCGGGCCCGCAAGCAGTTCTCCAGCGGTGTCGTCGAGGGCCTCAATAACAAGGCCAAAGTGACCATGAGAAGATCCTACGGCTTTCGCACATTCCGCATCGCGGAACTCGCTTTGTATCATGCACTTGGCAAGTTGCCGGAGCCGGAACTCTCCCACAGATTCTACTGACGAAGCTTTTTTAGTATCTCCTTTTCCAGGCGCAGCCTGGCATTCTCTTGCCGCAATCGGCCCACCTCCGCTTCCAGCTCCGTCACCGGCCGAACCTGCTCCCGCTTCACGAGCACCTGGCCTTTGCGCGCACGCCCCACCCAGTTCGCAAGCGTCTTTGGCGACATCTCCAGCGAACGGGCCACCGCCGGCACGCTGCGACCACCGTCCATCACCTGCTTGACCGCCGCCGCCCGAAATTCAGGCGTGTATTTCCGATCCGATCCTGTCTTCATTTCCTACCTCCACAAGGTCAAATTACCATGCCTCGTGGCGTCCGTTTTTTGGGGACCAGATCAAACACGCTCCCTGTGCGGCGCTGGCAGGCCAGGCAATGACACACCCCGACGCCGAGCGGTTCGCCCTCGACTTCGATGCTCAGTTGGCCGCAGCAGCAGGTTGCGGTTCGCAATGACATCGAGCACCTCCTCGGATGACCGTGTGCCGCCGCACGCCAAGCCAGCCGTCCGGGGCCACGCAATTGAAATGGTCTGGCAGCGCTACCCTTGTCGCAGGAACCGCCGGACGGCAGCGTACTCGGTCGCGGAGCCAGCGCCCACCATAACCGAAATGGATGGCGTGCGCCACATCCCCGATCGCGGCCGGGTCGGGCGGCGGCCCTACCGCCGATCGCACCGCCGTGAAGGACATCGGTCATGCCTCGCGCCATGGGGCTGGCAGCGAGCCGCATCGATTCGCGCGCCCCCAGCACGTTGGCCTGGAAGCCAATATCCATGCGGTTCTCAGGCCGGCGAAGGGACGCGCGCAAGCGCCCGCTTCGCCCGCCGGCAGCGATCGGGCTGCGGATGCGGGAAACCGAAAGTTCGAGTTCCGGCGCCGACAGCGCAATCGCAGCGCCCCGGGCGCATCGGGCGATGCCATGCACATGGCAGTCGATGCGCGTGGAGAGCTTGCAGGCGGGAAAACCGGCCCCGTTCTCTCTGTTTAAGCAATCGATCGCTCAATCGGTGCCTCCGTAGTCGGGCTCCGCTACGGCCACTTCGTCGATCTCCTCGCGCTGCTCCGCATATCGACCGGAACCGGGCTGGGAGTGGTGGCGCGTCATCGAAATCGCAAGCGCGGCGCCGATAACCGGCAACAGCCACACCAACGCAAGCTGTGCCGCCTTTTGTCCGGTCGAACTGAAAGGGCAGCGCAAAACCCTTGAGGTCGCGACGGAGTTCAGCGCCACGAGAGCCGCAACAATCGCGATGACGAACGCAATCACGGCAGTCGGCATCAGGGCGGGGTTTCGACTCGATCGATTGGGTAGGGCGGGCAACAGATCATCGTATCCCGCGCTTTACTTGCCGCACCACTGCTGTTCGCACGGCACGCCGTCGCGGTTGCCGTCCATCGTCACGTTCGGGCAGTGGTTCAGGAAATACGTCGCCTCGGCGCACGAGGTCATTTGCGAGCAGTGCGTGCGGCCGTCGCACACGAACCGCGTGGCGCCTTGCGCGGCAGATGCGCCTGCGCTCTCGCTCGCCCCGATGTCGGCCGCGACCGCCCGCTTGCCGGCGCGCCGCGAGTATTCGCCGTACCCGACGATGCCGAGCACGACAGCGGCCAGCAGCGGCGCGAGACGCCCGATGCGGCCTCGGCCCTTTCGCGCATGCCGCGAGTCAGGCGGGCGCACGCGCCTTTGCGCGTCCGCGACACGCGCCGGGCGCGACACGGCGACTGCGCGCTTCTTGCCATCCTTGCCCGCTTCGATCTCGAACGACAAGGGCTCGCCGATCCGCGGTCGCCGGCCATCTTTCGGGAAGGCCGAGACATGGATGAAAATTTCCTGACCGCCCAGGTTGGAGGTGATGAAGCCGAAGCCGCGGTCGTCATTCCACTTGGTGAGTTTGCCGTCGATTTGCATGGATCGGATCGTTGTGGGTTCCAGCTTCAGCTTGCTCGGAGCGCATCGAAGCCCGAAATCGGCTGCCTCGCGCGCCAGGCGAAGACTTGCTGCCGGCACTGCGTCCGGTTTCGCCAACCTTACCCGAAAAGGTTTGACCTCGCCATATGTCGGACGCGTTGCCGCGGCCCACACGCGGCCCGGAGAATCGTTGCCGCGCCAGCGGGCCCGTGGATTGGGGATTACCCGGCATGCCACGCGTAGAGCCAATAGCCATGCGCCTTTCCGGGCGTTCCGAGAAGAAGGGCTGGCATTGCGGTATGGTCCGGGTTGTGCCGGGAGCGTCGCAGGCTGTCACCCAGCATTGGAAGCGGAAGCGGGTTGCGGGCGACTTGCGGCCCTCCACTGCCATGCCGAACATGCGCTCGCCCAAAAGACTACGCGGCAGTGGCCCCGGCGGCCAGAAGAGCGATGCCAACCACGACGGTAACTGCCGCAGCAACGCGGCGACCGGCAAAGCCCTCGCGCAGGAATACGGACCCGATAATGGCGCCAAAGACAACGCTGGTTTCCCGAAGCGCGACGACCGGTGCCAGGGCAAGAGCCGACATTGCCCAGAGCGCGATCCCGTAGCCTGTAACCGACAGCGAGCCGGCCACCAGGCCGGAGCGCCATTGTGTGCGGGCAAACTCAACGAGGACCGACTTTCTTCGGACATATGCCACCGAGGCCATACCGATCCCGGTAGCGACCTCAAGCCAGGCGATGTAGCCAAGCAGGGATTGGGACTTGCGAATACCAAGGCCGCTGAGGAAACTGTAACCGGCGATGGCGACACCGGTCAGGAGCGCAAGAACGACCGCCTTGCGATTTACGCTGCGGCCGGACGACGCAAGAAGGAAGATGCCGAAGGATAGAACGAGAACAGCCAGAGTGGGCAGCGGCCCCAGGCGTTCGCCCGCGAGGACGGCGGCAAGGAGCGCTACAAGCAAAGGGGCGCTGCCTCGCGCGATGGGGTAGACCTGATTCATGTCGCCGGCGCGGTAGGCGCTGAGCATCAGCGCGTAGTACAGATAGTGAACCGCTGCAGCGGCAAGAAGATAGGGAATGCTCTCGGCGGAGGGAAGTGGAACCACGACGGCGACAGCAAGACCAGCGAGCAGACCAACAACACGAATGGAAGCAAGCATCAGCAGGCGGTCACCACTGCTCTTGACCATGGCATTCCAAGATGCGTGAGAAACTGCCGCCACGAGTACCAAGGCGTAGAGAGTGCTATGAGGCATATCGACGCTCAGCGGCGGCCGAAACGCGTCGCCTGGAGCGTCATCTCGGTGGCGCTGGGGCTTGTGGGCAGCGTCAATGCCGAGCAATCACGCTCATACACGAAGCAGGCAGCGGAAACCTCTTGCCGCGTAATACGACTGAGCCCCGTTGTGATACGTAAACACTTTGCCATAACGGCGATCGCAGAATAGCGCACCGCCGAGGGAGCGGATGTCGTGCGGTGTCGCAATCCAGCTCGAGGTCTTGGCGTCGAACTCGCCGAGTTCCTGCAGCTCGCGATATTGCTCTTCGGTGAGAAGTTCGACGCCCATCGCAACCGCCATCCCGGTTGCGCTACCGCTTGGCTTGTTTTCCTTGCGCGCGTTCAATGCCTCGTCGTCATAACAAAGACTCCTGCGCCCGAGCGGGCTCTCGGCAGAGCAATCGCAGAAGATGAACCGGCCGGTCGCCTGGTCCTGGCCGATGAGGTCCGGTTCTCCCCCAGTGGCCCCCATCTCGCCGAGCGTCTTGAGTGCGGTGGAACTGGCTTCGAGCCTGGTCAGAACCATCTCCCATGCAACCCCGCCGTGGCGGTGCATGTTGCTTTCGAATCGGTTCTTCAGCAGCCGGAGCAGTCGATCTCGTTCTTGTGTCTTCATGAGGTTTGCGGCGTGTTCAACGCGCGATGATGGGGTAACACTGCGGCCCTTGCTGCACGTCATGCCGCAGGGCTCAAGCATACCTCAGCGGAAACCGGCGATGTCAGAGCCATACGCGGCGCGAGACGGATTGAGTTGGCGGGCTTGGAAGCCGCATCGGAAGGCGCTTCCGGGCAGGGCACGGCCACGAACCGCATGGAATGGCGCTCGTGGCGCAGCCATGCCCGGGAACGCCATTCCATGGGGTTCTCCGGCCGATGCGCCCGGAACCGCCGACCGTGGCGGCACTCGTCGGGGCCTTGAGGAGACGGTCGCTGGCGGTCACTCAGGATTGGACGCCGATGGCGGGCTTGGATGAGAAGAACCAGACCTGATTCATGGGCGTGCCCCGGAGCGGCATTGCGTGCCGCCTCAGCGCGGGGCTTCGACGCGTACCGGGGAGGCGGCCTTCTTCCCGCTCTTCAGGCTGGTCTCCTTGAGGGTCTGCCAGTCGAGGTGGTAGAAGCCGCCTTCGATGGTCATCACGTACATGTCGACATGCGAGTTGATTGCCACGTCGACGTCGCCGCCGACCCCTTCTCGGTCGCGTCGGCTCGTGCGAAAGCTTTGCCATCACTCCGGTTGCTTGAACTGAACGATGTTGCCCTCGGGGTCCCAGCCGTCAAGCACGATGCAGCCGCGAAAATGCCAAGCTCCTTGCTTCGGCTTGAGGTAACCACCTGATTTCGTCGCGGCGATTCGAACCTCGTCAAGATCCCCAACGACGAACGTCGGCTTGAACGGCATTTCCTCGCGCGGCACGATTGGCCGGGCAAGCTTGATGGCTGCTGCGTACTTGCGAGGAATTGCGTGAACTACGACCTCGTAGCCATTGCCGCGAAGGAGGTCGTGTGACGGCCCTGATTCCTCGATCGCGAGGCCGAGCGTCTGTTGGTAGAAGGCGGATACACGCTTCTTGTTCTTGGCGAACACAACGCAGCCTTGCTGCAGAGACGTCTTGATTGGGGATACCACGATCGGAGCCTCCTGCGATTCTCAACGACAATGAACCTCTCGAAAGACGCAAAATAAAGACTCTTGGGAGGAGTCGGAAAATGTGCTCCTTGCGCTAACCGCTGGCTCGTGGCTCGTTCGGTCGCAGGACTGGCGCAGAGCTTACGCGAACGGAGTGCCTCGCGGCATATGTCAAATGGGCGCCAGGCCGGGCGGCGGGCGTGCGCCTCGCGGCTCGCTTCGCGACGTGCCGGATGCGGTGCTGGCAAATGGCACCGCCACGAGCCGCAGTGGATGGACCTCGCCGGGCAGGGTGGCCTGGCAGCCGCATGGATCGGGGCTTTGGCGGCATGTCGCCTGAGAGCAAGCATCCATGAGCCTCGCCGGCCGATGCAATGAAAAGGGCCGCCCGCGGCGGCCCTCGCCCGGCGCGTCCCCGGGGTCAGCCGGCCATCTGCACCGGGATCGCGTTGCCCTTGCGCACGATGCGGTTGCGGCCGTCGACGTAGACCAGCTTGGGTTCGTACTTTTGCAGTTCGAGTTCGTTGTAGGCCGAGTAGCAGGCGATGATCATGATGTCGCCGACGGCGGCGCGGCGGGCGGCGGCGCCGTTGACCGAGATGACGCCGCTGCCGCGTTCGGCGCTGATGGCGTAGGTGGAGAAGCGCTCGCCGTTGGTGACGTTGTAGATGTCGATCGCCTGGTATTCCCGGATGTCACTGGCATCGAGCAGGTTCTGGTCGATCGCGCACGACCCTTCGTAGTTCAACTCGGCGTGGGTGGTCGTGACGCGGTGGATCTTGGCCTGCAGCATGGTACGTTGCATGTTCGGTTCCTCGTCGAAGAGAGCCTAGACTTCCAGGTTGTCGATCAGCCGCGTCGTGCCGAGAAAGGCGGCGGCCAGGATCACCAGCCCGGTATCCAGGGCGGTGGGGGATTTTAGGTCAGAGCGGCGGCGCACTGCAACATACTGCGGTGTCCAGCCGTGCGCGGCCAGTTCGGCCATCGCCTCGGCCTGCAGCGCGTCGTAGTCGCAACTGCCCGCGAGGATTTTTTCGCGCATCGCGCCGAGCAGGCGGTAGAGCCGGGGCGCTTCGGCGCGCTCGGCTTCCGACAGGTAGCCGTTGCGCGAAGACAGCGCCAGGCCGTCTGCCGCACGCACGGTGTCGCCGGGCAGCACCTCGACGCGCAGGTTGAGTTCGCGCACCATCGCCGAGAGCACCAGGTATTGCTGGTAGTCCTTCTTGCCGAACAGCGCGGCGTGCGGCTGCACGATGTTGAAGAGCTTGAGCACCACGGTGGCCACGCCGTGGAAATGGCCGGGGCGGAATTCGCCTTCCAGCGTGGTCTGCAGGAACGGGTCGGGCTCGACCACGAATTTCTGCGGGCTCGGATAGAGCTGCTGCTCGTCGGGCGCGAACAGGTGATGCACGCCGGCTTCGACCAGCTTGGCGCAGTCGGCTTCGAAGGTGCGCGGATAGCGGTCGAAGTCGTCCTTCGGGCCGAACTGCATGCGGTTGACGAAAATGCTGCCGACGATGCATTCGCCATGATTGATCGCGCGCCGCATCAGCGTGATGTGGCCTTCGTGCAGGTTGCCCATGGTGGGCACGAAGGCGATGCGCTTTCCGGCGCCGCGTTCGGCGTCGAGCGCGGCGCGCAGGCTGGCGATGGTGCTGTGTGTCTGCATGGCGTCGCCTCTCAGTAGCAGTGCTCGGCGGCGGGAAAGCGCACCGCCTTGACGTCTTCGACATAGGCGCTGATCGCCTGTTCGACGGTGCGCGTGCCGGCGACGAAGTCCTTGGCAAAGCGCGGCCGCTTGCCGGGGAACACGCCGATCAGGTCGTACAGCACCAGCACCTGGCCGTGCGTCTCCGGTCCCGCCCCGATGCCGATGGTGGCCATGCTGCGGGTGGCGGCGGTGATGTCGATCGCCACGCCGCGGGTCACCATCTCCAGCACCAGCATGGCCGCGCCGGCCTCTTCGAGCGCGCGCGCCTCGCGCTTGAGGCGTTCGATCGAATCTTCGGTGCGCCCCTGCACCTTGTAGCCGCCGAGCTGGTGCACCGACTGCGGGGTGAGGCCGATGTGCGCGCACACCGGCACGCCGCGCTCGACCAGGAAGCGCACGGTCTCGGCCATCACCTCGCCGCCTTCGAGCTTGACCATCTGCGCGCCGGCCGCGAGCAGCCGGGCGGCGTTGCGCAAGGCCTGCTCGGGCGATTCCTGGTAGGTGCCGAACGGCAGGTCGGCGACCAGGAACGCGCGGTGTGTGCCGCGCGCGGTGCACTCGGTGTGATAGACCATGTTTTCCATGGTCACCGGCAGGGTCGAGGCGTGGCCCTGGATGACGTTGCCGAGCGAATCGCCGACCAGGATGACGTTTACGCCGCAGCGCTCTTCGAGTGAGGCGAAGCTCGCGTCGTAGGCGGTGAGCATGACGATCTTCTCGCCCTCGGCGCGCATGCGGCCGATTTCGGTCAGGGTGGTCGGCCGGGCGTCCGCCAGGTAGTTCATGCGCATTCCTTCAGAACGTAAGCGACGACGGTCGCATTAACGCGCAGGTTCGCGGCGCGGGTTGACATGGATGGCACGGGTTGTGTGGTGTTATTGGGCGTAGCCGAAGAATTCGCGATAGCTGCGCATGGCCTGCAGCCGCTGGAACACGAGTTCGAAATCGTCGTCGTTGTCCACCGGGTTGAGCACCTCGGCATTCACGATGAACAGCGGCGCCGCGTCGTAGGTATAGAAGAAGCGCGCATAGCGTTCGGCCACGCGGGCGAGATAGCTCTCGGTGATCCTCTTCTCGGCATCCATGCCGCGCCTGCGCACGCGTTCCACCAGGGTATCGGGTTCGGCCTGCAGGTAGATTACCAGATCGGGCGTCGGCGCCTGCGGCTTCAAGTGCTCATACACCTTCTGGTACAGCGCGTATTCGTCGTCCGACAGGTTCATCGCGGCGAACAGCGGATCCTTGTCGAGCAGGAAGTCGGAGACCACGCGGCTGGTGAACAGGTCGTTCTGCGCCAGTTCGCGTAACTGGTCGATGCGCTGGAACAGAAACGCCAGTTGGGTCGCCAGTCCGTGACGTTCCATATCCTGATAGAAGCGCGCCAGGAACGGATTGTCCTGCGGCTTCTCCAACAGCGTGGCGCTACCCAGGCGCTCGGCCAGCCGCCGGGCGAGGCTGGTCTTGCCGGCGCCGATCGGTCCGTCGACCACGATGTATTTGGCCTTGTCGAGCAAGCTTGCGAGTCCTATCCGCGGAAGACGAAGTAAACGGCGCCTAGGATACACAAGGCCGCCCACAGATAGTCAAGCTTGACAGGTTGGCCCATGTAGAGCACGGCGAAGGGCACGAACACGGTGGAGGCGACGAGCAGCAGCGACGCCTTGCGCAAGACCGGGATCTGCATCGTTGGGACGGCGTGCCGCCTCAGTCGTCGTCGGCGTCGCTGTCGGCGGGCGGCCCGGCCTCGGCCTCTGGGGCAGCGCCATCGGTGGGTTTGCGGCGGCGGCGCCGGCGCTTCTTCGCCGGACCCTTCTCCGGCACCAGCATGGCTTCCCGTTCGTCATGACCGCCATTGGCAAAGCGTTCCCACCAGTCGGCTTCTTCCGCTTCGATCTCGCCGCTCTCGGCGCGCAGCCGCAGGAAGTCGTAGCCGGCGCGAAAGCGCGGCTGCTCGATCACCCGCAGCGGGCGCTTGCCGGTGCGCTGGGCAAACCGCGGCTGCAGCGCCCAGATGTCCTTGATGTCGCCGGCGATGCGGCGGGTGATCGCCAGCTTGTCGGCCTGCGCATCGAGCACCTCGTCCATCGCCGCGAACAGCGCGGTCTGCGCGATCTCGCCGGCCGCCTTGCGCCTGTCCCAGGCGCCGAGCACCTCGTGCCAGAGCAGCGTGGCGAACAGAAAGCCGGGCGACACCGGCTTGTCCTCGCGCACCCGCGCGTCGGTCTTTTCCAGCGACAGCCAGACGAAGCGCTGGCCCAGCGGCTGTTCGAGGATCACGTCGAGCAAGGGCAGCAGGCCGTGGTGCAGGCCTTCCTCGCGCAACTGCGTCAGGCACTCCACCGCATGGCCCGAGAGCAGCAGCTTGAGCATCTCGTCGAACAGGCGCGCCGCGGGCACGTTCTCGAGCAGGCTGGCCATCTCGCGGATCGGCGCGCGTGCCGCCGGTTCGATGGTCAGGCCGAGCTTGGCCCCCAGCCGCACCGCGCGCAGCATGCGCACCGGATCTTCGCGGTAGCGCTGCGCCGGGTCGCCGATCATGCGCAGGGTCTTCTGCTTGAGATCGGCCACGCCGTGGTGATAGTCGATCACCGTCTCGCTGGACGGGTCGTAGTACAGCGCATTTACCGTGAAATCGCGCCGGGCGGCATCTTCGAGCTGCGAGCCGAACACGTTGTCGCGCAGCACCCGGCCGTGCTCGTCGGTTTCGCCGGCGGGGTCGTGCGCGGCGCGGAAGGTCGAAACCTCGAGCGTCTCGCCGCCCATCATCACGTGCACGATGCGAAAGCGCCGGCCGATGATGCGCGAGCGGCGGAACAGTTCGCGCACCTGTTCGGGCGTGGCGCTGGTGGCGACGTCGTAATCCTTGGGTTCGATGCCGGCGATCAGGTCGCGCACCGCACCGCCGACCACGTAGGCCTTGAAGCCGGCCGCCTGCAGGGTGTCGCACACCTTGCCCGCGCCGGGCAGGATGCGGGCGCGCGTTATGCCGTGCTGGATCAGCGGGATCACTGCCGGTTCGGCACGCGCCGCCGCCTGCGGTTTGTCCGCATTGCGACGAAACACCTTGCGCAGCAGTTTGCGGATCACGGGCGTTGGGTTTGCGCTTGCGGCGCGAATCGGGCGGGCTGGCCCGGCGGGCCGGGAGGCCGGATCATACAGCAGATCAACATGTTGCAGAGGCGGCAGGGTGCAGGCTGATGACCGCCCAGCCGGCCCGCCGGGCATGCGCATCGAGCGTGGCGTCGGGATCGACCGCCACCGGGTGGGTGACTGTCTCGAGCAGCGGCAGGTCGTTCAGCGAATCGCTGTAGAAGCGGCTGACGGCGAAATCGGCCAGCCGCTGCCCGAGCGTGCCCAGCCACTGCTCGACGCAGGCGATCTTGCCTTCGCGAAAACAGGGCGTGCCGTGCGGCCGGCCGGTGAATTCTCCGTCGATGGCCTCGGCTTCGGTGGCGACCAGGTGCGCGATGCCGAACTCGCGCGCGATCGGCGCGGTGATGAAGCTGTTGGTCGCGGTGACGATGGCGACCAGCGATCCCGCGTCGAGGTGCCGGCGCACCAGCGCGCGGGCCGGCTCGAGAATGATCGGCCGGATGCGCGTGGCCATGAACTCGTCGTGCCAGTCGTCGAGCTGCGCGCGCGGGTGGCGCGACAGCGGCTTCAACTGGAAATCGAGAAACGCCAGGATGTCGAGCGTGCCGGCCTTGTACTGGTCGTAGAAATCCTGGTTGCGCGCTTCGTAGACTTCGCGGTCGAGCACGCCCTTGGCGATCAGGAACTGCGCCCACTCGAAGTCCGAGTCGCCGGCGAGCAGGGTGTTGTCGAGGTCGAAAAGAACCAGATCCATCGGGGAATGCGCTGTGCCGCGCGCAGCGGGAACGTGGAAAGCGCATTGTAAACCCAAGCGCGGGGCGAACCGGATTCCGCCGCTGCGGCCCAAAGCGGGACCCGGCGGGAAGCGGCCGAGATTGTCGCCGGCGATGGTCAGCGGCTCGCCATGACCTCGCGCAGCAGCGGCAGGGTGACCGGGCGCTTGCGTTCGAGCGACGCGGCATCCACCGCATCGAGCACCGCCAGCAATGCAGGCAGGTCGCGCCGGCCGTGGCGCAGCAGATAGTCGACCAGTTCATCGTCGACTTTCATGCCCCGCGCCTGCGCCTGCTCGCGCAGCGTGCGCGCCTTGTCGGCATCCGACAGCGGCTTGATCTCGAAGACCAGGGCGGTGCCGACGCGGGTGCGCAGATCCTCGCGCAGCGCCAGCCGCAGCGGCGCCACGCTGCCGGCGAGCACCAGCGCCAGCGCGTCGCGGCGCGCCGCGTTGAAGCAGCGGAACAGCGCGATCTGCGCCGTGTCGCCGAGTTGTTCCAGGTCGTCGATCAGGAGCAGCGTGCCGGCGGCCGCGTCGAAGTCGCCCGCCGTGGCCCCCGCCAAGTGCATCGCCGGTCGCGCCGCGCCGCGCCGCGCCGCTTCGAGCAAGTGGCTGCGGCCGCAACCCGGCTCGCCATACAGGTAGAGCAGCTCGCATGCGCCGGGCCGGGTTGCCGCCTGCAGCCGCGCCAGCACCTCGGCATTGTCGCCGACGACGAAGTTGTCGAGGCGCTTGGGTGTGTCGGGGCGAATGTCGAGTGTCAGTTGCTGCATGGCTTTGCGTCGGCGTGCGGCGGCAGCAGTCAAATGGACCGGGAGCGCGGCGCGGGCACCAAACGGATTCCGGTAAAATGCGCCCTCGGCTGGTGCGAGCCAGAAGTCTGGCGGCCTGCGCGGCCGAGTTTATCAAGAATTTTTTTGGCAGACCCGGTTTGGCAACGCTCGCGCTTGCCATTCCGTCCGGATTCATCCACTGCGGCGATTGCGCCCGATTTCCATGTCACGACAACCAACCAGTTCCGATTCCCTCACCTACGCAGCGGCCGGCGTGGATATCGATGCCGGCGACGCGCTGGTCGAACGCATCAAGCCGTTCGCCAAACGCACCATGCGGCCAGAAGTGCTGGCCGGCATCGGCGGTTTTGGCGCGCTGTTCGAGGTGTCGAAAAACTACCGCGAGCCGGTGCTGGTTTCCGGCACCGACGGCGTCGGCACCAAGCTGAAGCTCGCGTTCCACCTGAACCGCCACGACACGGTCGGCCAGGATCTGGTGGCGATGAGCGTCAATGACATTCTGGTACAGGGCGCCGAGCCGCTGTTCTTCCTCGACTATTTCGCCTGCGGCCGGCTCGATGTCGACACCGCCGCCACGGTGATCCAGGGCATCGCCGAAGGCTGCGAACTGGCCGGCTGCGCGCTGATCGGCGGCGAGACCGCCGAGATGCCGGGCATGTATCCGGCGGGCGAATACGATCTGGCCGGCTTCGCGGTCGGCGTGGTCGAGAAATCGCGCATCGTCGACGGCAAGTCGATCGCGCCGGGCGACGTGGTGCTCGGGCTGGCCTCGCACGGGGCGCATTCCAACGGCTACTCGCTGGTGCGCAGGATCATCGAGCGCGCCAATCCCGCGATGAACGCGCCCTTCGCCGATGGCATAACCCTCGCCGACGCGGTGATGGCGCCGACGCGCATTTACGTCAAGCCGCTGCTCCACATGCTGCGCGAGTGGCCGGGCGTGATCAAGGGCATGGCCCACATCACCGGCGGCGGCCTGACCGAGAACGTGCCGCGCGTGTTGCCCGACAACTGCACCGCGCTGCTGGAAAAGAGCCAATGGACGCGCCCGGCGCTGTTCGACTGGCTGCAGCGCGAAGGCAAGGTCGAGGATGCCGAGATGCACCGCGTATTCAACTGCGGCATCGGCATGGTGGTGATCGTCGCCGAGGACAACGCCGGGCATGCGATGGAAGAACTGCGCAAGGCCGGCGAGACCGTGTTCAAGATCGGCCTGATCGCCAACCGCCGCGAAGGTCAGGCGCAGACCATCGTCATCTGATCGCCCGGCGCGCGAAATCCCTCAGGCCGGCCGGCGCCGCGACATCGCCCATGCTGCGAGTGCGCGCGAGGCGTTCTGCAACGGCGTGAGCGCCAGGACGAATCCGAGCGCCAGACCGCACAGGTTGCGCAGCATGTCGAAGTAGTCGAAATGCCGGTAACCGATCGCGCCCTGCACGTACTCGAGCGCCACCCCCATGCAGAACAGCCCGATCGCCAGCCACAACCGGGCGGCGACCGCGCGATAGACCTGGGCAAACCAGATCATCAGCCAGAAATAGGCGACCACATGGCCCAGGTCGAGATCGACGCCGAGGTCGACATCGCGCGGAATGCGCACCAGCGACAGGTAGATGACCAGCGCCACGAAGCCGTAGCCGCAGCCAAGCAGCAGCGCGCGCCGGCGCCGTTCGTAAAGATCGGGTTGTGTCGGGTTCATGGCCGACAGTGTGGCATCGGATTATGGCGAAAGATGGCGCCAATGGGCGTTGGCCGGGATACTTGATGGCCTGCAGCCCGCATGGACAGGCGCTCTGCGGCATGCCTTGCCGCGAAGCCGCATGGACAGGCGTTCTTCGGCATGCCTGCCTGAAGAACGCCATCCGGTGCGGCTCTCAGGCCGGGCCCATGCCCTCCTTGAAAATCACTTTCTGATCCTGGGCGAGATCGCCGGTCGGCTTGGGCGCATTGAGCCGGGCCGAGAAGGCGAGCATGCGGTCGATGCACTTGTACGCCTGGCGACCGAGTGCCGGGTCGACATGGACCTCGTTGGCGCCGGTTTCCAGCGTGCGGGCGAGGTTGGCCAGCCCGTTCATCGCCATCCACGGGCAATGCGCGCAGCTCTTGCAGGTGGCGCCCACGCCCGAGGTCGGCGCTTCGACGAAACGCTTGTGCGGCGAGAGCTGCTGCATCTTGTGCAGGATGCCCTTGTCGGTGGCGACGATGAACAGCGTCGCATCCATCTGCTGGGTGGCCTGGATCAGTTGGGTGGTCGAGCCGACCGCATCGGCCAGCCGCAGCACGCCTTCCGGCGACTCGGGATGGACCAGGATCTTCGAGCCGGGATTGGCGGCCTTCGCCGCGGCGAGTTCCTCGGTCTTAAATTCGTCATGCACCACGCAGGCGCCCTGCCACAGCAGCATGTCGGCACCCGTCTTTTCCTGAATGTAGCGGCCCAGGTGCTTGTCCGGCGCCCACAGGATCTTCTCGCCCAGTTCATGCAGATGTTCTACCACCTTGAGGCCGATCGACGAGGTCACCATCCAGTCGGCGCGCGCCTTCACCGCCGCGCTGGTGTTGGCATACACGACCACCGTGCGGTCCGGATGGGCGTCGCAGAAGGCGGCGAACTCGTCCGGCGGGCAGCCGAGGTCGAGCGAGCAGGTGGCATCCAGATCGGGCATCAGGATGCGCTTTTCCGGGTTGAGGATCTTCGAGGTCTCGCCCATGAAGCGCACGCCGGCCACCACCAGGGTCGATGACTTGCAGGCGCGGCCGAAGCGCGCCATCTCGAGCGAATCGGCCACGCAGCCACCGGTCTCCTCGGCCAGATCCTGCAGATCGGGATGCACGTAGTAGTGCGACACCAGCGTGGCGTCGTGCTCCTCGAGCAGGCGCTTGATGCGCTCCTTCAGCGCCGCGCGCTCGTCCGGCGCCGGTTCGTCCGGGATCTTCGCCCAGGCTCGTTGCACGGGGGAATTGGGGCGCAGGAATTCGACGGCGATTGTCTGTGTCATTGGGTGGCATGGCGGCGCCCCGGGCCGCGGCCGGCGGACTAGGCGGCCGCCCGCTCACGGCACGAATTCGACGTCTACGGTGCGCACATCGCTCAGGCCGGCGCCGTCGACCGCGCGCAACACGTAGCGGCCCGGCTGTGCCGGGTTCCACGCCACGGCCTCGCCGGCGCCGGCGCGGGCGACGAAGCCCTGATTGGCGAACCAGAACACGTCGCCGCGCTGCGTGCGCTCGGCGCGCAACGCCACCGGCACCGGTTTGGACAGCCGCACCGAGTAGGTCACCCCGCGCAGCGGCGAGACGATCTGCGGCGCGTCGCCCTCGCCCGCCTGCGTCGCGCCGCTGCAATCGGGCGCGCGCGGCGGCTCGCGCCGCGGCATGCCGGCTTCGCGGAACAGCCGCTGCATGTCGCTGGGCCAGAACTCGTGAATCTCGCGCCGCGTGAATTCGTTCGGCGCGCAGACGGCCTGGTTGGTGCGCGAGTCGATGAACACCGCGCGATGCAACGTCGATGGCCGGATCGGCGATTTGCCGGGCAGGAACCAGGTGCTCACCCGTTCCGGACAATATTCGTTCGGCAGATCGCCGCTGGCAGCGCACACCTCGACCCGCGACAGGTTGCGCGGCGGCACGCGCGCCGGCTCGGGCGGATCGAGTTGCTGGCTGCGCAGGCTATCGACGATCCGGAAGAACAGCGGTGCCGCCGCCTTGACGCCGATGAAGGCCGGATTGCCGGCGCCATCGAAGTTGCCGACCCACACCACCAGCACGTAGCGGCCGAATACGCCGGCCGACCAGGCATCGCGAAAGCCCCACGAGGTGCCGGTCTTCCAGGCGACCGGGCGCGCTGCCGGTGCGCCGGTGTCGGGCCGTGGATTGGCGGCCAGCATGTCGAGCGTGACGAAAGCAGCTTCCTCCGACAGCAGCCGCAGCGGCTGCGTCGGCGCCGACCTGTCGTCCGCCGAGTAGGCCAGCGGCCTGAGCGTGCCGCCATTGGCGAGCATCGCGTAGAGGCGGGCCAGCTCGTCCATCGTCACTTCGCCGCCACCGAGCGCGAGGGCGAGGCCGTAGTGCGACTCGCTCGCCATTTTCGCCACGCCGGCTTCCTTGAGGAAGTCGTAGAGCCCGGGGCGCGAGAGTTTCGCCGACACCGCCACCGCCGGCACGTTGCGGCTCCTCACCAGCGCGTCCTGCGCGCTGATCGGGCCGACGAAGCGGCCGTCGAAGTTCTCCGGGCTGAACGGGCCGAACGCGGTCGGCGCGTCCTTGAGTATCGAATGCGGATGCAATACGCCCTGGTCGAGCGCCAGCGCGTAGATGAAGGGCTTGAGGGTCGAGCCGGGCGAGCGTTTGGCGGCGGCGCCGTTCACCTGGCCGTCGATGCCGGCGTCGAAATAGTCCGCCGAACCTACCAGCGCCCTCACCTGCATGCTCTGCGTATCGACCAGCATCGCAGCGGCGTTGCGGATGCCGATGTTGCGGTTGGCTTCGACGTACTGACGCATCGCGCGTTCGAGTGTGGCCTGCATGCGCAGGTCGACACCGGTGCGGATTTCCGCCGCAGCTTCGCGCTGCTCGCGCAAAACCAGATCGGTCAGGTGCGGCGCGCGAAACGGGAGCTGAGCGGTCGAGTGCGTTCGCAACGGCAGCGTCATGTCGGCGGCGTAGCGCGTGTTGTCCGGATGGCGGGCGAGCCACTGCTGCCACAGGCGCTGGCGCGCATCGGCCAGCGCGAGGGGCAACTGCTGCGGTTGTTCCGCTACCGCATGGGCGACGCGACGGCGCGGATTCTGCGGGATCACCGCGAGCGTCAGCGCTTCTGGCAGCGTCAATTCCAGCGCGCGCTTGTGAAAGTAGATCAGGCTCGCCGCGCCGGCGCCCTCGATGTTGCCGCCATACGGCGCGACGTTGAGATAGGCCTCGAGGATGTCGTGCTTCGAGTAGCGCGCCTCCAGCCACAGCGCGGCGCCGATCTGTCGCAGCTTGCCCGGCACGCTGCGGCTGTCGATGCCGTACAGGCGCCGCGCGAGCTGCATGGTGATGGTAGAGCCGCCCTGGCGCGTGTCGTCAACGTAGGTCGCGAATGCGCTGCGCACCAGCGCCGCCGGATTGACGCCCGGATGCCAGCGGAACCAGCGGTCCTCGTAGAGCTGCACCGCCTCGGGCAGCCGCGGCGACATCTCCGCGAGCGGCAGCCAGAGCCGGTACTGCTCGTCGCTCGCCAGCGTCAGCCGCATCAGCTCGCCGCCCTGTGCATAGATCGCCGTCGAGCGGGCGAACCGGGCCGAAGCCGGATCTGCTGGAAGCAGACGCACCAGCGCCAGCGCACCGAGCACGATGCTCGGAAAGACCAGCCACCGGAGCGCCTTCAACACCGCGGCGACCTCACTTCGCCGGCTTCTCGACCGTCAGCGTTCCGCCCGCCGAGCGCGCCTGCGTGTCGCGCTCGTACATCGATTCCGCGTAGGCGGGCGGGATGGTGAACTGGCCGGCGTTGGTGGCCTTGATCCGGTAGGAGAACTCCGCCAGGTTGCGGCTGGCCGAGCCGTAGAACACGACGCGATCCTCGCGGATGTCGGCATATTCCATGGCCCAGCTTCCGCCCGCACCGAGCGGGTTGACCCATGCCGCCGGCTGTTCGCCCGGCTGCGGTTCTGCCTGGGTGCGCAGCACCGGTTCGAAGCCGCCGGGCAGCAGGTCGACGATCGCCAGGCTATGCACGTAGTCGCGATCGACCGCGCGCAGCCGCACCCGCACCGTGACTTCGTCGCCGAGCTTGACCGACTTGATCGGCGCACCGCTCGCATCGACGTACTCGCGGATGATCTCGATGCCGTTGCGCAGTTCGGTCTTCGGCGGCGTGCGGTCGAATCCGCTTTCGCTGACGGCGTAGTAGCTCTGGATGCCGGCGTCGTTGCCGAAGCGCAGTTTTGCGACGCCCGCGCCGAACGCGACGCGCGGCACCAGATTTTCCGGCAGCGCGAGCGCTTTGGCCTGGCCCTTGGCATCCACTTCGGCGATCGACAGCTTGCCCAGCGCGGCGGTGCCGACATTGCTGGCGTAGGCGTCGAGCGCGAGTATGGTCCAGGCCGCCGACAGGGTATTGAACCGGTTGTCGGCCACCGGCTTCATCATCGCCAGCATCGCCTCGGGCGGCAGCGCCCTGGCGCGCGCCGGGAAGTGGCGCGCCAGCACGTAGAGCGTGGCCGCGTCGCGGATCAGCGGATCGTAGTAGTTGTTGTAGGCGAACGGCTGCCCGCGCTTGACCAGCAATTCGGCCGGACGCGCGATCAGTTGCGCGGCGAGGCTCTCCTGCTTGAGCAACTGGTACGAGGCGGCGAGCCAGACAGCGGTGAGGTCGTCCTGCCACTGCTTGGGATACTTCGCCTCCAGCGTCTCGCGCAGACTGGTGAGCATCGCGGTGGTGACGATGCCCTGGCGCGTCAGCAGGTAGGCGGCCTGGGCGCGCGTGCGTGCCGTGTAAAGATCGGTCGCCGGGCTGGCCGCCAGTTGCTGCAGATAACCGGTTCCGAGTTGCAGCATGTCCTGCGGCACCGCCTCGCCGCGCTCGCGCGCTTCGAGCAGCAGCTGGATGGCATGCACCGAGGCGAACTCGTCGGCGCGTACCGATGCGCTCCACAAGCCGAAGCCGCCGTCCGCATTCTGGCGCGTGCGCAGCACGCGGATCGCCTCGTCGAGCGTCTTGCCCTTGCCGGTCGCGCCGTTGAGCGGTGCGAATTCCGGACGCTTGCCCAGGATCAGTGCCGGCACCGCCTGGCTGACAAGTTGCTCGGTGCACAGGTGCGGGAAGTTCGCCAGGTAGGTCGACAGGCCGGATGCGGCGACCAGCGGCAGCGGCGACACCACGGCTTCGCGCCTGGCGAACTCGACATGCAAGTCGCGCTGCACCGGCACCTCGATCGAGCCCGTGAAGCTGCCGAGCGAAACCACGGTTGCGTGCGGCGTGGCCGGGCGCACGCTGAGATCGGTGCCGAGCTTCGCCGACTTGCTGCCCGACTTGTCGCTCAGCGCCGCCGTGAAGGTCAACGTCGCCGAGCCGAGTTGTGCGCTCGCCGCGTCGCGCGCCTTGACGCGGAACAGCGCCACGCCTTCGCGCAGTTCGCCGATCTCGAGCTTTTGCGTCGCTTCGCCGATCACCTCCAGATGCGGGGTGGCGGCCAGCGTCACGCTGACCTGGGGCGCCTTGCCGGAGCCGGCCACGTTGTTGGCCACGCCGACGCTCACCTGGAACTCGTCGCCCGGCGCCACCATGCTCGGCACGTTGGGCGAGAGCACGAAATCGCCGCGCACCAGCGACTTGCTCTGCGCGATGCCGATGGTCTTGTCGTTGATCGCCACCGCCATCACGCGCATCGTGCCATTGAAGGTGTCCGGCACGGTGTAGCTGAACTCGCGTTCGCCGCCGACATCGACGATGCCCGACCAGAACACGGCCGGCTTGTCGCGCTTGCGCTTGAACGGATTCAGGTGCTTGCCCAGCGCGCCTTCGGCGTCGCCGCCGGGTGCCGCGGCCGCCATCAGCTTCTTGAACTCGGGCAGGATCAGATCGAGGATCTGGCTGGTGCGCACATCGAGCGCGCGCTTCTGGAAGAAGTGCGCCAGCGGATCGGCGTTCTGGTAGCGCGCCACCTGCAGGATGCCTTCATCGACCGCGAACACCACCGCGTGCGTCGGCTCGGCCGCGGTCAGCTTCATCTTCAACTGCTGACCCGGCTTCACCAGTTCCGGCGAGTTCAGAACAAGCTTGTTGGTGCGCTGGGCGAGGCTGGTGGCAAACGGCACGATGCCGTAGGACAGCGGGCTCATGAAGATCTCGTCGGACGCCGGGTCGCGCACGAACTGCACGCTGACGTAGCCATTGCCCTCGAAATCCTTGGGCAGGCGAATCTTCTGCACCGAGGCGGTCGAGTCGGCCTTGAACCACTGCTGGGCATAAACCTTGTCGCGCTCGATGGTGATCAGGCCGGCGCCCACGTAGGGCGCACGGATGTTGATCGCGATCTCGTCGCCCGGCGCATAGTCCTTGCGGTCGAGCGTGAGCTGCAACTCGGCATTGCGCTCCAGCGAGCGGGTAACGTTGCCCTTGCCGGCCACGCTGTACTCGACACGGTTCAGTTCCAGACCCTGCGCATTGCGCACGACATACGCGTAATTGCCCGGCGTGTCGCTGGCCAGCGCAAGGTTGTAGCCGGTGGCCGCAATCGCCAGCGGCATCTCCTTGACCAGCACTTCCTTCTTGCGCGATTCGTACTTGTAGAGGCCGCTTTCGTGCTTGGTCAGCACCGAGACGAACTTGCGCTCGACCAGTTGCAAAGCGAGTTCGCCGGCGGCGGTCTTTTTCGCGCTCGGGTCGATCGCGATCAGCGACACCGCGCGCTTCGCGCCCTTCGACACATAGCCGAGATCGCCATCGGCCTTGTAGCCGACCAGGAACGGCAGTTCCGAGACCAGGGTGGCGGTTTCGGCCGCCACGCTGCGCCCGCCCTCGGGCTCGAAGGCGCGCGCCAGCACGTGCAGCCGGTAGGTGGCGCGGGCGTATTTGTCGAGGCCGAGATCGAATTCGGCGTCGCCCTTGTCGTTGGTCTTGCCGTCGGCCAGCTTGTCGCTGTAACCCTCCTTTGCCCGTTGCGGATCGTAGAACACGTAATCGGCATGGCTGCGGAACGCCGGGTAGGCGGGCGACAGCGTCAGGGTGGTTTCGACGCGGCGGTTCTCGGCCGCGGTGCCGAACAGATTCTGGACATTGATGCGCGCCTTGAGATCCTTCGGCTGCACCCAGCCTTCGGTCACTTCGGTCGACAAGCGGGCGGTGACCTTCATGCGGTCGGGCAGGAACTCCTGCACCTTGACCTGCGTGCTGCCGATCTGCTGGTGGGCGTGGCCGTCCTTCACCGTGTATAGATTGACGGTGTAGTTGCCGGTGGGCGAAGTCTCCAGCGTCGCGTGGGCGAGCTCGTTAAAGCCGCCCGCCGCGAGCTTGATCTTCTCGCGCTTGACCACCAGTCCGCGTGCGTCGAGCACCTCGGTTTCCAGCGGCAGCCCGGCAAGGCTCTGCGCGCCCTCCCGGGTCCAGTTCGCGGCCTTGACCACCATGCCGATGTGGAATGTATCGCCAGGCCGGTAGATGCCGCGGTCGGAGAACAGGTAGGCGCCGAGCTGGTCGGCAGTGCGCGCATTGGCGATGCCGCCGACATCGAAACGCGAGACGTCGAGATTGCGATCGCCCTTGGTCAGCGGCAGGAAGCTCGTGTCGCCGGCCTTCTTCACCAGGTACATCAGCGGCGCGCGCTCGCGCGTCAGGTTGTCCGCCTTGGCAAAGCGCGCCATGCCTTGCGCATCGCTGGCCTGCGAGCCAAGCGTGGCGCCGTTCTTGGCGATCAGGTCGACCGTTGCGCCGGCCACCGGCAGGCCGCTGGCGATCGACTGCACGAACACCACCTGCGTGCCGTCGGTTTCGCGCTTGACGATCAGGCCGAGGTCGGTGACCAGGATCAGCCGCTTGTCGACCTTCTGCGTCGGGTCGATCTGCTCGACCGCCTGGCCGTCGCCTTCCGCTTCGCCTTCCCCTTCGGGTGGCGGCTCGGCGTCGGGCGGCGGCGTGCCCTTCTCGCGCGCCTCGTCGTAGCCCTGCACGGACAGCAGGAAGATGCCGCGCTTGTCCTCGCCGTCCTTCTTCAGATACTCGGACAGATCGACCGCCTCGTAGTGCGCGCGGCCGTGCTTCAGCTTGGGCAGCGGCACCTTGCGCTCGAAGCGTTCGGACAGGTTGTCCGGGCCGAAACTGCCGGTGAAATCCGGATTGCTGAAGTTGCCGCTCGACTGCGAGACCAGGTGTTGCAGTTGCCCGGGCAGCACGCGGCCGATATCCACCTTGAGGCCGGGCAGGTCGCGCACCAGCACCGCCACCTTCTTCTCGCCCGACAGCGCGAGCAGCGCGCCCTGGCTCAGGATGCGCAATTCGGCCGGGAAGGGCGGCACCTGCACGATGCGCTGGTCGCGCTCGCCGAGCAGGTAGCCGCCGAATGACTTGACGCCCTTTTCCGTCTGCACCAGCAGGTAGCGGCCGACATCGGCCTTGTACTTGAACGAATGCGCCTCGGTGTGCTCGCGCTCGGCCGCCACGGCACTGAGATCGAGCTTCTTGCCCGCCTTGAGGATGGCCGGCGTGACTTCCCCGACATCGCCCCACGCGTAAGGCTGGGTGCGGTCTTCCGGCTTGCTGTCGGGGTGATGCAGGGGCAGCAGCCAGACGCTGACCGCCTTGTGCATTTCCTTCTCATGCACGGCCGCGGAGGTCTGCAGCACCAGCACTTGCTCCGGATCGTTCTGGTCGTTCGACACCACGGTCGGCTCGACCTCGCCGATCGCCAGGCTGTAGAGGCCGGGAATCGCCACGTTCTGCGTCAGCACCTTGTCCGAGGGCTTGCCGCCGCGCACCGCCTGCACGCCGCTGTCGATGGCGATCTCCAGCGTCGTGCCATCCTTGGGGATCGGCAGCGGCTGCGAGTGCAGATAGGCGTTGAGCCTGAGCTTGTCGTAGCTGACGACGAAGCGGGTCTTCTCGGCGCCGATGCCGAGCACGCCTGCGGCCGCGCCGGCCATGCGCATCTCGACGCGCCTTTCCAGCGCCGCGGCGTCCACGGGATGGCTGAAGTTCAGGCTGACGACGGCTTTCTTCAGCGCCGGGTTGACCGGATCCTGATAGAACTCGGCGCTGACGACCTTGGCGACGAAGGCGGGCGCGCGATAGGTGAAATCCCAGGCGGCCAGCCGCACCTGCGGCGCCACCGCGCTCTTGTCGATGCGTACCCTGAATTCCGCGCCGACCGGCCAGTCGGCTTTCGGCATGAACTCCAGGTTGCGATCGTCGCGCCAGCGCCAGGTGCCCTCGATCGCCGGAGATGTCGCCAGACCTTGCGGTCACGTCCTTGCCCACCAGCGCAATCGGCGCCGCGCCGCGTTCGAACTTGACCAGCAGCGGATTCGGCTTCTTGTCGTTTTCGATCTCGGTGCGCGCCGGCTCCACCAGGCTGAATTTCACTTCGACCGGCCTGGGCCGCGCCTGCCACCATTTCCAGCCTTGCCACCCGCCGGCGCCGGCGGCGACCAGCAGCGCCAGGATCAGCGCGGCCAGGGCCGGTCGTGCGACGGCTGCGCGGCCTGCTGCCGCCAGCCGCACGCCCAGCCAGTCGAGCCAGCGCGGCGCCCGCCAACTGAAGTCGCCGAACAGCGACGACACCAGGCCGCCGATGAAAACGAAAAGAAGCCGGAAGATGTCGCCGATGAACGCAAGCGCGGAAGCGAGAATGGACATGTCGGGTCGGATTCGTGATGGTCTTGTTGGCCTATGCCTTGCGAGTATAAGGCGCAAGCTGGTCGCCGATGGGTTCGATTGAGACGGCGCCGCGATGGATTGTGGCGCGATTCTGATGGCCAGCGGCGATCGCGCTCCGCTTGACGCGGCGCCGCAATGCGCGCGAGCCGCCTTGCGCCAGGGCTTTGCGCTACGATGGTGCGCATTCCAAGAAACAACAGGAGACATCCCCATGAGCAGCTTCCACCCGGGCCAGCGCAGCCTGCAGGACAAATTCGACTCGCGCCGTCTGGCCGACCGCCTCGAGCAGACTATCCTGCACGACGTGATCACCGCCGACGAGGCGGCCTTCATCGCCAGCCGCGATTTCTTCTTCCTGTCCACGGTGGACGGCGAGGGGCAGCCGCAATGCTCGTTCAAGGGCGGACCGGCGGGCTTCGTCAAGGTGATCGACGAGCACACCATCGCCTTTCCATGCTACGACGGCAACGGCATGTTCATGTCGATGGGCAACCTGCTCGCCAATCCGCAACTCGGCCTGCTGTTCATCGATTTCGAAAAGCCCAACCGCCTGCGGCTCAACGGCACTGCCAGCATTATCGAAAACGACCCGCTGCTGGCCGAGTATCACGAGGCGCAGTTCGTCGTGCGCGTGACGGTCAGGCAACTTTTCCCGAATTGTCCGCGCTACATCCCGCGCTTGAGCCGCGTGGAAGCCTCGCCCCACATTCCCAGGGCAGGCCGCGAAACGCCGTTCGCCAACTGGAAGCAGATCGATTTCATCCGCGATTCGCTGCCGGGCAAGGATTTGAAGCAGGTCGAACAATTGCCGACCATCACCATCGAGGATTTCATCGCCTCGATCAACTGATCCGGGCGCCGCCCGGACAACGCGTGCGGCGGCCGATCGGCCAGTCCCGTCGCGATGGCCGTCCGAATTGCGCTGAACACACCTTACCCGACCCCGCCGTTGCGGCTCGCGCGCGATTGTCTTGCCCACTGCAGCGCCTCGTCGGCACGGCGCAAGGCGCTGTCGAAATCCTTCTCCGACAGATCGATCTGCGCGACGCCGAAGCTGGCGCCAAGGCCGATCCGGCTGCCGTCGGGCAACGCGACCTGGGTCGCCGAAACGGCCGTTTGCAGGCGCGCGGCGAGTGCACTCGCCTCGGTGCGCGTCGTCGCGGGCAGCACGAGCAAAAACTCCTGCTCCCCGTAGCGCCCGAGCAGATCGCGCTTGCGCGTAGCCGCGCCGAGGCACCGGGCCGCCGCCTGCGAGATTGCGTCGGCGGCGGCCTGACCGCGTGCGTCGGCGCCGCGCGCGTTGTGGTCGATGCCGAGCATGACGAGGCCGATGCCGGCGATCCGCCTGGGTGTCGCGTCTTGCAGTTTTTCGACCTCGCGCTGTCCGTGGCGAACCAGGGCGTCCCGGTCGAGCACGCGCCCGAGCGGATCGCTGGCGGCAGACTCGTTCAGGTGCCGCTGCGCTGCCTGCAGGGGCATCGCCCCGCGCCGCATCGCCAGGTAAAGAGCGAGCATGGCCAGTGCGACTATCGCGCCCACCAGCGCGGCCGTCGCCAGCACGGCGCGATTGGTCGCCTTGGCGGCGCGCGTGATGTCGACGTAGACCTCGAAGGCGCCGAGAACCCGTTCGCCGGAAATGACGGGCAGATAGGTTTCGACGATCTGGCGGTTCTCGACCACGCTTCCGCCCAGCTCGGTGAACTGGTTGGTCTGCTTTGCGGTGGAGTCGACGACGCCTTCGCGCAGCACCCTGTCGAGCGTCCGGTTGGTGTCGTCGCGGCGTCCGATCAGGCCGCGGTCGCTGCTGTACACCACCCGCTTGTCCGACGAAAAAATCTTGATCTTGCGGATGCTGAACGGATCGAGGTAGCGGTGGGCGAGCGCATCGATATCGCCGACCCGATCGGCCGGCACGTGCAGCGCCTCGTTGCCGCTGGAATCGCGCACCAGCAGTTTCGCCCGCTCGTTGGCGAACATCACCTGCCCAACCGAAATCGCCGCCGCTTCGGCGTCGCGGATCATCTGGCCGCGATAGACCCATTCGATGGCGATCCACGACAGGCCGGCCGCCGTCAGCGCAGCGAGCAGCGCAAGCAGACCAAGCCGCGGCAGCAGGTGCTGCGGATCGTCGCCGCCGAACAACCAGCCGGGCCAGCGCCGCGCCCGCGCTGCGAGCGGCAGCCTGGCGCGCGCCAAAGCGGTGGACGCTGCGTTGATTTCAGGGCGTCTGGTTGCCATACGGTTTCTTGCATCCGGTCAAGACTGCGAACAAAAGTGTCTGAATCGACAATGGCTATGCAACCCAAGCCCGATTATGCATCACCGCGCCAAACCCGCCGCACCTCGGCGCACCGATTCCGCCTGGACCTGGTCGCGCGTGATGGCGCCAGACCGTTGCTGCAGCGGGCCTGCGCCGGCAGCGCGCCGCGGCGGCTGGACCCGATGAGATGCGGTCGGCAATCCGGTCGCCAATGCGGCCCGGTGATACATTCGGCGTTCCATGCGCCTCACCCACATCCGGCAGCGCCTGCGCGCCAGCGGCGCCAAAGCCTGCCACGAAGAAATCCTGCTGCGTGCCTGGTCCGCGGCGCTGGCCCTCGGCGGCGGCAAGCGCTTGCCCGGGCATTCCTTTCCGCTGCAACTGCGCGCCGCCTTGCCGGCGATTGATGCCGAGCTGCAGGCGCTCGGCCGCGTGCGCGCCGAACACGCCGGCGAGGACGGCTCGGCGCGCCTGCTGGTCGAACTGGCGGACGGGCAGACGGTGGAGGCCGTGCTGCTGCCGCGCGACGGATTATGCGTATCGACTCAGGTCGGCTGCGCGGTGGGCTGCGTGTTCTGCATGACGGGGCGCGATGGCCTCAAGCGCCAACTCGGCAGCGCGGAGATCGTGGCCCAGGTTGCGCTTGCGCGTTCGCGGCGGGTGGTGCGCAAGGTGGTGTTCATGGGCATGGGCGAGCCGGCGCATAACCTCGACAACGTGCTCGAAGCGATCGAGCTGCTGGGCACGCTGGGCGGTATCGCGCACAAGAATCTGGTGTTCTCGACCGTCGGCGACCGGCGCGTTTTCGAACAACTGCCGCACGCGGCGGTGCGGCCGGCGCTCGCACTGTCGCTGCATTCCACGCGCCCGGCGGTGCGCGAGATGCTGCTGCCGCGTGCGCCGAGCATCGACCCCGCCGAACTGGTCGAACTCGGCGAGCGCTACGCCCGCGCGACCGGGTATCCGGTGCAGTACCAGTGGACGCTGCTGGCCGGCGTGAACGACGGCGACGACGAGCTCGACGGCATCGTGCGGCTGCTCGCCGGCAAGTACGCGATCATGAACTTCATTCCCTACAACGCGGTCGATAGCCTGGCTTTCAGCCGCCCGGGCCGGGAACGCGCGATGACAATGACGCGCCATCTGCACCAGCACGGCATCCTCAGCGCCCTGCGCGATTCGGCCGGGCAGGACATCGACGGCGCCTGCGGCCAGTTGCGCGCGCGCCGGATCGACAGCATGCGGCCGGTGCGCTTCGCCGCGCGCGCCGTCGCCATTCCCGAACCGGCCACGGCTGACGGAAAATGTCAGGGAGGGCAGGCTGCAGGCCGCACCAGACAAGGCTCCTGACACGGCGATGTCAGGAGCCCCGGCCGCTGCGGCAGCATCAGCGCCCGTCCCTTGCCACCCTTGCCCTCGCGCACGATGATCGTGCCGCGGCTGAAATCGATGTCCGTGACACGAAGCTGCAGCCCCTCGTTGATCCGCATCCCGGTGCCATACGGCAGCCGGGCAAACAGGCGGTGCTCGCCTTCGAGCAGGCACCGGATGCGGGCCACCTCGCCGGGCGACAAGACCACCGGCAGTCGGCGCTTCGTGCGCGGCACGCCAGTCTCCGTCATCCGCGGCAAGTCGGTGCCGAGCACCTTGCGGTAGAAGAACAGCAAGGCCGACAGCGCCTGCCTGTGCGTCGATGCCGCGACGCTGCGGGCATTGGCCAGCCAGAAGAGGAACGCCTCGACCCCGGCGCCGCCCAGCGTTGCCGGGTGGCGCAAACCGTGGAAACGGATGAACGCCCGCACCCAATGGACATAAACCTCTTCGGTGCGTATGCTGTAGTGCAAATAGCGAATGCGCTCGCGTAGCTGGTCGAGCACTTTCACGGACTTCAGGGGTGGCAACGAAGGGGTGCCGCTTTTCACGACTTTTTAGTACTGGATGAAGCACCGGCATACAAGCCGGAAAGCCAACAGGCAAGCCAGTTTCCGCCCAACGAACGACGCCGTTTTAGGGAGCAGGCGTCGGCGTTAACCGGCGAAACTGTCTCCCGATAACAAAGTTGAACTAAACCGCTGGCGCGGTGGATGGGCCGGATCGGCTGCCACCGCGTTTTGCTTGGTGCGTTACTTGCGCATTGAGGCATTGGAGCGAACCCTTCGGAGCGGGGAATTTCCCCCGGCTCTGAAGGAGATTTGTCATGACACCCCTAGTTAGGGGGCTGACCGACGCCATGAATCAACGCGGGGTCGGAGCCGCGCACGCAAAAAAAGTTACGTCGGTGCCATCTACGGCATGGCCAAGCACTACCGGCGAGATCCGGCCGAGTACAGCGCACACGAGGTCGAAGCCTATTTGTTGGCTTCGTCAGTAGAATCTGTGGGAGAGTTCCGGCTCCGGCAACTTGCCAAGTGCATGATACAAAGCGAGTTCCGCGATGCGGAATGTGCGAAAGCCGTAGGATCTTCTCATGGTCACTTTGGCCTTGTTATTGAGGCCCTCGACGACACCGCTGGAGAACCGCTTGCGGGCCCGAAAGTAGTTGAGGATGGTTCGCGATGGTTGCGTAGCGTCGCAGCGATTTTCTTCATCGGCTCGATGCGCGAGCACATCACGTCGTTGCACCATTGATCGAGGAATTTCCCCGCCCAGGTGGGCGAGTTGTAGTTCCAGAACTGTTGGAAGTCTTCCTTGAGCAGATAGGCGCGCACGGTCTTCAGGTTGTAGCGCAGCACATCGCGTAATCGGGGGCGTTGTTTGGCGGTCAGGTTGGTCTTGCGTTTGAGCAGGCACCAGCGGCTCTTCTTCAGTACCGGCTCGTAGCCGTCCTGCGCAAGCCGGCGCGCCTCGCCCGCGCGCACCTCGTCGAGCGCCTTGTTCATCTTGGCCACGATGTGAAAGCGATCCAGGATGTTCAGCGCATTGACGCAGCGCGTGCGGATCACCTTCAGGTAGGGCTGCCACACGTCGGAGCAGACGAACTCGATCTTCTCGGCCATCTCCTTGCCGATCAGGATGAAGAACTGCTCGAAGCTCGCCACCGTGCGCTCCCTGCCGATCCACAGCAGGCGCGTGCAGCCTGCCTCGATCCAGGACGAGCGTCAAATACTTGTGGCCCTTTGGCATAGGCGATCTCGTCGACGCCGATGGCAACAATGGGCCCCAGGGTGCGCTGCTCCAGCCCCCAGGCCACCACGAACTCGACCGCCTGGCAGACCTTCTCCCACGAGGTATGGAAAGACACCGCCGTCTCCTTCCAGGAGAGCTTCCTTGCCCAGTGGGCCAGAAACAGCATGTAGGCGCTGGTCAGCTGATGTTTGCCGCAACCCCATGGCACTTGCTCGATCTTGACCCCGCAGGCCCGGCAATCGACGCGGCGCATGCGGTACAGTAACAGCACCATGAAGCCCCAGAAGGGAACGAATTCGAAGCGCCGCTGGCTCTGGTGATCGTAGATCGGCCCGCGCTGCTGGCAGCCGGAACACACCGGCTTGGAGCCGCGCCGAGGCCGCACCTCGATCTCGATGCTCTTGGTTTGTGCGCACAGGCGCGCCTTGTCATAGACGAACCCTGGAAAGTGCTGGCAGTGGTTCAGAAGGGTGATCAGTTGCATGGGAAAAGCAGCCGTCAAAGAACCGGGCGCCATCGTAGCCGAGCGGGCCCTGGCAGCGTATTGCCCGGATCTGGCTGACTGGCCCGCGAGCTGGCGCATCGAGGAACGTGACGTGGCGCCCGGCCAGCAGATCCTCGAATGCTTCAAGCCTTTCCTGCTGCATTTGCTAAGCCTAGGGCTGTCGAAGAAGACGCTGCACAAGCATCGGGACAACCTCTGGCTTCTGGGCGGTGAGATGATCGGCACGATCTCGAACACGCCCAGGCTGCGAAAGCGGCCCATTGAAGAGTTGCTGTTCTCGGTGCTCGACGAAGAAGGCGGACCCCTGTTGTCGCATCACGAATCGGAGCAAGAGCAACGCGCGTTCGACTCGACCTGCCGCAAATTCTTTCGCTTCCTGCACAATGGCAAAGATCAAATCGCGTAGTGTGAATGCTCACCCGAAGCAAGCCGGCAAGTGCCCAGGGGTGGATAGCCGACGGGATCTGCCAGCACACCCGGGCCAAGACAAGGGCAGATGGTTGCGCGTGGCCCGGGCAGAGGTGTTCGGAGATTCGAGGCGAATGCGGTCGACGCCACACCGCCGGCGCCGATTCCGTCAAGGGTCACTTGTCCGGGGCACGGCTTTGGTACGACGGCAACCTCAATTCGGCCAAGGATCGTGGAATTGCCCCGGCGTTGAGCGGACAGGTGCGCCCTTGACGGCGCGCCAATCGCTACGCTGTTGGTTGGGCATGGCGGAAGGCCTCTCCTCCGCCATGCCCTACCAGCCAGCGCAGCAGTTCTTCTATTGAAAGCGCATCCGCGTCATTCAGCAAATGCACACCGCCAAGCGCCGATCATGCTGCCGCCGGTCCTTCGAAGACTCCGAAAACCACCCACAGATTCCCCCGACGAACCCTAAAAAAAGCGGCGGCGTACTTTGCCAAGGAGTCGATGTGAGGTACGCCTGGATAGAAGCGAATATCGACTCCTATTCGGTCACGATGATGTGCGATCTGCTGTCGGTCTCACGCAGCGGCTTGCACGATGGCGCCGGCGCGGGCCATCGGCACGCGCGCTCGAGGAGGCGCAGATCGTGACCCGGATTCGCCGCGCACAGCTCAAGCATCGAGGCCGATACGGTCGTCGGCGCATGACCACGGAACTGGTCGAAGAAACCGGCCGGCCGGTCAATCACAAGCGCATTGGACGGATCATGCGAACGCATGATCTTGCCAGTCGCAAGCGTCGTCGGTTTCGCGTGGTGACCACCGACTCGAAGCACGCTCACCCGGTGGCGCCGAATGTGCTTGACGCGATTTTGCGGCCACTGCGCCGAATCAGAAATGGCTGGCCGACCTGACCTATGTCCCGACCGATGAGGGCTGGTTGTACCTGGCCTTGGTGCTGGACCTGTTTGGCCGCAAGATCGTTGGCTGGGCGATGAGCGATACGATGCCCCAGGGAACTGACCGCGGCAGCCTTGTGGGTGGCACTGGGGTGGCGCGATCCGCAGCCCGGCCTGATGCATCACTCGGATCGCGGTTCGCAATATGCCGCCCGCCACTACCGCAAGGTGCTCGAGGCGCGCGGCATCACGGTCTCCATGAGCCGCAAGGGCGACTGCTGGGACAATGCACCGATGGAGTCGGCCAATGGTACGCTGAAGGTCGAATGCGTCCATGGGGAGCATTTCCGGACCCGCGCCGAGGCCCAGCAGGCGATCGTCGAGTACATCGGCTACTACAATACGCTGCGCAGACACTCGTCGTTGGGAAACGTCTCACCGGCTGAATTCGAGCGGCGCTGGCATGCCAGCGCAATCTCACTCGGCCAAAGAGTATCGCCGTGAGCAACCACGCGTTATCCACCGCCGGCCGGTTTCCGGTTCGTCGCAAGCGACCGAACCGGCCGGCCGTGGATAACGCTTCTCGCTTCGTGGCGTCCGCCGAATGGGGACCGGTTCAGAGCAACCTGGCGGACTTCTACCGCGAAATGGGCGATATCTTTACCGTCCCACTGCGCCCGCATAACCGCTGGGGCGGTTTCAAAATCCTGCGCGAGGTCTGGTTCTCACATCTGGAGACGACACGCCGGCGAGCGGTGCTGCTCGTCGACGAAGCCCAGGAGATGAGCCCGGCGGTGCTGTGCGAGCTGCGACTGCTGGCCAGCGCGCGTTTCGATTCGCAGCCATTGCTGTGCGTGGTGCTCGCCGGCGATGCGCGGCTGATCGAGAAGCTCCGGCGCGAGGAACTGATCCCGCTCGGCTCGCGCATTCGGACCCGGCTCGCGACCGAGCATGCGAGCCGCGATGAGTTGCTGGCCTGCCTCAATCATCTGCTGGCCGGCGCCGGCAACGCCAGCCTGATGACGCCTCAGTTGCGACAGACCTTGTGCGATCACGCTGCCGGCAATTACCGCATCATGACGACGTTGGCGGCGGAACTCCTCGCTGCGGCCGCACAGCGCGATCTGGCTCAGCTCGACGAGAAGCTCTACCTCGATGTCTTTGCCCAACCCGAGATGCCCAAGCCGCGCCGCGCCGCGGCGGGACGTTGATCACCGGAGGTACTGGCTATGCGTCCCGATTCACGCCCCGTCAACATTACCCTCAATCTGCCATCGCTCCCTGATGAAGCCGTCGTCGAAATTCAGGACTTCCTGTACGAGATCCTCGATCTCTTCATGACTCATTACGGCCACCAGGCCGATCGCTTCTACGAGGGCCTTTCCTACGACAACCTCGTTCATCCCGATCCGAACTCCTTGCCTCCCGATGACGACCCGCCGTTCTGATTCTCACGCCCTCAACGTAACAACGCCGTCGGCATTGATCTCCGACGGCGTTTCTCTTTGCCTTCCTCTCCGCCGATTACCATCACCGTCCGTGACCATCGGAACATCAAATCACGTGACCACACTCACTTGAGCACACCTCGGCACCGGTTGGCTTTGAGGACATGAAGGCGATTCTTCATCGCGCGGCGAGCAAGTGAGCGCACCAACGGCGCCACCCAACGCCGCACCTGCGAGCGGCCGATCTTCGCGCTGGCCGCATATGGCATCAGATTGAGGATCGGCGCGCAGCCGTTACCGCCGGGCCAGGCGCCAGGATGCTGGATGCCGGTGTCGATGCTGGCGCAGGCCGCCACCGATCCGCCCGCTATTCTTCCAGCCTGGGCGAGTTCGGGCGCGCGGGCGTCAATTCCGGCGGCAAGTGTCGATCACCCCTTCGGGCAGCCGGATGCCGCGGCTGATCAGGCGCGAACTTCCCAGGCGCTCGCGGTCCAGAATCTGCTCGCGCACGCATTCGGCGGCCCGCTCGTCCTCGGGGCCGGCCGCCGTCGGCGGCAAGACGTTGAGCAGCGCCAGCAGGCTCGATGCCGACGGGTTGGGCTCGCCCGTTGTCGGCGCGCGGTCGATCGTCAGGTTCGTCGCCGCGGGCGAAATGACGAAGTCGCCGCCGATCAGGCGCAATGCATAATTGGCGCCGCCGTTCAGGCTGCCCAGCACGATCGGATAGAGGCCCGGGGCTTCACCCGGCGCGCGCGCCAGGCTGCCGGCAAGCGCGTCACCGCCGACCAGGCTGCCATCGCTGATCACAAAGCCGAGCGCCGGATCGGGGCTGCCGGCGACTTTGCCCTGATCGCTTAGCACCGTGATCACCAGCGGACGCGGCCGCAGGCTCAGCGCGTCGATGGCATTAGCATAGGTGATGGCATAGTTGCTCGCCCGCCCGCGGCTGAAGCGGGCGTCGGAGGCGCCGAGGTCGTAGGCGCCGACCGCGCTCGCGGCGGTGGCGGGCGAGGTCAGCGCGACGCTGGCCACCGCATCGCCATTGACCAGCCCGCCGGCATTGCCGGTGGCGCTGCCGCGCGCGGGGTTCGACTCGCCATAGAGACGGTTCTGCGGATCTGGCGTCAGCGTCAGCGGCCGCTGGGTGATCTGCAACCCGCTCGGATTGGCGGCGTAGCTGATCGCGTAGTTGGTGGCCAAGCCGGTCGCGAAAACGGCGTTCGAGCCGGTGGTCGGGTAGGCGCCGACATCGCTGGCCGGCGTGGCAGGCGAACCTAGCGATATGCGCCCCAGCGTATCGCCGCCTACCAGCGTGCCCCCGGTCAGGAGCGCCGTACCGGCGAGCGGATTGGCCCCGCCGTACACTCGCGACTGCGCATTCGGCATGACTGTGAGCGGGCGCGGGTCGACCCGCAGTCCGGCCGGATTGTCGGCATACGTGATGAAGTAGTTGGACGCGAGGCCCCTGCCGAAGACGGCGTTGGAACCGCTGGTGAGGTAGGTGCCGACGTTGCTCGTCGTGCCGGCCGCAGTGCGCAGGTCGACACGGGTCACGCTGTCGCCATTGACCAGCCCGCCCGGGTCACCGCTGGCACCGCTGGTTGCCGGGTTCGGGTCGCCGTAAATGCGCGAGGTTGCGCTCGGGGTGAGCGTGAGCGGGCGCGGGGTGACGCTCAGGCCGTTGGCCAGCGTGGCGGTGCTCACGCTGTAGTTGGTCGCCAGGCCGCGGGTGAACAGCGCGCCGGTGGCCGACAGGTCGTAGCTGCCGACGTTGGAGGCGACGTTGGCCGGGCTGTCGAGGATGGCCGCGCCGATGCTGTCGCCATTGACCAGCGAGCCGGCCGTCAGCGTGAAGCCGCCGCTGGCCGGGTTGGCCTCGCCGTAAATGCGCGAGGTTGCGCTCGGGGTGAGCGTGAGCGGGCGCGGGGTGACGCTCAGGCCGTTGGCCAGCGTGGCGGTGCTCACGCTGTAGTTGGTGGCCAGGCCGCGGGTGAACAGCGCGCCGGTGGCCGACAGGTCGTAGCTGCCGACGTTGGAGGCGACGTTGGCCGGGCTGTCGAGGATGGCCGCGCCGATGCTGTCGCCATTGACCAGCGAGCCGGCCGTCAGCGTGAAGCCGCCGCTGGCCGGGTTGGCCTCGCCGTACAGTCTCGACTGCGCATTCGGCATGACTGTGAGCGGGCGCGGGTCGACCCGCAGTCCGGCCGGATTGTCGGCATACGTGATGAAGTAGTTGGACGCGAGGCCCCTGCCGAAGACGGCGTTGGAACCGCTGGTGAGGTAGGTGCCGACGTTGCTCGTCGTGCCGGCCGCAGTGCGCAGGTCGACACGGGTCACGCTGTCGCCATTGACCAGCCCGCCCGGGTCACCGCTGGCACCGCTGGTTGCTGGGTTCGGGTCGCCGTAAATGCGCGAGGTTGCGCTCGGGGTGAGCGTGAGCGGGCGCGGGGTGACGCTCAGGCCGTTGGCCAGCGTGGCGGTGCTCACGCTGTAGTTGGTCGCCAGGCCGCGGGTGAACAGCGCGCCGGTGGCCGACAGGTCGGCTGCCGACGTTGGAGGCGACGTTGGCCGGGCTGTCGAGGATGGCCGCGCCGATGCTGTCGCCATTGACCAGCGAGCCGGCCGTCAGCGTGAAGCCGCCGCTGGCCGGGTTGGCCTCGCCGTACAGTCTCGACTGCGCATTCGGCATGACTGTGAGCGGGCGCGGGTCGACCCGCAGTCCGACCGGATTGTCGGCATACGTGATGAAGTAGTTGGACGCGAGGCCCCTGCCGAAGACGGCGTTGGAACCGCTGGTGAGGTAGGTGCCGACGTTGCTCGTCGTGCCGGCCGCGGTGCGCAGGTCGACACGGGTCACGCTGTCGCCATTGACCAGCCCGCCCGGGTCACCGCTGGCACCGCTGGTTGCCGGGTTCGGGTCGCCGTAAATGCGCGAGGTTGCGCTCGGGGTGAGTGTGAGCGGGCGCGGCGTGACGCTCAGGCCGTTGGCCAGCGTGGCGGTGCTCACGCTGTAGTTGGTGGCCAGGCCGCGGGTGAACAGCGCGCCGGTGGCCGACAGGTCGTAGCTGCCGACGTTGGAGGCGACGTTGGCCGGGCTGTCGAGGATGGCCGCGCCGATGCTGTCGCCATTGACCAGCGAGCCGGCCGTCAGCGTGAAGCCGCCGCTGGCCGGGTTGGCCTCGCCGTAAATGCGCGAGGTTGCGCTCGGGGTGAGCGTGAGCGGGCGCGGGGTGACGCTCAGGCCGTTGGCCAGCGTGGCGGTGCTCACGCTGTAGTTGGTGGCCAGGCCGCGGGTGAACAGCGCGCCGGTGGCCGACAGGTCGTAGCTGCCGACGTTGGAGGCGACGTTGGCCGGGCTGTCGAGGATGGCCGCGCCGATGCTGTCGCCATTGACCAGCGAGCCGGCCGTCAGCGTGAAGCCGCCGCTGGCCGGGTTGGCCTCGCCGTACAGTCTCGACTGCGCATTCGGCATGACTGTGAGCGGGCGCGGGTCGACCCGCAGTCCGACCGGGTTGTCGGCATACGTGATGAAGTAGTTGGACGCGAGGCCCCTTGCCGAAGACGGCGTTGGAACCGCTGGTGAGGCAGGTGCCGACGTTGCTCGTCGTGCCGGCCGCAGTGCGCAGGTCGACACGGGTCACGCTGTCGCCATTGACCAGCCCGCCCGGGTCACCGCTGGCACCGCTGGTTGCCGGGTTCGGGTCGCCGTAAATGCGCGAGGTTGCGCTCGGGGTGAGTGTGAGCGGGCGTGGGGTGACGCTCAGGGTGCCGGGGCGACCCAATACAAACGCATAGCCGGGCAGGGTGCTGCTCAGATTCGTGAAGTCGCTGATCGTCAAGGCGTAGCTGCCGACGCCGGCAGTTGCGGGCAGGCCGGGCGAGGCGCGCAAGTAGGTGCCCGATACGCTGGCCGTCGCGTAATCGTTGAAGGCGCCACCGACCGAGGAAGCCAGGGACGAGGCAGGCGCGCCATTCAGCGCCACGGCGGCGGGCAGCACGTCGCCGTAGGTCTTGCTGGCGTTTGCCGCGTCGACGACGATCGATGGCGCGATGGCGAACGAATAGCGGTTGCCGGTCGGGTTAACGTTGCTGCTTACCGGGTTGTTCCACACCGCGTTGTTGCCCGAGAGCAGGCCGTTGAAGTTCTGCCCGGCCGGTGTGGCCAGACTGACCGTCCAGGTTCCGGCTGGCGTCGACAGGGCGCCGGCGCCGACCTGGTTGTCGAAGATGCCGGAACTGCGGATTGCGATCGCCCGCGTCGAGGCGACGTTCGCCGCGTTCGACGAGAGCGCCGCGCCCAGCCGCACGCCCGCGGTGCCGTTCAGATTCAGGCGGGCGCCGCCGCCAGTGATCGGGGCATTCACGTCGATCGTACCGCCGCTGATCAGCGCCAGCGTGCCGGTGCCCGCAGCAGGCGCGAGTGCCGACGCGACGGTGAGCGGTCCCGCCGTGGCCGAGCCGATCTCGAGCCTGCCGCTGGGCCGCAAGCCCGCCAGCTCGGTGGCAGACAGACCGAGGCTGGTGGTGGTGTCGGCAGCGCCGATCGTGATCGCGCGGCCGGCGGTGAGGGGACGCAGCGCCAGCGTTCCCGCAGTGGCGCCTGTGACACCCGTGAAGTTCATTCGGTCGGCCAGCAGCAGGATGTCGCCGCTGGCGCTGGTGATCGACGTGCTGCCGGCGTCGAACTGCAAGCCGTTGATCGTACTGGCGGCGCTGCCGCTCAGCGTGATCGTACCGCTGCCCGATTGCAGAGCGAGCGCGCCCTGTTGCCAGATGCCGTAGCTCGAACTGCCCGGCCCGCCGGTGCCGGTGATCGACAGCGCACCGCTGGCGGTGCGCAGGCTGACCGATGCGCCGGTGGGCACACCGATGCCGGCGTTGGCGGCGGAGCCGGCCGAGCCGCCGCCGGTACCGGTGACGCTGACCGAACCCGAGCCGGTGGCCTGGATCGAGGTGCTGCCCTGAATGAACATGCCGATGTCGATGTTGCCGGCGGACGTGCCGCCCTGTCCGTTCAGGCGGATGGCGCCGGCGCTGGTCGTCAGCGCAGCGGAGGTGAGCACGATCCCGAGGTTGCTGCCACCGGCGTTGCTGCCGTTGTTGCCGCCGGTGCCGTTGAATACCAGATTGCCGCCGGCTGTGGACAGCGTCGCCGCGCCGATACTGATGCCGGAGAAGTTGCCGGTGACCGGGGTTGCGCCGCGGTTGGCGTTCATCACGATCGCGTTGAAGCCGGTCGCGGCCGCGGTGTTGCTGATTACCGCACCACTGTTGACGGTGATGTTGCGGCCGGCGTTCAGCGTCAGCGTCGTCGCCGCGGACCAGGTGACGTTCGCCGCGCCATCCACGCCGATCGTTTCCGGGGCGTTATTGGTCGCATTGGCAGTCGAGATCGTCAGGTTGGCGGCGCCAAGCAACTGGGCGACTTGCGCATCGCCGAAGACATTCGGTCCGGCCTGGTTGCCGGTCGAGTCGATGATCGAGATCGAGCCGGGGTCGAGCAGCAACGTGCCGAAGCGCCCGGCCGGTGCCGACAGGTCGGCCATGCCGTTCATCGTCAGCGCAACGTGGCCCGATACCTCGGCGTTGCCGCCGTCGCCGCCCGCCGCGCCGCCACGAGCGGAAAGCGTGCCGGCGAAGTTCATCGTGTCGGTCGCTATCGCGTTGATCGTTCCGCCGTCGCCGCGCCCGGCCGCATCGGCCAACAGCCGCGCAGGCGCAGCGACCGTGATTCGGTCCGCGCCGATCTCGATGCGCCCGCCGCTGGCGGCACCCGCGCCGGCGCTGGCATCAAGCGTGCCGCGGAGGTTCACCTCGCCTTGCGGGCCAGCGCTCAAATAGATTGATCCGTTGCGATCGACCAGGCTTTGCGCGCGCACCACGCCATCGACATTGATTGCCGCCGGCGTGCTGCCTGCCCCACGCGCCGCGAGGCTCGCCACGCCGCCGTCGGCGCCGATGCTGCCCGTGTGCTCGATGCGTGCCGCATCGGCGCCGCCGGTAAGATTGAGCCGCACCAGACCGTTGCCATAGACATCGAGCGTGGCGGCCGAGCCGGCGCCAAGGGCCACCGTGCCCTGCGGCGCATTCAGGCTGCCGCTGTTGCCGACCTGGCTGCCCAGCAGCACGATCGAACCGCCGGGTGCCGCGTTGATCGAACCCTGGTTGTCCACGCCGGCGCGGCTGTCGCCGGCGAAGCGCCAGCGCCCGGCGAGGAAATCGCCGTCGGTCAGGTTGAGGGTGGTGGCGGTGAGGCTGCCGACATCGACGCGCGATTGCCCGCCGAACAGCACGCCGCGCGGGTTGATCAGGAACAGGTGCCCGCTGGCGCTGAGCTGGCCCAGGATCTGCGACGGATCGTTGCCGGTGACTCGGAACAGCGCCTGCCCGCCGATCGGCTGTTGCAGGCGCACGGTTTCGCCGCCGGCGATGCCGAAGCCGCGCCAGTTGACCACCGCCTTGGCGCTGCCCTGGGTCAGATCCATGCGCCCGGCCGCCGGCGTGACGACACCGAGTTGCCCGCTCACGACTTGCGGGCCGGTCGGCAGCGCCCAGGCCGGTCCGCCGGCGCCGAGCGCGCCGGCCACCGCCAGGGCGAGCGGGCGCATGCGCCACGGGCCGGTTCGCCGGTTGGCGGCGCAATCGATGGAGGGTGCGACAGAGGATTGGGCGGCAGCGCGAGTGGCGACGTTACGCTTCATGGCTCGTTCTCCGGCAGCAAGTGGGCCGCGGGCAGGCATGCGGCCATCAGGTCAAAACGACTTGATCAATTCGATCCAGCCGCGTCCGCCCCAGCTCCGGCTGCCGCTGTCGCGCGGCTCGGCGTGCTGGCTGCTGAGCGAAACCCGCAGCGTGGTGTCGTAAGGCAGCAGCGCGTCGGC
>JADJSA010000014.1 GCA_016711925.1 Candidatus Methylophosphatis haderslevensis
ATTCATCCGCGTCTCGCAGGGCTGGGCCGGCAAGACCTACGGCATGATGAACGTGCCGCGGATCGGCAACGAGGTGGTGGTCGACTTCATCGAGGGCGACCCCGACCAGCCGCTGATCACCGGCCGTGTCTACAACGCCGACCAGAAGGTGCCCTACGAACTGCCCAAATACGCCGCCTACGAAACCTGGCGGACGCGCTCCACGCCCGGCGGCGGCGTGCGCGACTTCAACGAGCTGCGTTTCGACGACCGCAAGGACAAGGAGCAGGTGTTCATCCACGCGCAGCGGCGGATGGACGTGCGGGTCAAGCGAAACAAATACGAAACCGTGCAGGGATCGAGCAACACGTCAATCGGCGGCGGTCATGTGCTGACTGTCGGCGGTACGCTCGATCTGCATGTCAAGGACGCCGTCTATGCCAAGGCCGACGCGCAGGTAGATCTTGGAATCGGCGGCAATCTTCTGTTCGACGTAGGTGGCGGCACCAAGCTGCACGTCTCGCAGGATCTGCAGCAGAATGCACTGAGCATTCTGCTCGAAGGCAAGACCAGCGTAACGATGAAATGCGGGGGCAGCTACGTCAAGGTGGGGCCGGATGGCGTGACGATTCAGGGACCGCTGGTGAAGATCAACTGCGGCGGCGGAACGCCGGGCGCAACCGGATTCGACATCACGGAGCCACTCGACGCGGCCGGCGCCGACACGGGTGAACCCGGTTATCTCGACAATCTGCCGCGTGGCGGGGGCGGTGGCCGGCGCACCCGGCATGTCGATCCGGAACGTGCGCGCGCGATCACGCGCAATGCCGACGGCTCGGTCAACTACGGCGGGGCCGGGGTTCGGATTTCCGGGGTCGCCGGCGTTCGTCGATAGCACGATTGCCACGCTCGATTCTCTCGACGGCACGCAGACCGGGCATCAACTGATCAACAATCTGGAGAGCAATGGGCACACAGCGTCGATCGTGGAGAACAATGCTGCTGCGACGGCGGGCGGCGGCGGCGTTGCTACGATGACAACGGCGAACGGACATCCGGCAGGAACCAATGTCGATATGGGAGGCGGAAATATCCAGACTTCCGATGGTTCCGGATCGGACAGCACCGTCAACTGGATACCCGGAAACAATGCCACATACACCGACGCCGCTGGCAATACGCACACGCAGCCGGACGAAGCCTTAGCGGCCACGAGCTTAATCATGCGGATCACAATGCCCATGGCGCAAACCGCTCGGCCACGCCTGACCCGGCCGACGCGACCGGTGACCAGGAGGAGTCAACCACCATCGGCATCAACGATCACGCCAACGAGCCGGTCAGCGAGAACAACATCCTGCGCGACATGGGCGAAGACTGGAGGCGGACGGACCATGATACGACAGCCAGGCCGGTGCCGTAATGCAAAGCGCAAGACATTGCGGGAAGTCGTGTTCGCGGGGCTTCTTACAGTCGCGATTTTCGGAGGAGTAGTCATGTCGGATATAGCGCTTGCCGTTGATCTGAGAGCGAGTGTGGCTGGACAAAGTGATCGTGAAATCACGCTGCAATACGCTCTCGAAAACTCGACCGGAGGCCGCATCTACGCGTTCGATCTCCCTTTGTATTTCGATTCGAAGGGTGCAACCAAGCTTGCTGAAACGGCTGCCTATGTATTTTTGGATGGCGAACGGACTGCGCGAATCGTGCGCGGCATCCTCGCGCCGCCGATGTTCATGTCGGTATCGCGTCGACCGCCGATAGTCGCATCGGCGATCGAATCCGGGGCAAGCAAGAGCGGGACGATCAAGCTCGCATTGCCCTTGAGCGAAGCCAATCCCTATTTTCCGACCCAGGAGTGCGACCCCAAGTCGGCCAGGCCGATTGCGCGCCTGCTGCTGCAGATCGGATGGGTCGAGCACAGGCAAAATACGGTGACCGCCAAGGCGGTGATCGATGCCAAGGAACTGGTGCGATTGACCGGCGGTTGGGGGGCGCCGCTGCAACGCGTGGCGCAGGCGGAGGTCGCCGTACGAGACGTCGGCCTGTGCCCGTATTCGGGTCAGTTCGATCGTGCGCAACTCAGGCAGTGAAAGGGGTTCGACATGCCGCAAGGTCCAGCAGCACGCTTGTTTGACTCGGTCGCACACCCGCTTCCGCCGGTTCTGACCGGGGGTCCCGGAAGCACCAATGTGCTGATCGGCGCTCAGCCCGCTTGGCGTGGTATTCCGCTCGCAGCAGTAGCAGCTTTGCAGGCGGCGAAAACGGTGGCTGATACTGCGATCCGGGTGGCAGAGGCGGCGACTGTCGCCGCCGCTGGTACGCCTGGCGCGCCCGTGGCCTATGCCGCGGAGCAAACCGCCAAGGGTGTTGCGCTCGCTGCAATGAGTTCCGCGATCAGCGCGGCTGCAGGTGGCGGTTCCGACATCCACAGTTGCACGACGCCGTCACCCGTGCCGCCGCACGGGCCGGGCGTCGTGATTGACGGCTCGGCCACAGTCATGGTCAACAACCTACCGCCTGCTCGAATGGGCGATACTTTGCTCGAAGCAATCGGCCCGCCCAACAAGATCGTGGCCGGTTGTGTGACGGTGGTTAGCGGCGACGATGCATCAGGCAAAAGTGGCGCTTTCCCTCGTTGGATCCGGTATGGGATAGCCGGCGGGTCGCGGAGTCAGCTTGCGTTTCGCTGGCTGGCGAATCTCTAGCATAATGCAAGGCCTACTCGGGGTCGCCGGCATCGGCCTGACCATCCCGATTCGGTTCCCGACCGGCCGCATCGGCCAACAGCCGCCGCAATGGCGCAAAATATAGGCCATGAGTTCCAACCCACCTACCCGCAACGAAACCACCGTCGTGCTCAACGTCGAGACGACCGCGCCGGGAACCGGCCGTCTGGCGCTGCCCGGCGAGCACAGCAATGCGCTGCCGGTCGGCATGCGGCTGGGCGAGTTCGAGCTGACCGGGCTGGTCGGCGAGGGCGGGTTCGGCATCGTCTATCTCGCCTACGATCACTCGCTGCATCGGCAGGTGGCGGTCAAGGAATACATTCCGTCGTCGCTGGCCAACCGCACCACACAGCTCGCGGTTGCCGTCATATCGGACCAGCATGTCGAACCGTTCAATGCGGGGCTGAGCAGTTTCATCAACGAAGCGCGGCTGCTCGCCCAGTTCGACCACCCCTCGCTGCTCAAGGTGTATCGCTTCTGGGAAGCCAACGGCACCGCCTATATGGCGATGCCGTTCTATGAAGGCGTCACGCTGAAGAAGACGCTGAAGAACCTCGGCGGCCCGCCCGACGAAGAATGGCTCAAGCATCTGCTGCGGCCGCTGCTCGATGCGCTCGGCGTAATGCATGCGGCGCAATGCTTCCATCGCGACATCGCGCCCGACAATATCCTGATCCTGAGCAACGGTCGGCCGGTTCTGCTCGACTTCGGCGCCGCGCGCCGGGTGATTGCCGACATGACGCAGGCGCCCACGGTGATTCTCAAGCCCGGCTACGCCCCGGTCGAGCAGTACGGCGAAGACCCGGAAATGCGCCAGGGTCCATGGACCGACGTCTATGCGCTGGCGGCAGTGGTGTATTTCGCCATCGTCGGCAAGGCGCCGCAGGCGTCGATCTCGCGCTACATGTCGGACGGCCTCAAGCCGGTCGCGAAGCTTGCGGCGGGCCGCTATAGCGAAGACTTCCTACGAACCGTCGACCAGGCGCTTTCGGTCAGACCGAGCGACCGGCCACAGAGCGTCGACGAGTTCCGCGCCCTGCTCGGTCTGGGCGACCGGCGCAGCCGCCCGCGTGCCACGGCGCCGACCCTGGCGCCGCCGAGCACGGCGCCGCTGCCCGACGCGATCGCCGCTGCCACCCCGGAGTCATTGATGCGGACGGTGCCGCATGCGCCGGCAGCTGGCGCCCGCCCAGGCCGCCGGACCCGCCCCAGTCTGCCCCCGCGCCGCACCGGCACGTGAGCCCGCGCCCGCCCCGGCCAAGATCACAGTGGAGATCAAGGAAGGCGGGCCGCTCAAGGTGTATCTCCTGACTGGCATTCTGCTGATCGGGTTCGTTGGGTTTCTGGGATGGAAGTATCGTTTCCCGCGAAGCCGACGCCGGAAGCTGCGCGGAAGACGCCCAGGCGCCCGCGGCACCGGCCCCGACGGTCGCGCCGCCGGAACTGCGCAAAGGCGCCGGATCTCGCGCCCCGCCCGACCGAGGCAGCCGCCAGCCTCCGAACCTGTCGCGCCAACCCTGCCCAGGCGCCGGCAGCCCGCCGCCCGCGGCGACCAAGCCGGCCGAGTCAGCGCCGCCACCGCTGGTTCCCCAGCCGCCCGCGCCGCCCGCTCCAGCGCTGTCATCGGCGGAACTGTTCGAGCAGGTTCTTGCGGCCAGAAATCCGCAGCGTGCCGTCACTGCCACCGCCGAAAGCGCGCAGGTCGGCATCGGTCGTGGCAGCGCACGCTTCAGTGTCAGTTCGCCGACGCCCGGCTACCTGTATGTGCTGAAACTGGCTGCGGGATCGCGAAGGATATCCAGTTGGTGTTCCCCAACCTGGCCGACCAGAAGAACCGCATCGGCCCCGGACAAGGCCGTGTCGCAGCCCTCTGCCACCTGGTCCAAGCCCGCCGAAGGGCCGGCCGGCGTGGACCGCTACATCGCCATCGTTTCCGACCAGCCGCGCGACTTCGGCCTGCTCGACGCCCGCCGCGCGGTGCGTTCAAGACCTTTGTCGGCGAATCGCTGGCCCGGCTGCAGCGCGGTTACAGTGGCACGGCGCCGCTGCTGGCCGGCATGGCGGTGTGTCCCACCGGCGACAGCTGCTCGCAGGACTATGGCGCAGCCGCGTTCTCAATCGAAAAGATCATCGCGCCCGCGCCCGAGCCAAGGCCAAGCCTTCGCCTCGCCGCCGCCAACCGCGCAGGGCGAGAAGCGCCCCACCGTCGCCGTGAAGGACAAGGCGCCCCCGCAAATGGCGCCGCGGGAGAAATCTTCGGCTAAGATGAACGCATCTTCCGACCGCTGCAGCGACATTCTCGAACGTGCGTCGCTCGGCGAACCCCTGAGCCCCGAAAAGATGTCCTACTTGAAGAAGGAATGCGGACGATGAAACTTACGATTCGGTTTTGGTTTTCCCTGATGTTTTTCGCGGTAATCGCCACACTTGCCGGTTGCGCAACCCCGGTCGCCACGAAGGACGAAAACGAACTGCCGTTCGACCAGGCCACTGCCCTGGCGACCGACAACCTGGTCAAGCAGACGCAGAACCTGCCGGCGTTTCTTGCCAAGATCGCCAAGCGAGCGGTGGTGGTCGACCCGATGCTCGATGGTTCGTCCGGGCAGCAGACCGCCGCCACACGCTTGCTCGAACAGAAAGTCGGCGACCGCATGAAGAACAACTACGCGGTATTCGACATGCTGCCCTTCGATGCGGCGAGTCTGGCCAAGGCGCAATACCTGCTCACCGGCACCATGACACGCGACCAGAGCAGCAAGGCCGGCGTGTTCCAGCTCAACCTGGCGCTGACCGACATCAAGACCGGCAACGTGGTGGCACAGTCGTCGGCCCGCGCGCGCGACGACGGACTCGACACCAGTCCCACCCCGTACTATCGCGACAGCCCGATTCTGGTCAAGGATGCGGTGGTCGATGGCTACATCCGCACCTGCGAAACCCCGCCCGGCAAGCCGGCCGACACGGTCTACTTCCAGCGCGTGTCTACCGCGACGATGATCAGCGATGCCACCGCCGCCTACGACACCGAGCGCTATTCCGAGGCCCTCGGCAAGTATCAGAACGCGATGGCCACGCCCTCGGGCGAGCAGATCCGCGTTTTCAACGGCATCTACCTGTCGAACTGGAAACTCGGCAAGGTTGCCGAAGCGGAAAAGGCCTTCGCCAAGGTGGTCGAGTTCGGCATCACCAACAAAAGCCTGGGCGTGAAGTTTCTCTTCAACCCCGGCTCCACGGTCTTCTGGGCCGACCCCAAGGTCAGCGGCCCCTATGACCTTTGGCTGCGCCAGATCGCGCGTCAATCGGCCTCGGCCAAGGTCTGCATGGACGTGGTCGGCCACACCAGCCGCACTGGCCCCGAGCCGTACAACGACAAGTTGTCGCTCAATCGTGCCGCCTACATCAAGCAGCGCCTCGACGCCGAGTCGAAGGAACTGGTTGCCCGCACCAAGCCGCAGGGCATGGGCTATCGGCAGAACATCGTCGGCACCGGAACCGACGACGTGCGCGACGCGCTCGACCGGCGCGTCGAGTTCAAGATCGTCGCCTGCCCCTGAAAATGCAACGGGCCGCTTGCGCGGCCCGCTCTGCGTTTCCCCGGCCTCAAATGCCGGGCAACAGCCCGCTGCCGTGCTGACGCACGACGGCCATCACCTCGTCGCGCAAGGGGTCGGCAAGGTTCGATACGCCGGCGATATCGACCACTTCCTCGAAGGTGTTGGTACCCGAGATCTGCGTGCTTTGCACGACCAGCGCATCGGGCGGGCGTACCGTGGAGATCGGCGCGGACAGATAAGTGTAGGGAAGCCCGCCGAATTCCGGCGCCGGCTCGCTGCTCACGGTAAAGCGCAACGCCTCAAGAATCGGGACGATGCCCGGCCGCCGGCTGGCGAGAATCTGCATCGCCAGGTAATGCAATACGCATGATTTCAGCTCGCCGCCATCGTTGCGCGCGTGACTGCCCACCAGTTCGCGCAAACGGTGCGGCCCGAGATCCTTGTAGATCAGCACCCATTTCAGCGGCGTGATCACGGTGATCGGCTTGTTGTGCCCGGGCGGCGTGTACTGGTAGCTGGCCGGGAAAATCTCCGGCGTCAGCCCGAAAATCTCCAGCGGCGGCCGCAACTCGGATTGCAGGCCGAGCGTGGCGCTTTTGGCCACCGGCTGGTAGAGGGCGTTCAATTCCTGGAAGGCGAGATTCGAGCCCTTGGCCACATTCTTTTCGCCGAGAATCAGGTCGCCCAGCAGGGCGCGCGGGCTGAGCAGCGGCGCCAGATTGGCCAGATGATCGCGCGCCTGCCGCGAAAACAACTCGGCCAGCGGAGTGGTCAGCGATCTGAGCGCAAGCAGCCGGGAGATGTCGAAAGCCTGATCCATGGTGAAGTTCCGTATCGAAGGACGTTGAATTGGCGGCAGTTGGCTGGCTCACGATACGGTCAGCGATAGTTCATGTCAATTGCGCCATCTGTGCGCCGCCTTGTCCCGCGATGATGTCACGGGTATTCCCTCTGGATGCCCGGCCGCGCCGCCGCTACGTTTTCGCATGAGCCGGTAACCCGGAAGTGGCAGTTGGCCGGCAGCCCGCACCCGAAACGCATCGACACAGATCACTGCGGCGTCGTCAATACCCGACACAAATTGGAGCCAAAATCTCTCACGCGCGAGGTAAACTGCGCACCAAGAATACTTCCTTCGCATGCCCCTCCCGAGCCGAGATCTGAAGCGCAGGGCGGGCGGTTGCGCCAACGCACCCCAGGAGTCTCGTCATGCCCCGCGTAATGGACATCGCCACCCCGCTGGGTCCGGACGTACTGCTGTTCCACAGCATGCGCGCCAGCGAAACCCTGGGGCGGCTGTTCGACTACCAGATCACCCTTCTGGCCACCCGCAACGACATCGACCCCAAAGCGCTGCTCGGCAAGCATGCCACCGTCAAACTGCAACTCCCCAAAGGCGGCCCGCGCCACTTCGACGGCTGCATCACCCGCTTCGCCCTGACCGGCTCGCACGGGCGCTACGTGCGCTACGAAATGCAACTGCGCCCCTGGCAATGGTTCCTCACCCGCGCCAGCGACTGCCGCATCTTCCAGAAGATGACGGTGCCCGACATCATCAAGCAGATCTTCGCCAAATACCCCAACGCCGCCTTCGAACTGCGCCTCTCTGGCAGCTACCAGCCGTGGGACTACTGTGTCCAGTACCGCGAGACGGATTACAACTTCATCAGCCGGCTGATGGAACAAGAAGGCATCTACAGCTACTTCACCCACACCGAAGGCAAACACACGCTCATCCTGGCCGACTCTCCCCCGCCGCCCACGACCCTACCCGGCTACGCCAGCATCGGCTACGTCCTCGATAACCTCAGCGCCAGCACCGAAAAAGAACGCATCGTCGACTGGGCCTGGGGCGCCCAGGTGCAATCGGGCAAATACGTCATCGACGAGTATGACTTCACCAAACCCAGCACCGAACTGCAACAAAAGAGCCTGCACCCGCGCGAACACGACCAGGCCGAGCACGAACTCTACGACTGGCCCGGCGAATACGACGCCGCCAGCGAAGGCGACACCTACGTGCGCCTGCGCATGGAAGAGCTGCAAGCCGGCCACGAACGCATCCACGCGCTCAGTAACGCCCGGGGCATCGGCGCCGGCCACAGCTTCAAACTCAAAGGCCACCCGCGCGCCGACCAGAACAAGCCCTACCTGATCGTCGCCGCCCACCTCGACCTGGCCAGCAACGACTACGAAGCGGCCGGCGGCGGCGGGGCCACCTTCAACGCCCGCTTCGAAGCCATCCCCGCCGCCACCCAATACCGCAGCCCCCGCGACACCCCCAAACCGCTGATCCAGGGCGTGCAAACTGCCAAAGTCGTCGGCCCGGCGGGCGAAGAGATCTACACCGACGAATACGGAAGAGTCAAAGTGCTCTTCCACTGGGACCGCCACGGCAAGCCGGACGAAAACGCCTCCTGCTGGATCCGCGTCAGCCACCCCTGGGCGGGCAAGAACTTCGGCATGGTCTCAATTCCAAGAATCGGCCAGGAAGTGGTGGTCGAATTCCTCGAAGGCGACCCCGACCGCCCGCTCATCACCGGCCGGGTCTACAACGCCGAACAAATGCACCCCTGGGATCTGCCCGCCAACAAGACCCAGACCGGCATCCTCAGCCGCTCGAGCAAGGGCGGGGCCTACAGCAACGCCAACGCCCTGCGCTTCGAAGACAAGCAGGGCGAAGAACAACTGTGGCTGCACGCCGAGAAAGACCAGCTCACCGAAGTCGAACACGACGAAGACAAGTGGGTCGGCAACGACCGCAGGAAGACCATCGACGGCAACGAGACGACGGTGGTGCACAAGAACCGCACCGAGACCGTCGACCAGAACGAGACCATCACCGTGCATCAGAACCGCACGGAGCGGGTCCACCACAACGAATCGATTTCAATCGGGGACAACCGCAAGGAGGACGTCGGCAAGAACGAGACCATCGCGATCGGTGCCAACCGCACCGAAACGGTAGGCAGAAACGAGAAGGTCAAGATTGGCGTCAACTCAGAACCCGAAGGTCGGTTCCCAACAAACAGGAAACCATCGGGCTGACCAGCCTAAAGAACGTTGGCATAGCGCAGATGACCAACATCGGTGCGGCTTACAACCTCAACGTGGGTGCGGTCTGGATGACAAACGTCGGTTTCGCCAACATCGAAACGATCGGCAAGATGAAGAAGGTCACGGTCGGCGAAACTACCACGATGCACTAGGCACCAGCACTCGATCACCGCTGGCGAGTATCGTGATATCCGCCAGCAAAAACATCGTCATCCAGTCCGGCAAGGCGAAGATCACGCTCGACGGCGAGAATGGCGTTCTCGATCGAGGGCGTCGAAGTAAAGATCGACGGCAACACGATCGTCGACGTGGAACAGCAAAAAAATCGATCTGAACTGACATGCCGTATGTCGTCAATAACATCACGCCGTTTCAGGCGCTCGGCATAGAGCATCGGTTCTACAACGGCCACCCCCTACGATTGCCTGTTCGTCAAAGCGACCTTTCGGCTTTGCCATGACGGTGCGTTGCGTCCGCTGATCGAGCAGCCGCCATTCGTTCTCAACGACACCCACGAGGCCGACAGGACAATTCCGCCCTGCGCTATCCGAGAGCGAAATCATTCCGTTCAAGCCTGCGACCGATGTGGTGTTCGTTGGAAACGCCAAGTCCCCCGGCGGCAAGCCTCTTGAACAATGGATCGCTCACGTGCAGGTCGGCGGAATCGACAAGTCCGTTCGTCTGACCGGGCCGCGAAAGTGGCGACACAAGCGGCTCGGCAGGTGGGAACTCACGCCGACCGAGCCCTGCACCGTGTCCCGCTAAGCTACGCGCTCGCTTACGGCGGCGCCTCGGCAGAGCCGCGTGAAGCGGAGGACACCTTCTGGCAGAACCCTTTCGGACGCGGCTTTCGCGGCAGGACGAGGCCGACAAGGCCAGGGAATACGACGCTCCCCGGATCCTGAGCGCGTCGATGAGAGTGAACCAAAGTGGGGATTGGCCTTGCGCGCCGTCGGGCTCTCGCCAGTAGATGGCAAGCAGATGGAGCGCCTGCAGGCCGCGGCACCTACGACGAGCGCTGGAAGCCGAGGTGGCGCCCAATATCCCGCTCGACCTGCGTCTGGAGTTCTGGAACGTCGTGCCGCAGGATCAGGTCGTCAAGCCCTACCTCGAAGGCGGCGAACAAGTCCGCACCGCCGGGCTGTTTCCACCGATGACGGCGTGCTGTGCTTCTTCCTGCCGCGCTATCAGGTGCTGGCTGTTCCTGTGCGCGGCGACACAAGGAATCGGCCATGCCGATGGACATCGATACCGTGCTGGTCGATCTGGACAAGCGCCATGTGATCCTGCGCTGGGCCACGCTGTGCTCGCAGGCCGAGGGCTATGACGAATTCCAGCTCGTCGCCGTCGAGCAGCAGCGGGCCGCAGGAACGGCCGGCACACGGGTGGCAGAGCCCAATGAGCGACGCCAAGGTCCTGATCGACGCCCAATGGCGCCCCGATCATTTCGCGGCGCCGGTGTCGCTCGGCCTTCAAGGCCGGCGCTCAGGGCCGCATGGTTCCCACGATGCCGGCGGTCGCCTTCATCATGGTCGAGAACCCGTCGACTTCGGTGTTCGCGGAAAGCGGCCATCGGCTGTTCCTGCTGCGCTCGGTAGCCAAGGATCCGGTCAAGCAGACGCAGTTCCGTCCTGATGAAGCCGCCGGGTCCAACCCGGTCGAAAGGCAGTCGCCAGTGCGTGCATGGCAACACTGGAATGATCACCCCGCTGCCTCCGGGGGGTAGGTGGCCGGTGCCGCCGATGCCCGGGGCCATCAACTGCGGCGTGATCGGCAGCGATCACGTCAAATGCCTGAACAACCTCATGGAGATGATCAAGCTCCTCGCCAACCGTATGTACAACGAGTTGGCAGACAGCCCGTTCGGATTCTTCAAAAACTACGAGATGGGCCGCATGGCTTCGCACGCTGCTTGGGGGGAGGCACTGCCGGGCCGCTTTGTCGATGGCGTGGTCGACACAGTCAAGGGCGCATGGGGCGCCGTGAAATGGGCCGGCGGCAAGCTGTGGGGCGGTGTCAAGGCCGTCGGCGGCGCAGTCGCCCATCCGGTCGACACCTATTACTCAGCCGTGCAAGGTGCGACCGACCTGATGGAGGCCGCCGACCGCTATGCGCAGTTGGCGGCACAGGGCGCCAAGGCGCTGCTCGACCCGGAAAAACGCGAGGCCGTCATCAAGGCCATCGAGGATTGGCTGTACGCGCAACTGGCGGGCCAGGCCTGCCCGGCGGCCGATGCGCTGTTCGAGATGATGCAGTCGGACAAGCCGCTCGCTAAGCAGATGGGCGAGCTCAGGGCGACGATCGAACAAAAGGCGGTGGAAGTCGGCGCTCAGGTCGCCGTCACCGTGCTCGGCGACAAGGGAATCAGCAAGATCGCCATGCTCTCCAAGGCCGGCAAGCTCGGCGGTTTCGCCGAAGATGTCGGCAAGCTGTTCGATCGCATCGGCGATGCCGTGCGCAACGCCGGCAAGAAACCGCCGAAGAAAGTGCCGAGTCCCGGTGACGCGGAAGTGCCTAGGAAGCCGACGGCCGTCCATGACGAAAAACCCCGCACTGAGCCGCAACCCGCCGGCGGTACCCGTGGCAAGGCACAGTCGGTCGGCTGCAAGGTCGCCTGCAACACCAAGGGCTCGCCGGTTAGTACTGCCTACGGTTGCAAGGTGCTGTTCGGCGACGAGGATCTCGACTTCGACCTTCCGGCGCCCTTGCCGATGCCCTGGCAGCGCACCTATGCGTCGGACTTCGCCTACGTCGGCTGGCTGGGGCAGGGATGGTCCACGCCGTTCTCGGTGCGCCTCGAACGCAAGGCCGACGGCCTCGACCTGATCGACGAACAGGGCCGGCGCATTGCGCTGCCGCGCCCGCCCCTGGGCGAGCCCTACTACTCGCGCTTCGAGCAGTTCACGGTCTCGGCCACCGCCAACAACGGCTACGAGATCGCCCTGCAGGGCGGCGACGTGCGCATGCGTTTCGCATCGTTGGCGATCGGGCCGAACGACCCCGGGGCGAAGCAGGCCCGGTCGTGCTCGCCGGCATCATCGACCGCAACGACAACCTGATCCGCATACTCTACAGCGCGGCACCGCAGCCCGACGGTTTGACCAGCCCGGTCGCCGACGACCCCGACGACGCGGCGGCGCTCATCCTGCCTTTCTGCATCGTCGACAGTGCCGGCCGCGCGCTGCTGCTGGACTTCGCCGCCGCCGGCCTGCCCGGCGAAGCCACCCGGCCCGGCCAGAGCCGCGGCATGCGGCTCGCGCGGGTAGTGCACGCGCTGGGACCGGAAGATCTGGCCGCGCTTTCACCAGACGATCAAATAGCACTGTCAGGAATGCGCAGTCTGGTCGAATACGTCTACAGCGAGCAGGGCGACCTCGTCGAAGTACGCGACGCACTGGGCCAGATCAAGCGCCAGTTCGCCTACCGCAACCACGTAATGGTGATGCACGCCGTGCCGGGTGGCCTGATCTCGCGCTACGAATACGACAACTATGGCGACGACGGCAAGGTGCTGCGCAACTGGCTCTCCGACGGCCGGGAATGGCGCTTCAACTATCTGGCCGGCGAAACCGAAGTCAGGTTCATCACCCCCGGACAACCCGGGCGGCACGCTCGAGCGCTGGTACCACGACGAAGCGAAGAACTACACCGGCAAGATCGATGCCCTCGGTGGCCGCCTCACGCGCAAACTCGACGCCTTCGGCAACCTGCAGCAACTCATCGACGAAGCCGGCCGCAGCACCCGCTACGACCTCGACGAGTTCGCGCGCCCGGTACAGATCACCGCCCCCGACGGCGCGGCAACCCGCATCGGCTATCACCCGACACTGCAAAAGCTTGCCTCGATCGCCGATCCGCTGGGCAGCACCACGACGTTTGCCTACGACGAACGCGGCAACCTCGCCGACGTTACTGACGCCCTCGGGCAAACCACCCGCTACGCCTACGACGCCCGCGGCCTGCCGATCGCCATCACCGACGCGCTGGGCAAGACCAAGCACCTGGCCTACAACCGCGCCGGCCAGTTTCAGGCACTACACCGACTGCTCGGCCCAGCGCACCGACTACGCCTATGACGCCTGGGGCAATCTCGCCAGCGTCACCGACGCCCTGGGCAAAATCACGTGCTACCGGCATGACCCGCTCGGCCGGCTGCGCGAAATCACCCATCCTGACGGCGCCATCGAGCGCTTCGAGTACGACGCCACCGGCCGGCTCACCGCCTACACCGACCCGCTCGGTCGCGCACCGCCTACACGCGCTGGCGCCCGACGGCCTGCCGCTGGAACGGCGCAATGCGCTCGGTGCGAGCCTGCGCTACGAATACGACGGCGCGCGCCGCCTCTCGGCCCTCTTCAACGAGAACGGCGCCCGCACCGACTTTGCCTACGACGCGCTCGATCGGCTGATCGAAGAAACCGGCTTCGACGGGCGTGCCACGCGCTACCGCTACGATGCGGTCGGCTCGCTCGCGCACAAGCTCGAACTGGGCTGCCTCGATGCCCGGCAGCGGCTCGAACTGCGTCTGGCACGGGCGGCCGTTTCCAACGGCTTCACCACCCCCACCTTCGACGACCCCTGGGGCCTGGGCCTGGTCGATCCCGGCGTGCCGCTCAAAGCCCCGCCCGGCCAGGCGATCGTCACCCGCTACGGACGAGATAGCGCCGGCCGGCTCATCAGCAAAGAAGTCGCCGGGCACATCCTCGGCGTCGACGGCCGCGAGCCGCAATACCGGCGCACGCGCTACGAATACGACGAAGCCGGCCGGCTCACCGCCGCCACCAACGACGCCGGCAGCCGCAGCGAGCTCGCCTACGATGCGCTCGACCGGCTGATCGAGGAACGGCGCGTTGGCCAGGGACTGTCGACCCGCTTGGCGCATCGATACGACGCGCTGGGCAATCGTACCGGCACCACCTTGCCCGATGGCCGGCAGATGGACTGGCTCTACTACGGCAGCGGCCACCTGCACCAGATCGACGTCGACGGGCGCCTGATTTGCGACATCGAACGCGACCCGCTGCACCGGGAGATCGGCCGCACGCAGGGGGCGCTCGCCAGCCGCTACCAGCATGATGCGGCCGGGCGGCTGGTGAGCCAGCAGAGCTGGCGGGCAGGCCCGGTCGCCGGCGCTCCGGCCCGCCCTGGCTGGGAAGCGCTCGGGGACGACATCGACCCGCTCACCGGCCAGGTGCGCGCCAGGCTCGACGGCCCGACCCAGATCGCGCGCCATTACCGCTACGACGGCGCCGGCAACCTGCTGCAGCTCGACGACCAGCGCGCCGGCAGCACGCGCTACACGTACGACAAGATCGGCCGGCTCACCGGCGCGCAACAGCCGCGGCTGGCCGAGGTCTTCGCCTTCGATCCGGCGCACAACCTGGTGCCGCTGGAGACCCAAGCTGGCGAACCCGGCCCCAGCACCGGCTTGGTGCGCGACAACCGGCTCGAAGTCTTCGAAGACAAGCGCTACGCCTGGGATGCCCACGGCAACCTGCTGGAAAAGCGCATCGGCCGCCATACCACCATCGAACTGTGCTGGGATGTCGAACACCAGCTCACGCGCGCGCTCATCACGCGCAAGGGCATCCCGCGGCAGATCGACTACGCCTACGACGCCTTCGGCCGGCGCATCGCCTAAGCGCGACGGGCCTGCGCAGACCCTGTTCACCTGGGACGGCAACCGGCTGCTCGCCGAGCGGCGTGCCGGCAAGGAAATCGTCTACCTCTACGAAGCCGACAGCTTCGCGCCGCTGGCGCAGTTGGTCGGTGAGGTCGGCGGCGAGGCGACAAAAGCCCTACCGGCAAGCGACGCCCAAGCGCAGGCAGTCGACGACGTTGATGACGAGTGGCAGCCGAGAAAGACCCACGCCGCCTTCGTCGAGCGCCTGCTTGCCGAACAACGGAAGGTCGTCGCACAGGCGTACGGCAGGCGCGGCAGCGCGCGATCGCGCGAAGCCGCCAACGAGCCGCCCCGAGCACCAGCGCTTGCCGAGCGGAAGACCGACAACGTCATCGACCTCGCCGCCTGGCGCATCCGCTACTACCACAACGACCACCTGGGCACGCCGCGCGAGCTCACCGGCGAAGACGGTGCCATCCTCTGGCGCGCC
>JADJSA010000015.1 GCA_016711925.1 Candidatus Methylophosphatis haderslevensis
TGGTCGGCAGTTTTCTCAATGTCGTGATCCATCGACTGCCGAAGATGCCCGAACAGGAGTGGCACGCCAATTGCGCCGGATCTGCGCGGCGAGTCTGCCCGGCGTCGGAGCGCATTACTCTCACAGCCGCGCTCGCGCTGCCCGCATCAGGCTACCTGATCACGGCGATGGAATGTCGTTCCGATCGTCTGCTACCCGCTGCTGCGGAAATGAGCCACACTGCAAGGCGCGAATCGGCTCCCGCTACCCGCTGGTCGAAGCGCTGTCCGGCGCACTTCTGGTACGCGGCCTGGCATTTTTTGGCCTGGCTGGACTTGCTGCCGGCGCGATCCTGTTCTGTGATCCCGCTGCGTCTTGACCTTCATCGACGGAGACACAACCGTTGCCGGACAGTTTGACGCTGCCCCTGATCTGACCAGCCTCTGCTATTCAATCTTGGCGGACACCTGCGGATATCAGGAGCGCCGTGCTTGGTGCGGCTGTGGGGCACCTCGCGCCTGGTCAACAGGTACGGGTTGTTCAAATTGGCCACCGGTGAGGAGGTATGGGGTACGGCGACTTCAAACTGTTGTCCGCGATCGGTGCGGCTGGGCTGGTAGCAACCGCTGTTGACGATTCTGTTGCCCTCGGTGGTCAAGCTGCAATCGGCATTTCGCTGATCGTGGTTGCGCGGCGCGGGCGCGAAGTTCCGATTCCATTCGGCCCCTATCTGGCGATCGCCGGAATGATCGCCCTGTTCTGGGGCAAGTCACTGACAGCCAGCTATCTGGGGCTTCTGGCGTAGTCTGGCCGCACGGTTGAAAGCCTGCGGGGGCGCCCCAATCTTCGCAACCTCCAGTGTTGCTTTTGGCTACCGAAGGCTTGCAACCCGCCTTTCACGACCCGATTGCCACGGGGCGTAGGTCGTACACTTCGCGCTTTCAGGAGACTGCAAATGCCGATCTACGAGTATCGATGCACTGACTGTGGCCTGCAGAAGGAATTCTTCCAGAAGGTCTCCGATGCCCCGATTGCGGCATGTCCGGCATGCGGAGGCGCCAGTTTTTCAAAGATGCTCAGCGCAGCCGGATTTCACTTGAAAGGCAGCGGCTGGTACGCAACGGACTTCAAGGGTGGCGGCAAGGCCGCGCCCAAGCCCGAGGGCAAGGAAAGCAGCGGCGAAACCAAGCCGGCGGAGAGCCCTGCGCCGGCCACGCCCTGCGGAGGATCGTGCAGTTGTCACTGACCCGTTGTTCATGAAACGCTACTTTATCGCCGGACTGCTGATATGGATTCCGATCGTCATCACGGTCTGGGTTCTGGCCTGGATTGTCGGCACCCTGGATCAGACTCTGCTGCTCCTGCCATCCTCGATGCGACCGGCCAACCTGCTCGGCTTCAATCTGCCGGGGCTCGGCGTGATACTTTCGGTTGCGGTTGTGCTGCTCACGGGCATGGTCGCAGCCAACATATTTAGTGGGCGCCGGTTCGCCACCGGACAACGCTTTCGCGCATACCGGTCGTGAAGTCGATTTACTACAGCGTCAAACAGGTTTCGGATACGCTGTTTTCCTCCAATGGACAGGCCTTTCGCAAGGCCGTGCTCGTCCAATACCCGCGCGCCAATAGTTGGACGATCGCGTTCCTGACCGGGCAACCCGGCGGCGACGCCGCCCGCCACTTGACGGATCATGTCAGCGTCTACGTGCCCACGACACCGAACCCGACCTCGGGTTTTTTCCTGATGGTGCCGCGATCCGACGCAATCGAACTCGACATGTCGGTTGACGAGGCCCTCAAGTACATCGTCTCGATGGGCGTGGTCGCACCACATCGGCGTGCGCCCAGCGGCGGCGTCGCACTGCAGACCCATTGAATGGGCCGGCTTTTGCCGGCCTTCTGCCAAAACGAATCCTCAAGCCGACCCGAAATCATGCGCACTCACTATTGCGGCCTGGTCAACGCCGCCCATCTCGATCAGACCATCACCCTTTGCGGGTGGGCGCATCGGCGCCGCGACCACGGCGGTGTCATTTTCATCGATCTGCGCGACCGGGAAGGACTGGTCCAAGTAGTTTGCGATCCGGATCGTCCGGCGATGTTCCAGTTGGCCGAAACCGTTCGCAACGAGTTCGTTTTGAGGATCGTCGGCAAGGTGCGCCGTCGTCCGGATGGCACGACCAATGCAAACATGAAGAGCGGCGAAGTCGAAGTGCTGTGCCAGGAGATCGAAGTTCTCAATGCCGCGGTGACGCCGCCCTTCCAGCTCGATGACGAGAATCTGTCCGAAAACGTCCGGCTCACCCACCGGGTGATCGACCTGCGCCGCCCGCGGATGCAGAAGAACATGATGCTGCGCTACAAGGTGGCGATGGCCTTCCGCCGGTTTCTCGATGCCAACGGCTTCATCGACATCGAAACCCCGATGCTCACCAAGAGCACGCCGGAAGGGGCGCGCGACTATCTCGTACCCTCCCGCGTGCACGACGGCCAGTTCTTCGCGCTGCCGCAGTCACCGCAATTGTTCAAGCAGCTCTTGATGGTCGCTGGCTTCGACGTTACTACCAGATCACCAAGTGTTTCCCGCGACGAAGACCTGCGCGCCGATCGTCAGCCCGAATTCACCCAGGTCGATATCGAAACCTCGTTCCTCGGCGAACCGAGATCACGGCGATCATGGAAGACATGATTCGTTGCGTGTTCAAGGAAGCACTTGCAGTGGATCTTTCCGAAACCGTTTCCGCGGATGAGCCATGCCGAGGCAATGCGCCGCTTCGGTTCCGACAAGCCCGACATGCGCGTGACACTCGAACTCACCGAGGTCACCGATGCCGTGAAGAACGTCGCGTTCAAGGTGTTCAGCGGTCCGGCCAACGCTCCCGACGGCCGGGTCGCCGCACTGCGTGTTCCCGGCGGCGCGAGCATGTCGCGCGGCGAGATCGACGCCTACACCGAGTTCGTCAAGATCTACGGTGCCAGGGGCCTGGCCTACATCAAGGTCAATGACGTCACCAAGCTCAACGAGGATGGCCTGCAATCGCCCATCGTCAAGAACCTCGACGAGGGCTCGCTGCGCGAAATCATGGCGCGCTGCGGCGCGCAGACCGGCGACGTGATTTTCTTCGGCGCCGACAAGGCGAAAGTTGTCAACGATGCGCTCGGCGCACTGCGCATCAAGATCGGCCACGACAAGAAATACCTGACAGGCGAAGCATGGCGGCCGCTGTGGGTAGTCGATTTTCCGATGTTCGAATACGACGAAGAAAAACAAGCGGTGGGCGGCGTGCCCCACCCCTTCACCAGCCCGAAGGACCGAGCGAAGACTGGCTCGAAACCGACCCGGGCAAATGCCTCGCCAAGGCCTACGACCTAGCGCTCAACGGCTGGGAAATCGGCGGCGGCTCGGTGCGTATCCATCGCGAAGAAGTCCAGAGCAAGGTCTTCCGCGCGCTCAACATCGGCGCCGAGGAAGCGCAGCTCAAGTTCGGCTTTCTGCTCGATGCGCTTCGCTACGGCGCGCCGCCGCACGGTGGGCTGGCCTTCGGCCTCGACCGCCTGGTCACGCTGATGACCCGCGCCGAGTCCATCCGCGACGTGATCGCCTTTCCCAAGACGCAGCGCGCGCAGTGCCTGCTGACCCAGGCGCCGTCGCCGGTGGACGAAAAGCAGTTGCGCGAGCTGCACATTCGCCTGCGCAAGACCATGCAGTAGTCGATCGCGGCAGCACGGGAGCGCGGCACGCCGACGCAGGATGAATGGGCGGATGAACTCGATGCAGTCATTTTCTTATGCATTGGCGGCGCGGGTTTTCTTGGCCCTGTTTGCCCTGATTGCCAATGGACCGAGCTTCGCGTTCGATTGGCCGTTTCGCGGTGGTTTGCGCGGCGAAGCTACAGTCGCTTCGCTGCCGCCGGAAGCGCGGGAAACTCTCGCCAGAATCCGCAACGGCGGCCCGTATCCTTTCCGTCGCGACGGCGTGATTTTCCAGAACCGCGAGCGCCACTTGCCCGAGCGCCCACGCGGCTACTATCGCGAGTTCACGGTAGAAACGCCGGCAAGCCGGGATCGCGGTGCGCGCCGCATCGTGGCCGGGGCGGGCAGCACCGGCAGCATCCAGACGTCCGGCGAGTATTACTACACCGACGATCATTACCGCTCTTTCCGGAGGATTCGCGAGTGAGTCTGGCCAATCTGGAAGCCTTGCTGTGCGATGCAGAACAAGCGGGTCCGCGGGAATTCCCGCCAGCGTTGTTGGCAGACCTGCAGGCTGCCGCCGCCAACCTCGGCTTCCCGTTCGCCCACCTCGATCTGGCGCAGGCGCGGGACAAGGACGACTTGCAGGGCGCACTGGCATTGGCGCTCAGGTTGCCGGAATGGTACGGCCAGAATTGGGACGCGCTGGCAGATTGCCTTTGCGACCTTTCCTGGAAGCCGGCGCTGGCTACCTGATCGTGGTCGAGGACCACGATGCACTACGGGCGGCACTTCCGGATGAATTCGCCACGCTGATCGAGATCTTCGCCGAGGCGGCCGATTACTGGCGCGAAGAGGATGTCCCTTTCTGGGCGCTTCTGACCCCGCCCACTGACGGCAAGCGTTTGCTCCCTTCCCTCGAGGTTTAGGCCAATGGCCTACAAGCAGCCGGTCTCCGTCCTGGTGGTCATTCACTCGCCGGACCTCGAGATACTGCTGCTTGAGCGCGCCAAGCATCCGGGATACTGGCAGTCGGTCACCGGAAGCGCGGAGATCGGCGAACCGATTGCCCACACGGCGTGGCGGGAAGTTCTCGAAGAAACCGGCATCGACGCCAGCCGCTTCGGGCCTGTCGACTGGCAGCGCAGCAGCGTGTGGGAGATATTTCTCGAGTGGCGTTATCGCTACGGCCCCGGCGTCACGCACAATACCGAACACGTATTCAGCCTGTGCGTGCCGCGCGATACGCCAGTCACCGTCGCGCCCTGCGAGCATCTCGGCTACATCTGGCTGCCCTGGCGCGAAGCGGCGGCAAAGTGCTTTTCCTGGACCAATCGCGACGCCATTCTCGAACTGCCGGAACGGCTGGCTCGCGGCAAGGATTAGGGAAACACTGAATAAGTGGTGAACGATTTCTTCGTCATAGAGTCAGACGAAGAGTTGGATCACGAGGGACAAGACAATGAAGCAGATGACGCTGGCGGCAGGTCGAGGATTCGAGAAACATAGTCGGACGACGCGCAAGGCGGAGTTCCTGGCGCGGATGGAAAGCCTGATGCCGTGGGGCGAGTTCTGCGCGCTGATCGAACCGCATTACCCGAAAGCGGGAAATGGCCGGCCGCCGGTCGGACTTGAGCGGATGCTGCGGATGTACTGTGTGGCCAATTGGTTCAACCTCGCCGACCAAGCCTGCGAAGACGCGCTCTACGATGTTGCCGTGTTCCGCGAGTTCTGCCGCATCGACCTCGGACGCGAGCGGGTGCCCGATGCGACAACCCTGCTCAACTTTCGTCACCTGCTGGAAGAACACCAGCTCGGTGCGGCGCTCTTCGCCAAGGTCGGCGAGCTGCTGCTGGCCAATGGGCTCAAGCTCTCGGGCGGCACGATTGTCGATGCCACGCTGATCGCCGCGCCGCCCTCGGTGAAGAACCGGGACAAGAGCCGGGACCCCGAGATGCACCAGACCAAGAAAGGCAACCAATGGTACTTCGGCATGAAGTTGCACATCGGAGCGGACAGCCAGAGCGGGCTGGTCCATAGCGCCAGCGTCACCGCTGCCAATGTCCATGACAGCCACGAAGTACCCAATTTGCTGCATGGCGAGGAAACCCGCTTCTACGGCGATAGCGCCTATCGGGGCAAAGCGCAGCGCGAGCGGCTCAAGACCCTTGCGCCGAGGGCCAAAGACTTCACCAACCAACGCGCCTACAAGAACCGTCCGCTGAGCGAGGCGGACAAGGCAGCGAATCGGCGCAAGTCCAGTGTGCGCTCCAAGGTCGAGCATCCGTTCCTGACCCTCAAGCGCCTGTGGGGCTTTGCCAAGGTTCGCTATCGCGGCTTGGCCAAGAACGCCAACCGGGCTTTCGCCATGCTGGCGATGCTCAATGTCAGCAAGTGGGGACGACCTCTGACGGGACAGGTGCGTCCGGCGTGAGCAGGAAGCGGGGAAATCTTTCGCTTTCTGACTCAAAAAGGGGTGCTTGTCCGATGAGATTTCCATTCTCGAATCGATTTCGTGTCGATTTGCGTTCACCGTCGCCATTTGCGGTTACTTGTTCAGCGGTTTCCTCAGCGTTCCACCGCTCAGCGCAGCCGCCCGCGCCAAGTGGATCGACGTCGCGCAATCTTGTGCTGTTCGGCGCTTGAAATCGCAGGTGCCAAACCTATATTCGTTTCAGCCGGCGATACGCCGCAACTCAAGTGAAACGCATTGATACTAGGAGATGGCAATGGCAAACATTTCTCGTTGGGATCCAATCGACGATCTTTTCCGCGGCTTCTTCGTGCGACCGGTCGAGTTCAACAGTCAGGGTGCAGAGACGCCGTCGATCAAGATCGACGTCAAGGAGAACGCTGAAGGCTACGCGGTGCATGCCGAGTTGCCCGGTATACGCAAGGACGACATTCATGTCGCGATCGATGGCGCAGTCGTTTCCGTCAGCGCCGAGCGCAAGCAGGAAAAGGAAGTCAAGGAGGGCGAGCGCGTGCTGCGAACGAAACGCTACTTCGGCAAGGTTTCGCGCAGCTTCCAACTCGGCGCCGAAATCGACGAGTCGCGTTCGAGCGCCAAGTTCAACGACGGGGTACTCGAATTGACCTTGCCCAAGAAGACCGCAGTCGCCGCGAAGCGGATCGAAATCCAGTAACCGGCCGGCCGGCCCGTGAAGCGCCGCGGCGCCCCGCGACAGTAATGTCGCGGGGCGCTTTTGCTTTGTGCGACGCGCCGTTACAATCCGCCATTCGTCGCCTTCCGGAAAGCGTTGCCTGCCATGCTGAATACCGCGTCGATTTCACCTGAAACCAAGGCCGGCGTACTGGCTGAAGCTCTGCCCTTTATCAAACGCTTTTTCGACAAGACGATCGTCATCAAGTACGGCGGCAACGCGATGACCGATCCGAAACTGAAGGACTGTTTCGCCCGCGATGTGGTGCTGCTCAAGCTGGTCGGCATGAATCCGGTCGTGGTCCATGGCGGCGGGCCGCAGATCGATGACTTGCTCAAACGCGTCGGCAAGCAGGGCCAGTTCATCCAGGGCATGCGGGTCACCGACGAAGAGACCATGGACATCGTCGAGATGGTGCTCGGCGGCGCGGTCAACAAGGAAATCGTCAACCTGATCAACCGCCACGGCGGCAAGGCCGTTGGGCTCACCGGACAGGACGGCGGCTTCATCCGGGCGCGCAAGCTGCTGATGCCGAACAAGGAGAACCCGGAGGAAATGCTCGACATCGGTCTGGTCGGCGACATCACGTCGATCGACCCGTCGATCATCGCTTTTCTGGACACCGGCGACTTTATCCCGGTGATCGCGCCGATCGGCGTCGGCCCGGACAGCGAGTCGTACAACATCAATGCCGATGTGGTCGCCGGCAAGCTGGCCGAGGTGCTGCAGGCGGAGAAACTGATACTGCTGACGAACACGCCCGGCGTGCTGGACAAGAACGGCGTATTGCTGACCGGTCTGACGCCGCGGCAAATCGACGACATGGTCGCCGACGGCACGCTCTCGGGCGGCATGTTGCCGAAGATCAGTTCGGCACTCGATGCCGCGCGCAGCGGCGTGCGCAGCGTTCATATCATCGACGGCCGCGTCGAACATGCGCTGCTGCTCGAGATTCTTACGGAAGCCGGCGTCGGCACCCTGATCAAGAGCAAGTAAGCGCGTCCGCGCCGGTGGATCTGCAATCGCGTATCTGGATCTTCGATCTGGACGATACGCTGCATCATGCGACGCCTGCCATATTCCCGCAGATCAGCCGCAGCATGACGGCATACGTCGCGAAACAACTCACGATCTCGGATGAAGCTGCAAGCGCCCTGCGCGTACACTACTGGCAGCGCTACGGCGCCACATTGCTCGGATTGATGAAACACCATGGCACCGACCCGCGCCATTTCCTCTGGCACACCCACCAGTTCGACGACTTGCCCGGCCTGCTGCAATTTGAAGGCGCATTGCGCGGCATGCTGCGCCGCCTTCCGGGACGCAAGATCGTGTTCTCCAATTCCCCGCTGCACTACGCCCGGGCCGTTCTGCGCGGAATCGGCGTTGCGCAGTCGTTTGCAGCGGTCTATTCGATCGAACGCACGCACTTCAAACCCAAGCCACAACGCGCCGGCTACCTCCGTCTGCTGCGCGACCTGGGTGTCGCGGCATCGCGCTGCATCATGGTTGAGGACAGCGCCGCCAACCTGCTCGTCGCCAAATCTCTGGGCATGAAATGCGTCTGGCTGTCGCGCCACCGCCGCCGTCCCTCTTTTGTCGATGTCAGGATAGAATCGATCCTAGACTTGCCGCGGGTGCTCCACCGACTCTAAGCGGCGGGCGAGAAGACCGAAGGGGACGAGGATGGGGACACGACCCGGCGAACGCAAACTGCAGATTCTGCATACGCTGGCGGAGATGCTGCAGCATCCGAAGGGCGAAAAGGTCACAACAGCCGCACTGGCTGCGCGGCTCGATGTCTCGGAAGCCGCCCTCTATCGCCACTTCGCCAGCAAGGCCCAGATGTTTGAAGGCCTGATCGAGTTCATCGAGTCGAGTCTGTTCTCCGTCATCAACACCATCCAGGCGGAGCAGCAATCCGGAATCAAGCAAGTGGAATTGATCATGTCGCTGCTGCTCGGTTTTGCGCAGAAGAATCGTGGTCTGACCCGGGTGCTGATCGGCGACTCGCTGGTCAATGAAGACGACCGCCTGCAGCTGCGGATCAACCAGTTGATCGACCGCTGCGAAGCGAGTTTGAAGCAGGCGCTACGCATCGCGGTTGCCGGCAACGAACTGCTTTCCGACGACATCGGCAGTGCCGCCAACATGCTCACATGCTACGTCGTCGGGCGCTGGAATCAGTTCGCCAAGAGCGGATTCACCCGCGATCCGCTGGCGCATTGGGCAGTGCAATGGCCGATGCTGTGCGCCGCCTGTCTGTCGCAACCGGTGGCCAGCGACGCCTGACCGCCGCGACCGTTGCCATCACCGTTCGCCCTGTTGCACAAACATCGCAAGCCGCTGCTCAGCGTGCTGGGTCTGGCACTGCTCGGGGTTGCCATGTTCGTCAGTGTGGTGCGCGGGCCGCGCGACAGCTTCGACCAGAAGACCTGGCTCGAAGCAAACTCGATGGAAGCGGAAATCAAGTGCCTGCGCGGGCGCATGGTGCGTCACCTGCGCGAGCACGTACTGCGATCGGGCATGGAACGCGCTGCGGTAATCGCCCTGCTCGGGCCAGCCGACGCGGCGCGCGAGGACGAACTCGCGTTCGGACTCGGCTATTGCTCGAGTCCCGCCGCAGGCAGTTCACTGATCGTGCATTTCGATCGCGAAGGCCGGCTTACCCATACGTCGCTCGAAATCCAGCCGTTGGACGCCGCGGCCTTTAGCATGGCGTACTCGCCGCTAACCTGATAAACATAGGTCGGCACCTTCAGTTCGTGCTTCACCCGATGCACGATGTCGAGGTAGGGCATGCCGGGCTTGACCATGAACATGTCGGCGCCTTCCTCGATGTCGAGCGCAACCTCGCGCAGCGCCTCATCGGAATTTGCGGGATCCATCTGGTAGGTGTACTTGTTGCCCGCGCCCAGATTGGCCGCCGAACCGACCGCGTCGCGGAACGGCCCGTAAAAGCTCGATGCATACTTCGCCGAGTAGGCGAGAATGCGCGTGTGAATCCGGCCGTGCCCATCGAGTTCGCGGCGAATCCGCGCTACCCGCCCGTCCATCATGTCCGACGGCGCGACGACGTCGGCCCCGGCCTGGGCATGGCATAACGCCTGGCGGGCCAGCGCCTCCAGCGTCTCGTCGTTTATGACGTAACCCGATTCGTCGATCAAGCCGTCCTGGCCATGACTGGTGTAGGGATCGAGGGCGACGTCGGTAATCACACCCAGATCGGGCAGCGCGTCCTTGAGCGCCCTCACCACGCACGGCACCAGACCGGCTGGATTCCAGGCCTCGGCCGCGTCGAGGCTCTTTTTCCCGGCCTCCACCACCGGGAACAACGCCAGCGCCGGAATGCCCAGCGCGTAGGCCTGACTAGCCACCTCCAGCAGCCGGTCGAGGAAAGGCGGAAGACGCCGGGCATCGACGCCACGGGCTCGCTGATCCCGCGGCCTTCCAGACAAACACCGGATAGATCAGGTCGTCGGCGCTCAGCGTGTGCTCGCGCATCAGGCGGCGCGAAAATCGTCGCGCCGCATTCGGCGCATGCGTGTCGATGGAAATGTCGCCATCTGGCAAACCCCTTCGAGCCAGTCATGGGCCACTGTTAATTTCTTTGAAACCGAAATCGAGTCGCGCCGATCCGGGGAACTATTCGCAGCGCGTTCCTCGATCTTAGTTGCAGACGACGCAAGTCGTCTCCCGCTTCACCTCCCTGAGCGGGTGCCTTACTGATTAAGGCGTTTTGCCCCCGGTCTTCCCCTTTGACCGGAGGCCTTTCTTTTCGGCAAGCCCGGCCGCATTCGGCGGAGTCTCGCAACCAGCCGCCAATGACCGCTTCCGCCTCCTCGATGCCGGACTTCTTCAGGCTCGAGAACAATTGCACGGTCACCCGCCCGCCCCACGCTGCCAGATCGCGGCGGGTCGTATCCAGCGTTTGCCTGGCCGGTCCGCGGGTCAGCTTGTCCGATTTGGTCAGAAGAACATGCATCGGCCGGCCGCCGGGCGCGTACCAATCCAGCATTTGTCGATCGAGCGGTGTAAGGGGGCGGCGCGCGTCCATAATCAGCACCAGGCCGATCAGGTTCTCGCGCTGCTTCAGGTAACGCTCGAGCAGATTCTGCCATTGATTGCGAATCGCCTCGGGTACCGCGGCGTAGCCGTACCCGGGCAAATCGACCAGATACGCGCCAACCGGCAGACGAAAAAAGTTGATCAGTTGCGTCCGCCCTGGCGTCTTGCTGACGAAGGCCAGCCGGGTGTGGCCGACCAGGGTATTGATCGCACTCGATTTTCCGGCATTCGAGCGGCCGGCGAAGGCGATCTCGGCGCCGACGGACGCAGGCAGATTCTCCGGCTTGGCGACCGAGGTGACGAAGACAGCGTTTCTGAACAGGGACATGGGGACAAAGACCGGCGCGGCGCAGGCAAGGCCGCGCGTGGTGCGCTGCGGGGTGCTTGCTGTAGAATATCAGGTTTGAATCGACACTCTCGCACCGAGGTAGCCGAAATGATTCTGCGTTCCCTGATGCTGTCGCTTGCCGTTGCGGCGGGCGCCGCCCAAGCTGAAGAAAAGATGGCGGCCAAACCGGATCCCGCCAAGGCGCAGCAAACCGCCAGCACGGTTTGCGCCGGATGCCATGGCGCCGACGGCAACAGCGTGGCGGCTGCCAATCCCAAAATTGCGGGTCAGCATCCGGAGTATCTCTACAAGCAGTTGAAGAACTTCAAGACGCCTGAAGGCAAGCCGGATCGCAGCAACGCGATCATGGGCGGCATGGTCGCCGCGCTCAGCGACGACGACATGAAGGGCCTGGCCGCCTATTTCGCCGCTCAGAAACTCAAGCCCGAATCGGCCAAGGATGCCAAGACCGTCGAGGTGGGGCAGAAGCTCTATCGTGCCGGCGATTCCGCCAAGGGTCTGCCGGCCTGTGCCGGTTGCCACGGCCCGGCCGGCGCCGGCATTCCGGCGCAGTACCCGCGGATCAGCGGCCAGTACGCCGAATACACGGAAGCGCAGTTGAAGGCTTTCCGGGCTGGCGAGCGCGCCAACGATCCGAACCAGATGATGCGCGTGATCGCGCTCAAGATGACCGATCCCGAGATCAAGGCGGTGTCGGATTACATCGCCGGCCTGCGCTGAACCGAACCGCACTTTGGAGATCGAGAGGGGCGCAAGTGCGCCCCTTGTTTTTCGCCCCACCGGAAGCGCGGACGCTGCCGAAGGCGCGGCTCCGGTGGCGGCCGGGATTTCGGTGCGCCCGGAATACCCGGAGAGTGGCGGTTTACACTTCGACGGCGGCGCGCCACGATGCCGCCAGGCGGCCGGGGCCACAGCCCTAGAGCGAATGCCCAATCGAGAACTGATCACTGCCGAGATTCCGCGCCTGCGCCGCTATGCGCGCGCGCTGACCGGGGATGCGCAGCAGCGCCGACGATCTGGTGCAGGACACGCTGGAACGCGCGCTGTCGCGCTTTTGCCTGTGGCGCCCGGGCAACCTGCGGGCATGGCTGTTTACCATCATGCACAACATTTACGTCAACCAGATCAAGGGCGGCGTCCATGTCGACTATCTGGCCGACGACCTCCTGCCCGATCTGCCCCTGCGCGCCACGCAGACCGACAATCTCGGAACTGCGCGATCTCGATCGCGCGCTCGGCTCGCCTGAGCCGCCGACCAGCGCGAAGTGCTGCTGCTGGTCGGACTCGAAGATCTGTCCTACGAAGAGACCGCCAGGATCATCGGCTCGCCGGTCGGCACGGTGATGTCGCGCCTGTCGCGCGGGCGCGAGCGCCTGCGCGCCCTGCTCGCCGGCGTGGAACTGCCGATCGGCGCCCAGTTGAAGGTTGTCAAATGAGTTCCCGGCCGATTTCCGACGAGCAGTTGCATGCCTACGCCGACGGCCGGCTCGGCGCGGCTGAAAGCATGACGGTCGCCAGCTGGCTGGCCGAGCGCCCTGAGGTCCACGAGCAGGTCCGGGCCTGGCGCGAGCAGACCGCCCTGCTGCACGGCCGGTTCGATGCCGTGATGCAGGAAGAGTGCCGTCCCGCCTTGCCAACGCCGGGCGCCACTGCGCCGCGTTCCGCGCCATTGCGGGTCGCCGCCGTGCCGGCCTGGCTGGCGATCGGCGGCATCGTCGGGTTCCTTTTGCGCGGCAGCATCGGCGGTACCGGCAGCCCGGATATGGTGAGCCTGCCGCGCGCGGCGGCGGTCGCCCATGTGGTGTATGCGCCCGAGGTCCGGCACCCGGTCGAGGTCACGGCGGACCAGGAGCAGCACCTGGTTGCCTGGCTGTCGAAACGGCTGGGCGCGTCGGTCACGGCGCCGGCGCTGCGCGGCGAGGGCTTCGAGCTGGTCGGCGGACGCCTGTTGCCGGGCGAGGCCGGACCGGTCGCCCAGTTCATGTATCAGGACGCGCGCGGCCAGCGTCTGACGCTTTACCTACGCACCGATGCGGCCGGCAACCGCGAAACCGCTTTCCGCTTCGCCCAGGAGGGTAAGGTCGGCGTGTTCTACTGGCTGGACGGAAAGCTTGGCTACGCGCTCTCGGGCGAACTGGCCAAGGCCGACCTGATGCGGGTCGTCGACAGCGTGTATCGCCAGCTCAACCCCTGATCGACGGTTTTGGCCCGCAGCCCGCATGAACAGGCGGCCTCGGAACCAGCCCGGAAGCGCCGTGGTTATTGGCTGTCCGGCAGGCAGCGCCAGGATCGCCTATCCATGCGCGGGGGGCGACACCAAACCCACGGGTTCAGTCCTATCGGCGAGGCGCCCCCACCACGCCCGGAAAAACAAATCGCCGGCTCTTGGCCGGCGATGAATTTGGTTGAAACGAGTCTGACCTCGTGATTTTATTTGGCTTGCTGTCCGATGAGCGTTGTTGTTGACCTCCAACCTTGCACGCTCTTGTTCGGACGCTGTTCGGTGGTTTTTGTGGTTCCCGATGAAAGCATCGTAACGATTCCCATTTCAACAAACCATAGGCCTAACGGATGATTGGCCTCGGCCTTGGGTTGAGAAAGCGTGACGGAAGTCACACCCGGCCGCAAAGCCGCCGGGCACGACGCGGCATCGATCGCTCTGGTCTTTGCCTCCCTAGGTCCTCAGCACGGCCGGCTTTTTGCCGCGCCCGGCTGGCTTTCTTGCCGCGCAACTGGTGCGCGCCGCCTTTCTTGAGCAACGGGGCCACAGCCAGCGGATTGCGCGGTTTCAGCCGCATCTTCCTCGCGCGTTTCATGCCGGCCGCCCGCGTCGTTTGGGATCGAACTGGACGATCGTGCGGCCGTCGGCGGTGGAACGCGGTGCCGGCTTCCAGGCGTGGCCGTACACCACCTCGAAGGTGGCCGGCAGTCGGCCATCGCGCCGGTGCATCTCGTAAGCGGCGTGCACCCGTGCCCACAGGTTCTTGCCGCTGAGTCCGCGGCGGCGGCCGGCGAGCGCGCACTGCGCGCCCGAGACGCGCAGGTCGCGCAGCAGCGCGTCGATGCCGTCGTAGGTCAGAGTGAGCGTTTCCATGTCCATCACCGGCTCGGCAAACCCGGCCTTGACCAGCGCATCGCCCAGGTCGTGCATGTCGATGAAGCGATGCACATGCGGCAGCGAATCGGCCTGCGCGAAACAGCGGCGCAGTTCCTTCAGCGTATCCGGTCCGAAGGTACTGAACATCAGCAAGCCGTCGACGGCCAGCACGCGCTGAATTTCGCTCAACGCCGGGAGCGGATCGACCAGCCAGTGCAGCATCAGGTTCGACCAGGCCAGCGAGATCGACCCGCCTGCAAGCGGCAGGCGGGTCGCTTCGCCACACACGCGCACCGCTTCGCGCGCCCGCCCGCCGGGCAGCAGGCGCTTGAACCAGGGCAATTCCTCGCCCGCTTCGCGCAACATGGCGAGCGAGAAATCGCAGCCGATGCGCTCGGCCTGCGGGTAGCGCTCGGCCAGCAACCGCAGGTCGGCGCCGGTGCCGCAGCCGATGTCGAGTATGCGCGCCGGTTGCAGGGTGACCAGATCGAGCCGCTCGCCCATGCGCCGCGCCACTTCGCGCGCCAGCACGGCGGCGGCGTCATAGCCGCGGGCGGCCCGCGAGGCGTTGCGCAGCACGCAGTCGCGTTCGACGTCAAAGCGCGCGTCGTCGGTGCGAAGCTGCGCGTCCATCGCTACGGCGAGGGGTGTTTCAGACCGCCTTCATCCCCAGCCGGTCGAGCAGTCCGCGGTCGCGATCCGTTTCGGGGTTGCCGGTGGTCAGCAGCTTGTCGCCGTAGAAGATCGAGTTGGCGCCGGCGAGGAAACACAGCGCCTGCAGTTCGTCGCTCATTTCCTGGCGCCCGGCAGACAGCCGAACGTAGGATGTCGGCATGGTGATGCGGGCACAGGCAATGGTGCGGACGAACTCGAACGGATCGAGCGGCGCCGCTTCGGCCAGCGGCGTGCCTTCCACTTGCACCAGGTGATTGATCGGCACCGATTCGGGCGGCGGTTCCATGTTGGCGAGTTCGGCGATCAGCGCCGCGCGCATGCGCCGCGACTCGCCCATGCCGATGATGCCGCCGCAGCAGACGTTGATGCCGGCGCCGCGCACCTTGCCCAAGGTATCGAAACGGTCGGTCTGCGAGTGCGTGCCGATCACCTTGCCGTAGAACTCGGGCGCGGTATCGATGTTGTGGTTGTAGTAGTCGAGTCCGGCGTCCTTCAACTGCTCGGCCTGGCCGTCCTTGAGCATGCCGAGCGTGACGCAGGTTTCCAGACCCAGCGACTTGACCTCGCGCACCATCTCGATCACCTGTTCGAGATCCTTCTGCTTGGGGCCGCGCCAGGCCGCACCCATGCAGAAGCGCGACGCGCCGCTCTCCTTGGCCGCGCGCGCCGCCGTCAGCACCTCGTCGAGCGGCAACAGTTCGTCGCGTTCGAGGCCGGTCTGGTAGCGCGCCGCCTGCGAGCAATAGCCGCAATCCTCGGAGCAGCCGCCGGTCTTGATCGACAGAAGGGTCGACCGCTGGATCGCATTGGCATCAAAATGCTCGCGATGCACCTGTTGCGCGCGATAAAGCAGATCGTTGAACGGCAGGGCGAACAGCGCATCGATTTGCGACACGGTCCAGCGCTTGGCCGGCGCGGACCGGTCGGTGTGCGACGATTGAACGGGTATCACGGCAGACATGGATCACCCCGAATGGCGGATGGACGACGAGAGGGCGGATTATACCCGTTGCCGGTGGCCGGCCGATGAGCCTCGTCGCCCGCCTGCTCGATTCGCTGCTGCCGCAGGATTGCTACGCCTGCGGCGCGCCCGCCGGCCGCGAGCTGCTGTGCCCGGCGTGCCTGCGCGAACTGCCGCTGCTGGCGCCGGATCGCTGCCCGCAATGCGCGTTGCCCAGCCCGCACGGCCAGCGCTGCGGCGCCTGCCTGCGCGATGAGCCGCACTACGATGCCACCCTGGCGCGCTGGGCCTACGAGTTCCCGATCCGCGAGATGGTGCAGGCGCTGAAATACCAGGCCAGGCTGGCGCTGGCACCCTGGCTGGCGCGCGGCGTGGCGGATCTGAAGCCGCACGATGCCGATTGCGTGATTGCGCTGCCGCTGCATCCGGCCCGCCTGGCCGAACGGGGATTCAACCAGTCGGTGGAAATCGCCCGACTGCTGGCGCGCCAGTGGGGACTGCCGCTGCTTCTCGATGCCTGCGTCAAGGACCGGCTGGTCGAACCGCAGGCCAGGCTGCCGTGGAAGGCCCGGCGCAAGAACATCCGCGGCGCGTTCCGCTGCGTCACCGACCTGGGCGGCAGGCGCATCGTGGTGGTCGACGACGTCATGACCACCGGCGCCACCCTCGACGAATTCGCCAAAACGCTCAAGCAGCGCGGCGCGGCGCATGTCACCAACGTGGTCATCGCGCGCACCCTGCACAAATGAGCGTGCGGCGGCAGTCGGCTGTCGCATTCGGCCCGCCGGAGTAATCTCGCGAGATGTTCGATGTCGTTCTCCATCAGCCGGAAATCCCGCCCAACACCGGAAACGTGATCCGTCTGTGCGCCAATGCCGGCGCGACGCTGCACTTGGTCAAGCCGCTGGGTTTTCAGCTCACCGACCGGGCGCTGGCGCGCGCCGGCCTCGACTACCGCGAACTGGCCGAGGTTGCGCTGCATGCCGACTGGCCAGCCTGCGCTGCCGCGCTGGCCGGGCGCCGCATGTTCGCCATCAGCACGCGCGGCACGGTGCGTTACGATGAAATCCGCTACGCGGCGGGCGACATACTGCTGTTCGGTTGCGAGACGCGCGGCCTGCCGCAGGATTTGCTGGCGAGCCTGCCACCCGCGCAAATCCTGCGCCTGCCGATGCGCGCACCATCGCGCAGCCTGAATCTTGCCAACTGCGTCGCGGTGGTGCTCTACGAAGCCTGGCGGCAACTGGGATTCGAAGGATCCGCGGGCACCAGTGCAATTTGCCGCGGTCCACAAATGGAGTAATCTGCCCCTTGTCCCCCACCGAGAACCGGCGCCGACCAGGAGAACAAACATGCCGCGCACATTGATCCGTTATCTCGCCCTGATGTCCGCCGCGGCGGCTGCCATGTCGACCGCGAGCGCAGGCGACAGCGGCGGCGTGGTACTGGGGCGGCGTACCGGACCGGATGGCGCCTTGCTGGTGGCCCCGGCAGCGGCGGGCCTGCCGGGACGCGGCGCCTACGTGATCGGCGATCCGCTGCTCGCACCCCATCCGGACATTCGCTACGGCCAGTACGGTCGGCCGGCGCCCGGCTACGGGGGCGGCGTGCTTTACGGCGCCGTGCCCGGCGCGGTCTATGCGATTCCCGTTCAGGACCGGATGTACTGCCCGGAGTCGCGCGCCTACTATCCGACGGTGCAGACCTGCGCAACGCCCTGGCTGCGCATGCGGCCGGGCGGCGGCGTCAGCGCCGACTCGCCGATCCCGATGCCCAACGCCCAGCCATACAACCGCTGAAGCGCTGCCCAGCGCGCCCTGCGGGCGCCGGACGACGCCCTGGAAGGCGCATGGATACTGGCTCTCAGGGCAGGTCTGGGGCGCGAAAAGCGGTGCTGAGCGGGCAGCGCTATTCCAGTTTCGGATCGCGGGCGAGCAGTTGCTCGACGGCCGACTTGGCCGATTGACCGCCGAACAACACCGCTGCGACCGCGCGCGTGATCGGCATATCGACGCCGAGCGGCAGCGCGAGTTGCGCCACCTCGCGCGCGGTACTCACGCCCTCGGCAATGTGGCCGAGTTCGCGCAGGATGTCGTCCAGACCCTGCCCCTTGGCCAGCGCCAGTCCGACGCGCCGGTTGCGCGAAAGATCGCCGGTACAGGTGAGGATCAGGTCGCCCATTCCGGCCAACCCCATGAACGTCTCGCGGCGGCCGCCGAGCGCGCCGCCCAGCCGGGCAATTTCTGCCAGACCGCGGGTAATCAGGGCGGCGCGGGCATTGAGGCCGAAGCCCATGCCGTCGCTGATGCCGGCGGCGATCGCCATGACGTTCTTCACCGCGCCGCCGACCTCGGCCCCGACGACATCGTCATTGGCGTAGATGCGCAGCCGCGGGTGGTGCAGCGCGGCGGCCGTGTCGCGGGCGAACGCGGGGTCGCGCGCAGCCAGCGTGATCGCGGTTGGCAAGCCGCGCGCCACTTCGTCGGCGAAGCTCGGCCCGGTCAGGGCGCCGCAGCGCCGTCCCTCGCCCAGTTCCTCATCAACGATACGATGCGGCAGCTTGCCCGAGCCGGCTTCCAGCCCCTTGCATGCCCACAGCAACGGCTGGGCGGTTCCGATCCGGCTAATCTCGCGCAGCGTCGTGCGCAAACCCGCCAGCGGCGTGGCGATCAGCAACAGGTCCGCCGAGCCGGCCGCGCGGGAGAGATCGGAATCGATGGCCAGATCGGCCGGCAGTTCGCAACCGGGCAGATAGCGCGCATTGACCCGCCCGGCGCGCATCGATTCGGCATGGGCCTGCTCGCGCGACCAGAGTGTGGTGGCGTGAAACGCCGAGAAGGAAGCGGCGAGCGCGGTTCCCCAGGCGCCGGCACCGAGAACCGCAAGTTTCATGGGGCTTGAGCTAAAGCCCCCAGACCTGCGAGACACGCACGAACCCGCTCTGGCCGTCGCGATGCCTGACCTTGGCCCAGCCCGACGGCGCCGCCTCCAGCAGTTCCAGCACCACGTCCTTGGCCGCTTCGAAAACGACCGGCGCGGATTCCTCGGCGGACTTGAGTACGCTGGCCGAAGCAGCAGTGACAATCACGGTGCGCCGCTCGGCGAGCTTGCCCCGCTCGATCCACAGCAGGCCACCGCCGCTGTCGCGCACCTTGAACCACTTGTCCAGGCTCACCACCAGTTCGACCGGCGTGCCGCGTGCAATGATGAAACGGGGGTCGGCCTTGGTGGACGGCGCATCGAACAGCAGCGCGGGCTCCGCCACCGAGCGAAACTCGACCGCCCCGGCCGGCAACGCGGCCAGCGCCAGTACGATTCCGGCGAGCCGCGCCCGCATCACCCTGCTGCAAACTGTCATTGCAATGGCGTTGCCGGCGGCTGCTGCGCCGCCTGCTGTTCGAGCCGCTGCTGGTAGAGCACCTCGAAATTCACCGGCGCAAGCAGCACCGGCGGAAATCCGGCGCGGTTGATGGTGTCCGAGATGGTCTCGCGGGCATAGGGAAACAGGATGTTCGGGCAGGCAATCGAGAGAATCGGCTCAAGATCCTGCTGCGGCACGTTGCGGATCTGGAAAATGCCGCCCTGCGCTGCTTCCACCAGAAACATCGTCTTGTCACCAAGCTTGGCGGTCACGGTAACTGTAAGCAGGCACTGGAACACACCCTCGTCGACACCGCTTCCCTCGGTATGCAACTGGACCTGGACTTCCGGCTGATCGCGCTGCAGGAAAATCTGCGGCGCATTCGGAACTTCGAGCGAGAGATCCTTGACGTAGATTTTCTCGATGCTGAACTGTGCTTGCTGGGTATCGGCCATGGTGGTCTCGTTGAGATTGAGGGCCGCGCCGGGCGCGGATCGATTGGAACGGTGTCAGGTGGCGAGCAGCGGGTCGAGTCCGCCGGCCCGGTCGAGCGCGGCAAGTTCGTCGAAGCCGCCGACATGGGTTTCGCCGATGTAGATTTGCGGCACGGTGCGCCGGCCGGTCCGCGCGACCATTTCGTCGCGCCGTGCCGGATCGAGGTCGACGCGGATCTTGTCGATATCCGCCACACCCTTGCGCACCAGCAACTGTTCAGCGCGCAAGCAGTAGGGGCAGACGCCGGTCGAATACATGAGAACCCTGGCCATTCTGGAAACCTAGCGGGTGGTCAAAGGCTGCCCGGCCTGTTCCCACGCAGGCAGGCCGCCGGCCAGGTTGAAGACCTTTTCGAATCCGGCCTTGCGCAGGGTACCGCACACCGAACTGGAGCGGCTGCCGGTGGCGCAACTGACGATGATCGGCTTGGTCTTGAACTTGTCCAGCTCGCCCATGCGCTGTTCGATCTGGCCGAGCGGGATGTGGCGCGCGTTAGGAATATGCCCCTTGGACCATTCGGCCGGCTCGCGCACATCGAGCACCATGGCGTCCTCCCGGTTGATCATCAGCGTGACTTCCAGCGGCGAAAGACTTGGGCCGGACGCGCGGCCGCGGATCACCGGCCACAACAGCATGCCGCCCGAGACCAGGGCCATCACCACCCAGGCCAGGTTTGCCTTGAGAAACTCCACAAGTTCGGCTGTGTTCACGTCGGGTCGCTCAGCGTGACGGCATATCGCCGCAGAAGACTTCGCGCATCAGGGAGATCAGTTGCAGCGTGCGGCTGTCGCCGACCCGGTAATAGACCCGGTTGGCATCCTTGCGGGTAAGCAGCACACCCTTGTCGCGCAGGATCGCCAGGTGCTGGGAAATGTTGCTCTGGGAGGTGCCGACGGCATCGACGATGTCCTGCACGCAGATCTCTTCGCCGCCGAGCACGCACAGGATCTTCAGCCGCAGCGGATGCGCGATCGACTTGAGCGCACGGGCGGCGGTTTCGATATGTTCCTGGCGGTCGATCAGATCGCCGATGGCCTTTGCAGGTGCAGGGTTTCCCACGGCTCGGGGGTAGTGTTGGACAGGCGGCTATTATAGAATGGAAAGCAGTGCACGTCCGGGCTCAGGCGCGAAGTCGGCGAATTGTCAGCAACGGCCGCCATGCGTAACGGATTGTCGGCGGCCGGGTTGTTTCGGATCACCCTTTTTCCCACTTTCTTTGACCTTACTGCCATGAAAAAAATCGTACTGCTGCGTCACGGCGAATCTGTCTGGAATCAGGAAAACCGCTTCACCGGCTGGACCGATGTCGGTCTGACCGAGAAGGGAATGGCGGAGGCGAAAGCTGCCGGCCAGTTGCTGAAGAAGGAAGGTTATGACTTCGACATCGCTTTCACGTCGGTTCTGCGCCGGGCGATCAAGACCTTGTGGGCCGTGCTCGAGGAAATGGACCGGATGTGGATCCCCGTTCAGCACTCCTGGCGCCTCAACGAACGCCACTACGGCGCATTGCAGGGCCTGAACAAGTCCGAAACCGCCGCCAAGTTCGGTGACAAGCAGGTATTGGTCTGGCGCCGCGCCTACGATACGCCGCCGCCGCCGCTCGAAGCGGGCGATCCGCGCCTGGAAACGGACAATCCGCGCTATGCCAATCTAGCCCCGGGCGAGTTTCCGCGCACCGAATGCCTGAAGGACACCGTCGCCCGGTTCCTGCCGATCTGGCACGAGACCATCGCGCCGACGGTTCAAAGCGGCAAGCGGGTGATCGTCGCGGCCCACGGCAACAGCATCCGGGCGCTGATCAAGTATCTCGACAACGTGTCCGATGACGACATCGTCGGCCTGAACATCCCGACCGCCCAGCCCCTCGTCTATGAGCTGACCGACGACCTGAAACCGATCCGCAACTACTACCTCGGCGACCAGGAAGCGATTGCCGCCGCCATGGCCGCGGTCGCCAATCAGGGCAAGGCGAAGGGCTGAGTAGATACCGGTTCGCCGCAATCCGCCCTGATTCGTTGGTTTCGGATTGACGAAGCTGCGCCGGACGACCGCCCGCCTGCTGCTGGGTGCGATGGTCGTTCTCGGCCCGGCACCGCTTTACGCGCAGAAGGAAAGCCCGCGCGCCGCCATCACCGAAAAGCGCTCCGACCTCAAGGATGTGCAGGAGCGCATCCGCGATCTGCAAAAGGAAATCTCCCGCAGCGAGGAATCGCGTGAGGACGCCGCCGAGGCGCTGCGCGAGACCGAGCAGACGATTTCCGGCAGCCGGCGGCGCCTGCGCGAACTGGCCGACTCCCGGCGCGAGACCGAGGCCGAACTCGCGCGGGTCGGCGCGGCCGGCGCGGCGCTCGAATCGCGGATCAAGTCCCAGCAGGCAGAACTGGAAAGGTTGCTCACCCGCTACTACGTAAGCGGCCAGGCGCAGGGTCTGCGGCACATTCTGTCCGGCAGCGACCCGAACCAGCTTGCCCGCGACCTGCATTATCTGAAGCAACTATCGCGCTCGGAAGCGGACCTGATCGGCGGTCTGCGCACCTCGCTTGCCGAGCAGAAATCGCTGCTCGACCGGGTTCGGATTGCCCGCGACGCGCTGGCCGAAATCGAAACTGAACAGAAATCGGAAGTGGCGCAACTGGCCGAGCAGCAGCGCAAGCGAACGCTCGTGCTGGCCGAGTTGTCGGACAAGTTGCGCAAACAGCGCAAGGAAGTCGGCAATCTGAAGCGGGACGAGGCGCGGCTGTCGCGCCTGATCGACGGCCTGGCGGCGCTGGCCCGCAAGCAGGCGGCCGCCGCCGAGACTGCGCGCCGCCAAGCGCAGGCGGCCGAGGAAAAGCGCCGCGCCCGGGAAGTGAATGCCGCTGCGCGAGGCCGGCGCGAAGCCGCCACAGCGGAGCCCGCCGAGCGCCCGCAAGCAGCGACGCCGGCCGCGCCCCCCGACGTCACGGGCGCACCTGCCGCAGCGGTCGCCAGGGTGGACCAGACGCCCGAGGGCGGCGCCAGCGCCACGGCGTTCGCGCAGTTGCGTGGTCGCCTGCGTTTGCCGGTACGCGGCGAACTCCTGAACCGCTTCGGGACTCCAAGGGCCGATGGGGGTTCGTCGTGGCGCGGCGTGTTCATTCGCGCCGGTGCCGGTGGCGAGGTCAAGGCGGTCGCCGCCGGAAGAATCGCGTTCGCCGACTGGTTGCGCGGGTTCGGCAACCTGGTGATCGTCGACCATGGCGACGACTATCTGTCGATTTACGGTTATAACGAATCGTTGCTGCGCGGTGTCGGGCAAACGGTTCGCGCGGGCGATGCCATCGCCTCGGTGGGCAACAGCGGTGGCAGCGAGGAATCCGGTTTATACTTTGAACTCAGGCATCGGGGACAGCCCATAGACCCGCTGCGGTGGGTCAGCCTCAGGTAGGAACGTCAATGCAGACCAAATTGAAGCAAGCGGGACTCGTCGCAATCGGCGTTCTCGCAGGCGTGCTGATCAGCCTGAATTTCTCGGCCAGCGCCAACAAGGAGGCGAACAGCCCGCTGCCGGTCGAGGAATTGCGTTCCTTTGCCGACGTGTTCAACGCCATCAAGGCGGGTTACGTCGAGCCGGTCGAAGACAAGAAGCTGATCAACAACGCCATCAGCGGCATGCTGTCGAACCTCGACCCCCATTCGGCGTACCTCGACTCAGACGCTTTCAAAGATCTGCAGGTCGGCACCCAGGGCGAATTCGGCGGTCTCGGCATCGAGGTCGGCATGGAAGACGGCTTCGTCAAGGTGGTGTCGCCGATCGAGGACACGCCCGCGTTCCGCGCCGGGATCAAGGCGGGAGACCTGATCATCAAGCTCGACGACACGTCGGTCAAAGGCCTGACCTTGAACGACGCTGTCAAGCGTATGCGTGGCAAGCCGAAGACGCCGATCACCTTGACGGTTTCGCGCAAGGGCGAGATCAAGCCGCTGGTGTTTACGTTGATGCGCGAAGTCATCAAGGTCCAGAGCGTCAAGTCCAAGCAACTGGAACCGGGTTACGGCTATGTGCGTGTCACACAGTTCCAGGAAAGCACGACCCAGTATCTGGTCAAGCACCTGAACGACCTGTTCAAGCAAGGGCCGATGAAGGGGCTGGTGCTCGACTTGCGCAACGATCCGGGCGGTCTGCTGCACGGGGCGGTCGGCGTGTCGGCAGCCTTCCTGCCGCAAAAGTCGCTGGTGGTGTCGACCGACGGTCGCACCGACGATGCCAAACGCAAGTATTTCGCAATCAGCGAGGATTACCTGCGGGGCACCCGCGAAGACTACCTGAAGGCCCTGCCGCCGGCGGCCAAGACCGTGCCGATGGTGGTGCTGGTCAATGGCGGATCGGCCTCGGCTTCGGAAATCGTTGCCGGTGCGCTGCAGGATCACAAGCGCGCCGTGGTACTCGGCACCCAGAGCTTCGGCAAAGGATCGGTGCAAACCATCCTGCCGCTCAACAACAACACGGCGATCAAGCTCACCACTGCGCGTTACTTCACCCCCAACGGCCGCTCGATCCAGGCCAAGGGGCATCGAGCCGGACATCAAGGTCGAAGATACGGCAAACGGCGAACTCGGCCTGCGCATCCGCGAGGCGGATCTCGAACGCCATCTCGACAACCCGGAGGGTG
>JADJSA010000016.1 GCA_016711925.1 Candidatus Methylophosphatis haderslevensis
CGGCGCGTGGCTGAGCGGGATGGTCGGCCTCAATGTCGGCAACACCCGGCACAAGCAGTTCGAGGATGCGATCGAGCACGGTTCGCTGCTGATGTTGATCGACGTGCCGATAGCGCGGGTCGAAGAGATCAGCGAACTGGTCAAGAGCCACCACCCGGAGGCGGAACTGGAAGGCACCGAGCCGCGCATTCCGGCATTTCCGTAGCCGGCCGCGGCCGGCCGCGGTCGCGCCGCAGGCTTTGAGCATCCGCGGCGCGATCAATGGTAGGATGCCACCCACGCGCTGGACGCGCAGATTCGGCTGACACCCTGGTCGCCGAGCGTGGTCCCCGCAGTTGCAGCCTCCTTCATCCCTGACAGATCGATCCGAGCGAACCATGGGAATTGCCATTGCCGCGCTGGGAGCCCTGCTCCTGAGTGCCTTGAGCCTGTTTTTCAACGCCGACCCGAGTGCCGCGGCGCGTTTCGCATTGATTCGCGACGGCGGCGTGATTCTGCTCAGCCTCTACATCGCAGCGCGCAGCCTGATCGCGCTGCGCAGCGCCGGCCAGCCCGCGCCGGCGCGTCCGGCAGCGCCTGCAGTGCCCGCAACACCTTAGCTCCCGCAGGCCGCCCCGCAGCGCCTGCCGTGCCGGCGGCGGCCGCAACAGCCCCGACCGAGCCGGCAAAGTCGCGGGTGCAGCCGCCGCCGCAGACCGGCGAGGCGCTGATTCTGCTGTCGCTGCTGCAGGAGAAGGGGCGCTTCCTCGATTACCTGATGGAGGATGTGAGCACTTTCAGCGATGCCCAGGTGGCCGCCGCCTCGCGCGTCGTGCACCAGGGCTGCGCGGCGGTGATCCGGGAATGCCTGGCACTGACGCCAGCGCACGGCGGCAAGGAAGGCGAACGCATTACCATCGACGCCGCCGCCGATCCGCAGCAGTACCGGCTGATAGGCAAGGTCGCCGGCACACCGCCGTTCAGCGGCGTAGTGGTGCATCGCGGCTGGAAAACGTCGAAACTGGCGCTGCCGCGCCACATGCGGCCGATCGACCCAAACGGCCTGAACGTCATCACGCCGGTCGAAGTGGAAGTCCGCTAGGTCCGCCGGCTAACGGCGGTCGGTTGCGCCGCAGCGGATTGTGCGGCGCGGCGCTTCCCCCGGCCTCCCCGAATTCCACCAGCAAGGTCAAACAATGAGCAAGCAATTCAGTGTCGGCATCGATCTCGGCACGTCCAATTCCTGCGTCACGATCTGCGAAGTCGACGGCGGCGCCGCGCGCAACATCGAGATCACCCAGATCCTGGGGCCGAGCCTGGTTGGGGAGAAGCCCCTGCTGGCATCGGCGCTCTACCTTCCCGTGCCGGGCGAGTACGCCGAGGACAGCCTGCGCCTGCCGTGGCACGAAGGCCCGGCGCCCGATTACGTGGTCGGCGCCTTCGCGCGCGAACGCGCCGCGCTGGTGCCCGACCGCATGGTCACCTCGGCCAAGTCGTGGCTGTGCAACCCGCACGTCGATCGGCGCGCCCCGATCCTGCCCTGGCAGGCGGAACTGGACCAGCCCAAGGTCTCGCCGCTGGAAGCATCGCGCCGCTATCTCGAACACATGCGCCAGGCGCTGGCCTTCGATCTGCAGCAGCATGCCGTGCCGGCCAGCGTAGATGACTGCCATGTCGTGCTGACCGTTCCCGCCTCGTTCGACGAAGTTGCGCGCACCCTGACCTACGAGGCGGCGCTGGCCGCCGGCTTCGGCCAGGTCACACTGCTGGAAGAGCCGCAGGCGGCGTTCTACGCCTGGATTGCCCACTCGATGGAGGCCGGCGCCGACGTGCCGTGGCACGACCAAGTCGCCGAGGGCGACCTGATCCTGGTGTGCGACGTCGGCGGCGGCACCGCCGACTTCAGCCTGATCGCCGTGGCCGGATCGGCCGACGGCCTGTCGAAGAACCTGGAACTGCACCGCATCGCGGTGGGTGAACACATCCTGCTCGGCGGCGACAACATGGACCTGGCGCTGGCCCACACCCTCAAGGCGAAAATCGAGGACGACGGCCACGAACTGGACGCCTGGCAGTTTCTCGCCCTGGTTCATGCCGCCCGCGCCGCCAAGGAGCGGCTGCTCGCCGACGAGGCGCTGCAGGAGATGCCGATCGCCGTGCCCTCGCGCGGCGCCAGCCTGTTTGCCAAGACCCTGACCACCACGCTCACCCGCGAGGAAGTCGTCACCCTGCTGGTGAACGGTTATTTCCCCCTCACCGCTTCCGGCGAGCTGCCGGCCCAGCGCAAGTCGGTCGGCCTGCAGGAATACGGGCTCGACTACGCCACCGAACCGGCCGTCAGCAAGCACCTGGCGCGCTTTCTCAAACGCGCGCTGGAGAACGTCAAGTCGGACGAGGCGCTGGCGGCATCGATCGGCGCACGCGCCGGGCTCGATCAGTCGACCATCCTCACTCCGACCGCAGTGCTGTTCAACGGCGGCGTGTTCGAGGCGGCGATCTTCCGCCAGCGCGTGGTCGAACTGCTCGCATCCTGGCTCGGACCGGGCAGGGCACTGAAGGAACTCAAGAGCGCCGGGCTGGACATCGCGGTATCGCGCGGGGCGGCCTACTACGGCGCAGTGCAGGCCTCGGGCAAGGGCATCAAGATTCGCGCCGGCACCTCGCGTTCCTACTACCTCGGCATGGAAAGCCCGATGCCCGCGGTGCCGGGCTTCGTGCCGCCGGTCAAGGGCATCTGCATCGTGCCGCAGGGCACGCAGGAAGGGACCGAACTGGAGCTGGCCGGTCGCGAGTTCGGCCTGGTCACCGGCGAGGCGGTGGAATTCCGCTTCTTCAGTTCGACGGTGCGCGCCGGCGACCGGGTGGGAAGCGTGGTGGACAACGCCACGCGCTCGCTCGACGAACTGGCCGGGCTGACGCTGACCCTGCCGCCGGTCGAGGGCGTGGCGGGGCAGGTTGTGCCGGTCACCCTGCATCCGCTGGTGACCGAACTCGGCACGCTCGAACTGTGGCTGCAGCACACCCAGTCAAGCAACCGGTGGAAGCTCGAATTCAACCTGCGCGCGGAGGAGTGAGCCGGTCGAAGGCCGCGCATTGGCGGGCATTGCAGGCCAAGTGAGCGCTCCCCGCTACGCCATCGGCATCGATCTGGGGACGACCAACTGCGCCCTGGCGTATGTCGATCTCGGTGCGCCGCGGGCTGGCGCCACACTACTGGCGCTGCCGCAACTGCACGGTTTCGACACGCTGGTCGACAGCCCGCTGCTGCCCTCGTTCTTCTACTACTGCACCGAAGCGGAACTCGACCAGCCGCAGCTCGACCCGATCACCGGACAGCCGGACGGCGAGGCGGCGGGCTACGTGGTCGGGGCGCTGGCCCGCGACCGGATGAGCGCGACGCCCGGGCGGGTCATTCATTCCGCCAAGTCCTGGCTGGCCCATGCCGGCATCGACCGCGAGACGCGGATTCTGCCGTTCGGCTCGGACGAGATTGCGCCCGACCTGCGCCTGTCGCCGGTCGAAGCAAGTGCGGCCTACCTGCAGTACCTGAAAGAGGCGTGGGATCACGCCTTTGCCGCCGCGGATGGCGATCACGCGTTCGTCCGGCAGCAAATCGTTGTCACCGTGCCGGCGTCGTTCGACGAGGGCGCGCAGGCACTGACGCGCAAGGCCGCCGAACTGGCCGGCTACCCGCCCGGGCTGCGGCTGCTCGAGGAGCCGCAAGCCGCGTTCTACGCCTGGCTCGACGACGGCGGCCACGGCGCCGGTCAGGCGCCCGGGGCGCGGCTGCTGGAGTGCCTTCCGGCACTGGCGCAGGAGCCCTGCAACATCCTGGTCTGCGATGTCGGCGGCGGGACCAGCGATTTCAGCCTGTTCCAGGTTGCGCCGTTGCGCTCGGCGCAGGAACGGCCGGCAATCGAGCGCATCGCGGCGAGCGACCATCTGCTGCTCGGCGGCGACAATATCGACCTCGCACTGGCCCACCTGATCGAGCAGCAACTGCGGCCGGACAGCGAACAGCGGCTGTCGCGCCGGCAATGGATGCACCTGCTGCCGCAGGCCCGGCTGCTCAAGGAGCGCGTGCTCGAATCCGCGGGCAGTGCGGACGATGTGTTCCATGTTGCCTTGCCGGGCGACGGCGCCGACTTGTTCCGCTCGGTCGTCGATGCCACGCTATCGCGAGCCCTCGTCGAGCAGGCGGTGCTGGAGGGCTTCTTCCCGCTGACCGGGGCCGGGGAACGTCCGCTCGGCCGGCGCACCGGGCTGCGCGAGATCGGCCTGCCTTACGCAGCGGATTCGGCGATCAGCCGCCACCTCGCGGCCTTTCTCGACGGACGGCCGATCGATGCGGTGCTGTTCGTCGGCGGCGTCCTGCAGCCGCGGCTACTGCAGCAGCGCCTGCTGACGCAGATCGAACGCTGGCAGGGCCGCCCGGCCGCGCAACTCGCGCTGCAGGACATGAGCCTCGCAGTGGCCCGCGGCGCCGCCTGCTTCGCCGCGCTGGCGCAGGGCGCACCGCAACGCATCGGCGGCGGCTATCCGCGCAGCGTCTATCTCGAACTGCAGCCGGAAGATGCCGATGCGATGCCCGACCTGGTGTGCGTGCTGCCGCAGGGCACCGAGGCCGGCAGCAGGCTCAAGCTGGCGGCACCCGCTTTCGATCTGCTGGTGAACCGCCCGGTGCGGTTCAGTGCCTTTACCTCGAATCGCCGGCCGGGAGATGTCGCCGGTTCGCTGGTTGCCCTCGATCCAGCCGCCTTCCACGCGCTGCCGCCGCTGCACGCCACCATCGTGGTCAGCGACGAGAACTTCAATCCGCGCAAGGCGGCCGCGCAAAGCATCAGCGTGCAGATCGAGGCCGAACTCAGTGAATTGGGCGTGCTGCGACTTTCGCTGGTCAACGAGGCAGTGCGTGGACGCTGGGAACTCGAGTTCAACCTGCGCAAGCCGCTGGAAGAGCAAACAAGCGAGCGGCGCGACGCCACCCGCCTGCCGGCAGCGTCGCCGGCCGCACTGGAAGCGGCGCAGGTGCGCATCGCGCTCTTTTACGGCACCAAGCAGGCGCTCGACTCGAAGGACAATGTCAAGTCGCTGGCGCGCGACCTGGAACGGATTCTCGGCCAGGATCGCGCGCGCTGGCGCGTGACGCTGTTACGCAGCCTGTGGCCGTCACTGTACCCGGGATTGACCCGCCGCGGCCGCTCGCCCGCGCACGAAACCACCTGGCTCTATCTGGCCGGATTCCTGTTGCGTCCGGGGTACGGCAGCGACCTCGATCCCTGGCGCATGACCCAGTTGTGGGAGTGCTTCGATCTCGGCCTCGCCCATCGCAAGGACAAGAGCGCCCAGTCGAACTGGTGGATGATGTGGCGCAGAACCGCGGGCGGACTCACCGCCGAGCAACAGCAGGCGCTGTTCGATACCGCCCTGCCCCAGTTCAAGCGCTCGGCCACCGAGTTCGTCGAAGGCACGCGCATGCTGGGCAGCCTGGAACGTGTCGAGCCGGCGCGCAAGCTGGAATTCGCCGACTTGCTGATCAGCCTGATCGCCAAGGGCAAGGCCGCCAACCAGCCGCATGTTCTCTGGGCGCTCGCCCGATTGTTGAGCAGGGTGCCGCTCTACACCGCCGCCGAATCGGTCATGCCTGCCGCGACAGTGGAACAGGCATTCGCCCGGCTCGAACCTCTCGACTGGAACAAGCTCGGCCTGCAGGCGCTGACGACCGTTTTTTCGTCAGCGTGCCGGCTGACCGGCACACGGGAACTGGACATTCACGATCCGGTGCGCGCGCGCGTGATCGAAAAGTTCAAGCGCATGCGCGCGCGGCCCGAGCAGATCCGCGTGGTGCAGGAACAATGCGAACTGTCGGCGGCCGACCGCAACGAGTTGTTTGGCGAGGAACTGCCGGCGGGGCTGCGGCTGTCGCTCGAGTAGACGGGGGCGATTGCAGCGTCATGACGCCCGCATGCCGGCGTCGGCGCAGCGATTGGCGATCCGCACGAAGTCGTCGACCGACAGCCGCTCGCCGCGCAGTCCCGGGTCGATGCCCAGTTCCGCCAGCCCGGCTTGATCGGCGAAATCGCGCAGCGTGTTGCGCAGGGTCTTGCGCCGTTGACCGAACGCCGCACTGACGATGCGCGCAAGCAGCGCCGCGTCGCGCGCGCCGAGTTCCTGCGCCGGTCGCGGCGTCAGGCGCACGATTGCCGAAGTCACCTTGGGCACCGGGCGGAAGGCGCCGGGCGCCACGTCGAACTGCTTGTCGACCCGGAAGCGGTACTGCAGCATCACCGACAGGCGTCCGTAGTCTGCGCCGCCGGGTTCGGCCACCATGCGCTCGACCACTTCCTTCTGCAGCATGAAGGTCATGTCGCGGATGCGTTCCGCATATTCTGAAAGGTGGAACAGGATCGGCGTGGAAATGTTGTAGGGAAGGTTGCCGATCACCCGCAGGTCGCCGCCGAGCGCGCCGAAATCGAACTTCAGTGCGTCGCCCTGGTGTATCTCTAGCGCCTGTCCGGCGAATTCGTCTCCGAGCCGCGCGATCAGGTCGCGATCGATTTCCACCACCCGCAGATGCCCGCTTGCCTCGAGCACCGGCCGCGTCAGCGCGCCAAGCCCCGGCCCGATTTCGACCAGGTTGTCGCCCGGCCGCGGCGCGATCGCGGCGACGATCTTGCGGATGATGTTGCCATCGACCAGGAAATTCTGGCCGAACCGTTTGCGCGCGCGATGAGGTACGCTCACTGCGCGGCGCGCTGGGCAAGACCGATTGCGGCGTCGACTGCGGCGTAGAGGCTGCCCGGATCGGCCCGTCCGCTGCCGGCCAGATCGAGCGCAGTGCCGTGATCGACCGACGTGCGGATTATCGGCAAGCCGAGCGTGATGTTGATGCCATCGCCGAAGGTGGCGAACTTGAGTACCGGCAGGCCCTGGTCGTGGTACATCGCCAGCACGGCATCGGCGTTTTCCAGGTTGCGCGGCAGAAACAGCGTGTCGGCAGGCAGCGGCCCGACCAGATCGAAGCCTTCGCCACGCAGGGCTTCGAGCACCGGGTTGATTACATCGATTTCCTCGCGCCCCATGTGGCCGCTCTCGCCGGCATGCGGGTTGAGGCCGGCCACCAGGATGCGCGGACGGACGATGCCGAATCGCCGCCGCAGATCGGCTTCGAGAATGCGCAGGGTGGCGGCGAGCGAGGCGCGGGTGAGCACTCGCGGCACTTCGGCGAGTGCGAAATGGGTGGTGGCAAGCGCAACCCGCAGTTGGCGGCCGCCGAGCGCCCCCGCCGGCCCGGCCAGCATCATCACCACTTGGCGGTACCGGTTCGCTCGGCCAGATACTCGGTGTGTCCGGAGAACGCGATGCCGGCGTCGTTGATCACGCCCTTGTGCAGCGGCGCCGTGACCATGGCGGCGAACTCGCCGCGCAGACAGCCGTCGATCGCGATGTCGAGCAGGCGCAGGACATGGCGCGCGTTCGCCGGATCGAGCACGCCGGCGCGGGCGCCGACCGCCAGCGGTTCGTGCAGGATCTCGAGAGTACCGGGGAGAGCGGCTGCGGCCGGGTCGTAGCGGCGCATGCCGATGTGCATGCCACTTGCCGCAGCGCGCTGCGCGATCAGGTTCGCGTCGCCCACCACCACCAACCGTGCCGGCCATTGACGGTGGGCGAGCGCGACGCACAGTTCCGGTCCGACGCCGGCTGGTTCGCCGCTGGTGACCGCGAGCGTGATCGGCCCGGCCGGCGCTGCGACGGCGGTCACTTGTCCTCTAGCCGATACTCGACATAGGCGCGGTCGCGCTGCTGGCGCACCCAGTCTTCATAGGCTTCCTCCGCCTTGCGCTCGCGCAGCGCCTGACGGGCAATCTGGCGCTTGCGTTCGTCGGAGGCTTCGTCGACACGACGATCGACGACCTGGATCAGATGCCAGCCGAATGGAGACTGAACCGGATCGCTGACCTGACCCGGCTTGAGCGCATCCATCGCGCGCTCGAACTCCGGTACGGTATCGCCGGGATAGATCCAGCCCAGATCGCCGCCCTTGGCCGCGGACAGGTCATTCGAGTTGAGCCGGGCCAACTCGGCGAAATCAGTCCCGTTGTCAACGCGCTCCTTGAGCGCCACGAGCCGGCGGCGCGCTTCGGCATCGCCGACGAGTTCATTGGTTTTGATCAGGATGTGGCGCACGCTGGTCTGCTGCGTTTTCTGCCCGACCGCCGATCCGCCCCTGCGCTCGACCAGTTTGACGATGTGCATGCCGGCCGGACTGCGAATCACGCCGGATACCTGACCGGGCTGCATGCCTTCCACGGTCTCGGCGAACAATGAGGGCATGCGATCGGCACCGCGCCATCCGAGAGAGCCGCCACTAAGCGCGTCGGGCGCATCCGAATAGCTTGCCGCGAGCTTGGCGAAGTCAGCGCCGGCCTTGAGTTGGGCGACGATATCCTGTGCCTTGGCCTGCAGGCGCTGCAACTGTTCCGGCCCGGCCTGGTCCGGCGCACGCAACAGGATGTGCGAAACCAGAAACTGTTCGTTGCCGGCACCCGGTCTGTCGCCGTTGGCGAGAAAGTTGTCGATCTCGGCATCCGACACCTGTATGCGCGAGTCGACTTCGCGCTCGCGCAGGCGCACGACGGTCATTTCGTTGCGCACCTCTTCGCGAAACTTCGACCAGGAAATGCCGTCCTTCTCCAGCGCGGCGCGAAAATCGCCCGGCGACATGCGGTTGGATTCGGCAATGCGGGTGATCGCGCGTTCGAGCGTCAGGTCGTCGACACGCACCGAGGTTTCCTTGGCCATCTGGATCTGCACGCGATCGGTGATCATGCGTTCGAGCATCTGCTTTTCCAGGATGTCGGCCGGCGGCAACTGGACCTGCTGCGCCTTGAGCTGGCGTTCGGCCTGCGCCACCCGCGACTTCAACTCGTAGAGCGTGATCACTTCGTCATTGACCACGGCGACGATGCGGTCTACCTCGCGCGTCGGTGCGGCATGCGCCGTGGCGCCTGCCCACGCCAGCAAGACAAACACCGCGATAAAAACAGCCCTGAGCGACAGCATGTTGTGTTCCATTACCTCGAATAAGAATAGACGGAGGAAGGATCGGTGCCGAACACCGGATCGCCGGTCGGCTGGTTGATCTTGCCGTAGCCGCCGATGCTGCGTCGGAGCAGATCGGTAGGATTGGTGCCGATGCTCGAGAACCCGTTGAATTCGAGTTGCAGGAAGAACGCCGAGGTGTAGCTGGTAGAGCGCGTCGGATCGACGCCGACCTGTGCCACGCCCGCCGCGCCAGCGGCGAAGCGCTGCGCGACCGCCCGCAGCACCCAGCAGCCGGCATCATATTCGATCCCGCCGATCGCTTCGATCAGGCGCGACTGGCGCAGCGAATAGTTGTAGCGCCCGACACCGTACCAGCGCCCGCCCAGCGGCCACTGCGCCGAAACGTCGAGATCGCGCAGCCCGATCGACTGCAGGGTGCCGTCGGTGCCGGTGAATATGCTGGCGGTCGGCGCCTTGTCGTTGAGGAAGCGATAACTAAAATTCAGTACTTTGGCATAGGACGGCTGGTACCGCACGCCGACGTTGTAGCGTTCCGTGCGGGAGTCGCGCGGATTGAATTGCAGGCCAGCGTCCAGGTAGGTCTTGGGCAGGATCTGGCCGGAAACTGCCGCCAGCACGTCCGCCGACTTTTCGGTGCGCAGCACCTGGTTCGGCAGGCCGACCGATTGGTTGCGGAAGTAGTAGCGCTGGCCGAGCGCCGCGCGCAGCATCTCGGCACCGCTGTCCGCATCGATGTAGCGGGTGGTCAGCGCGGCGGTAAGCTGGTTGGCATCGGCGATGCGGTCCGGACCCGAGTAGATGTTCTCCGAAAAAATCTGCGCAAAGTTGAAATCGAGCGCCGAGGTGTCGAAGACCGGAATGTTGTCCTGGTTGCGTTCCGGCACGCGCAGGTAATACAGGCGCGGCTCGAGAGTTTGCAGTGCGGGCTTGCCGAACCATGTGGTGTCGCGCTCGAGGAAAACGCCGCTATCCACGCTGAAAATCGGCAGCGTGCGGTTGATCGAGTCGCCCGGCTCGACCCCGGCAGGCAGCAGCGACTTGCGGCGATCGACGTTGTAGTGCGTCCAGTGCACCCCGAGCTTGGGCGTGACGTAGAACGCGGAAGTCTGGTACGGCAGCGATATCTGCGGATAGAGCAGCATGCGCTGGCCTTCGGCGAGCGTCTCGTCCGGATTGCGGAAGTTGACGTAGTCGCCCTTGAAGTCGAACCGCAGGCCGTAAATGTCGGGTTTCAGGGCGTTGACCGTAAGCTGCGGCAGGCGACGATAGGGTTCGGCGATCCGCGTGCCGGTCACGTCTTGCAGCGTCTGGTAGCGCTGCACCAGCGCCTGTGCGTTCCACCAGCCGGCATCGTAATTGAGCGCGCCCTGGCGCAGCAGGTAGGTCTGCGAGGTAATGGCCAGGCGCGTCGACAGGTCGGTGAAATACTGGTCGTCGGAGACCCCATTGAGATCGAGGCTGCCGGTCAGGCCGTGGCCGAAGTTCTGCCGATGCAACAAAGAGTACCCGGTCCGGGTATCGTCGGTGACGCGATCGTTCGGCAGAACCTCCCCGCGCACCACGCCATTCATGTCCGGAAACAGGTAGCGGAACTCGCCGTTGAGCTGCAGGCCGCGCCGCGTCAGCACGCGCGGCGAGATCGTCGCATCGTAGTTGGGCGCGATGTTCCAGTAATACGGAATGGTCAGATCGAGACCGGTGCGGTTGTTCAGGCCGAAGGTCGGCGGCAGAAAGCCCGACTTGCGGTTGTTGTTGAGCGGAAAGCCGCCATAGGGCAGGTAGAAGATCGGCACGTCCTTGAAGTAGAGCTTGGCGCCGCGCGCCTCGCCTTCCTCGCGGTCGTAGTCGAGCTGCATTTCCGAGGCCTTGAAATACCAGTCCGGATCGGGCGCCTGGCAGGTGCTATAGGTGGCGTCCTTCAGGCGATACTGGTTCTCCCCCTCGAAATCGATGCGTTCGGCATGACCCGAACCGCTGGTCATGACGCCGCGACGCAGGCGGTTCTCGCGCTTGATCGTGTAGTCGGGCTGTTCGAACCAGCCGACGCTCTCGGAGAGCTTCATGCGCGCCTTGGGGCCGGTGACGGTATCGCCGCCGCGCACGATCTTGACGCGCCCCTCGGCCTCGGCTTCGTCCTCGAGCTGCCAGTAGGTCAGCTTGTCGGCAGTCAGCGTGACGTCCTTCTTGCGTACCTCGACCGAGCCTTCCGCCACCGTTTCGTTCTCGCTGCGGCCGGTGATCTTGTCGGCACTGAAGAACACCGGCGGCTGGCCGTCGGCGCCCGCCAGCAACGGCGGAAACACGCCGCTGATCGGCAGTTTCGGCGCGGGAAAAGGATCGGGGTCGGCAGCCGCGGGGGCGGCGTCGACAGGCGCTGCCGGCGGCGATTTGCTGTCGGCTGCCGGCGCGGCGGCGGGTGCGGGCGCTGGTTGCGCGCGGACCGCGCTGGCTGGCGGCGCGGGCGGCGTCGCGCCAGCCTTCCGCTTGGTATTCTCCGGTGGCAGCAGCGCAGGCGGCACGAGGCGTGCCGGAGCGGCAGGCTCCGCGCTCGGCGCGGCGGGCGGCGCAGGCGCCACGGCGGGAGCGGGCGCTGGAACCGGGTCCGGCGTGGGAGCAGGCGCGGCGACCGAACCGCCGAGCAGCGCCGGATCGACCGCAAGCGGTGGCAGGTTCTGCGCCGCCGCTACCCAAAGCGGATTGGCACCGAAAATGCCGAAGATCAGGACAGGAATGACACGCAGGCGCACGGTATGGAAGGTCGAACGGCGATATTGACTTTTCGGGTGGCGCCGCGGCGAGCCTCGGGCGGCCCGCAGATTGCCCGCGAATCCGACCGGGATGCCCGACCGCAGCGTCTCGCGCCGCCGGTCGATGACGGAAGCGAGAAAGCGCTTTGATAGAATTGCGGAATTCTAGCATCAACGCCCAGCCCGGAGGATTCTTGGATCGCACCCGCTTGTTGCAGGATTGGCTGGGCCGCTGCCTGCCCGGCCAGACCGTCGCGCTGGCGCCGGCGTCGGCAGATGCGAGCTTTCGCCGCTACTTCCGCGCCACGCTGGCCGACGGCTCGACCCGCATCGTCATGGATGCGCCGCCGTCGCACGAGGACTGCCGTCCCTACCTAGCGGTTGCCCGCCTGTTCCATGATGCCGGCGCCCATGTTCCGGAGGTGTTCGCGGAGAACCTCGACGACGGCTTCCTGCTCCTGTCGGATCTTGGCTCCACCACCTACCTCGCCCATTTGGAACTCGATCCCGCCGAGCAGCGCGCCACGCCGCTTTACCTCGACGCAATCGACGCTTTGATCCGCATCCAGCGTGCAAGCCGCACCGGCGCGCTGCCCGAGTACGACCGCGAACGCTTGTTGCGCGAACTGGAACTGTTCCCGGTCTGGTACGTGACGCGCCACCTCGGCCACACGCTGAGCGATACCGAAGCGGCGGACCTCTACGCGGTGTTCGACAAGATCCTCGACGTCAATCTCGGCGAACCGCAGGTGTTCGTGCACCGCGACTACCATTCGCGCAACCTGATGCTGAGCACGCCGAATCCGGGCGTGCTGGATTTCCAGGACGCGGTGTTCGGCCCGATCAGTTACGACCTGGTCTCGCTGTTCAAGGACGCCTACATCCGCTGGGACGAACATGTCGCGCTCGACTGGCTGGTGCGCTACTGGGAACGCGCCGCGCAAGGCCGGCCTGCCGGTGCGCGCCGACTTCGGCGACTTCTTCCGCGATTACGAGTGGATGGGGGTGCAGCGCCACATCAAGGTGCTCGGTATCTTCGCGCGCCTCTATCACCGCGACGGCAAGGACGGTTACCTGAAGGACATGCCGCTGGTGGCTGACTACCTGCGCCGCGCGTGTGCGCGCTACCGCGAGTTCGGCCCGCTGCTCAAACTGCTCGACACGCTCGACGCGCGCGAGGCCAAGGCGGGCCTGACGTTTTGAAGGCGATGATTCTGGCGGCCGGCCGCGGCGAGCGCATGCGGCCGCTCACCGACACCTGTCCGAAACCGCTGCTCGAAGTCGCCGGCAAGCCGCTGATCGTCTGGCATATCGAACGGCTGGTCGCGGCGGGGTGGCGCGATCTGGTGATCAATCATGCCCATCTCGGCCATCTGCTCGAAGCGCGTCTGGGAAATGGCGCCTCATGGGACGCGCGCATCGCCTGGTCGCCCGAGCCGCCGGGGGCGCTGGAAACCGCGGGCGGCATTGCCAACGCGCTGCCGCTGCTCGGCGCAGCGCCATTCGCGGTGATCAACGGCGACATCTGGTGCGATTTCGATGCCCGGCGGCTCGGACGCACTGCCGCTTCCGCTGCCCCCGAATGTGCTCGCCCACCTGCTGCTGGTCGACAATCCGCCGCACCATGCGGCGGGCGATTTCTGCCTGGCGGGCGAGCGTATCGTGCCGGAGGGAGAAACCCGCTACACCTTCTCCGGCATCGGCATCTACCGGCCTGCGCTGTTCGAACGCGTCGTGCGCGGCGAACGGGCGAAACTGGCGCCGCTGCTGCGCGATGCCATCGCGCAGAACCGCGTGCGGGGAGAACTGCATGGCGGCCGCTGGGTCGACGTGGGAACGCCCGAGCGGCTCGCCGCCCTCGATCGGGATTTGCGCCGCCTCACCGGCAAGGCGCTTTGAGTTCCGGCGATGGGGCTCGATACGGTCGAATTCGTGCTCGAAGCTGAACAGCGCTTCGGACTGGAAATTCCGGACGAGGACGCCGCGGCGATCGAGACGGTGGGCCAATTTTCGCGTTACATTCACGACAGGCTGGTTTGCCGCGATGCTGCGGCGTCGGCAGACGAGAGCGCCGTGTTCGAGCGTGTTTGCGATCAACTCGAACAACAATTCCGGATCGATCGCCGGCAGGTCTGCCGCGACTCGCGCTTCGTCAAGGATCTCGGGCTGGATTGAGGCACAACATGAACATCGAAGCTTTTCGCGCGCGCCGCAATCGGCTGCTGGCCCAGATGCAGCGCGGTGTCGCGGTGATCCCCACCGCGCCGGAGCGCGTGCGCAATCGCGACTCGAATTATCCGTATCGCTTCGACAGCTACTTCTATTACCTGACCGCTTTCCGCGAGCCGGAAGCGGTGCTGGTGCTGATCGCCGGCGACCAACAGAAATCCATCCTGTTCTGCCGCGACAAGGACGTGGAGCGCGAAATATGGGATGGCTTCCGCCACGGCCCGGACGGCGCGCGCGAGGCATTTGGCTTCGATGAAGCGCATGGCATCGCGAAGTTCGACGAGATGCTCCCCGAGTTGATCGCCAACCAGCCGACCCTGTTCCACTCGATGGGGCACGACGACACCTTCGATGCGCGCATCGTCGCGGCGCTCAACCGGGTGCGCGCCAATGCGCGTACCGGACAGCATGCCCCGGCGGAAATCCGCGACGTGCGTGCGGCGATCGACGAGATGCGGCTGATCAAGGACGAACACGAATTGTCCACCCTGCGCGGCGCCGCGGCGATCTCGGCCGAAGCCCATCGGCGCGCAATGCAGGTCACGCGCCCGGGCCGTCGCGAGTACGAAGTCGAAGCCGAACTGCTGCATGTCTTCCGCCGCGGCGGCAGCCAGGCGCCGGCCTACTCGTCGATCGTCGCCGGCGGGGCCAACGCCTGCGTGCTGCATTACGTCGACAACGACGCCGTGCTCAACGACGGCGACTTGTTGCTGATCGACGCCGGCTGCGAACTCGACGGCTATGCTTCGGACATCACGCGCAGCTTCCCGGTCAATGGCCGTTTTTCCGGCCCGCAGCGCGATGTCTATCAACTGGTGCTGGCGGCGCAGGCGGCGGCGATTGCCGAAGTCCGGCCGGGCAAGCACTGGAACGAACCGCACGATGCCGCGGTGAAGGTGCTGGCCCAGGGCATGCTCGATCTGAAGCTGCTCGACGGCAGCCTCGACGGCGTGCTCGAATCCGCCGCCTACCGCAAGTTCTACATGCATCGCACCGGGCACTGGCTGGGGCTCGACGTTCATGACGCCGGCGAATACAAGCTCGGCGATGCCTGGCGACCGCTGGTTCCCGGCATGATGCTGACGGTGGAGCCCGGCTGCTACATCCGCCCGGCGGACGACGTTCCACGTGCCCTCTGGAACATCGGCATTCGCATCGAAGACGACGCGCTGGTGACCGCCGACGGCTGCGAACTGATCAGCGCCGCCGCACCCAAGCGGGTCGACGACATAGAAGCCTTGATGCGCGAAGGCGTGACCGGCCATGCAGCGTAGCGAGATCCTGATCGTTGGTGGCGGCCCGACCGGCACGGCGCTGGCCGTCGCGCTGGCGCAGGCGGGTCGCCGGCCGCTGGTGGTTGACGCGCGCACTGCCGATGCCGCGCGCAACGACAAGCGCATCCTCGCGCTGTCGCACGGCTCGCAGCAGATTCTCGATCGTCTCGGCGTCTGGCGCGACATCGAGGCGACGCCGATCGGCACCATCCACGTCTCGCAGCAGGGCGGATTCGGCCGCACCCTGCTGCATGCAGCAGACTATGGCGTACCGGCCCTGGGATACGTTGCGGCGGCTGCCTCGGTTTCCGCGGCGCTGACCGATCGGCTTGCCGCGCTCGGCCTGGCTATCCGCCATGAATGCGAGGTGACCAACCTCGCTCCCGGTGCCGATGACGTGCTGGCAAGCCACGGCGGTGCCGACGGCGCGCCGCTTGCAGCGCGGCTGGTTGCGCTGGCCGAAGGGGCAATCAGCGCCGACGACGATGCGGCGGTCAGTTCGCGCGATTATCGGCAGCACGCCGTGATCTGCACGGCGAGTCCGGCCGCGCCGCACGGCGGTATCGCCTATGAACGATTCACGCCGCATGGACCACTGGCATTGCTGCCGTTCGGTCGCGACTATGCCGTTGTATTTACGGCGCCGGACGACCGATCCGATGCACTGCTCGAACTGGACGACACGGCGTTTCTTGGCGAACTGCAGCGCTGTATCGGCAATCGCGTGCGCCTGGTTGCGGCGGGCGCGCGCGCCCGGTATCCGCTGCTGTTGCGCTATCGCCGTGATCCGGTGGGCCGGCGCACGGTATGGCTGGGCAATGCGGCGCAGACGCTGCATCCGGTCGCCGGACAAGGTTTCAACCTGGCGTTGCGCGATGTCTGGAATCTTGCAGACACGCTCGCCAGCGCCGGGCCGGAGGCCGACCCCGGTGACGCCGCGCTGCTCGAGCGCTACGCGCGATCGCGCCGGCTGGACCGTATCGGCGCGATCGGATTCACCGACACGCTGATCCGCGTCTTCAGCAACGACTTTGCGCCGTGGCGGCTGGCACGCGGCGGCGGGCTTGCCGCGCTTGATCTGCTGCCGCCACTCAAGCACTTCGTCGCCAAGCGCATGATGTTCGGCGCGCGAGCCTGGCCCTGACACAGTGTTGCCCGACGCCCCTGCCGGCGTCGGGTTTCGGCGACAGCGCACCGAACGCTGTACCAATTCTCAGCGGTGATCCATTGGCGGGCTTGGGGTAGAATGGCCGGCTTTCGCGCCGCATAACGCGAACCCTCTCTCGATCCTTCGACTCGCGCCCGACCGCCATGGAATTCGCAGGCTTTCGCCTACGCAATAACCTTTTTGTCGCGCCCATGGCCGGCGTTACCGACCGCCCGTTTCGCCAATTGTGCAAGCGCATGGGAGCAGGTCTGGCGGTTTCGGAAATGGTCACCTCGAACTCGTTGCTCTACGGCTCGGCGAAGACCCGGCGGCGCGCCGATCATACCGGCGAGGCCGCCCCGGTTTCGGTGCAGATAGCCGGTGCCGACCCGCAGATGATGGCCGCAGCGGCGCGCTACAACGTGAACAACGGCGCACAGATCATCGACATCAACATGGGCTGTCCGGCCAAGAAGGTATGCAACGTGATGGCCGGCTCCGCGCTGTTGCAGGACGAATCGCTGGTCGGACGCATCCTCGACGCCGTGGTTCAGGCGGTGCCCGACACGCCGGTCACGCTGAAGATACGCACCGGCTGGAACCGCGAGAATCGCAATGCACCGCGCGTGGCGCGCATTGCCGAGAGCGCCGGCATCCGTGCACTGGCGATCCATGGGCGCACCCGCGCCGATCAGTACATGGGCACCGCCGAATATGACACCATCGCAGTCGTGAAAGCGGCGGTCCGCATTCCGGTGATCGCCAACGGCGATATCGCAACGCCGCAGAAGGCACGTGAAGTCCTCGACCATACCGGCTGTGACGGCGTGATGATCGGCCGCGCGGCGCAGGGCCGTCCCTGGATATTCCGCGAGATCGAGCACTACCTTGCCACCGGCCGGTTGATGGCGCCACCGCTGTGCACCGAGATTCTCGCCGTACTCAAGGCGCACCTTGCCGAACTCTATGCGTTCTATGGCGCGGAGACCGGGCTGCGCGTCGCCCGCAAGCATATCTCCTGGTACACCAGGGGGCTGGCCGGCTCGGCCAGCTTTCGCCATGCCATGAACACCCTGCCGTCGGTCGACCGGCAACTCGATGCCATCGAGCGTTTCTTCGCCACACTGGCCGAAGACGGCGAGCGCTTGCGTTACGCACCGGCCGATGAAGAACCACAGGAGTTCGCCGCATGAACCGCAGGAACGACCTCGGCGACTCGGTTCGCCGCGCAATCGACCGCTACTTCCGCGACCTCGACGGCGAACGTCCGTGCGCGATCTACGAAATGGTGGTCTCCAGCGTCGAGCGCTCGATGCTCGAGACCGTGATGCGCCATGCCAGCGGCAACCAGACCGTTGCGGCCGACATGCTCGGCATCAATCGCAACACGCTGCGGCGCAAACTCGGCGAGTACGATCTCCTGTGAACCTGCGGCGGCGCAACCCCACTCCATCCAGACCACGACGCGCAAATCATGAAAGTCACTCAAGCCCTGATCAGTGTTTCCGACAAGCGCGGCATCGTCGAATTTGCCCGCGCGCTGTCGGCACTCGGCATCAAGCTGCTGTCCACCGGCGGCTCGGCCAAGCTGCTGCGTGAGGCCGGCCTGGCGGTCACCGAGGTATCCGACTACACGGGCTTTCCCGAGATGCTTGATGGGCGGGTCAAGACCCTGCACCCGAAAGTGCATGGCGGCCTGCTGGCGCGGCGCGACCTGCCCGCGCATCTGGCGGCGATCGACGCCGCGGGCATCGACCCGATCGATCTGCTGGTGGTGAACCTGTATCCGTTCCGCGAGACCGTTGCCAAACCCGACTGCCCGCTCGACGAGGCCATCGAGAACATCGACATCGGCGGCCCCGCGATGCTGCGCGCCGCCGCCAAGAACCATGGCAACGAGCACGGCGGCGTCGGCGTCGTCACCGATCCGGCCGACTACGCGACGGTGCTGGCCGAGTTGCAGGCCAGCGGCGCGCTGTCCTACCGCACGCGCTTCGAGCTTGCCCGCAATGCCTTCACCCACACTGCCCGCTATGACGGCACAATCGCCAACTACCTGACCAGCCTCGACGCCGACAACCGGCGCGTCGACTTCCCGGCGCGGCTGCAGCTTGCGTTCGACAAGGTCGAGGATCTGCGCTACGGCGAGAACCCGCACCAGCATGCCGCCTTTTACCGCGAGGCCGACCCGGTTGCCGGCTCGATTGCCGCCTATGTCCAGTTGCAGGGCAAGGAACTGTCCTACAACAACATCGCCGATTCGGATGCGGCCTGGGAATGCGTCAAGACCTTTGAAGCAGGCGCCGACCGTGTTGCCTGCGTTATCGTCAAGCACGCCAACCCGTGCGGCGTGGCGCTCGGCGCCAGCGCCGAAGAAGCCTACCGCAAGGCCTTCGCCACCGACCCGACCTCGGCCTTCGGCGGCATCATCGCCTTCAACTGCCCGGTCGACGCCGCGGCGGCAGCGGCCGTGAGCGGCCAGTTTCTCGAGGTTCTGATTGCCCCGGTTGTCACGCCCGAGGCCCGCGCGCTGCTCGCTTCCAAGCAGAATGTGCGTGTGCTCGAGGTACCGTCCGGCCGCGTCGGCGGCGGCCTGGACTTCAAACGCGTCGGCGGCGGGCTGCTGGTGCAGAGCGTCGATGAGGCGCGCATTACCCGCGAGCAGCTCAAAGTGGTGACCAGTCGCGCGCCGACTGCGCAGGAACTCGACGATCTGCTGTTTGCCTGGCGCGTTGCCAAGTACGTCAAGTCGAATGCGATCGTTTACTGCCGCAACAGCCAGACGATCGGCGTTGGCGCCGGCCAGATGAGCCGCGTCGATTCCGCGCGCATCGCCGCGGTCAAGGCGCAGAACGCCGGGCTCTCCGTTTCCGGCACGGTGGTCGCATCGGACGCATTCTTCCCGTTCCGCGATGGCCTCGATGTGCTCGCGCAGGCTGGCGCCACTGCGGTGATCCAGCCGGGCGGCAGCATGCGCGATGCCGAGGTCATCGCCGCCGCCGACGAGCACGGTATTGCCATGGTTTTCACCGGCTTCCGCCATTTCCGCCACTAACCGAGGATTGTCATGTTGTCGAAGAAGCACACCTTCGCCGCCCTGGTAGCGGCAAGCCTGAGCGGACCTGCAGCAGCGGTTTGCGACGATCCATCCAGCTTTTTCGGCAGCGTATGCAAGCGCCTTGGCGATACCTGGAACGACGGCAAAAGCGAGGTTCTGCTGCCCTTCTACTCCTACCACCTGCGCTCTTCGTATTCGCAGGAAAAGATCGACAGCTTCGAGGAAAACTCCTGGGGAATCGGCTACGGCCGCAGCCGCTACGACGACAAGGGCAACTGGCACAGCCTCTACGCCATGGGCTTTCGCGACTCGCACGCCAAGTTCGAGCCGGCGCTCGGTTATGCCTACCAGTGGATGTGGGGTGAAAAGGAAGCGCTGCATGCCGGTCTCGGCTACACGGTTTTCGTCACCGCGCGCTCGGACATCGGTCATTACGTGCCGTTTCCCGGCATCCTGCCGATCGCCTCGCTCAATTACGGGCGCACCGCGATGAATGTGTCGTACATTCCCGGCGGCAAGGGCAACGGCAACGTCATGTTCCTCTGGGGCAGCATCGGCTTCTAGTCTGCATCGGATGCGTTCGGAGCAAGCATGAAAATCCTCGTCATCGGTGCCGGCGGCCGCGAACATGCGCTTGCCTGGCGGCTGGCGCAGGGCGCCCGCGTGCAGAAGGTGTACGTGGCGCCCGGCAATGCCGGAACCGCGCGCGAGCCCGGCGTGCAGAACGTGCCCATCGCCGACATCGCGACGCTGGTCGCTTTCGCCGAGCGGGAACACATCCAGATGACGGTCGTCGGGCCGGAAGCGCCGCTGGCCGCCGGCGTGGTCGATGCCTTCCGCGCCAGGGGGCTGCGGATTTTCGGGCCGCTCAAGGCCGCCGCCCAGCTCGAGTCGTCGAAGGATTTCGCCAAGCGCTTCCTGGTCAAGCACAGGATTCCGACCGCCAAACACCAGACGTTCTCCGATCCGTCGAAGGCCCACGCCTATGTCGATCAGGAAGGCGCGCCGATCGTCGTCAAGGCCGACGGCCTGGCCGCCGGCAAGGGCGTGGTGGTGGCGATGGATGCCGGCACAGCCCACGCCGCGATCGACGCCATGCTCTCCGACAACAAGCTCGGCGATGCCGGCGCCCGGGTGGTGATCGAGGAGTTCCTCGAGGGCGAGGAGGCGAGCTTCATCGTCATGTGCGACGGCAAGCACGCGCTGGCGCTGGCGACCAGCCAGGACCACAAGCGACTGCGCGACGGCGACGACGGCCCCAATACCGGCGGCATGGGCGCCTACTCGCCGGCGCCGGTGGTGAGCCCGGAAATCCATGCCCGGGTGATGCGCGAAGTGATCGCGCCGACGCTGGCCGGCATGGCGGCCGTCGGCACGCCCTACACCGGCTTCCTCTATGCCGGGCTGATGATCGACAGGGCAGGCAACATCAAGGTGCTGGAGTTCAACTGCCGCATGGGCGACCCGGAAACCCAGCCGATCATCCTGCGGCTCAAGAGCGATCTGGTGGAACTGGTCGACGCGGCGATCGACGGCAGGCTCGATCAGGTCGAGGCGCAGTGGGACCGGCGCTGCGCGCTCGGCGTCGTCCTCGCCGCGCACAACTACCCGGACGAACCGCGCAAGGGCGATCCGATCAGCGGCCTCGACAAGTGCCAGGCCGGCGAAGCCGGCGACTATCACGTGTTCCACGCCGGTACCGCCGAACAGGACGGCCGGGTGATCACCAGCGGCGGGCGCGTGCTGTGCGTCACCGCGCTCGGCGACACGGTAAAGATCGCGCATAAGCGCGCCTACGAGATCGTCGAAAAGATCCAGTTTGACGGCATGCAGTTCCGCCGCGACATCGGGCATCGCGCCATGGCGCCGCGCAAGCCGTGAGCGCTGCCGTCGACCCGGATGCCGTCAAGGCCTACCTGCTCGATCTGCAGCGGCGCATCGTCAGCGGGCTGGAAGCTTTCGACGGCATGCCGTTCCGCAGCGATGCCTGGCAGCGCCCGGCCGGCGGCGGCGGCATCTCGCGGCTGATCGAGGACGGCAATTTCTTCGAGCGCGGCGGCTGCAACTTCTCGCATGTCATGGGTGACAACCTGCCGCCCTCGGCGACCGCCGGGCGGCCCGAACTCGCCGGTGCGAGCTTCGAGGCGATGGGCGTGTCGCTGGTCGTGCATCCGCGCAATCCCTACTGCCCGACCGCGCATCTGAACGTGCGCTTCTTCATCGCGCGCAAGAGCGGCTTGGAGCCGGTGTGGTGGTTCGGCGGCGGCATGGATCTGACGCCCTACTACGGTTTCGAGCAGGACGCGCGGCACTTCCACGCCACCTGCCGGGCCGCGCTCGAACCCTTCGGACCCGACGTCCATGCCCGCTACAAGGCCTGGTGCGACCGCTATTTCTTACTCAAGCATCGCAACGAACCGCGCGGCATCGGCGGCGTTTTCTACGACGACCTCAACGAAGGCGGCTTCCAGCGCTGTTTCGCGCTCACGCAAAGCGTCGGCGACGACTTTCTCGACGCCTATCTGCCTATCGTCACCCGCCGGCGCGACATGCCCTACGGCGAGCGCGAACGCGATTTCCAGGCCTACCGGCGCGGCCGCTACGTCGAATTCAACCTGGTGTGGGACCGCGGCACGCTGTTCGGTCTGCAATCGGGCGGGCGCACCGAATCGATCCTGATGTCGCTGCCGCCGATCGTCAAATGGCGCTACGACTGGCAACCGGAGCCGGGCTCGGCGGAAGCGCGGCTCTACACTGACTTCCTGATCGAAAAAGACTGGGTCTGAAGCCCTGCACCGCCAGAACGCGCATGGATACTGGCTTGCAGGCCAGTCACGCTGAAACCCCGCATGGATAGTGGCTCTCAGGCCTGCCGTTTCGCGGCTGGCCGCGCCATGGCGCTTGCCGGGCTCAGGCGGCGGCCAGCGCCGCGTCGCGGTAGTGGCGCTGCGCGTCGGCCTCGCGGCCGAGCCGTTCATTGAGCCGCGCCAGCTCGACATGGGTGGCGCGCAGCGGTTCGACCGATAGCGCCGCCTCCAGGTAACTCTGCGCCTTGCCCCACAGTTCGTTCTGCACGCATAGGCGGCCCAGCATCAGCAGCAGCCGCGCATCGCGCGGCTGGCGCTTGAGCCAGGTTTCGGCGCGGGTGATGCGCGCCAGCAGATCGCCGCCGGCGCTCTCGCCGTACAGTTCGGCCATTGCGGAATCCCATTGCGTATCGAGCCAGCGTTCCAGCAGTTTTTGCGCGGTGCCCGGATCGCCGGCCGCGCTCAGCGCGCGCGCGGCGGCCTCCGCGACACGCCGGTCGGCCTGCTCGTCATCCGGCAGCCCGGCCCAGTACCTGGCCAGCGCCGCGCGATCGCCGTCGCGCGCCTGCAGGCCGGCGAGATTGGCGCGGCGTTTGATCGGCAACGCCTCCTCGGGCGACATGGCGCGATGCTTCTCCAGTTGCCGGGCAAGCCGCAGCATGTCGTCCGCTTCGCCGCGCGCCTGCGCCACCCGCAGCGACAGCCGCAGCGCCGCGATATGACGCTGGCCGCTGGCGCGGATGAGTTCTAGGCGCTCGTGCGCGTCGTCGAACCGGCGCGACTGCAGGGCAATCTCGGCTTCGGTCATCAGCCGCGCGGTGCGAAATCCCGCATCGTGTTCGCGCGCGCGGTCGAGCCACAGGCGCGTGCGCGGCTCGTCGCGCAGGGCACCGGCGGCACGCGCAGCCAGCAGCGCGGTCAGCCCCGGCGATGCGCCGCTGTCATAGGCAATCTGGGCACGCTTGAGCGCCTGGCCGTGGCGCCCCTCGAGTTGCAGGCGGGTGGCATTGACCAGGGCGTCCACCGCGCGTTCCTGCCGCTTGCGGGCGCGAAACGCCGCCACCTGCACCGGCATCGACAAGGTTTGCGCCACCAGGCGCAGCAAGCCGTAGAGCACGAAGAAGCCGCCGACCAGCAGCACCGCGAGCAGATTCAGCGACAGCTCGATCCGCCACGGATTGGCGACGATCAGCACGTAGCCGTCGTTGTAACGCGCCGCGACCGCCAGCCCGGCCGCGACCGCAAACAGCACCACCAGCCAGATCAGGGCGCGCACTAGGGTTTCGCCTTGGCGACGGATTTGGTGGGGCCGCGGTCCGCCGCGCGTTCGACCACGCGCTCGGGGCCGACCCGGGTTGCCGCCAGCGCCGCGATGGTCTCGTTGAGCGGCGGCAGATCGAGCGAAATGCCCGAGCCGGACAACTGCTTCAGGGTCGCCAGCGAATTCTGCACGGTCTTCGCCCGCTGATCGAAGTAGCGTTCGATCCAGCCATGCGCCTGGCGTACGTCGTCGCCGAAGGTGCGCACATCGCGCTGCAGCAGCGCGAGCCGCGCATTGAGCAGACGCAGCTTGATGTTCTCGCGCAGAAAGAAGGCGTTCTCGGGCGCCAGCAGCGCCGGGTCGGGCCGGTCCAGCCGCTCGATCCGCACCAGCCCCTTCAACTCGCGCCACACGTCCGCGAACAGGCCGCCGATCACGCCCTGCGGCGACGTCGCCTGCGCCGCGACAGGCGCCGGCAGACGCGGCTTCTCCTCGAACAACAGCGGCAGCGCGTCGACCGCGCCGACCACGTTTTCGAGTTTCAGCGCCATGCCGGACAGATCGGGCACCTGCACCAGTTTGAGCCGGTCGATGTCGCGCGCGAGCGCCTTGCGCAAGGCCAGAAACTGCGGCCGGTCGGCGCGCGCCAGTTGCGCGTCGGCGCTTTGCAGCGCGATCAGCGCACCCGGCACGTTGCCGCCGAGCTGCAACTGCTGCACGGCGATGTTGATCGCATGTTCCACCTCGGCCAGCACCCGCTCGTCGCGCGTGCGCGTGACCTCCTGATACATCGATTCGAGCGCCGCCTGCTGGCCCTGCGCTTCGTCCAGCTTGGCTTCCAGCGCACCGAGCTTGGCATGCAGCGCATCGACCGATTCCTGGCTCTGGCGCGCCATGCCGCGGCTCTCCTTGGCCACGCTGTCGCCTTCCGAAAGCCGGCGCGCCAGATCGTCGTACAGGCTCGCCAAGCGCGAACGCGTCTCCACCCACTGCCAGCCCAGCAGCACCAGCGCGAGCAGCGCGAGGATCACCGCCGGGTGGCGCCAGCCGGCGCCGCGCACCGGCTGCTGCGGCGGGGCTGCCGGTGCCGGCAGCAGCGTGGCGGGGTTCGGGTCTTGGGCTTGCGCGTCGCTCATGTCGTGTCGTGTTCGGCCAGAACGCCAATCGGTTTGGCGGGAGATGAATTTATCATCGATTGCAAAAGTGCGAGAGCAGCCCCGCCAGCAGCCCGCCATCGGCCGGCCCGGTCAGCACCACCTGCGGCGCGCCTAGTTCGCGCGCCCGCTCGCCGATGCGCGCATGCGGCACGAACAGCGTGGTGCGCGACAGCACTTGTGGCGCGGCCTCGCCCAGCATGTCGATCAGGTTGCCCACGGCTTCGCTGCTGGTCAGCACAAGCGCATCGAGCCGCCCGGCGCGCGCCAGATCGATCAGTCGATTCGCATCGCCGGCCGGCCGGCTGCGGCGATAGCAGGCGACGGTCTCGACAGTGGCGCCGCGCGCTGCCAGCGTGTCGCCGAGCAGTTCCCGCCCGCCGTCGCCGCGAAAGATCACCGCGCGCCGGCCAGCCAGCCGGTCGGCGGCGAGCGCCGGCAGCGCCAGCAATGCTTCGGAATCGAAGTGCTCGCTCGGCGCGATCACCCGCCCGATGCCGTGGCGCGCCAGCGCCGCCTCGCTCGACCCGCCCACCGTCACCGCCTGCAAATGCGCCGGCCAGGTGCGGCCGCGCAGCAGCACCGGCAGCGCATGCTCGACCGCGTTGGGGCTGACAAAGCAGGCGAAGTCGAAGTCATTGAGCCGTTGCGCGATCGCCTCGAGCGCTGCGCAATCGGGCAGCGGCGAAATCTCCAGCAGCGGAAAGCGCAGCGCCGTGCCGCCCTCGCGCTCGATCGCCGCCACCAGCGCCGCGCATTGCGCGAGCGGACGGGTGACGACCACGGTGCGGCCGGACAAGGCGGCGCTGATTGCGGGCACTGCCGGCTGCGCCACGCCTCAGGCTCCCGGCAATGCCGCGAGGATTTCTTCCGCGCCCTGCGCGCGCAGATCGTCGGCCAGCGCGCGGCCGAGCGCTTCGGGCTCGGCCAGCGCGCCGTGCTGTTCGGCGCGGACGATTCTCGATCCGTCCGGCATGGCGACGAACCCGCGCAGGCGAATGGTCTGCCCGTGCGCCTCGGCGTAGGCGCCCAGCGGCACTTCGCACGAGCCGGCCAGGGCGCGCGATAGCGCGCGTTCGGCGCGCACGCAGGCTTCGGTGACCGGGTCGTTGAGCGGCGCCAGCCAGGCGGCGAGGTCGGACCGGTCGGCCAGCGCCTCGATGCCCAGCGCGCCCTGCCCGGCCGCCGGCAGCGAGGCCTCGGCGGGCAGGGTTGCACGGATGCGCGCGGCGAGCCCCAGCCGGGTCAGCCCGGCGGCCGCCAGTATGATCGCGTCGTAATCGCCGGCATCCAGTTTGCGCAGCCGCGTATCGAGATTGCCGCGCAGGCTGGCGACGGACAGGTACGGATACTGCGCATGGATCTGCGCTTCGCGGCGCAGGCTCGAGGTGCCCACCACGCCGCCCGGCGGCAGGTCGTCGAGGCTGGCGTACTTGTTCGAGACGAAGGCATCCAGCGGCACTTCGCGCGCCGCGGTGGCGATCAGCGCGAAACCCGGTGGCAGCACCATCGGCACGTCCTTCATCGAATGCACGGCGATGTCGGCGCTGCGATCGAACAGCGCGCTTTCGAGTTCCTTGACGAACAGGCCCTTGCCGCCGATCTTGGCGAGCGGCCGGTCGAGAATCTGGTCGCCGCGCGTGGTCATGCCGAGCAGTTCGACCCGGCACTCGGGATACAGGGCTTCGATCCGCGCCTTGACATGCTCGGCCTGCCACAAGGCGAGGCGGCTTTCGCGGGTGGCAATGACAATGCGGCTGGGCGCCTGGGTTGCGGTCACGATTTGCGAATCTTTCTGCTGTGGCCCGGCGATTGCTTGACGGGACACCGGTGGCCATCGGGGCTCGCCCGTATATCCGGCGAAGGGCAAAGATTCTAACATGGGCGCCCGAGCGCAAATGCCGCCCGCAGACTGTGCCGGCGGCGGACCGGAACGTCACCCGACCGCTGCACGAAACAACCCGATCCGGAGCGACAATGAACGAATCCGCGCCAGACAAGGCGCCAGACAAGGATCTCCCGCTGCGCGAGGACATCCGCCTGCTCGGCCGCCTGCTCGGCGACACGGTGCGCATCCACGAGGGCGAGATCGCGTTCGGCATCGTCGAGCGCATCCGCCGCAATTCCATCGACTTCCACCGCCACCGCGACCTGGCTGCCCGCCAGGAACTCGAACGCACGCTCGACGGGCTGACGATCGACCAGACCATGATCGTGGTGCGCTCGTTCAGCTTCTTCTCGCACCTGGCCAACATCGCCGAGGATCTGCACCACATCCGGCGCACCCGCGCCCACCTGATCGCCGGCAGCGCCCCGCGCGAAGGCAGCCTGTCGCACGCGCTCGACCGCGCCCGCGAGGCCGGCCTCGCCGCGCAATCGGTCGCCGCCTTTTTCGACTGCGCGCTGGTGGTGCCGGTGCTCACCGCCCACCCCACCGAGGTGCAGCGCAAGAGCATTCTCGACATCGAGATGAAGATCACCTGCCTGCTCGAAGAGCGCGACCGCGTGCAACTGACGCCCGAAGAGCGCGAGGCCAACGACGAAGCGGTGCGCCGCTCGGTACTCGCGCTGTGGCAGACGCGCATGCTGCGCCATCACAAACTGGCGGTGATAGACGAGGTGGCCAACGGCCTCACGTATTACGACCACACCTTCCTGCGCGAACTGCCGCGCCTCTACAACCGGCTCGAGGACGACCTGGCGCGGCGCTACCCGCACCTGCCGCAAAAGGAGTTGCCACCCTTCCTGCGCATGGGCTCGTGGATCGGCGGCGACCGCGACGGCAACCCGTTCGTCACCGCCGAGGTGCTGCGCACCACGCTGCGCATGCAGTCCTCGCGGGTGTTCGCCTTCTACCTCGCGCAACTGCACAAGCTGGGCGCCGACCTGTCGCAGACCAGCATCGTGGTCGAGGTGTCGGAGGCCCTCAAGGCGCTGGCCGAGCGCTCGCCCGACCACAGCCCGCATCGCGCCGACGAACTGTATCGGCGCGCGCTCACCGGCATCTATGCGCGCATCGCCGCCACCGCGCGTTCGCTCGACCAGATGGAAGCGCAGCGCCACGCCATCGCCGAAGCGCCGCACTACGCCTCGGCCGCGGCATTCGCCGCCGATCTCGATGTCATCCGCGACTCGCTGGCGGCGCACAACTCGGGCCTGCTGGCGCGCGGGCGGCTGCGCCGGTTGCGGCGCGCGGTCAGCGTGTTCGGCTTCCACCTGGCCGCAGTCGACCTGCGGCAGAACGCCGACGTCCATGAACGCGTCATCGCCGAGCTGTTCGCCGTGGCGCGGCCGGAGATCGACTACCTGGCGCTCGACGAAGCGGCGCGCATATCGTTGCTGGCGGAAGAACTCGACACCGCGCGCCCGCTCGCCTCGCCTTATCTCGCGTATTCGGACGAGACAGCCGACGAACTGGAGATCATCCGCACGGCGGCCGAGATGCACCGGCTCTACGGCACGGCCTGCATCCAGAACTACATCATCTCGAAGTCAGACGGCGTGTCGGACATTCTCGAGACCGCGCTGCTGGCCCGGGAAGCCGGGCTGCTGCGACCGATCGAGGGCCGGCTCGACCTCAACATCATTCCGCTGTTCGAGACCATCGCCGATCTGCGCAATGCCGGCCAGGTAATGGCGCGCCTGCTCGGCCTGCCCGCCTATGCGCGGCTGTTCGGCTCGCGCGGCGCGGCGCAGGAGGTGATGCTCGGCTATTCCGACAGCAACAAGGACGGCGGCTTCCTCACCTCGGGCTGGGAACTCTACAAGGCCGAGATCAAGCTGGTCGAGGTGTTCGCGCGCCACGGCATCCGCCTGCGCCTGTTCCACGGCCGCGGCGGCTCGGTCGGGCGCGGCGGCGGGCCGAGCTACCAGGCCATCCTGGCGCAGCCGGGCGGCGCGGTGCAAGGGCAGATCCGCATCACCGAGCAGGGCGAAGTGATCGGCTCGAAGTATTCCAATCCGGCCCTCGGCCGGCACAATCTCGAAGTGCTTTCCGCCGCCACCTTCGAGGCCACGCTGCTCGCCAAGGACCACGCCGCGCCGCGCGTCGAGTACCTGCATGCGATGGACGAACTGTCCGGGCTGGCGTTCGGCGCCTATCGCCGCATGGTCTACGAGACGCCCGGTTTCGAGCGCTATTTCTGGGAATCGACGGTGATCAGCGAGATTGCCGAGCTGAACATCGGCTCCCGTCCGGCCTCGCGCAAGAAGAGCACCGCGATCGCGGATCTGCGGGCGATTCCCTGGGTGTTCTCGTGGGCGCAGTGCCGCCTGATGCTGCCGGGCTGGTTCGGCTTCGGCAGCGCGATCGACGGCTGGCTCGACACAATCCGGATGGCATGGCGCTGCTGCGCGAGATGCATCGCGAATGGCCGTTCTTCGCCACCTTGCTGTCGAACATGGACATGGTGCTGTCCAAGACCGATGTCGGCATTGCCTCGCGCTATGCCGAACTGGTCAGCGACGCCGCGCTGCGCGAGGCGATCTTCCCGCGCCTGCGCGACGAACTGCAGCGCACGATCGCCCGCCTGCTCGAAATCACGCAGAGCGCCGGACTGCTCGACGCCAACCCGCTGCTCAAGCGCTCGATCCGCAACCGCTTTCCGTACATGGACCCGCTCAACCACATCCAGATCGAACTGCTGCGCCGATACCGCGGCGGCGACCACGCGGTGCGCACCAAGCGCGGCATCCACCTGACGATCAACGGCATCGCCGCGGCGCTGCGCAACAGTGGCTGACCGGCGCGCCAGGCAGGCTGGAAAGCCGCATGGACAGGGCTTCTCCGGGCAGGCAGAGCCACGAGCGCCGGTACATGCGGCTCTCCGGAGCACAGCGCGGCGGATCGCCGCACAATCCTCGCCCCACAATGGAGAATGCATGACACGCGTGATTCCGGCCGACCTCGGCGACCCCGGCCATGCCGCTGCGCTGGTCGAGCTGCTCGACGAATATGCCCGCAGTCCGACCGGCGGCGGCACGCCGTTGTCAGCCTTCGCGCGCGAGAACCTGGCCGCGCAGTTGCGCACGCGATCGAACATCCATGTGCTGCTGGCGTTCGACGGCGAGCGCGCGATCGGGCTGGCCAACTGCATCGAGGGGTTTTCGACCTTCGCCTGCCGGCCGCTGCTCAACATCCACGACCTGGCGGTCACCGGCGAGCGGCGCGGCCGCGGTGTCGGCCGCCTGCTGCTGCAGGAATCCGAACGGCTTGCGCGCCGGCTCGGCTGCTGCAAGCTGACGCTGGAAGTGCTCGGCGGCAACGACAACGCCCAGGCGCTCTACCGGTCGTGCGGCTACGCGCCCTATCAGCTCGACCCGGCGGCCGGCAGCGCGCTCCTGTGGCAACGGCTGCTCTGAGTCCGTCCCCCGGCATGGCTGCCGCGACCCGATCGGCATGACCGGGTCGCCAGCCAAACCGCCGACGCAGAACCCGGCGCTGCCCGATTTCTGGGAGCAGCGGTATCGGGACGGCGTCACGCCGTGGGATGCCGGCGGCGTCCCGCGCGCCTTGCAGGATTTCGTCGCCGAGTGGTGCGCTACGCGCAGCGACGCAGCGCGCGTGCTGCTGCCCGGCTGCGGCAACGCTTGGGAAGCGCGCCACCTGTGCGAGATGGGCTGGCAGGTGCTGGCGCTGGATTTCAGCGCGGCGGCCGTCGCCGGCGCGGTGCCGGTGATGGGCCGCTGGCGCGACCGGCTGCTGCTGGCGGACTTTTTCACCTTCGCCGCCGCGGCGCCGTTCGACCTGATCTACGAGCGCGCTTTCCTGTGCGCGCTGCCGCGCCGCCTGTGGCCGGACTACGCGGCGCGCTGCGCCGAACTGTTGTGCCCGGGCGGCCTGCTGGCCGGCTTTTTCTACTTCGGCTGCGAGCCGAAAGGTCCGCCGTTCATGATCGAACCGGCGGCGCTCGACGCATTGCTCGAGCCGCATTTCAAACGTATCGACGACCGCCCGGTGCACGATTCGCTGCCGCTGTTTCGGGGCAAGGAGCGCTGGCAGGTGTGGCGCCGGCACGACTGAGCCACCGCTCGCGCGCCGGCGCGGCATCGGGCCGGCAGCCGCACGCAGCGGACCCGGGCGGCCTGCCCGCAGATCGCCATTCCATGCGGGCGCCAGCCAGCCTGCCTGGCGGAACCGTGCCGCCACGGCGCCGGACAACAGGGCGGCGCGGCGCTGCCAATCTGGATTTCCCGGCGGATGCGTGGCAGTATCGACCGCGCATTACAATGGAGCGCAAGAGAGCGAATGCACACACTGATTGCGTTTGCCACGCAATGGGGCAGCAAGCTCGGCGGCATCAACAGCTTCAACGCTGATTTCCTTAGCGCCTTCGGCGCCGCCTACGGCGGCAGCGCGCAGGTCGTTTGCATCGTGGCCAGCGCGACGCCCGACGAGGTCGCGCATGCGCGCGCCGCCGCCGTGGCGCTGGTGCCGCTGCCCGATGCCGCCTCGCTGCCGCGCCACCTGGCGACACGCGATTTTGTCTTCCAGGCGAGCCACGGCACGGCCGGCCTGGCCGAGTTGCGCCGCCGCGACATCCGCTTCCGTCCGGAAGCCACGATCTGGCTGGGCCACGACCGGGTGACGGGAGAAGCCGCGGTTGCCGCCGCCAAGGCCGCCGGGGGACGCTCGGCGTTGATCCACCACATGAGCTACGCCGCCTACGAGGCGTTTGCCGAGAACTCGCGCGCGCCGCTCGAAAAGGAACTGTCGCAGCGCGCGCTGTTCCGCCAGGCCGACGTGGCGGTGGCGATCGGGCCGCTGTTGCGCGAGGCGCTGCGCGATCTGCTCGGCCCGGCGCGGCCGGTGCACATGCTGATACCCGGGCTGGCCGACATCGAGCCGCGCGAGGCGCCGCAAACCTTCACCGCCTTTTTCAGCGGGCGCCTCAGCGACGATGCGGCGCGCATCAAGCAAGGCCATCTGGGCATCGCGGCGTTCGCCCGGGCGCAGCACGAGGCCCGCACCGCGGGCATGCCGGCGAGCCTGTGCCGGCAGCCCAGACTGGTGCTGCGCGGCGTCGACTTCGGCCGCCATGCCGGCGCCATCGCCGGCCCGCCGCCGGCTGCCGATCCGAAGGTCGATCTGGCGCGCTTCGCCGCGAACTATGCGCAAAGCGCGGTCGACCTGCACCCGCTGCCCTACACCCAGGACCGGCGCCAGCTCTACGCCGAACTGAGCGGCTCGAGCGTCGCACTGATGCCGTCGTGGCACGAGGGCTTCGGGCTCGCCGCGTGGGAGGCGATCGCGGCCGGCGTGCCGCTGATCGTCAGCCGCCAGAGCGGCGTCTATCGCCTGCTGGAACATCATCACCCGGAGGTCGGACCGGCCTGCGTTCATGCCGTCGAGGTACGCGGCGACAGCGCGTTTCCGTTCTTCCACCCGGAAGATCTGCGCGCCGTCGTCGGTTCGCTGAAGCAGGTGGCCGACAATCCCGAGGGCGCGCGCCGCGCCGCCGCCAGGCTGCGTGCGGAAATGGGCGGCTACACCTGGGCGGCCTGCGTCGAGCAGGCGGCACAGGCGTTCCAGTGGCCGTCGATGAAGCGGGGTGGCGGCGCCGCCGCGACGCCCGGCCGTTGCCCGGCGGTCTCGCCGCTGCCCCGGCGCACAAGCCGGCGCGCCATCGCGGGAGCGGGCAACCCGTGCCGCGCCGCTGGTCCAAGGCGGCCGGTTAGCCGCCGGGCGGAAGCATCGCCGCAGCGCCGCTGCGCATCGGTCAGACGCGGAAGCGCCCGATCAATCCACCGAGCTTTTGCGACAGCGCGGCCAGATCGCCCGCGGCATGGGTGGTGCGGTCGACTTCGATGCCGTTCCGCTCGGCGATCTGCGCCATGTTTTCGACGCTGCGCGCCAGATCCTGGCTGGTGGAACTCTGCTGCTGGGTCGAACTGGCGATGTCGCTCACCTTGTCCAGCACGCGATGCGCGCCGAGCCGGATCTGCTCCAGGGTCTGCGCCGCGCGATGGGCGATCTCGACGCCCTCGCCGACGCGCTGACGGTTGCTCTCCATGCCGTCGATGGTTTCGCGCGTGCCGGACTGGATGCCATCGATCATCCCGGAGATTTCGCGGGTGGCCACCGCGGTGCGTTCGGCGAGCTTGCGCACCTCGTCGGCGACCACCGCAAAGCCGCGGCCCTGCTCGCCGGCGCGCGCCGCTTCGATCGCGGCGTTGAGCGCCAGCAGATTGGTCTGGTCGGCGATGTCCTTGATGACGTTGACGATGCCGCCGATCTGCTCGGTGCGCTCGCCGAGCGTGGAAACGGTGGCGGTCGAGCGGGCAAACGAGTCGGCGATCTCGCCCATCTCGTCGGCGAAGCGGCGCACCACCTGGTCGCCGTCCTCGGCCAGGCGATCTTCTTCGCGCGACACCTCGGCGGTGTCGCGGCTGAAGTCGGCGACATGACTGATGCTTACCGTCAACTGCTCCACCGCCGCCGCCGCCGCGGCTGCGCTGCCCGACTGATCCTGCGAGCGCTGGCGCAGCGCCTGGCCGCTGGCATCGAGCTGGGCGGCAGCCGCCGACACCTCGCCCATGCCGGCCTGCACCTCGCGCAGGATCTCCTGCAGTTTGGCGACGAATCGGTTGAAGGCGTCCGCGGCCTGGCCGATTTCGTCGCGGCTGTCGACGTCGAGGCGCCGCGTCAGGTCGCCCTGCCCCTGCGCCAGATCGGCCATCGAGCGGCGCAGCAGGTCTATCTTGCGCAGCTTGCGCAGCAGCAGCGAGCCACAGACGACGATCGCGCCGAGCACGGCGCTCAGCGCCGCGACGGTCAGCCAGAACCGGCGCGTCGCCTCGTCCAGCACCTGCCCGGCCTGGGCCGCGGCATGTGCCGAGACCGCAGTCGACACCGCGAGAATGCTGTTGATGCCCTTGGTCGCGGCATCGAACCAGTCGGTCGCCTTGATCGAGTAGTGATCGGGGTTGGAGTCGTCGAATGCTTCCTCGGCCTCGCGCAGGACGTTCTTGCGCACCTGGCCGAATTCCTGCAGGAAAGTCTTATCCATCGCCGCGATCGCCGCGACGACCTGCGGATCGGCATCGGCGATGTTTCGCTCGCGCAGCACTTCGTCCAGGCTGCCTTCCACAGTCGTCCGGTAGCCGACGAGTTGCCGGATCTTGGCCGTGACCGCGGGTGCCTTGCTGTTGATCAGCGCGGCAACGTTGGCGCGCTCGAGTCCGGCAAATTCGCTGGCATGCCAGAGATGGTTCTTGGTCACCTGGTTGGCGAACGCCACCCGGGGATCGACGGCCGGGCTGGAGAACGCCACCTGACGCAAGCGCGCCCCCGACTTGATGGCAGCGGTGATGGTCTTGATCCACTCCTCGGGGCCGAGGTCGCGCTTGCCGCCGCCAAGCAGCGCGTCGACGCGCACCCGGGCGGCGATCAGCGCGTCGTGGTCGCCCTTGGCCTGCTTGAGCAGGAGCGGGTAAAGGCCGTCGGCGCCGGCTGTCTGCGCGAGATGCTCTGCGGTAACCAGCGCCTGCGCCCAGGCTTGGTCGCCCCTGGCGCGAAAGCCGCGCACTTTCTCGACCAGCGCGGCAGGCGCCGTTACCGCGGAAATCGCCGCCGTGGTGGCACCGCGTTCCAGGGCGCGCTGCGCTGCCGACTCGATGATGGCGTCGGCCATGCGGTTGATCTCGATGGTCCCCTGCGCGTCGTGCACCTCGCACCAGGCCAGCCATGCCTGGTGGGCCAGCACCGCGGCAAACGCGCCCAGCAGGCCGACGGCGAGCAGCGCGGTGGCACGGAAGGTCAAGTGGTCGAACCTCTTCAATAATGATCTCAGCATGGAATGTCTTTCCGGCAACAAGCGCACGTTTCGTTCGTAGGCGTTACGATATGGCGCGGGCAAACTTGAGCCGGCGGCCGTGCGCCCGCCGAGCCGCGGGCGCCGGGGGCAGGGTCGCGGGATCTGCGATAGCAGCAAGCCTGGAAGCCGCACCGGCTGGTGCGCTGCGGGCAGGCAAAGCCAGAAGCGCCTAAGCACGGGCATTCCAGCCATGCCTGCCTGAAGATCGCCTATCCACGCGGCCTCCAGGGACTGCCCGGGAGCGCCGGCCGTCGGCTGGCTGGCGGCTTGCGCGGCTGTCGAACGGTCAGGCGCGCGCCGCGGCGGCCAGCACGGCGCCAACCCGCTGCGGCAACGGCCCGGCGCCGTAGCTGCCGTCGAAGATCGCGCTGCCGACGGTGAAGCCCCAAACGCCCGCACGATCGACGGCCTCGATGCGCTCGCCGCAGTCGATGCTGCCGGCGGCGATCACCGGCACGTCGACCGCCGCCACCACCGCCTCGGCCAGCCGCGCCACGTCGCCGTCGAAGCGATAGGCCAGCAGATCGAGGCCATCGACACCCGGGATGCCGGCGAGCCGGATCGCGTCGGCCACGATCGCATCGCTCGGGCCGAGCAGGCGCGTCGGGTGACCGACCGTCTCGCCGCAGAACGGAAAATACTTGATCCGGCTGCCCGCCAGCAGCGGCACCACCTGTGCGGCGCGGCGGCCGCCAAGCAGGTAGTCGGCACCGATGGCGAGCGCGCCGCGCGCCGAGTTCAGTTCATCGGCCTCGCTCAGGCTGACCACTTCGAGCATCACCGTGTGGCCGCCGTCATGGATCGCCTCGGCCAGTTGCCGCAACTGCGGCAGCGGCAGGCCGACGTCCTTGAAACCCACGTAGCGCAGCCCGGGGATGTCCCGGATCTGTTGGTACACGGCCAGCGCGTCGGGCACGGTCATGTCGTCGCGGGTCAGCATGAAGATGAACTCGAGCGGCCGCTGTTGCCGCCGTCCGGCATTGCCGTTATCGAATGACTCCATGCCTGCCCATCCTCCCCGGCTGTCGCAGATTCACGAGGCACAGCATACGGTCGGAAAGCGGGCAAGTCCATCGGATGCCGATGCGGATCGCGACGCCCGATCGTGCCGATTGTGGCGCGGTCATTCGGATGACACCCGAGCACGCCCCGCTAAAGTTCACCTGCCCCACGACGTAATGCTCGGCATACGGCCGGTGCCAGGGATGGGCGCGACGACAGCCCTCATCGTCCGCGTTGAGACCGGATTGCGGATGTTGTTGACCAGGAGTCGCTTCAATGACTGGAAGATCCTTGCGTTTTGGCACGCAGTTGCTCTTGTTGGCGGGAATTGCGCTGGCCGGCGTAGTCGGCATAGCGGTGCTGTCACTGCTTGCACTGCGCAGCACAATGACGAACGACCGGATGACGGCAGCGCGCCAACATGTGGAGGCGGCAATCTCGACGGTGGCCGCCTTCCAGCTACTGGAAAAGGAGGGAAAGCTCACTCGCGAGGTCGCAGAGAAGCAGGCGATGGAGGCGGTGCGCGCCATGCGCTGGGGGCAGAACGGCTACCTGTGGATCAACGACATGAGCCCGCGCATGGTGATGCATCCGACCAAGCCGGAACTCGACGGCAAGGATCTGTCGACCTATGCCGACCCGGCGGGCCGCAAGGTGTTCGTGCTGTTCGTCGAGGCGGTGCGCCGCGAGCGGCAAGGCTTCGTCAGCTATTCGTGGCCGGTTCCGAACAGCAAGGAGAGCGTGGACAAGACCTCGTTCGTGCAGGGTTTCGAGCCGTGGCAATGGGTCATCGGCTCAGGCGTTTACCTGGACGATGTGGGCAGCGCATTTTTGCAACGCGCAAAGTTCAATCTGCTGATGGCCCTGGCGGTAGTGGTACTGCTCGCCGCGGCCGCCCATTGGATTCGCCGCTGCATGCTGGCCAAGCTGGGCGGCGAGCCGGCCTACGCGGTGGATGTGGCAAACCGAATCGCCGGCGGGGATCTCACCGGCACCGTGCAGGTGGGCGCCGGCACAGAAGGCAGCATTCTCGCGGCCCTCGCCAATATGCAGAACGAGTTGCGGGCGATGCTGGGCCACATCATGAGCAGCGCGCGCCAGGTGGCTGGAAGCGTAGACACGCTGTCGGCCGAATCGAACGAAATCTGCCTCGCGGCGCAGATGCAGTCGGGAGCAACCGGCCAGACCAAGGATGCGATCGAGGACATTTCGCGCAGCGTGATGCAGGTATCCGCACTGGCGCAGGAAACCCGCGGGCACTCGCAGGACGTGGCCGAGTTCTCGCTGCAGGGCGAGGCGCTGGCGAAGTCCGCCTCGGCAGAGATGAACAGCATCGCGGGCAGCGTGCAGGGAACCTCGCAGATCATCCGCCAGCTCGACGCGCGTGCGCAGGAGATTGGCAAGATCGCCAGCGTGATCAAGGAAATCGCGGAACAGACCAACCTGCTGGCGCTCAATGCGGCCATCGAGGCAGCCCGCGCCGGCGACCAGGGGCGCGGCTTCGCGGTGGTGGCGGACGAGGTGCGCAAGCTGGCCGAACGCACCGCCTCGGCGACGCAGGAGATATCGCGCACCATCGGTGCGATTCAGGCAGACACTGGAAGCGCGGTCGCGGCAATGGACGCCGCCGGCCCGGTCATCGCCTCCGGCGTAAGCAAGGCCGGCCAGGCAGCCGATGCCCTGCGCCGCATCAGCCAGGAGTCGCACGAAACGCTGCAGAAGATCAGCAGCCTGGCGCAGGCCGCGCAGGCGCAAACCGAGCGCACCCAGACCATCGTTGCCAACGCCGGCCAGGCGCTCGACATGTCGGCGCGCACCGAGGTTGTTACAAGCCACAGCATGCAGACCGCAACCGCGCTGGAACACGCGGCCGACGAACTGTTCCAGGTGGTCAGCCGCTTCCGCGTGCCGGAGGAACAAGCTGCGCATACCGGTCGAGCGGGCGGTTCGCCGGCTGGGCGCCCGCTGATCGAATGGACGCCGGCGCTCCATCTGGGCATCGCCGACATCGACAGCCAGCACCGGAAACTGGTTGGCATCATCAATGGTCTGAACGATGCCATGCGCCAGGGGAACTCCCGCTCGGCAGTTTCGTCGCTGGTTGACGAACTGGTCGACTACACGCGCCATCACTTCGCCTTTGAAGAGAAATTCTTCGATCAGCACGGCTATGGCGGATCGGCCGGCCACAAGGAAACCCATCGTCGCTTCGTCGCCGAGATCGAAGGGTTTCGCACCCGCATCAACGAGGGTGCGCCCGGTGTCGGGGTGGCGCTGATGCACTTGCTGCGGGAATGGCTGGTCAAGCACATCCTAAGCGCCGACCGCAAATACGCCGACGAAATCGCCGCCAAACGCCCGTCCTGATCGCACGCCGCCCGCCCGGGCGGTGTGCCCGATGCAAGTCGCCGGTTCCGCAGCCGGCGACGTGCGCCGAAACAATCGAAACAACACGGCGCTTTCGACGACATCCAACTGACGCATCTGCCCTGCAGACTGCACGGCAGATTCATCGTCGGCGCCCCGCGGTGCCCGCGAGATCGGTGCGGCCGGGGTTCGCGGTTCGCGCCGCGCCCATGACTCGGCGACCAGGGCGCCAACGATCGATCGATCCGGCAAACGGCACGGGGCATGGGCGCGCGTTCGGCGCCGTTGCCTGCTGCCGCCCGACCGAGGCAACCCTAGTCAAAGGAGTACACAACATGACCATCCCCGCAGCCACCACACGCTCGATGCCCACGGCATCATCCGCCACGCCACCGGACTTTGCGGCGATCAAACAACGCCAGCAGGCCACCTGGGCCAGTGGCGACTTCGCGGTCATCGGCGTCACGCTGCAAGGCGTCGGCGAATCGCTGGCCGAGGCGGTAGACGTGCGGGCCGGCGAACGCGTGCTCGATGTCGCGGCCGGCAATGGCAACGCCACGCTCGCCGCCGCGCGCCGCCATGCCGATGTCACATCCACCGACTACGTGCCGGCGCTGCTCGACAAAGGCCGGGCGCGCGCCATGGCCGAGGGGTTGGCGGTGAGCTTCCAGGTTGCCGATGCGGAAGATCTGCCGTTTGCCGATGGCAGTTACGACGTGGTGCTATCCACGTTCGGCGCGATGTTCACACCCGATCACCGCCGCACCGCGGGCGAAATGTTGCGCGTGCTGCGCAGCGGCGGGCGGATCGGCCTGGCGAACTGGACGCCGGAAGGTTTCATCGGACAGCTCTTCAAGATCATCGGCGCCTACCTGCCGCCGCCCGCGGGCCTGCAGTCGCCTGCGATGTGGGGAACCGAATCGCATATCGCCGAGATGTTCGGCGAGCGGTCGTCCGATATTCGCATGGAGCGCAGGGATTTCAAGTTCCGCTATCGCTCAGCCGCCCACTGGATACAGGTGTTCCGCGAGTTCTATGGCCCGACGCACAAGGCGTTCGCGGCGCTCGATCCGGCCGCGCAGAACGCACTGGCCGAAGACATCGCGCAACTGCTGCACCAATCCAACATCGCCGGCGAGGCGTCGCTGGTGGTGCCGGCCGAGTACCTCGAAGTCGTCGTCACCAAGCGAGGCGACTGACCGGAATCCTTGCATCGCCCTCCGTTCCCCGCCCGGTGGCACCGGGCGGTGGGCGCCGTTGAATCGGACGCCGGCGCGGCCGCGCCCGCTCTCTTTCGGCGCTACCCATAAGTCATTCCCTGCGCCACCATGTTCCGGGCCCGACATGCGCCGGCCCGATTCGAATCGACGCCAGCCAGTTTTTGCCGTACTGCGGGATGCCACGATATAATTCGTCACCCGCGTCAGGTACTGCGGGCCACAGCTTCCCGCAGGGTCCTGCTAGATCAGGACCATAGATCCCAGCTTGTCGGCGTTGTTGCGACGGGCGCACCAGCAAAACCGGCGGGAATCAGGTGTTCAAGTCTTTGGGAGGAATCACAAATGGCAGAGCAGAAGCTCGGCAATCCGGCGGTGGTCGGATTGGCAGGGTTCGGTTTGACTACGATGGTCTTGCAGTTCCACAACGTCGGCTGGATGGGCCTCGGCCCGGTGGTCTGGCTCGGGCTGATTTTCGGCGGCCTGGCGCAGATGATCGCCGGCCTGCAGGAGATGAAAACGGGCAACAATTTCGGCTATTGCGCGTTTACCGCCTACGGCTGTTTCTGGATCGCCCTGGCACTTCTGCTGATCGGCAACCATTATGATCTTTACGTGTCCAGCAAGACCGACATCGGCTGGTTTCTGGTGGCATGGACAGCGTTTACGGCCATCCTGTGGATCGGCGCGCTGCGCATCAACGGCGCCCTCGGCCTGACATTCACGCTGCTGCTGATCGGCTTCATACTTCTCGATCTGGCGCATTTCGGCTGGCCGCAGCTGACCGTCGTCGCCGGCTACGAACTTATGGCGACTGCCGCCATGGCGTGGTACATCATGGCGCACCTGATTTTCGCCGACGTATACGGCCGCGATGTGCTGCCCGTGGGCAAGCCCTTCATCGGCGGTTCGAGCGCACCGGCGCAGGCAGCGACAACGCTGTCCGGCGCTCACTGAATCGACGAACCGGAACAATCTGCAGCGCAGCCCGAGCTGGACGGGCTCGCGCGCGAGAAGCGAATGGAGAAGAACATGAATGGGATGATCAAGACCTTTGCCGCGATCGGCGTCCTGCTTGGCGCCGGGTTTTTCCATGGCCCTGTCATGGCTGCCGATGCGGCGACAGCGGACGAGGCGGTTGCCAAGGTGCAGGCAGCGGCACGCTATCTGCAAGGCAAGGGCGCCTCGGGCTACGCCGACTTCAACAACGCCAGCGGCCGATGGGTGTGGAAGGACAGTTACGTATTCGTCTTCGATTGCCGTCAGGATCGGATGGTCGCCCATCCGATGCGGCCCGATCTGGTCGGACGTCCGATCATGCAGATCACCGACAACGCCGGCAAGTATATTTTCAAGGAGCTTTGCAAGGTCGGCGCCAGCCCTGGCGGATGGGTCGAGTACGCGTGGCAGAAACCGGGAGCCGGTGCGCTGTCGCGCAAGATTACCTACACGCTGGCTGCCGACGTCTCGTTCGCCAGCGGCATCCATGTCGGCGCCGGCATCTACGACGACAAGATAACCATGGCCGAGCTGGCCAAGGTGGTCGAGAAGATCACCGACCCGACCAAGTATCCGGCCCACTAACTGGGGCGCAAGCCGGCTGGCGGCTCAGGGAAACGAGATCGAGTAGTGCAGATCGACCGAGTTGTCGGTGCCGGCGCGGCCGATGACCGACAGCCTGCGCGACAGGTTGTAGGTGAGCTTGACCACGCTGGCGGCGCCGGCAAGGCTTTGCTCGTAGGACAGGAACGCGTCGGCCGACAGGCGCTTGCCGACGCTGACGATCTGCGAAGAAAGTCCCGCGTCGCGCGTGCCGGAAGTGGAGCCCGCGACCGTGCTGCCGGAAAGGCGGCTGCCGCCGCCGTCGATGTCGCCGCTGGTGACCGAGATCTGGTCGAGGCCGAGGCTCTGCGCCAACTGGCGCGATATGCCACCAGCCTTGTCGCCAAGAATCGCGCTGGCGGCCGACAGCAGCAGTGCCGAGTCGGTGCCGCCGGCCTGCTCCTGGCCGCGGCCGAGCACGATCCACGAAAGTTTCTCGGCGTCGGGCACCGACGGCTCGGACACCAGGCGCACGCGCGGTGTCAGCATGGTGCCGGTGATTTCGACGCCGGCTTCCACCGGCAGTCCGCTGCGCACTGCGAGCACATTGAGGCCGGCATTTTCGATCGGCCCCTGGAAGTTGATGATGCCGCGCTCGATGGTCAGGAACTGGCCGTAGGCGTCGTAGGTGCCCCCGCGGGTGCGGATCGAGCCGGTCGCACGCAGCGGGCCGCGACCGTCGGCGCGCAGCCGCGCCTCACCGGCGAGGCGCGCGTCCAGCCCGCGCCCCTTGAAATAAAGGCTGCGGCCGAGGTCGACCTCGAGATCCATGTCGAGCCGGAACGTGCGAGCCGCCTTTTGCCCGCGGCCGAGCACCACAACGTCATCGCCCAGCGCCGGCGGTGGCGCGGCGGCGAATTCGATGTAGCCGGCATCGGCGCGCAGCTTGCCCGCCAGCGCCAGTGCATCCCAGGCGGTGGTGAGGCGCGCCTCGCCGGACATCATGAGCCAGCGATCCGCCCGCTGCAGCACGGCGAGGCGGTCGGCGGTGAGCACGATGCTGCCCTTGCCGCCGGCCAGTTCGATCTCGCCGCTGCCGGTCAAGCGGCCCGGCGTGCCGGCCAGTTCGGCATAGCCGACCCGCACATCGCGCGGCTTGACGCGCGGATCGGCGCGGAAGTCGAAGCGCGCAAGCTTTGCACGTTCGTGCGTGAGATCGACGTCGATCTCGCCGTCGCTCAAGCGCAATCCATGTTCCACGAGCGCGAGATGGACGCCGGCAGCGCGCACCGAGCCGCGCGCATCGGGACGGGCGAGCGAGCCGCCGAGAGTGAAATTTCCGCCGAGGGCGCCGCCAATCTGCACGTTGGGGCCGATCAGCGGGCCGATCCAGGCAAGCGACGGCATGGCGAAACGCGCATCGCCTTCGAGCGGCGCAGCCCGCGCGACTTTCCAGAGATGGCCGTCGCGCTCCAGCGCCAGCGCGGCACGCGCATTGAGCTGACCGAGTTGTTCGCCGGTCGCGTCGAGCGTGGCGTTGACGCGGTCCTGCTGCGCCACGAGCTTGAGCTGCAACTCGCGCAGGCCGAGCGACACCGGCGTGTCGCCGCCAAGGCTGAGGTCGCCTGCCTCGCGGAACAGGGTTAGCGTGCCATCCAGATGCGCCGCGGCGCGCAGATCCCAGTTGCCGCCGAGGGTCAGCGTGCGCCCTTTGGTGTTGGCCTGTTGCTGCGCATCGAGCGCGATGCCGACCTGCAGGCCGTCAAGTTCGCCGCGGCTCGACCAACCATCCGGCGACCAGCGCGCTTCGCCGAGCCGCAGGCGACCGGTGGTGGTGCGCAGTTCGGCCGGACCGAATGCCGCCTGGGTCGCCGCCAGCATGAGCGGTGCCGGGGCAGACAGTGCAAGCCGGTGCCCCGACCGCTCAAGCGCTAGGCGCTCGACGGTGCCCTTCCACGCCAGCCCGTCGAGTAGGCCCCCGCTGGCGGCGAAATCCAGCGCATCCTCGCCGCCCAAACGCGCGCTGCCCTGCAGCTTGTGGTTGCCGCGCGTGCCGCTGATGTCGAGCGCAACGCGTTCGGCCAGCGCTGGCTGAGCGGCGGCCTTGCGCAGGCCGCTGGCGGTGAGCGCCGCTTCGAAACGGCCGCCCGGCCCGTCGCGCAATTGCGCTATGAGCGTCGCCGCATCGACCAGCAGCAGGTCGGGCAGGCGCAATGCGGCGGCGCTGGCCCTCACCTCGCCACTGGGCTGGGACAAGGTGCCGCCGATCTGCCCCGCTGCCTCGAGACGGCCGCTGACGCCCATGCCGAGCGCATCGAGCTTCTGCGCGTCGACCACGAACTTGAGCAGATCGCCGGTGCGGCCGAATGCGCCGTTGGCAGTCAGCCTGTTGCCGGCGAGGTCGAGCGCCACATCGGCATTGACGAGCCGCCCGGGCTCGATCTGCAATTCGCCCTTGCCGACGAGCGCGCGCATGCCCTCGCGCGTGGCGAGCTGGCTGTCGTGCATGTCGAAGCGCAGAGCGGCGCCAAGCTGCGGCTTGAGCACGCCATGCGCGGACAGATCGGCGGTCAAACGCGCGTGCGGCACCTCGGCGTAGAGGCCGGGATCGAAGCGCGCGAGTTTGCCACTTATGTCGAACGACTGGTTGCCGCCGAGCTGCAGCTTGCCGGCGGCATCGAGCAGCGCATCGCCGGCGGCAAGCTGCAGGCGGGAGAAGTCGAGCACGCCATCCTTGTGTCGCAATGCAAGATCGGCCTGCCAGGGCGGGCCGGCGCGCACGATGCTGCGGGCGCCCGTTTCGCGCAGCCGCGCCTGCAGCGTTTGCTCGGCGATGCTGGCCACGGCGGAAATCTCGCCGCCGAGGCGAGCCGGCTTGAGCGACGAGACCCATTCGCGCGGATCGAGCGCGCTCACCGCAAACTGCAGGCGTACCGTCGGATCGCTGCCGGTGTCGAGCGATGCCGTGCCGGTCAGGCGGCCGGGCTCGCGGCCGGACGAGACGAGCACCACGTCGTCGAGCGCCAGCCTGCCCTGCCGCCATAGTGCATTGGCATTGAGCCGCGCAAACGGCAGTGCGCCGCGGTCGAACGGCCCCGGCTCGCGATTGAAGACTTCGATCGGGCCAGCCAGCACCCATGCGTCGAGCGGACCGGCGCCCGGCTTTGCCGTGCCGGGCTCGACGATGCGGGGCGTCAGATCGGCCACGATCTGCAGTGCGGCGCGCGGCGCACCGGGCGAAAAGGCCGCCGGATCGATCTCTCCGACGCGAACCCTGGCCCGGTGCAGCGGTACCGCGGAGAACGGTGTGACGGCGAGATCGGCTTCGCCGGCGAGGTTCCATCCGCTGGCCCTGGCGTTCACAGCCAGCGCATCGAGCGGGCCGTGCGCCGTGGCATCCATGACGTAGTGCTTGGCCTCGCGTTCGCCTTCGGCGCGCAGCGTGGCTTCGAGCGTGAAGGGCTTGGTGCCGTCGAGGGTCGCCTTGCCGTTGAGGCTGCCGAACGGCGTGCTCAGGCGCAACTCGGTAAGCTGGTGATGGCGGCCGTCGCTTTGCAGGCGCGCTGCGATATTGTCGATCTCGATAAGACTGGGCGCGGGGGCGGCCGATTGCGCCAGCCAGCCCTGCAGACGCAGCCGGTCGATCTGCAGCCGGTCGATCTGCAGCGCCAGCGGCAGTGCGAGATCGGCAGGCAATGCCGGCGGGGTATCGCTCGGGCGGAGCGACAGGTCGAGCGCGCCAATCCCGATCTGCGGAAGAATCAAGCGGCGCTCGGGCGAAATCCCGAATCGCCAATCGAGCGCGATGTCGCGTGCCCGGATGCGCGTGTCGGCACCGTCGAAGCGCACTTCGGCAAAGCGCAGCGGTCCGAGCAGGCGGCCCTGCGCGCCGTCGATGACCAATGCATTGCCCGACAGACGCCCGGCCAGCGTGGCGAGCGCGCCCAGGCCGGCTTCGCTGGCGAGCAGCCACAACATCCCCAGCAACAAAGTCGCCGGCAGCACGATTGCCGCCAGCAGGGCAAGGCGGGGCGAACGCCTGGGCTGCGGCGGCGCAGCGGGTTTGTTCTCCGGCGGGGTGGCGGGGTCTGGCATGGCTCAGAAAGCGATGGCGATCGAGAACACCGGCCGCAGCTTGCGCTCGCGCTGGCCGTAGGCGAGGTCGAACGCCAGCGGGCCGGCCGGACTGCGCCAGCGCGCGCCGATGCCCAAGCCGCGCGCCGGGTTCGACAGATCGCCCAGTTTGTCGGTGGCATCGCCGACGTCGAAGAACGCCGCACCGCCCCAGTCGGCGGAGAACCAGCGGACATACTCCAGACTTGCCGCTGTCATGTAGCGCCCGCCGACGATGGCATCGTTCTCGCGCACGCCGAGTCCCTGGTAGCTGTAGCCGCGCACCGACTGCGCGCCGCCGGCGCGAAACAGATAGCCTTCGGGGATGCCGGCGCGCGATCTGGCGCCGATCCAGCCGAGTTCGGCGCGCGCAGTCAGCATGTCGCGCTCGAACACCGGCCAGTATTTCTGCGCCCGCACCAGACCACGCAGAAAATTCTGGTCCGAGGCCAGCAGCTTGCTCGCACCGCCGAGTTGCGCATGGAACACCCGGCCGCGCCGCGGATCGACCGGGTTGTCGACGTCGCGCCAGGTCCACGCGTAGTTGAGCACCAGCGCATCGATGCGGGTGTCCTCGCCGCCATCGACGCTGCGCTTCTCGCGCTCGAAGTTGAGCGACAGCCGCGTCTCGATCTTGCCCCTGGTGCGGCTGCGCACCGCGCCGATACCATTGCGGCTGGTCTTGAGACCCTGATTATCGCTGGTCTCGCTCAGAACGCCGAAGCTGTCGCGGTAGTCCTTGCCGGTGGGTGGCAGGTGAATGTCGGCAAACCCGAGGTGACCCAGCCGGTCGACACGAAATCCGCTCGACAGTTGCCAGCCGCGGTCGAGGATGTTGGCATGGCGGTAGCTGACCTCGGCGCGCGGTCCGTTGTTGCTGCTGTAGCCGCCGCTGAACGACAGGCGCATGCGCCTTGCCTCGGCCACCCTAACCCGCACCGGCACCGCCGACGGATTGGCCGGATCGTTGTCGATGTCGACCAGTACCGATGAGAAATACGGCGTGTTCTGCAGCGTGCGTTGCAGTTCGAGCAGCCGCTCCTGGTTGTAGCGCTCGCCGGGTTTGAGTTTGCTGTAACGGTCGATCAGCGCACGATCGTATCGCTCCAGGCCCTGAACTTCCAGCGCGCCGAGGGTGAAGGCCGGCCCGCTGTCATAGACCACGCGCAGCGCGACGGCGGCGCTGGCCGGATCGACTTCGGCGCGGCTGTCGTCGATGCGTGCGGCGGCATAGTCTTCGGCCAGCAGGCGCTGCAGCAGCGCCTGCTTGGCTGCGTCCCACGCCTGCTGGCGGAACGGCTGCCCTTCGCCCAGCGGCCAGGCGGCGCGCAGCCCGGCCAGTCGTGCCGCGCGCGCCTCGCCGGCCTGCGATATGTCGCCGGCAAAGCTCAGTTCGACCGAGCGGACGGTGGCGCGCGGACCGGGGTCGATCTTCACGCGCGGGCGCTCGCCTTTGTCGCCCGTCACTTCGATGACGGGCGTGAAGTAGCCTTCGGTGGCGAGCAGATCGGCGCTCTGCTTGCGCAGGCTGCGCAGCAGGCGCACGCGCTCGGCCGCGTCGGCCTCACCGGCGGAGGCGCCGGGATCGAGATGGCGATCGAGCAGCGCGCGCAACTCGGCCGGTGCCTCGATGTCGAGCGCCAGCCGGGTGCCGGTCTGGGCGCGGGCCGGCGCGACGCACAGCAGGCAGACCAGCAATGCTGCGCCGCCCATGCGAATCGATTGGACGACCGGCGACTCGATGATTCGGGCGAAGGGGGATTCAACGCGCATCGGCCGATTCTATCAAGCCGCCTGACTGCGACCCGAGCCGCGGCGCCGGGCGCCCTGCGTTGCCGCTATGCGCCGAGGCCCGGCGGGGCGGGCAAATCCTTGCCGGATAGTCGGGCGAACAACGCCTGCAGCAGCTCGGGGCCGGGGCGCTCGTTGTCGTCGGGATGCGCGTCGACCCATTCGAGCGCGAGTATCAGCGGAATCCACGGCATCGCCGGCGCGACGTCCGGCGCTTCGAGCGCCGGCAGGGCGCGCGAGACCCGCGCATCGAGTTCGATCCGCCGTATGGTTTGCGCCGACGGGTTGTCGCAGTGCCGGGCATCCGAGGTGACGAGAAATTCGCGGCAGATGACCGGCCGCTCGGCGTAGATCGAGCACGACTCGTCTTCGAGAAACGGGCAGTGCACGCGATGGGCGAAGTAGTCGTGCCCGAAGGCGACCAGATCCTGCTTGGCAATGCGGGAGAAGTCGCGCAGCCCTTCCATCAGGCCGGCGGCTTCCATCGTCCGGCAGGCATCGGCGAAGCGCGCGCGCACCGTGCTGCGCCGCGGCTCCTCGAGCGCCTGCACCAGCGCGTGGATGGCGCGCGCCTCGATGGTGGAAACCGGCACCAGTTGCAGGCAGCAGGCGTAACAGCCCCTGCTGCAACTGACCGTCTCCGGCTGCGCCTGGACCGCCATGTCTACGATGGTGTTGGCGAGCGCGTAGGCCAGCGGCAGCAGCCGGGTCGGACTCACCGGGCCGGCCGGCACCTGTACCTGCAGCGATACTGCGCGGCCGGCGACCGAGAAGTCGATCTTCGCGGTACGCATGTCATTGGGATTAGGTTCGTTCAATGCGGCACTCCGGCGGATCGGACCGCCATCATGCCATCGATCGGCGCCGCGGCGAAGCAGGCTGCGAGCCGCATGCAATGGCGATCTTCAGGCAGGCAATGCCAGGATGCCGATGGATAGGCGCTTCCGCGACAGGCGGGCCGCAGAGCGCCATTCCACGCGGGTTTCGGGGCAGGTGGACTTGCGATGCCGGGGTAGTCGATTGACGCCGGGGCGGCCGTCAGTCGTTTCGTTCGATGTCGACCACCAGCGATGCGTTGTATTTCTTCCAGCTCACCATGATGACGTAGGGCCGCGCCCGCACCGACGACTTGATGCGTTCGGGTGCGCCCTTCATGGTCACCGGCACCGAGATCGCCATGGTTTCGCCGAAGTGCTTGCGCGAGTTGCCGGCAAGCGTATTGGCAATCTCGCCGACTGCATCGAGGAAGTTCTCGTCGCTGTGGCTGGGCTCTTCCATCACCAGCAGCAAATGGCGCAGCATGACCGCGGGCGCGGAAAAATACAGGCAGCCGCGGTATTGGCCGGAGACCGCGATCAGTCCGGTGAAATCGTAGGTCTGCGGCAGGTGGTCGCCGTCGGCAAGGTAGGCTGCGCGCACCGCGGCACGTTCCCTGGTGATCTGCGAGAAGTAGGTGTCGACTGCGTCCAGAAAAACCTTGATTTCCTGCTCGGTGATATCGCTCATGCTCATGCCACCAGTTCCTTGAGAGCGCCGATGAGTTGTTCGTCGGTGAATGGCTTGTAGAGGAATCCCTGGGCGCCTTTCATCAGGGCGCGGATGGCCGTCGCCTTGTCGCTCAGCGCCGAGACGACCAGAATCAGTACATTGGGATCGAGGGCGACGATCGCCTCGATGCACTGGATGCCGTCCATCTCGGGCATCGTCAGATCCATCGTCACGACATCGGGCTTGCTCTGCGTGAACAGGCCGAGCGCTTCGCTGCCGTTCTTCGCCAGCCCGACTATCTGGCAAGGCGGCATCCGGCTGTCGCCGGCAAGCCGGGCGATGCGGCTGCGGATGATGTTCGAATCGTCAACGATCAACAGTTTCAAGTCGCTCTTCCCCGGGCTCAGGCAACGCCATGCGCGGTTGCGAGTTCCGACGCGAAGCGGATGGTGAACTCGGTGAATTGGTTCGGCCGCGACGTCAGGTGCAGATGCCCGCCGAGCGCCCTGATCTTGTCGCGCACCACATCCATGCCCATGCCATGTCCGGCATCCATGTCGACACGGGTGGCGGTCGAGAAGCCGGGTTCGAAGATCTTCATCACCACTTGCTGGTCGTCGAGCGCGCGCACCTGCGCCTCGGAGTAGCGGCCCGACTTGACCATGGCGGCGCGCAAGCGCTCGGGCACCAGTCCGCGGCCATCGTCGCGCAGAACGAATTCGAACTGCCCGCCGCCGAGTTCCTTGCAGGCGATGAACACCGTGCCGCCGGCCGGCTTGGCGGCGCTCGCTCGCTCCTGCGGCGGCTCGATGCCGTGGGTGATGGCATTGCGCAGCATCTGGAACGCGATGTTGCGCACCTTGCCGGAAACTTCTTCCGGCAGCTTGTCCAGCCCCGCAAGCTCGGCCGAGAGTTGCACCTGCTTCTCCTGCGAGGTCGCAATCCGATCCGCGAGCTTGCGCATGCTGTCGAGAAACTGCGCCGCCACGCTGGCGCTGCCGCTCGTCTGGCCGGTATGCGCGATGCGGTCGATGATGTTCTTGACCATGGTGTAACGCTCGAAGAATTCATTCAAGCGCACGGTGAGTTTCACCAGATCGTCGCCCTCGATGACTTTCTTCTCCCGCACGCCGACAAGATCCTTCTCGAACTCGTGAGCCAGGGTTTCGAACATCTCCAGGCCGAGCGCTGCCGACTCGCCCTTGAGGGCGTGAATCGCACGGAAGGCGTGATTGACTATCTGCCGCAGATCCTCGCCGCCGGTTTCCGCCGCGCTCTTGAACTGGGCGTTTATATGCTTGAGCGACTGTTCCATGGTGCCCAGGAAACGCGCGAGCACGGCCTGGTCGGTACTCAGCAATCGCAGCAGAATTTCGAGTTCGATCTTTGCCTGCCCCTTCGCCTCGGCCAACTGGGCGGTCAGATTGACGCGCTCGGTCACATCCTGCACCGTGACAAGCAGGTGCGTGATCTGCTGATCCGCGACGACGCGGTTGAACTGAAACGCGAGAAAGTGGCTGCGGCTGCTTCCCAGTTCGTCGACAACCTTGACCTCGACCTCGCTCAGCGGGTTGAGGCTGGCCACCAGGCCTTCCTTGACGCGGTTGCCGAACAGCAGATCGATGTAATCACGCGCCGCATCGAAGGTGGCGGCGGGCACCATCTGCTGCAGAATCGGAAAGAACTCCGCCCCGGCCACGATTTCGCGCCGCAGCACGTGCGGCAACGAGCTCGAGAACTGGCTTCCCAGGCGCCGTTGCGAGTCGAGCAGAAACAGACCCTCCTTGGCGGTGGTGAGGATCTCCTGCGTCTCCTTCTGCGCCTGCTCGATCTGGCGATCGCTTTCCTGCAGTTTGCGGATGAACCTGAACAGAATGAAGCCGAAGTTGAGCAGCGCTAGCACAATGCCGAGCGTCTGCACGAGGCGAAGTTTCTGGGCCTTGGCCGAGGCTTCCTGCTCGATGTCGGTGGTGAGATCGTTCATCAGCCCGAGCAGCTTCAGATTGTTGGCGCGCGCGTACTGGACTGCAGCCGCCAGTTTTTCCGGCTCGACTGCGGGCGAGGCCAGCACCGGCTCAAGAACCTGCTGGTAGGGCACCCAGATCGAGTAGGCGTCGTCGAGTACCTGCCGGCCGCGATCGGTCTTGACGGCGTTCAGGGCCACCGGTTTTTCATCGCCGCCGACGGCAGTACCGCCGCTGCGAAATCCACCCAGCGTACCGTCGAACAGCCCCACCGTCTTCTTCAGTTCGGCGCGCGCGGTCTCGGTCGGGCGGCCCTGCGTCGAGTCCGCTTCGAGGGTCAAAAGCGCCTTGGTCATGCGCTGCGAGAGCATGCGCTGGCGACCGGCAAGGTTGATCGATACCGCATCTTCGGCGATCTGGTACGAAGTGTAGAAATTCAGTACCAGAACCGCGAGGTCGAAGACCAGAAAAAATCCGACTGCGAGAACGATCTCGCGGTATTTGCCGAGGAATCGCTGCGAATCTTGCGCCATGGTGTTTCCTATCCAGAAAAAAGTGCCCGTAAAACGCATACTACGGCAGCAATCCTTGAAGACTAAGGGGTCCCTTTGGCACGCCGCGCGAAATTTCACGCTCAAGACGCGAACAGTGTGCGCCAGTGCACACATTGGGCACCCGACCGCCCGGGCACACGGCGGCCGGCGCGGGCGCCGTCAAGGGTGACGGCGCCATTGCGGGCACGCGAGGCCGCGGGCATCGGGCCCGCCGCGGCGCACAACCGCAGCCTCAACCTGCTTGCCTGAGGCGCGCACCCCGGCGCACCATATGCGCGATCCAATCCATCCCGGGAGAATTGCCATGCCGCGCGAAGCGACGCTGTTTTCGGTGCTGTCCTGGAACATCGAACATTTCCGCGGCGGCGACGCACGGTTGAAGAAGGTGGCCGCGCACATCCTGGCGCAACAGCCTGACGTGTTCGGACTGCTCGAGATCGAGAATGCCGACGTGCTGACGCTGATGCAGCGCGAGCTGCCGGAGTATGACTTCGCGCTGACCGACGGCCCGGAGGTGCAGGAGATCCTGGTTGGCTGGCGGCGCGGCAAATTCGCCCAGACGGTGTTTTCGCAGAAGCGCGAATTCAATGTCGGCAACCCGGCGCTGCGCCCGGGCGCCCTGCTGTCGGTGCGGCTGACCGACCGCTGGTACAACATGCTGTTCCTGCATACCGACAGCGGCACCGACGCGCCGGCATTCGGCAATCGGGCCGAGATGTTCGACAAGACATGGAAGTTGAAGGGCGCCCTCGACCGCAAGAAGGACCAGCCGGATGCGGCGCAGTTGCTGGTGATGGGCGATCTGAACACCATGGGACTGATGTATCCGCGTCCGCTGAAGAAGTTCGTGCGCGTCGATGCGCCGAGCGAGATTGCCGCGCTCGGCGAAGCGGCGGAAAAGGCCGGCATGCGCCTGTTGCCCAAGGATCAGCCGTTCACCTGGAACGGCAGCGCCGGCAAATCGAATCTCGACCATGTGCTGGCCTCGCAGACACTGCGGCTGCGCAATTTAGGCAGCGCGGCGGAACCGGCCGAGATTCGGGTGACCGGCTGGCCGCAACTGGACGGGGCGGCACTGAAGAGCTTCCTTGCCGAGATTTCCGATCACGCTTCGCTCTACGCCGAGGTCGTCGGCTGAACCAACCCTTTCGGGGCACCTCGCCACGAGCCTTTATCCATGCGGATCTCCGGGCACCCTCCCGGTAGAGCGCCAATCGGTGCGGCCTGCGGGCAGGGCCGAAATCGCACGGCGCTGCCGAGCGCACGCGCTCAGGGGCTGCGCTCGGCCCGCGCCTGTTCGAGCAGCCAGGCGCGGAACGCCGCCACCGCGGGCCGTTCGGCTAGCACTTCCGGAACCACCAGGTGGTAGGCGTAGCGCGTCGGCAGCGTAACCGCGAACGGCGTCACCAGGCGGCCGGCGGCGACATCGCCGCGGATCAGGGCATCCAGCGCCAGCACCACACCCTGGCCGTCGAGCGCGGCTTCGTAGGCGAGCGAGGCGTCGCTGAAGCGCGGACCGCGCGTGGCATCGACCGTGCCCGCGCCGGCGAGCTGCAGCCATTGCGCCCATGTCGGCCGGTCGACTTCCTCCGGAATGGTTTCATCGTGGATCAGCGCATGCCGGCGCAGATCGGCCGGTTGGCGCAGCGGTCGCATGCCGGCCAGCAGACGCGGGCTGCAGGCCGGTATGTAGCCCGGCGCGAACAACAGGTCGACGCGCTGCCCGGGGTAGCGCCCGGTGCCGAAGCGGATGGCGATCTCGCTAGTCGCGTCGCGCACGTCGATGGCCTCGGCGGCCGCCGGCGAGTGATGCGATTGGCGATCGATGGTGTCGAGCCGGGCGCGCAGATGCAGGTCGATGTCGCGATGCGCGGCGGTGAAGCCCGGCAGCCGCGGCACCAGCCAGCGCGCAGCAAAAGAAGGCGGTGCGCTGACAGTGAGCGCCAACTCGCGTAAAGGCTGACGGGTCGATTCGACGGCGGCGGCCAGGCAGGCAAAGCCTTCGCGCAGCTTGGGCAGCATGGCCTGCGCATCGGCCGTCAGTGCCAGTGCGCGCGGCAGCCGGCGAAACAGCGGCACGCCGAGAAAACCCTCGAGCGCCTTGATCTGCTGGCTGACCGCAGCCGGCGTGACGTGCAACTCCTCGGCCGCCTGCTTGAAACTCAGGCTGCGGGCCGCAGCCTCGAATGCGCGCAGGGCGGCAAGGGGTGGCAGGCGATAACTCATGGCCGGGTTCGATTAAGTTTTCCTAATCTTAGACCAAACAAGGAATCGTTTGTTGCGACGCAGCAACCCGGCTATATTGCATCCGTGCGCGCAAACCGCGCCGCTTTACCCAACGGACTTCCAAGGAGGCCGCCATGAACACACGCACCCCCACCCCCACATCCTCACTCCCTCCGGCTGGCGACAGTTGGTATTTTCACTCGGCTTACCTCGAGCAACGCCTGCGCGAAGCGCGCTTCGCCCGCGGCGAAGCTTTCGGCCAGCTTCTGGCAGACGGCTGGCATGCGCTCGGCCGATTCGTGCTCGGCCTGCTGACCAACCGCAAGCAACCGGCATTGCGCCACTGAGCGAAGCGCGAACCGCGGCACCGCCGCGCAACGGGGTCCACGCGGCCTCGCCGGTCATCCCAATTTTCGCCAGACACGCTGCCGACGCCCGATCGGCATTGCCGGCAACGCGCACTGCCGCGCTGCCGTGGCAACCCCCGCCGGCCAACCCTTCGGCGGTCAGACACACTTTCTGACTTGCCGCTGGCCACCGGCGGCGCCACCATTTCGTCCGCTTGCAACTTTCGTCCGCTTGTAACATTTCGCGCGGATCATTGCGCGCCGCACCTTTCGCTCGTCATCTGTACTGGGGAGAACCGTCATGCCGGATATCACTTTCAACCTCAACTCGCTGTTGTCGACCTACCTGATCCCGCTGGCCTGGAAGCTGGCCGGCGCCCTCGCGATGTGGATCGTCGGCGGCTGGGTGATCAACCTGATCGGCAACCTCTCCAACCGCGGCATGACCCGGCAGAAGGTCGAGCCGACCCTGATCCGTTACATCGAGTCGACCATCAAGGTGATCCTGCGCATCGTGCTGGTCATCGCGATCCTGTCGGTATTCGGCATCGAAACCACCAGCTTCGCCGCCTTGCTGGCAGCAGCCGGCATCGCGATCGGCGCGGCCTGGAGCGGGCTGCTCGCCAACTTCGCGGCCGGCGCGTTCCTGATCATCCTGCGGCCTTTCAAGGTCGGCGACATGATCACGGCGGCCGGCGTGACCGGCGATGTGCGCGAGATCGGGCTGTTCGCCACCACGCTCGATACGCCGGACAACGTCCGCGTCACGGTCGGCAACAACAAGCTGTTCGGCGACAACATCGTCAATTACTCGCACAACGATTTTCGCCGCGTCGAACTCAAGGCGCAGATCGCTCACGCGGTCGACCCGAAGGATGCGATCGCCCGGCTCAAGGCGCGCGTCGCGCAGATTCCGAATGTCATGAAGACGCCGGAGCCGAGCGTGGAAATCCTGGAATTCAACGCCGCCGGCACCCTGATCGGCGTGCGGCCGTTCTGCCACAACAAGGATTACTGGCAGGTCTACTTCGATACCAACAACGCGATTCAGGAAGTGGGCGGCAGCGCCGGCTGGCCGATTCCGGCGCCGCATCAGGTGCTGCTGCAAAAGGCCTGAGAGCGCTTCCGCGCCACCTGTCGGCGCCCGGTCAGGAGCCGGCGCCCGACAGGATGGGCACCCAAACACCGCGCTCGACGCGGTAGAGCGTGATCTCCCCATCCTGCAGGTCGCCGCGCGCATCCCAGGCGAAGCGGGCGCTGGTAACGCCGGCACGCACGGTTTCGGCCAGCGCGGGCAGGTAGCGCGCGGGTTCGCTGGAATCGGCGCGTCGCATCGCCGCGACCATTGCCATGGTTGCGTCGTAGGCATAGGGCGAATAGACCTCGACCGCGCTGCCGAAGCGCGCCCGGTAGCGCCCGGCGTAGGCATTGCCGCCCGGCATGCGTTCCAGCGGCAGCCCGGCAAGCGACGCAAGCGTGCCTTCGGCGGCAGCGCCGGCCAGGGCGATGAAGTTGGGCGACTTCACCATCTCCCCGCCGGCCAGACGCGCGCCAAGTCCGAGACTGCGCATCTGGCGCGCCATCAGCGCCGCCTGCACGTCAGCGCCGCCAAAGAACAGCAGATCGGGATTGGCCGACTTGACGGCGGTGAGCACGGCGGTGAAATCGCTGGCACGCTCGTCGATGAATTCGCGCCGCACGATGGTTGCCCCGGCGGCGCGCGCCGACTTCTCGACCTGATCTGCGAGGCCCTGACCGTAAGCGCTGCGGTCGTCGATGATCGCGAGCCGCTGCGCGCCAAGATCGCGCACCAGAAAGCGGCCGAGCGCGCCGCCCTGTTGCAGATCGGATGTCATCGCGCGGAATGTCGTCCTGAACCCCTGTGCGGTATAGCCGGGCGCCGTCGCCATGGCGATTTGCGCGATCCCGGCCTGGGCGTAAATGCGCGATGCCGGGATGCTGGTGCCCGAGTTGAAATGTCCCAGCATGCCGGCGATGCCGGCGTCGACCAGCTTTTGCGCGACGGCGGTGGCCTGTCGCGGATCTGCCTGGTCGTCTTCGGCCAGCAACTCGAATCGAACCGATGCGCCGCCGATCCGCGGCCCGCTGGCATTGATCTCGTCGAGCGCGAGCAACACACCATTGCGCATGTCATTGCCGTAGTGTGACTGGGGTCCGGTAAGCGGCGCGGCAAAGCCGAGTTTGACCGTGCGCACTGCGCTCGCGCCCGCCCCACCGGGCGGCGGCGCGGGTCCGTCGCAGGCTGCGACGGCCGCCGCCAGCATGGCGGCGAGCAACAGCCACCGCCTCATCGGTGACACGGAACTCGCCGCCGCAGGTCGCGCTGCCCGAGAACAGCACGGCACCGGATTTCGGCGCGATGGGCCGTTTCGACTCGGGCGAATCCGGGCCGGTGCGTCTTTGGGCGATCCGTCTGCGGGACGCGTCTGCCGGGCGTGGCTTGCATTGCGATGGCGTCCGCTCGAATATGAACAGCCGCGATTATCCGACACATCCACCATGCCGCAACAACTCAAGCGCCGCCACAGCCGCTACGCCGACGCAGAACCCTTCACCACCAAGGACGGGTCGACGATCCGCGAGCTGATGCACCCGACACACCACGCAGTGCACCACCAAAGCCTTGCGCAGGCGACCGTGGCGCCGGGTTCTGCGACGCTGCTCCACCGACACCGCGTCACCGAAGAGATCTACCACATCACGTCAGGGCGCGGCATCATGCGCCTGGGCGCGACGACGTTCGAGGTCAGACGCGGCGATACGGTGGTAATCGCGGCGGGCACCGCGCACAACATCAGCAACCGCGGCCGGCTGCCGTTGCGCATCCTGTGCGCCTGCACTCCAGCCTACGCGCACGACGACACCGAATTGCTGGAACTGTGAGACGATGAGTTTTCAGCAGACGTAACCACCGGTTTTCGCAATGCGCATCGCAGTTCTCGGCGCCGGACTCGCCGGCGTCACCAGCGCGTGGTACCTCGCGCGCGACGGCCATCAGGTCACCGTTATCGATCGCCAGCCCGGCGCAGGGCTGGAAGCGAGTTTTGCCAATGGCGGCCAGATTTCGGTGAGCCATCCCGAGCCATGGGCTAACCCCGGCGCGCCGCGGCAAGTGCTGCGCTGGCTCGGCCGCGAAGACGGTCCGCTATTGGTTCGGCCGCGGGCGGACCTGCGGCAATGGCTGTGGTCGCTGGCGTTTCTGCGCGAATGCCTGCCGGCACGCACGCGACGCAATACCGCGGCCATCGCCCGCCTGGCGCTGTTCAGCCTGCAGAGCCTGCGCGAACTGCGCGCGCAAACCGGCATCGCCTACGATCAGTCGAACTACGGCATTCTGCAAACCTTTTTCACGCAGCGCGACTGGGGGCGCGCCGACATCAACGTCCGAATGCTGCGCGACCACGGGATCGAAGCGCAAACCTGCAGCCCGGCGCGCTGCGTCGAGATCGAGCCGGCGCTGGCGGATTGCACAGACACCTTGTACGGCGGCCTATATGCCCCGCAGGACGAGAGCGGCGATGCCTTTCTGTTCACGCAGCGCCTGGCCGAACTGTGCCTGGATGCGGGCGTTAACTTCTGCTTCGAGCGGACGATCGACCGACTGACGACGCGCGACGGCAACGTGTCGCAGGTGCTGATGCGGACCGCTGGTGGTCCCGTCGAAACGTTGTCGGCCGACGCCTACGTGATGTCACTCGGCAGCTACAGCGCCGGGTTCGCGGCGACGCTGGGCGAGCGGCTGCCGATCTATCCGGTCAAGGGCTACTCGGTGACGCTCGACCTGGATCCAACGGCGCTCGCCCCGCGGGTCAGCATCACCGACGAGTCGCGCCGTATTGTGTGTTCGCGCCTGGGCAATCGGCTACGGATTGCCGGAACGGCAGAACTCGCCGGCTATGATTGCTCGATCAACAGCGTGCGCTGCCGGTCGATCCTCGCCCGCGCTTGCGCGTTGTTCCCGCACTTGGGCAATACGCAGGCCGCCCAGTACTGGGCGGGGCTGCGGCCGGCAACGCCGTCGAACGTGCCGATCATCGGCCGCTCCCGGCTTTCCAACCTGTGGTTCAACACCGGACACGGCACCCTCGGCTGGACGCTCGGCTGCGGGTCTGCAAGGGCGCTGGCAGATCTGATCGGGGGGCGCAGGGCTGCGGTGGATTTCCCGTTCCGTGGGCCGTGACTTGTTGCAGGAGTTTGTGGTTGCGCTGGGCCGTATTCGATCCGCCACGCTAGTTCGACCGATTGGCCCACAGCGCCTTGATAGCCGGCAGGCGTGAGCAGGTCAAAGCCGCTGCGGCAGCGACGCACGAGGGGCAGGAGAACGATCGGGCGGTGGTGCCCCGTGATTGTCGGCTCACGGGGCCAGAGGCCGGTCGGCTCCAGCAGCGAGTCGATTCGACGACTCTATGCCTGCGCCTGCGCTGCCGACCAGGAATTATTCCCGCTAATGCGCCGCATCATGCAAACCGGTAAGGATTCGTACCGGGCGACGGTCAACTCGGCCGTCAAGCGGGTAAATTCGGTTTCAGGTTCGCCCGTTACACCGGAGGCGCCATGTCGACGCGAACGATGACTGTATTGCTGGCTGGTGCGGGAATGCTGGTCGGGCCTGCCTTGGCGGCAGAGAGTTGTAGCGCATCGAGCCCGCGCCATCGAGTTCCGCTGGTCGAACTCTATACTTCCGAAGGATGCAGCAGTTGCCCGCCGGCTGACCGCTGGTTGAGCGCCCGAATGCGCGATGCGACTGCCGGGCGCCTTTTACCCCTCGCGTTTCATGTGGACTATTGGGACTACATTGGTTGGAAAGACCCGTTTGCCCAAGCCGCCTTCACTCGCCGCCAGCGCAGTTTTGCCGATCAGGGCGGTGCCCGAACCGTTTATACGCCCCAAGTTGTCGTGGACGGGCGGGACTTTCCCGGCTGGCGCAATGCGAGTGCCTTCGAAGCATCGTTGTCGTCGGCTGGACGCCGACTGCCGGGCGCCGATCTTTCCATGGAATTGAGGCTGGACTCTCCGTCGCGCTGGAAGGTCGGCCTGCGCGGCAAACTCGCCGACCGCGAGTCGAGCGGCCGTGCCGTGGTCTTTCTCGCGGTGTTCGAGAACAGTCTCGAAACCCAGGTCAAGGCCGGCGAGAACTCAGGCGCCACACTGCACCATGACTATGTGGTGCGCGACTGGCTCGGGCCGTTCCGCTTCGGCGCTGCCGGTGCGATCGCCGCGCAGGTGGACATCGAGATCCGGCGTGACTGGAGCCCGAGGAATGTCGGCATCGCTGCGGTCGCCTATTCGGCAGCGGGCGGCGAAATCCTGCAGGCGATGGCCTTGCCGTCTTGCGCTGCCTTATTCAACTGAGCCTGTGTTCTGCGGAGGTGGCACGATGAAAACAACGCTAGGCGCACTTGCGATCGGGTTGGCAGCTTCCATGGCCAGCGCCGATTCAGGAATTGTCTCGCGCAGCAGCCCGTACCCATTCACGCAAACGATCGAGCGCATCGAATCTGTCATTGCCGCCAAGGGCGCGACTGTCTTTGCGCGAATCGACCATAGTGTGGAAGCCAGGAAGGTAGGGCTGGAAATGCTGCCGGCGACGCTGCTGATATTCGGCAACCCAAAGGTCGGAACACCGTTGATGAATCTTGCACCGTCGCTGGCGATCGATCTGCCGCTAAAGGTGCTCGTGGTTCAGGGCAAGGATGGCATGGTGTCGGTGAGTTTCAACAGCGCCGAGTTTCTGGCAACCCGTCACGGTCTTGCAGAAGATCAGGTCAAGCCCCTAGGCGCGCCCGCGGCGTTTGTGGAGGCGGCGCTTCGGTAGTTGTCCCACGCCCGGGCACCAAAGTTGTACGAATTGTGACGCGCGTGTTCTCAGGGCTTGCGTCACTCGCGGCCACGGGTTCTACAATGGCTGCATGGACATCGTCAATTCGATAGCAGTCGCCTCCGGTTTGGCTTGGGCCAGCGGACTGCGGCTATATGCCGTGCTGTTCCTCGCCGGACTGCTCGGTCGGCTGGGTTATGTCAGTCTGCCGGAGGGGCTGGCGGTGCTACAACATTCCGCCGTTATCGGTGCTGCCGGATTGATGTTTTTTGTCGAGTTTTTCGCTGACAAGATTCCGGCGCTGGACTCGGTCTGGGATGGCATCCATACCTTCGTCCGTATTCCCGCTGGCGCGCTGCTGGCGGCCTATTCCCTCGCCGGCCAGGATCCGGGCATCATGCTTGCCGCAGGCATTCTCGGCGGCACGCTTGCGGCGGGAACGCATCTGACGAAGGCCGGCACGCGGGCCGTCATCAACGCATCCCCCGAACCGTTCAGCAATGTTGCCGCATCGTTTACAGAGGATGCGCTGGTTTTCGGCGGACTGTTCGCCGCCTTCCAGCACCCGTGGGTGTTCCTCGCGTTGCTGGCAGTCTTCATCATTCTGATGTTCTGGCTGCTGCCGAAGCTATGGCGCGGGGTTCGGGCGATGTTCCGTCGCCTTGGGTCGGGCTCCTCGGCAGCGTCCCCGTAGCAGCCGACTGCCGCGCGTCCGCTCCAAAGCACAAAGCCCCTGGAACTTTGGGAGTTCGAGGGGCTTTGTTTTGTGGGGAGTCTGGCGCTGACCTACTTTCGCGGGCGTAGTACCTACTATCATCGGCGCGACGTCGTTTCACGGTCCTGTTCGGGAAGGGAAGGGGTGGTTCCAACGTGCTATGGGCACCAGACATAAGCGGTGTGTCAGGTGGGGGGCGCGTGTGCTGCGCCACACCTGAGGCAATCGGGAAGAAGCAAGGATTGTGTGTTTGCATGCTCACCCTTGGGTGAGCCAAGACCGAGGGTCTTGTGTTGTCCTTGAACCACTCAAGATTATAGGATCAAGCCGCACGGGCAATTAGTATCGGTTAGCTCAACGCATTGCTGCGCTTGCACACCCGACCTATCAACGTGGTGGTCTTCCACGACCCTTCAGGGGGATCAAGTCCCCGGGAGATCTCATCTTCAGGCGAGTTTCACGCTTAGATGCTTTCAGCGTTTATCTCTTCCCTGCTTAGCTACCCGGCGATACGACTGGCGTCATAACCGGTACACCAGAGGCAAGTCCACTCCGGTCCTCTCGTACTAGGAGCAGCCCCCGTCAAATCTCCAGCGCCCACGGCAGATAGGGACCAAACTGTCTCACGACGTTTTAAACCCAGCTCACGTACCACTTTAAATGGCGAACAGCCATACCCTTGGGACCGGCTACAGCCCCAGGATGTGATGAGCCGACATCGAGGTGCCAAACTCCCCGTCGATATGAACTCTTGGGAGGAATCAGCCTGTTATCCCCAGAGTACCTTTTATCCGTTGAGCGATGGCCCTTCCATACAGAACCACCGGATCACTATGACCTGCTTTCGCACCTGCTCGACGTGTCAGTCTCGCAGTCAAGCACGCTTATGCCATTGCACTATTAGCACGATGTCCGACCGTACCTAGCGTACCTTCGTACTCCTCCGTTACGCTTTGGGAGGAGACCGCCCCAGTCAAACTGCCTGCCATGCACGGTCCCCGAACCGGATTCACGGGCCTAGGTTAGAACCTCAATGACACCAGGGTGGTATTTCAAGGTTGGCTCCGCGCGAACTAGCATCCGCGCATCAGTGCCTCCCACCTATCCTACACAAGTCTCATCAAAGTCCAATGCAAAGCTACAGTAAAGGTTCATGGGGTCTTTCCGTCTAGCCGCGGGTAGATTGCATCTTCACAAACATTTCAACTTCGCTGAGTCTCAGGAGGAGACAGTGTGGCCATCGTTACGCCATTCGTGCAGGTCGGAACTTACCCGACAAGGAATTTCGCTACCTTAGGACCGTTATAGTTACGGCCGCCGTTTACCGGGGCTTCGATCAAGAGCTTGCACCCCATCACTTAACCTTCCGGCACCGGGCAGGCGTCACACCCTATACGTCGACTTTCGTCTTTGCAGAGTGCTGTGTTTTATTAAACAGTCGCAGCCACCGATTCTCTGCGACCCCATTGGGCTCCAGCCGCGAGGGCCTTCACCTACTAGGGGCACACCTTCTCCCGAAGTTACGGTGTCAATTTGCCGAGTTCCTTCTCCTGAGTTCTCTCAAGCGCCTTAGAATTCTCATCCTGCCCACCTGTGTCGGTTTGCGGTACGGTCAATCAGAACTGAAGCTTAGAGGCTTTTCCTGGGAGCTTGGTATGACTCACTTCAGACTCAAAGAGTCCTCGTCATCACGCCTTGGCTAAGCCGTCCGGATTTGCCTAGACAGCACGCCTACACGCTTAAACCGGGACGTCCAACACCCGGCTGAGCTAACCTTCTCCGTCCCCCCATCGCATTCACGATCGGTACAGGAATATTGACCTGTTTCCCATCGACTACGCCTTTCGGCCTCGCCTTAGGAGCCGACTCACCCTGCGCCGATGAACGTTGCGCAGGAAACCTTGGGCTTTCGGCGAGCGGGCCTTTCACCCGCTTTATCGCTACTCATGTCAGCATTCGCACTTCCGATACCTCCAGCATGCCTCTCGGCACACCTTCGCAGGCCTACGGAACGCTCTCCTACCATATCCTTACGGATATCCGCAGCTTCGGTGCATGGTTTGAGCCCCGGTACATCTTCCGCGCAGGACGACTCGATCAGTGAGCTATTACGCTTTCTTTAAAGGATGGCTGCTTCTAAGCCAACTTCCTGACTGTCTATGCCTTCCCACCTCGTTTTCCACTTAACCATGGCTTGGGGACCTTAGCTGGCGGTCTGGGTTGTTTCCCTCTTGACACCGAACGTTAGCACCCGATGTCTGTCTCCCACGCTCGCACTTGCCGGTATTCGAGTTTGCTATGGCGGGGTAGATCGCAGTGACCCCCCAACCATTACAGTGCTCTACCCCGGCAGTGATACGTGAGGCGCTACCTAAATAGCTTTCGGAGAGAACCAGCTATTTCCAAGTTTGTTTAGCCTTTCACCCCCTACCCACAGCTCATCCCCCTAGTTTTTCAACACTAGTGGGTTCGGACCTCCAGTACCTGTTACGGCACCTTCATCCTGGCCATGGGTAGATCACTTGGTTTCGGTTCACGCCCAGCAACTACATCGCCCTTATCAGACTCGGTTTCCCTACGCCTCCCCTATTCGGTTAAGCTCGCTACTGAACGTAAGTCGCTGACCCATTATACAAAAGGTACGCAGTCACCCCTGCACGATGGACCTCACGAGCCGGCAGGGGGACTTTGTCTTGCGCTTCGCGCAATCCAAGTCACCTTGCTTCGATAAACTCATCAAGGTTCTACCGACCCTGTGGGCACAGGATCTATTTCTTTCTTGAGTTCTTTTGAGTCGCGCTTCGCGCTCCTCGAAAGAACCCGAAAGCCCATTGTGCAGGGGCTCCCACTGTTTGTATGCATGCGGTTTCAGGATCTATTTCACTCCCCTCCCGGGGTTCTTTTCGCCTTTCCCTCACGGTACTGGTTCACTATCGGTCGATCACGAGTATTTAGCCTTGGAGGATGGTCCCCCCATCTTCAGACAGGATTTCACGTGTCCCGCCCTACTTATCGCAACCTCAGTTCCACACATCGATTTTCGCGTACGGGGCTATCACCCACTATGGCCGCACTTTCCAGAGCGTTCCACTAATCGACATGCTAAAAGTCGCAAGGCTCTTCCCGGTTCGCTCGCCACTACTTCGGGAATCTCGGTTGATTTCTTTTCCTCGAGCTACTTAGATGTTTCAGTTCGCTCGGTTCGCCTCCACATCCCTATGTATTCAGGACGGGATACCTCAAAGAGGTGGGTTTCCCCATTCGGACATCCGCGGATCAAAGCTTGTTTGCGAGCTCCCCGCGGCTTTTCGCACGCTACAACGTCCTTCATCGCCTGTGATCGCCAAGGCATCCACCACATGCACTTAGTCGCTTGACCCTATAACCTTGAGCCCTGCCCTCGGCGGACAAGACGGCCCGTTACAGACAACACGACCACTTCGCGCTTGTGCCGCCCCCACCGCTGGTTCGCAAGTGAAGACGGACAGATACAATCACACAACCCATGTATCGCTTCGTTCAAGCGAAAGGCTTGCGCCCCCCGGCTCGACCGAGTCGATACACCTTACTTCTTCCGAATTTTTAAAGAACAGACACCCCGTAAGGGGTGAGGGGTAAGGAGTCAGGGGTCAAAGCCTCGCGGCTTCACGCCTCACTGCTCACGCCTGACACCTCACGAATTTGGTGGAGGCAGACGGGATCGAACCGACGACCCCCTGCTTGCAAAGCAGGTGCTCTCCCAGCTGAGCTATGCCCCCGTGTCACCCAGCCCGACATCAATTCGGTCCGGGTTCGCTTGACGTGGTGGGTCTGGTTGGGTTCGAACCAACGACCCCCGCCTTATCAAGACGGTGCTCTAACCAGCTGAGCTACAGACCCGCTGTCTGTGACGATGCGACAACCGATAGGCTGTGGGTACTGCAATGGATCAAGATCTCTAGAAAGGAGGTGATCCAGCCGCACCTTCCGATACGGCTACCTTGTTACGACTTCACCCCAGTCATGAATCTCACCGTGGCGAGCGCCCCCCTTGCGGTTAGGCTACCCTCTTCTGGTGAAACCCACTCCCATGGTGTGACGGGCGGTGTGTACAAGACCCGGGAACGTATTCACCGCGACATGCTGATCCGCGATTACTAGCGATTCCGACTTCACGCAGTCGAGTTGCAGACTGCGATCCGGACTACGATCGGTTTTATGAGATTGGCACTACCTCGCGGCTTAGCGACCCTCTGTACCGACCATTGTATGACGTGTGAAGCCCACCCATAAGGGCCATGAGGACTTGACGTCATCCCCACCTTCCTCCGGTTTGTCACCGGCAGTCTCGTTAAAGTGCCCAACCAAATGATGGCAATTAACGACAAGGGTTGCGCTCGTTGCGGGACTTAACCCAACATCTCACGACACGAGCTGACGACAGCCATGCAGCACCTGTGTCCAGGCTCCCTTTCGGGCACCTCCACCTCTCAGCAGAGTTCCTGGCATGTCAAGGGTAGGTAAGGCTTTTCGCGTTGCATCGAATTAATCCACATCATCCACCGCTTGTGCGGGTCCCCGTCAATTCCTTTGAGTTTTAATCTTGCGACCGTACTCCCCAGGCGGCCAACTTCACGCGTTAGCTTCGTTACTAAGGAAGTCTCCTTCCCCAACAACTAGTTGGCATCGTTTAGGGCGTGGACTACCAGGGTATCTAATCCTGTTTGCTCCCCACGCTTTCGTGCATGAGCGTCAGTGTCGACCCAGGGGCTGCCTTCGCCATCGGTGTTCCTCCACATCTCTACGCATTTCACTGCTACACGTGGAATTCCACCCCTCTGCCGCACTCGAGCACTGCAGTCACAAGCGCCATTCCCAGGTTAAGCCCGGGGATTTCACACCTGTCTTACAGCGCCGCCTGCGCACGCTTTACGCCCAGTAATTCCGATTAACGCTCGCACCTACGTATTACCGCGGCTGCTGGCACGTAGTTAGCCGGTGCTTCTTCTTACGGTACCGTCATCCAGCAGAGTTATTCACCCTGCCGATTTCTTTCCGTCCGAAAGAGCTTTACAACCCGAAGGCCTTCTTCACTCACGCGGCATGGCTGGATCAGGGCTTGCGCCCATTGTCCAAAATTCCCCACTGCTGCCTCCCGTAGGAGTCTGGGCCGTGTCTCAGTCCCAGTGTGGCTGATCATCCTCTCAGACCAGCTACGGATCGTCGCCTTGGTAAGCCTTTACCTCACCAACTAGCTAATCCGACATCGGCCGCTCCACTGTGCGCGGGGCCCTAAAGACAGCAAACTGCAACATTACTTCGCTAATGCCTCAGTTCGCTCTGTTTAGGTCCCCCGCTTTCCCCCCTCAGGGCGTATGCGGTATTAGCTACGCTCTCGCGTGGTTATCCCCACAACAGGGTACGTTCCGATGTGTTACTCACCCGTTCGCCACTCGCCACCCACAGGGTTACCCCTGCTGTGCTGCCGTTCGACTTGCATGTGTAAAGCATGCCGCCAG
>JADJSA010000017.1 GCA_016711925.1 Candidatus Methylophosphatis haderslevensis
ACGTGAGGCGCTACCTAAATAGCTTTGAGAGAACCAGCTATTTCCAAGTTTGTTTAGCCTTTCACCCCTACCCACAGCTCATCCCCTAGTTTTTCAACACTAGTGGGTTCGGACCTCCAGTACCTGTTACGGCACCTTCTTCATCCTGGCCATGGGTAGATCACTTGGTTTCGGTCTACGCCCAGCAACTCATCGCCCTTATCAGACTCGTTTCCCTACGCCTCCCCTATTCGGTTAAGCTCGCTACTGAACGTAAGTCGCTGACCCATTATACAAAAGGTACGCAGTCACCCCTGCACGATGGACTCTCGACGAGTCCATCGTGCAGGGGTGACTTTTGCTTCGCTTAGCGCACATCAAGTCACCCTTGATAACTCATCAAGGCTCACGCTGCCTTGGCACAGGATCTATTTCTTTCTTGAGTTCTTTTGCGGGCGCCCTCGAAAGAACCCGAAAGCCCATGCAGGAGCTCCCACTGTTTGTATGCATGCGGTTTCAGGATCCATTTCACTCCCTCCGGGTTCTTTTTGCCTTTCCCTCACGGTACTGGTTCTACTATCGGTCGATCACGAGTATTTAGCCTTGGAGGATGGTCCCCCATCTTCAGACAGGATTTCACGTGTCCCGCCCTACTTATCGCAACCTCGGTTCCACACATCGATTTTCGCGTACGGGGCTATCACCCACTACGGCCGCACTTTCCAGAGCGTTCCACTAATCGACATGCTAAAAGTCGAAGGCTCTTCCCGGTTCGCTCGCCACTACTTCGGGAATCTCGGTTGATTTCTTTTCCTCGAGCTACTTAGATGTTTCAGTTCCGCTCGGTTCGCCCCACATCCCTATGTATTCAGGACGGGATACCTCAAAGAGGTGGGTTTCCCCATTCGGACATCCGCGGATCAAAGCTTGTTTGCGGCTCCCCGCGGCTTTTCGCACGCTACAACGTCCTTCATCGCCTGTGATCGCCAAGGCATCCACCACATGCACTTAGTCGCTTGACCCTATAACCTTGAGCCCTGCCCTCGGCGGACAAGACGGCCCGTTACAGACAACACGACCACTTCGCGCTTGTGCCGCCCCACCGCTGGTTCGCAAGTGAAGACGGACAGATACAATCACACAACCCATGTATCGCTTCGTTCATGAAAGGCTTGCGCCCCGGCTCGACCGAGTCGATACACCTTACTTCTTCCGAATTTTTAAAGAACAGACACCCCGTAAGGGGTGAGGGGTAAGGAGTCAGGGGTCAAAGCCTCGCGGCTTCACGCCTCACTGCTCACGCCTGACACCTCACGAATTTGGTGGAGGCAGACGGGATCGAACCGACGACCCCCTGCTTGCAAAGCAGGTGCTCTCCCAGCTGAGCTATGCCCCGTGTCACCCAGCCCGACATCAATTCGGTCCGGGTTCGCTTGACGTGGTGGGTCTGGTTGGGTTCGAACCAACGACCCCCGCCTTATCAAGACGGTGCTCTAACCAGCTGAGCTACAGACCCGCTGTCTGTGACGATGCGACAACCGATAGGCTGTGGGTACTGCAATGGATCAAGATCTCTAGAAAGGAGGAGGTGATCCAGCCGCACCTTCCGATACGGCTACCTTTGTTACGACTTCACCCCAGTCATGAATCTCACCGTGGCGAGCGCCCCCTTGCGGTTAGGCTACCCTCTTCTGGTGAAACCCACTCCCATGGTGTGACGGGCGGTGTGTACAAGACCCGGGAACGTATTCACCGCGACATGCTGATCCGCGATTACTAGCGATTCCGACTTCACGCAGTCGAGTTGCAGACTGCGATCCGGACTACGATCGGCTTTGTGAGATTCGCTCCGCCTCGCGGCTTGGCAACCCTCTGTACCGACCATTGTATGACGTGTGAAGCCCCACCCATAAGGGCCACGAGGACTTGACGCCATCCCCACCTTCCTCCGGTTTGTCACCGGCAGTCTCGTTAAAGTGCCCAACCAAATGATGGCAATTAACGACAAGGGTTGCGCTCGTTGCGGGACTTAACCCAACATCTCACGACACGAGCTGACGACAGCCATGCAGCACCTGTGTCCAGGCTCCCTTTCGGGCACCCCCACCTCTCAGCAGGGTTCCTGGCATGTCAAGGGTAGGTAAGGTTTTTCGCGTTGCATCGAATTAATCCACATCATCCACCGCTTGTGCGGGTCCCCGTCAATTCCTTTGAGTTTTAATCTTGCGACCGTACTCCCCAGGCGGTCAACTTCACGCGTTAGCTTCGTTACTAAGGAAGTCTCCTTCCCAACAACTAGTTGGCATCGTTTAGGGCGTGGACTACCAGGGTATCTAATCCTGTTTGCTCCCCACGCTTTCGTGCATGAGCGTCAGTGTCGACCCAGGGGGCTGCCTTCGCCATCGGTGTTCCTCCACATCTCTACGCATTTCACTGCTACACGTGGAATTCCACCCCCCTCTGCCGCACTCGAGCACTGCAGTCACAAGCGCAATTCCCAGGTTAAGCCCGGGATTTCACACCTGTCTTACAGCGCCGCCTGCGCACGCTTTACGCCCAGTAATTCCGATTAACGCTCGCACCCTACGTATTACCGCGGCTGCTGGCACGTAGTTAGCCGGTGCTTCTTCTTACGGTACCGTCATCCAGCAGGATTATTCACCCCGCCGATTTCTTTCCGTCCGAAAGAGCTTTACAACCCGAAGGCCTTCTTCACTCACGCGGCATTGCTGGATCAGGCTTGCGCCCATTGTCCAAAATTCCACTGCTGCCTCCGTAGGAGTCTGGGCCGTGTCTCAGTCCCAGTGTGGCTGATCATCCTCTCAGACCAGCTACGGATCGTCGCCTTGGTAAGCCTTTACCTCACCAACTAGCTAATCCGACATCGGCCGCTCCTATTGCGCGAGGCCCTAAATACAGCAATCTGCAACATTACTTCGCTAATGTTTCAATTCGCTCTATTTAGGGTCCCCCGCTTTCCCCCTCGGGGCGTATGCGGTATTAGCTACGCTTTCGCGTAGTTATCCCCCACAACAGGGTACGTTCCGATGTGTTACTCACCCGTTCGCCACTCGCCACCCACAGGGTTACCCCTGCTGTGCTGCCGTTCGACTTGCATGTGTAAAGCATGCCGCCAGCGTTCAATCTGAGCCAGGATCAAACTCTTAAGTTTTAATCCTTACTCTCATCACGGAATCGACTTCACCCAATCTGCTCTTGCAAACAGATCAAGCTCAATCTTCATTTCGTGTGAGCACTGCCATGTCTTGCGATTCGGTCCAACTCGCCAGCCTCGCGGCCCAATACCCGGCTCACACCAGATACCCGCGCACCCGCCCCGATTAGAGCTCAAGCACACGACTAATCAAACCCGCTCAACCCCTCACAGCACCCACACCTATCGGCTGTTCAGTTGTTAAAGATCACCTTCCGCATCAATGACTTGCCTTTGGTGCGGCGCTGCTATATGCAGCGAAGAGGTGCGCATTATACAGGCCGCGACGGACCCGTCAACTGTTTGGTGAAAGATTATTGCCCAGTGTCTGTTGCCGCCGCAGCGCGTTCCGATCACACCAGAACCACCCTCACGAACTTGCGCTTGCCGACCTGCAAAACCAGTGTCTGATCGCGCGAAATCCGCAAGTTTCGGTCCGCCACTCTCTCTCCGTTGATGCGAACTCCGCCCTGATCGATCATTCGCAGCGATTCGGACGTGCTCGCGGTCAGGCCGGACTGCTTCAGCAACTGTGCAATCGGAATCGTCCTGTCGGCGCAGGGGATCGTCATTTCCTGCAAGTCGTCCGGGTTCGCGCCATACCGAAACCGGGTCTCGAAATCCGCAAGCGCATCGTCTGCCGCCCTGCGGTCGTGGAATCGTTCCACGATCTCCTGGGCAAAAAGCACTTTGATGTCTCGCGGATTGCGCCCATCCTCAGCCTCCTTCTTCAGTCCGGCTATTGCTTCGGTCGAGCGGAACGAGAGCAAATCGAAGTAGCGCCACATCAGTTCATCCGATACCGACATGAGTTTGCCGAAGATCTCCTGCGGCGCTTCGGCAATACCGACGTAATTGCCGAGCGATTTGGACATCTTGTTGACGCCATCCAACCCCTCGAGCAGGGGCATCATCAGAATTACTTGAGGCGCCTGCCCGGCATGTTTTTGCAGTTCCCTCCCGACCAGCAAGTTGAACTTCTGGTCTGTGCCGCCAAGTTCGACATCGGCGCGCATCGCCACCGAGTCGTATCCCTGACAAAGCGGATAGAGGAATTCGTGAACCGCAATCGGTTGATTGCCGCGATAGCGCTTGCCAAAGTCGTCGCGTTCAAGCATTCGTGCGACCGTATGCTGCGCCGCCAAGCGAATCATGCCTGCCGCCCCCAAAGGCTCCATCCAGGTCGAGTTGAAACAGACCTCCGTCCGGTCAGGATCGAGGATCTTGAACACTTGCTCCTGATAGGTTTTAGCATTCTCCGCGATCTGTTCCCGCGAAAGAGGCGGGCGGGTAGCGTTCTTGCCGGTCGGGTCGCCAATCATTCCGGTGAAATCCCCTATCAAAAACATTACATGGTGGCCCAGATCCTGGAAATGCCGCAGTTTGTTGATCAGCACGGTATGTCCGAGATGCAGATCAGGCGCTGTCGGATCAAAGCCGGCCTTGATCCGGAGCGGACGCCCTGTCCCGAGGCGGTCTACCAGTTCGGACTCCAGGAGCAATTCTTCGCAACCTCTCTGGATTAGTGAAAGATCCGATCTCTGCACGGCGAATACCTCATGATTTATCCTGGTGTTCCACGTTTTGCGTGTTACAGGATCTTTGCTAGACTCCGGACACTTTCAGCCGATGCTACCCGGCAAGTTCATGCCCGTCGAAAAACCTCGAATCTTAGCCGAACTGTCCCTGTTGCGCGGCAACCGCCGGCTGCACCGCCTATTGTTGGGTGGCGCCGCGGCAGCCTCGCTGCTCTCGGTCGTAACGGCTTTCGCCTACACATCAATGACATCGCAACCCCGCGGCGAGACGGTGACGATCGTCGAGCAGTTGACTGGGCCGGACCCGGTCGTCGCGGGAATCACAAACTCCGTCTATTCCCGGGAGGATCGGCTGCGTCCGGGAGAATCGTTTGCCGGGCTGATGCGCCGACTCGGAATTTACGACCCACAGGCCAATGCGTTCCTGCGCAACAATCCTGCGGGAAAGGCGCTGCTGACCCGGCTGCGCACCGGACAAACGGTGAGCGCCAGCTTCGACGAACGCGGAGAACTGCGAACCCTGATCTTTCCACTACCCGGGATGGATCGGGCGGTCGTGCTGGACCGTAGCGGCAACGACCTGTCGGTTACCGAAAAGCCGCTCGCTCTCGAAAAGCGCGTCCAGGTCCGCAGCGGGCGGATACAAAGCTCCTTGTTTGCCGCCGCCGACGAAGTTGGCCTGCCGGACTCCGTCGCCGTTCAGTTGGCGGAGATTTTCGGGGCGGAGATCGACTTCCACAGCGATCTGCGGCGTGGCGACCGTTTTTCCGTGGTTTATGAAGCGTATAGCCTCAATGGCCAAGACGTGAAGGCAGGACAGATTCTGGCGGCCGAATTCGTCAATCATGGCGTTACTCGACGGGCAATCTGGTACGAGGGCGAACGCGCTGCATCCGGATACTACATGCCGGATGGTCAGAGCCTGAAGAAGGCGTTCCTGCGCTCGCCACTTGAGTATTCGCGAATCTCGTCGGGTTTCTCCATGCGCTTTCACCCGATCCTGCGCGACTGGCGCGCGCACAAGGGGGTGGACTACGCGGCACCGCTCGGAACCAGCGTGCTCGCCACCGCCGACGGCACAGTGGAATTCATCGGCCAGCAGCGCGGCTACGGAAACTTCGTGGTACTCCGCCACCACGACCAGTACACAACCGCCTACGGCCACCTGAACAGTTTTGCTTTAGGCCTCCAGCAAGGCAGCCGAGTCGAGCAAGGTCAGGTCATTGGCTATGTCGGTCGCACCGGCTGGGCAACCGGCCCGCACCTGCACTACGAGTTCCGGATTGCCGATGTTCATCAGGATCCGCTTTCGGCCGATCTACCGATATCCATTCCGCTTTCGCCTGTCCAACTTGCGGCATTCCGTTCCATGTCCGCACCGCTGCTGGCACGGATCGCGTTGCAGGGCCAGACAAGCCTCGCACTGCGCGACTAAGCGCCCGCAGGCGCGCGACATGGCCGGATGCCGAGATGATGGTAGTGAAGTTTTGTCGTGCCGCACCCGTCGACCTGCCGGAATAGACAACGGGGCGCCGAGGCGCCCCGCCAATGTGCAAACCGCCTATCCCTGTCAAGCAGAGAACGAGGAGCCACACCCGCAAGTGCTGGTGGCGTTTGGATTCTTGATAACGAACTGCGCGCCTTCCAGCCCTTCCTGGTAGTCGATCTCCGCGCCGGAAAGGTATTGAAAGCTCATCGGATCGACGAGCAGCGTGACGCCGTTTTTTTCCATTACGGTATCGTCTTCGTTGGATACCTCGTCAAAAGTGAATCCGTATTGGAAGCCCGAACAGCCGCCGCCGGTGACGAAAACCCGCAGCTTGAGATCGGGGTTTCCTTCCTCGACGATCAACTCCTTGACTTTACTGGCCGCACTGTCCGTGAAAATCAGGGAGATGGGCATTTCGGTCATGTCATTCATGGTTAACTCCGTAATAACTCAAGCAAATTGTCGATTGGGCCGAAATGGCGGTCACTTGCTGGCGGCGAGCTTCAATTCGACCGACTTGGCGGCACCGACCTGGTGAACCAGTCTTCCCTGAACGACCGCGCCCAGATGCATTTCCAGCGAGGTGTAGAAGACATCTCCTGAGACCCGCGCTCCGGGCTGCAGTTCAAGGAATTCGGTGCAGGTTACCGGACCAGCTACTGTCCCGTTGATCACCAAGTGCGACACGTGTATTTCGCCTTCGACCTTGGCGCGCTCGCTGATAACGAGCATGCCCTGAGCGTCGGCCACCGACCTGACGTTGCCCTTGACTTCACCGTCGATCCGCAAGCCCCCAGCAAAACTCAAATCACCGGTTATCGTTGTCCCGGCCCCGACAAGGCTATCGATCCGCCCGTTCGGCTTGTTCGCTTTCTTGAAGAACATAAGCGCCCCTATCCAAGATTGATGACTTTCGCGACCTTGGTCGCACCCTCCTCCAGGAGCCTCACCTCGACACTGGTGACTTGAGAGCCCGCGGGTACCTCGAAACCACCGTCGACGCGCTGAAAGTGCTTGAACTTTAGTCTGAATTGCTCTTTTTTCGGATCGCCGGGCAACGGCAGGTTCATGATAGCAGCTTTGCCCTGTTGTCGCAGTCTGACCACCAACTGAAGTTGCCCGGAAAACTCGCGTTCCCGCTCAGCTTTGTTCGCGCCCCGAACGGCGATCAGCATCCGATAGCGATACTGTCCCGGGGTCTCCTGCGCTTCGACACTCAGGCCGGTAATCGCGGCGCCGGTGCCGGCCCCTTCGATTTCCGCCAGGCTCTCGAACATCGACACATCTTGCTTGAGCCGCGCATTCTCGGCTTCAAGTTGCTTGATCTGCCGTTCGATCTGCTCTCGCGTCGTGCGCTCGATCTGCAGCGTGCTGCCGGCCGACTGCGCATTGCTACGGTATTGCGCGAGTTCGCGCTCCAGGGCATCGATCCTCTCGCGCAGGCCGACACTCTCGCTCGTTTCACCCGCACCAGCCCCGAGTCGCAAGTCGGAACCAAAATACATTGCCATGCCGGCAAGGCCGGCCAGCACGAGTACGAGCGCCGGCGCGGCGCGCCAGTACCAGGGGATGTGCGTCCGCACCGATAGCCGAGGGGCGGCCGCGCCGAAGCGGCGCTTGAGCACCCGACGCAAGGTCAGGGCAAGACGGGAATTTGGGACAGCCCAGCGCACTCGTCGAATCCGAACATGATGTTCATGTTCTGCACCGCCTGACCGGCAGCGCCCTTGACCAGGTTGTCGATTACCGACAGCACGACCACAGTGTCTTCGCCCTGCGGCCGATGCACCGCAATCCGGCAAGTATTGCAGGCCCTGACCGATCGCGTTTCCGGATGGCTTCCCGGCGGCAGCACGTCCACGAAGGGTTCGTCTGTGTAGCGCTTCTCGAACAGCGACTGCAGATCGACCGTATCCGTCGCGAGCAGGCGAGCATAGAGCGTTGCGTGGATACCGCGAATCAGTGGCGTCAAATGCGGAACGAAAGTCAATCCGACCGCCTTGCCAGCCATCTCCGACAAACCCTGCCGAATCTCGGGAAGGTGGCGATGTCCTGGCAACGCCGTAGGCCTTGAAGTTGTCCGACGCCTCAGCAAAGAGTGTATGCACTTCCGCCTTGCGGCCGGCACCGGAAACGCCGGACTTCGCGTCGGCGATCAGGTGATCGGTATCGACCAGACCCGCCTCGACCAGCGGCAGGAACCCGAGCTGCGTTGCGGTCGGATAACAGCCGGGATTGGCAACCAGCCTGGCGGCCCTGATGCTTTCCCGGTTCAATTCCGGCAAGCCGTAGACTGCTTCACCAATCAGGTGCGCCGCCGCATGCGTCATGCCGTACCATTTCTGCCACTGCTCGACATCCTTGAGGCGGAAGTCCGCCGCGAGGTCGATGACCCGCACTCCCCGCTCCAGCAGCGCGGCAGCCTGCTGCATCGCGATTCCGTTGGGCGTCGCGAAATAGACCAGGTCGCAGTCCTGCAGCGACGCATTTGCCGGATCGACGAATCGAAGTCCGACCCGGCCGCGCAAACTGGGAAACATGTCCGCCACCGGAACACCCGCATCGCCACGCGAGGTTATTGCCGACAACTCGACCGACGGGTGCTGCGCCAGCAACCGCAGCAACTCCACGCCAGTGTAACCGGTCCCGCCTACCACACCCACCCTTATCATGGACTACCCCATTGAAAAAATATGCTTTCGAATACAGCAGGAGAAGGCCAGAAAAAGCGAAAAGCCGCGCAGCGGCGGCTTTTGGTGCATCTGGCGGCGGCCCATGCCGCAAGGCTCAGCGCTTCGAGAACTGCTTGCGCCGACGCGCTTTGTGGAAGCCAACCTTCTTGCGTTCCACTTCCCGCGCATCGCGGGTCACAAAACCGGCGTTCGACAATGTCGGCTTGAGCGACGCGTCGTACTCGATCAGCGCGCGCGTTATGCCGTGTCGCACGGCCCCCGCCTGACCCGATTCGCCGCCGCCACTGACATTGGCCATGATATCGAACGTGCTTGCATGCTGCGTCAATTCCAGCGGCTGGCGCACTACCATGCGGCCGGTTTCACGCGAAAAGAAAACGTCAACCGGTTTGTCATTGACTACGAACTTTCCCGAGCCGGGCTTGATGAAGACGCGCGCCACCGCCGTCTTGCGACGACCGGTTCCGTAAAAATAGTTGGTTGCCATTCGATAGTCCTGATTGGTACTGCTCAGATTTCCAGCGCCTTGGGCTGCTGGGCGGCGTGCGGATGCGAGGTTCCGGCGTAGCACTTGAGCTTCTTGAACATCGCGTAACCCAACGGACCCTTGGGAAGCATCCCCTTGACCGCCTTTTCCAGCACCCGTTCGGGAAACCGCTGCTGCAACTTGGTGAAGTTGGTCTCGTAGATCCCGCCCGGATAACCGGAGTGGCGGAAGTACTTCTTGTCCTGCGCCTTGTTGCCGGTCACGCGAAGTTTGCCAACGTTGACGACGACGATGAAATCACCCGTATCGACGTGGGGGGTGTAGATCGCCTTGTGCTTGCCACGAAGACGGCGCGCAATTTCGGTCGCCATGCGACCGAGCACTTTGTCGGACGCGTCGATCAAAAACCAGTCGCGCGTGACTTCATGCGGCTTGGCGGAAAACGTTTTCATGGAGACTTCCTCTGGACCGGCTGTGTTTCGCGGAAAGCCCAGCAATATATCGGCTGACGAAAGCCGTGTCAAATGCTTTGGCACCACCAAAAAAAAGCGCAACCCACACGGGGTTGCGCTGAATCCACACCAAAGGAGGAGGGTGGAGGAGACACACTGTGAGCCGACCGGGGAGGCAAACTTAACCTCGCCGTCGCTCATCAACGGCCCCATTATTGCTCAGATCGTTGTGCAGCGCAAGAGCTTTTTGTGCGGCGCGGCACAAACGCTGCGCAAAATTTTGTCGCGCGCCGTATCTGATTGTTTTCAAATAACCTTATCCCCTTTCAGAAAGCCCGAAAGTTGAGCCGGGTCCGCCTTGACAGCAACCGGCGATGCCATGCGCGCTTCCATTTGTGGCACCGCGCCAGGAAGGATCGGCAAATCGCGCAGAAATGAACGGTGGTATAAAGCCGCATCTGTCTGGGATCCGAAGAAGGAAGCGCGCATGGAATGCAAAGTTCAGTGGGTCGACGGCATGACGTTTCTGGCCGAAACCAGCTCAGGCCACACTCTGGTGATGGACGGCGCGCCGGATGCCGGCGGCCGGAATCTCGCGCCCAGGCCGATGGAAACGGTGCTGGCCGGTACCGGCGGCTGCACGGCGTTCGATGTCGTGATGATCCTCAAGAAGGGGCGGCAGGCTGTGACCGGTTGCGAAGTCAGTCTGAACGCTGAACGCGCCGAATCGGAACCCAAGGTATTCACCCGAATCCACTTCCATTTCCGGGTGAAGGGCAACAACCTGAAACCGGAGATGGTCGAACGGGCGATAAAACTCTCCGCCGAAAAATACTGCTCGGCATCGATCATGCTGGGCAAGTCGGCCGAACTCACCCACGACTGGGAGATCGTTGCCGAGTGGCGAGCGGCAACTGCGGTCTCAAACTCGATAGGCAAAACGGTAAGCGAGCGCCGTCATCACGCGGGCGGCGAGCTTCATTGCGGTCTTGATCGGGCCTGGCATCTCGCGGGCGCCCAAGTCGAGCGCGGTACGCGCATGGCGCACCTCGTCGGCTTTCATCTGCTCGATGATGGCCAGCGATTTCGCGTCCCGCTCGGAAACGCGGCTCAAATGCCCGTCCAGATGGGCTTCGACCTGACGCTCGGTCTCGGCGAGAAACCCGAGATTCCACGCGTCGCCGAACCGGCCGGCAAGAATGCCCATCGCCAGGGCGCCGCCAAACCAGAGCGGGTTGAGCAGGCTCTTGCGGCCGCCCAGTTCGGCGATCCGCGCCTCGGTCCAGGCCAGATGCTCGGTTTCCTCACGCGCCGCTTCGGCAAGCGCCGCCTTGATCGCCGGCTGTTGCGACGATATCGCCTGCCCTTGGTAGAGGGCTTGGGCACAGACCTCGCCGACGTGGTTGACGCGCATCAGCGCCGCGGCAGGGCGCTTTTCGTCCTCGGACAAATCGGCTTCGGGAAGCTCCCTACCGGGCATCGGGCGCAAGGATACCGCGGGGGCGAAACACCGTTCGCAACCCCTTGTCGAATTCCGCGATCAGATTGTCGATCATCACACCCCTCCCGGAAAATCAGCCCGGAACCCGGCCGCAGGATCCGCCAGAAACCGCCCGGTTCGGTTATCGGGCAATCCATCGGACCGGTCCGGCCCGCCGCGACGGATGGCCTCGATGCCCTCCTTGCCGACCGAATCGGCATGCCATTGTCGCACAGGTACAGTCGGGCAAGCGCCATATGGGGCAAGGACAAGGTACTGCTGGTGATCTTCACCCATTTGTCGTTGCGCGAGCGCGACCAGGTGCGGTCCGCGCGTCCGGTGGCATAGAGGCGCCGCTCGAGCGTTTCGCAGCGCATTCCCTCGAAGCTCACGTTGTCCACCCCGCTGGGCGAGCGGATCACCAGAACGTAACGGATAACGCCATCTTGTCCGATCGAGATGGACTTCTGGTCGATCATGAACCGATTTCCCGACGCGGCACCCGCGTCGAACGCGAGCAACGAATCCGCGTTGGGATAAGGGGGGAACTCCACCTCGATTTCCTTCTCCTTGGCCGTTGCGGTGTCTGATTCGCCTGCTTCTTCCGCTTGCGCTTGAACAGCCCCGACGAACGAAACAACCAGCAGTGTTCCGATCGCCGAACGGAGACGAAAGCGTCTCAAGACAAGTCCCCGCACAGGGACGCACGCATGTTGCCCGGCAACGGCGACACGGAAGCCGAATATTCAGCATGGTCGACGCCAACACCGATATCGGCACCTTCGCGCAGCGCCTGCTTCATGGGGTCGGACAACTCGAAACGCAGGAAATGCACCGACGAGGTCTTGACCGCGTTCTCGCGGTCCAGATCTTCGTCGGCAATGGCAAACACCCTTGGCTGCCCAGCCACTTGAACCCACACCCGGGCCTCGATGCCGATCAGGCGTGCCAGCCAATGTTGCCGCTGCTGCGGATCGGGATACTCGATCATCATCGTCGCCTTCCAGTTGCTGCCGTCCGGCACGAGCGGGTTGTAGGCCTCCAGTTCGCCGGCAATCCCGGCCTCCTCGAAGGTCCGTTCGATCCGCAACATTTCCTGAATCTGGTAGCGAACCGTCAGTTCGTCCTCGAAGATCAGCGTGATGTGCTCGCCGATCTGCACGCTGCGGTTTTTCTTGTGCGCGATGACGCGGGTGCGAAAGTCGTTGCGCTGGCGCGCATAGGCTTCCAGCGATAGCAGGCTGTCGCGGGTGATCTGGGGCATGGGTTCTCCTCGTGGCGCAAGCGCAACCTGAGTCAGATTCCCTGAATCAGATTCCGTAAGCGATCCGCATCAGGGTCAAGGGATGTGCCTTTTCCGCGCGGCTTTCCGTTCCGCCGTCGCGAATTCCCTGCTGGATATGGCGCGCCGCGATCGGGCAATCCGAACTGATGTAGTCGGGATCTGTCGAGGCCATCGCCTTGAACACCGGCCTGCCGATCTTCATCGACAGCGCGAAGTATTCCTCCTTGACACCCCAGGTTCCATCGTGGCCGGCGCAGCGCTCCACGGTGTTCACCGTGGTTTCGGGCACCAATTGAAGTGTTTCGCGCGTCTTTTGGCCGAGGTTCTGAACCCGTGAATGACAAGGAATGTGATAGGAAACCTTGCCCAACGGCTTCTTGAAATCCGTCTTCAGCAAGCCGTCCTTGTTGCGCAGAATGAAGTACTCGAACGGATCGAACATCGCGTCGGCGACCAAAGCGACCTCAGCGTCATCCGGGAACATCAATGGCAGTTCGCTCTTGAACATCAGCGCACAAGACGGCACCGGTGCGAGGATCGCGTAGCCTTCGCGCGCCAGGCGAGCCAGGGGCGGAACGTTGATGTCCTTGAGTTTCTCGACCTGTTCTAGATCGCCCAGTTCGAGCTTGGGCATGCCGCAGCAAGCCTCTTTCTCGACCAGTACCGCGGGAATCTCGTTGTGCGCGAGCAAGGCAAGCAGATCGTCGCCGATACCCGGTTCGTTGTAATTGACGTAACAGGTCGAGAATACCGCGACCTTCCCCGGCGTCCGCTCACCCGGGCGTACCCCGAAGCTAGCCTCAGGCCTGGCGCCCGAGCGGAACTTCTTCGGTGCAAAAGGAGGCAAGACGCGGTCCTTATGGACGCCCAGCACGCTCTGCATCGCGCTGCGCGCAACCCCGACGCCGTTCATTGCATTGACTGCCTGGGCAACGACCGGAATCGCCGCGAGCTTGCCCAGTGCATCGGTGCTGGTGAGCAACTTGTCGCGGAAGCGAACCTCTCCCTTCCTGAACTTCGCGGCTTTCGCACGGAGCATCAGATGCGGGAAATCAAGGTTCCATTCATGCGGCGGCACATAAGGGCATTTGGTCATGAAGCACATGTCGCACAGATAGCACTGGTCCACCACTTCCCAGTACTTCTGTTTCGGCACCCCGTCCAGTTCGCCCGACTTGCCCTCGTCGATCAGATCGAACAGCCTCGGGAACGCGTTGCACAGGCTCACGCATCGCCGGCATCCGTGGCAGATGTCGTAGGTCCGCTCAAGTTCCGCGTAGAGCTTTTCTTCGTCGTAGAAGTCGGGATTCTTCCAGTCGAGCGGGTGGCGTTTCGGCGCTTCCAGACTGCCCTCGCGCACGGTCATGTTTTCTCCTCTAGCGGGACGCGAGCCAGACGCGGCATGGTGCGAGTTCGCCGCACCATGCCGATGAACTTGCCGGCGATCAGTCTGTCAGCGCGTCGAGCGCCTTCTGGAAGCGGTTGGCGTGCGAACGTTCTGCCTTGGCCAGCGTCTCGAACCAGTCGGCGATTTCATCGAATCCTTCGCCGCGGGCGGTCTTGCCCATGCCCGGGTACATGTCGGTGTACTCGTGCGTTTCACCGGCGATCGCCGTCTTGAGATTCAGGCGCGTGGCGCCGAACGGCAGGCCGGTGGCCGGATCGCCGCAGGTCTCGAGATACTCGAGGTGGCCGTGCGCATGCCCGGTCTCGCCTTCCGCAGTCGAGCGGAACACCGCAGCAACGTCGTTCTGGCCTTCGACGTCGGCCTTGGCTGCGAAGTAAAGGTAGCGGCGATTTGCCTGCGACTCACCCGCAAATGCGGCCTTCAGGTTGTCTTCGGTTTTCGAGCCCTTGAGTTGCATGAACATCTCCTTTTCTTGCGAGGTTGAGACGGAGCGAGACAAATTCCAAAAGCTGGACAAAGTATAGAAACGGGCTTCCGGTGTGTCAATTCGGCAATGACGACCCGCTGCCTAGGCGACCATCGCCGATTCGATTTGCGCAAAGGTGCGCGCGATTTCGGAAGTTTGCACCGCAACGCCAAGCTGACGCGCGATCTGCGTCGCGGAAAAGATGCCGCGCACCATCGGCCCCTCGGTCGCGTCCTTATCGACGACCAGCAAGTGCTGTCGCCCGAGGCTCTTGAGCGTAGCGACCACGTGCCCGACTTCCGCGTGCAGCACGTCGTCGAGGTCGATCACGTCGGCGGCATCGGCCCCGACCATCAGATCGCGCACCGTGAGTTCGTCGCGTTTGGTGCGCCGCTCCATCGCCAGTTGCAGCGGGCGCTCACCGAGCAAATCCGCCGCGCTCAGGGTGCCGATCACCGTGCCGTCGTCCGACACCACCAACAGCAACCGGACACCGCGCAGGATCATCGCGTCGTTCGCCTGTGTCCAGGTCAGATCCGGATGGATCGATGCGGCCGCCACACGGCGCAAATCGGTCATGACCTCGATTGCCGGCGAATCGAGCGCCACCCGTGTTGGCATCATTGTCTCGGGCAACCCGCTGGGGCGGCAAGAGGCCAGGCTGCGCGATGAAATTGGCTTGTAGCGTTCTCGAATCATGAAATACCTCCGCAGAGTCGACGGGTCAGACAGAGAAACCGTATCGCGTGATGACGCGCGTGAACGACTCCAATTCTAGACCTTGCGCAAGCCGCCTGCGGGTCGATCGCATTAGCCAGTTCGGAATATCACCGCATCACCCGAGCCGTCAGCGACGAATCGCCGCAACGGAAACCGGACGGCTATGTCGACGGCGACGCGCCTTTCAGCAGATCGGCCGGCGGATCGACCGCGGGATTGTCACCGCCGGTCACCACAACCGGATTGTCCGCCGTTGCCCGCGGCTGCCGGCGCGGTGCGCGCTGAGCGCGAAAGAGGAACCGCGCGAGTTCGCCGAGTGCGAGTTGATAGACCTCGCGCTTGAACTCGATCACCGAATCGAGCGGCACCCAGAAGCTGCTCCAGCGCCAGGCGTCGAATTCCGGGTGATTGCTGGCGCGCAGCGACACGTCGCAGTCGCGTCCGACCAGCCGGAGAAGAAACCAGATCTGCTTTTGCCCCCGGTAGGTGGAACGGAATTCCCGCTTCACCCACTGGCGCGGCACCTCGTAGCGCAGCCACTCGCGCGTGCGGCCGAGAATCTGCACATGCTCGGGCAGCAACCCGACTTCCTCGAAAAGCTCGCGGTACATCGCCTGCTCCGGCGTCTCACCGTGCTTGATGCCCCCTTGCGGGAACTGCCAGGCGTGCTCGCGTATCCGTTTGCCCCAGAAGACCTCGTTGCGTGCGTTGACAAGGATGATGCCGACGTTCGGGCGGTAGCCTTCACGGTCGAGCATGATGGTTACCTGCGTATTCAGTTGTCTGACTTGATTTTTTCACATTTCAACCGGCTTGCAAAGGCGAATCGGGCATTGCGCGGCGCGGCATCGCGGTCGGGCCGGTCACCCGGCGCTGCGATAGAATCCACGCTCCATCTGCACCTTGCCGCCGACCTATGCGCACCACCCGGTTCTTCATCGCCACCCTCAAGGAAGCCCCGTCCGACGCCGAGATCGTCAGCCACAAGCTGATGCTGCGCGCCGGCCTGATCAAGCGCGCAGCCGGCGGCATCTACACCTGGATGCCGCTCGGCCTGCGCGTGCTGCGCAAGGTCGAAAACATCGTGCGCGAAGAAATGGACCGCGCCGGCGCGATCGAGTTGCTGATGCCGGCAGTGATTCCCGCAGAACTCTGGCAGGAAACCGGCCGATGGGAGAAATACGGCCCGGAACTGCTGCGCTTCAAGGACCGGCACCAGCGCGATTTCGTCATCGGGCCGACCCACGAAGAGGTGATTACCGATGTCGCCCGGCGCGAGATCAAGAGCTACCGCCAGTTGCCGCTGCACCTGTACCAGATCCAGACCAAGTTCCGCGACGAGATCCGGCCGCGCTTCGGCGTCATGCGCGGCCGCGAGTTCCTGATGAAGGACGGCTACTCGTTCCATGCGAACTTTGCCGACCTGGAGCGCGAATACCGCAACATGTACGACACCTACGCCCGGATCTTCACCCGCCTGGGCCTGAAGTTCCGCGCCGTGGCGGCCGACACCGGCTCGATCGGCGGCACCGGCTCGCACGAGTTTCATGTGCTCGCCGACTCGGGCGAAGACGCGATCGCCTTCTGTCCCGATTCCGATTACGCCGCCAACGTCGAACTGGCCGAGGCGGTTGCGCCTCCGGTGCCGCGCGCGGGCGCCACGCAGGCCATGCAGAAGGTCGCCACGCCGGGCAAGATCAAGTGCGAGGATGTTGCCGCCTTCCTGCAGGTGGCGCTGCAGTCGATGGTCAAGGCCATCGCTGTGGTCCGCACCGAGATCGAGGAAAGCCGGCCCGACCGTTTCGCCCTGCTGCTGCTGCGCGGCGACCACGATCTCAACGAAATCAAGGCGCACAAGGCGATCGGCGAGTTCCGTTTCGCGCGCGACGAGGAAATCGTTGCGGCACTGGGCTGCAAGCCCGGCTACATCGGCCCGGTCGGTGCGTCCGGCGTTGCGGTTTACGCCGACCGCACGGTTGCGGCGATGAGCGATTTCGTCTGCGGCGCCAACGAGGCCGGTTTTCACCTGACCGGCGCGAACTTCGGCCGCGACCTGGCCGACATCGAAAGCGCCCGCATTGCCGATTTGCGCAACGTGGTCAGCGGCGACCCTTCGCCCGACGGCAAGGGCAGCCTCGAACTGTGCCGCGGCATCGAAGTCGGCCACATCTTCCAGCTCCGCACCAAATACGCCGAGGCGATGAAGGCCACCTTCCTCAACGAGCAGGGCAAGCCGGAAGTGATGGAAATGGGCTGCTACGGCATCGGCGTGTCGCGCATCGTCGGCGCCGCGATCGAGCAGAACTTCGACGACAAGGGCATCATCTGGCCGCAGCCGATTGCACCGTTCGAAATGGCCATCGTCCCGGTCGGCTACCACAAGAGCGCGGCGGTAAGGGAAGCGGCGGACAAGCTCTACGCCGACTTGCTGGCGGCCGGCATCGACGTGCTGCTGGACGACCGCGACGAGCGTCCCGGCGTCATGTTCGCCGATTGCGAACTCACTGGCATTCCCCATCGCGTGGTCATCGGCGATCGCGGTCTCAAAGACGGCAAGGCGGAATACCAGGCGCGACGGGCCTCTCAGGCCACCCCCGTCGCAATGGCAGAGCTGGCGGGCTTTCTGGGGCAGCAGGTCCACGGATGACCATTCCATGCGGCTCCCAGCCTGCCTGATCCTGACCCTTTGCGCACTGCCGGCGCTGGCCGGCAACCAGCAATACGAACCGCTGGCGGCGAGCGTGCGGGCGGCGCTGCATGCCGCGGTCAGCGACCAGGCCTCGCCCGAGCCGCGCTTTGCCAGCATGGAAGAGAAGCTGCAATGGCTGGGCGAGATGTCCAAGCGCCTGCAGCGGCGCATGCCCGATCCGCAGGCGCGCATCGATTTTCTCAAGACCGTGCATTACGAAGCGACGCGGGCCGGGCTCGACCCGCAGATGGTGCTCGGGCTGATCCAGGTCGAGAGCGGATTTCGCAAATACGCAGTGTCGGGCGCCGGCGCCCGCGGCTACATGCAGATCATGCCGTTCTGGGTGCGGCTGATCGGCAACGACGACAGCAACCTGTTTCACATGCGCACCAACCTGCGCTTCGGCTGCACCATCCTTCGCCATTACCTGGACATCGAGAAGGGCGATCTCTACCGCGCCCTCGGCCGCTACAACGGCAGTCTCGGGCAGCCGGAATACCCGAACATGGTTCGCGGCGCCTGGGAAGGTGCCTGGTCATGGCGCCGCCCGGCGCTCGCCGAGGCGCGCTGACAAGCACGCTGCGAGTCCCGTCCCGTCTAGTCGCCGCGCTGCAGTTCGGTCACGTGGCGAACCAGTTCCGCCAGCGAGGCGGCATGCATCTTCTCCATGATGCGGGCGCGATGCTGCTCGACCGTCTTCATGCTGATGCCCAGATCTTCGGCAATCATCTTGTTCTGCCGCCCGGCGACGATGCCTTCGAGCACATCGCGCTCGCGCGGCGTCAGGGTGGCCAGACGCGCCTCGATGGTAGCGCGCTTGACCCGCTCGCGCCGCCGCCGCGCGCTGATCGCGATGGCCTGCTGCACGCGGTCGAGCAGCAATTGTTCGTCGAACGGCTTCTGCAGGAAATCCAGCGCGCCGGCGCGCATCGCCCGCACCACCATCGGCACGTCGCCATGCCCGGAAATGAAGACGATCGGCGCATCGACCCGCAGCATCTCGAGACGCTCCTGCATTTCGAGGCCGCCGATTCCGGGCATCCGCACATCGAGCACCAGGCAGCCGGCCAGCTTGAGGCTCGCTTCATCGTCGATCAACTGCAGGCAACTGGCATAGGAGCGAACCTGGACACCGAGCGTCTCGATCAGCAGGCCGACCGACAGGCGCACCATTTCGTCGTCGTCGACCACGCAAACCAGATCATTCCCGGTCATGCTGCCCCTTCCGCGCTATCGGCACCACAAAACGGAAGCACGCGCCACCGCCCGGGTTGGCTTCGACCCACAGGCGCCCGCCATGATTTTCGACGATGGTCCGGCAGATTGCCAAGCCCAGCCCCACGCCGTCGACCTTGGTCGTGACGAAGGGTGCGAACAGGCTGGCCCGCACCTTGTCGGAGACGCCGCTGCCCCGATCGCTGACGCGGCATTCGATCGACTCGTCCTGGCGCAAGGCGGTGGCGATCGTCAGGCGCCGCTCCGCAACGATCGAGGCCATCGCCTCGATGCCGTTCTTGATCAGATTCATCACCAACTGATCGAGGCTGCTGCGGTCACCGTCGACCGGCGGGAGGTCGGGCTGGAGTTCGCGCACCACCTGGACTCCGGCGGCGAGCGCGTCCAGTTCGGCGAACCGGCACATGTCGGTCACCACGTCGTTGAGCTGCACCGGGGCAAAGCTCAGCTCGCCCTTGCGTACAAAGCTGCGCACTCGGCGGACGATTTCTCCGGCGCGCATCGCCTGTTCGGCAATGATTTCGAGCGTCGCCTTGACGCCCTCCGGCGGGCAGTCGCCCAGGCGGCGCAACCCCAGCGCGCTGAAATTGCGGATCGCGGTGAGCGGCTGGTTCAGTTCGTGGGCCAGGGCGGAGGCCATCTCGCCCAGCGTGATGAGTCGCCCGGCGTGCGCCAGTTGCCCCTGCTCGTTGCGCTCGCGGCCCTCGCGCTGCTTGATGTCGTCGATGTCGCGCAGGGTGCCGATCATGCGGGCCGGGCGATTGAGCGAACCGAACTCCATGATCTTGCCGCGCAGCGCGACCCAGCGGTAGGAGCCGTCCTTGCAGCGCATGCGGGTTTCCGCCGCCAGCAGCGGACCGGCACCAGCGAGGTAGCCGTCGAACAGTGCGCGGGTGCGCGCCCGCTCGTCCGGATGCGCCAGTTCGTCCCAGGCGAAACCGGCCTCCAGGTCGTTCGGCCCATAGCCGAGTATCTGCTTGAACTGGGGCGAGAGCACCAGGCGCCCGGATACCAGATCCCAGTCCCACAGGCCATCGCCGTGGCCCTCCAGGGCGAACTGCCAGCGCTGTTCCGAGGCGCGCAGATCTTCCATCATGCGCCGGCTCTCCGTAATGTCGCGATGCGTGCCGAGCATGCGCAGCGGCTTGCCCGAGGCGTCGCGCGACAACAACTTGCCGCGGGCGGCGAACCACTTGTAGCCGCCGTCGGCGCAGCGCAAGCGGAATTCCGACTGGTAGAGCGGCGTTTCTCCGCGCAGGTATGCATCCAGATTGCCGAAGACGTATTGCTTGTCGTCCGGATGGATGAGCCGGTTCCACAGCAGGTCAGGCGAGTCGCCGTCGTAACCGAGCATTTCGCGCCAGCGCGGCGACTGGTAGAACTCGTTGGTCTCCAGGTTCCAGTCCCACACGCCGTCGCCGGCACCTTCGAGCGCAAAGCGCCAGCGTTCCTCGGCCTCGCGCAGCCGGTCCAGCGTGCAACGCTGTTCGCCGGTCTCGCGTACCAGCGCCAGCGCCAGCGCCGGCAAGCCGGGCCTGCGGATGCGCGTAACCGTCGTCTCGGCGAGAAAGGTCGACCCGTCACGGCGCCGGTGCGTGGCGGTGGCGAGCGCAATCGGAATTTCTGCAATCAGGTCGACGCGGCGGATGTCGTCGCCGAGCAGGTGCGCCGCGGCCAGCCCGCGGACTTCGTCGCGCCTGTAGCCGTAGAGCGCAAGCGCGCTCGCGTTGGCATCGCACACCAGTCCGTCGGCGCTCAGCAGGAGAGTGGGATCGGGTGCCGCATCGAATACCGCGCGGTAATCGAGGTCCGACGCGAAGTCCGAAACGAAATGCACGTCTTGCTGCAAGGCAGGGCTGGCGGGTTCGCTGATCGACCGCAATGACGCGTCGCGCGGCCTAGCGTGGCATGCCGGGCAGCATGCCCTTCATTCCGCGCATCAGCTTTTGCATGCCGCCCTTGGATATCTGCTTCATCACCTTTTGCGTCTGTTCGAACTGGGTGAGCAGCCGATTCACTTCCTGCACCGGAACACCGCTTCCGGCAGCAATCCGGCGCTTGCGGCTGGACTTGATGAGTTCCGGCTTGCCACGCTCCAGCGGCGTCATCGAATTGATGATGCCCTCGATGCGACGAATCGATTTCTCCTCGATCCCGCCCTGCATCTGGCCCGCCGCCTGGGCGAACTGCGCGGGCAGCTTGTCGAGCAGCGAACTCAGGCCGCCCATCTTGCGCATCTGCGAGATCTGCTCCTTGAAGTCGTTGAGATCGAAGCCCTTGCCGGTCTTGAGTTTTTGCGCAAAGGCCTTGGCCTTTTCCTCATCGACGCTCTTGCGGGCTTCTTCGACCAGACCGAGGATGTCGCCCATGCCAAGAATGCGCGAGGCCATCCGGTCGGGATGGAACTCCTCGAGCCCGGCGAGCTTTTCACCGATGCCGGCAAACTTGAGCGGCTTGCCGGTCACCTGCCGCACCGACAGGGCGGCGCCGCCACGCGAATCGCCGTCGAGCTTGGTCAGGATCACGCCAGTCAGCGGGAGGTTCTGGTTGAAAGCGCGCGCGGTGTTCACCGCATCCTGGCCGAGCATGCTGTCGACGATGAACAGCGTCTCGACCGGCTGCAGTTGGGCGTGCAGCGTCCGGATCTCTTCCATCATCGCCTCGTCGATGCCGAGCCGGCCGGCAGTATCGACGAACAGCACATCGTAATAGTGCCGCTTTGCGTGGTCGAGCGCGGCAGCGGCAATATCGGCCGGCTTCTGCCCGGCCTGCGACGGGAAGAAATCGATTCCCGCCTGTTCGGCCACCAGGCGCAACTGTTCGATGGCCGCCGGGCGGTAGACGTCGCACGAAACGACCAAGACTTTCTTCTTCTGCGTCTCGCGCAGCAACTTGCCGAGCTTTGCGGTGGTGGTCGTCTTGCCTGCCCCCTGCAGGCCCGCCATCAGGATGATCGCCGGCGGCTGGGCAGCCAAGTTCAGTCCGGCATGTGCCCCGCCCATCAGTTCGGTAAGTTCACGATGAACGACGCCGACCAGTGCCTGACCCGGCGTCAGCGACCCGACGACTTCTTCGCCGACCGCCCGCTGCCTGACCCGGGCGATGAAATCCTTGACCACCGGCAGCGCGACGTCGGCTTCAAGCAAGGCCATCCGCACCTCGCGCAGCGCATCGGAGATATTGTCTTCGGTCAGGCGCGCGTGCCCCCGCACCGTTTTTACGACACGCGCCAGACGCTGGGTCAGGTTATCGAGCATTGGGGTTTCCGAGCCGTTGAAGGGTGAGACTGGCCTGCAAGTCACCAGCCGCCGGGTCGACGCCCATGCGGTAAACTGGGTGCATGACGATTCTACTGCAAGTGCTTCCGGCGGCACTCTATGCGTTGCTCGGGATTCACTTCTGGCGAACCCGGTTGTCCGACGCCGGTCTGCCGCTCGACGCCAAGCCGACGCTTCGCCGCCTGGCGCCGTGGGAACGAATCACCCTGCTGTGCGGAATCTTGTTGCATGGCGCGGGGCTGTATTTGCTGCTGTTTCCAGGCGGGGCGATGAAGTTCGGGTTCAGCTATGCGCTTTCGCTGATCGTCTGGCTGGCGCTGGTTTTCTACTGGATCGAGAGTTTCTACGCCCGGATCGAAGGTCTGCAGACGCTGGCGATGCCGGTGGCGGCCGTCTGCACGCTTCTGCCGCTTGCCTTTCCTGGCCAGCACCTGCTGGCCAACGCCGGATCGGCAGTCTTCCGCGCGCATTTCATGGTGGCCATGCTGGCTTACAGCCTTTTCACCCTGGCGGCTCTGCATGCACTCTTGATGGCGGCAGCGGAAAAGCGCCTGCACCAAGGCCGGCTGTCGCGTGCGCTGGGGGGATTGCCGCCGCTGTTAACGATGGAAGCGCTGTTGTTCAGGCTGATCGCGATAGCATTCGTGCTGCTCACGCTGACGCTGGGCACCGGGATCGTGTTTTCCGAGGCGCTGTTCGGCAAGGCGTTCCGCCTCGACCACAAAACGGTGTTCGCCATCGCGTCCTGGCTGATTTTCGGCGCGTTGCTTGTCGGCCGCCACTTTCGCGGCTGGCGTGGCCGCATTGCGCTGCGCTGGACGCTCGCAGGTTTCGTGACGCTGATGTTGGCCTACGTCGGCAGCCGCTTCGTGCTGGAAGTCATCCTGAACCGGGCTTGACGCTCCGGCAGGGTCTGCCGATACTCGTCGTCAAACCCACGGCCTACCGACAACCTTGGACGACATCCCCCTGTCCGTGCTAGCCGGGGCATTGCTGCTCCTGCTGGTGCTGTCCGGATTCTTCTCGCTGGCCGAGACGGCGATGATGGCGGCCAATCGCTACCGGCTGCGCGCGCTGGCGCAGTCCGGACATCGGGGCGCCCAGTTTGCCGCCGACCTGCTGGCCAAGACCGACCGCCTGCTCGGCGTGATCCTGCTGTTCAACAACCTGATCAACGCGGCGGCGGCGACCCTGGTCAGCCTGATCACGATCGAACTGTTCGGCGATGACAAGTGGGCATTGGGAATCGGCACGCTGCTGGTGACTTTCCTCATCCTGGTATTTGCCGAGATCACGCCCAAGGTGATCGGCGCCCGCAGCGCCGACCGGCTCGCTCCGCTGGTGAGTTTCGTGCTGACGCCGCTGCTGCGCGTGTTTTCGGTCGTAGTGAATTTCATCAATCTGTTCGTTTCGGCTCTGCTCTGGCTGCTCAGGCTGAAAGGGCCGGCCGAGAACGAACCTCAACGCCTTTCCGCCGAAGAGTTGCGCTCGCTGGTACTCGAATCCAGCCGGTTCATACCGCAAAAACATCGCAGCATTCTGCTCAACCTTTTTGAACTCGAAGACATCACCGCAGAAGATGTCATGACACCGCGAAACGCGATCGAAGCGATCGATCTGCAGGCGCCGCTCGACGAGATCAAGGCGGAGATCGCGACCAGCTACCACACTCGGCTGCCGGTATTCGACGGCGAGTTGGACAACATGGTCGGAATCCTGCATCAGCGCCATCTGCTGGCTGCCGTCGTCGCGGGGGAACTCGACAAGGCCACGCTGCGCGAACGCCTGGCCAAGCCTTACTTCATTCCGGGCGCCACGCCGATCTACTCGCAACTGCAGTTCTTCCAGGAAAACCAGCAGCGAATCGCCCTGGTCGTAGACGAGTACGGCGAACTCGAGGGGCTGGTCACCCTGGAGGACATCATCGAGGAGATCGTGGGGAAGTTCACCACCAGTACGCCAAGCCATTCCGAGCTGGCCTGGGACAGCGCGGACACGGTAATGGTCGATGGACATCGCAGCCTGCGCGAGCTGAATCGCAAACTCGGCCTCAATCTTCCGCTGGAAGGGCCGAAAACGTTAAATGGGTTGATACTCGAGCACTTTGAAGATATCCCGGAGGCGGGCGTCGGTGTGCGCATCGCCGGGGTGCCGATCGAGGTGGTTCAGACGCAGGACCGGATGGTACGTACCGCCCGATTGTTCAAGCCCACGGCCGGAAAACCGTGAAAGGTGTTGTGTCCCGCGAGTTTCAGTAGGCAAGACAGGGGGAATTGTCCTTTACAAACCAGACTCAGGCGTGCATTATCGGCACTCCTGAGCATCAAATCCTGTAAAAACAAGGTTCTATGGCTGCAAACCCACAGATGGCTTTAAGCGGACTGGCGCGCGCCCTTGTGCAGCAAGGGCGGCTTGCCGAGACCGAAGCCGCTCAGCTTGGCATCCAGGCGAGGCAATCGGGGCACGGATTCGCCGCCGAACTGATCGCGCAGGGTGCGATCAAGCCGAAGGATCTTGCGGTATTTGCCTCACAGACGTTCGGCTACCCGGTGGCCGATCTGGCGGCACTCGACGAGTCGCAATTTCCGCGCGACTCGATCGACCACAAGTTGATGCAGTCGCACATGGTGGTGGCGCTGTCGCGGCGGGGTAACCGCCTCGCGGTGGCGCTGGCCGATCCAACCAATCTGCGCGCGCTCGACGAGATCAGGTTCCAGACCGGCCTGACGGTTGACCCGGTGGTTGTCGAAGCAGACAAGCTGGTTGCCGCGGTGGCAAAGCTTTCGGAAACCGCGGCCAATGCGCTCAAGGAACTGACCGGCAACGAGTTCGACATGGACTTGCTGCACGGCGAGGAGGAAAGCGCCGACCCGGCGGCGGAAAGCGCCCAAGCCGAGGTCGACGACGCGCCGGTGGTGCGATTCATCCAGAAGATGCTGCTGGACGCGATCAGTGAAGGGGCGTCGGATATCCATTTCGAACCCTACGAAAAGTATTACCGAATCCGCTTCCGCACCGACGGCATCCTGCGCGAAATCGCCCAGCCGCCGCTGATCCTGCGCGAAAAGATTGCCTCCCGCATCAAGGTGATCTCGCGTCTGGACATTGCGGAAAAACGGGTTCCGCAGGACGGCAGGATGAAGCTGCAGTTGTCCAAGACAAAGGCGATCGATTTTCGCGTCAGCACGCTGCCGACCCTGCACGGGGAAAAGATCGTCATGCGGATTCTCGACCCGAGTTCCGCGATGTTGGGCATTGAGGCGCTCGGCTACGAGCCCGATCAGCGCGCGATGATGATGTCGGCGATCGGTCGTCCTTACGGCATGATTCTGGTTACCGGTCCGACCGGTAGCGGCAAGACAGTCTCGCTTTACACCTGCCTCAACCTACTGAACAAGCCGGGCACCAATATTTCCACCGCGGAAGATCCGGCGGAAATCAATCTCGCGGGGATCAACCAGGTCAACGTCAACGAGAAAGCCGGGCTGACTTTTGCGACCGCGTTACGGGCGTTTCTCCGGCAGGACCCGGACATCATCATGGTGGGCGAAATACGCGACCTCGAGACGGCCGAAATCTCGGTCAAGGCCGCACAGACCGGCCATCTGGTGCTATCGACGCTGCATACCAACGATGCACCTTCGACACTGACCCGTCTGGCCAACATGGGCGTTCCGTCGTTCAACATCGCCTCCAGCGTGATCCTGATTACCGCCCAGCGGTTGGCCCGCAAGCTGTGTTCCTGCAAGAAGCCGCACACGGTGCCGGTCGAAGCGCTGTTGCAGGCCGGTTTTTCCGAGGCCGATCTCGACGGCTCCTGGCAATTGTATGGCCCCGCCGGATGCGATCGCTGCAAGGGATCGGGCTACAAGGGTCGCGTCGGCATTTATCAGGTGATGCCGATATCGGAGGATATGCAGCGCATCATCATGACCACCGGCAACTCGATGGAACTTGCCGAACAAGCCCAGCGCGAAGGGGTGCGGGATCTGCGCCAGTCGGGCCTTCTCAAGGTCAAGCAGGGCGTGACGTCTCTGGAAGAAGTACTCGCCACGACCAACGAATGAGCCACTGAGAGTTAGCCTGCGCAGCGCGCAGACAGGAGAGCAGCATGGCAACAGCAACCACCAGCAGAGCCACACGCCGGGCCGCCGCCGAGCGGGAATCGATGTTTCTGTGGGAGGGCAAGGACAAGACCGGCAAGCAACTCCGGGGCGAGATGCGCTCCACCGGCGAGAACGTTGTTTCGGCGTCGCTGCGACGGCAGGGAATCATCGTCACCAAGGTCCGCAAACAGAAATTCGGCCGGGGAGGCCGGGTCTCGGAAAAGGACATCACGCTGTTTACCCGCCAGTTGGCGACCATGATGAAAGCCGGCGTGCCCTTGCTGCAGGCTTTCGACATCACGGCAAAAGGCGCATCGAACCCGGCAGTCGGCAAACTGCTCACCGACGTGCGAACCGAGGTGGAAACCGGCAGCAGCCTGGCGCAGGCCTTTCGCAAACACCCGGTGCATTTCGACTCGTTGTACTGCAACCTGATTGCGGCCGGCGAACAGGCGGGTATTCTCGACGCCCTGCTCGACCGCCTGGCGACCTACAAGGAAAAGACGCTCGCGCTCAAGAGCAAGATCAAATCGGCAATGTTCTACCCGGCCGCCGTTGTCGTTGTCGCGTTCGTCGTGACCGCGGTGATCATGCTGTTCGTCGTGCCCGAATTCAAGAAGGTGTTTACCAGTTTCGGGGCGGACCTGCCGGCACCGACTCTGTTCGTGATCGGTATCTCCGACGCTTTCGTTTCCAACTGGTACATCATCTTCGGGGCATTGGGCGCCGGCATTTTTGCGTTCTTCTATTTCTGGAAGCGGTCGGTCGCCATGCAGGTGGTCATCGACAGAATGCTGCTGCGTGCGCCGATCTTTGGCGACATCATCCGCAAGGCGACCATCGCGCGCTGGACCCGAACCTTGTCCACCATGTTCGCCGCGGGCGTTCCGCTGGTCGAGGCGCTGGATTCGGTTGGTGGCGCATCGGGCAACTACGTTTACAAGGTTGCAACCAAGCAGATTCAGACCGAGGTCAGTACCGGCACCAGCCTGACCATCTCGATGCAGAATGCACAGGTCTTCCCCATGATGGTGGTGCAGATGGTGGCGATCGGCGAGGAATCGGGCCAGCTCGATGCGATGCTCGGCAAGGTTGCAGACATGTACGAACAGGAGGTCGACGACGCCGTCGCCAGCATGTCCAGCCTGATCGAACCGATCATCATGGTCTTCCTCGGGGTGGTCATCGGCGGACTGGTGGTCGCCATGTACTTGCCGATCTTCAAGCTGGGTCAGGTCGTATAAGCCCGCGCAGCGAACGCGCGGCGCCTTGCCGCCGCGGGTCCGGGACATCGAGAAGATGACGGATCTCTTCATCGACCCGCTGAGCTTCGCCATCGGCTGTGCGGTGCTGGGCCTGCTGGTCGGCAGTTTTCTCAATGTCGTGATCCATCGGCTGCCGATGATGCTCGAACAGGAGTGGCACGCCAATTGTGCCGATCTCAGGGGCGAGTCGGTCCCTGCGTCGGAACGCATTTCGCTCGCCCGGCCGCGCTCGCGTTGCCCGCATTGCGGCCACCAGATCACGGCAATGGAGAACGTTCCGGTCGTCAGCTACCTGCTGCTGCGTGGAAAATGCAGCCACTGCAAGGCGCGAATCGGGCTGCGCTACCCATTTGTCGAGGCGCTCTCCGGCGTGCTCTCCGGCTACGCGGCCTGGCACTTTGGCCCGGGCTGGACCGCCGCCGGCGCGATCCTGTTCCTGTGGATCCTGCTCGCCTTGACGTTCATCGATTTCGACACCCAACTGTTGCCGGACAGTCTGACTCTGCCCCTGGTCTGGATCGGCCTGCTCTTCAATCTCGACGGGCATTTGGTGGATATCAGAAGCGCCGTGATTGGCGCGGTTGCGGGGTATCTCGCGCTCTGGTCGGTGTATTGGCTGTTCAAGCTCGCCACCGGCAAGGAGGGCATGGGGTACGGCGACTTCAAATTGTTGTCCGCGATCGGGGCATGGCTGGGCTGGCAGCAACTGCCGCTGACGATCCTGCTCTCCTCGGTGGTCGGTGCCGTAATCGGCATTGCGCTGATCGTAGTCGCACGGCGCGGACGCGAAGTTCCGATTCCATTCGGCCCCTATCTGGCGATCGCCGGCATGATCGCCCTGTTCTGGGGCAAGTCGCTGACAGCCAGCTATCTGGGGCTTCTGGCGTAGTTTCGCCGGACGCTTGAAAGCCCAGCGCGACACCCCAATCTTTGGAGTTGCTTTTGTCTGCCAAAGACATGCAACCCGCTTCCCACGATCCGATTGCCCGCAGGGCGTAGGGTATACTTCGCACTTTCAGGAGACTGCACAATGCCGATCTACGAGTATCAATGCGCTGACTGTGGCCTGCAGAAGGAGTTTTTGCAGAAAGTCTCCGACGCCCCGATTGCGGCATGCCCGGCTTGCGGCGGCGCAAGTTTCTCCAAGATGCTCAGTGCAGCCGGATTCCAACTGAAAGGCAGCGGCTGGTACGCGACGGATTTCAAGGGCAGCGGCAAGGCCGCGCCCAAGCCCGAAAGCAAGGAAAGCAAGGAAAGCGGCGGCGAATCCAAAGCCGCAGAAAGCCCTGCGCCGGCCACGCCCTGCGGAGGATCGTGCTCTTGTCACTGACACCTTGTTCATGAAACGCTACTTCGTCGCGGGACTGCTGATATGGATTCCGATCGTCATCACGGTCTGGGTTCTGGCTTGGATTGTCGGCACTCTGGATCAGACATTGCTGCTCCTGCCGTCTTCGATGCGGCCAGCCAACGTGCTCGGCTTCCATCTGCCCGGCTTGGGCGTGATACTTTCGGTTGCGGTTGTGCTTCTCACCGGCGTGGTCGCCGCCAACATCATCGGTCAGCGACTGGTTCGCTACTGGGACAGCGTGCTTTCCCGCATCCCGGTCGTTAAGTCGATTTACTACAGCGTCAAACAGGTGTCCGATACGCTGTTTTCCTCCAACGGACAGGCCTTTCGCAAAGCGCTGCTCGTCCAGTACCCGCGCGCCAATAGCTGGACCATCGCCTTCCTGACCGGGCAACCCGGCGGGGACGCGGCCCGCCACTTGGCGGATCATGTCAGCGTCTACGTCCCGACGACGCCGAACCCGACATCGGGGTTTTTTCTGATGGTGCCGCGCTCCGATGTCATCGAACTCGACATGTCGGTCGACGAAGCCCTCAAGTACATCGTGTCGATGGGCGTGGTGGCGCCACATCGGCGCACGGCGAGCGGCGGCGTCGCACTGCAGACCCATTGAACGGGCCGGCTATCGCCGGCCTTTTGCCCAATCGATTCCTCAAGCCGACCCGATATCATGCGCACTCACTATTGCGGCCTGGTCAATGCCGCCCATCTCGATCAGACCGTCACCCTTTGCGGGTGGGCGCATCGCAGGCGCGACCACGGCGGCGTCATTTTCATCGATCTGCGCGACCGGGAAGGACTGGTCCAGGTAGTTTGCGATCCGGATCGCCCGGAAATGTTCCGGCTGGCCGAAACCGTTCGCAACGAGTTCGTGCTCAGGATTGCCGGCAAGGTGCGCCGCCGCCCGGAGGGCACCACCAATGCCAATATGAAGAGCGGCGAAATCGAAGTGCTGTGCCACGAGATCGAGGTGCTCAATGCGGCGGTGACGCCGCCGTTCCAGCTCGATGACGAGAATCTGTCGGAGAACGTCCGGCTCACCCATCGGGTCATCGATCTGCGCCGCCCGCAGATGCAGAAAAACATGATCTTGCGCTACAAGGTCGCGATGGCCTTCCGCCGGTTTCTCGATGCCAACGGCTTCCTCGACATCGAAACGCCGATGCTCACCAAGAGCACGCCGGAAGGGGCTCGCGACTATCTCGTACCCTCCCGCGTGCATGACGGCCAGTTCTACGCGCTGCCCCAGTCGCCGCAAATCTTCAAGCAGCTGCTGATGGTTGCCGGTTACGACCGCTACATGCAGATCGCCAAGTGTTTCCGCGACGAAGACCTGCGCGCCGATCGCCAGCCGGAATTCACCCAGGTCGATATCGAAACCTCGTTCCTGGGCGAAACCGAGATCATGGCGATCATGGAAGACATGATTCGGTGCGTGTTCAAGGAAGCGCTGTCGGTGGATCTTCCGAACCCTTTTCCGTGCATGAGCCATGCCGAGGCAATTCGCCGATTCGGTTCGGACAAACCCGACCTGCGCGTGACACTCGAACTGACCGAAGTCACCGATGCGGTGAAGAACGTCGCGTTCAAGGTGTTCAGCGGTCCGGCCAACGCGCCCGACGGGCGGGTCGCCGCGCTGCGTGTTCCAGGCGGCGCGAGCATGTCGCGCGGTGAGATCGATGCCTGCACCGAGTTCGTCAAGATCTACGGCGCCAGGGGTCTGGCGTACATCAAGGTCAATGACGCCACCAAGCTCAGCGAGGAGGGCCTGCAGTCGCCGATCGTCAAGAACCTCGACGAGGCCTCCCTGCGCGAAATCACGGCGCGCTGCGGTGCGCAGACCGGCGACGTGATCTTCTTCGGCGCCGACAAGGCGAAGGTTGTCAACGATGCGCTTGGCGCACTGCGCATGAAGATCGGCCACGAGAAGAAGTACCTGACCGGCGAGGCATGGCGTCCGCTCTGGGTGGTCGATTTCCCGATGTTCGAGTACGACGAGGAGAACAAGCGCTGGGCCGCCTGCCATCATCCGTTCACCAGCCCGAAGGACGGCCATGAGGACTGGCTCGAAACCGACCCGGGCAAGTGCCTTGCCAAAGCCTACGACCTCGCCCTCAACGGCTGGGAGATCGGCGGCGGCTCGGTGCGTATCCACCGCGAAGACGTGCAGAGCAAGGTCTTCCGCGCGCTCAAGATCGGTGCCGAGGAAGCCCAGCTCAAGTTCGGCTTCCTGCTCGACGCACTGCGTTACGGTGCACCACCGCACGGCGGCCTGGCGTTCGGCCTCGACCGGATCGTCACCATGATGACCGGCGCCGAATCCATCCGCGATGTCATCGCGTTTCCGAAGACGCAGCGCGCGCAGTGCCTGCTGACCCAGGCGCCGTCGCCGGTCGATGAAAAGCAGTTGCGCGAACTCCACATTCGCCTGCGCAACACGACGCAGTAAACGGCCTCTGCCCAAGAACGCGGCCGCGCCGGCGCAGGATAAAATTGGCGGATGAACGCGATCCGGTCATCGTCTCGTGCGTTGGCAGCCAGTTTCTTTTTGGTCCTGTTTGCCGTGGTCGCAAACGGACCGGCCTACGCATTCGATTGGCCGTTTCGCAGTGGCTTGCGCGGTGAAACCGCGGCCGATTCGCTCCCGCCGGAAGCGCGCGAAACCCTTGCCAGAATCCGCAACGGCGGCCCGTATCCGTTCCATCGCGACGGAGCGACGTTCCAGAACCGCGAGCGCCGGTTGCCCGAGCGCCCGCGCGGCTACTATCGCGAATTCACGGTAGAGACGCCGGGCAGCCGGGATCGTGGTGCGCGCCGCATCGTTGCCGGTACGGGCAGCACCGGCAACGTCCAGACGTCCGGCGAGTACTACTACACCGACGACCACTACCGCTCTTTCCGGAGGATTCGCGAGTGAGCCTGGCCAATCTGCAAGCCATGCTCGGCGATGCCGAGAAGGCGGGTCCACGGGAATTCCCGCCGACGGCTCTGGCAGACCTGCAGGCAGCCGCCGCAAACCTCGGCTTTCCGTTCGCCCACCTCGATCTGGCGCAGGCGCGCGACAAGGACGACTTGCAGGCCGCACTGGCATTGGCGCTCAAGCTGCCCGAATGGTACGGCCACAACTGGGACGCGCTGGCCGATTGCCTGTGCGACCTTTCCTGGAAGCCGGCGCCTGGCTACCTGATCTTCGTCGAAGGCCACGATGCACTGCGGGCGGCACATCCCGATGATTTCGATACGCTGATCGAGATCTTCGCCGAGGCAGCCGATTACTGGCGAGAAGAGGACGTCCCGTTCTGGACGCTGCTGGCCCCGCCCGCTGACGGCACAGGTTTCCTGCCTTGCCTCGAGGCGTAGGCCGATGGCCTACAAGCAGCCGGTCTCCGCCCTGGTGGTCATTCACACGCCGGAACTCGAAATACTGTTGCTTGAGCGCGCCAAGCATCCGGGATACTGGCAATCGGTCACCGGGAGCGCGGAGATCGGCGAACCGATTGCCCAGACGGCACGGCGGGAAGTTCTCGAAGAAACCGGAATCGACGCCAGCCAGTTCGAACTCATCGACTGGCAGCGCAGCAGCGTGTGGGAGATTTTCCTCGAATGGCGCTTTCGCTACGCGCCAGACGTCACACACAATACCGAACACGTATTCAGTCTGTGCGTGCCGCGCGATACGCCGGTCACCATCTCGCCCTGCGAGCATCATGCCTGCATCTGGCTGCCCTGGCGCGAAGCGGCGGCAAAGTGTTTCTCCTGGACCAATCGCGACACGATTCTCGAACTGCCTGGCCGTCTGGCCCACGGCACCGGTTAGCGGTCCGCCGCGCCGCGCAGGCAGGCGCGCCAAGGGCATCGACGCCGTTCAATCTTGTGCTGCGCGGCGCTTGAAATCGCACGTGCCAAACCTATATTCGTTTCAGCCGGCACCACGCCGCAACTCAAGTGAAACGCATCGAAACTAGGAGATGACAATGGCAAACATTTCTCGTTGGGATCCGATCGACGATCTTTTCCGCGGCTTCTTCGTACGACCGGTCGAGTTCAGCGGCCAAGGAGGCGAGACGCCGTCGATCAAGATCGACGTCAAGGAAAATCCCGAAGGCTACGCGGTACACGCCGAGTTGCCCGGGATCCGCAAGGAAGACATACATGTCGCGATCGATGGTGCAGTAGTTTCCGTCAGCGCCGAGCGCAAGCAGGAAAAGGAAGTCAAGGAGGGCGAACGCGTGTTGCGCACTGAACGCTACTTCGGCAAGGTTTCCCGCAGCTTCCAGCTTGGCGCAGAAATCGACGAGTCTCTCGCGACTGCCAAGTTCAATGACGGGGTTCTCGAACTGACGCTGCCGAAGAAGGCCGCGGTCGCTGCGAAGCGGCTCACGATCCAGTAGTCGGCCGGTCGACGGTTGTCGCACCGCGGCGCCTCGCAACAGCGATGTTGCGGGGCGCTTTTGCTTTGTGCGACGCGCCGTTACAATCCGCCATCCTTCGCATTCCGGAAAGCCGTGCCTGCCATGCTGAACACAGCGTCGATTTCACCCGAAACCAAGGCCGGCGTGCTGGCCGAGGCTCTGCCCTTTATCAAACGCTTTTTCGACAAGACGATCGTCATCAAGTACGGCGGCAACGCGATGACCGATCCCAAGCTGAAGGACTGCTTCGCCCGCGACGTCGTGCTGCTCAAGCTGGTCGGCATGAACCCGGTCGTAGTGCATGGCGGCGGTCCGCAGATCGACGATCTGCTCAAGCGCGTGGGCAAGCAGGGCCAGTTCATCCAGGGCATGCGGGTCACCGACGAAGAGACCATGGACATCGTGGAGATGGTGCTCGGGGGCGCGGTCAACAAAGAGATCGTCAACCTGATCAACCACCACGGCGGCAAGGCGGTCGGGCTGACCGGGCAGGACGGCGGCTTCATCCGGGCGCGCAAACTGCTGATGCCGAACAAGGAGAACCCCGCTGAAATGCTCGACATCGGCTTGGTTGGCGACATCACGTCGATCGACCCGTCGATCATCGCCTTTCTCGACACCGGCGACTTCATCCCGGTCATTGCGCCGATCGGCGTCGGTCCGGAGAGCGAGTCGTACAACATTAACGCCGACGTCGTCGCCGGCAAGCTGGCCGAGGTGCTCCAGGCGGAGAAACTGATACTGCTCACGAATACGCCCGGCGTACTGGACAAGAACGGTGTGCTGCTGACCGGGCTGACGCCGCGGCAAATCGACGACATGGTCGCCGACGGCACGCTGTCGGGCGGCATGCTGCCGAAGATCAGTTCGGCACTCGATGCCGCACGCAGCGGCGTGCGCAGCGTGCATATCATCGACGGCCGCGTCGAACACGCGTTGCTGCTCGAGATTCTGACGGAAGCAGGCGTCGGCACACTGATCAAGAGCAAGTAAGCTCGCCTGCGCCGGTGGATCTGCAATCGCGTGTCTGGGTCTTCGATCTGGACGATACGCTGCATCACGCGAGCCCGGTCATTTTTCCGCAAATCAGCCACAGCATGACGGCATACGTCGCGCAACACCTCGCAATCTCCGACGAGGACGCCAGCGCCCTGCGGGTGCGCTACTGGGAGCGTTACGGCGCCACGCTGCTCGGATTGATGAAGCACCACGGCACCGACCCGCGACATTTCCTTTGGCACACCCACCAGTTCGACGACTTGCCCGGCCTGCTGCAGTTCGAAGGCGCCTTGCGCGGCATGTTGCGCCGCCTTCCCGGACGCAAGATCGTGTTCTCCAATTCGCCGCTGCACTACGCCGAGGCCGTCCTGCGCGGAATCGGCGTCGCGCGGTCGTTTGCCGCGATCTATTCGATCGAACGTATCCATTTCAAACCCAAGCCACAGCGCGTCGGCTACCTGCGCCTGCTACGCGACCTCGGCGTCGCGCCGTCGCGCTGCATCATGGTCGAGGACAGCGCGGCCAACCTGCTTGTCGCCAAGTCGCTCGGCATGAAAAGCGTCTGGCTATCGCGCCAACGCCGCCGTCCCTCTTTTGTCGATGTCAGGATAGAATCGATCCTAGACTTGCCGCGGGTGCTCCACCGACTCTAAGCGGCGGGCAAGAAGACCGAAGGGGACGAGGATGGGGACACGACCCGGCGAACGCAAACTGCAGATTCTGCAGACGCTGGCGGAAATGCTGCAGCACCCGAAGGGCGAAAAGGTCACTACGGCTGCACTGGCTGCCCGACTCGATGTCTCGGAAGCCGCACTCTATCGCCACTTCGCCAGCAAGGCCCAGATGTTCGAGGGCCTGATCGAGTTCATCGAGTCGAGCCTTTTCTCGGTCATCAACACCATCCAGGCAGAGCAGCAATCGGGCATCAAGCAGGTGGAATTGATCATGGCGCTGCTGCTTGGATTTGCGCAGAAGAATCGCGGCCTGACCCGGGTTCTGATCGGCGATTCACTGGTCAATGAAGACGAGCGCCTGCAAGCGCGCATCAACCAGCTTATCGATCGCTGCGAAGCGTCGTTGAAGCAGGCGCTGCGCATCGCAGTTGCCGGCAACGAACTGCTCTCCGACGACATCGGCAGCGCCGCCAACATGCTCACATGCTACGTGGTCGGGCGCTGGAACCAGTTTGCCAAAAGCGGATTCACGCGCGATCCGATGACCCAGTGGGCCGTGCAATGGCCGATGCTGTGCGCCGCCTGCCTGTCGCAACCGGTGGCCAGCAACGCCTGACCACCGCAACCGTTGCCATCACCGTTCCCCTCGTTGCACAAACATCGCAAGCCGCTGCTCAGCGTGCTGGGTCTGGCGCTGCTCGGCGTCGCCATGTTCGTCAGTGTGGTGCGCGGGCCGCGCGACAGCTTCGACCAGAAAACCTGGCTGGAGGCAAACTCGATGGAAGCGGAAATCAAATGCCTGCGCGGACGCATGGTGCGTCACCTGCGCGAGCACGTACTGAGATCCGGCATGGAGCGAGCCGCGGTGATCGCCTTGCTCGGACCGGCCGACGCGGCGCGCGAGGGCGAACTCGCATTCGGACTCGGTTACTGCTCGAGTCCGGCGGAAGGCAGTTCGTTGATCGTGCATTTCGACCGCGACGGCCGGCTCACCCATACTTCGCTGGCCGGCATGTAGCGGTGTCAGCCTCCGGCCTTGAGCCAGCGTGCCGCATCCAGGGCGAAGTAAGTCAATATGCCATCGGCGCCGGCGCGCTTGAACGACAGCAAGGACTCCATCACGCAGGCTTGCTCTGAAATCCAGCCGTTGGCCGCCGCGGCTTTGAGCATCGCGTATTCGCCGCTTACCTGATAGACGTAGGTCGGCACCCGCAGTTCGTGCTTCACCCGGCGCACGATGTCGAGGTAGGGCATGCCGGGCTTGACCATGAACATGTCTGCGCCTTCCTCGATGTCGAGCGCGACCTCGCGCAGCGCCTCATCGGAATTGGCCGGATCCATCTGGTAGGTGTACTTGTTGCCCATGCCGAGATTGGCCGCCGACCCGACCGCATCGCGGAACGGCCCGTAAAAGCTCGATGCATATTTCGCCGAATAGGCAAGAATGCGGGTGTGAATCCTTCCGTGCCCATCGAGTTCGCGGCGAATCCGCGCCACCCGGCCGTCCATCATGTCGGATGGCGCGACGACGTCGGCTCCGGCCAAGGCATGGCATAGCGCCTGGCGGGCCAGCGCCGCCAGTGTTTCGTCGTTGAGCACGTAACCCGATTCGTCGATCAGGCCGTCCTGGCCATGGCTGGTGTAGGGATCCAGGGCGACGTCGGTAATCACGCCGAGATCGGGCAGCGCGTCCTTGAGCGCCCGTACCACACGCGGCACCAGACCGGCGGGGTTCCAGGCCTCGGCCGCGTCGAGGCTCTTCTTGCCAGCCTCGACCACGGGGAACAACGCCAGCGCAGGAATCCCGAGCGCGTAAGCCTGACCAGCCAGATCCAGCAGCCGGTCAAGGGAATGGCGGAATACGCCGGGCATCGACGACACCGGCTCGCTGATCCCGCTGCCTTCCAGGACAAACACCGGATAAATCAGGTCGTCGGCGCCCAACCTGTGCTCGCGCATCAGCCGGCGCGAAAAATCGTCGCGCCGCATCCGGCGCATGCGTGTCGATGGAAATGTCGCCATCCTGCCAACCCCTTGCCACGCCGTGGCCAATGTAAATTTCGATGACACCGAAAACGAGTCGCGCCGGTCGCGGGAACTATCGACGGGTTCCTCGATCTTACTTGCAGATGACGCAAGTCGTCTCCCGCTTCACCTCCCTGAGCGGGTGCCTTACTGATTAAGGCGTTTGGCCTCCGGTCTTCTCCCCTTTGACCGGAGGCCTTTCTTTTTCATCTGGCCCGGCCGCGTCCGGCTGGTCTTGCAACCAGCAACCGATGATGGCTTCCGCCTCCTCGATGCCGGACTTCTTCAGGCTCGAGAACAACTGGGCGCTCACCTGACCGCCCCACGCCGTCAGGTCGCGCCGGGTCTTGTCGAGCAGTTGCTTGGCCGGTCCGCGGGCCAGCTTGTCCGACTTGGTCAGCAGGACATGTATCGGCCGGCCGCCGGGCGCGTACCAATCCAGCATGTGTCGGTCGAGCGGCGTGAGCGGGCGGCGCGCGTCCATTATCAGCACCAGGCCAATCAGGTTCTCGCGCTGCTTCAGATAACGCTCGAGCAGATTCTGCCACTGATTCCGGATCGCCTCGGGCACCGCCGCATAGCCGTAACCCGGCAGGTCGACCAGATATGCCCCGATCGGCAGGCGGAAAAAGTTGATCAGTTGCGTCCGGCCAGGCGTCTTGCTCACGAAGGCGAGCCGCGTGTGGCCGACCAGGGTATTGATCGCGCTCGATTTTCCGGCATTCGAGCGCCCGGCGAAGGCGATTTCGGCGCCTACGGAAGCGGGCAGATTCTCCGGCTTGGCGACGGAGGTGACAAAGACCGCGTTTCTGAACAGGGACATGGGGAACGGGACCGGCGCCTTGGCGCAATAGCAACGCTGCGCGTGGTGCGGTGCAGGGCGATTGTTGTAGAATATCAGGTTTGAATCAACACTCCCGCACCGAGGTAGCCGAAATGATTCTGCGTTCCCTGATGCTGTCGCTTGCCGTTGCGGCGGGCGCCGCCCAAGCTGAAGAAAAAATGGCGGCCAAACCGGATCCCGCCAAGGCGCAGCAAACCGCCAGCACGCTCTGCGCCGGTTGCCATGCCGCCGACGGCAACAGCGTTGCTGCGGCCAACCCCAAACTCGCCGGTCAGCATCAGGAGTACCTCTACAAGCAATTGAAAAACTTCAAAACGCCCGAGGGCAAGCCGGATCGCAACAACGCGATCATGGGCGGCATGGTTGCCGCGTTGAGCGACGACGACATGCGGGGTCTGGCGACCTATTTTGCCGGACAGAAACTCAAGCCCGAGTCGGCCAAGGATGCAAAATCGGTCGAGGCGGGGAAGAAGCTCTACCGTGCGGGCGATGCGGCCAAGGGCCTGCCGGCCTGTGCCGGCTGCCATGGCCCGTCCGGCGCCGGCATTCCGGCACAGTATCCGCGGCTTTCCGGCCAGTTCGCCGAGTACACCGAGGCACAGTTGAAGGCCTTCCGGGCCGGCGAGCGCGCCAACGACCCGAACCAGATGATGCGCATGATCGCGCTGAAGATGTCCGACCCCGACATCAAGGCGGTATCGGATTACGTCGCCGGCCTGCGCTGAACCGTCAGTTCCTGACTTGAGCCAGGGGGCGCAATGTGCGCCCCTTGTTTTTTGGCCCCACCGGCAGCCCGCATCGCTGCCGGCAACGCATTCTCGCGGGCGGTCGGAATATCCCGGCGCGAACCGTGTTGACTCCTTGATGGCGGCACGCCGACTTGCCGCCGGGCGGGCGGCGACTTACCCTTGAGCGAATGCCCAACCGAGAACTGATCGTTGCCGAGATTCCGCGTCTGCGCCGCTATGCGCGGGCGCTGACCGGCGATGCCTCGCGCGCCGACGACTTGGTGCAGGACACGCTGGAACGTGCGCTGTCGCGCTTTTCCCTGTGGCGTCCGGGCAATCTGCGAGCATGGCTGTTTACCATCATGCACAACATTTTTGTCAACCAGATCAAGGCAGCGGCGCATGTCGACTATCTGGCCGACGACCTCCTGCCCGATCTGCCGCTGCGCGCCACGCAGACCGACAATCTCGAACTGCGCGATCTCGATCGCGCGCTCGGCCGCCTGAGCGCCGACCAGCGCGAAGTGCTGCTGCTGGTCGGGCTCGAAGATCTGTCCTACGAAGACACGGCCCGGATCATCGGCTCGCCGATCGGCACCGTGATGTCGCGGCTGTCGCGCGGGCGCGAGCGTCTGCGCGCCCTGCTCTCCGGCGTCGAACTGCCGACCGGCGCCCAGCTCAAGGTGGTCAAATAATGAGTTCGCGGCCGATTTCCGAGGAGCAGTTGCACGCTTACGCCGACGGCCGGCTCGATGCGACCGAACGCATGACGGTCGCGACCTGGCTCGCGGAGCGCCCGGAACTGCACGAACAAGTCAGCGCCTGGCGCGAGCAGACCGCCCTGCTGCACAGCCGGTTCGACGCGGTGCTGCAGGAAGAGTTGCCCTCGCGCCTTGCCAACGCTGCGCGCCATGCGCCGCGTTCTGCGCCGTTGCGGGTCGCCGCCGTGGCGGCCTGGCTGGCGATCGGCGGTATCGTCGGGTTCTTTTTGCGCGGCAGCATCGGCGGTACCGGCAGCCCGGATCTGGTGAGCCTGCCGCGCGCGGCAGCGGTCGCCCATGTGGTGTATGCGCCCGAGGTCCGCCATCCGGTCGAGGTCACCGCGGATCAGGAGCAGCACCTGATAGCTTGGCTGTCGAAACGGCTCGGCACCGCGGTCAAGGCGCCGGCACTGCGCAGCGAGGGCTTCGAGCTGGTGGGCGGGCGCCTGTTGCCGGGCGATGCTGGCCCGGTCGCCCAGTTCATGTACCAGGACGCGCGCGGCCAGCGCCTGACGCTGTATGTGCGCAGCGACGCGATCGGCAACCGCGAAACCGCGTTCCGCTTTGCCCAGGAAGGCAAGGTCGGCGTGTTCTACTGGCTCGACGGCAAGCTTGGCTACGCGCTCTCGGGCGAACTGGCCAAGGCCGACCTGATGCGGGTCGCCGACAGCGTATATCGCCAGCTCAACCCTGAGCAACCCGGCGCATCGCAAGCGAGCGTGTGGCCCGTACGCCTGCGCTTGAGGAGTTTGGTGCAAAGGTTTGGGGCGCAGGGGCAAGAGCGAATCGACCTGGCTTTGGGGGCGGGTGGGGCGCTTGTCCAGCGTGTCGCGCAGCCACGCCGCTGGATCAGGCCGTTGAGCTTTCGGTGCCCAATAGGCTCTGAATCGCCGCGGCGCGTTGGCCCGCCCGCTCCGAACCCGTGAAGAGCCAATTTTTTTTTATCGAAACATTTCGATAAAAAAATTATCCTCGGTCCACTATTAGGCAAGGTGCGCCGCCGAGAGCGGCCCCCTGTGTGGCGGGTCGCGTACTCGGGTTTGCATAATTTCAGAGGCTTTCTAGGAACTTGAGGACGGCGTCGCTTGGGCGATAGCGTTTGCGCTTGGTCTCCGGTGGCGCGATCGTTGCGAGGGCACGTTCCTTCATTGCCAAGTCGGCCTCGACGTAGCCGTGCGTAGTGACAGGACTCTCGTGGCCCAACCACAACGCGATGACCGTGATGTCGACGCCGGCCTGCAACAGGTGCATGGCCGTCGTATGCCTCAAGGAATGTGGCGAGATCGCGCGCCCAGCCAACTGCGGGCACTGATTCGTCGCCGCGGTGACCGCCAGGGTAAGGCGGTCAGCCACATTCGTGCGTGTCATCGGTAACCCGCTGCGGTTGGGTACGAGGGACTGATCGGCACGCAAGTCCGCGTACTGCAACCAGTGGCGGATTTCGGTAGCCGTTTCCTTCCACAGCGGCACGGTCCTTTGCTTGCGGCCCTTGCCATGCAGGCGCACCGAGGAGGTGGCCGCGAGCGTGACGTCGGCAACCCGAATGCCGATCATTTCGGAAACCCGGGCGCCGGTGTTGTAGAGCAGCGCGAACATCACCCGATCACGGCGTCCACACCAAGTTCCCGCGTCAGGGGCGGCAAGCACAGCTTGAATCTCATCGCGTGTGAGAAACCCGAGCATGGGTCGCTCGAAGCGTTTCATGGGTATTGCCAGGATCTGCTGAGCGAGTTGCAAGGCCGGTGGGAATTGCAAAGCAACGTAATGGGCAAAGGCGCGCACCGCGGCCAGTCGTGCATTTCGGCTGCGCACTGTATTGTGGCGTTCGGTTTCGAGGTAGGCGAGGAAGTCGAGCACCAGCGTCGCATCGAAATCACCCAGCGTCAGCTTGGCGGGTGGCTTGCCCCGTTCTCGTTCTGCATAGGTCAGCAGTAGCCGGAAGCTATCGCGATACGACGCGACCGTTCTCGGACTGGCATTCTGCTGTTGGATCAGGCGTTCGCCAAAGAAGCGCTGGATCAAGGAGGCGAAGTCGGCGGGCACTGCGAGCAAGGGGTTCATCGCGTCGCTCCTTGGGTGTACTTGTGGAAGCGTTCGGCGGCGATGGCCATCAGTTCGGGAATGCCGGTGAAGTACCAGTACGTGTCGCTGACTTTGGCATGCCCGACATAGGTCGATAGCGCCAGGACGGCCCGGTCGACATCGATGCCCTGCTCGTAAAAGCGCAAGGTGCTCCTGACGATGAAGGTGTGCCTGAAGTCATGCAGGCGGTGATACGGGTAGTCGCCGCGGGGCTGCCAGCCGAGTTGCTGACACAGCGTTTGCAAGGCATACAGCATGCCGGACTGATTGGTGGGGCGGCCGTCATCGCGCAGGAAGAATCGGTCGCAGGCAGGTCGAGGCACGAGCCGGTCCCGCGATCGGGCATATGCGTTCAGGGCCTCGGTTACGCTTGGATCAAGCGGCACCAAGCGCTGCCGGTGGAATTTGGCTTCCTGAATACAAAGAACGCCAGCACCGAGGTCGACGTCGGCGTTTGTCAGCATGAGCGCTTCGGAGATACGCAGCCCGCTTGCGGCCAGCAAACCGATGACGCACCGGCAAGTGGCCGGCCGCATGCCATGCTCTGGCGATAGACCATTGGCCGCCTCGAGCAGTGCACTCAGTTCGTCATCTGTGTAGATGTGGGGAATGAGGCGCCGGTGCGCTGGGCCGAAGAGCCCTTGCGGCGGAATCTCCGTCGCCGGATCCTCGCGCAGGCAAAAGCGTGCGAACCCACGCAGAACCTCGACGCGACGGCCCCACGTGAGCGAACCCGGGCGCTGCGAAGACTGTGCCCAGGCGATGGCAAGCGCCACCGTCAGGTGGTCTTCCGTGCCAACTTTGTCAGCGAAGCGAGCAAACGATCGAAGCTGCGTGGCATCGATGCTGAGCTTGAATCCGTGGCCGCGGCGATAGGCTACGTATGTCTCGACCCTGGTCATCCAGGAAACGGGGGCGTTCATGACTGGCTCCCAAGCCACGGCAGTGCAACCGCACGCAAGCCTTCCAGATCGACGCGGGCGTAAGTGCTTGCCGTGTCCAGGCTTTGGTGACGCAAGAGGTCGGCGATCTCTTTCACTGAAGCCCCCGAGCGCTGCAGACGGGTCGCCGTGGTCCGCCGAAGAACATGCGTATTGCAGAACCGATCGCGCAGACCGCAGCGAACAAAGGCACGGTTCATCGAACTACGGATGGCCGGTACGCTCAACGGTTTATCGAAGGGCGCTCGGTGTCGTACGAACAAAGCTCGGTCCACCGTCTGCGGCCGTCCCTGGCGCAGGTACTGAGCGATGGCCTCCCCGGTGGACACCGGGAGGGGCAACTGCTGCACGCGCTTGCTCTTTGTGCCGCTAATCGTCAGCGTTGCGCTGCGCCAGTCCACCGACTCCAAGGTCAAGGAGGTCACTTCATGTCCGCGCAGGCAAGGTCGACCAGGCAGCGAGCGATGGCGTAATCGCGCAGCCCGACTGGGTCAGCGCAATCGAACGCCTGCATGAAGGCTTCCAGTTCGGAGTCGGAGAGCACTTTGGGCAAGGTGGCGCGGCGCCAGTCCGCAATTCTTGGCAAGGCTGCCGCCAGGGCCGCGGTCGACTCGCCCAGCAGGGCGCGGTAACGAAAGTAGCTGCGCAGACTGTTGCCGACGACACGAAGGGACGCCGGCCGCAAATGTGAGCTCAGATCGGCAAAGAACGCATCCAACCGTGCCGCGGAAAGCTGCGAGATCAGGGTGTTTGAGTTCCAAACTCGCGAACGAGGAACGTACCAACATGTTGAACTCGGCGGTCACGGGTGATGGGCGCCAGCCCACAGATGTTCGCGAGGTACTCGCCGAACCGCTCGAGTTCGACCGCTACGGATCCGCCGGCGGTGATGCTGAATGATTGCCGGGCAGCAGGCGGAGCACATGCCGGAGTGCTGCGCCCGAGCTGGCGACAGACGGATAGCACGGGGTCGGGCAGTTGCAGGCCGGCAGGTGGTGGTGCAAGAAGCGCTTGATGACCGAATCATCAACGCTCGGCATTTCGATCTCTTCGGTCTTGATCCAGTAGCTGAAATGGGCCAGGCAGCCCAGATAAGCGCGGATGGTGGATTCGGGATAGCGCTGGTTGCGCAACGCTTCGATATAGGGGGCGACGGCGTCGTTGAAAGGACCGTCAGTCAGCCAGTCGCGACGAACAAGACTCGTCAGGCATGATATCCGTAGACATGGTGTGCTCCTGTGTAGTGAGGGATCGGAATCACAGGAAACACCATTTCTTATGGCAGGTTTGGAAGCAGCAGTGAGCGCCGAAACCCCTATTGGCTCTAGGCTCCAGAGGTGGGAGCGAACAAACCTTGCCTAATAGTTGACCGAGGATAATTTTTTTCCGATGGCGATGGGCCTGATGGCGTTCTCCACCGGATTGTTGTCGATCGGCAGGCTTCCGTCGCTGGCATACCGACTCAAGGCCGCCCAACGCTTCAGACTGTAGTCGATGGCCTTCGCCGTGCCCCCGCCATTGGCCACATTGACCCGCGGCTCGTGCAGCAACCAGTCGTGCATAGCTTGGAGTTGCGGCTGCTCGGTCCTGGCGCAACCTGCGCCCCACGCTATCCATGTCCCGGCCCTGCGCCTCGATGGCATACAAAGCGCCGATCCGACGCAACGCTCCGCGCAATGGCATTGGGCTGGGCGGCATTCAGATCGAAGAACTTCCGGCGCGCATGGGCCAACAGCCAAGCTCGGTCAGCCCGCCGGCAAACAAGGCCTTGTAGCCAGCGTAGTCATCGACCACAGATGGCCCTGCCACCCCCGCGAGAAACGCTGGGCATGCGCCGGCGCGACTGGATTGGTAATCGAACACCACGATCGGGCGGACCCGTCTCCAGCACGTTGCTCCGGTACGCACACAGATAGGCGCGCTTGGTCTTGCCTCGACCCGGGTCCAGTTGCTTGACCGGTGTTTCATCGGCATGCAGCACGGCTCGTTCGAGCAGCATCACCGCCAGCCGATCGACCAGCGGCTGCAGGGCCACGCCGATGCGTCCGACCCATTCGGCCATCGTGGTACGCGAGAGAGTGACTCCATCGCGGGCCGCAATCTGCTCCAGCCGGTACAGCGGCAGATGATCGAGGAACTTGCTGATGGCCACCCAACTCAGCAGCCCCGTGGCCGCCATGCCCGCGTCGATCACGGCCGGCGCAATCGGTGCGGCTGACACCGTCTGGCAGCCACGGCAGGCGTACTGCGGGCGGATGTGCCGATGTACGAAGAAGCGTGCCGGCTCGACGTCCAACTGTTCGCTGATGTCCTCGCCGATCTTGACCAGTTCCTTGCCACAGCGCCCACAGGTGCACGCGTCCGGTTCATGCAAGTGCTCGATGCGCGGCAGATGATCGGGCAGCGGCTGACGACCGGCGCGCAGACGCGGCGTGCGTGGCACCTGCGGCTCGCTGGTCGCTGCGGCCTCGGCCTGTTTCTTGGCCAGTTCGGCTTGGGCCGCGGCGATATCGCTGGCCAGCGTCTCCTGGAACAGATCGCCTGCCTCGGGCGAGAAGGCTTCGCTGCGCGCGCCAAAGCGCATCCGACGCAGGTGCGCCAATTCTAGCGTGAGGGCCTGGATCTTGATCTCGGCGGCGTGAAGCTCGGTGTCGCGGCGGGTGATTTGTTCGCTCAGCCGAAGCGCTTCGGCGGCTTCTTCTTGTGCCTGATCGATGAGGCTCTGAACGGCGCCGACGATGCATTCCGGGAGTTGCGCAACGCTCTTCAAGCGCACCAGTTCAGCATGCAAATCCATGCCATCATTATATCCGATGACAGGACGAAGAGCCCCAGGTAGCAGGGCCTTTTCCGCGATTGTTTGAAACTTCTTGAGTGACTTCGCCTCGCTGCTCAGACCCGCCAGTGCGCCGGCGGCGCAGCCTCCAAACGCTGCCAATCCACCCCGCTGACGAGCCATGCTGCCACTGCGCAGCGGTGAGGGTGGAACGCGGCTCTCTGCGCTGGCCGGATGAAGTGCCCTGATGCAGGCGCCGATGACACAGCCACACGCCGGTGCCATCCCAGACGAGCAGCTTGATGCGGTTGTGGCGCCGGTTGCGAAAGGCGTAGGCACTGCCATCGCAGGGACTGCGGCCCAGCGTGTTCTGTATGCGCTGCGACAGTCCATCGATGCCGGCCCGCATGTCGATGGGCTCGACGACCAGCCAGACCTGGTTCGGGCTCGGGATCATGACAGTTGTTTCAAGAACTCGACCAGCAACGGGACACTGCTACCCGGCAACCTAATTTCCCAACCATCCGGACTGCGCAGCCGCACGACGCTACCCGTTTGCGCATTGCCCACGCTCACCGGTACTAGGGTCAGCGATGACTTGGCCGCCCCGATGCTCTGCTTCTCCCCGACTGCCAGCGATGGAACGCTCGCTCGCTCAGTCCATTGTTCGCGCAGTATTCGCGCTGCGTCAGATTACTTCGAACCCAGTTCTGAATGTGCTCTCGCCAGTAAGCCGGTCCGTGTCGCCTCGCCATTTGTCGCCCCTTCGCAAGAGGCGACAACATCGCACGAGTTCAACCTATGAGTACAGGTGGTGGGGGTGGACGCTTACGGCGGGCCGGCAGGACGCTGTCACACTGTTACTTTTTGTTCGCGCCCGCTTCAACCGGGGGGTGATTTCTTGGATCATTGGCAACGGCTTCCGCCGCCCGATCCGAACAGGAGATTCCGATGCACAAACGTTGGCTGATCGTCGCCTGCACCGTAGCGCTGTTGGCCGGCTGCGCGACCGTGACCAACCCGGTCAGCGGCGAGCGCGAACGCGCCGTGATGGACGAAAGCAGCGAAGTCGCCGAGGGTCGCAAGGCGCATGAGCAGGTGATCAAGGAGTACACCGTGCTGGCCAACCCGCCCCTACAGGCCTACGTCAACGAGATCGGCCAGCGGTTTGCCAGGCAGTCGCACCGCCAGCAACTGGAATGGCACTTCACGGTGCTCGACAGCCCCGAGGTCAATGCCTTCGCGCTGCCCGGCGGCTACATCTATGTGACGCGCGGCATCATGGCTTATCTGGACAGCGAAGCGGATCTGGCGGCGGTGATCGGACACGAAATCGGCCACGTGACGGCACGCCACAGCGCACAGCGGGCCACGCGGCAGCAGGTGGCAAGCATCGGCGTGGTCGCCGCGACCATACTGGGCGCGGTGGTCGAGGGGGTTACCAGCATCGGCGGCGCCGGGCAGATGGCCAGCCAGGCTTCGCAGGGCGTCGCCGCCGGCTACGTCGCCTCCTACAGCCGCGACCAGGAATCGCAGGCCGATCGGCTGGGCGCCGAGTACCTGTCGCGCGTCAACCTCGATCCGAAGAAGATGGTCGACGTCATCGGCGTTCTGTAGAACCAGGAACAGTACGCCGAGGAGAGCGCGCGCGCCGAGGGCCGCACGCCGCAGCCACGCGCCAACTGGCTGGCGTCGCACCCGAGCAATGACAAACGGCTGGAGGACATCCGCCAGATCGCCAGCCAGTACAAGGGCAACTATGCCGATGACGGCCGCGGCCGCTACCTGCAGGCTATCAACGGCGTTCCCTTCGGCGAAAGCCGCGAACAGGGGGTGACCCGCGGGCGCAATTTCTACCACGAGCCGCTGGGAATTGCGCTGACCGCGCCTGAGGGCTGGAAAATCCAGAACGAGGCGGACGCCATCACGGTGGTCAATCCGGCGGGCGATGCCGGCCTGGTCGTCAGCGTGGCCCCGCCCAAGGCCGGCGCTACGCACGAGGAGATCATCCGCAACGTTCTGCAGCCCGAGCAGGGGCGCGCGACCAACCTGGCGCTGGGCAGTTTGCCGGCCACCCACTTCACCGGCCAGCGCAAAAAACAAGCAGGGGCAGACCCAGGCAGTCGAAGCCACCGTGGTCAGCGGCCCGAAGCAGCAGAACTACCTGCTGCTCTACGGCGCCAAGGACGAGGCGGCGCTGCAGCGCGCGCGGACGCGCATCCAGGAAGCGGAAGCCTCGTTCCGCCCGCTCGGCAATGCCGATCTTGCCGCAGCCCGCCCGTGGGCGCTCAGGACGATCGCCCTGCCGCGTGGCGGCTTTGCGCAACTCGCCCGGCAATCGCCGCTGGGTGCCAACGCCGAAGCGCAACTGCGGCTGATCAACGGCTTTTACGCCGGCGGCCAGCCGCAGACCGGTCAACCGGTGAAAGTGATCGAGTAGCGCGCGCCGCGACGGGCCGCGCCCGCCCGCAAATGCATCGTCCCCGGTTCTGCGCCTGAGGCTGCGCAGAACCGGGGACGAATCCTTCAGACTCCCGTCTGGCGACGGATCGTCAGCCTCGTTTTCGATAGCCGCCTGCGCTGCGGCCAGCCGGGCGATCGGCACCCGGAACGGCGAGCAGCTCACGTAGTCGAGACCGCTGCGGTGGAAGAACTCGATCGATGCCGGGTCGCCTCCGTGCTCCCCGCACACGCCCAGCTTGATGTCAGGGCGTGACTTCCTGCCCTTCTCGACCGCCATCTGGACCAGCAGGCCGACGCCCTTCTGGTCGATCGACTGGAACGGATCGCGCTCGTACATGCCGTCCTTCAGGTAGCTCGGCAGGAACTTGCCCGAGTCGTCGCGCGAAAAGCCCATCGTCATCTGGGTCAGATCGTTGGTGCCGAACGAGAAGAACTGTGCCTGGCCGCCGATGCTGTCGGCGATCAGGGCGGCGCGCGGGGTCTCGATCATGGTGCCGAGCAGGTAGTCGAGCTGTTCGCCGCGCTGGGCGAAAACGTCGGCCGCCGTCTGCCGGATGACCTTGGCCTGGGCGTTGAATTCGCGCACCGTGCCGACCAGCGGAATCATGATCTCGGCCTTGACGTCGATGCCCTTGGCCTTCATGTTGAGGCCGGCCTCGAGGATCGCCCGCGTCTGCATCTCGGTGATCTCGGGGTAGGTGATGCCGAGGCGGCAGCCGCGGTGGCCCATCATCGGGTTGAACTCGTGCAGATCGTCGACCCGCATCTTGATCACGCCCAGCGGAACGTTCATCTCGTGGGCCATGATTTTCTGGTTGGCCTCATCGTGCGGCACGAACTCGTGCAGCGGCGGATCGAGCAGGCGGATGGTGACCGGTAGCCCGTTCATTTCGCGGAAGATGCCCTCGAAATCGCTGCGCTGCATCGGCAACAGTTTGGCCAGCGCCTTGCGCCGCCCGGCTTCGTCTTCGGCCAGAATCATCTCGCGCACGGCACGGATGCGATCGCCCTGGAAGAACATGTGCTCGGTACGGCACAGGCCGATGCCCCTGGCCCCGAACGCGCGGGCGACCTTGGCATCTTCCGGCGTGTCGGCGTTGGCGCGCACGCCGAGCTTCTTGAAGCGGTCGGCCAGATCCATCAGCGCGCCGAAGTCGCCGGTGAGTTCCGCTTCCTTGGTCGTCACCTGACCTTCGTAGACCTCGCCGGTCGAGCCGTCGAGCGAAATCCATTCGCCTTCCTTGTAGGTCTTGCCGCCGACCGACATGCTGCGCGCATGGTAATCGACGTGCACCGTGCCGGCGCCGGAAATGCAGCACTTGCCCATGCCGCGTGCCACCACAGCGGCGTGCGATGTCATGCCGCCGCGGGCGGTCAGGATGCCCTGGGCGACGCTCATGCCGCGCAAATCTTCGGGCGAGGTTTCCTGGCGCACCAGGATCACGGCCTTGCCCTTTCTCACCCATTCCTCGGCTTCATCGGCAAAGAAAACGATCTGTCCCGAGGCCGCACCGGGCGAAGCCGGCAGGCCATGGGCGATCGCCTTTGCGCTCTTGATGGCGGCGGGGTCGAACACCGGGTGCAACAGTTCGTTCAGGCGCTCCGGACTGACCCGGCGCAGCGCTTCCTTCTTGTCGATGATGCCCTGGCGCAGCATTTCCATCGCGATGCGCACCATCGCCGAACCGGTGCGCTTGCCGTTGCGGGTCTGCAGCATCCACAGGCGGCCTTCCTGGATGGTGAATTCGATGTCCTGCATGTCCGAGTAGTGCTTTTCGAGCTTCTTCTCGGCCGCCACCAGTTGCTGGTAGATATCGGGCATCAGTTCTTCGAGCGACGGGAACTTGGTGCGCCGCTCGTCTTCGCTGACCTGCGCCAGCTTGGCCCAGCGGCGCGAACCTTCGAGCGTCACCTGCTGCGGCGTGCGGATGCCGGCGACGACGTCTTCACCCTGCGCGTTGATCAGGAATTCGCCGTTGAACAGGTCTTCGCCGGTACCCGCATCGCGGGTGAAGGCAACGCCGGTGCCGCTGTGGTCGCCGAGGTTGCCGAACACCATCGCCTGCACGTTCACCGCGGTACCCCAGGACTCGGGAATGTCGTTCAACTCGCGATAGACCTTGGCGCGGTCGTTGTTCCAACTCTGGAACACCGCCATCACGGCGCCCCACAACTGCTCCCACGGATCGGTCGGGAACTCGCGGCCGACGCGGGCGCGGATCAGGCCCTTGAAGCGCTGCACCAGTTCCTTCAGGTCATTGGTGTCGAGTTCGGTATCGAGCTGGACGCCCTTCTTCTCCTTGACCGCGTCGATGACCACCTCGAACGGATCGTGATCTTCCTTGGATACCGGCTTGAGGCCCATGACCACGTCGCCGTACATCTGCACGAAACGGCGGTAGGAGTCCCAGGCGAATCGTTCGTTACCGGCCTTGCGCGCCAGCCCGGCCACCGCCTCGTCATTGAGGCCGAGGTTGAGGATGGTGTCCATCATGCCGGGCATCGAGGCGCGCGAACCCGAGCGCACCGACAGAAGCAGCGGATCGGACGCATCGCCGAACTTCTTGCCCATTTCCTGCTCGACGAACGCGACGCCCTTGAGCATTTCGGCCTCGATCAGCTTGACCACGGCATCCTGGCCTTTTTCGGTGTAGACCGTGCACGCCTCGGTGCAAATCGTGAATCCGGACGGCACCGCAATTCCCAGGCGACACATTTCCGCAAGGTTGGCACCCTTGCCTCCGAGGAGATTCTTCATCTTGGCGTCCCCGTCGGTTCGGGCGGCACCAAACACATAGATGTTCTTGGTTTCAGTTGGCATAAGTACCTCGCGGGTGATAAGGCAAGGAAAGGACGCTTCGCGCGACATGCCCGAACCGCCCACGGAATTGATGACGCGGAAACCCACACCGCGACACCGTGACTTCGCGCCCCTGCCGGTGCGACCGGCAACGAACGACAATGCAATTACTGATCGACGATGAGATGCTCTGCGCCTCCGTCGCGGCTGCATCGCTCCGGCATTGAGCCAGACGCTATGCCGACACTGTTCAAACCAACCGGCCGCATCGCCCTGCCCTCGCGGCAGGCCAAGCGGTGGATGCTGTCGCCAACACGCCCCGCCGCAGCGGCTTGCGCAATGGCGTAACGCCGGGACCAAGCACCGCCCGCACTTCACCGGAAATGACTGGCGACGATTGAAGCCCGGCGTCGGCCGCAATGTCGATTGCGAACCGGCCCGCTGCCACAGGTTGAGGATTTTGAAGCTCGTGACTTCGTGTTTTTGTTGGCGGCCCGCATCTGCTCTGGCGCTGCCCGGACACCGAGGTGCCCTGCCTCATTGCTGCCAGCGCGGATACGACCCGTGAGCTTGACGCGTAAATCTCACTCCCCCGCTAAGTATTGGGGGTTCGGGCGTGGGCGTCAACTGTCGGCGTTTTCGGCGCGGTTCAGATCCGCGCGATTTCGACCGGCTGCCCAGCCGCCGCGCCGCATGCCCGGCGATTGCGCCGGAACTTGCCAACCCGATCGGCATGAGGGTACGTCGATGCGCTGGCCGCCTGCTGCGCGGGCGCCGGCCGGCGCTCGCCGGTGCCCGCCCGCCGGGCATTTCCGTCCTGCCGATATGAGCGGGGATTGTTCCGTCGGCACCGGGCAGCGAGCGCGCTGCAAGCAAGCGACGGTTGACCGGGACGGACAAACCCGAAATACTCGCGTTCGCGCTATGGAATTGACGGATTGGACCGTTTCGGTCGTTGCGACCGCGCAACGAACCCGGCTCGGGGGGCCGTCAGTCCCGCTGGCAAGCGACGTTTTCTTCTCACCTCCACTGGAGTCAACATGGCAAAGATCACGAAGGTCATAGGACGGCAAATTCTCGATTCCCGCGGCAATCCCACGGTTGAAGTCGACGTTGTCCTCGACGACGGTTTCGTCGCGCGGGCCGCTGTGCCGAGCGGCGCTTCCACCGGCGAGTATGAGGCATGCGAGTTGCGCGACGGGGACAAGAAAAAGTACGTCGGCAAGGGCGTGACCAAGGCTGTCGAAAACGTCAATACCCGGATCGCCAAGCTGCTCAAGGGCAAGGATCCGCTCGACCAGAAGGGACTCGACCAGGCGATGATCGATCTCGACGGCACCGCCAACAAGAACAGCCTGGGTGCCAATGCAATTCTCGGCGCCTCGATGGGCATCTGCGTGGCCGGCGCCCACGTGTCGGGCATACCGGTGTGGAAATACATCGGCAAGCTGCACAAGAACCGCAACTTCGTGCTGCCGACGCCGATGGCCAACATCATCAACGGCGGCAAGCACGCCGACAACCTGATCGATTTCCAGGAATTCATGATCATGCCGGTCGGCGCGCCGTCGTTCTCCGAGGGGCTGCGCTGGATCACCGAGGTGTTCCACACCCTCAAGGGCATCCTGAAGAAAGCCAAGAAGGCCACATCGGTCGGTGACGAGGGCGGCTTCGCGCCCGATCTGACCAACGACCAGGCGCTCGAAGTGGTGATGGAGGCGATCGCCGCCGCCGGTTACAAGGCCGGATCGCAGATCGCCATCGCGCTCGATTGCGCCTCGTCCGAGTTGTTCGACGAAGGCGAGCGCAAGGGCTACAAGTTCTGGAAATCGAATCCGGACAAGTTGTTCACCGCCGACCAGATGGTCGAAAAATATGCCGACTGGTGCAAGAAGTATCCGATCGTCTCGATCGAGGACGGCCTCGACCAGAACGACTGGGACGGTTACGTCAAGTTCACCAAGGCGATGGGCAAGAAGGTCCAGATCGTCGGCGACGACTTCTTCGTCACCAACACCGATCGCCTGGCCAAGGGCATCAAGATGGATGCCGCCAACGCGATCCTGATCAAGGTCAACCAGATCGGCACCGTCACCGAAACGCTCAATGCCATCAAGATGGCGCAGAAGGCCGGTTATGGCGTGATCTCCTCGCACCGCTCGGGCGAGACCGAGGATGCCTTCATCGCCGACCTCGCCGTGGGCACCGGCGCCGGCCAGATCAAGACCGGCAGCCTCTCCCGCACCGACCGCGTGTGCAAGTACAACCAGCTTCTGCGGATCGAGGAGCAGCTCGGCAACAAGGCCAAGTACCAGGGCAAGATTCGCTGAGGCGATCGCAACGAGAGCTTTTCGAGGCCCGGCGAATGCCGGGCCTTTTTTTGGCGCCGCATTTTTCACCGAACTCGGGGCCGGAGGCAGCGTCTACCCGTCCGGCCCGGCGCGTGCATCGCTTGACAGTGGCAGGGAGCCAGTGCATCGTCCGAGCGCCAAGGACGCCTTGCTCTCCTGCCGTGCGTCGCCCCGTGCAACCGATCAACCGAACCGGAGAACACCATGCCCCCCAGCGCAATCGACCAGCAAGCCGTCATCGCCACCCTCAACCGCATTCTCGAGGCGGAACTCGCCGGCGTGGTGCGCTACACGCACTACTCCTTCATGGTCTATGGCTACGGTCGCATCCCGATCGTTAAATGGCTGCGCGCGCAGGCCGACGAATCGCTGCTGCACGCGCAGGAAGCCGGCGAACTGGTCACCGCGCTCGGTGGTCATCCGTCGCTGGGGATCGGCAAACTGCTCGAAACGGAACGGCACGACATCGGCGATATCCTGCGCGAGGCGATGGCACACGAGCAGGCGGCGCTCGCCCTGTATGGCGATCTGTTGCGCCTGGTCGAAGGGCGCGACGTGATGCTCGAGGAATACGCGCGCCAGCAGATCGCGGCCGAGACCCGGCACGTCAGCGAAGTCGACAAGATGTTGCGCCACCCCGCCTGATTCGGCGGCCGCAGCGGTTTTCGCCCGCCCGGGCAGTCAGCAGCCGATCGACTCCAGCGTGCGCGAGCGCCAGTCGAGCACGGCGGTGCGCACCGCCATGCGGCCGGCGAGTTCCGGGAACTCCTCGCCGATCACCTGAGCGGCAAATCCCGACAGAAAGCGTGACTTAAGTTCGGCCCGCGCGCGGTCCACGCCGATCTCGTCGTAGGGCACCGAGGCAAGCAACAGGAAGCCGTCGTCGGGAATGCGGCCGGCCGCCATGTTGGCGGCGATGATCGCCGCAGCCTTGCGGATCGGGTCCGCCAGATTCGGGCTGTAGGGGCCGATGATCAGCGCCAGATTCGGCGTATGCAGGAAATCGAAACCGCGGCCCAGGCAGATCATCCATTCGCGGTGCTCGATGTCGAGCTGGCGCTCGTTGCGCGCCGCCTGCCCGCGCACTTCGGCGATGTGGTCGAGGTTGCCGAGCAGCAGCGGCAGCAGATCGGCGCGCATGCGCTCGGGCATGTCGGGCAGCAGCACGGTGAGCCGCGGCTCCAGGGTCGTGCGGTCCCACGGGCTCAGCGTGGAAAGGTCGAGCCGCGCCCCGTTCTCGCCGTGCAGGATCAGCGCGTCCTCGTCGGTCTCGAAACCGCACACCAGCGGGTACACCGTGGCGTGGCCGGCGCCGAAAATATGCTCGACTTGAGCGCGCACCTCCCGCATGTGGCTGATCGCCGCCTCGGTGTCGAAGCCGAACCCGGCGCAGCCGCGCTGCGGGTCACCCCTGGAGAAGTGGTAGGTGATCAGGAACAGCACCCGCCGCCCGGCCGCCACCATGCGCTGCACATGGTGCGCGAGCACCTCGCCAAGGTGCGGCCAGCCGAGGTCGAACATGCCGCCGAGATTGCGGAAGGGCATCAGGATGCCGGTCGGCGTGTTGGTGGCGACCGGAATGTTGATGCGCCCGTCCATGCACTTGAGCACGGCGATCGCCGTCGGGTGCTCGGCCAGGTAGCGCTCGCGCGCCAGCCAGGCCTCGGGACTGCGGTACGTCTCGCCGTGGCGGCGTGCCAGATCGAACAGCCAGTCGATGCGCTCGGCGATCGGCCGGCGATGGACATCGGAATACATCGTCCCCCCTCCTGCTGTTCTTCGGCGTGCGGCGGCGGCCCGCAATGTGGGTTCCAGCATACCCGAGCCCGCCCGACGGCGCGAGAGCGGCCGACTACGCTGCAACCGACACGCAACCGCGCCGGCGCCGCACCGTATCGAGCCGCAAGCGGCGTCCCCGGCGATCGCAGCAATCGATAACGCACGCCGACCAGGCCACCTCTGAAAGGCGCATGGATGCTGGATCGCAGGCCGGCATGGCCCGATATCGCCATTCCACGCGGGTTGCAGCCTTGCCATGCCGGAGATCGCCTGCAGATGCGGCTTGCAGGCCGGCGGTGCGGCGCCGAGTCGATCGCCGCAGCCATTCACCCGACGCCTGCCGCCGCGCCTAACTCGACATCGCCTGCTCCAGCCGGTCGCGCAGGGTGCGCAGCACCTTGATGCGGGCGTAATACTTGTTGTCGGCCTCGACCAGCGTCCACGGCGCGATCTCGGTGCTGGTGCGGTCGACCATGTCGCACACGGCGCTTTCGTAGTCTTGCCAGCGCTCGCGGTTGCGCCAGTCTTCGGCGGTGATCTTGAAGCGCTTGAAGCGCGTGGTTTCGCGCTCTTTGAAGCGGCGCAGCTGTTCCTCCGCGCTGATGACGAGCCAGAACTTCACCAGGATCGAGCCGTGGCGCACAAGCTGGTCTTCGTAGTCGTTGATTTCGGCGTAGGCGCGCATCCAGTCGGCTTCGCTGCAGAAGCCTTCGACGCGCTCGACCAGCACGCGGCCGTACCACGAGCGGTCGAAGATGGTGACCCAGCCGTTGCGCGGCACGTTGCGCCAGAAGCGCCACAGGTAGGGCTGGGCCTTCTCTTCCTCGGTGGGCGCGGCGATCGGCACCACGCGATACTGGCGCGCATCGAGCGCGCCGGTGATGCGGCGGATGGTGCCGCCCTTGCCCGCGGCGTCGCGCCCCTCGAACACCACGATCATCGGACGTTCGCGGAACTCCGGCCTGCGCGTGAGCATGGCGAAGCTGCCTTGCAGCTTTTCCAGTTGCCGGTCGAATTCCTTCTTGGTCAGCGCCTGATCGAGCTTGAGGGTGTTGATCAGATTCACGGTATCGGACTTCGCCGGCAGCGGCGCCGCCGCGCTCACGAGTTGCTTGGCGCCGAGGGCCTCGATATCGAGGCGCTTGCGCAGCGCTTCGAGCACGGTGCGGCCGACGCTGATCGTGCGGTAGCAGGGATCGGCCCCGGCGACCACGATCCACGGCGCATGCGCGGTGCTGGTCAGGCGCAACACGTGCTCGGCGACGTCGCGAAATTTGTCGTAGCGCTTGTGGTTTTCCCAGTCGGCCTTGGTGACGCGCCAGCGGGTGCTCGGGTCCTTGGCCAGCAGCTTGAAACGCTGCGCCTGTTCGTCCTTGGACAGATGAAACCAGAACTTGAGGATCAGCGTGCCTTCGCGCGCCAGCATCGCCTCGAACCGGTTGATCTCGCCCACCTGCTGGTTGAGTTCCGACAGCTTGATCTGCTTGGTCGCCCGAGCCTGGATCGGCCCGCCGTTCCAGTTGTGGAACAGGATGCCGATCTTGCCCTTGGGCGGCAGCGCGCGCCAGAATCGCCACATGTAGGGGCGCTCGTATTCCTCGTCGGACGGATCGCCGAAGGCGTAGGTCAGAACGTGGCGCGGGTCCAGCCAGCCGGCCAGTTCGTTGACGGTTTCGCCGCGCCCGGAGCCCTCGACGCCGTTGATCAGGATCAGCACCGAAAACGCCTTCAACTGCCCGACGTCATACTGCGCATCGAGCAGGTCAGCGCGCAGCGCGGGGACGATCTCCTTGTAGGTTTTCCGGTCGATCGTGTGGCCGAGTTCGGCCGACTCGAACATGGTGTGCCCCCTTTCGACGGTGCGGCAAGCGGCGCCTGCCTGGCGCCCGCACTTCCCCCACCCGACGTCCAATCTATGACAATTCCGATTGTCCTGTCCACCGCCGACATGGACCGGCCGCGGGCGCGGACTTGCCGCAAACGCAATCGCCGCGCAAAATCGGGGTCAGGAGGTTGCTCATGAGTGCCTGGTCCTGTCCCCACGATCTGGACGGCGTCTGCCAGCGCGTCGCTGGCGCCCGTTGCGAACCCGGCATGCGCGGCTGCGTGCTGCAGGGTCGTTTCGTGTTCGCCGACGACAAGATGAACCAGCCGCGCAAGCCGGTCAAGGCGGTCCCCACGCCGGCCGCGGAGCCGGCCGAAAAACCGGTCGCACCGGCCAAGCCGCGGCGCCGGTTGCCGTTCTGAGCCAGCCGCCGGGCGCCGTGCCGGCAGCCTCGGCGCCCGGCACGACATCACCTGCCATGGCACCGCGCGCCCTCTTCATCACCGATGAAATCTGCCAGGTCGGCGGTCGCGGGCTGAGCGCGCCCAACGATGCGGCGATCTACCTGTTGGCGGTGGCCGGCCGCGCGGCGCTGATCGATGCCGGCTGCGGCGATGCCACCGACATGGTGCTGGCAAACGTGGAGGCCGCCGGCGTGAGCCCGGCGCAGATCGAGGCGCTGCTGCTCACACATTGCCACTACGATCACACCGGCGGTGCTGCCGATCTGCGCCGCCGCCTCGGCTGCAGGGTTTTCGCCCATGCGCTCGATGCGCCATACATCGAAGCGGGCGACAACGCGGTGAGCGCCGCCGACTGGTATGGCGCCAGCCTGACGCCCTGCGAGGTCGATCGCAAACTCACCGGCGACGGCGGGACGATCGCGCTCGGCGAACGGGCGATCGATGCCATTCACATTCCCGGGCACTCGCCCGGTTCGCTCGCTTATCTGGTCGAGTCGCAGCAGCACAGTGTGGTCTTTGCCCAAGACGTGCACGGCCCGCTGCACCGCGAACTGCTATCCAACGCGGCCGATTACCGCAGATCGCTGCAACGGCTGATCGATCTCGATGCCGACATCCTGTGCGAAGGGCACTATGGCGTTTTCACCGGGCGCGCGGCGGTGGCCGACTTCATCCACCGGTTCCTCGACTGAGCGGCGCCGCCGCTCCGGCCACCGTCACTTCTGGCGCTGGATCTCGAATTCGGCGCGCAGCGCGGCGCCGAATGACTGCCAGGCCGGACCTCCCCGCGTGATGACACCTTCGTTGGCACACTCGTCGATGGTCTTGAGCATCAGGGCTGCCAGGCCGAAAAGTTCCGCCTTGGCCAATGCCGGCCGCTCACCCTTGGCCGCCGCCGCCACGGTGTACGCCGCTTCCGGCGACAGGGCTTCGCGCGCCAGGGCGCGAACCTGCGCCTGGTCTGACCAGTCGATATCCATCGCGATGCCCATGCGTTCCAGCTCCAGTTCGAGGGCTTTTGTTTCCTGCGGGTAGTGCTCGAAACCGCTCATGATCCTGTCCTTCGAGTGTTGGCGCCGTGCCGGGGCGACCTGCCATAACTGCGATCTGCGCAGCGCGCGCAAGCGGGCGCGCGATCAGGTGCCCGGGCCGACCACCGTGAGCCCTTCGTGGGCGATGACGATCGATTCTATCGCCACGTCGTTGCCGGAGGATTTGAGATCGGTACTCGAAATCCTGGTCGGCCACGCGTTGGCCAGCGCCCACACCATGACCGGGCCACCTTTCTCGTCGAGCAACGCGATCGTTACCGTGGTCCGCTTGATGCTGTTGCGCTTGATCTCGTTGAACCAGTCCCAGAACTTGTTGGAAGACCTGAACACGCCCTTCTTCAGCGTCACGTCGCTGGTTTTGTGCATCCCCGGCATCTTGATCGTCGAGAACGCCGGGCTGTCGCCGTGGCGGTATTCGATCGGCTGCGCTTCGCCATCAAGGCCGCTCACCTCCTGGAACGACATCGACTCCGCGCCCCATTTCACCTCGAAGCGGAACTTGGGAAGCGGCCACACCGACGTCGATTGCGCCGAACCATCGTCTGCCATTCGATTGCTCCTGATGTCGAGGGAATCCGCATTCGGGCGCGCCCATCGCGGTAGCACAGCCACCCGGGGCAGCACGTAGTTGACTCTCTTCGGCGGCACATGGCAAGCATCGCCACGTGTTCGGGCGGTCGCGTGCGGATCAGTTGCGCTTCGATCCCTCGAACGGCAATGCCGACTTAGCGATGTCGATCAGCGGTCCCAGTTCGTAGATGTTCCGGTAGCCGTAGCTGTAGAGCGCGTTGAAGGTATGAATGTTGAGCGAGGCCGCCGGCGCCTTGGAGGGAAACGCCTCCGGCTCGTTGAGGAAGTTGTTGTTGCAGTAAATCAGGATGCGCGATGTCTTGGTAGGAATGATCTTCGCCAGTTCTTCCGCCGTGATGTCGGGCAGGCTCAGGTTCCTCGCGCCCTTTACATGCAGCCGCCGGAACTTCTCCGGACTGCGTGCGTCGAGGATGACGCTGTCGGGCATCCGCGCCAGGCGCATGAAGTCGGCTTCAGACAATCGCCTCGCCTTGCGCAGCGACCCGACCGCCGCCACCTGGGAGGCGAAGGCCTCATAGTCGATGAGCCGGTTCGGCATGCCTTGCGCCGCAGCACCGTCGGCGGCCACGATTGCGATCAGCAAAAACCCGCCAAGCGTTCCCGTTGTCCGAATCATGCTCTCCGGCAATCCCTATTCACTGCGATGAAGTGGCAAACACAAACCCTCCGCTGCGATGCGCCGCGCAGACCCTTGCGGCACAAGCCGGCGCCACCCGCCCAAGGCGGGTTCCGCAACGGTTGCCAACGCAAAATCTGCGGCGCCCGGGCACTACCCCTCCCGCGAACGGGCTGGCCGAATCCGGTTATTCTGCCCGCCTCGCGCAGGCCAGACAAATGTTCAGCAGCTTTACCAGGGAAGAGCGACGGTCCGGCGCCAACGCAATCGCGGACGGGTATGATCGCCGGCATCGACTCCCCCGCGTTCCATTCCTGACGTGACTCCGGATCTTCACGACCTCATCGGCTATGCCGCGGCGACCCTGACCACGGTTTCGTTCATTCCGCAGGCCGCGAAGTCGTGGTCCACGCGCGACCTCTCCGGCGTATCGCTGACCATGTACAGCCTGTTCACGCTCGGCGTGGCCCTGTGGCTGATCTACGGCGTGATGCTGGGCGCATGGCCGATCATCGTCGCCAACGCCATTACGCTTGCCCTGGCCGGCATGGTGCTGGCGCTGAAGCTGATTCATCGATAGTTGCGGCTGTGCGCTCCAGGCGCTTGCACACGCCCGATCGCTGCCGAGGACGGCGCGCGATCTGCGCGCGAAGTATCGCTCGCGAGGCCCGTCCGACGCGTTCCGGCGTGAAAAATGCACGCCAGGCGGCATTCCGCTGCAGCCTCGCAACGAGTTCTTGACGCATCTCAAATTCGGGCGCTACTGAGCAAGTATATTAGCGACGTCTGAATTCCTGCGGGCGCACCGAATCAGAATCGTGCGGCTCCCGCCCCTGACAGAGGAACCAACATGCCACCGAGAAGAATCTGGCTGAGTATCGTGTTTGCGGTCGGTTTCGCGCTGTCCGCGTGGGCCGATGAACCCGCGCCGGCCGCGGGCGCGAACCCCGCCGATCTCAAGAAGATACTGAAATCCACCGCCGACCACGGCAAGTTCAAGGAACTCGAAGGGCCGTTCGCCAGCGGTCCGGATGTCACCAAGCGCTGCCTCGAGTGCCACACCGAGGCGGCCAAACAGGTCCATCGCACCAAACACTGGACCTGGGAGTTCCTCAACCCGGAAAGCAAGCAGCGGCTGGGCAAGAAGAACGTCATCAACAACTTCTGCATCTCGGTGCCTTCCAACTACGGCTTCTGCGTAACCTGCCACGTGGGCTACGGCTGGAAAGACGCCAACTTCGACTTCACTTCCGAAACCAACGTCGATTGCCTGGTGTGCCACGACACCACCGGCAGCTACAAGAAGATCCCCGGCCGCGCCGGCCATCCGGCCTACGAGGAAATGGAGGTTCCGCCCGGCTCCGGCAAGAAAATCAAGCCGGTCGATCTGGTGAAGGTGGCGCAGAACATCGGCAAGACCAGCCGCGACACCTGCGGCGCCTGCCATTTTTTCGGCGGTGGCGGCGACGGCATCAAGCACGGCGACATGGACAGCTCGCTGGCAGCGCCGGACAAGGCGCTCGACGTGCACATGGATGCCACAGGCAACGATTTCTCCTGCGGCACCTGTCATCAGACTTCCGCCCACGACGTACCGGGCAGCCGCTACCAGCCCACGGCGGCAGACCGCGACGGCGCCCACATCCGCGGCAAGGCCGACAAGACCAATCCGGCCACCTGCCAGTCCTGCCACGGCGCCACGCCGCACAAGGAAGAAGCGCGCCTGGACAGCCATGCGCGCAAGATCGCCTGTCAGACCTGCCACATACCCAGCATCGCCCGCGGCGGCGTGCCGACCAAGACAAGTTGGGACTGGTCCACCGCCGGCCAGAAAGGTCCGGACGGCAAGCCCCTGATCAAGAAGGATGCGAAGGGCCACGTGATCTACGATGCGAAGAAGGGTGATTTCACTCTGGCGGAGAATCTGGTTCCCGAGTACATGTGGTTCAACGGCAAGGTGAACTACACGCTGCTGGGCGACAAGGTCAGCAAGAGCGATGGCATCACCCGCATAAACTGGTTCGAGGGCAGCGCCGACGACGCAAACTCGCTGATCTGGCCGGTCAAGGTGTTTCGCGGCTCGCAGCCCTACGACCCGGTCAACCAGACTCTGGTGACGCCCCACACGGCGGGCGACGACGACACCTCCTACTGGAAGAACTTCGGCTGGGAAAAGGCGATCGCCACCGGCATGGCAAGCGTCGGCGCACCCTTCTCGGGCAAGGTCGACTTCGTCAAGACCGAGATGGTCTGGCCGGTCACCCACATGGTGGCGCCAAAAGACAAGTCGGTTCGCTGCATCGAATGCCACCAGCAGGACGGACGCCTCCAGCATGTCGGCGGCATCTACATCCCTGGCCGCGATCACGTCCGGCTGATCGACCTGATCGGCTTCGCGCTGGCAGGGCTGACCCTGCTGGGCGTGCTGGGCCACGGCGCACTGCGCTACCTCTCGCACCGGAAATAAGGAGCCCGTGCCATGCAACGCATCTACATCTTCAAGCGCTTCGAACGCTTCTGGCACTGGGCGCAGGCGCTGCTCGTCATCTTCATGCTGGCAAGCGGCTTCGAGATCCACGGGCTCTACAAGCTGTTCGGCTTCAAGCACGCGGTCCAGTACCACACCGTCGCCGCCTGGTCGCTGATCGGGCTGTGGGTATTCGCCATCTTCTGGCACTTCACCACCGGCGAATGGAAGCATTATGTCCCGACCCTCGACAAGCTCGACGCCGTCATCAAGTATTACCTGACCGGCATCTTCCGCGACGCGCCGCACCCGTTTCGGGTCACCCGCCTGCAGAAGCACAACCCGTTGCAGCGCCTGGCCTACCTCAAGGTCAAGCTGTTGATCAACCCGCTGATCTGGATCACCGGCGTGCTACTGTTGTTCTACGCCGACTGGCCGGCCTGGGGTATCGGTCGCCTGCAACTGGGAACCGTGGCGGTGCTGCACACGATCGGCGCGTTCCTGATGCTGATCTTCCTGATCGTGCACGTCTATTTCGTCACTACCGGGCACACGCCGCTGGCCCAGATCAAGGCCATGATCACCGGCTGGGACGAAGTGGAAGACGAACAACCCGCGGCCGCCAAATGAACGGGCCGCGCCGATCGCATTCAGGAGCAACGCGATGACAACGAGCAAATCTCTCTCCGCCCTGGCCGCGCTGGTGTTGCTGGGCGCAGCCGGCGCCGCGCACGCCGAGGCCGACTGGAAGCGCGGGCGCGTTTATTACCGCATGGTGTGCACCGCCTGCCATGTCGAGAAGGGCGGCTCGATTGCGCCGAGCAGCAAGACCATCGCCGAGTGGACTGCCTACCTCGCCGCCGACAAACACGCCAAGGGCAAGGACACCGTCAAGTTCTACGTCGGCAAGAAGTACCGCGACTCGGTGAAGGCCAGCAACAAGGCAGCCGAGAAGTACGCCGACGTCGCGGAGCAGGACCTGCACGACGATCTCAAGGCATTCCTGAGCAAGGGCGCGAAGGACGGCGAGAGCCCCGCAAGCTGCAACTGAGCCGGGCCGCCGCATTTTTGAGGAGGAACGAATGAAACGCTGGTACGCATTCCTGGGCGCGCTGCTGTTTGGCATGCTCTTCGTCGCGCCCGCCGTGGCCCAGACCGCGGCCAGAGAGGGCTGGTATCCCAAACTGGTGGATGCCGGGTTCGTGAAGAAGTATTCGGTGGTGCCGCCGCCCGATGGCGCGATGATCATCGACTCGCGCCCGACTGCCCGCAAGTACGATCCCGGCCACATTCCAACCGCGGTGAATATTCCCGATACCCAGTTCGAGAAGATGACCGACCTGCTGCCCAAGGACAAGGCTGCGACGCTGATTTTCTATTGCGACGGCGTCGAGTGCATGCTCAGCCACAAGTCTGCTTTCAAGGCCGAGAAGCTCGGCTACAGCAACGTGCAGGTGTATGCCGAGGGCTACCCGGACTGGATTGCCAAGGGTAACCTCGGCGCCGTCAGCGTCGCGTACATCAAGAAACTGATCGACGAGAAGGCGCCCATGACCCTGGTCGACTCCCGTCCCAGGGAGCGCAAGTACGACAAGGGCCACATCCCCGGCGCCATCAACATCCCGGACACCCAGTTCGAGAAGATGAGCGACAAACTCCCCGCCGACAAGGCGGCGCCGCTGTTCTTCTATTGCGACGGGCTCAATTGCAAGCTCTCGGGCAATTCGGCGGAAAAGGCGGTCAAGCTCGGTCATACCAAAGTCATGGTGGTGCCGGAGGGCTGGCCCGCCTGGGAGAAGGCCTACGGCGCAGCGCCCTCGGCCGCCGCCCCTGCCATCGAGGCGGGCAAGGAAAGCGGCACCATCACGGTCGCGTCCCTGGAAAAGATTCTGAAGGAAGCGCCGGATTCCGTCGCGCTGATCGACGTGCGTGATCCCGCCGAGTTCGCGGGCGGAACCTTCAAGGGCGCGATCAACATGCCGATCAACAGCCTGGAGAAGAGCATCGACAAGCTGCCGGCGGACAAGCCGATCGTGTTCTTCTGCGGCTCGGCCGGCCGCGGCGGCGAGGCCCACGACATGACCAAACTGCTCAGACCCGAACTCAAGACCTATTTCCCCAATGCCAACATCAAGTGGAGCAAGGACGGCAGCTACACGATGACCGAGATCAAGTAGCGCAAGGCGGGGCTCTCGCGTGTCGGACGGGCGGCTGCGGCCGCCCGCTTCACTTCAGCCTGCCGGCACCGGCCGCATTTGCGCACAGCGCCGGCGGCATCGATGGTGCTGGCTTACCCTTGGCAACCGCATGCCGGAAAGGCGCATGAAACGGCGCTCTTCGGCCTGCCTGCCATGAGAGCACCATTGCATGCGGGTTTCAGACCGGCATGCCTGGAGAGCGCCATTCCATGCGGGCTGCAGGGCAGGCACCGACGCAGTGCAGCCGGGTTTCGCCCCGTCCGGTCCGGCCGCCGCCGTGCCGGCTCAGATCGCTGCTTCGCTGCGCAGGCGGGCGATGGCGGCGCGATCGTAGCCGAGTTCGGCGAGTATCGCCTCGCTATGCTCGCCGAGTGCGGGCACCGCATCCATGCGCGGGTCGATGCCGGCCGGAATGCCCGGCGGCAGCAGCGCGGGCAGCCGCCCGGCGGGGCTGTCCACCTCGGTCCAGCGGCCGCGGGCGCGCAGCTGCGCGTGCTCCCATACCTCGTGCATGTCGTTGACGCGCGCGTTGGCGATCTGCGCCGCGTCGAGCCGCTCGATCACCTGTTCGGCGGTGAGCGTCGAGAAGGTCTCGGCGATCAGGCTCGCCACCTCGGCGCGCGCTGCGTTGCGCCTGGAGTTCGAGGCGTAGCGCGGGTCGGCTGCCAGTTCCGGCCGCTGCAGCACCTTGGCGGAAAACAGCGCCCATTCGCGCTCGTTCTGGATGCCCAGCATGACAATCTTGCCGTCGCCGGCGGCGAACGGTCCGTAAGGGCAGATGGTGGCGTGCGCGGCACCGCTGCGCGGCGGCGGCGCGGCACCGTCGTGCGCGTAGTACAGCGGATAGCTCATCCACTCGACCATCGCCTCGAGCATCGACACCTCGACGCGGCAACCGCGCCCGGTGCGGCCGCGCTGCAGCAGCGCGGCCAGAACGTTCGAGTAGGCGTACATGCCGGCGGCGATGTCGGCGATCGAGCAGCCGGCCTTGGCCGGCGCCTCGGCCGGGCCGGTGATCGAGAGGAAGCCGGATTCGCTCTGGATCAGCAGGTCGTAGGCCTTCTTGTCGCGATAGGGGCCGCTGTCGCCGTAGCCAGAGATGTCGCAGACGACCAGCCGCGGATGCGCTTGCTGCAGCGCTTCGTAGGCAAGACCCAGCCGTGCCGCCGCCCCCGGCGCGAGGTTCTGAACCAGCACGTCGGCATGCGCGAGCAGGCGGGTCAGCACGCCGGCCGCTTGCGGGTGCTTGAGGTCCAGCGTCAGGCTCTCTTTGGAGCGGTTGGTCCAGACGAAGTGCGAGGCCAGGCCCTTGACGCGTTCGTCGTAGCCGCGTGCAAAGTCGCCCGTGCCGGGGCGCTCGATCTTGATGACCCGGGCGCCCAGGTCCGCCAGATGCCGGGTGCACAGCGGCGCGGCGATCGCCTGCTCGAGCGCGACGACGGTGATGCCGTCCAGCGGTCGCATGATGGTCAGTAGGAGCGCGGCAGGCCGAGGATGTGCTCGGCCACGTAGGAAAAAATCAGGTTGGTGGAGATCGGCGCCACCTGGTAGAGCCGGGTTTCGCGGAACTTGCGCTCGACATCGTACTCGCAGGCGAACCCAAAACCGCCATGGGTCTGCAGGCACACATTGGCCGCCTGCCACGACGCCTTGGCGGCCAGGTGCTTGGCCATGTTCGCCTCGGCCCCGCACGGCTGCTGCGCATCGAACAACTGGGCGGCGCGAAAGCGCATCAGGTTCGCCGCTTCGACGTCGATGTAGGCCTCGGCAATCGGAAACTGCACGCCCTGGTTCTGACCGATCGGGCGGTCGAACACCACGCGGTCCCTGGCGTAGCGGGCGGCCCGCTCGATGAACCAGTAGCCGTCGCCAATGCATTCGGCGGCGATCAGGGTGCGTTCGGCGTTGAGGCCGTCGAGAATGTACCTGAAGCCCTTGCCTTCCTCGCCGATCAGGTTTTCCGCCGGTATCTCCAGGTTGTCGAAGAACAGTTCGTTGGTCTCGTGGTTCACCATGTTGGCGATCGGGCGCACCGTCAGGCCATGGCCGATCGCGGCGCGCAGATCGACGATGAACACCGACATGCCGTCGGACTTCTTCTTCACCTCGGCCAGCGGCGTGGTGCGCGCGAGCAGCACCATCAGGTCGGAGTGCTGCACGCGCGAGGTCCACACTTTCTGGCCATTCACGACGTAGCGATCGCCGCGCCGGACGGCGGTGGTCTTGAGCTTGGTGGTGTCGGTGCCGGTGGTAGGTTCGGTCACCGCCATCGACTGGATGCGCAGTTCGCCGGCGGCGATCTGCGGCAGATAGCGTTGCTTTTGCTCGCGCGTGCCGTTGCGCAGCAGCGTGCCCATGTTGTACATCTGGCCGTGCACCGCGCCGGCATTGCCGCCGCAGCGGTTGATCTCCTCCATGATCACGCTGGCCGCGGCCAGGCCGAGGCCGGCGCCGCCGTACTCCTCCGGAATCATGGCGGCGAGCCAGCCGGCGCGCATCAGCGCATCGACAAAGGCCTCCGGATACCCGCGCTGCGCGTCGATCGCGCGGAAGTACTCGTCGGGATAGGCGGCGCACAGCGCGCGCACAGCGTTGCGGATGTCAGAAAATTCTTGAGTCGGCATCATGCGATGAGCTTACAGCGATTCCATGGCGCGGCGAGTCCCGGTCGACCTGCGGGATTGCGACAACGGTCTGCCGCGGATCGATTGACCGCCGCAGCCGGCCGCGACCAATGCCGGCCGACCGGCGGGCAGCGTTCCCGGCCAACACTCGCCAATACGCGAAGCCTTGTCAAGCGGCCGAAGCGCCGCCGCGCCCCACGCGCACCGCGCCGGGCATGCGAAACAAACGAAACATTCCCGGCCGCCCAATGAAGTCCGCCTGACGCGACGGGCCGCTAAAGTCGTTGGCAGTTCGCGCTTCACGGAAGTTCATGTGTATCCGCAAGATGACGCCACGCGCTGCTGCCCGCTGGCCGTGCACGACCGCATGCCACGGCAATACCGCCAAGCCGCCCGGATCTGCGACCCCGCCCGCCCGTACCGAGTCGCCGCATGCTCAATCGCCGCTGGATCATGAACGACGCGGGCCATCCGGTCGCTTGCTGGGTGGCCGGCGCGGACCCGAAGGATCGACTTACGCTGTTTCATGCCCAGGCGAAGAGCCGGCACATATCTGGAGACGATGTCATGCAAGCCATTCACCATCCAAGTCCGACCTGGTCCGGCGTCCGCGGGCGCACCCGCGCCAGGGTTGCCCGGGACATTGCCGCAATCCTTGTCGCTGCAACGACATTGGAGGGCGGCATCCAGTTCCTCAATCTCGTCCTCGACACTCCTCTGCCCGATCCGCTGCATCGCTCCGTCGTGGCTGCGGCGCCGGCGGCGTGGGTTGAAGTTACCGTCAGGCCGGCACCGGCCGCGCCCGATCGCGCCCTGCCGGCCGCCTCGGCGGACGACGCGAACGAACCGGAACCCGGCCCATACTGAGCCGCAAATGCTTTGCCGGACGGCAGTCTTGGCGCGCGGTTCATGCCGACGTCGTTTGCGCCGGTGCGGCCAGCGCGCCGGCCAGCGCACACCCCGCCAGGGTCCACACGATGACAGCGCCTGAAGGAAGATCGAGCACAGCGGACAACCCCAGTCCGAGCGCATAGCCCAGCGCGCCGACCGCATAGGCGGTGACGAGGCGCCGGCGGCCGCGCAGCGCGCGCGCCCCCAGCGCCGGGATGATGAGACTCGAAAACACGAGGTACACGCCGACCAGTTGCACCGAGGCGGTGACCGCCAGCGCGAACGCGCCGTAGAAGCCGAAGCGTCCGAGGCGTTCCACCCAGCCCAGCGCCAAGGCCGCTAGCAGCAGCGCGGATACGCCGGCCAGCCACAGCAACTGCGTCGTGTTGACCCACAGGATCTGGCCGACCAGCAGGTCTTTCAGATGTTCGCCGCCATGCGGATTGCCGGCCAGCAGCAGGATGCCGGCACATGCCGCGAGGATGAACATCACGCCGATCAGCGCCTCCTGCTGCTGCGGGGCGCGACGCTCGGTCCACGCCAGCAGCACGGCCCCCAGCAGTGCGGCGCAGACCGCGGCGACCTGAACCGCGATGCCGCCTTCCGCCATGCCAATCGCATCGGCGGCGATGACGCCGAGCCCCGCGATCTGCGCGATCGCCAGGTCGATGAAGACGATGCCGCGATCGAGCACCTGCGCACCCAGTGGTACGTGGGTCGCCAGCACCAGCAGGCCGGCGATCATCGCCGGGCCGAGGATGGTCCAGTCGAGCGCGCTCCAGTTCATCCCTTTTCCCCCACCGCCAGCAAGCGCGCCAGCATGTCGTCGAACAGGCCGAACAGATCCTTCGCCGCCTCGGTGCCCCCCACGGTGAAAGCCAACTTCACCGCCGCCATGCCGCCGTTCTTGCTCAGCCACTCCGCCGGGCGCGGATCCTGATACGCGGCGTACAGCACCATCCGCGCCGGCGCGCCCTTGAGCGTGGCGAGCACCGCCTGAAGGTGCGATGCCGAAGGCTCCACGCCCGGCTTGGGCTCGAGCACCGCGACCTCCTTCAGACCCAGCCAGTCGTACAGGTAGACGAACGCCTTGTGTTGCGACACCACCGCCGCACCCTTGAGCGGCGCGGCCAGCGCCGTCCAGCGGGCGATCGCCTGTTGCCAGCGCTGCGCGAAGTCGGCATGACGACGGGCGTACTCGCCGGCATGCGCCGGATCGATCTGCTGCAAGCGGGCTGCGAGCGCCGCGGCCACCAGGCCGATGTTGCGCGGGTCGGTCTGGATATGCGGATTGCCGGCCGCATGCACGTCGCCCTGCGAGCGGTCGAGACGTCCCGGCACGTCGAGCTTGGGCACAAAATCGGCGGCAGCGAAATTCCCCGGCTGACCCGCCTGTACCCTGGCATTGGCCGATTGCTGCAGCAGCACCGGTAGCCAGCCGATCTCCAGTTCGGCGCCGGTGCAGACGACCAGGTCGGCATTGCGCGCCCGCGCGATCAGGCTCGGCCTGGCCTGGATCTGGTGCGGGTCCTGCAATGCGCTGGTGGCGACCGACACCTCCACCAGATTGCCGCCGAGTTCCTGCGCGAGTGCGCCCCATTCGGGTTCGCAGGCGAGAACACGCAGAGCGGCGTGCGAAGGCAATGCAAGCAGCAGCAACGACGCGGCGAGCAGTGCGACAAGTGTGTGGCGATCGATCATGGTGTGCTCCCTGGCAAGGCGGCGCATCAGTAGCCGTGCGCGCCATGCGCGCCCAGGCTCATCTGGTACTGGAGGAAAAGCTGGTTGTCGGCGGACCCTTCACGCGACTGGTCGCGGGCGACCTGCAGACGCAGGCGCGAGAACTCGCTCGGGTTGAAGTCCACCATCAGGGACTGCTTGCGCGGGCGCGCGCCGCCGTCGGCGAACATCGCGGCCTCGAGCCCGTAGTGCGGTGTGCCGGAATTGAGCCGCTCGGTGCGCAGTCCGACCCGCCAGCGCGGCATGAACTGGTACACCCCCTGCAGGTACCAGCCGGACTGCACGGCACGGTAGTCGCCCCCGCCATCGCTGTTTGCGCCATCGACGACAAGACTGCCGTTGCGCGTGCTGCGCAGGTACTCCGCCTGAAGCTTCAGACTGGTTCGCGTGGCGTTGCCCTCGGGCGCCCATTTCCACACCGCGTCGGCAACCCACACGCGGGTTGTGCCGGTAAAGCGGCTGGTCAGCGTATCGCCCGCTGCGCCGGCCGCCGACAGCGCCTGGTCGCTCGCCTTCGCGCGCAGCAGCGAAAGGCCGGCACGCCAGCTCTGGCTGCTGCCGATATCGCCGCCGCTGTGTGCCGTCAATGCCGCCATGCCGGCGCCGTTGCGCGACGTATCGCTGCCGGGAAAGCTGCGGCCGCGGCCCAGTTCCACACCCAGTTCCAGATAGCGGTCGGTGGGCGCCAGCCAGGTCAGTTGCACGCCGTCGTCGTCGTATTGCGTGCCGAGCAGCGCCTGATAGGCCAGCGGGTTGTCGACGAAGTCCCAGGTGTGGGCATGCTGCGGATTCAGGTAGCCGACACCGGAGAAGAACCGCCCGGCCTTGAGCGCCAGGCCGTTGCCAAGCGATGTCGTCTGGATATAGGCCTCTTCGACCGACAGCGTGTCGTCGGGATGCATGGCGATACTGGCTGCACCACGCAGCCACGGATCGATGCTGGCGGCGAAACCGAGTTCGGATTCGGCGAGGCTGAATCCGCGCGTGCCGGGGCCGGCCTCCGCGCCGGCCGGCAGTTGAAAACCGCGGATCGCGTAGTCCGCCGGATCGCGCGAAGTGCGGGTGTAGAGACCGGAAAGAATCAGCGATATCGCCGGATTGAACGCGCCCGCGCCACCCGCGGATGAAGCGGCCGGGGACACGGGCGCGGGTGCAACGGACGGCGCGGTCGCAGCGGGCACGACGGCGGTTGATGCCGCTGCGGGAAACCGCATCGCGGCCGTCGCTTCGGCAGCCTGCAGGCGCTGCTCGAGGGCCTGCAGGCGCGCCTCGTAGGCGCCGCGCAGGGCCTTGATCTCTGCGCGCAGGGCGTCGAGATCGGCGCGCGAACTTGTCGTTGAATCCGGCGTGAGATCGGACCTCGAATCGGACGCCAAGTCGGCCCGCGCAGCGACTGGCGCGGCTAAGGCGAGCACGAGGCTCGCACGCAACAAGCTCTGCATGGTTTCACCCTCCTGAAACGATCTGGAATGCACACGCGCCCCGGCAGAAGCGGGTCGCGAGCCACGAACAACGATCACTTCATGGAGAGCGGTGGCGGAGCGCGGCTAAGGTAGGCCCGCACCGGCGGTGCGAGCCAGACGACGGATGAAGGCGATTGCGGTGTGACGGCGCGAACCGGCGAGCGCGCGAGGGGTTCCGACTTGCAGGTCAGTGCCCCGCCGGTTACCGCGACAGCGGTCAGGCAGAGATCGCAATGTGTCAGGTGGAGGGCGAGCTTGCCGTCGCCATCGCCGGTGGCCGCGCTACCTGCGTGCGACAGCGTATGCCAGGCCGCCGCCGCCTGCGCAACCGGCAGCATCAGCACGAGGCAAAGCAGCCACCAGAGGCGGCGCCGAATCAAACCACGGGGCGGAGGCGAGTGCATGGCGAAGACGAATCATACGCTCACGGCCGACCGGTTTCAGGGAGGCGATGCTTGCGCGGCCCGGCAAAAGAAGCCGGCGACTCGGCGCTTCCCGCTACAGCGTCGTGATCGGCTCGGTCGAACCGTCAGGCGCAGCGCACCAGGGCACCGTCGTCGTAGGAAATTCTGAGCATCCCAGGCCCGCGTCGACGCGGACACGGTGTTCTCGGAAAAACAGCAACTTACAGTTTCTGTTTCTTGAGAATCTCACAGATTCTGTGCCGGGTAGAATTTGGGCGATCACAATTGCCGGCAGCGGGCCGGCGGGCATATCGGAATGCCGAAAGACCACCGTTTCGACGGCTGTGTCAACGCGGCGATGGAATAGGCCGATCGACTGCGCATGAGGCGCCGTTGGCGTGCGTTTGTGCACGCCAACATTTCCCGGACGATCTATCTCTTCTTTCGAGCCTGTACATGGTTATGATGCCGACTGCATTCCTCGACGCGCTCGGCGCCAGTGGCTCTGGTCGGCCGAGCCGCCGTATCGATCGGTTTCACGTAAGGGTTGGCGGTCTTCGGATCCCATCCTTGCTGGCAGTAGACGTCCACGCAGTACTTCAAGTCCCGGTCTTCGTAGTTGTTGCTCTTGAAATGGACCTCGAAGATCGAATGGTGCGAGCTGCTGACAAGTTTGAAGTAGGAAAGCTGGTAGTTTCCCTTCGCACGCTCCTTTGCCGCCTCGCGTGCGGCCGCGTTCAATCCGGCCTTCGTACAGTTGAATGTCATGGCGCCGAGGTCGTTCAGCGTGAGTTCCGTGCCGGCCGAACCCGCGCCGGAGCCGGCTTGCTCCGGCCGCTCGGATGACGGTTGAGCGTGGAGAGCCGGCTGCGGCGCCGGCGCGGCCTGTGCCGGCGTCGGGGTCTGTGCCAGGCTCGGCGATGGCGCTGCGGCGCTGTATGCGCACAGCGCGACAATAACGAGTACGCGGAAATTCTTCATCGGAGGCTCCAGCGAGTTTGGGCTTGAAAGGGCGCCGGCGGCGACAACCCCATTTCCATGATCATTGGGTTTGGTCGATTGGATGGACGGCCGGGTCCGGCACGAGCCGGATCCGGCGACACTCAAAGGCCGTACTGGACGACCTTGTTGCTGAACGTCCCGACATAGACCCTGCCGTTGGCGACCACCGGTGTCGAGTACTTGGCGAAAGCGCCCAGCTTGTTGTTCGCGTTGGCATCGCTGTGAAATAGCTGCTTCAGCTTGCCGTTGATCACCCGCCTCGCATCGTAAGCGACGAGCGCTCCCGCCACGACATTCGCATTGGCGTCGCCTTGGACCGGATAGACGCCCCAGACGACGGCGGTATTTGGCGTCGTACCGTTGGAGGAGACGACCAGGCGTCCGCCGGGCATGCCGCCGGGCGGGGCCATGTTGCCCGACGCAAACTGCGCCCCTTCGCCGCGGAAACCGGTAATGCGCCTGGTGCCGAAATCAAAGTTGTAGGCTTTCAAGCGCTCGTTCTCGCCCCAGAGATAAAGGATCCCCTGCGTTGCGGTTTCCAGATAGACCGGGGTGCCGTGGATATGCACGCTCTTCCCGTTCGGGGTCTGCGCATGGAGGTTGCGATTGAGTTTGACGATCGGCCAGTCCGGATTGGGCTGCGTGGTCGTCGGCAGACCCGCGAGGCCGTTCGGCGCGTTCGGCAAGTACGTGGCGACGAACGGAAGGTTGAAGTGGGGGTTCCAGCTATGCTTGCCGAGATCGTCCTTGTTCAGGTTGTAGAGGATGCCGTCCTTGCCGCCTCCGATCAGATTGCCGCGCTCCGGGATGAGAAACACGCCGGAGGAGCCGAGATCCTGGTCACCCGAGGCTCCGAAGTCCTGCGGATTCTGCTGCTGGCGCGCGAAATCGCTGAACGCGGCCCAGTAGTCGGCAACCTCGAGTTTCGGCTTGCCGCCATCGACATTGGCGAGCCCGGCGGTGTAGCGAAGCTTGACGAAACACTCGGCGAAATTCCCGGCCGCCGTCCCAGGGTCCATGCCATTGCCGCTTGCGAGGTAGATATCTGCGCCCTGTATCGCGGGTGCGGAACCGGACATCCAGATGCCGCCCGCGCCGCCGCCTGGCGTGACGTTCCAGATCGCGGGAGTCGGCGTGAAACCGGCCTCGCGGTTGAGTCCGCGCGCGTCGTAGGCGACAACGAAGCCATGGCCCGGACCATTCGGGTTTTCGCCGTTGATCGAGAACGACACGATGACCGCCTTGTTGCCGTCGGCATCGGTGACCAGACCCAGGCCCGCGCGCATTTTCTGGTACGGCGTAGTGAAGCCGTTGGCGATGCCGCCGCCGCCATTGTCGGCATTGCCTGCAATCAGCACCGGCGGCTGCTTGTCGGCGAGAGTGGTGGCGTCGACAATCCAGAGCAGGTTGATGCGGTCCTGATTGCTGGCGTCCTTGTTGGGTCTGTTGAACGTCGTGACGTAGAGCGTGTTCGTCGCCACATCGATCACCGGTGTCGCGGTGATTCCCCAGTTGCGGTACATGTTGTGAAGGTCCATGCCCATGCCCGGCGGATTGGCGATATCGGCCGGATCGAAGGGCGAGGCGAACTGGCGCGGCGGCACCACCTGGGCGCCGCTATTCACATCGAATACATAGGCCGTGTTCGTCATGGTGAAGATATAGAGCTTGTCGCCCACCACGAGCGGCGAGACGTCGATCTTTTCGTCGACAATGAATTCGCGAATCTTCTTCAGCCTGGGAACGTTTGCGGGCGTCAGAACGGTTTCAAACTTGTTCCAGCCTTGGCGCGTGTTGTTGACTCCGGCAGTCCAGATGTCGACTGCGAAGGCCGTTGGCGCAAAGGCGAATCCAAGCGCCGTGAGCAGCGCCAGAGCAGTCGTACGCGATAGCAGCTTCATGAACGTTTCCTCCAAACCCGGCGAACAGATCTTGTCACCGCGCCGAACGACTACAAGTACGGCATGCACGTTGCGCAGTCGCGTGGATTGCGCTTCTGATCCCGCGACGCACCGGGCGCGTCAAATCGCGACTTGCCGGCTTCCGACCACCACTCGGGGGTTGCCTGTCCCGATCCTTCGATTCGGTCAGCCGACCGTGTGCAGAACAGGCTGACGTCATTATGGCGCGGTCTCGGCAGCGCAACGACTGCCTGGTCACCGCGCCCCCAATTTAGGGTCGCAGGTTAACGGGTGTCAATAGGCCATGTGGCCGATGGAGCGGATCTTGGTCATCGCCGACGCGCACCTGCGTTCAGGCGCCCAATCGAATGCTCAGCTCGTCTCCGCGGGTTGCGCAGTCCGGCGCAATGTGACCGCTCGCCCCGGGATCGTCGTGATCAATGATCAATTCCGGCGGTTTGTTTGAACAGATGGACGCGCACTGGCCGGCCCTCCCGGCCGCGAGCTGGTTTCAACCACGTGCATCCGGATTCGCGCCGCTTGCGTATCAATTGAATCAAGGGAGAACACGGAGCGACCATGTGCGAAGAGCCTGCCCTGGCGCGGCTGGGGGTGACCGAGCCAGTGACTATACTGGCGATCATGAATCAGCCATCGCGGAACGATGCTGCGGATGACGAGCCGGCCGCGCCGGCCGGACCGAACGTCTGCCCGACAGCGGCCCGCGCGGCGCCCGAGGCCAACGAGGCGCGCCTGCGCGGCTGGATCGCTGCAATCACGCATGGCGACGAACAGGCGCTCGGCGAGCTGTACGATGCGACGCTTGGCCGCGTGTATGGCCTGGCGCTGCGAATCACCCGCAACGCGCAGGCTGCAGAAGAGGTGGCCGAGGATGTCTATTGGCAGGTCTGGCGCCAGGCCTTGCGCTTCGATCCGGTTCGCGGCAACGCGATGAGCTGGCTGCTGACCATCGCGCGCAGCCGTGCCCTGGACTGCCTGCGCCGGACCGACGAGGCGGACGCGCATCCCGAACCGGAGACCCTGCTCGCCGCCGAGGCCGCGCACGACGGCGACCCGCAGGATCTGTTCGAGGCGACCCAGCGTGGGGAAGCGCTGCATGCCGCGCTGGAATCGCTCGATGCGCTGCCACGACAACTGCTCGCGCTTGCCTTCTTTCGCGGGCTGACGCACGAGGAAATCGCCAAGCACACCGCCCTGCCGCTTGGAACGGTGAAGTCCCACATCCGGCGCGCGCTTGGCGCCCTGCGCAACGTGCTGGCCCCCGCATTTGCCGTTACGAAAGTGACATCATGAACAAGCAATTTGTCCCCAGCCCGGTTCCGCTCGATGGTGACGATGCTCAGGTCTCGGAGGCAATCGCCGGGTCGCTGTCAGAGGCTCTGCTGCCGCTGCAGCCAGCGCCGGGCCGCGGCGTCGCGATGCGCAAGCGCCTGCTCGAACGCGCGCACGCCAGCCGCGAACAATCGAGCGGCTTCATCACCGTGCGACGCGACGAAGGAGCATGGCGCCCTTTGGCGGGAGGCGTGCGCGTGAAGCTGCTCAACGACGGCGCCGTCGCACGCTCGGTGCTGGTCGAGCTTGAGCCGGGCGGCGTGCTGCCCGTACATCGACACCACGAACACGAGGAGTGCGTGGTGCTGCGCGGGGAGGCGCAGCTTGGCGAACGCACGGTGCGGCGAGGCGACTACCATATCGCGCTCGCAGGCAGCCGGCACGGCCGGGTCAGCACGAAGAGCGGCGCCTTGCTCTACCTGCGCGGCGTGCCGATCGGCAAGCCCCTCGAAGTCGCGCGCGATCTGGTCAGCGCCTGGCTGCCGGGCAACGGCGCGACGCCGATCACGGTGCGCGCCGACGAGGGACAATGGGCGGACTTTCTGCCCGGCGTGCAGACCAAGGAATTGTGGCGCGAAGGCGGCGAGCGCTCGATGCTGGTGCGCATGCAGGCCGGCGCCCACGTGCCGGGCCATCCGCATCCGTATCCAGAGGACTGCCTGCTGCTCGACGGCGAGGCCTTCATTGGCGACACCCTGTTTCGCCCCGGCGAATTCCAGCATGCGCCGGCCGGCAGCGTGCATCAGGATCTGACCAGCGATGTCGGCGCGCTGATGTTTGTGCATGGCGCCGCCGAGTACACCCCGGTCGCGCGCATGTGAGGGGATGGGCACGCGACCGGACTGCGTGCTTGTCAGCCGTCGGCGCGTCGCCGCGCCGGTGCCGGCAACGACGTGGTAACCGGCGGCGCCATGAATGGGGGTCGGTGCGCGGCGACGTCCATACGATGACAATTCGATCCGCCGCACGATTGCGACTCGATTTGAATTGCTTGCCGAGACTCGCGATTGCTTGCACAGCGCTTCCTTGGGCTTGCCCGCCTGCGCGTATCGGGAAAAGGCAAGAATCGCCAAGCGTTGCTCCAAGGGAGAATGACCGCTACCATTTCGGTTGGTCATGCAACCAACGGGCCTCTGCTCGATTTGGCCGGTCTCTTTTTCCCTAACTTCATGAGCGAATGTCAATTATGGGCAAACCCAAGAAAGTCGCCATTCTCACTGCAGGCGGTTTGGCACCCTGCCTCAGCTCGGCCATAGGTAGCCTGATCGAGCGCTACACCGAGATCGATCCCACCATTGATATCATCTGTTATCGGAGCGGCTATAAAGGGCTGCTGCTCGGCGATTCCTACAAGGTCACGCCGGAAGTCCGGGCAAATGCCGGCCTGCTGCATCGCTTCGGCGGATCGCCGATCGGCAACAGCCGGGTCAAGCTGACCAACGTCAAGGACTGCGTCAAGCGTGGCCTGGTCAAGGAAGGCCAGGATCCGCAGAAGGTCGCCGCCGACCAACTGATCAAGGACGGCGTCGATGTCCTTCATACCATCGGTGGCGACGACACCAATACCGCCGCCGCCGATCTGGCCGCCTTCCTGGCAAAGAACAATTACGGCCTCACTGTCATCGGCCTGCCCAAGACCGTGGACAATGATGTTTTCCCGATCAGGCAATCACTCGGCGCCTGGACTGCCGCAGAACAGGGCGCGCGCAACTTCCAGAACGTGGTGGCCGAACACAGCGCCAATCCGCGCATGCTGATCGTGCATGAGGTGATGGGCCGCAATTGCGGCTGGCTTACCGCTGCCACGGCACTGGAATACCGCAAACTGCTCGACCGCACCGAATGGCTTCCGGCAATCGGCATCGACAGGAACGCTTACGAGGTCCATGCGGTCTTCGTTCCGGAGATGGAAATCGACCTCGCCGCCGAATCCAAGCGCTTGCGCGCGGCAATGGACAAACACGATTGCATCAATATTTTCGTCTCCGAAGGCGCCGGCGTCGAGGCGATCGTGGCGCAACTCGAGGCCAAGGGCGTGGAAGTTCCGCGCGATGCCTTTGGCCACATCAAGCTCGACGCCATCAATCCCGGCAAATGGTTTGGTGAGCAATTCGCCGAGATGATCGGCGCAGAAAAAACTCTGGTCCAGAAATCAGGCTACTTTGCCCGCGCCTCGGCCGCCAATGTCGAGGACATCCGTCTGATCAAGTCCTGCGCCGATCTGGCCGTCGAATGCGCGTTCCGCGGCGAAGCCGGCGTTATCGGCCACGACGAAGACCAGGGCAATGTCTTGCGCGCGATTGAGTTCCCGCGCATCAAGGGCGGCAAGCCGTTCGACATTGCTGCCCCCTGGTTCGTCGAAATGCTGGCCGCCATCGGGCAGCCCAAGGGCAAAAAGGTCGCGGTAAGTCACTGAGACCGGGCAAAGGGGACCGGTCTTCGCCGGTGGCGCAGCCACCGGGATGGCCGGACCCTCCTTATGATTGCCGCGAGCAAGTACTGGTGATGCAAGCGGCCCACCGGCCGATTGCACGTGTTGCTCAGTGCATGCGGGCTTCGATGCCCTCGAATAGCCGGTCGTAGATCTCCACCAGCGCTTCACGGTCTGCGCTGCCCTTGACCCACTTGCGCGAGCGGGCGAGGGTCACAGCCTTCTGTTCCATTTGCGACAGGCTCGTTACGCTGACCTCGTTGCCGTTCAGGATCTCGCTCGCGTCCGCACGGGCACGCTGTGCCAGCGCAACCAGCCCCATCGAGTCCTCCATCTCCTGTGCGCCGCTGCCGATTGCCGAAGCCAGATCGACGACTTCCACCGCGGAGCCGGCCGACCCGACCAGTTCCTCGCTGAACTCGCTCGCAGTAGTTCGCGCGGCCGACATCGACCGGTTGAGCGCACCGATCTCGTTACTCGCCATGTCCATCGATTCGGTCATGGCGGCAATCGCGGCCGAAATCTCTTGCGCCGAATTCTTTGCCTGGTCGGCGAGCTTGCGCACCTCGTCCGCGACCACCGCAAAGCCGCGCCCGGTCTCGCCGGCTCGAGCGGCCTCGATGGCGGCATTGAGTGCGAGCAGATTGGTCTGCCTGGCGATCCCGTCGATGTGTCCGGTCAGGCTGCGAATGGCGGTCGCCTTGATGCCGAGGTCGGCGAGGGCCGCGCAACCGCTATCAGCCGACGCCTGGGCCGCGCCTAATGCTTCCGACATGCGTTCGGCGGACCCTGCCATCGATCTGGCGGAAGCGGCAAATGACGAAGCCAGCGTTTGCGACTGGGCGGAGTGGCTGCCGACCTGGACCAGGGCCGTTCCGACATGTTTGATGGCGCGCGAGAGCCCGCGCTCGGAACGCAGAAAGATCCGCGACAACAGCGCCTCGCGCGCCACGGATTCGTGCGCGGCATCGAGTTCGTCTACCAGCGTCTGCATCTGCCCGAGCACGGAACTGAAGGTGCCGTGCAGGCCGGTGGTCTGCAGACGGCGCGTGTGCCTGCCTTCGGAGGAGGCCCGCATGCCGCCAAGGATTTCCCGAAACGCCGTTTCGGTCTGGTCGAGCGCAGAATTCAGGTTGACCCGTATCGATTCGAGCAGAGGATCCGCGTATGCGCGCGGCAGGCGCGTAACGAGTCGGCCGGCAACGATCTGCCGCAGCAGCGCGTCGATATCGTGCAGCGCTCCCGAATGGGCGCCGGACGGCCGCAACACGATGGTTGTTGCACCGGCAAGCGTCACGAGCGCCGCCCAGGGGCTCCAGAACCCGGCACCCATGCCGAGCGCGATCAGCCCCGCTGCGAGCAGCCGCCGGTCAAAGCGCAAAGACAAGTTCTTCATAGCCGATTCCGGATTTGCCAAGAAGGTCGAGCAACACCTGGGTGCCGGCACCGATCGCGTCGCGCGCCCCGGCACGCTTCTCGACCAGCAGCATGTCGCGATATACCGGCTCGATTGCGGCGATCGCCTTTCGGCTCGGGCAACGCCGGACCGAGGTGTAACCGATCACGCTGCCATCGCTGCCGAGGTCGGGTGTGATATGGGCGAAGACCCAGTAGTACCCGCCGTCCTTCGACATGTTCTTGACATAGGCAAACACTTCCTTGCCGGACTGGATCGTGTCCCATACCAGCTTGAAGGCGGAACGCGGCATGTCCGGATGGCGGATGATGTTGTGCTGGGTACCGATCAGTTCGTCCTCCGAATAGCCGGAAAACTCGATGAAAGTCGGATTGCCGTAGGTGATGATGCCCTTGCGGTCCGTTTTCGAGACGATGAAATCGTCTTCCCGCATGACGCGCTCGACGCTGGTCGGCGTGATAGCCCGCTTCATTTCCCCTCCCCACAAGACGGGACGCGAAAAAGCGGTCCCAATGTGAACACACCGGCCTGATCGCCACGGTCGCGCAGTCGACGCGTGTCGCACCGCGGCCCGGGTTGTTTTTCCGAATCAAGCGCGAAGCTGTCGAGCATGGTCCGCGACGAGTCCACCGTTCGCCGGAGATTACGTCTTGTGCGGTGCGAACTTGAGTGCCGTGGAGGTTGCCCTACGCTTTCCGGCGGCAAAGTCGAGCGGCCGCCGTTCTGGCGCGACGGTCTGATCGCGCCAGAACGCCTGGGCGCCAGCCCCGGCCGTGCGATAATTGCGCAATGCAGCAAATGCCTCTCGATGAGGATCTTTACTGTCTTCTCGGCGTCGATTCCTGCGCCTCCGCGGACGAGATCCGGCGCGCGTATCGCAAGCTCGCGATGATCTGGCATCCGGACCGCAATGAGTCCGCCGATGCGGAGGAAACCTTCAAGCGCATCCGGCTCGCCTATGAAGTCCTGCGCGAGCCCGAACGGCGTACCGAATACGATCACAACTTCACCTCGCAAGCGCATCGGGCCGACAACGCCCACGCTCAGCAGGCAGCGGCGGCGCAACCCGACGCCTCGGCGCGGCGCGCCCCCAACCTGAGCCGCCACGTCAGCATCTCGCTCGAGGAGCAGGTCCACGGCTGTCGTGCAAAGCTCAGGCTTACGCGCACCGAGTATTGCCGGCAGTGCGGCGGCTCCGGGCACGCGAACCTGCCGCCGATCGCCTGCGGCACATGCAGGGGATCGGGCTCCATGAGAAGTCCTCTTGGCTTGTTCTCGTTTTTTCGCGCTGCCGCGGTCGCGTGCGCCGACTGCGACGGGACCGGCACGATTCGCCCGACGTGCGAAGCGTGCGAGGGAACGGGACTCAGCGCGCGCAAGACCGGCTACCTGAAGTTCGAGGTCCCCGCGGGCATCCGCCCGGGCGCCAGCTTGCGCGTGCGCGGGCACGGGCGGCGCGCTCGCACCGGCGAAGCGCCGGGAGACCTGCTGGTTCACGTCGGCGTCGCACCGCATCCCCTGTTCGAAGCGGACTTTCCCGATCTGCGCTGCGAGATTCCGCTCAGCGTGTTTCGCGCGCTGGCCGGTGGCAGCCTCGAGGTGCCCACGCTGGGTGATCCGGTTTCAGTTCCGTTGCCGTCCGAACCCATTGATGGAGCGGAGTTGCGCATTGCCGGACAAGGCATGCTCGACGGCGGCTCGGGGCTACGCGGCGACCTGCTGGTCCGGGTGCGGCTGGTTCGACCGCAACAGCTCACCGACGCGCAACTTGCCCTGCTCGCCGAACTGGATAAGCTGGCGGCGAACGACCCTGTGCACATCGACTGGCTGCGGCGCCGGCACGATGCCGAACGGCAGAAGTCGCGCCCGGATGGACGGCCCGGGTAGCCGGTTACCCGGCACGCATTACCACGATGTCTCGCGTTCTGCGGTGGCGGAGATCTTGTGGATGCTGAGGTCGGCGCCATTGAATTCATCCTCCGCTTCGAGCCGCAGGCCGGTGGTGGCGCGCAGGGTGCCGTAGATGATCGCAGCGCAACAGACGGCGATCAGCACGCCCAGCCCGGTGCCGATGGCCTGCGCGGCGAAGCTGACGCCGCCGAGGCCACCCAGCGCCTTGCTGCCGAATATGCCGGCGGCAAGGCCGCCCCAGGCGCCGCAGAGGCCGTGCAGCGGCCAGACGCCGAGCACGTCGTCGATCTTCCAGCGATTCTGCGTCAGGGTGAACATGTAGACGAACAGCGCGCCGGCGACCGCACCGGTGACCAGCGCGCCGGCCGGGTGCATCACATCCGAACCGGCGCAGACGGCGACCAGCCCGGCCAGCGGGCCGTTGTGCACGAAGCCCGGGTCGTTGCGCCCGGCAATCAGCGCCGCAATAGTGCCGCCGGCCATCGCCATCAGCGAATTGACTGCCACCAGGCCGCTCACCTTGTCCAGCGTCTGCGCGCTCATGACGTTGAAGCCGAACCAGCCGACGGTGAGCATCCACGCGCCGAGCGCGAGGAACGGAATGCTCGACGGCGGGTGCGCCGATATGCCGCCATCGTGGTAGCGGCCGCGCCGCGCGCCGAGCAGGACAACGGCCACCAGCCCGATCCAGCCGCCGAAAGCGTGCACCACCACCGAGCCGGCGAAATCGTGGAACTTGGCGCCGAATGCGGCCTCGATCCACGGCTGGATGCCGAAACGGTCGTTCCAGGCGATGCCTTCGAACAGCGGATAGGCGAAGCCGACGATCAGGAACGTGGCGGCAAGTTGCGGATTGAAGCGCGCCCGCTCGGCAATGCCGCCCGAAACAATCGCCGGAATGGCCGCAGCGAAGGTGAGCAGGAAAAAGAACTTGACCAGTTCATAGCCCGACTTTTCCACCAGGTGCTCGGCGCCGACCAAAAAGCCCGCACCATACGCGACGCCGTAGCCGATGAAGAAATAGGCCAGCGTCGATACCGAGAAATCCACCAGAATCTTGACCAGCGCATTGACCTGGTTCTTCTTGCGCACGGTGCCCAGTTCGAGGAAGGCGAAGCCGCCGTGCATTGCCAGCACCATGATGGCGCCGAGCAGAATGAACAATACGTCGGCGGATGTCTTGATCGGGTCCATCGTGGGGCTCTCCATGCACAGGTTCGGCGCACAAGAGCAAGCGGCGTTCCATCAAGGCAGGGGCATCGAATCAATCACTTGCAAACGAAGCGCGGCTTTGCGCGCACCAGAACAAGGCGTCGGCCGAAAAAACGCACCGTCCTCGTGCCGACCGTGCCGGCCGCCGCCTCAAAATGGTGCTGCTATCGGCGTTGCCCTGGCACGCCCCATCGCAAACATGACATCGACGCCGCCGCGCCGAAGTGTCGCTGCCCCGCGAGCCGCATGAAATGGCGGTCTACATATAGCCAAGGCTGCAAGCGCCTATCCACGGGGATTTCGAGATTGCCTGCCTGAAGAACGCCATTCCATGCGGCTTCCAGGCCATTGCCGTTTGAACGTGTGCGTCACGGCGCCGGCCGTGGCAGCAGCACCCAGAGCCGGCCGCTGGGGCGCATGCGGCCGGCCAGCGCGCCCGCCTCGGCGCCGAAGCCCCAGAAGAAATCGGCGCGCACGCCGCCCTTGATCGCACCGCCGGTATCCTGCGCGTTCATCAGCCGCTGCAGCGGCTTGCCGCTGCCCGGGTGGGTGGTGGCCAGCCAGACCGGCGCGCCCAGCGGTATCGCGCGCGGATCGACCGCGATGCTGCGTCCCGGCGTGAGCGGCACCCCGAGCGTGCCGGCGGGGCCGATATCCTTGCCGGCCTTGCCGTTCGCGCCGGCCACTTCGCGGAAGAAGACGTAACTCGGGTTGGCGTTGAGCAACTCGTCCAGGCGCGACGGATTGGCGCGCGCCCAGTTGCGGATGCCGTCGAGCGAGGCCTGCTCGACCTTGAGTTCGCCCTTGTCCACCAGCCAGCGCCCGATCGAACGATAGGGATGGCCGTTCTGGTCGGCGTAGGCAACGCGCACGCGCGTGCCGTCATCGAGATCGATGCGCCCCGAGCCCTGCACCTGCAGGAAAAATGCCTCGATCGGATCGGCCAGCCAGAACAGCGCCTCGCGCGCCGTTTGCCGGTCGCGCTGCGCCAGTTCCTCGCGCGACCAGTAGGGCACCACCTTGCGGCCCTCGAGCCGGCCGCGCAGCCGCGCGCCCTTGAGTTCGGGATAGTGCTCGCCCAGATCGATGGTGAACAGATCGTCGGGCACGCCATGGATCGGCCAGGCGTAGATCTTCGAGCGCTTGCGGCTGCCCTTGAGCAGCGGCTCGTAGTAGCCGGTGATCAGGCCCTCGCGCGTGCTGTCGGCATTGACCACCTGGTGCGGCACGAAGCGCGTCTCGAAGAACTGCTGCAGCCCGCCGTTGCCGGCGCCGACCTGCTTTGCGGCATCGGCGCACAGCGCGGCCGGCAACGCGGATTTGGACGCCTTGCAGGATTCGAGCAGCGCGGTCAGCGCCGGCGCCAGATCGTCGCCGCCCCAACCCGGCAGATCGCGCCAGCTCGCTTCGATCAACGGCTTCGCGGCAACCGCCGGCGGCGCGACCGGCGCGGCGGCAGGGCACTGCGGACACGGCGCGCAGGGTGCGCAGGCCGGCGCCGCGCCGTTGGCAGGCGGCGGCACTGCGGCGGCCGGCGCCGAAGCCGTTGGCGGCGCGGCAGGCGATGACGGCTGCACGCGCGGCGTGCCGCTGCAGGCCGCCAGCAGAGCGGCGGCGAACACCGCGCAGGAAGGCGCGACAAGGCGGAGCAGCATGGATTTGGTACAGTGCGAGTCCCGAAGGGGCGAGAGTATAGCGCCCCGCCCTGCACAGAGAGACTCGTCGATGTGGATCTTCGTACTGGAAGCCGGCGTGGCGCTCGCGCTGCTGATCTTCATTGTCTGGTGGACCCTGCCGTCGAAAGACAAGGACGTGCTGCCGCAGATCGAGGACAAGCGCGCCCCCAAGACCGGGGACACGCCCGATGAGTAACACCAACGCATTGCTGGAGCAGCTGATCGCCCGCGTCGACGCCCTGCTGGCCCGTGCCGACCACCTGCTGCCGGCGGCCCCGCCGCTGCCCGACTTCGCCGCCTGCGCCGCATTCCGCTGGCGGCGCAAGCGCAACGACCGGCACGCCGGCGGACGGCTGGTTGCGGTTACCCATGCGCATCGCATCCGGCTCGCCGACCTGCAGGACATCGACCTGCAGAAATCGCGCATCGACGCCAATACACGCCAGTTTCTGCGCGGCAAACTCGCCAACAACGTGCTGCTCACCGGCGCGCGCGGCACCGGCAAATCGTCGCTGATCAAGGCGCTGCTCAACGAATACGCCGCGCAGGGCCTGCGCCTGATCGAGGTGGACAAGGACGACCTGATCGACCTGCCCGACATCGTCGACATCGTCGCCGGGCGGCCCGAACGCTTCATCCTGTTTTGCGACGACATGTCGTTCGAATCGGGCGAGCCGGGCTACAAGGCGCTCAAGAGCGTGCTCGACGGCTCGGTCTCGGCGATGGCCGACAACGTGCTGATCTACGCCACCTCGAACCGCCGCCACCTGATGCCCGAGTACTTCGACGAGAACCTCGACGCCCGGCATGTCGACGGCGAGGTGCATCCGGGCGAAGCGACGGAAGAGAAGATCTCGCTCTCCGAACGCTTCGGCCTGTGGCTGTCGTTCTACCCGTTCTCGCAGGACGAATATCTGGCCATCGTCGCGCCACTGGCTGCGCGAATTCGGCGTATCGGCCGGCGAGCTGGAGGCCGCGCGCGCTGAAGCGCTGCAGTGGTCGCTCTCGCGCGGCTCGCGCAGCGGCCGCGTGGCCTGGCAGTTCGCGCGCGACTACGCCGGGCGCAGCGCGGGGTGAGCAGGAAGATCGTCGACGTCGCGGCAGCCGTGATCACGCGGCCGGACGGCAGCTTCCTGCTCGGCCAGCGCGCCCCCGGCACCTTCTATCCCGGATACTGGGAATTTCCCGGCGGCAAGGTCGAGCCGGGCGAATCGCCGCGCCAGGCGCTGATACGCGAGCTGCATGAAGAACTCGGCCTGCGCGTGCAGACCGCGTGGCCGTGGATCACCCGCGAGCACCAATACGAGCATGCGCATGTGCGGCTGCATTTCTTCCGCGTGCCGCGCTGGTCGGGCGAAATCACCGACCACATTCACAGCGCGCTGTCGTGGCAGCGGATCGATGCAATGTCGGTCGCGCCGATGCTGCCGGCCAACGGCCCGGTGCTCGCGGCGCTCGCCTTGCCCCATGAATACGGCATTACGCACGCCTGGGAGATCGGCGCCGAGGCACAGCTTGCCCAACTCGAAGCGGCACTGGCGCGCGGCCTCAGACTGATTCAGGTGCGCGAGGCGACGCTCGCCGACACCGTCCGGCGGCGCTTCGCGGCCGAGGTCGTCGCACGCGCGCATCGACACGGCGCGCGCGTGCTGATCAATCACGACGCGCAGCTTGCCCGCGAGATCGGCGCCGATGGTGTGCATCTGCCAGCCGCGGCCCTGGCGCAACTCGACGCGCGGCCCGACCTGCCGCTGGTCGGCGCCTCTTGCCACACGCGGGCCGAACTGGAGCGCGCAGCGGCGCTGGAAATCGACTTTGCCGTGCTCGGCCCGGTGACGCCGACGCCCACCCACGCCGGGCAGCCTTCGCTCGGCTGGACCGCCTTCAGGGAACTCGTGACCCTGCTGCCTCTGCCGGTATTCGCGCTCGGCGGGCTCCTTCGCAGCGACCTGGAGCCTGCCTGCAACGCCGGTGCACACGGCATCGCAGCCATCCGGGGCGCCTGGCACTGACTTGCCGAGCCAGTATCCCGCCGCGATGCCGTTCCCTCTTATCGACGGCGATGGCTTGGCGTACCATTGTTGTTCCTGACGTCGTCGTCATGCACCGGCACCGCCGCTGCAGCACCTGTCGGCTGGCCGGAGGTTGCCCGATCTGCACCAGGTTTCTTTGCAACGGCGCGGCTCGCGTTCGCCGCGAGCCAGACCGTTCGATCTTTGATCCATGGAGGCCAGCAAATGACAGGTCTTCGCCAACTTCTGCTGCTGCTTGCCCTGACATGGGCCGCCGCGAGCCATGGCGCATCTGTCGTCGCCACCTGGAATCCGAGTCCGGGAGACAACGTTGCCGGCTACTTCCTGTATATCGGTGACTTGAGCAGGCAGTACCAGTTGAAGATCAATACTGCCGGCGCCACGCAGTTCACCTTGGTCGGCCTGCAGACCTCAAGGAGCTACTACTTCGCGGTGACCGCCTACAATTCCGAGCGTGTCGAGAGCGACTTTTCCAATGAAGCCAGCCTCTTCATTCCGCTGATTCCCGAGGCACGCGGACCCTGGGTTGTCGAGTATTACGAACCCTACCTGGATCGCTACTTCATCACCGCCGACGTCGACGAGCAAATCGCCGCAGAGAGCGGCAACTTCGGCCGGTGGCGCCCAACCGGCATGAGCTTCAGATCCGGCGGAACGGTTCCGGTGTGCCGCTTCCACGGCAATAACCGGATCAACCCGACGACCGGATCGCCCTATGGACCGAATACCTACTTCTATACGGCCGATCTGGCCACATGCAACTTTGTGAACTCGATTCTCAATCCCGACGCCAAGAGCATGGTCTTCGATCGTTTCGACTTCTTGACGACGCCCGCCCTGGAAGGAACCTGCCCACCGTTCTTCGTGCCGGTCTTTCGCGCCTACAACAATGGATACGCACAGGGCTTCGACTCGAACCATCGCTATTCGACCGACCGGAACGCAATACTCGAAGTCGTCGCGCGCGGCTGGATCGACGAAGGCGTGAGGCTGTGCGCGCCGCTGTAGCGTCGGACTCGCGCTGCGGATGCCGGTAGACCGGAACGGTTGCGACAGAAGCCAGGTGCGCCGGGACTCCCAAACGCCGCCGCGTAGCGCCAATACAAGGTTGGCGTCTACGCCGTCCTCCTGCAGGGAGCGCACGCCTGTAGGCCCGCGTCGCGGGCTTCGCTGGCACTGGTCGTCGACAGCGGCCCGGCCGGGAAGAGAGTTCGGCCGAGCAGCCGGAGATCTCCGCGTTCGCGGATCTGCAGCGCAATAGCCGCCCCGGAATAATTCGCTGGGCACTGCCGCCTGCAGGAAAGTAAAATTGGTCCGACATGTGCGGAATTGCAGGCATCATTAACCTGGATGGTCGGCCGCTAATCGCGGGCCAGCATGAACCGATCCTGCGTGCCATGGGAGACGCGATGCATCATCGCGGACCCGATGAGACGCGGCTCATGCTTTGGCAGAATACCGGGTTCATTTTCAAGCGACTGTCCATAGTGGACATTGCAGGCGGGCACCAGCCGTTCGAGACCCCTGACGGCCGCGTCGTGGCAATGGTAAACGGCGAGATCTTCAACCATGAGGAGATTCGCCGCACGCTGCTCGCCGAGACACCGTTGCAGACTCGCTCCGACTGCGAGGTGATTCCCTACCTATACCTGAAAAGGCGGCTGGGACCGTTCGATCCGGCCAACGGGATGTTCGCGGCCGCGATACTCGACCGCAGCGAACGCCGTGTCCTGCTCGGCCGCGACCGCTTGGGCGTAAAGCCCTTGTTCTATTGCGTTACCCAGGATGGCTCGACCCTGGTGTTTGCTTCCGAATTGAAGGTCCTGTTCCAACACCCCGGCGTTCCGCGCGATTTCGACTGGTCGTCGGCGCTGAACCGCGACGGCTTTCGCACTACTTCGCCGCGCGAATTGCCATCCGGATTCGCAGGAATCGAACGCGTCCCGGCGGGAAGTCTGGTCGACGTATCCCTGCGCGACGGATCGATTCGTACCCTGCGCTACTGGCAACTTCCGGCGCACTTGCCCGATGACGGATGCGAGACGGAGGCCGATTGGGTTGATCGGTATCAGGCGCTGCTCGAAGAGAGCGTCCGCATGCGCCTGATGGCGGATACTCAATTCGGCGTGTTCCTGAGCGGCGGTATCGATTCCGCCATCATTACAGCGATTGCCGCGAAACAGGCGAGTTTCCCCACCTTCAGCGTTCTCAGCCAAAGTACGCTGGGCAACGGCGATGCACATGCTTCCCAGTTGGTCGCCCGAACATTCGGGCTGCCGAATTACCAGGTTGCTTTCGACGAGGCGCGAAGACCGGTCACACCCGACGACTGGCGGCGCGTACTCTGGTCATGCGAATTGTGGAACATGACCGCGGAGCAGCTATACAAGTACTATTTGCACGGTTTTGCCAAAGAGCGGTATCCGGACCTGAACGTCATTCTTCTCGGCCAGGGATCGGACGAAATGAACGGCGGCTACACCGATTGGACCATCCAGACGCTCTCGCGCAATCGTACCGAATCGGATCGCTGGGCCGCTGTCGGCGAATGTTTCAGCGCCCTGGAGGCCGAACACAATTCGAATCGACGCGGGTATTTCCGCGGCTACGGCGATCTGATCGATCGGCGCATCATCGACCGCGAGTTCGCCTGCCGCGGCGCATTGGCAGAAAGCGCGCATCCTGTCTGGGACCAGTATTTCGGCTATTACCGGGAGAACCTGGACTACCACTTGTGGCATGAGGACAGAACGGCCGCGGCCCATTCGATCGAAAACCGCGTCCCGTTCATGGACTACCGACTGGTCGAACTTGTTGCCAGGACGCCGCTTCGACTGCACCGGGCGCTGTTCTCCGACAAGGCAATTCTGCGACGTGCAGCCGCGTCGTGGCTCCCCCCCGAAATCGCCAGCCGGCCGAAGGGACCTTTCTTCTACGGACCCCACCAGCATCACACATTCAGGATGGTCTATCAGTTGCTCACCCAAAACAGCGGCGAGTTGGTCGAGCAGGCGATCGCGGGTTCAAGATTGACGAACGGGCCACTCGACCCGGCGAGATTCCGCGAGTACGTCGCGGAAGTGGGCTCGGACCCACGGTTCGAGGACATTCATCGCCTCATGTTCCTGGTGAATATGGGCGTGCTGGCCGAGATCAGCGCAACCTGCCGCGCGACATCGGCTGAACCGCCAACGCTCCCCGTCAGCGAAATCGCGTTGCCCCCGCAAGAATCCGTTTCACCCGCCATGCCCGCCAGTCGGCGATCCGGCGACGAACCGACCGACAGTACGATCCTGACATTCGGGGAACGGATACGCGTGGTCGAGGTTCGCTTTGGCGGCAACAATGTCGAAGCTCCCGGTAAATGGTACTTTGCACTCGGCGACCAGATCGAAAGTCGGATCGATTCGCCGGGCTGGCTGCAGTTTCTCTCCATGATCGACGGAAAGCGAAGCGTCGGCGCGATCATTGCCGCCGGTCGGCTCAATCGCGCGCGAACCTGGAAACTCGTGCGCGATGCCGTTCGAAACAATTACCTTGTCGTGCAAGGTGCATACGCTGGCCGGAATCCGGCGCCTCGGGTGCCGCATCCGGATCGGCGAAAAAGTGTGTCTTGAAATTGCGTCGCCGGCAGAATCCAAAGTCGGCGAAGGTGATGCAGCAAATTGCCGGCGCTGCTTGTCGTATCGAGCGCGCCTGACTGGCGCGCGAACGAGCGAAATCCCGGAGGCAACCGGCAGTGCGCCAAGTTGGGCGCGGCGGCCGCGCTGAAGGCAGACAATCAGCCGCCTGCGCCAGGTCGACCAATCGTGCTATGTTGAATCCAGGTTCGCACGGCATCCTGTCGGCGCAACCCCGGGAGATGTCATGAAACGCCATTCTGCAACCATCCTCCTCGCCACCTGCGCCATGCTCGCCAGCGCCGCCTGCGTTGGCCGTGCGGCAGCCGATGAAGGCACGCTGAAGAAGATCCGGGAGACCGGCACGATCACGCTCGGCGTGCGCGAGTCGTCGATTCCGCTTTCCTATCTGGACGCCGGACAGCAGCCGGTCGGCTACCACATCGACATCTGCAACCGCATCGCCGAAGCGGTGAAGGTGCAGCTCAGGTTGCCGGCACTCAAGGTGGCACACCAGACCGTCACTTCGCAGAACCGCATTCCGCTGGTGACCAACGGCACGGTCGATCTCGAATGCGGCTCGACCACCAACAACGAGGCACGACAGCGCCAGGTGGCGTTTGCCCCGACGACTTTCGTCACCCGCGTGCGCATGGCGGTGAAGAAGGCATCCGGCATTGCGGCCCTTGCCCAGCTCGACGGCAAACCGGTCGCCACGACTACCGGCACGACCTCGGTCGCGCTGATGCGCGCAAGCGAGAAGGGCAAGTCTATCGATTTCAAGGAAGTGTACGGCAAGGATCACGCCGACTCCTTCCTGATGCTGGAGACCGATCGTGCAGTAGCCTTCGTGATGGATGACAACCTGCTGGCCGGGCTGATCGCCACGGCCAAGTCGCCCGACAGCTATGCGATCGTGGGCGAGACGCTGTCGATCGAACCGATCGCGATCATGCTGCGGCGGGACGACCCGGCGTTCAAGAAGCTGGTAGATGGCGTGGTCGGCGGCCTGATGAAGAGTGGCGAGATCGAGCGCATCTATGCGAAGTGGTTCGTTTCGCCGATTCCGCCGAGGAACATCAACCTCAACTTCGCGATGAGCGACAAGTTGAAGGAACTGATCCGCAACCCGAGCGACGCGCCGGCGGAGACCTACAACCGCAAGTAGCATCGCGCAACGTGAACTACCACTGGAACTGGCACATCTTCGCCCAGCAGGTCCAGGGCGGCAGCGAGACCTATGCCGACTGGCTGGCGGCCGGGCTGGGCTGGACGCTCGCCTGTGCACTGTGCGCCTGGCTGATCGCGCTGGCTCTCGGTACGCTGGCCGGTGCGCTGCGCACGACGGGCAACCGCGTGCTGGCCGGCGCGGGTGCGACCTGGGTCGAATTGTTCCGCAACGTCCCGCTGCTGGTACAGATGTTCCTCTGGTTCTTCGTGGTACCCGAGTTGCTGCCGCGCGAGCTTTCGCTGTGGGTCAAGCAGGACATGCCGGCCAAGGAGTTCGTTACCGCCACGCTGTGCCTCGGACTGTTTACCTCGGCGCGCATCGCCGAGCAGGTGCGCGCCGGCATCCAGGCGTTGCCGCGCGGCCAGCGCGAGGCGGCACTGGCGCTCGGGCTGACCACGCTGCAATGCTATAGCCATATCCTGCTGCCGCGCGCGCTGCGCATCATCATCGCGCCGCTGACCTCGGAATTCATGAACACCTTCAAGAACTCGTCGGTGGCATTCGCGATCGGCCTGATGGAACTGACTTTCCAGGCGCGGCAGATGCAGGAGGATTCCGAACAGGGCATCGAAACCTACCTCGCGGTGACGCTGCTGTATTTTCTCTGCGCGATTATCGCCAACCGGGCGATGGCGCTGATCGAGGCACGCACCCGCGTGCCTGGCACGCCGGGCTGAGGGCGCGCGATGCTGCCCAACCTCGACCTGGAAGTCGTCGGCGCCAGCCTGCCTTTCTTGTGGACCGGCCTGCTGTTCAGCCTCAAGCTCACGCTGGTGGCGATGAGCGGCGGCATCGTCTGCGGCACGCTGCTCGCGCTGGCGCGACTGTCTTCGATCGCGCCGCTGCGCAATGCGGCAGCCGCCTACGTCAACACGCTGCGCGCGATTCCGCTGGTGATGGTGATCCTGTGGTTCTTTCTGGTAATACCGCTGCTCACCGGCAAGCCGGTCGGCGCGGAGAACTCGGCACTGATCACCTTCACGCTGTTCGAGGCTGCGTTCTATGGCGAAATCATGCGCGCCGGCATCCAGAGCGTGCCGCGCGGCCAGGTTGCGGCTGCGCGGGCGCTCGGGCTCACCTACGCGCAATCGATGCGGCACGTGGTGCTGCCGCAGGCGTTTCGCAACATGCTGCCGCTGCTGCTTACCCAGACCATAATCCTGTTTCAGGACACGTCGCTGGTCTATGCAATCGGCGCCAAGGACTTGCTCAAGGCGGCCGAAGTGACCGGCAAGAACTACAACCGGCCGGTGGAGATGTACGTCTTCGTCGCGTTGATCTACTTCGCCATCTGCTTCGCCCTGTCGCGCCTGGTACGCCGGTTGCAGGCGCGGGTGGCAATCGTTCGCTGAGGCCATCGTGATATCGATTTGCGGCGTATCCAAATGGTATGGACCGACCCGCGTGCTCGACGACTGCAGCACCGAGGTCGCCAAGGGCGATGTGGTGGTCGTGTGCGGCCCGTCGGGCTCGGGCAAGTCGACTCTGATCAAATGCGTCAATGGCCTGGAGGCGGTGCAGCGCGGCGAGGTGATCGTCGACGGCGTCGTGGTGACCGCGCCGAAGACCGATCTGAACCGTCTGCGCGCGCGCGTCGGCATGGTGTTCCAGCACTTCGAGCTGTTTCCGCACTTGTCGGTCGCCGACAACCTGACGCTCGGCCAGATCAAGGTGCTCGGCCGCAGTCGGGACGAAGCGATCGCGCGCGGCCTGAAGATGCTCGATCGTGTCGGGCTCGCCGCGCACCGCGACAAGTTTCCCGCGCAGCTCTCGGGCGGCCAGCAGCAGCGCGTGGCGATCGCCCGCGCGCTGTCGATGGACCCGGTGTGCATGCTGTTCGACGAGCCGACCTCGGCGCTCGATCCGGAGATGATCAGCGAGGTGCTCGACGTGATGGTCGCGCTGGCCGAGGAAGGCATGACGATGATGTGCGTCACCCACGAGATGGGCTTCGCGCGCCGCGTGGCCGACCGCGTGATCTTCATGGACCAGGGGCGCATCGTCGAGGACTGCGCCAAGGAGAGCTTCTTCGGCGCGCCGCGCAGCGAACGGGCGCAGCAGTTTCTGGCGAAGATCCTGCAACACTGAGCTGCGCTGGCTGGCAGGGCCACGCTCGACGCCGCTACCTGTCGTCATTTGGAGACGCTTTCGCCGAAGTGCGCATGCGATTACCATTGCGCTGGCGCAGGGGGCAACAGGCCTTGAGGCCTTTCGTTATTTCATGTGATCTGGAGGGAGATGACTATGAAGAGACTATTCGTGACGGGTTGTGCGGCTGTACTGCTCAGCGCAGGTTCGGTCTTTGCGGCGGATTTCGGCACGGCGGGTGAAGCGAAGGCGATGCTCGAAAAGGCTGTTGCCGCGGTGAAGGCGGACAAGGCCGGCGCGCTGGCCAACTTCACGTCGGGCGGCGGCGGATTCAAGGATCGCGATCTGTACCCGTTCTGCGGCGGACCGGACGGCAATTTCACCGCGCATCCGAAGCTGGTCGGCAAGAGCCTGAAAGAGCTGAAGGACAAGTCCGGCAAGGCGCTGGGCGAAGAGATGTACAAGGTCGCGGCGGAAGGCAAGATCGCCGAGGTAGCTTACAAGTGGCCGCGTCCGGACGCCACCGACCCGGTGGACAAGGTCAGCTATGTGACCAAGATCGGCGACCAGGTCTGCGCAGTCGGCTACTACAAGTAAATCCGCAACCGGCCGCCCGCGGGCGGCCAAGCGAGAGCACGGCAGGGCGCGCCCATTCGGCGCGCCCTGTTCGTTTGTCGGCAGCGCCGGCAAGGCCCGTGCATGCACGCTGCCCTGCGGGCCGCATGGAATGGCGCTCTACAGCATGGCCATGCCACGAGCGCCATTCCATGCGGCTCGCCGGCACATCGGGCTGCGGATCGCCATTCCTTGCGGCTCGCAGCGACGTCAGGATTGGACATAATCGAACAGCAATCGGTCAGGTTCGGCACGCCGTCGCGCCACAGGCGGGCAGCAGACTCGGGGCATTCCGTCACCGAGGCACTGCCATGCAAAAGACGCTGCTGCTCAAGACCCTTGCGATTCTCCTGCTCGCCGCGCTGCTGATGATTCCGCTAGGCATGATCGATAACCTGGTGAGGGAGCGGCAGAACTACCTCGCCCAGGCCACCGTCGATATCGCAAACAGCTATGCCGGCGCGCAGACGATGATCGGGCCGATCCTGGTGGTGCCGTACGACGAGGAATACCGCGCCAACGAACTCGACCCCAAGACAGAAAAGACGCGCGAGGTTTGGCGACGGCAGGCGAAACAGGTGCTGATCTTTCCCGACACGCTGAACGTCAGCGGCAGTGTCGATACCAGCGTGAAGCGGCGCGGCCTGTTTCCGGCCCGCGTCTATGCCATGCACGCGCAGGTCCATGGCACGCTGACGCTGCCGGCCGAACTGCCGTTCGAGCGTCGCGAGAAGGATTCGCGCATCATCGTCGGCCAGCCGTATGTGTCGCTCGGCGTCAGCGACCCGCGCGGACTGGCCGGCGCACCGCATATGGAAGTCGACGGCAAGGCGGCCGCATTCGCGCAGGGCACGCGGCTCGCCGGCCAGCCCACCGGCATCCACGCACCGCTCGCCATCGTGGCGGGCGGCAAGGCGCAGACCCTGCCCTACACGATCAAGCTCGACCTCACCGGCACCGAGCGCATCGGTTTCGTGCCGATTGCCGGCGATACGCGCATCGACCTGCAATCGAGCTGGCCACACCCGAGTTTCAGCGGTCGCTTTCTGCCCGACCCGAAAACGCAGTCGGTGAGCGAAAGCGGCTTCAAGGCGCAATGGCGCGTTGCCGCGCTGGCCACCAGCGCACAGCAGCAGATCGTCCAGATCGCCAACGGCAGCGCCTGCAAGGACAGCGTCTGCCTCGACACGCTCGACGTGCGCTTCATCGACCCGGTGAACATCTACACTCAGGCCGACCGCGCGATCAAGTATGACGTACTGTTCATCGGCCTGACTTTCGCGGCGTTCTTCCTGTTCGAAGTGATGAAACGGCTGCCGGTGCATCCGGCGCAATACACGCTGGTCGGCCTGGCGCTGGCGATGTTCTTCCTGCTGCTGCTGGCACTCTCGGAACACATGGCATTCGGCATCGCCTACCTGATCGCCGCGAGTGCCTGCGTGGGACTCGTCACCTTCTACCTCGCCGGCGTGCTCGGCGGCTGGCTGCGCGGACTGGGTTTCGGCGGCCTGCTCGCGACGCTGTACGGCGCGCTCTACGGCCTGCTGGTATCCGAAGACAACGCGCTGCTGATGGGCGCGCTGCTGCTGTTCGGCGTGCTCGGTCTGGCGATGTGGGTGACGCGCAAGTTCGACTGGTATCGGCTGACGGTTAGGCCGACACCCGAGATAGCATCGGCCACTTGATGGCACGGTTTCGCGTGCGCGGCGTGATCCTGTAGCCGGGGCAGCGCAGTAGCCGCGCTGCCCCAGAAACTGATTTCTCCAATTTGTCGGCGCGCTTTCGCACCGCAATGCGCTAGAGGAAGGCTCAAAATTCGCCGAACCCGGGGAGAGCCGAAGTTGGGCCTTGAAACGCAAACCACAGCTACATCGCGTCCAGCAGCGCGTCGCAATCACAAATGCCGGTCGGCCATCGTCAATCCGACGGCGCGGATCATCTGCTCAAAGTTCCCTGATCAAGTATTCGTGAAAATCCGAGTTCTTGGCATTGTTCTCAAGATGCCGCGCATTCGAGGATCCCATGTAGACAGTCGTGAACTGAAGCACGCCCACGCCGATTGCAGTGAAGGCGTGCCGTGCCCTTGAAAGGAACGACACGATCCGGCCAGAGCTGTCGAACTCTATGAGTGGATTGTCTTTGTCATACCATTGATGCGTCTGTGGGCCAGGAGAGAATGGATGCTTAAACAAGCTGTTGATGATCTTTCCCATCGTCGGCTTATACAAGCGGACTACGTTGCCCCGAGCCTTCGAAGTCGAAATGTAAACCCTGGCGACTTCATCCGACTCACCTTCGTAAACAAGCGATTCCATTGATGAGATCGCAAAGCCCATATTGGCGTAGTTCGACATGGACTTGGTGATCACAATCGCCGACGTCGACAGTTTCGACAACGTAAACGGCGTCCTTGCGAGTGCAGGTGATAACGCCTCCGTTCGCCCATCCGCGGAGAGCCGATAGAACGCATCAGTCATAGTCTTGTCTTCAACTTGAGCGTACGTTTTCAGTCGACCTGACGCTCCAAAGCCACTGATCGAATCAACAATTGGATTGCCACCGGCGCAGCCTGCACAGGCAATTGCGAACCAGCCCAATCCTGCGCAACGGAGCAAAGGCGCTTTCAACCATCTCATTTCGTACACCTCTCTCGAAATCAAGGCAACAACCACACTTGCAGCGACGCCCGGTCCAGCCAATCTAGTTGCGATTATACCTTTCACTATGCGTTTGTCAATTCGCCGGCACGGGAATGCACGATGCTCTTGGCCATTCCTTCCTACGACTTCCCGCATATCGGACGAACCGGGATCGTCAATGCGATACCCGGACACGGCACCGCCTCCGCCTGAATGCGACACTTGTGTTGTGCAGCCCATGTCCTGATTGCCTTTGAGACGCAGCGAATCCTTGGCAAAGAAAGGTGACTCGCCCGTCGGGCGAGATTCGTTCAGGAGCTGAACTCCAATCCCGATTGAAGAAACGGAAACGCGGCACGCCACCCGGACCCGCCCCCTGCAAGGGGCGGGAGTGTGTGCTTCGACTTCGCTGCGCTACGCTCAGCACGAACGGATGGCGGGCAGGCTGGAGGCAAGGCAGGATGGCGCTGGGCAGGCAGGGCTTGCCACGATGCCCGCCCCATGGACATCGCAGGCCAGCCTGCCCGAAGAACGCCTATCCATGCGGCCTGCAGCGATGCCGTTCGCGACGGATCAGGGCTCGAACTGCGCCAGCGCCTCTTCCACCGAATGCGACTTGAGCAGCCGCTCCTGCACCTGCGCGGGCGACCAGCGTCCGGCGGGCTGTTCAGTGGCGAAACGCTTTGCGGCAGCGGCATCGTCGTAGAACTTGAGGAACATCTGCTCGAGCTGGTGGGCGTCGCAGTTCGTCAGTTCCATGCGGAAGTCGACGCGGCCGGAGCGGATGGCGGCGTCATCGATCAGCTCGGGATGGTTGGTGGTGAGGAAGATCACCGAGCCTTCGTGCGAGGCCACGCCGTCGAGCGCGTTGATGAAGCCGGAATAACTCAGCTTGATCGCGGCGTCGGCCTTTTCGCGCCGGCGGAAGAAGGAGTCGATGTCTTCGAGCAGCACGATGGAGCGCGCCGGCACGGTGGATAGCAGGTTGCCGATTTTCTCGTCGGTGACGTTGGGCGAGGCCAGCGAGAGCGAGCAGACATTCAGCATCAACTCGGAGGCCAGCGCGGTGACCAGCGAGGTTTTGCCGGTACCCGGCGGGCCGTAGAGCAGGTAGCCGCGCCGCCAGGGGATGCCAAGTTCTTCATAGCGAAGGCGCGAGGCGAAGAAGCGATTGAGGTCTTCGAGAATCGATTCCTTCTGCCCCTGCTTGAGCACGATGGAGGCGAGCTTGCGGTTGTTGCCCAGCCGCGCGCGCGACCATTCGTTGGTGTAGCTGCTCGGGATGTAGATGGCGATCTTGTTGAGCTCGCGCGCCATGCGCGCATCCATCGCGGCATGGATGAAGGCTTCGAGCGGCGCCTTGCTGCGGCCGAAAGTCGAAAGGGTGATCTTTTCCAGGATCGAGGTGGCGACCTGCACCTCGCGCTTCATCCACATCAGGCGACCGTCGAGCATGAAGATGTGGAAGCCCTCGCCCGGCGACAGGTAGGGCTGCGGCCGGCCGCCCTGCTGCAGTTCGTCGGCGAGCGAGGTGTAGCTCTCGGTCTGGCGCACGCCGCGCACGGTGAAGTTGTTGATGCGGCGCAGCACGTCCTTGGCGTTCATGTACTCGACCAGCGTGGCGAACATCAGTTCGTCGCGGTTATCGAAGGCGAGCGAGGTGACGATGAAGTGCTTGGCCCAGCCGGCGAATTTGCCCGGCACCTCGCGCAGCCACATGGCGGCGAGGCCGAGTGCGCCGAGCAGCAGGCCCCCGGCGGCGAACTGGTTGGCGGCGAGCATTTGCTGGAGCGCTTCGAGCATGGTCAGAGCCCCGGGTCGCTGCCCACACCGGCGAGCGCGGCGTCGACCACCTTGCGCGTCAGGTGCGGGGCGAACAGTTCGATGAAGGCGTAGGTGTAGCCGCGCAGGTAGGCGTTCTTGCGGATGCCGATGCGCGTGGTGCTGGATTCGAACAGGTGCGCGGCGTCGGCCATGCCGAGGTTGCGGTCCTGCGCGGGGTCGAAGGCCATGCCGGCGATGATGCCGATGCCCAGGCCGAGCGCGACGTAAGTCTTGATCACGTCGGAGTCGATCGCCGTCAGCGTGACGTTGGGCTTGAGGCCGCGCGCCAGAAACGCCTTGTTGATCTGGCTGCGCCCGGTGAAGGCGAAATCGTAGGTGATGACGGGAAAGCGGGCGATGGCTTCGAGCGACAGCGGCTTCTCGGCCAGAATCGGATGGCCCGGCGGCGCGACGACCACGCGGTTCCACTGGTAGCAGGGCAGCATGACCAGGTCGGCGAATTCGGAGATCGCCTCGGTGGCAATCGCGATGTCGGCCTCGCCGGAAAGCACGTATTCGCAGCATTGGGCCGGGTTGCCCTGGTGCAGCGAAAGTTGCACGCCCGGGTAGCGATCGACGAACTTGCGGACTACCGGCGGCAACGCGTAACGCGCCTGCGTGTGAGTGGTCGCTATCCCGAGACGGCCCGAGGATTCTCGCGAGAACTCCGCGCCGACCTGCTTGAGGTTGTCGACGTCGCGCAGCATGCGCTCGGCGATGGCAAGTATTTCGCGCCCCGGATCGGTGATACCGGTCAGCCGCTTGCCGTGGCGCACGAAGATATCGACGCCGAGTTCTTCTTCGAACAGTTTGATCTGTTTCGACACGCCCGGCTGCGAGGTGAACAGCGCCTCCGCCGCCTCGGATACGTTATAGCGGTGGCGGGCGATCTCGAACACATAGCGCAATTGCTGGAGGTTCATCTGCGACGCGCCGGCATTTCTTAATAAGAATTGGTTATTTGAGTGTAACAGAAAACACCTGTTTCACTCTATGGGTCCTTGTTACCATCGCCCCTCTTCAAGGGGATGGACCGCATGGATTTCGGTTACACAGTGGCGGGTTTCGTGGTCGGCACCATCGTCGGATTGACTGGCGTCGGCGGCGGCTCGCTGATGACGCCGTTGCTGGTGCTGATGTTCGGCATCCACCCGGCAACTGCGGTCGGCACCGATCTGCTCTACGCGGCGATCACCAAGGCGGGCGGCACCGTGACCCACTCGCTCAAGGGCACGGTAGATTGGAAGATCACCGGGCGGCTGGCTGCGGGCAGCATGCCGGCAGCGGGGCTGACGCTATACGCGATCTCGCATCTGGCACCCGGCGGCATCGGCGGCGCCTCGCAGGCGATTTCCTTCGCGCTGGGCATCGCGCTGTTGTTGACGGCGGCGGCGCTGATTTTTCGTCGCCGGCTGCAGCTATTCGCCCAGCATCACGCGACCTTGAGCGAGCGCCAAACCGCCTGGCTTACCGTGCTGACCGGCGCGATCCTTGGCGTGCTGGTGTCGATTTCGTCGGTCGGTGCCGGCGCGCTGGGCGTCACCGCGCTGATACTGCTCTATCCGAGGCTGTCGACGGTGCGCATCGTCGGCAGCGACATCGCGCATGCGGTGCCGCTGACCGCGGTCGCCGGTATCGGGCACTGGGTGCTCGGTAGCGTAGACTGGAGCCTGCTGGCCGCATTGCTGCTGGGTTCGCTGCCGGGCATCACGCTCGGCAGCCATCTGTCGGTCAAGGTGCCCGACCGCGTGCTGCGGCCATTGCTGGCAACACTGCTGGTGGTGATCGGCGGCAAACTGATCGCCCACTGAGAACAGGCAAGCACCACAGAGAGAACGCCATGTACCGCTACGACGCCTACGACCAGCGGATCGTCGACGAACGTGTTGCGCAATTTCGCGACCAGACGCGGCGCTATCTGGCCGGCGAGTTGACCGACGACGAGTTCCGCCCGCTGCGCCTGCAGAACGGCCTTTACGTCCAGCGCCACGCGCCGATGCTGCGGGTGGCGATTCCCTACGGCCTTCTTTCTGGCAGGCAGTTGCGCACGCTGGCGCACATCGCGCGCAAGTACGACCGCGGCTACGCGCACTTTTCGACGCGCCAGAACATCCAGTACAACTGGCCGGCGCTGGAGACTGTGCCGGACATCCTCGCCGATCTGGCGAGCGTCCAGATGCACGCGATCCAGACTTCGGGCAACTGCATCCGCAACATCACCACCGATCAGTTCGCCGGTGTCGCGCCGGACGAAATCCAGGATCCGCGCCCGTGGGCGGAGATCCTGCGCCAATGGTCGACCTTTCATCCGGAGTTCGCCTTCCTGCCGCGCAAGTTCAAGATCGCGGTATGCGGTTCGCGCGAAGACCGCGCGGTGATTCTGGTTCATGACATCGGCCTGCAGCTGACGACGAATGCGGCCGGCGAGACGGGATTCCGGGTTTACGTCGGCGGGGGACTCGGCCGCACGCCGATCATCGGCAGCCTGATCCGCGAATTCATCGAATGGCAGCATGTCGCCACCTACTGCGAAGCGGTGCTGCGCGTCTACAACCGCTACGGCAGGCGCGACAATGCCTACAAGGCGCGCATCAAGATTCTGGTCAAGGCGCTCAAACCCGAGGTGTTCGCGCAGAAGGTGGATGCCGAATGGGCGCACCTGAAGGACGGACCGGGCACGCTGACGCAGGCGGAAGTCGATCGGGTGTCGGCGCACTTCCGCGCGCCCGCCTACGCAACCCTGCCGGCGCTCGATGCGGATTACGGCGCCAGGCGCGAGACCGACAAGGCGTTCTCGGCCTGGGCCAGACGCAATGTCCATGGGCACAAGGTGCCGGGCTACGCGGCGGTGACACTGTCGCTGAAGAAGACCGGCGTGGCCCCTGGCGATGCGACTGCGGACCAGATGGACATCGTGGCCGATCTGGCCGAGCGCTACAGCTTGGGCGAGTTGCGCGTGTCGCACGAGCAGAATCTGATTCTTGCCGACGTCAGGCAGGCGGACCTGGTTGCAGTGTGGCAGGCGGCGCGGGCGGCGGGCCTGGCGACGCCGAACATCGGCTTGCTGACCGACATCGTCTGCTGTCCGGGCGGCGACTTCTGCTCGCTGGCCAATGCAAAGAGCATCCCCATCGCGCAGGCGATCCAGCAGAAGTTCGATGACCTCGACTACCTGCATGACATCGGTGAACTGGATCTGAACATCTCCGGCTGCATGAATTCCTGCGGCCATCATCACGTCGGCCATATCGGCGTGCTCGGCGTCGACAAGGACGGATCGGAGTGGTACCAGATCAGCATAGGCGGTTCGCAGGGCACGGCGGCCGCTCTGGGCGACGTGATCGGACCGTCTTTCGCGGCAGACGAAGTGCCGGGCGTGGTCGAGAAGCTGATCGGCACTTACCTCGAGCAACGCACCGACGAGGAACGCTTCATCGACACGGTGCGGCGCATCGGCGTGGCGCCGTTCAAGACGCGGGTCTACGGCGAATCGGCGAACGCGCGAAAGGTCGCAAATGGCTAAGCTGATTCGCGGCAATGCCGTCGTTTCCGACGAGTGGACGCTGGTCGCACTGCCGGTGCGCGATGAGCCGGTGAAAAAACAGGCCGGCAAGGCGGTGCTGTTCAAGCTGACCGGCGAGGCCGCGGCGACCGACGCGGAAGTGGCCGGGGTCGGCATACCCGGGGGCAAGGTGATTGTGCCGATGAGCGTGTGGCTCGGGCGCCATGCCGAACTGACGGCCCGGCTGGCTGCCGGTCAGTTGGGCGTATGGCTAGACAGCTTCGAGGAACCCGAAACCCTGGCGGCGAGCTTGCACGATATCAACGCTTTCAGGGTGATCGCGGTAAACTTCCCGAAGTTCATCGACGGGCGCGGGTTTTCCGTCGGCCGCCTGTTGCGTGAGCGCTTCGGTTATCGCAACGAACTGCGCGCAATCGGCGATGTGCTGCGCGACCAGATGTTTTTCTTCAAGCGCTGCGGCTTCGATGCCTACGCGCTGCGCGCCGATCGTGACGCGCAGGATGCGCTGGCCGGTCTGCGCGATTTCTCTGACCCTTATCAGGGCGCGGTCGACGAACCGCGCCCGCTGTTCCGGCGTGTTGCACGCAGCGCCTGAGTGAGATTCAATGACTCCGACATCCCATCCCGACCAACAGGACGCAACGCCGGCCGAAGCGCTGCGCGACAAGTCGGCGGCGCTTGCCGAAGCGCTCCGCCGCATCGCCGCGGAATGGCGCCCCGCGGTGTTCGCCAGCAGCCTCGGCGCCGAGGACATGGTAATAACCGACGTGATCGTCCGCGAGCACTTGCCGATCGAAATTTTCTCGCTCGATACCGGCCGCCTGCCGGCCGAGACCTACGACCTGATGCACGAGATACAGCAACGCTACGGGCTCAAGCTCAAGCTGTACTACCCGCGCAACGACGTGATCGAAGCGTACACGCGTGAGAACGGGATCAACGCGTTCTACGATTCGATCGAACTGCGCAAGGCCTGCTGCCATATCCGCAAGGTCGAACCGCTGCAGCGCGCACTGGCCAACCGCAAGGCCTGGATCACCGGCATGCGCGCGCAACAGGCCGCCACGCGCGACCGTCTGCCGCTGCAACAGTATGACGAGGCGAACAAATTGGAGAAGTTCAATCCGCTCTCCGACTGGACCGAACAGGAAGTCTGGGCCTACATCCGCAGCAACGACGTGCCTTACAACAAGCTGCACGACCGCTTCTACCCGAGCATCGGCTGCGCCCCGTGCACCCGGGCGATTTCCCTTGGTGAGGACGTGCGCGCCGGGCGCTGGTGGTGGGAGGACCCGACAAACAAGGAGTGCGGTCTGCACGTGAAGAATCCTAACGTAGTGAGCATCATCCGATGAGCAACGCCACGCTTTCGCGGCACACGCTGTCGCACCTGGACTGGCTCGAATCCGAGGCGATCCACATCATGCGCGAGGTCGCCGGCCAATGCAGCAATCCGGTGCTGCTGTTCTCCGGCGGCAAGGATTCGATCTGCATGCTGCGGGTCGCCGAGAAGGCGTTTCGCCCGGGGCGCTTTCCGTTCCCGCTGATGCACATCGACACCGGCCACAACTACAAGGAAGTGACCGATTTTCGCGACAAGCGCGCCGCGGAGCTTGGCGAACGCCTGATCGTGCGCTCGGTCGAGGATTCGATGAGGCGCGGCACGGTCGTGCTGAAGAGCCCGACCGAGTCGCGCAACAAGCACCAGTCGGTGACGCTGCTCGAGGCCATCGCCGAGTTCGAGTTCGATGCCTGTATCGGCGGCGCGCGGCGCGACGAGGAAAAGGCGCGCGCAAAGGAACGCATCTTCAGTTTCCGCGACGAGTTCGGGCAATGGGATCCGAAAAACCAGCGGCCGGAACTGTGGGACATCTACAACGCGCGCACCTTCAAGGGCGAGAACATTCGCGCCTTTCCAATTTCGAACTGGACCGAACTCGATGTCTGGCAATACATCGAGCGCGAGCAACTCGAATTGCCGTCGATCTACTACGCCCATCGCCGTCAGGTCGTGCGCCGCGGCGGGGCGATCGTGCCGGTGACGGAACTGACGCCGGCAAAGACCGGCGAAGAGGTCGTGGAATCGATGGTGCGCTTTCGCACCGTGGGCGACATCACCTGCACCGCTCCGGTAGAGTCGACCGCGGACTCGATCGCCAAAATCATCGCCGAAACGGCGCTGACGACGATCACCGAGCGCGGGGCGACCCGGCTGGACGACCAGACGTCCGAAGCCGCCATGGAACAACGCAAGAAGGAAGGGTATTTCTGAAATGTTGCGACTCTCGCGCTCACCTCGCTCACTGTCCCCCGTGGAGGCGCCGGCACCCTGCGGTGCCGCCCGGCAGGAGTCCTGACATGTCCGCCGTGGAAAAACTGCCTGAAGTCGACAACGGGCTGCTGCGCTTTCTGACATGCGGCAGCGTGGACGACGGCAAGAGCACGCTGATCGGCCGCCTGCTCTTCGACACCAAGACCATCCTGGTCGACACGCTGCATGCGATGGAGCGCACGTCGAAGAAGCGCGGCATGGACGTGGTGGACCTTTCGCTCCTGACGGACGGCCTGCAGGCAGAGCGCGAACAGGGCATCACGATCGATGTGGCGTATCGCTACTTCTCGACCGGCGTGCGCAAGTACATCATCGCCGACGCGCCGGGCCACGAGCAGTACACCCGCAACATGGTCACTGCGGCTTCGAGCGCCAACCTGGCGATCATTCTGATCGATGCCCGCAAGGGCGTGCTGACGCAGACGCGCCGGCATTCGACGATCGCCGGTCTGCTGGGCATTCCGCACCTCGTGGTGGCGATCAACAAGATGGATCTGGTCGGATACGGCGAGAGCGTTTTCGAGTCGATACGCGCAGATTATCTGGCGTTTGCGGCCAAGATCGGCATTGAGGATGTCCGATTCATTCCGCTCTCGGCGCTCACCGGCGAGAACGTAGTGGACCGCGGCGATTCGATGCCTTGGTACGAAGGTCCGACCTTGCTCGAAATCCTCGAATCCGCGCCGGCCGCGCACACGGAGGCGACGGAACCGTTTCGTTTTCCGGTGCAGTTCGTCTGCCGGCCGCATGCCGCCGACGATGCGGCGTTGCACGATTACCGCGGCTTCATGGGCCGTGTCGAATCCGGCGAGATCGCGGTCGGCGACGAGGTGACCGTGCTGCCCTCGGGCATCGCCTCGCGCGTGAAGGATGTTCAACTTTACGGCCGCTCGCTCGGCCAGGCGGGGTCTGAGCAATCGGTGACCCTGCTGCTCGACGATGAGATCGACATATCGCGCGGCGACATGATCGTCAAGACGTCGGAGCAGCCGCGCGTTGTGAAGCAGATCGATGCGATGTTGTGCTGGCTCTCCGAGTCGCCGCTGGACCGCGCACGCAAGTACGTCATCCGCCATACCACCCGCGAGACCAAGGCGATTCTGTCGAACATCGAATACCGCCTGGATATCAACGAACTCACGCAGCAACCTGCCGAACGCCTGGCGATGAACGACATCGCCAAGGTGTCTTTCAAGGTCGCGCAACCGCTGTTCGTGGATGCCTATTCGGGGAGTCGCGCTACGGGTGCTTTCATCGTGATCGACGAGTCGACCAACAACACCGTCGGCGCAGGGATGATCCTCTGACCCGGGCAGCCGGAACGGTCTATCTGGTCGGCGCCGGCCCCGGCGCGGAAGACCTCCTGACGCTGCGCGCGCTCCGGCTACTCGAACGCGCGGACATCGTCTTTCACGACGCGCTGGTGAATCCGGCTATCCTGAAGCTGGGACCGCAAGCTCGCCTGGTGGAAGTCGGCAAGCGTTGCGGGCAATTTTCACATCACCAAACGGAAATCAACCAGAAGCTGGTCGAAGCGGCGAACGACTATTCGATTGTCGTTCGCCTCAAGGGCGGCGATCCGATGCTGTTCGGGCGTGCTCAGGAAGAAATCGACGCGCTCAGGGCTGCTGGGGTGCCTTTTGAGGTCGTACCCGGCGTCACGGCGGCACTTGCCGCAGCCGCAGAATTGAAAGTGTCGTTGACCAATCGTGGCGTGTCGCGACATGTCGTCTTCGTAACGCCACGTTCCGCGCCCAACGCAGCACCCAACGACTGGATCACGCCCGTGCTGCGGGCGGACACGTCGGCCATTTACATGGGCGCGAGCGAGGCGGCACAGCTTGCGGCTCACCTGATCGCGCACGGCCGCCCGGCCGATACGCCGGTGGTGATCGCGAGGAACGTTTCGCTCGCGTCGTCATCCAGGCGCAGCATGACGCTCGCCGAACTGGCCTCGCTCGGAACCGGAAGACATGGAGGGCCGGTATTGATTCTCCTGGGAGAGGTCCTACCAGGGCTGTTGCCCAGCGCGCCGAGCACTGGTCGATCGAGCAGCCCAAAGGCAATGGGCCGGTCTGCCGCCCAGGCTTACTCGGTCGCTGGCCTACTCGGCGCTCGCTTCAGTCTGTCCGGGCGATCCATCAACTCGACCAGGGCCATCGGCGCATTGTCGCCGTCGCGGAATCCGATCTTTAGGATGCGCAGATAGCCACCGTTGCGCGTAGCGTAGCGAGGACCGAGTTCGTCGAAAACCTTTACGACCATTTCGCGGTCGCGCAACCGATCGAAAGCCAGGCGGCGGTTGGCGAGACTGGGCTTCTTGCCGAGAGTGATGATCGGCTCGACCACCCGGCGCAGTTCCTTGGCTTTGGGCACGGTCGTCTTGATCAGTTCGTGACGCAGCAGAGAATTGGTCATGTTCCGGAACATCGCGGAGCGATGCGCCGACGTGCGATTCAGTTTGCGTAGACCGTTGCGATGACGCATGGTGACACCTCATTGTTTTGCGGCTGCCGCGGGTCAGGCTAGCAACCGGTGGATCATGGCGACGCTGTCGTTGGTGCTACGGGGCGCCGCGCCCGCAAAAATGCGACTCCGGCCAAAGCCGGAGTCGAAGACTGCTCAAATCTTTTCCAGCCCGGCCGGCGGCCAGTTCTCCAGCTTCATGCCGAGCGTCAGACCGTGCGAAGCCAGCACTTCCTTGATCTCGTTGAGCGATTTGCGACCGAGGTTCGGAGTCTTCAACAACTCGGTCTCGGTGCGCTGAATCAGATCGCCGATGTAGTAGATATTCTCCGCCTTCAGGCAATTGGCGGAACGAACCGTCAACTCCAGATCGTCAACCGGGCGCAGCAGAATCGGATCGACCTGGGTCGGCCGCGTGGCCTCGTGGGTCACCGGTGTACCTTCGAGCTCGGCGAACGACGAAAGCTGATCCATCAGCACGCGCGCGGCGAACCGGATGGCTTCCTGCGGGTCGACTGCGCCGTTGGTCTCGATGTCGATCACTAGCTTGTCCAGATCGGTGCGCTGCTCGACACGCGCGCTCTCGACCTGATAGCTGACGCGGCGCACCGGACTGAACGAGGCGTCGAGCACGATACGACCGATGCTCTTTGCTTCGGCCCCGATCGGACGCACGTTGCCAGGCACATATCCGCGTCCCTGCGAAACCTTGATCTGCATGTCGAGCTTTCCGCCCGGCGCCAGATGGGCGATCACATGGTCGGAGTTGATGATTTCGACGTCGTGCGAAGTCTCGATGTCCGCGGCGGTGACCATGCCTTCACCAGCCTTCTGCAGCCGCAGCGTCACTTCGCCGCGGTTCTGCAACTTGAACACCACACCCTTGAGATTGAGCAGCAGATCGACGACATCCTCGCGGACGCCATCCAGCGTCGAGTACTCGTGCAGCACACCGTCGATCGAGACTTCGGTGGGCGCCGCACCGGGCAACGAGGAAAGCAGGATGCGACGCAGCGCATTGCCGAGCGTGTGGCCGTAGCCGCGTTCGAACGGCTCCATCACCACGCGGGCGTGAACCGGTGAAAGGGATTGGACGTCGATGATGCGCGGTTTCAGCAGAGCGTTGCTTTGCATCGCAATCCTCGTAAAGAGTTACAACCGGGCCGAGCCCCGCGATTAACGCGAGTAGAGCTCGACCACCAGGCTTTCGTTGATCGTTGAGGGCAAGTCTGTTCGTGCCGGGTATGCCTTGAAGGTACCCTTCCCAGCCTTGGAATCGACGGAGATCCATTCCGGAAATCCACGTGATTCAGCCGCCTCAAGCGCAGCCTTGACGCGCAGGTGGCTGCGCGTCTTGTCGGCCAATTCGACCACATCGCCCGGACGTACCAGGTACGACGGTATATTGACGCGTCTGCCGTTGACCAGAACGCCGTTATGCCGGACGACCTGGCGCGATTCCGTGCGGGAGGCACCGAAAGCCCATTCTGTAAGCGACGTTGTCGAGTCGTCCTTCGAGCAGTTGGAGCAGGTTCTCGCCGGTCTGGCCCTTTCGGCGATCGGCTTCGGCGAAAATCTTGCGGAACTGGCGCTCAAGGATGCCGTAGGTGCGGCGGATTTTCATCTTCTCGCGCAACTGAACGCCATAGCCCGACAGACGCTGACCGGATTTCTGGCCGTGCTGGCCTGGCGCGTAAGAACGCCGCTCGATCGCGCATTTGTCGGTGAAGCACTTTTCGCCCTTGAGGAAGAGCTTTTCGCCCTCCCGGCGGCACTGACGGCACTTTGGGTCGAGGTTGCGAGCCACTATTCCACTCCTTTAGATACGGCGCCGCTTCGGCGGACGGCAACCGTTGTGCGGAATCGGCGTGATGTCGGTAATGCTGGAGATCTTGATGCCGAGCGCGTTGAGCGCACGGACAGCCGACTCGCGACCCGGACCCGGCCCCTTGATCCGCACTTCGAGATTCTTTACGCCACACTCGACCGCCGCACGACCGGCAGCCTCCGCGGCGACCTGCGCTGCGAACGGGGTGCTCTTGCGCGAGCCCTTGAAGCCCGCGCCGCCCGAGGTCGCCCACGACAGGGCGTTGCCCTGACGATCTGTGATCGTGATGATCGTGTTGTTGAAAGAAGCGTGCACGTGGGCGATGCCCTCGGCAACGTTCTTCTTGACCTTCTTGCGAACTTTCGCAGCGGCTTTGACCATGTTGTCCTAATCCTGCTTGATGTACTTACTTCTTGGCGCCGGCAATTGCCTTGCGCGGCCCCTTGCGGGTGCGCGCGTTGGTGCGGGTACGCTGGCCCCGCACCGGCAAACCGCGGCGATGACGCACGCCGCGATAGCAACCCAAATCCATGAGCCGCTTGATGTTCATGGTCACTTCGCGGCGCAAATCGCCCTCGATCGTGAACTTGCCGACTTCCTCGCGCAGACGATCCATGTCGGCGTCGGTCAGATCCTTGATCTTGGCGTCGCGCTTTACCCCGGCCAGATCGCATATCTTCTGGGCACGGGTGCGGCCGACACCGAAGATCGCGGTCAGCGCGATAGCGGCGTGTTGATGATTGGGAATGTTTACCCCTGCAATGCGGGCCATGCGATACCCCGAAAAGCGAAACCTTAAATTATAACGAAGAGAACCAGCCTAATCAAGGCGAGGCGAATCAACCCTGGCGCTGCTTGTGGCGCGGGTCGGTACAGATCACACGCACTACGCCTTTGCGCCGGATTACCTTGCACTTGCGGCAAATCCTCTTCACCGATGCCAAAACTTTCATTTCTTTTCCCCTAAGGAGAGGTCTTTCGATGCTGCTGCGACTATTTCGCGCGGAACACGATGCGACCCTTGGTCAGGTCGTATGGCGTGAGCTGCACGGTCACCTTGTCGCCGGGGAGAATGCGGATATAGTGCATGCGCATCTTTCCGGAGATGAATCCGTGAACCACGTGACCATTCTCGAGCCTGACCTTGAATGTCGCGTTTGGCAGGTTTTCAACCACTTCACCCTGCATCTCGATAACGTCTTCCTTCGCCATGTTCCCCCAAGCGATGCTTCAGGCGCGTCAGCGCATTGGCAATCCTGCTCCTCCCCCCTTGAAGTTCGCTTTCTTGAGCAGACCCTCGTACTGGTGCGACATGATGTAGGCCTGAACCTGCGACATGAAGTCCATGGTAACGACCACGATGATCAGCAGCGACGTGCCACCAAAGTAGAACGGTACGTTCCACTTCAGAACCAGGAACTCCGGCAGCAGACAGACCAGCGTGATGTAGATCGCGCCGGCCAGCGTCAGCCGCATCAGGATCTTGTCGATGTACTTCGCCGTCTGGTCGCCGGGGCGAATGCCCGGAACAAAGGCGCCGCTCTTCTTCAGGTTGTCCGCGGTTTCCTTCGAATTGAAAACCAGGGCCGTGTAGAAGAAGCAGAAGAACACGATCGCAGCGGCATAACACATCACATAAATCGGCTGCCCCGGGGAAAGCGTCCCGGCGATGTCCTTGAGCCAGCGCATGCTCTCCGATTGTCCGAACCAGCCCGCCACGGTTGCCGGAAACAGGATGATCGACGACGCGAAGATCGGCGGAATCACGCCCGACATGTTGAGCTTCAACGGCAGATGCGAACTCTGTCCGCCGTACACCTTGTTGCCGATCTGGCGCTTGGCGTAATTCACCAGAATCTTGCGCTGGCCGCGCTCGACAAACACGACGAACCCTGTCACCAGCACGACTAGAGCCGTAATGAACAATGCCGTAAATGGATGCATCGCCCCGGTCCGGACGAGTTCAAACAAACCACCGAGCGCATTCGGCAATCCCGCCGCGATACCCGCGAAGATGATGATCGATATGCCGTTGCCAAGCCCGCGCTCGGTAATCTGTTCGCCGAGCCACATCAGGAACATCGTTCCGGTGACCAAGGTCGTGACGGTGACGAAGCGGAACGTCAGACCGGGATCGATCACCAGTCCCTGCTGCGACTCCAGCGCGACCGAAATGCCGACCGCCTGGAACAGAGCAAGCCCGACTGTGCCGTATCGCGTGTACTGGGTAATCTTGCGGCGCCCGGCTTCGCCTTCCTTCTTTAGCGACTCGAGACTCGGCACTGCAACCGTCAGCAGCTGCATGATGATCGACGCTGAGATGTACGGCATTATGCCAAGCGCAAATATCGTGAATCGCGACAGAGCACCGCCGGAAAACAGATTGAAGATACCGAGGATTCCGCCCTTTTGTCCTTCAAACAACTGCGCCAGCGCGACCGGGTCAATACCCGGCACTGGTATGTGCGCACCAATCCGATAAACGACGAGCGCGCCAAGCAGAAACAGTAGCCGGCGTTTGAGATCGCCGAACTTTCCGCCCTTGCCGAGGGTCGCTGGATTGGATGCCAAGTCAGTTCCGTTCCGTCAGTCTGTTGCGATGCTGCCGCCAGCAGCTTCGATCGCGGCCCTGGCACCCTTGGTCACACCGACGCCTTTGAGGCTCACCTTTTTCGTCAACTTGCCGGACAGGATCACCTTGGCGGACAGTGCGTCAGCCGAAATGACACCGGCCTGTTTGAGCGCAAGCAGATCGATTTCGGTGACCGGCAGCGCTTCCAACTCCGACAACCGAACTTCGACATTTCGCGCTGCCGTCAAAGAGACGAAACCCCGCTTCGGCAAGCGCCGTTGCAACGGCATCTGGCCACCTTCAAAACCCACTTTGTGGAATCCGCCGGCACGCGACTTCTGGCCCTTGTGACCCCGTCCCGCAGTCTTTCCCAAACCACTGCCGATACCGCGACCGACGCGGCGCCTGGGGCGTTTCGCGCCCTCTGCCGGCTTCAGGTTATTGAGTTCCATTTCAGCCCTCGACCTTCAGCAGGTAGTTGACCTTCTTGATCATGCCGCGCACCGCAGAGGTATCCTCGAGCATCGCAGAACTGTTCAGCTTGCGCAGGCCGAGCCCCTTGATCGTGGCACGATGGTCCTTGCTTGGTGCCGATCACGCTCTTGACCAAAGTCACCTTGATCTTCCTGTCGGCCATCGCGATCACCCCAGAATCTCTTCGACCGACTTGCCGCGTTTGGCAGCTATTTCGGCCGGAGTGTTGATCTTGGTCAGGCCGTCGATCGTCGCCCGAACCACGTTATAGGGATTGGTCGAGCCGAGGCACTTGGCCAGCACATCCGTCACGCCCATCACTTCAAACACGGCGCGCATCGGACCGCCGGCGATGATGCCGGTACCGCCTGGCGCCGGCTGCATCAGCACCCGCGATGCGCCGTGCTGACCGATGACAGCGTGCTGGATGGTACCGTTTCTGAGCGACACCTTGGCCATCTTGCGCCGGGCTTCTTCCATCGCCTTCTGCACAGCGACCGGGACTTCACGGGATTTACCCTTGCCCATGCCGATGCCGCCGTCGCCGTCGCCGACCACCGTGAGCGCGGCGAAGCCCAGAATCCGTCCGCCCTTCACCACCTTGGTGACGCGATTGATCGAAACCATCTTTTCGCGCAGGCCGTCGTCGCGCTCTTCCTGAGCCTGCGGCTTGCGATTTCCTGATTGCGGTTTTGCCATATGGGCTTTCCTCGGCTAGAACTTGAGGCCGCCTTCGCGGGCAGCATCGGCCAGCGCCTTGACGCGGCCGTGATACTTGAATCCGGAACGGTCGAACGCGACCTCTTCGATGCCGACCTGCTTGGCGCGCTCGGCAATCAGCTTGCCGACAACCTGTGCCGCCTTGATGTTGCCGCCGCTGGGCACTTCTTTGCGCACTTCGGCCTCCGCAGTAGAAGCGGCAGCGAGAACCTTGCTGCCGCAACCGGAAAAGATTTGAGCGTAGATGTGGCAGTTGGAACGGTGCACCGCGAGGCGAACCGTCTTTATCTGAGCAATCTTGGCACGGGTTTGGCGTGCTCGACGCAGACGCGCTTGCTTTTTGTCCATGATTTAACCGCCCTTACTTCTTCTTCGTTTCCTTGATGATCACCACCTCGTTCGCGTAGCGCACGCCCTTGCCCTTGTACGGCTCGGGCTGGCGGTAGGCGCGAATTTCGGCAGCGACCTGGCCGACCTGTTGCTTGTCGATACCCTTGATCAGGATCTCGGTCTGTGTAGGCGTCTCGACCTTGACGCCCTTGGGCATCTGGTGGACCACCGGGTGCGAGAACCCGAGCGACAGATTGAGTTTGTCGCCCTGCGCCTGGGCGCGATATCCCACGCCGACCAATGTCAGCTTCTTCTCGAAACCCTTGGTCACGCCAGAAACCATGTTATTGACGAGTGCGCGCACCGTTCCCGACATGGCTTTGGCATTCTCGGCGCCCGCTACCGCGGTCACCTGAAGCTGCTCCCCATCCCTGGCGACCGAGACCGACGGATGCAACGTCTGGGTGAGCGAACCGAGCGGACCCTTTACCGTAATCTCGCCGTTCGCCAGGGTGATATCCACGCCCTTGGGCAGCACGACCGGATACTTTGCGATTCGTGACATCGTCAGACTCCTCAGGCGACGATGCAGAGGACTTCGCCGCCAACATTGCTGGCGCGTGCCTTGCGGTCGGTCATCACACCCTTGGGCGTCGAGACAATCGCGACACCGAGGCCGTTCATCACCCGCGGCAGATCGCCCGAACCCTTGTACACACGCAGTCCGGGACGGCTCACGCGCTCGATGCGCTCGATCACCGGACGCCCGGCATAGTATTTGAGCGCAATATCCAGCGCCGACTTGCCTTCGATCTCGCGGACAGCGTAATCGTCGATGTAACCCTCGTCCTTCAGCACATTGGCAATAGCCACCTTGAGCTTCGAGTTGGGCATCTGCACCGAGGTCTTTTGGGCCATCTGCGCATTGCGGATGCGGGTCAGCATATCGGCGATGGGATCAGTCATGCTCATTGTGCAGTCTCCTGATTACCAGCTCGCCTTGACCATGCCTGGCACTTCGCCGCGGAACGCGAATTCACGCAACTTGTGGCGACAGAGGCCGAACTTGCTGAACACCCCGCGCGGCCGACCGGTCAGCGAGCAGCGGTTGCGCAGGCGGGTGGGACTGGCGTTACGCGGCAGTTTCTGCAGCTTGAGCCGCGCTTCCATGCGCTCCTCTTCGGAGAGCTTGGTGTTGTTGATCTGCGCGATGATTTCGGCGCGCTTGGCCGCGAACTTCGCGACCATCTTGCGTCTCTTGTCTTCGCGATTGATCAGTGAAGTCTTCGCCATGACACCCTCAGTTCTTGAAAGGGAATTTGAACGCGGCGAGAAGCGCCTTGGCTTGCTCGTCGGTCTTCGCGGTAGTCGTGATGCTGATGTTCATGCCACGCAGGGCGTCGATCTTGTCGTACTCGATCTCGGGGAAAATGATCTGCTCCTTCACCCCGAGGTTGTAGTTGCCGCGGCCGTCGAAGCCCTTGCCGGAAATACCGCGAAAGTCGCGGATCCGCGGCATCGCAACGCTGACCAGACGATCGAGGAACTCGTACATGCGCTGCCCGCGCAGGGTAACCATGCAGCCGATCGGGTAGCCTTCGCGGATCTTGAAGCCGGCGATCGACTTGCGCGACTTGGTCGCAACCGGCTTCTGGCCGGCAATCTTGGTCATGTCGCCAAGGGCATGCTCGAGCACTTTCTTGTCCCCGACCGCTTCGCCGACGCCCATGTTCAGCGTGATCTTGGTGATCCGCGGCACTTCCATCGACGACTTGTAGCCAAACTTTGCAGTCAGCTGGCCGACCACTTCGTTCTTATAAACGTCATGCAAACGCGCCATCTGCTTACGCTCCCACCTGTTCGCCGTTCGACTTGAACACGCGCACCTTCTTGCCATCGGCCAAGACCTTGAACCCGACGCGGTCGGCCTTGTGGGTCTGCGGATTGACCAGCGCAACGTTGGACTGGTCGATCGGCATTTCCTTTTCGCGAATCCCGCCGACCTCGCCCTTCATCGGGTTCGGCTTGACGTGCTTCTTGACCTTGTTGATGCCCTCGACAAGCAAGTGCGCATCATCGACGCGCGACAGCACCTGCCCACGCTTGCCCTTGTCTTTGCCGGTCAGGACGATTACCTCGTCACCCTTGCGGATTTTTTCCATGAATGGCCTCGTTCGGAACTCGGGCTGCTCAGAGCACTTCCGGCGCAAGCGAGACGATCTTCATGAAGCGCTCGGTACGCAGTTCCCGCGTCACCGGCCCGAAGATGCGCGTGCCGATCGGCTCGAGCTTGTTGTTCAGCAGGACGGCGGCATTGCCGTCGAACTTGATAAGGGAACCGTCCGGACGGCGAACGCCCTTGGCCGTACGCACGACTACAGCACTGTAGACTTCGCCCTTCTTGACGCGACCACGCGGCGCGGCATCCTTGATGCTGACCTTGATGACGTCACCAATGCCGGCATAGCGCCGCTTGGAGCCACCCAGCACCTTGATACACATCACCGAACGGGCGCCGGTGTTATCGGCGACGTTCAGAATAGACTGCATTTGAATCATCTGTTCTCTCCAACTTGTCCCGTCATGCGAAGCATGGCGGTCAGTCTTGGAACCCGTCCGGGTCGGAAGGCCTGCCGCGACGCTGCGCCATCGGTCGGCAGACTAGGCAAAGACTATCGATTATACGAGGCTAATCCGGATTTGCCAAGTCCGAATCGAACCCAGGCAAGAACCACTAAACAGCGCGAGACTTTTCCAGCACCTGTGTGACAGCCCACGCCTTGGTCTTGGAAATCGGACGGCATTCTTCGATCTGCACCAGATCGCCGTCGCCGGTTTCAAGTCCCTCGACATGCGCGTGATATTTCCTTGAACGAATCATCACCTTGCCGATTACCGGGTGCTTGACGCGACGTTCGACGAGAACGGTCACGGTTTTGGCCATCTTGTCACTGACAACCCGTCCGACGAGAGTGCGCTTGGTCTTTACAGTCGTTTCGGTCATTTCGCCGCCGCCTTCTCGTTGAGGATCGTCTTGACGCGCGCGATGTCCTTGCGCACCTTGCCCAACTGGCTCGTGTTCTGCAACTGCTGTGTAGCGACCTGCATGCGCAACGAGAACTGCGCCTTGAGCAGATCGGTCAGCTCCTTGCCCAGTTCGGCCGAATCCTTGGCCCTCAGATCTTTTGCTTTCATAGTCACCCCAACTGACGCACGACAAACGTGGTCCCGAACGGCAGTTTCGCAGCGGCGAGCCGAAACGCTTCGCGCGCCAGCGTTTCATCCACGCCGTCCATTTCGTAAAGCACCTTGCCCGGCTGGATCTCGGCGACCCAATACTCCGGATTTCCCTTGCCGTTGCCCATGCGCACTTCGGCGGGTTTCTGCGATATCGGCTTGTCCGGGAAAACGCGAATCCAGATGCGCCCGCCGCGCTTGATGTGGCGGGTCATCGCACGACGCGCCGCCTCTATCTGGCGTGCCGTCAAGCGACCGCGTGTCGTGGCCTTGAGGCCAAACTCGCCGAAACTCACCTTGGCACCGCGCGTCGCGAGACCCTTGTTGCGGCCTTTCTGCTCCTTGCGATACTTTCTTCTGGTTGGCTGCAGCATCTTATGCTCCTGGCTTTCTCACGCGCTTGACCGTGGCCTTCTTCTCGGCGTCGGCGGCAGGCGCAGCAGGCGGTTCTGCTGCCGGCGTAGCGGCATCCGCAGCGGCGGTACGCGTGCCACCGCCGCGACGCGGCGCCGGCCGACCGTCGCCTTCTCCGCGCGGCGGACGGCGTGGACGGCGGTTGTCGCCCTCAGGCGCGGCTTCCGGCGTTGCGGGCTGCTCGCCCCGGTTAAGGATCTCACCCTTGAACACCCATACCTTGATGCCGATGATGCCGTAGGTCGTGCTGGCCTCGGCGAAGCCATAGTCGATATCGGCACGCAGCGTATGCAGCGGCACACGGCCTTCGCGATACCACTCGGTGCGGGCGATCTCCGCACCGTTCAGGCGGCCGGCGCTCATGATCTTGATGCCTTGCGCACCGAGGCGCATGGCGTTCTGCATCGCACGTTTCATGGCGCGGCGAAACATGATGCGCTTCTCGAGTTGTTGCGCGATCGAGTCTGCGATCAGTTGTGCGTCGGTCTCGGGCTTGCGAATCTCTTCGATGTTGACGTGAACCTGACCGCCCATGATCTTCTGCAGATCACGCTTGAGGTTCTCGATGTCTTCGCCCTTCTTGCCGATCACCACGCCCGGGCGCGCCGAGAACACCGTGATGCGGGCGTTCTTCGCCGGGCGTTCGATGATCACGCGACCGACCGACGCATGCGCCAGTTTCTTCTTCAAGTACGCGCGGACTTTGATGTCCTCGCCCAGCATCTTGCCGAAATTCTGGCTGTTGGCGAACCAGCGTGATCCCCAGTTCTTGGTAACCGCAAGTCGAAAGCCGGTCGGATGGATTTTCTGTCCCATGAACGCTCCTTACTCGCCGACCGACAAGAAAATGTGGCAGGTGGGCTTGATGATGCGATTGCCGCGGCCCTTGGCCCGCGCCGTAAAACGCTTGAGCACCATGCCCTTTTCGACATGGATCGTCGTGACCTTCAAGGTGTCGATATCGGCACCATCGTTGTGCTCGGCATTCGCGATTGCCGACTCGAGCACCTTCTTGATGATCCCGGCACCTTTTTTCGGGCAGAACGCAAGAATGTTGAGCGCCTGGTCGACCCGCTTGCCGCGCACAAGATCGGCCACCAGCCGACCCTTTTGTGCCGAAAGCCGCACGCCGCGCAGAGTTGCTTTGGTTTCCATAGATCGCCCCTTACTTCTTCACCGCTGCCTTCTTCGAGGCGGCGTGCCCCTTGAAGGTGCGGGTCAGCGAAAACTCACCGAGCTTGTGGCCGACCATGTTTTCCGAGATGTAGACCGGAATATGCTGTTTGCCGTTATGCACGGCGATCGTGAGGCCGACGAAGTCGGGCAGCACGGTCGAGCGGCGGGACCAGGTCTTGATCGGACGCTTGTCGTTGGACGAACGGGCGGAGTCGACCTTCTTGATCAGGTGGTCGTCGACAAACGGGCCTTTTTTGATTGAACGTGCCATCAGTTACCCCTCATTTGCCTTTTAGCGCTTGTGACGACGCTGGACGATCATGTTGCTGGTGCGCTTGTTCGAGCGCGTGCGGTAACCCTTGGTCGGCACGCCCCACGGGCTGCAGGGATCGCGACCGGCCGCGGTCTTGCCTTCACCGCCGCCGTGCGGGTGGTCGATCGGGTTCATCGCAACGCCACGCACCGTCGGACGAATGCCACGCCAGCGGTTCGCGCCGGCCTTGCCGATCGAACGCAGGTTGTTCTCTTCGTTGCCGACCTCGCCGATCGTCGCGCGGCATTCCACATGCACACGTCGAATTTCGCCCGAGCGCAGCCGCAACTGTGCATAACTGCCTTCGCGGGCCAGCAACTGGACCGAGGTTCCGGCAGCACGCGCCAACTGGGCACCCTTGCCGGGGGTCATTTCAATGCAATGGATCGTCGTCCCGACCGGGATGTTTCGGAGCGGCAATGTATTGCCGACCTTGATCGGCGCTTCGGACCCGCTGACCAGTTGCGTGCCGACCGCCACGCCTTTCGGGGCAATGATGTAGCGACGCTCCCCGTCCGCATAGCACAGCAGCGCGATATTGGCGGAACGGTTCGGGTCGTACTCGAGTCGTTCGACCTTCGCCGGAATGCCATCCTTGTTGCGACGGAAGTCGATGACACGATAGTGCTTCTTGTGGCCGCCGCCCTGGTGACGCGTGGTGATGTGGCCATGGTTGTTGCGCCCGGCCTTGCGTCTTTTCTCTTCCGTCAGTGCGTCGACGGGGCGCCCCTTGTGCAGATTGGGGTTGACGACCTTGACGACCGCGCGACGACCCGGCGATGTGGGTTTGACTTTGACGAGGGCCATTATGCGCTCCCACCTTCAGCGAAGTTGATTTCCTGGCCGGCCTTGAGGCACACAAACGCCTTCTTCCAGCTTTGGCGCCGGCCCATGAACTTGCCGAAGCGCTTTTCCTTGCCCTTGACATTGGCGATCTGCACCGATTTCACTTCGACCTTGAACAGAAGCTCGACCGCCGCCTTGACTTCTGGTTTGGTTGCATCGGATGCGACACGGAAGATCACTTGCTCGTTCTTGTCGGCGATGTAGGTCGCCTTCTCGGAGACTTGCGGCGCGAGCAGCACCTGCAAAAGCCGATTCTGGTTGAATGCGCTCATGCCATCATCTCCTCGAACTTGGCCAGGGCGCTCTTGGTCAGCAGCACCTTGGGAAAGCGCACCAGGGAAACCGGATCAGCCTGATTGACTTCAAGCACCAGGACGTTGGGCAGATTCCGCGACGAGAGATAGAGGTTTTCGTCGAAACCGTCGGTTATCAGCAGCACCGACTCGAGACCCATCGCCTTGAGTTTCTCCGATAACAGCTTGGTCTTCGGCGCCGCGACGCTGAAATTCTCGACGATCGCGAGGCGATCCTCGCGCGCCAACTGCGACAGGATCGCCGCCACACCGGCGCGATACATCTTGCGATTGACTTTGTGCGAGAAGTTCTCCTCCGGCGAATTCGGGAAGATGCGGCCGCCACCACGCCACAGCGGGCTGGAGGTCATACCGGCACGCGCCTGGCCCGTTCCCTTCTGGCGGAACGGTTTCTTGGTCGAGTGGCGAACCTCTTCGCGGTCCTTCTGCTTGCGATTGCCGGAACGCGCATTCGCCTGATAGGCGACCACGATCTGGTGCACCAGCGCCTCGTTGTAATCACGCGCAAACAGCGCATCCGACGCCTGCAGCGTCGACGCGGCCTGGCCCTGCTCATTGATCAATTTGAGTTCCATCGCGCCCCCTTAACCTGCAGCCTTGGCCTTGACGGCCGGGCGCACGATGACGTCGCCACCCTTGGCACCGGGCACGGCGCCCTTGACCAGCAGCAGCCCGCGCGCTTCATCGACGCGCACTACCTCAAGCGACTGCTGAGTGCGGGTGACATCGCCCAGATGGCCCGACATGCGCTTGCCGGGGAAGACCCGGCCCGGATCCTGCGCCATGCCGATCGAGCCCGGCGAGTTGTGCGAGACCGAGTTGCCGTGCGACGCGCGATTGGACGAAAAGTGGTGGCGCTTGATCGCGCCGGCGAAACCCTTGCCGATCGACGTTCCCGTGATGTCGACCTTCTGGCCAACGGCGAAAATCGTCACGCTGATGACATCGCCGGGTTTGAAGTTGGCGAGCTGATCCGCCTCGACACGGAACTCTTTCAGAACCGTGCCGGCTTCCACGCCGGCCTTGGCCAGATGCCCCACCGCAGGCTTGATCACCCGACTGGCGCGACGCTTGCCGAACGTCACCTGGACCGAGGCATAGCCATCGGTTTCAGGCGTCTTGATCTGGGTCACACGGTTGTTCGACACATCGAGCACGGTCACGGGAACGGTGGAACCGTCATCCGTGAAGATGCGCGTCATGCCGACCTTGCGCCCGACAAGGCCTAGACTCATGTTCTTCTCCTCACCCCGGTTGCGATTGACCGGGACCTGGTTACCACACCAGCGACAAAGATTCCTTTGCCGCGACACACGAACGCCGGCAACAACGATGCCGGCATGCAAAAAGGCTACTGCAGCTTGATCTCCACATCGACGCCCGCCGGCAGATCCAGTTTCATCAGCGCATCGACTGTCTTGTCGGTCGGATCGATGATGTCCATCAGGCGCAGATGGGTACGTATCTCGAACTGGTCGCGCGAAGACTTGTTGACATGCGGCGAACGCAATATGTCATAGCGTTCGATGCGCGTCGGCAACGGAACCGGGCCACGAACAACAGCACCGGTTCGCTTGGCCGTATCCACGATCTCCAGCGCCGACTGGTCGATCAAGCGGTAGTCGAACGCCTTGAGACGGATGCGGATCTTCTGGCTTTGCATGTTCAATTCCTAAAGAGCGTTTGCCGCCGGCCACTTGGCCGACGGAGAATTCCTGTCAAGCAATAACCTTTGCCACGACCCCGGCGCCGACGGTACGGCCGCCTTCGCGAATGGCAAAGCGCAAGCCCTCTTCCATCGCGATCGGCGCAATCAGTTTGACCGTGATCGTGATGTTGTCGCCCGGCATCACCATCTCGGTGCCCGCCGGCAGATCGATGCTGCCGGTCACGTCCGTGGTGCGAAAGTAGAACTGCGGACGGTAGCCGTTGAAAAACGGTGTGTGCCGCCCGCCTTCTTCCTTGGAGAGTACGTAGATCTCGGCGGTGAAGTGGGTGTGCGGGTTGATCGAGCCCGGCTTGGCGAGCACTTGCCCGCGTTCGACTTCTTCTCGCTTGGTGCCGCGCAGCAGCACGCCGACGTTGTCTCCGGCCTGGCCCTGGTCCAGCAGCTTCCTGAACATCTCGACCCCGGTGCAGGTGGTCTTGACGGTGGGCTTGATGCCGACGATTTCGATCTCTTCGCCAACCTTGACGATGCCCCGCTCGATCCGACCAGTCACCACGGTGCCCCGACCGGAGATGGAGAAGACGTCTTCGATGGGCATCAGGAAGGCCCCGTCGATGGCCCGCTCCGGGGTGGGGATGTAGCTGTCGAGCGCATCGGCCAGCGCCATGATGGCTTGTTCGCCGAGTTCGCCTTTGTCGCCTTCGAGCGCTTTGAGTGCGCTGCCTTTGACGATCGGGATGTCGTCGCCAGGGAATTCGTACTTGGAGAGCAGTTCGCGCACTTCCATTTCGACGAGTTCGAGCAGTTCGGCATCGTCGACCATGTCGCATTTGTTCATGAAGACGATGATGTAGGGTACGCCGACCTGACGGGCAAGCAGGATGTGTTCGCGGGTCTGCGGCATCGGGCCGTCGGCGGCGGAGACGACCAGAATGGCCCCATCCATCTGCGCCGCACCGGTGATCATGTTCTTGACGTAGTCGGCGTGGCCCGGACAGTCAACGTGCGCGTAGTGACGGTTCTTCGTCTCGTATTCAACGTGCGCGGTGTTGATGGTGATGCCGCGTGCCTTCTCTTCCGGCGCCGCGTCAATGTCGTCGTATTTCTTCGCCTCGCCACCGAATTTGCTCGACAGCACCGTCGTGATCGCCGCCGTCAACGTGGTCTTGCCATGGTCCACGTGTCCAATCGTCCCCACGTTTACGTGCGGCTTCGTACGTTCGAACTTTCCCTTAGCCATGCTCGTTCCTCTAAAGGTGGTTATTTCTTGTTGATCACCGCCTCGGCGACGTTCTTCGGCGCCTCGGTGTAGTGCTTGAATTCCATCGTGTAAGTCGCCCGACCCTGCGACAGCGAACGCAGGGTCGTCGAATAGCCGAACATCTCGGCCAGAGGCACCTCGGCCTTGATGGCCTTGATCGCACCCGGCAAGTCTTCCATGCCCTGAACGATCCCGCGACGTCCGGAAAGATCGCCCATGACGTTGCCCATGAAGTCTTCCGGCGTCTCGACTTCAACCGCCATCATTGGCTCGAGGAGCACCGGACTGGCTTTGCGCATGCCATCCTTGAATGCCATGGAGGCGGCCATCTTGAACGCGTTTTCGTTCGAATCGACATCATGGTACGAACCGTCGAACAAGGTGACCTTGACGTCGACCACCGGAAAGCCGGCGAGAACCCCGTTCGGCAACGTGTCTTCGAGCCCCTTATTGACCGCCGGAATGAACTCCCTCGGCACGGTGCCGCCCTTGATCGCATCGACGAACTCGTAGCCCTTGCCAGCCTCGTTGGGCTCCAGCTTGATCCAGACGTGGCCATATTGACCCCGTCCGCCCGACTGCTTGACAAACTTGCCTTCCTGCTCGACGGTCTTGCGGATCGCTTCGCGATAGGCAACCTGCGGCGCGCCGACATTGGCCTCGACACCGAATTCGCGCTTCATGCGATCGACCAGGATTTCCAGATGCAACTCGCCCATGCCGGAAATGATGGTTTGCCCGGACTCTTCGTCAGTGCGAACACGAAACGACGGGTCTTCCTGTGCAAGTCGATTGAGCGCAATGCCCATCTTTTCCTGGTCGACCTTGGTTTTCGGCTCGACCGCAACATGGATCACCGGATCGGGGAAGGTCATGCGCTCCAGCGTAATGATCTTGTCAGGATCGCACAGCGTTTCACCGGTAGTCGCTTCCTTCAAACCCACCGCGGCGGCGATATCGCCGGCATGCACTTCCTTGATCTCTTCGCGCTGGTTGGCATGCATCTGCAGAATACGGCCGATGCGCTCCTTGCGTCCCTTCCCGGGGTTGTAAATCGTGTCACCCGACTTGACCACACCCGAATAGACGCGGAAAAAGGTGAGCTGGCCGACATACGGGTCGGTCATGATCTTGAAAGCAAGCGCAGCGAACGGCTCGTCATCGGCAGCCCGACGCTGACCCATTTCTTCGTTCTCAAGGTGACCTTCGACCGGCGGAATATCGGTCGGCGCCGGCATATAGTCGAGCACCGCGTCCAGCATGGCCTGCACGCCCTTGTTCTTGAAGGCAGAGCCACACAGCATCGGGACGATTTCGCTCGCGATGGTGCGCTGACGCAGTGCACGCTTGATCTCTTCCTCGGTCAAATCGCCTTCTTCGAGATACTTGTTCATCAACTCTTCCGACGCCTCGGCAGCAGCCTCGAGCATCTTCTCCCGCCACTCCTTCGATTCGTCGACGAGTTCCGTCGGAATCTCGACGTACGAGAATTTCGTCCCCTGGGAAGCATCGTCCCAGAGAACGGCCTTCATCTTGACCAGGTCGACCACGCCCTTGAAGTCCTCTTCGGCGCCGATCGGAATCTGTATCGGGACCGGGTTGGCCTTGAGGCGGGTGCGCATCTGGTCATAGACCTTGAAGAAGTTGGCGCCGGTGCGGTCCATCTTGTTGACAAAGGCAAGACGGGGCACGCCATAGCGGTTGGCCTGACGCCAGACCGTCTCCGACTGCGGCTGCACGCCACCAACCGCGCAATACACCATGCACGCGCCATCGAGCACGCGCATCGAACGCTCGACCTCGATCGTGAAGTCAACGTGCCCAGGCGTATCGATGATATTGACGCGGTGCTCCGGATAATTGCCGCCCATACCCTTCCAGAAGCAGGTCGTGGCGGCAGACGTGATGGTGATTCCGCGCTCTTGCTCCTGCTCCATCCAGTCCATGGTCGCGGCACCGTCATGCACCTCGCCAATCTTGTGATTGACTCCCGTGTAGAACAGGACGCGTTCGGTCGTCGTCGTCTTGCCGGCGTCGATGTGCGCGGAAATACCGATGTTTCGGTAACGCTCAATCGGAGTCTTGCGTGCCACGGTAAACCTTGCCTTCCTTAAAGCCGCTATGGCGCCCGACGAATTGTCTGCGGCGCCACGCGGGGCTCAAGCCATTCTGGTAACCGGAACCGCCACTCGGGCCGCTCCCTGAATTACTTAGAAGCGGTAGTGCGAGAACGCCTTGTTCGCTTCTGCCATGCGGTGGACTTCCTCGCGCTTTTTCATCGCCGCGCCGCGCCCTTCCGCCGCCTCGATCAACTCGTTGGCAAGACGCTGCCCCATCGATTTTTCGGAGCGCTTGCGCGCAGCGTCGCGCAGCCAGCGCATCGAAAGCGCCATGCGGCGTACCGGACGCACTTCAACCGGCACCTGATAGTTGGCACCGCCCACGCGGCGGCTCTTGACCTCGACCACTGGCTTCACGTTATTCAATGCGGCCGAGAACACCTCGAGCGGATCCTTTCCGCTCTTGGTCTTGATCTGGTCGAACGCCCCGTAAATGATGCGCTCGGCGACCGATTTCTTGCCGCTGCCCATCAACACGTTTACGAATTTGGAGAGATCGACGCTGCCGAACTTCGGGTCGGGCAGGATCTCGCGCTTCGGCACTTCTCTACGACGTGGCATATGAACCTCTGGATACGCTGATCTGGCCGGTCAGGCCAATTAGGCCTTCTTCGGGCGCTTGGCGCCGTACTTGGAGCGGCTCTGCTTGCGGTCCTTGACACCCTGGGTATCAAGCGAACCACGAACGATGTGATAACGCACACCGGGCAGATCCTTCACACGGCCACCACGGATCAGCACCACCGAGTGTTCCTGCAGGTTGTGCCCTTCGCCGCCGATGTACGAGATGACCTCGAAACCGTTGGTCAGACGCACCTTTGCCACCTTGCGCAAAGCGGAGTTGGGCTTCTTCGGCGTAGTGGTATAGACGCGGGTGCAAACACCCCGCTTGGCAGGACATGCAGCCAGCGCCGGCACCTTGCTCTTCGAAGTAGGCGCCTGGCGCGACTTGCGCACGAGTTGATTGATTGTTGGCATCGTTCCGAATTTCCCAAAATACCAAGGCGGCCTGCCAACGCTTGAGACTGCGCTCAGACCGCCCCGGGTGGATCGTTCCGACTCTGGCTACGATTGGCCAGTTCGCAAAGAGGCGGAATTATAAGTACTTTTCTCGGTAACCGTCAACCGGCTTCGACATTCGCCTCGGCGCCGGGTGCGTCTGGCAGCGCCGGTTCGTCGCCTGTAATTTCGCGATCAACCGCGATGTCCTGCCCAACAGACTGCATCTTGCGGGTGCGGTGATAAGCCATGCCGGTACCCGCGGGAATCAGGCGCCCGACAATGACGTTTTCCTTCAACCCGCGCAAATCGTCCCGCTTGCCCATGATCGCAGCCTCGGTAAGCACGCGCGTAGTCTCCTGGAACGACGCTGCAGAAATGAACGAATCGGTGGACAGCGATGCCTTGGTGATACCGAGCAGCAAGTACTGGTAGTCGGCACCCCGCTTGCCCTGAACTTCCGCATTGTCGTTCTCGTCAAGTACTTCGGCGCGTTCGACCTGTTCCTCGCGAATGAAGTGAGTGTCGCCCGGATCGGTGATCACCACCCGACGCAGCATCTGGCGGACGATCACTTCGATGTGCTTGTCGTTGATCTTCACACCCTGCAATCGATAGACGTCCTGAACCTCGTCGATGATGTAGCGCGCCAGTTCCTCGACCCCCTTGAGGCGCAGGATGTCATGCGGCTCGGCCGGCCCGTCGACAATCACCTCGCCCTTGTTCACGACCTGACCGTCGTGCGCCATGACGTGTTTGTCTTTGGTGATCAGGTACTCGTGCGGCACGCCGTCCGGCTCGGTGATCACCAGGCGCTGCTTGCCTTTGGTGTCCTTGCCGAACGAAACCGTGCCGGTAACTTCCGCCAGCATGCCGGCGTCCTTGGGCGAGCGAGCCTCGAACAACTCTGCGACTCGCGGCAGGCCCCCCGTAATGTCGCGGGTCTTGGAGGATTCCTGCGGAATCCGCGCCATCACGTCGCCCACGCCGATTTGCTGACCATCCTTTACGGTAATCAACGACCCGACCTGGAAGGTGATCGTTACCGGGTGGTCGGTCCCGGCAATTTTCACTTCCTCCCCGGTTTCGGTCAGCAACTTCACTTGCGGACGCAAGCCCTTGGTCGAAGACGTGCCGCGCCGCTTGGGATCGATGACCACCAGCGTCGACAGGCCCGTCACTTCGTCGATCTGCTTGGCCACCGTGACGCCCTCTTCGACGTTCTCGAACTTCACGTAGCCCGCGTATTCGGTAACGATCGGGCGGGTATGCGGATCCCACGTGGCGAGTTGGGTGCCGGCCTTCGCCTGCAGCCCGTCTTCGACCAACAAAGTAGACCCGTAGGGAACCTTGTGTCGCTCGCGCTCGCGGCCGTGATCGTCGGTAATCAGAACCTCCGCCGAACGCGCGATAACGACCTTTTCCCCCTTGACCGATGTGACATAGCGCATGTTCTGGGTGAAGCGGACAAAACCGGCCGACTTCGATTCGATGCCGGAAGCAGCAGCGGACCGCGAAGCCGCGCCGCCGACGTGGAAGGTGCGCATGGTGAGCTGGGTGCCCGGTTCGCCGATCGACTGCGCCGCAATCACGCCGACCGCTTCGCCGACGTTGACCATGTAGCCTCTGCCCAGATCGCGGCCGTAGCACTTGGCGCACAGGCCGTAGCGTGTTTCGCAAGTCAGCGGCGTACGGACCCGGACTTCGTCGATACCCAGGGCTTCGATCTGCTCCACTGCGTCTTCGTCGAGCAATGTTCCGGCTTCATAAAGGGTTTCCTGAGATTCCGGATTCACCACGTCGGAAGCCGCTACGCGACCGAGAATACGCTCGCGCAGCGCCTCCACGACCTCGCCGCCTTCGACCAGCGCTTTCATCGCGAAGCCGAGCGAGGTGCCGCAGTCGTCTTGCGTTACCACGAGATCCTGTGTCACGTCCACCAGCCGGCGTGTGAGGTAGCCTGAATTCGCGGTCTTCAGCGCCGTATCGGCCAGGCCCTTTCGCGCGCCGTGGGTCGAAATAAAGTACTGCAAGACGTTCAATCCCTCACGAAAATTCGAGGTGATCGGCGTTTCGATGATCGACCCGTCCGGCTTGGCCATCAGGCCGCGCATGCCGGCAAGCTGCCGAATCTGTGCGGCGGAACCGCGCGCGCCCGAGTCGGCCATCATGTAGATCGAATTGAATGATTCCTGTTTGCCATGCTTGCCGGCGCGATCGACGACATCCTGCACTCCGAGCTGCTCCATCATCGCCTTGGCCACATGGTCGCCCGCACGGCCCCAGATATCCACGACCTTGTTGTAGCGCTCGCCATCCGTTACCAGACCGGACGTGTATTGCTGCGCAATCTCCTTCACCTCGTGCTCGGCGGCAGCAATGATCTGTTCCTTCGCGGTCGGCACCAGCATGTCCTTGATCGCGATCGAGATGCCCGCGCGTGTGGCCAGACTGAAGCCTGCTTGCATCAACTGATCGGCGAACACCACGGTATCTTTCAATCCGCAGCGACGAAATGCCGAGTTGATCAGCTTGGAGATCTCCTTCTTCTTGAGCGGCTTGTCGATGTGGGAGAACGGCAAGCCGGGCGGCAGGATTTCCGACAGCATTGCACGGCCAACGGTCGTCTCGTAGCGCGTGACTTTGTCGCGCTTATCGCCCTCCGCCGTCACCTCGACCTCGCGGATACGGATCGCCACTTTGGCATGCAGGTCGACATGCCCGGACTCCCAGGCGCGCTTGGCTTCCGCCACGTCCATGAAGATCATGCCCTCACCCTTGGCATTCACGGCCTCGCGTGTCGCGTAATACAAGCCCAGCACGATATCCTGCGACGGCACGATGATCGGTTCACCGTTGGCGGGTGACAGCACATTGTTAGAGGCCAGCATCAACGTGCGGGCTTCCATCTGCGCCTCGAGCGACAGCGGCACGTGCACGGCCATCTGGTCGCCGTCGAAGTCGGCGTTGAACGCCACGCAGACCAGCGGGTGCAACTGGATCGCCTTGCCTTCGATCAGCGTCGGTTCGAACGCCTGGATGCCGAGTCGATGCAGTGTCGGTGCGCGGTTGAGCAACACCGGATGCTCGCGGATCACCTCTTCGAGGATATCCCACACCTCGGGCACTTCCTGCTCGACCAGCTTCTTCGCGGCCTTGATCGTGGTGGCAAGGCCAAGCAATTCGAGTTTGTTGAAGATGAACGGCTTGAACAACTCGAGCGCCATCTTTTTCGGCAGGCCGCACTGGTGCAGCTTGAGCTGCGGCCCGACAACGATGACCGAACGGCCCGAGTAGTCGACACGCTTGCCCAGAAGGTTTTGACGGAACCGGCCGCCCTTGCCCTTGATCATGTCGGCGAGAGACTTCAACGGGCGCTTGTTGGCGCCAGTCATCGCCTTGCCGCGGCGGCCATTGTCGAGCAGCGAGTCCACGGCTTCCTGCAACATGCGCTTTTCGTTGCGCACAATGATCTCGGGCGCCTTGAGTTCAAGCAGGCGCTTGAGGCGATTGTTGCGGTTGATCACACGACGATACAGATCGTTCAGGTCGGAAGTCGCGAACCGCCCGCCATCGAGCGGTACCAGAGGACGCAGATCCGGCGGCAATACCGGCAGCACTTCGAGAATCATCCAGTCGGGTTTGATGCCCGACTGTTGGAACGCTTCGAGAACCTTCAGCCGCTTGGAGATCTTCTTGATCTTGGCTTCCGAGCCGGTGGTCTCGAGTTCGCTGCGCAGGGTCTCGATTTCGCGATTGTGGTCAAGCGAGCGGAGCAAGTCGCGGATGCCTTCCGCGCCCATCAGCGCATGGAAGTCGTCGCCATACTCTTCAACCTTGGCGAGGTAATCGTCTTCGGTAAGCAACTGGGCGCGAGCGAGTGGCGTCATGCCCGGATCGGTGACGACGTAGGCTTCGAAATACAACACGCGTTCGATGTCGCGCAAAGTCATGTCCAGCACCATGCCCAAGCGCGACGGCAGCGACTTGAGGAACCAGATGTGGGCGACCACCGAGGCCAGTTCGATATGGCCCATGCGCTCACGCCGCACCTTCGACAGCGTGACTTCCACGCCGCACTTCTCGCAAATCACGCCGCGATGCTTGAGGCGCTTGTACTTACCGCAAAGGCATTCGTAATCCTTTACCGGGCCGAAAATCTTGGCGCAGAACAGGCCGTCGCGTTCCGGCTTGAAGGTGCGGTAGTTGATCGTCTCGGGCTTCTTCACTTCGCCGTAAGACCAGGAACGAATCTTCTCTGGCGAAGCGAGGCCGATGGTAATCGCGTCGAATTCTTCTTCCTGCGTAACCTGTCTGAAAAGATCGAGCAGTGCTTTCATGTGTTACTCCTAATCGTGACCGTTTGTCGTTGGTGGGCGCCCGCAATCAGGCCGCCCGCAGCGTCGTGCGTGTCACCGAATCAAAAGCGCTCCAGATCGATATCGATCGCCAGCGAGCGGATTTCCTTCACCAGCACGTTGAACGACTCGGGCATGCCGGCGTCGATCTTGTGCTCGCCCTTGACGATGTTTTCGTACACCTTGGTACGACCCGAGACATCGTCGGACTTGACGGTGAGCATCTCTTGCAACGTGTAGGAAGCGCCGTAGGCCTCGAGCGCCCACACTTCCATCTCGCCGAAGCGCTGCCCGCCGAACTGCGCCTTGCCGCCGAGAGGCTGCTGCGTCACCAGGCTGTATGGCCCTGTAGAGCGTGCATGCATCTTGTCGTCGACCAAGTGATGCAGCTTGAGTACATGCTTGTACCCGACCGTCACCTGACGTTCGAAGCGTTCGCCGGTGCGGCCATCGTAGAGCCATACCTGGCCGGAGGTCGGCATGCCGGCCAAGTCGAGCATGGCGCGGATCTCGTCTTCATTCGCGCCATCGAAAACCGGCGTAGCGAACGGCACACCCTTGGACAGGTTCTCGCCCAATTCCACGATCTCGCGGTCGGACAGCGAATCGATGTCTTCACCCTTGCCGCTGTGGTTGTAGATTTTGTTCAGAAACTGGCGCAATTCCTGCGTCTGCGTGTGGCTCTTGAGCATCGCGCCGATCTTCAGGCCCAAGCCCTTGGCGGCCCAGCCGAGGTGGGTCTCGAGAATCTGGCCGATGTTCATCCGGGATGGCACACCGAGCGGGTTCAACACGATGTCGACCGGCGTACCGTCTTCCATGTACGGCATGTCCTCTACCGGAACGATCTTCGACACCACACCCTTGTTGCCGTGGCGACCGGCCATCTTGTCACCGGGCTGCAGGCGGCGTTTGACGGCAAGGTACACCTTGACCATTTTTTGCACGCCCGGCGGCAGTTCGTCGCCCTGCGTAAGCTTCTTCTTTTTGGCCTCGAAAGCGATGTCGAAGTCGTGACGGGTATGCTCGAGACCTTCGCGCAGGCTCTCGAGCTGCTGGGCGACATCCTCGTCGGCCATGCGTATGTCGAACCAATTGTGCGGCTCGACACCCTCCAGGTACTCCTTGCTGATCCTGGTGCCTTTGGCGAGTTTCTTCGGGCCGCCGTTGGCCACCTTGCCGACGACCAAGCGTTCGATACGCGCAAACGTATCGCGCTCGACGATGCGCATCTGGTCGCCGAGATCCTGCTTGTAGCCGCGCAGCATGTCGTCGATGATGGATTGGGCGCGCTTGTCCCTTTCGATGCCCTCGCGCGTGAACACCTGCACGTCGATTACCGTGCCGTTCATGCCCGATGGCACGCGCAACCCGGTGTCCTTCACGTCGGAAGCCTTTTCGCCGAATATCGCGCGCAGAAGTTTTTCTTCCGGTGTCAGTTGAGTTTCGCCCTTGGGCGTTACCTTGCCCACCAGCACATCCCCTGCCTCGACCTCGGCACCGATGTAGACGATGCCCGATTCGTCGAGCCGTGCGAGCTGTGCTTCGCCGAGCGATGCGATGTCGCGCGTAATCTCTTCGGGACCAAGCTTGGTATCGCGCGCAACAACCGTCAGTTCCTCGATGTGGATCGAGGTGAAGCGGTCGTCGGCTACCACCCGCTCGGAGATGAGAATCGAATCCTCGAAGTTGTAGCCATTCCAGGGCATGAACGCGACTAGCATGTTCTGGCCCAGCGCGAGTTCCCCAAGGTCGGTAGAGGCACCGTCGGCGATCACGTCGCCCTTGGCGATGATGTCCCCCGATTTGACCACCGGACGCTGGTTGATGTTGGTGTTCTGATTGGAGCGCGTGTATTTGATCAAATTGTAGATATCGACGCCCACTTCACCCGGCACCGTCTCATCGTCGTGTACGCGAACGACAATCCGGTTGGCATCGATGTAGTCGACGGCGCCGCCGCGCAGGGCCTGGACCGCCGTCCCCGAATCGACCGCCACGGTCCGTTCGATACCGGTTCCGACCAGCGCCTTCTCCGGCCGCAGGCACGGTACGGCCTGGCGCTGCATGTTGGCGCCCATCAGCGCGCGGTTCGCGTCGTCGTGCTCAAGGAACGGAATCAGCGACGCGGCGACCGAAACCACCTGCCCCGGCGCGATATCCATGTACTGAACCTGGTCGGGCGTGGACAGCGTGAATTCGCCTTTGTGCCGGCAGGAGACCAACTCGTCGGTCAGTTCGCCGCTCTTGCCCAACTGCGCGTTGGCCTGGGCGATCACATACTTGCCTTCCTCGATCGCCGACAGGAAGTCGATCTGGTCGGTAACGCGTTGCTCCGACACCCTGCGGTAGGGCGTTTCGAGAAAGCCGAACTGGTTGGTGCGCGCATATAGCGCCAACGAGTTGATCAGACCAATGTTCGGGCCCTCCGGCGTTTCGATAGGGCACACCCGGCCGTAGTGGGTCGGGTGTACGTCGCGCACCTCGAAGCCGGCACGCTCGCGCGTCAGGCCGCCCGGTCCGAGCGCGGAGACGCGGCGCTTGTGCGTGATCTCGGACAGCGGGTTGGTCTGGTCCATGAACTGCGAAAGCTGGCTCGACCCGAAGAATTCCTTGATGGCTGCCGAGATCGGCTTGGCGTTGATCAGGTCGTGCGGCATCAGATTGTCGCTTTCAGCCTGCGACAGACGTTCCTTGACGGCACGCTCCACCCGCACCAGTCCGGCACGGAATTGGTTTTCTGCCAACTCGCCGACCGACCGGACACGCCGGTTGCCAAGGTGATCGATGTCGTCGATCTCGCCACGGCCATTGCGCAGTTCGACCAGAATCCTGATGACGTCGACGATGTCCTGGTTGGACAGGTTGCCGTTGCCGACAAGTTCGTCTCGACCGACGCGGCGGTTGAACTTCATCCGGCCGACCGCCGACAGATCGTAGCGCTCGGGCGAATAGAACAGACCATGGAACAGCGTCTCGACCGCGTCCTCCGTCGGCGGTTCGCCAGGGCGCATCATGCGGTAGATGGCCACGCGAGCCGACAACTGATCGGCGGTCTCGTCGGTCTTGAGCGTCTTCGAAATGTAGTCGCCGCGATCGAGGTCGTTTACGTAAAGTGTCTTGATGTCCTTGGCGCCGGCCTCGACCAGTTTGCCAATCAAATCCTCGGTCAATTCGTCGTTGGCATTGGCGAGCACTTCGCCGGTCTCACCGTCGACGACATTGGTCGCAACCACGCGGCCGACCAGAAAGTCCTCCGGCACGTCGATCCTGCTGATGCCGGCTTCTGCCAGATCGCGGATGTGCTTGGCGGTGATCCGCTTGTCCTTGGTAAGGATGACCTTGCCGGACTTGTCGACGATGTCGAACTTGGCAACTTCCCCGCGCAGCCGATCCGGCACGATCTCGAATTCGGCGCCCTTCTTGGACAGGTGAAAGGTATCGAATTCAAAGAAGGTGGCGAGAATCTGCTCGTTGTTCATTCCAATTGCCTTGAGCAGGATCGTCACCGGCATCTTGCGTCGGCGGTCTACCCGAAAGAACAGGAAGTCCTTCGGGTCGAACTCGAAGTCGAGCCAGGAGCCGCGGTAGGGAATGATCCGCGCCGAGAACAGCAGCTTGCCGGAACTGTGCGTCTTGCCGCGGTCATGTTCGAAGAAGACCCCCGGCGAACGGTGCAACTGGCTGACGATGACACGCTCGGTGCCATTGATGACGAATGAGCCGGTGGTTGTCATCAGCGGAATCTCGCCCATGTAGACCTCCTGCTCCTTGACTTCCTTGATGGTCTCTTTCGGCGCCTCGCGATCCATAATCACCAGACGAACACGCGCACGCAACGGGCTGGCAAACGTCAAACCACGCTGCTGGCATTCCTTGACATCGAAGGCGGGCTCCCCAAGCATGAAATGCACGAATTCGAGACGCGCATTGCCCGAATGCGAGCTGATCGGGAATATCGACGAGAAAGCCGCTTGCAGACCCTGATTCCTGCGTTGCTGCGGCGGCAGATCGGCCTGCAGAAACTGGGTGTACGATTCGAGCTGGGTCGCCAGCAGGAACGGAACGTCGAGCACACCCGCACGCTTGGCGAAGCTCTTGCGGATGCGTTTCTTCTCGGTGTACGAATACTGCGATGTCTGGGCCATGTCATCTCCGATCGACAACGGGCGCCGGAACAAGGAACGGCGCTTACCGATGCGATGTGTCTGATTCAGGATCGCGCGGGCTGCGCGGCTTGCCTGGATGCTGTTCGACTTCGATTTCGTTCAGGCGGTTGGCCTCTACCAACCTCTGGCTGACGACATCGGGCTAAGGAGCGAACGCTCCGCGGCAGGACCCGACGTCCGACCTGAACCTGTCTTCTGCAGTCGCTTCAGAAGACAAGGAAAAACCGGAAAAGTGCCGGCTTTTCTTTGCGCTCTGTAAAACGCGAAGGCTGGCGCCGTCATGGCGCCAGCCTTTCCCCAGCAAACGATTACTTGATTTCGACCTTTGCGCCGGCGTCGTCGAGTTGCTTTTTGAGCGCCTCGGCGTCGGCCTTGGGAATCGCTTCCTTCACTGCCTTCGGCGCGCCGTCGACGAGATCCTTGGCTTCCTTGAGGCCCAGGCCAGTCGCCGCGCGCACGACCTTGATGACTTCAACCTTCTTCTCGCCAGCAGGCCAGCAGCATGACTGTGAATTCGGTCTGCTCTTCAGCGGCCGGCGCGGCCGCACCGCCCGCGGCCGGCGCCGCAACGGCAACGGCAGCTGCAGCGGAAACGCCGAACTTCTCTTCCATGTCCTTGATCAGGCCGGACAGTTCCAGCACGGTCATATTGGAAATGGCGTCGAGGATTTGGTCTTTCGTAATTGACATTTGATGCTCCTGAATTTCTGTCGGTACCGCAGTTCTGCGGCGCCTGATTTCAATGATTGTGTCGTGTTCCGGAACGGATACGGCTCACGCCGCTTCCTTCTGATCGCGAACGGCAGCGAGGGCGCGCACGAACTTGCTCGGAACTTCATTGAGCGTGCGCACGAACTTCGCTACCGGCGCCTGCATCGTTCCCAATAGCGTGGCCAGCAGTTGTTCGCGGCTGGGCATGGTGGCCAACGCCTTGACGCCACCGGCATCCATGACGTAGTTGGCCATTGCGCCCGCCTTGATAACGAGTTTGTCATTTCCCTTGGCAAACTCGTTCAGCACCTTGGCAGCAGCCACCGGATCCCTGGAAATTCCATAGATCAGCGGCCCGACCAGATGCCCGGCCAGCCCCTCGAACGGCGTGCCGGCAACGGCGCGACGCGCAAGAGTGTTTTTCAGAACGCGCAGGTACACCCCTTCCTTGCGTGCCTTCGCGCGCAAGCCGGTGATGTCACCCACTTCCAGACCACGGTACTCAGCGACGACGATTGCCTGGGCTTCCGCAACCTGCGCGGAAATTTCGGCAACAACCGCCTTCTTCTGATCAAGATTGAGACCCAAGGTCAACTCCCAGTTAAGCGGTTCATCGACGTCAACGACCGCCTCCGAACCAAAACACGGCGACCTTCATTCAGGAGTCCAACCACCGTCGACCGTGCCAAAGCACGCTCGATTGCTTCCGATTCCTGGTTCGGGCAACGCCATCTGCGTTGGGCGCCGAAAGGCCTTGCGGCGTTGCGGTGAATTAAGTGCGCCGGCCCGAACTGCAGGCCAGTGCGCCCCAACGGTCTTTGACAACCTGCCGGCGGAAACGCCTCCGGTAGCCCAAAGTTCGTTCGGGAACCGCAAATGCGGCGGTGCCCGAGAATAACTGTTATGCGCTCAGACTCGCCTGATCGACCCGCACGCCGACACCCATGGTCGACGCGAGCGAAATCTTTCTCAGGTACTGACCCTTCGACGATGCGGGCTTCGCCTTTTGCAATGCTTCGAGCAAGGCCGAGAGATTCCGCTGCAATGCCTCGACCGCAAAAGACGCACGGCCGATCGTGCAATGCACGATCCCGGCCTTGTCGGTGCGGTACTGAACCTGGCCGGCCTTGGCATTCTTGACCGCAGTGGCGACGTCCATGGTCACCGTTCCGACTTTAGGATTGGGCATCAGGCCGCGCGGACCGAGGATCTGACCCAGCGTCCCGACAACACGCATCGCGTCCGGCGTGGCGACCGCCACATCGAATTCGAGGAAACCCTCCTTGACCCTGGCAGCCAGATCGTCGAACCCGACGACATCGGCGCCCGCGGCCTTGGCGGCTTCGGCCTTTTCGCCCTGCGCGAACACCGCGACACGCACATTCTTGCCGGTTCCTGCAGGCAGCACGACCGAGCCCCGAACCACCTGGTCGGATTTCTTGGCATCGACGCCGAGATTCACCGCCACATCGATCGACTCATCGAACTTGGCGGTCGCGCACGCCTTGACCAGCGACAGTGCGTCGGCCAACGGATAGACCTTGCTGCGATCAATTTTCGCGCGAAGCGCCTGAACTCGCTTGGACAGTTTCGCCATGTCACAGGCCCTCCACGGTGATGCCCATGCTGCGGGCGCTACCGGCGATGGTCCGCACCGCCGCATCGAGGTCGGCGGCGGTCAGGTCCTTCATCTTCGCGTTGGCGATTTCCTCGGCTTGCGCCCGGGTAATCTTGCCCACCTTGTCGGTATGCGGTTTGGGCGAACCTTTCTGCACCTGGGCGGCCTTCTTTATCAGCACCGTGGCCGGCGGCGTCTTCATCACGAAGGTGAAGCTCTTGTCCGCGTAGGCGGTGATCACGACGGGTATGGGCAGGCCGGGTTCCATGCCCTGGGTCTGCGCATTGAACGCCTTGCAGAATTCCATGATATTGAGACCGCGCTGACCGAGCGCGGGGCCGATCGGAGGCGATGGGTTCGCCTTGCCCGCCGGCACTTGCAACTTGACGTAGCCGACAATCTTCTTGGCCATGATGACTCCTAAAAGTGAGTGATAGCGCGCGTTCGGGTGCCCCTACTGACGCTCCTCTGCCGGTTCTTTGGGACCGGCCGCCCGCCGGCTTTACGCCTTTTCCACTTGCGAGAATTCGAGTTCAACCGGCGTCGAACGGCCAAAGATCGTCACCGACACTGCAAGGCGGCTCTTTTCGTAGTTCACACTTTCTACTAGACCGTTGAAATCGGTGAACGGGCCTTCCTTGACCCGCACCATTTCGCCGACCTCGAACAACACCTTGGGCTTGGGCTTCTCCACGCCCTCCTGCATCTGCTGCATGATCTTCTGGACTTCGGCCTCGGAAATCGGCGTCGGCTTGGTAGCCGTTCCGCCAACGAAACCGGTGACCTTGGCGGTGCTCTTGACGAGGTGCCAGGTCTCGTCGTCCATTTCCATCTCGACCAGCACATAACCCGGGAAAAACTTGCGTTCCGAGATGCTCTTTTGTCCTGACTTCATCTCCACGACTTCTTCGACCGGCACCAGAATCTGGCCGAACTTGTCCTGCATTCCGGACCGCGCAACACGATCAACCAGTGCACGCTGCACCGATTTCTCGAACCCGGAATAGGCATGAACCACGTACCAGCGCCGGGTCATGACTTTCTCCAGCCAAGAACCAGATCGTAGAGAATCCACTCCAGGCTCTTGTCGGTGAGCCACAGGAAGACCGCCATGACAACGACGAATCCGAAGACGATGCCGGTGGTCTGCACGGTTTCCTTGCGCGACGGCCAGACTACCTTCTTGGTTTCGACAACGGTTTCATGGCCGAACACGGCAAAACGCTGGCCGGGTGCAGTAAACCATGCAACCGCTGCACCCGCACCGAGGCCGGCCAAGACCGACAACACGCGGATGATCAGCGGCTGCTCGCCGAGCAGGTAAAAGCCAGCCAGACCGGCAACGACCAGCAACACTGCCAGCGCGAATTTCGCATTATCTGCCATGGATTCCGTTCAAACCTATCTGGGTGGCAGGGGCAGAGGGAATCGAACCCCCAACCTTCGGTTTTGGAGACCGACGCTCTGCCAATTGAGCTATGCCCCTAACCCGGTAACACAAGACCCGCGCAAACGACTCGGCGCGGGTCCAGCGCGTCTCTCAAGCAATAACCTTTGCCACGACGCCGGCGCCGACGGTACGGCCGCCTTCGCGAATGGCAAAGCGCAGCCCCTCTTCCATCGCGATCGGCGCAATCAGCTTGACCGTGATCGTGATGTTGTCGCCCGGCATCACCATCTCGGTGCCCGCCGGCAGGTCGATGCTGCCGGTCACGTCCGTGGTGCGGAAGTAGAACTGCGGCCGGTAGCCGTTGAAGAACGGGGTGTGGCGGCCGCCTTCTTCTTTGCTCAGTACGTAGATCTCGGCGGTGAAGTGGGTGTGCGGGTTGATCGAGCCGGGTTTGGCGAGCACTTGCCCACGTTCGACGTCTTCTCGCTTGGTGCCGCGCAGCAGCACGCCGACGTTGTCGCCGGCCTGACCCTGGTCGAGCAGTTTCCGGAACATTTCGACGCCGGTGCAGGTGGTTTTGACGGTGGGCTTGATGCCGACGATTTCGATTTCTTCGCCTACCTTGACGATGCCCCGTTCGATCCGGCCGGTGACGACGGTGCCACGACCGGAGATGGAGAAGACGTCTTCGATGGGCATCAGGAAGGCGCCGTCGATGGCCCGCTCGGGGGTGGGGATGTAGCTGTCCAGGGCGTCGGCCAGGGCCATGATGGCTTGTTCGCCGAGTTCGCCTTTGTCCCCTTCAAGGGCTTTGAGTGCGCTGCCTTTGACGATCGGGATGTCGTCGCCAGGGAATTCGTATTTGGAGAGCAGTTCGCGCACTTCCATTTCGACGAGTTCGAGCAGTTCGGCATCGTCGACCATGTCGCATTTGTTCATGAAGACGATGATGTAGGGTACGCCGACCTGACGGGCAAGCAGGATGTGCTCGCGGGTCTGCGGCATGGGGCCGTCGGCGGCCGAGACGACCAGTATGGCGCCGTCCATCTGCGCCGCACCGGTGATCATGTTCTTGACGTAGTCGGCGTGGCCCGGACAGTCAACGTGGGCGTAGTGACGGCTCTTGGTTTCGTATTCGACGTGGGCGGTGTTGATGGTGATGCCGCGCGCTTTTTCTTCCGGGGCCGCGTCAATGTCGTCGTATTTCTTCGCTTCACCACCAAATTTCGCCGACAGCACCGTCGTGATCGCCGCCGTCAACGTGGTCTTGCCATGGTCCACGTGTCCAATCGTCCCCACGTTTACGTGCGGCTTCGTACGTTCGAACTTTCCCTTAGCCATGCTCAATCACTCCAAAGAGTCGCTGAATATCGTCCATTCCCGGCCAGGCGCCAGCGCTTTGCTGGTACCCCCTTGTCGTTTGGTGCCCATGGGCAGGATTGAACTGCCGACCTCTCCCTTACCAAGGGAGTGCTCTGCCACTGAGCTACATGGGCCCGTCCTGCATCTTCGCCTTGCCCGGCAAACCTGGAGCGGGTGAAGGGAATCGAACCCTCGTCATAAGCTTGGAAGGCTTCTGCTCTACCATTGAGCTACACCCGCACAAACCCTGGTGAAACGCCTGCCCCGGCGACTCGCCCGACTGCTGACCTGCTTCGGCCACGCCCCGCTGAGAACCATGGTGGAGGGGGAAGGATTCGAACCTTCGAAGGCAGAGCCGACAGATTTACAGTCTGTTCCCTTTGACCGCTCGGGAACCCCTCCAGCGAAACGCGACATTATGCGGACCTCGAAGGAGCAAGTCAAATACGCCATGGTTGGCTGCCGTGAAACTGCACCGGGCCGGTGCGAACCCGCGCCAGCCCTTCCGGCGGGGGTAGTCGCGTTGGGACGTCCGCAAGCCCGGGCCGCCCGGCAGTGGTGCAATCCGCGATGCCGAACGCTCGGGGCGGCGGCCCGATTCCGCCCGAAAATGGACCTTGACCCACGGCGCTGCGCCGGAGCTACTTCGGGCTTCCCGGACCTTGGGTACTCGATCCGCCGCGCAGAAACTGGTTCAGAATGTCTGCATCGATGGCGCGCCGCGTCTCGCTGTCGGGAACGTCGCCGGAACCGGCCTGGCCACCGCCAACCGCATCGCGAAAGCTGCTACCGCCGTCCGCCTTGGGCAGAAAGATCCACTCGCTGTATTTGGTTTTGCCCTCGAAGTCTCGATCCTGTCCCGTGAACCCGGCCACTTTCCACGGCTTCGCTTCCGACAGACTGAATACGCCAACGATTCCGCCCTTGGCATCTTTTTGCAGCCCCCATTCCCGTTTGCCCGTCATCGGATCGATATAGAGCTTGCGCAAGTAGCGCCGCGTATCCGGGTGACGCGGATCCTTGACCAGTTCATTGAGCGTTCTCGGGGCGCGTTCGTTGCTATTTCGCGCCCCGGCGGCAAACCCTTTGAGCGCCTTGCGAAACTCCTCTCCGATAAAGAGCAGTTCCCGCTCCCTCTCGCGTTGCACCACGGTGGACCAGACCTGCACGGTCGCAGCAAGGGCGGCCCCGATGCACGCCACGATCAGCATCAGGCCAAGGTAGGTAAAACCGCGCTGCGTAGCGCTGCTACCAGTCTTTGTAGGGCGTGCCGTCGAGGCCATTGCCTTCCGCACTGCTATGCAAATCGAAAACGCCACCCTTTTCGGTCGAATCGGGCGGCACGATGATCCAGCTATCGCGGGATTCGGTGATCGGATCGTAGGGCAGCGATTTCAAATAGCGCTTTTCCACCAACACCTCTAGGCGGTCGGGAAACTTGCCGGTATCGCCACGAAACTTGTCAAGCGCCTCGCGCGTGGTGGCCAGATTGGCCCGCAACACCGCCTCTTTCGATCGCTCGATGCTGTGAAAGTAGCGTGGCACCGCCAGCGTCAGCAGCAGAGCAACGATCGCCATCACGATGATCAGTTCGATCAGCGTGAAACCCCGCCGCATCGCCCGCCCCGCGCGAGAACCGCAATCCCGCCGCCGCTTCGCCATCACCACTCCTTGTAGGGCACGCCATTCAACCCGACCCCGGGCGCAAGCGAGTAGACGTCGAAAACATCATCGCCGGGACGCGGCTCATCGGGCGGGCTTTCGTATGCGCGCTTGCCCCAGGTTTCCTCGGCGGGCACGGTTGGATCGCTTGAAAACGGATCGCGCGGAACACGGCGCAGAAAATAGATCTTGGAACCCGGCTTGGGATTCGTCGGATCGGGAACACCCTCAACAAGCTTCTGCAGTGATGGCGGATACCCGCTTGTGCCGACCGTATTGCCCGACTGCCCGAACTTGCCCCCCGACGTCGCCTTGCCTTCGTCATGCGATTGCTTGTAGGCATCGATTGCCGACCGGATCTCGCGCAGAGACGTGCGCAGTTCCTGCTCCTTGCCCCGCTGTGCGGCGAGTTGCGCCATTGGCAAGGCGATCGTGCTAAGTATCGCCACGATCGCAACCGTGACCAGCAGTTCGATCAGCGTAAAGCCGGTTGCCTGCCGGCATGCGCGCCCTCCATTCATGTCATTGCGCGACGGTGTTGATGATTACCGGCGGTGGCGCGTTCCCCGTCAATTGCGTAGCGTTTGCGCCGGACGCCGAAAGGCGGGAAAGATTGAGTTGCGACCCGCCTTTTGCCCCGATCACCTCGAACTGAACAACCGCAACGGAACCGCCGCCGCTGACCACTGCCCCACTGTTTTCCGACAGCCCGACGACAACCTGACCGCCTGCCTGATCGACGTCTTGCGAAAAGTTCGACGGCGCGCTCGCCTTGCGCACTAGGTCGCCTTCGCTGACCGACAGCACCTTGAACACACTCGGATCGAAGCCGAGCGCGAAACTGATGTTGCTGATGCCGACGCCCGCCGGTGCACTGACCAGTACGCTGATCTTGTCGCCCTGCCTGGCCTGTGGCGGCGCCTGAATCGACAAATTGACCGGTTGCGCCGCCTGAGTTGCCTGCGGGGCCGGCGCGGCCGGCGGTGCGCCGCTCTCACCCGGCGATTGCGCACGCGACGGGAATCCGGCCAGCAGTCCCGGCCCTCGCGGTCCCGCAGCGCTGGGCGGCGGGGCGGGCGGTGGTTGTATGGAAGGCTGCGGAGCAGCAGCCTGCTGTGCGGGCGCAGAAGCACTCGCCTGCGCGCCCATCACGCCTGAAGTTCCGGCCCCCTTCAGGCTGATCGTGCCGTTGCGCAAGCCCGCTTCGGTGCCGGACCAGTATTCGAGGCTGTCGACATCGTAGATCTGCGGATTGCGCACGACACGCGGCGTGACTGACAGAACGATCTCGGTCTTGCGTCCGTCGTCGCGTTGGCTCCCGAACAGGCGCCCCAAGATCGGAATGTCGCCGAGCGCCGGGATTTTGGTCGCATCGCGGCGCTGGTCATCCTGGATCAGACCGGCGAGAATTTGGGTTTCTCCATCCCTCAGGCGCAACACGGTCTGCGCTGTGCGCGTACCTATCTCGTAGGCCCGCGTACCAGACGTACCCTGGGAAACGACATTCGTAATGTTGCTCACCTCGAGGTTTATCTTGATGGCAACGTCACCATCAAGATGCACATTGGGTTCCACTTCAAGCTTGAGCCCGACGTCCAGATAGGTGACGGAACCCGTTACCACCGGCGTACCACTGGCGACCGGCGTGACCGAATTCGTGATCACCGGCACACGCGACCCAATCAAAATCTTGGCTTTTTCCCGGTTGCGCGCCCGGATGCGCGGGCTGGCCAGCGTATTCACATCTCCATCTGTCTTCGACGCATTGATCTGAGCAGAAAGTGGTGCAGACAGAAAAATGGACTTGGAGTTGATATTTCTCAGTGAATCGAGAGTTTGATTCCCCGTCGGCGTCGTGACTACGGTGGGCACGCCGTTCGTGTTCACTATCGACTGGGTGGAATTTCCCAGGCCGGTAGCCGTCGTCAAACCGATCGACGCCGGCCACGCGATGCCCAGTTCCATTGCGCGATTGCGCGTAATCTCCAGCACCTCGACCTCGAGCATCACCTCCGGCTCGGCGGTATCGAGTGATGCCATCAGCTTTTCCGCCAGCCGGACGGCTGCGGGGGTATCGCGGATGATGACCGAATTGGTCTTCTCATCGACGAAGACGTCGCGCGTCTTGAGCAGCGTCTTGAGTGCCGTCTGTGCCTGTTTGACGTCGGCATTGGCCAACTGGAATCGGCGGATCTTCAGATCCTGGTAGTCCTTCGCCTTGGCCGGCGTGTTCGGATAAATCAACACCGTGTTGTCGCCGAGCACCTTCTTTTCCAACTGGTTCTGGAACAGGATCAAGTCAAGCGTGTCCTCGACATTGGTGTCCTTGACGAATACCGTCACTTTCAGGTCGCTGCGCACATCCTTGTCGAGCACCACGTTGAGGCCGCTGGTACGCGACAGCGCCTCGAGCACCATCTTCAGGTTCGCATCGCGAAACTGCAGCGTGACCGGCTTGCGCAGTTTGTTGTTGAGCGTCGGCCCGGTCACCGTCTCGCGTGCTGAGGTATCCTCAATCTGGCGACGCAGGGTCATCGCACGGCCGTTCGACGGGTTTTCGACCAGTACTGCCGCGACCCTCTCTCGCGCCGCCGTGACATCCCCCTTCTTCAGCAGCGACTGCGCATCGTTCAGTGCCGCGAGGTGCCGTCGATCGACACTCAATGCCTCTTGGGCCGCCCGCACCTTGGCGTCATTGGAGCTGATCCCTTCAGCGCGCCTCAGCAGGGCTTCGGCAACATCGAACCTTTCCGCCGCACGCTCGGAAGAAGCGGAATTGACCAGCCGCGCAACTGCCTGTTCGCGGCTGCGCAGAAGTTCGGCTCGGATCGCTCCGTCAGCCGGATCCTCGCGCGACGCCTCCTGCAACCGCGCCAGCCCTTCCTCGACCCTGCCCTCGTCTATCAGCGTGCGGCCTTCCTTTTGCATGCGCTGGGCGGCGCAGCCGAAGAGCATAAGCGTTGCAAGCAGAATGCCCGCCCCGTTGCGCAGACTGCGCGCGCGCCGAGGCGCAGTTTGTTTTTTTGCGTTCACCGAGGTGCTCCAACGTCGAGTGTCTGTTTCTGGTTCAGCGGCAGGTAGTTGATCACCAGGGAATTGCCCTGCAACGCCTCCAACTGATATGAACCGTCGAGCTTGTCACCCACCGCTGCCGTCACGACCAGATCGCCTCGCGTGAAAAGGTAAACCGGCTTCACGCCGTCGTCGTAACGTCCCATGAAGGTGAAGGGCAGTGGCGGCGCCTGCGGCGGCGGAGGGGGCGGGGGCGGGATCAACGATTGTTTGGGCTGTGGCGGCGGAGGCGGCGGCACGAACCAGCTCGCCGGCTTGAACAGGTCCGGCGTCTTGCCGTCGAGCCGCTGCCGAGGCTCGGGGACAAACGCATTCTGTCGAACCGGCCCTTCAGTTGATGTCTCCGGAGCAGGCGGCTTTGCGGTTCGCGCGCGCGCCGCCGGCTCGACGACGCCCTTGTCGTCGTTGGTTTCCTGTGGAGCAAACCAGGCCAGCAGGCCGGCCACAACCAGCGCAAGTGCGAGAATCAACTGCGTGCGTGTCGGCTTCACCGGGTCCGCTCCAGATAGAGCAGGAAAGTGATTTTCGCATCCACCGATCCATCGGCGATCTTTTCGCGCTTGAACACCAAAGACTCCAGCGCCAACGCGGGAACCGCCTCCAGGGCCGCGGCGGTGAACTTGCGCAGCTGCGGATAGGAGCCCTTGAGCGGGAAGATGATGCGGTACTGCTCGAGCTTGGCGTTCGGGTTCGACAAGAGAATGTACTCGCCCTGTTCGAGCACGACCCCGTTTGTCGTCGCAGCGTCAAATACCTTCTGCAGCCAGTCCGGTGTGGTCGTCGACTGCGGAAGGTTGCGATAGAACTTCTCGACCTTCACCTCCTGTGTCTCCGGGGGTGCGATTTCGGTCACCGGCGGGGCGCGCCGAATGCGCTCGATTTCCTGTTCAAGCTTGGCCATCCGCTCCTGTTGCGGCAGCACCACAGAACCCGCGAGCGCGACTGCGGCGACCAGAAGGGCAATGCCGACCAGGCCGGGCTGCCCGACGAGGCCGAGCCAGTACCTGACCTGCTGGATGACCGAGGCGATCATGAGTGCACCGTCCAGCCTGCCGTGATGCGAAAACGCACCGGCTTGTCGCGGTCCTGCTGATTGATCTGGTGGGTCTGCAGCGCAATGCCCGAGAGCATGGTTTGCTCCTGCAGGTAACGAACGTAGTCGAGCATTTCCTTGAAGTCCTTCGCTTCTCCGGTCAGGATCAGTTCGCGCTTGTGGGCATCGGGCTCGATCGACAGCAACGCGATCTTTTGCGGTGCCGCCTCGAGCGCGCGGAACAGCGGATTCCACGGCGTATTCAGTTCCAACGCCACGTTGGCCAGCACGTGGGTCTCGCGTTCGAATTGCTGCGCGTCCGCCCCGGCGCGCAACGGCGCCTTGCGTTGTGGCTGCTTGCTCAGACTCGCCAGCGTCGCTTCGAGGGCGTGCAGATCCGCCGACGTCTGCCACGCCGACCAACCGGCGAAACCTGCCGCCGCAACGCCCGCCAGCAGCAGCACTGTATTGATCCAGCCATGCGGCCGTACGTTGCGTCGAAAATCAAGAGTCAATGCACGCATTTTCGACCCTATCCGACCAGCGCCAGACCGAAGGCGCCGTCGGTAACCGGCGAAAACCCCGAACGCGCCGGCAATTGCAGTTGCTTGATGGAAAACCCCGAATCCGCCCGAACCGCGAGCACCGGCACCTCCGGGCAAAACACCAGCACCTCGCCGGCCAAACTGGCATCGATACCTGCCAGGTGCTGCTCGCGCGCGACCAGATCCGGCAAATCCTCCATCCACCTGCGACCGACTCGCACGCTGCGCAGCCAGCGCCACGCTCCTTCTTCGAAGCGCGAGAGAACCAGCCGCCCCTGTTCAACCACCGCGAACCACAGCGTGCGTTTGTCGATCTGCTGGCGCCACTGATTGAACGCCGCGGCCAGATACGGCTGGACCGAAACCAGCTTGACGCCGGACTCTTCCGCTCGCGACGACAGCGCGGTCAAGAAATCGGTTGCGATCGCGCAGCAGACGCGGGGAGATCCGGCGCGCTCGTAACTGACCCGCAGTTCCCAGCCATCGGCGTCGTGGCCGAAGACCTTTGAAAAACAGTGCTGCGCGTAGGCACGGTCCTCCTCGAGAGTCAGGCTGCCCGCACTGCCCTGCGGCATGAGCAACTGATAATGGGCAAAATGATTGGAGACCAACACCTCGAGCTTGCCGACGCCGCCGGACAGTTCGCGCAGTGCCGACTCGAGCCCGAACATCGCGCCGTGCCAGTCCACTTCGTGACCCGGCGCGGCCTTGTAGACCTGTTTGAGTACGACACTCTTGCGCGACAACCCGGCCAGCCGCAGGGCAACCACGCGCCGCGGACTGACGAAAAGACGCAGCAGGTCAGTCGACAAAAGTGACACGGTTTATCTCGCTCAATGTCGTATCGCCGCGCTTGACCAGTTCGAGCGCGGATCCTCTGAGAAACTGCAACCCGTTCCTGACCGCCGCGTCCTTGATGGCGCGAATCGGCGCCCGGGCGACGATCAGTTCGCGGATTTCATCGTTCAGTTGCAGCACCTCGGCGATTGCCTTGCGCCCCTTGTAGCCGGTGCCGCGACATTGCCCGCAACCGCGGCCGGCACGAAAACTCCACGCCGCCGTCTCGGCGCGCGAAAGGCCCGAATCGGCGAGCAGCGCGTCGCTGGGTTTGTCGATTGCCGCGCAATGCGGGCAATTGACGCGCACCAGACGCTGCGCCAGCACGGCATTCAGCGCGGAAACGAAGCTGTACGGATCGACACCCATGTGGGTGAAACGACCCAGCACGTCGAACACGTTGTTGGCGTGCACCGTGGTGAATACCAGGTGGCCGGTCAATGCCGACTGGATCGCGATCTGCGCGGTTTCCGCGTCGCGGATTTCGCCGACCATGATCTTGTCCGGGTCGTGACGCAGGATCGAACGCAGGCCACGGGCGAAAGTGAGGCCCTTCTTCTCGTTGACCGGGATCTGCAGCACGCCCGGCAATCCGTATTCGACCGGATCCTCGATGGTGATGATCTTGTCGCGGCCACTATTGATCTCGCTGATCGCCGCGTAGAGCGTGGTGGTCTTGCCGGAGCCGGTCGGGCCGGTGACGAGGAACATGCCGTAGGGCTCGCCCGCCAGCTTGCGCAGCAGCACCATCATGCTGTCGTCAAAGCCCAGATAGTCGAGCCGCAAGCCGCGCATCTGGTCGGCCAGGGCCTGCTTGTCGAGAATCCGCAGCACCGCATCCTCGCCGTGGATCGACGGCATGATCGAGACGCGAAAATCGACCTCGCGCCCGCGTGTCAGCACGCGGAAGCGGCCGTCCTGCGGAACTCGCCGCTCGGCGATATCGAGTTCGGCCATCACCTTGATGCGTGAAATCACCTGTTCGACCATGTCGACGCCGGCGACCGAACCGATCGTGTTGAGCACGCCATCGATGCGGTACTTGATCACCAATCCGGTCGGCGTCGACTCGAGGTGAATGTCCGAGGCATCGGATTTGAGCGCGTCGTAAAGCGTCGAGCGAACCAGCTTGACCACCGGCGACGTGTCTTCGGCGATGGTCTTGAACGACAGATCGTCTACCCCTGAGGCGGCCGTCTCGCTGGCCGCTTCGTTGGGCAGCATGCCGTCCATCGCGCGAAGATTCTCTTCATAGCGCGACATGTAAGCCGCGATGTCGGCGCGATGCGCGACGAAGACCAGGAAGCGCTGGTTCACCCGCGACTCCGCCCAATCAAGTACCGTCGTGTTGAACGGATCGCCGATGACGACGATCAGCCCCTTGCCCTCCGGACCGCTGAAAACCAGACATTCGCGCGCCATCGCCTCGGCGAACGAGACGCGATCGAACGCGGGAGTGAGCTGGTGCAACTGGTACATGGTGAGCGTCGGGTAATGAAGCGTCGCACCGAGGGCTTCGACAAAAGCGTCGGGATCGAGTCCGGACTGCTCCTCCAGCACCGCCACCACCGGCTGGCGCGCCGAGTCGGCGACCGAACGCGCCTTCTGCAATTCCGTCTGGGTGAAGCGGCGGGGCGATACGACCGCGTTCATTGAATGCTCCCGGCAAGCTCGAAGATCGGGAAATACATCATCACCACCACAGTGCCGATGACCGCACCGATAAACAGCATCAGCACCGGCTCGAAGACACGGGCGAACCAGTCGACCCAGCGGGCGATTTCTTCATCATAGAACGCGGCGATGCGCTCCATCATTTCGCCCATCTGCCCGGTGCGTTCGCCGACCCGCAACATGCGCAATGCGACCGGCGTGGTCAGTCCATGCGCTTCCATCGACTGTGAAATCGACCGGCCTTCCCGGACCCCCTCGGCGGCGAGTTGGAGACGCACGCGCAAATGCGCATGCAAAAGCTCGCTGGTCATCGACAGGGAACTCAGGATCGGCATCCCGCCGCGCAGCAGCATTCCCACCGTGCGGTAGAAGCGGGCAAGCTGATAGACGCGCACCCGCTCCCCGATCGCCGGAATTCGCGACAATTGCGCCAACAGCCAGGCATGGGTGCTCTTGCGCGAAATCCAGAAAAGAAACAGCGTCACTGCAATGCCCCCGACAATCGCCACCGTTCCACCATGTTCATTGACGAATCCACCCCACTTGACCAGCACCTTGGCAAGCGCCGGGATATTCGTTCCCATGTCTTCAAAGATCCGCGAAAAGCGCGGCACCACGTACAGCAACAGAAACGCCACCACCATCGAGCCGACGCCCAGCAGCAGGAAGGGATAGATCGCCGCACTGACCAGCTTCTTTTTCACTACGTCAAGCTGGCTCTGATAGGCGACGTAGCGGCGCAAGGCTTCCGGAAGGTCCGAGGTTTTTTCGGACGCCCGGACCGTCGCCACAAACAAGGGCGGAAACACCTCGGGCTGGGCCGCCAGCGCTTGGGACAGAGGTTGGCCTTCGTAAAGGCTGCCGACTATCCGCGATAACACCTGGGCGCGCTCGGGGTGCGACTCCTTTTCCTTGAGCGTTTCCAGTGATTCCACCATCGCCAGCCCGGCTTCCAGCAGGGTAAGCAATTCCTGTGCAAACATGCCGAGCGGAAAGGCGTGGCGGCGCCGTCCGAGCGCGCGCAAGGGCTGCAGCGACCGGACCGACAGCACCGCATAACCCTGAGCCTTGGCCAAGCGTGACGCATCATGTTCGTCGCTGGCATCGAGTGCCAGTCGGGTCACGGCGCCACCTTCGCGCATCGCCTTTACCTCAAAGCGCATGTTCCCCTGTTCCGGTGTCAAAGGAATGACCGGCTGCACCCGGCCACCGTTGCCCTGCTCGATGAAAAAGCCGGATCACTCCCAGCTATTGATATCGGCGGCCTCGTCGGTCCCGCCGGCCTGGCCGTCCTTGCCGAACGACCACAGGTCGTATTCGCCGTGTTCGCCCGGCCGCTTGTACTGATAGGCCGTGCCCCACGGGTCGGCCGGCACGGCTTTCTTCAGATACGGCCCGTCCCACTTGGTTTCGTTGGCCGGCTTGGCCATCAGCGCCGCCAGCCCCTGCTCGGTGCTCGGGTAGTGCCCGGTGTCCAGCCGGTATTGGTCGAGCGCCTTGCCCAGCGCCTCGATCTGCGCCCGCGCCGTCTTGACCTCGGATTTGCCGACCTGCTTGAAGTACTGCGGGGCAACGTAACCGGCCAGCAGCCCGATGATCAGCATCACCACCAGCAGTTCGAGCAGCGTGAAACCGCGCTGCAGCAGGCCGCTAACGCGGCGTGGTTCAGTCTGGGGACCCAATGCAGCACCTCATCAACGTGACGTCGTTTCCCGCGAAACGACGCGAATTTTACCGTCGCCGGATTGGCGATTCTGTCCGCAATTGTAACCGCACATGTCTGGGCGCCGAAGCCTAAGCATTTGTGGCAAAACGACGACAGCCCGGAAAATAACCATCCCGGATAGCCCGGCCGGGCCGGGCTCGTTCGATGGCTCGCCGGTTCGAGCCGCTGACGCAGTTAAGCTGATGCACCGAACCGGGGCAACGAAATCATGGGGCAACTTTGCCCGCCAATTCGGCGTTTATCCGTCGGTCTGTACCGACACCTCGCCCCGCGACCGATCCGGCGCCGATCCGGCAGGCTCGAAGGTGCCGCGCCGCAAGCACACTCTCGCGTTCAATGTCTTAGACTGGCTGCCGCCTCTGCCGCTGACCGGTGCCGGTGAAAGAGAACGGACTGGCACCGGGACCAAGCAGCATGGTGACTCCATGTGTTTTGTTGCACGCGACCAGGTGTTTGTTGAGCAGTGACGGCACCCCGAGACCCGCGCCGCTCGAAGAGGAGGAACAACGATGAAAACCGCTTTCGTCGCCGCGCTGGCGATTGTCGCCGGCCACGCAGGCCTTGCACCGGCGCCTGTCCTGGCCGTGGATACGGACCTGGCGCGCAATCTGGCGGCGACCTGCGCCAACTGCCACGGCACCAATGGCAGGAGCCTAGGCGGAATGGAAACGCTGGCCGGGGTGGACAAAGACCGGCTTCTGGCCAAGCTCCGGGAGTTTCGCAGTGGCGCCAAGCCTGCGACCATCATGCACCAGATTTCCAAGGGGTATTCCGAAGCGCAACTCGAATTGATCGCCGTCTGGTTCGCGGCGCAGAAGTAAGGGGCGGCGATGGGACCATGCGACAGACGGACCTTCCTGCGTGTGGCCGGCGCCACCGGCGCGCTCGCCGCCCTCTATGGTTGCGGTACGGCCAGCCGCAAGGCTTCGGGCCATGTGGTGGTGGTCGGCGGTGGGTACGGCGGTGCCACCGCAGCGAAGTACCTGCGCATGTGGAGCGAAGGCCGCGTTGACGTGACCCTGGTCGAGCGCAACGCCCGGTTCGTCTCCTGCCCGATTTCCAACCTGGTTATCGTCGGCGAGAAGACACTGGCGGACATCACCCTCGGCTACGACGGTCTGAAGCGCCACGGCGTCACCGTCGTGCATAATGAAGCCGTCGCGATCGACGCAGACAAGCGCAGTGTCAGGCTGGCGGACGGCGACACGCTGCGTTACGACCGACTCGTGCTTTCCCCCGGCATCGACTTCATCTACGACAACCTGCCCGGCCTCGCCGATGCTGCGGCGCCGGAGACCGTCCTGCATGCCTGGAAAGCCGGACCCCAGACCGTCGCGTTGCGCAAGCAGCTGGAAACCATGCCCGACGGCGGCACCTACGCCATCTGCATTCCGAGGTCACCCTACCGCTGCCCGCCCGGACCCTACGAGAGAGCCAGCCTCGTGGCCTGGTATTTCAGGCAACACAAGCCGAAATCGCGGGTTCTGATTCTCGACGCGAACGAGGAGGTCGTATCGAAGAAAGCCCTGTTCATGAAAGTATGGGCCGATGCCTACCAGGGCATCGTCGAATACCGGCCGCAGAGCGAACTGCGCGATGTCGATGTCGCCAAGCGGACCGCGATACTCGAGTTCGACAGGGTCAGGGCCCACGTGCTCAACGTGGTGCCGCCGCAGCGGGCCGGCCAGATCGCGCAGCGAGCCGGCCTGATCAACGTCAACCAGCGCTGGTGCGCCATCGACTGGCTGTCGATGGAATCGACTGCCGTCAAGGGAATCCATGTGCTCGGCGACGCCACTTTTCCGGCGCCCACCATGCCCAAGTCCGGCCACATCGCCAACCAGCAAGGAAAACTGGCGGCCGCGGCGATCGTCAATCTGCTGGCCGGCCAGCCGCCGAGCGACCAGCCGCTCGCGGTGAACACCTGCTACAGCTTCGTGGACAACCGAAACGTCATTCACGTCGCGTCGGTTCATGCCTACGATGCCGCGACCGGCACGCTGCAGCCGGTGAAGGGCGCCGGGGGCGTCTCCGCTTCGCCGAACGAGGTGGAAGGCCGGTTCGCCCTTGCCTGGGCGAAGAACATCTGGGGCGACATGCTCTGCTGACTTGCGTTTCGCATGGCCGATCCGCACTCCCCCGCCGCATCGCTGGACGCCTTGCGGTTGGCGGCCGGAAAGACCATATGGCGCAGGACCGAGCTGTGCGCCGCAGCCCGTCGAGCCGCGGCATGGCCGCCATGTACCGTGGCAGCGTCATAGGGGTAGAATGCCGTTCCATGGAAACCCGGCCATCGTAGAAACATCGTGAGAATCGCGCTGCTGGAAGACGATCCCGTTCAAGCGACAACGCTGTCCGCCTGGCTGCGCGACGCGGGGCACGATGTCCACACCTATGCGAGCGCCCGCGACCTGAAACGCGATGTCGGTCGCGAGAGTTTCGACGTTTTTCTGCTCGACTGGATACTCCCCGAACAGTCGGGCGAAGAGGTACTGCACTGGCTGCGCGAACAGCGCAGCGAATCGGTGCCGATCATCTTCATCACCGCACGCAAGGAAGAAGAGGACATCGTTTCAGCGCTGTCCGCCGGCGCTGACGACTATATGGTCAAGCCGGTACGGCGCGCGGAAATGATCTCGCGCATCACCGCGGTCTGGCGGCGCAGCCAGCCGCGCAACCGCGAACAGGACGTGGTGGAGCACCCGCCGTACCGTTTCGAGGTAAACACGCACCGCGCGCTGCGCAACGGCGAGAAAATCGAACTGACCGAAAAGGAGTTCAATCTCGCGGTGTTCCTGTTTCGCAACCTCGGCCGGCTGCTCTCGCGCGGACACCTGCTGGAAGCCGTGTGGGGTCGCAACGCGTCGGTGGCCACACGCACGGTGGACACCCACGTCAGCCGGGTACGCAGCAAACTAGAGTTGCGGCCGGAAAACGGCTTCCGCCTTACGCCGGCCTACAACTATGGCTACCGGCTCGAAAGTCTGTCGGCGGACGACGAGAAGTCCTGATACCGCGCCAGCGCAAAGCAAAACGGCGCCACTGGCGCCGTTGTCTTTTTTGCGGGTGCCCGCAACCGAGGTATCAATACCTGCCCTTCAGCGCATCGCGAATCTCGCGCAACAACAGAACATCGTCGGGCGTCGGCGGCGCTTCTTCGGCCGGGGGCGGCGCCTTCTTGGCCGAGTTGATCAATTTGACCATCCAGAAGATGATGAATGCCAGAATGATGAAATTGATGAGAACGGTAATGAAATTCCCGTAGGCGAACAGCGGAACGCCGGCCTTGGTGAGCGCGTCGTAGGTCTGCGGACCGGTGTAGCTTGCCGGCGCGTCGGCCAGCCGGACAAAGTAGTTGGAGAAATCCAGTCCGCCGAAGATCTTGCCGACAATCGGCATTATCATGTCCTTGACCAGCGAGTCGACGATCTTGCCGAACGCCCCGCCGATGATCACGCCTACGGCAAGGTCCATGACATTGCCCTTGACTGCAAACTCCTTGAACTCCGACATCATGCTCATTCATGCTCTCCTTGGTGGGTTATGGTTTAGCTCAATTGCGTCGAGGCAGCCGCTGAACGCAAGCCTCCCTGCTGCTCGGCCGGGCGAAAGTGTGGCATAAGTCACGCTGCATGGCCATATCGGTAAATTCCGGACCCGCAGCGACGACAGATTTCACCCAATTTTTCTTTTCCGGACAGTTGTTTGCTTGTTCTGTTGCATCTGTAACTACAAGCGCGAGCCGTCCCGTTGCACAGTTGCGAGAAATTCCAACTAGTCGACCTGGAACCTGAAAAGATGAGAATCAAGCGTTTGTCCGTAATCAATGCCCTGGTCGGGGCGCTGGTCGTCCTGCCCGTCGCTGCGGCCGAAATGCCCGGCTTCTATCGCTACACCGCCGAACCCGGCGACACGCTGATCGCCATCGGTTCGACCATGCTGCGGCGCCCGGACGACTGGCGGCGGGTCCAGCGCATCAACCGTATTGCCGACCCGTACCGGATGCCGGCCGGCACCATATTGCGCATTCCGCTTTCGCTGATGCGTTCCGATCCGGTCACGGCGCGCGTCGCACAAGCGCAGGGCGAGGTTTCCGGCAAACGCGGACCGCTGGAAGCCGGCGCGCGAATCGGCGGCGGCGATGAGATCGTCACCGGTGACAACGGCAGCACCACGATCGAATTGTCCGACGGTTCCCTGCTGACCCTGCAACCCGGCAGCCGCCTGAACGTTGAATCGCTCACCGTCCTGCACGGCACCGACCTGCAGGACGCGCAGTTGCGCCTGAACAGCGGCCGGGTCGAAACCCAGGCCGCCAAGCAGCGCGGGCCGGCCGCCCGCTTCCGCATCCTGACGCCGACTGCCGCCGTCGGCGTGCGCGGCACCCGGTTTCGGGTCGGCACCGAAGAGCCGGGCGCAGCGCCAGCCACCACCCGGGCCGAAGTGACCGAAGGCGCGGTCGGTGTCAAGGCAGGCAAGGCCCGCCTGCCGCTCAACGAAGGTTTCGGCGTCGTCGCGGCTGGCGGCTCGATCGCCAAGCCGGTTGCCTTGCTCGCACCGCCGGCGATCTCGCCCGCCGCCGCGGTGCAGGAACGTCCGCTGGTGCGGGTGCCGTTTGCCGCGGTGACAGGCGCGCGCGCCTATCGCGCCCAGATCGCCGCCGACGCGTCGTTCCGGCCGATTCTCGCGCAAGCGGTGTTCGGCTCGACCGAAGCCAAATTCGGCGACCTGGCCGATGGCGAATACCACGTCCGCGTGCGGGCAATCGACGAGTTCGGCCTCGAAGGCCGCGACGCCGACCTGGCGTTCCGCCTCAAGGCGCGGCCGGAGCCGCCATTTGCCTCGCAGCCGCAAAACAGGGCCAAGCTGCGCGCCGACACGGTAGCTTTCGCATGGGCGCAGGCCAGCGAGGCGCAGCATTATGCGTTCCAGCTGGCCCGCGACGCCTCGTTCGCCGAGACCGTGCTGACGGACGAGCGGGTGGCAGAAACCAAGCTGGCTACTACCGGCAAGCTGGCGCCGGCCGATTACTTCTGGCGCGTGCGCAGCGTTCGCGCCGATGGCGACGCCGGCCCATGGGGCGATGTGCAGCGCTTCCAGTTGCGCCCGCCGCCGGCCAATCCAGAGCCGGCGAAGATCGACGACAACTCGCTGTCGTTCTCGTGGCCGGCCGAGCCCGGACAGACCTTCGAATTCCAACTCGCCAAGGACGAGACGTTTTCGCAGCCGATCGAAGCCCGCGCGCTGAGCGAGCCGACCATCTCCCTGCCCAAGCCCGGCGCCGGCACCTATTTCATGCGCGTCCGCGCCATCGATCCCGACGGCTACGTCGGCCCCTACACGGCCACCCAGAAAATCGAGATTCCCTACGGCAAGCCGTGGTGGCTGCTGCTCCTGCTGGTACCCCTGCTGTAGCAGCGGCCGATGAGCCGATGATGCCGGACAGCTCCGCCACCCCGCACGCCGGCCCGGCCCGCCCCGACAAGGCGGGCACGACCGATCGTCGTGCGGTCATCGAATGGTGGGTGCTGTCGCTGCTGATCGCCCTGCTGGCGGCTGCATGCGCCTGGCAGCAATGGATGTGGCGGGCGGACCAAGCGCTTTACGACGCGTTGCTGAGCCTGGCGGAACGCGCGCCGCGCGAAGACATCGTGATTGTCGGCATCGACGACGACAGCCTATCGCAAATCGGGCGCTGGCCGTGGCGCCGGGCGGTTCACGCCACCCTGATCGAGCGCCTGACCGACGCCGACTCGCGTGGCGTGCTGCTGGACCTGATTCTCAGCGAACCCGAGGGCGGCGACGGCAAGGGCGATGCGGCAATGGAGCGGGCGATCCGGCAGAACCGTCGCACCGTGCTGGCGGTCGCGCTGGACGTGGGTGCCGATCGCCAATTGAGCGAGGTCGCACCGATTCCCGCCCTGGCCGCGGCTGCCAGCGGACTCGGCCATATCGACGCCGAACTCGACCCCGACGGCGTGACGCGCAGCGTCTACCTGTGGGCAGGTCTGGGCGCGGCGCGCTATCCGCAACTCGCGCTGTCCCTGTTGCAGAGCGCGAATCCTTCGGTCGCCGAACCCTACGCCCGGCAGCGCGCCAACGCCGCCGATCCGGCCGATGCCGGCGCCTGGCTGCGCGAGCGCTGGCTGCGCATTCCTTTCGCCGGACCACCCGGAACTTACCGCCACTTCTCGTATGTTGACGTGCTCGCCGGGCGCGTGCGCAAGGAAGATCTGGCCGGCAAGTACGTGCTGGTCGGGGCAACCGCGATAGGACTCGGCGATGCCTATCCGACGCCGGTTTCGGGCTTCGGACGCACCATGCCGGGCGTCGAGTTCCATGCCAACGTGCTGCAGTCGCTGATCGAAGGGCGCGCCATCGAGACCATCGACCGGGGGCGCATCGCCCTGGTGGCGGCGGTGCTGACGACCGTCCTCATGCTGGTGCTGTTGCGCACTTCCGCCCGGCGGGGACTGCTGGCCTCGGCCGCCCTGCTGGTGCTGTCGCTCGTCCTGCCGGCCATGCTGCTGATTTGGCGCGGCATCTGGTTTGCGCCCACGCCGCTGCTCTTCGCCGGCCTGATCGCCTACCCGCTGTGGAGCTGGCGACGGCTCGAGTCGACGCAGCGCTTCATCGATGTCCAACTGCGCCAGTTGCAGCTCGAACCGGATGTACTCGGGCTGAGTCAGGCGCCGGTCGATCGCCATTCGCCCGACACCCTGCGCAACAGCATCGAACTGATTCGCGCCGCCGTGCAGCGCCAGCGCACCGCCCGCCGCTTCGTCGAAGAAACGCTCAACGGCCTGCCGGTCGGCGTGCTGGTCGCCAACGGGCGCCAGCAGGTAGTGCTGGCCAATCACCGCCTGCGCGTGCTGCTCGCGCAGGACGATGCCTCGCTGCGCGGCCAGACGCTGCTCGGCTTGCTGTCGGCCCTGCAGACGCGGGCGCCGATCGATTTCCCGGCGCAGTTGGCCGAACTGGGCGAAGTCGGCTCGCTGCTGCAATTCGAATGCGAGACTGCGCGCGGCATGCAGTTGTTCGTCTCGGTGATCGGGCTGGTCCAGGTTGACGGGCTGGCCGGCTATATCGCCAGCTTCGCCGACACCTCGGAATTGCACGCCGCGCAGAAGGCCCGCGACGAAACCATGCGCTTCATCTCGCACGATCTGCGCTCGCCGCTGGCCTCGATCGTGACGCTGATCGACGACACCTCGCGATCCGCGCACCCTTCCAGCACCGACAAGCTCGCGCTGATCGGGCGCTATGCGCACGGCGCGCTGGATCTTGCCGACGACCTGTTCCGCCTGGCGCGCGCCGAGGCGGCCGATCCGCGGCGTTTCGTCGAACTCGACGCGGCCACGCTGGTGCAGGATGCCGCCGACGAGGCCTGGGCTGCGGCCGAGCAGAAGTCGATCCGCATCACGCTCGCCACCGAATGCGCCTGGGATGCCGCCGTCCTCGGCGACGCCGGTCTACTGCGGCGTGCGATCACCAACCTGCTCGACAACGCGATCAAGTACAGCCCGCCGAAGACCGCGGTGCATGTCAGCCTGCGCGAGGACGGTGAAAATCTGCTGATTCAGGTCGCGGACCAGGGCTACGGCATTGCGCCCGAGCACATCGGCCAGTTGTTTACCCGCTATGCGCGATTCTCCGCCCCGGGTCAGCCGGAGGCGCGTGGCGCGGGGCTCGGGCTGGTGATGGTGAAAACCGTGGTGGAGCGGCACGGCGGCAGCGTCGCCGTCAGCAGCGTGCTCGGCGAAGGCACTACCTTCAGCGTGCGTCTGCCGCGGGCAATCCTGTCTGCCTGAACGCGGGCACGGCCTCAGGCGCCCGGACGGCGGCTGGCCAACAGCACGCCGGCCAGCACCAGCGCCGCACCGGCGAGTTGGATCGCGGAAACCGACTCGCCGAGCAGCCACCAGCCGAACAGGATCGTCGTCACCGGGCCGACGCTGCCGATCAGCGAAACCTGGTCGCTGCCGAGCCGCCGGATCGCCGCCGACAGCATGAAGGTCGGCAGCACGGTGCTGACGATCGCCATCGCGGCCGACAGACCGTACACCTGCCATGGCAGGTCGAGCGCTGTCAGCGGGCGCATCGCAACGAACTGCAGCAGGACGACCACGCTGGCGCAGATCATGGCGTGGGCCGTGAAACGCGCGGCGCCGACCCGCACCAGCAGGCGGCCGCTGCCGGTCAGATAGCACGCGTAGGTAAGCGCACTGGCGAAGATCAGACCGCCGCCAAGCAGAACCCGCTGCTTGTCGCCGGCCTGCGCAAGGTCGTGGCCGAACACCACAAAGATCCCAATGTAGCACAGCGCCAGCGCCACCTGTTCGCGGCGGCCGATACGCCTTCCGAAGGCAAAGCGGGAAATCAGCAGGACCAGCGTCGGGTAAGTGTAGAGAATCAGGCGTTCGAGCCCGGCGCTGATGTACTGCAGCCCGAGAAAATCGAGGTAGCTCGAGCCATAGTAGCCAAGCACGCCGATCGCACCGATCTTCAGCCAGTCGCGCCGCGCCACCCCGGCATGGCTTTCGCGGCGCGATTCGCTCAGCCAGACCAGGGCGAACACCGGCAGTGAGAAGGCCATGCGCAGCGCCAGCAGCGTTACCGTGTCCACGCCATACGGATAGGCGAGCTTGACCAGGATGGCCTTGAACGAGAAGCCGGTGGCCGCCAGCAATGCCAGCAGCGCGCCCAGTCCGGCCTGCGAGCGGTGCCCCCTGGCGAACGGCGCGACGGCGTGGCGAAGGCGTTGCGCAGCGGTCATGCCGCCATTACGCCATCGCGGCCGCAATCGCGCAATTGCTATGATCGGGTGCATCCGCCCGTCGACAACGACTGCCCATGTCTGACCACCCCGCCGCCTCGCCCTGCGTCGCCGGCGCGCACGCCCGCAACCGATGAGCAACCCGCCGCCGCTGCTCGATGCCAGTGCTTACTCTCCGTGGAAGGTCCGTGCGTTCCTGCATTACTGGTTTGCCCGGGTCGGTTCGATGGGCGCCTACCAGATGCAGGTGGTGGCGACCGGCTGGCTGGTATACGAGCTGACCGGCAGCGCGCTCGATCTCGGCCTGGTCGGGCTGGTGCAGTTCCTGCCGCGGGTGGCGCTCACGCTGTGGGCCGGCGCGCTGGCCGACCGGCACGACCGCCGGCGCATCGCGATGCTGTGCATGCTGGCGCAACTGGCCGCCTGCGCGGCGCTCGCCGCCGGCGCCGCCGCCCATGCGCTGTCGCGCGTAACCATCCTGGCGCTGGTCGGGGGCATCGGCGCCGCGCGGGCGTTCGAGATGCCGGCGATGCAGTCGCTGCTGCCGCGGCTGGTCGGCACACGCCAGTTGCCGCGCGCGCTGGCGATGTCGTCGGCCGCCATGCAGACCGCCATTGTCGGCGGACCGGCGCTCGGCGGGCTGATCTTTCTCGCCGGCGCGCCGGTCGTCTACGCGGTGGCCGGCGCGGCCTTTCTGGCCGCTGCGCTGTTGATGTTCACCCTGCCGGCGCCGACCGACGCGAGCGCCACGGTGGCGCATGCCGATCAGTCGCTGTTCGCCGGCCTGCGCTACGTGCGCCAGCAGCCGGTGATCCTCGGCGCGATTTCGCTCGACCTGTTCGCCGTGCTGCTGTGTGGGGCCACCGCGCTGCTGCCGATATTCGCGCGCGACATCCTGAACGTCGGGCCGGGCGGTCTCGGCCTGCTCCAGGCGGCGCCGGCTGCGGGGGCGCTGGCGATGTCGCTCTATCTGGCACAACGGCCGCTGAGCGACCGGGTCGGGCGCACGCTGTTCGCGTCGGTGGCGGTGTTCGGCATCGGCACCATCGTGTTCGCGCTGTCCACGTCGTTTCTGCTCTCGCTCGGGGCACTCGCGCTGCTGGGTGCGGCCGACAGCATCAGCGTGGTGATCCGCCAGTCGCTGGTGCAGCTCGAAACGCCGGATGCGATGCGCGGGCGCGTCAGCGCGGTCAACTCGGTGTTCATCGGCGCCTCGAACCAGCTCGGCGAGTTCGAATCGGGCGTCGCCGCGGCGTTGCTCGGCACCGTTCCTTCGGTCGTGGCAGGCGGCCTGGGCACGCTGCTGATCGCCGCACTGTGGATTCGCCTGTTCCCCGCGCTGTGGCGCCGCGACCGGCTGGTGTGACGGACCTCGGCGTGCGCGTTGCCGCAAGCATGACGCTACCACCGTTCAAGCTGCGACTGCGATTGCCGTAGATCCTGCCCGTAACCCGCATCAAGCCTGGCTAACCAAACTGGAGAACCCCGTGTTCTGGCGCAGCAAGACCATCCGTACCCCGCTTCTATTCGCTTCGGCTGTCGGCACGCTGCTTCTGGTGGCCGCGCTGGCGATTGCGCTGGCGAGCCAGCAGTCGGTGATCGGCCGCTTCAGCGACTTCCTGGCAACCGACCAAGCGCTGCTGCAGCATGTCGACCAGATGTACGCGCAGGGTCTGCAGTCCGGCCAGGCGTTGCGCAACATCATTCTCGATCCGGCCAACAAGACGGCCTATGGCAATCTGGACAAGGCGATCGCCCAGTTCGAAAAATCGCAGCAGGAGGCCGTCGCGCTGGTGGACAAGGGCAGCGCCGCGGAACAGGCGCTGCAGCAGATCGCCACCGACTGGACCAGGAACAACGCGGTCAAGGCCAGAATCAAGTCGCTTGCCGCCACCGATCAGGCCGAGGCGGTGCGGTTGCTCAACAGCGACGAGACGCCGGTATGGCGTCAGATCAAGGATGCGCTGCTCAAGCTCAAGGAAAGCCAGTCGGCGCATGTGCAGGAAGACCAACGGCAGATGCTGCAAAACGGCCGCAATGCGCTGATGGCGAGCCTTGCGGCTGCCGGCCTGGCGATGCTGGCGGGCTTCGGCATCATGCTCTACGTTGTCGAACGCCATCGCCGTGCGCTCGCCGGCCTCGAACAATCAATGCAGCGCATCTCGGATGGCGACGGCGACCTCACGCTGCGCCTGCCGGTCACATCGAGCGACGAAGCCGGCCGCACCGCCGAGGCGTTCAACCGTTTCCTCGACCGCATGCAGCGGACGATCTGCGATGTGCACGAACAGGCCGAGCGGGTGGCTGCGTCTTCCGGATCGCTGTCGAAGGTGGTCGGCGAGGTCAGCGAATCGTCGCAGCAACAGAGCGACTCGGCCTCGGCGATCGCTGCCAGCATCCAACAACTGATCGTCAGCATCGCCAGCGTGGCCGAATCGGCCGGCACGCTGCGCGAGCATTCCACCGTCAGCCTGGACACCGCCCGGCACAGCAACGCCAGCCTGGCCCGGCTGCTGCAGGAGATCGCCCACATCGACCATACCGGCCGCGACATCGAGCAGTCGGTGGAGGAATATGTCGAACGCACGCGCACCATCAGCAGCCTGACCGGCAACGTCAAGGAGATCGCCGGCCAGACCAACCTGCTGGCGCTCAACGCCGCGATCGAGGCGGCCCGGGCCGGCGAGCAGGGACGCGGCTTCGCGGTGGTGGCCGACGAGGTGCGCAGCCTGGCCGAAAAGTCGGGCCAGACCGCGGTACAGATCGAGTCGGTAACGCAGGCGATCGGCACGCAATCGGAAACTCTGATCGGCGCGGTCAAGGCAAACCATGCGCTGCTCGAACACAGCGCGACCATCCTGCGCGAAGTCTCCGAAGCGCTTGCCAGCAGCATGGCGGCGGTGGAACGCTCGCACCAGGGCGTCGATCAGATCACCAGCGCCGTGCTGGAGCAAAAGCACGCCGGCCACGAGATCGCCAACCGCGCCGAGAACATCGCCCGCCTGGCCGAGCGGAACAACGGCAACGTCGGCAACACCGCCGCATCGTCGCGCGAACTCGAAGCGGTGGTCGACAACCTGCGCGCCAACGTGCGCCGCTTCAAGGTCGGCTAGGCGTCGGGCTTCGGGCTACAGCGGCGGCGGATAGTCGCAACGCATTTCGACGCGCGCATCAATCCACTGCGCGCACGCCGCGTTCGGGCACGAACAGCATTTGCCCGTTGCGTGCCGGCCGGTAAGCGAAACTTCCGGTGAGAACGTCCTTGCCGTTGACCCGCGCGACCCATTTGTAATTGCCAACCTGCGTGCCGGCGTTGCCGAAATCCGACGGGTAATGCACGGTGCCGGCGCGGTAGCCGTCACCCTGCGGCGCCGCGGTCGCGCGGGTGGTGCTGCCATCGGGCCGCGTCACGGTGAATTCGACGCTGTGCGCGCGGTCCGCAAACTTGTCGCCAACGTTCAGTGCAATCGCCGGCGTGGCCTGATACAGCCAGGTCTGCGCGAACACGGGGGCGGCAACCAGCAACAGCAAGCCTGCAATAAGCATTTTCATCGAGCGATCCTTTTGTGGGCGAAGTGACGGACGCCGGCGCGATCCGCCACCGCGGCGACGATCTTCCCAGCACGCAGCGTCATGGTGGCAGCGATTGTAATCCGGTGGCGTCCACCGGCGGGCAAACGGGACGGGACGGCGCGGACGGGCCGGACCACGTATCGGCGTGTCCGCCCCACGCGGGGCACCCACGCCGCAAGGCGCATTCAGGCTGGCTCCCGAGCCATGCACCGCCAGCATCGTCATTCCACGCCGTTTTCGGCGGTGCCTGCCGGCAGATCGAGGCAGGGCGCGGCTTGCGGGGCAGGCCTTCGCGCTGCCGGCCGAACCGGCGCCAGCGTGCAGACCGCAGCATTCGGCGCAACAAATCCGGCTGAGAGGCGGGTTCGGCGCAAAGGCAAGTGCGCAAAACGCTTGCTGGCCGGGTATCCACGGTGCCTGCCGCGTCCGTCGCCGTTGCGCGAAACCGCCGACCCGCCGCTTGCCTCCCCTTCGCTGGGGAGGGCCAGGGTGGCGGTGCGGCAGTCAGTAACTCGGATTCGTGCCCGGGAATGCCAAAATCGTCCAGATAAACCTTGACGCCAGCATTCCCTGATCGAGGCAAGCGCAGGGCGGACACGACGATTCATCGAGAGGCCCACCGCCGTCTTCACGCGCACACCGAGCCGAATGCGACTTGCGTGGGCTGGAACACATAGTTGAGGTCGGCCATTTCGTCTCCACTTTCAAGGAACAGATAAGTGCGCCCAGTGCGTCGGTCGCGGCCGCGTGATCCTTCTCGGACGGGCTCGTCAGTACTGCCAACAGGACGACTTCACGCGAAGCATCCACGAAGCCGAGGGCTTCGAACACCTTGTTGTCCCCGACGATCGAGAACGGAGAATCCGTTTTCGTTAGGGATTTGTAGGTAATCGTTCGCGTGACGACCGACAGTCCACTGTTCAGCCGTTCTCTGCTGGACCCGGTTTCTGAATACTCAGCCACACTTTCGCTAAAGCCCTCGGCCTCCTGTCTCAGCACGGTTTCGAACGAACCTCCAGCTTTGAACAGCACCCGGACGTAGAGATTCGCGTTGTCGCCGCGCCAGGTGCCGCCTGCTGGATAGAATACCAACGGGGCACCTTCCGTCTTCCCGGCCTCGGTATCGGCTACCCAGCCTGGGGGAGTACTAAACACGTAGTGCTCGTCGGCTATGCGTAGTGAGCAACTGCCGTCGGCATTGAGGCTGCCCACTGGAATCGGGCGGCTAAAGCCCTCTGGATCGAGTTCATCGGCGATCACCTGGCACGCCCTGGTCGTGACCGCAAAGACGCCGGTGCCAAAATCACAATTCGCTTTTTCCTTGCCGTCGGCATTCCAATAGGTCCATTTCCCGATCTTTCCACTGGAAACAAAGACGCCGGACGCCTTCTTCTTCCCGGTGGGGTAGTAGTCCGTTCGCTGATGCCCCGAGTCTGCGTATGCAACTTCGGTTGTGATGCGGCCCTCTTCGTCCCAGTATTTCCAGAGGCCGACCTTGTCGCCATTCTTGAATACACCATGCGACGACATCCTTCCGTTTTCGTGCCAAGAGGGCGTGTCGCCCTCTGCCGCGCCGTAGATGTAATTCGCCTTTGACTCCTGTCGGCCGTTCCGATGCCAACGCCAAACCGGCCCGTGATACAGGAGGCGGCCGTCTCTTTGAACCTCACACCAGCGCACGACATTGCCCGGCCGGTATCCCGAATCCTTGGCCTCCGGAGGGGACCTAAACACATCCTCCGGGGCGGCAGGAAATGGCGCACAGGAAAGGAGGAGCAACAAGACCGTTGGCAGAGTTGACTGCATTCTTACGTGCCCCAACGCTGTAGGTGAGTGGCGGCCGGACCGCGAAGCGCCGAAGGTAGCTGCAAGCGGGGTTTGCAGGCCGTCCTCCGAACCGTGCTATTCGTGCCCACTTCGGTCACACATGAACTCGGTGACGCGGGCAGCCACAGGCGACGGCGACACCTGAAGCAGAAAGTGCGGGGCAACGAATTCGGCAACTTTGCATTGCCGCGCCAGAGCGGCCACCAACTCGGACGAAGAACGCGCGACAACACGGTCTTCGGAGGCACGGAGGTAGAGCACCGGCACTCGCAGCAGCGGCAGCGAAGCGGAAACATCGACCGCCAGGACCGCGCGAGTGCGGGCGCGAAGAACCGACGCAGAAACGAGCGCAAGTGCCCTGGCAAGCGCGCCAAGACGCGCTGATGAAGCAAAGCGTCCCAGCAAGAAGAGGCCGAGCAAGCGGACAGGCATGACCGAAAGCGGAACAATGCCGACTAGCGCGCGCAACGACGCAAACGCGGGCACAGGATTGCGGGCAAACGAGCAACACAGAACCAACCCCAGCAACCCCGGAGGCGCGGAGGCACAGATGGAGATGCCAATTGGCCCGGAGAAAGACTCAGCCAGCAAGAAGAACGGCTGATCTCGCGGGAGAAAGGAGCGGGCAATTGGCTCCAGTTCAGAGTAGTCAAGTGGAATGTCCGTTGGGTAAGACGCCACAATGACCTTCACCTCCGGACCGAACGATGCGGCAAAGTCAGCGAACAGTAGACCCGTGCCATCGAGACCGGGAAGCAACACCAAGGCGACCATCGAGTATGGGTTCTAACAAATGGCGCCTGGCCGTCGCGTCGCGAGCGTTTGGAGTGGGCACGGCCTCATGGCGGTGGGAAAATGTTGTTGAACTGGACCGTCGGGGGCGACGGTGGCTATAGAGATTGTAAGGCGGCGCTGCCCGAAGTCAATCGCATGGCATGACGCTGGCTTCGCGGCCGAGGCGCGCTCGTGCAATTTGATGGTGCCCGAGACGGTCTCGGCTGGGGGATAAGTCCCACGGCGGCTTGGCATAGACTCTATGGCGGCCCGCAATCAAGGCAGGACGGGCGTTTCGGGATGCCTGCCCCTACGGCCCACCATCCATGCGCCTTTCCGGCATGGATGCCTGTAGATCGAGCATCCATGCGCCCTCCAGGCTATGCCGGCCGGGCTGCGCGGGTTACATCGAGTGAAAGCCGATCACGTTGCCTTCGCTATCGCGCGCCAGCGCGATGTGGCCATGCTCGCCGATCGACATCTTGCCTTTCACGATCGCGCCGCCGTTCGCGGCGGCCCGCGCAGCCGGGACGGCGCAGTCCGCACAGCCGAAGTAGACCACCGTCCCGCCGCCGGCAGGGCCGAAGCCTTCCATCTTGACCAGCATGCCGCAGGCGCCGTAGGTGGTGGGCGCCGTCGCCTTGTCGGACGGGAACGCCCACATCTCCATGTCGAACTCGGGCGTCGGCGCGGGCATCGGTTCGAGCTTGGCCTCGAGCACGGCTTCATAGAATTTCCGCGCGCGCTGCATGTCCTGCACATAAATTTCAAACCAGACAACCGGATTGTTCGGCATGGCGCTCTCCTTTGCCGGGTGATCGAACGGGGCCGCCGGCCCGCGCTTCAGTCGCCGCGCTGCGGCGATTCGTTGCTTTCGCGGTCGTAGTAGTCGACCGTGGTCTCGGCGCGGAACATCTGCCTCAGTCGGCTTCCGTGGTGCCCGCCGGCGACGACCAGTAGCTTGGCGGAATCCGGATACTCGCAGGTTTCGATGTCGACGAGATCGGACAGCGCGAGATAGCGCATCGTCACCGTGCCGGTGTTGATGATCTGATGGGCGACCTCCGGCCCGCCGGTCGGGCAGGCAATGACGTCGTACTTGCGGATCGGATAGCGCGCATCGCCGAAGCGCAGCACGCCTTCGCCTTCGAGGATGAGGAACATCTCCTCCTCGCCGTGGTGGTTGTGGAACGGGCACTGCGCCTTGCCCGGCGGCAGCACGGTGAGGTTGTAGCCCAGCTTGCGCGCGCCGATGCGCGCGCCGATCGTGCCACGGCTGGACGTGAAATACCCGTTCTCCTCGACATCGTCGAACTCGACCTGGTCGAGATTCATGATTGGCCTGGTCATGGTTTCTCCTGGCTGGTGGTTGGAATCCACGGCCCCGTGCCGGCCGCCCGGTTGCGCCGAAGCTTGGACCGGCTTCATCGATAAACGATCCACCGGGCGTGAATTCGATTGCGACGCAGGGTTTTGTCACCCGCGACCCACGCATCGCGGCCCGGGCCTACCGCGAACGCATTGCCCGGAACGGGCGTCGATTCGCTTTCACGCGCCGCGCTGATCGTCGTCCGTTCGCACGCCGTGCAGGTCGACGCGGCCCCGCCTCGTTCCACCCGCCATTCTCGCGCCAGGTGCAGTCGGCCTGCAAGGCAGGCGGGATAGGCCTGCCAGGGCAGGCATCGCCGGATGCGCCAGTCCACGCCGCTTTCAGCGGTGCCTGCCCGCAGACCAAGGCAGGGCAAGGCTTCCCGGGCAGGTCTTAGCGCTGCCGGCCGAACCGCCGCCCGCGGGCGAAGCGCATGGTTGCGCGCAGCGCGTCAGGCTGGGACGCTCGTCCAGCGGAATCACGCTCACACATGGCGCTGGCTGTTCGGTTATCCACCGAACATGCCACACCCGCCGCCCCGCTCGAAACCGCCGACCCGCCGCTTCCTTCACCTTCGAGAGTGAGGGCCAAGGTGGGCGTGCGGCGGTCAAGTCCCCTGATTCGCGCCCGAGGGGTGCCGGGATCGTCTGCAACAAACGAGACGAGACCCCAGCAGTGCGTGAGCGTCTGATCTACCGGATTGCGTTCCCCGAACTTACTCGGCACGCTCTCGCCGAAGGATCGTCGGCCGCATGGTACGCAGCGATTACTACCGACGATACGGCGACCACCATTACTAAGGAGATCGTAAGCATTTGCATGCCGGCGCCCCAAGGGCTCGCATCGTCCGGCTCTTGATTCTCGTAAGATCCTTTCGCGTGATTGATTCGAATGTCTTCGACATTCCGTTTGAGCTCACTATAGACTTTGTGGCTTCGCCATATCCGCCAACAGATGACGATCCACAGAACTACATGCGATGTAGCGATCATGTAACTAGTGAGTATCAATCCCGCAAGGTTCTGAAAGAATGCCAATCCAGCAACCAAACCCGCCGTAACAAATGTCACGACCTTGATGTACATGTCCGCTAATCTGTACTCCTCGTCGCGAAACCCGCGCATGTCGCTCTTAAACTCCTTGTGAAGCTCCCATGCGGGTTCTTGTCCCATGTTCTTTGAGCTGAATCTCACTTTCATTTTCCGCCGCCTCCCAATTTCGATGCGCGCTTCTATTGCCTTTGGTAGATCTTCGCAATTCGTCGCGCACGCAGTTTGAGAATTCCTCGGTTCAGCGATTGAAGTAACCACCCAAGGTGCGCTTCCTCGTGCGTAAGATCTTCAACCGACGCATTGAGCAAACCCCTTGTCTCTAGATTCGATTGGCCGCATGCAATCTGTACTTTCAGTGAGCAAACCCTTAGACAGAGAATCGATATTCGGTCGATTAGGTCTGCGGGTGAAACAAACGCTACTTCGACCTTGTCTCGCAGGGTACGGCGCAATTCTTCAACGAAACTATCGTGCAAGTCATTGATCAGTTCAACGCGTCGCTCATTCAATCGATCGATCGTTCGCTTGAGTCTGCCGACTTCTGCGTCCGTCCTGTTTGGATTTCGCGCCGCATCCTCCGCGCGCCACTGCTCAGCATTATTCTCAGCAAGCTTCGTGGCGATCTGAAGTACCTTTGAATGCTCAATCAAGTGGAAGCTAGGCTCATTCGACTTCCCCTCAATTGTGGATTCTAGCAACCTGCATATCGTGGATGCGTCCGGAATGCTTGACTGAATGTAAGTCATGTTCAGAATCACTTGGCAGCAACAGGAGCTTCTTTGGATCGCTTCGTATTGGGCTCAATTGACAAATCAGTCGCAGCAGGCAGAAATACGATCTTGATCCTCACCGCCGCCCGCCGAGAATCGACCCCAGCACCCCCCGCAAAATCTGCCGGCCGACTTCGTTGCCTACGGTGCGGGCCATGCTCTTGGCGGCGCTTTGCACGATGCCGTCTTTCTTGCCGCCGCGCGGACCGGTGCTGCCGAAGAGGATCTCGCCTACCGCGCCGCCGAGCAGGCCGCCGCCGCCCGCTGCTTCGCCCGGGGCCGGGGCGCCGCCGGCTTGCGGCGCGGCGCCGGTCCGGGTGCCGGGCGCGCTGCCGGCGCGGAGCTTTTCGTAGGCCGATTCGCGGTCGAGCGTCTGCTCGTATTTGCCATACACCGCCGAGCCCTGGATCAGCGCCTGGCGCTCGGGCGGGGTGATCGGGCCGAGGCGCGAGGCCGGCGGCAGGATGTAGGCGCGCTCGACGATGTTCGGGCGGCCCTTCTCGTCGAGAAAGCTGACCAGCGCCTCGCCGGTGCCCAGTTCGGTGATCGCCGCTTCGGCGCTGAACTTGGGGTTGGCGCGCATGGTTTCGGCCGCCACCTTGACCGCCTTCTGGTCGCGCGGGGTGAAGGCGCGCAGCGCGTGCTGCACGCGGTTGCCGAGCTGGGCGAGCACGCTGTCGGGCACGTCCAGCGGGTTCTGCGTCACGAAGTAAACGCCGACACCCTTGGAGCGGATCAGCCGCACCACCTGCTCGATCTTTTCCAGCAGCGCGGCCGGCGCCTCGTTGAACAGCAGATGCGCTTCGTCGAAGAAGAACACCAGCTTGGGCTTTTCGACATCGCCGACTTCGGGCAGGTGCTCGAACAATTCCGCCAGCATCCAGAGCAGGAAAGTCGAGTAGAGCTTGGGCGAGTTGTAGAGTCTCTCCGCCGAGAGGATGTTGATCATGCCGCGGCCGTAGGAATCGAGCCGCATCAGGTCGGCCACGTCGAGCATCGGCTCGCCGAAAAAGCTGTCGGCGCCCTGCAGTTCGAGCTGCAGCAGGCCGCGCTGGATGGCGCCGACCGAGGCGGCCGAGACGTTGCCGTACTCGGTAGTGAATTGCTTGGCATTCTCGCCGACGTACTGCGCCATCGCGCGCAGGTCCTTCATGTCGAGCAGCAGCAGGCCGTTGTCATCGGCGATCTTGAAGATCAGCGTCAGCACGCCGGCCTGGGTTTCGTTGAGATCGAGCAGGCGCGAGAGCAGCAGCGGCCCCATGTCGGAGACCGTGGCGCGCACCGGATGGCCCTGCTCGCCGAACACGTCCCAATACGCCACCGGGCTGGCATAGGGCTGGAAATCGGCGAGGCCGAGCAGGTCGAGCCGCTCCTGGAACTTCGGGCTGATGCTGCCTGCCGCGCCCATGCCGGAAAGGTCACTCTTGACGTCGGCCATGAACACCGGCACGCCGATGTACGAGAAGCGTTCGGCCAGCGACTGCAGCGTGACCGACTTGCCGGTGCCGGTGGCGCCGGTGATCAGGCCGTGGCGGTTGGCCTTGTCGGGCAGCAGCGCGAGGAAGGTGTCGCCGGTCTTGGCAACGTAGAGCGGATCAGCCATTGCGGTTCCTTTGCGTAGGCGAACAGGTGCGGGCGAGGCGGCGACCGCGGCCGGCAAATGCTAGCACGCACGGTGGCGCGTCCGGCTGACCGGCCGGTCCGCGTACCGGGCGCCCGCGACGATCCGGCCGGGAAGCCGCACCGGATGGACGTTCCAGCCGGCCATGCCCTGCAAGCCAGTATCCATGGGCTCTGCGTGGCATGCAGGCCGGAGAGCGCCAATCCACGCGGTCCGCAGGCTGGCGCAGAAGAATTTTCCGTATCCCGCGCGATCACGCGCGAGAGTGCTGCTCCGGCTTGACGCGAGCGCGGGCCGAGCCGGGGGCAGGGTGTCGCCGGCAAGGTAGAATGCGGCGTTTCGGACTCGGGGAAACGCATCATGGCCGGTCATTCCAAATGGGCCAACATCCAGCACAGGAAGGGCCGTCAGGACGCCAAGCGCGGCAAGGTGTTCACCCGCGTGATCAAGGAAATCACGGTGGCGGCCAAGATGGGCGGCGGCGACCCGCGCGACAACCCGCGCCTGCGCCTGGCGATGGACAAGGCGCGCGAAGCCAACATGCCGAAAGACACCGTGGAGAACGCGATCAAGCGCGGCATCGGCCAGCTCGACGGCGCCAGCTACGAGGAAATCCGCTACGAGGGCTACGGCATCGGCGGCGCGGCGGTGATCGTCGACTGCCTGACCGACAACCGCGTGCGCACCGTGGCCGAAGTGCGCCATGCCTTCACCAAGTACGGCGGCAACCTCGGCACCGACGGCTCGGTGGCCTTCATGTTCAAGCACTGCGGCCAGTTGCTCTACGCGCCCGGCACCGCCGAAGACAAGCTGATGGACGCGGCGATCGAAGCCGGCGCCGAAGACGTGATCACCAACGACGACGGCTCGATCGAGGTGCTTACCGCGCCGAACGATTTCGTCGGCGTCAAGGAAGCGCTGGAGAAAGCCGGCTTCAAGGGCGAACTGGCCGAAGTGACCATGAAGCCGCTGAACGAAACCCCGCTCGTCGGCGACGACGCGGCGAAGATGCAGAAGCTGCTCGACGCCATCGAGTCGCTCGACGACGTGCAGGATGTCTACACCTCGGCGCTGCTCGACGAGTAGCCCGACCCACGCCAGGAGATCGCTATGCTGATGACCACCACCCCGACCGTCGAAGGCAAGTCCATCCGCAGCTACCACGGTGTGGTAACCGGCGAGGCGATCATCGGCGCCAATTTCCTCAAGGACATGTTCGCCTCGATCCGCGACATCGTCGGCGGGCGCGCAGGCAGTTACGAGAAGACTCTGCGCAGCGCGCGCGAAACCGCCTTCGCCGAGATGGCCGAGGCGGCACAGGCTCTCGGCGCCAACGCGGTGGTCGGCATCGATCTCGACTACGAAGTGCTCGGCGAAACCAACGGCATGCTGATGGTGGCGGTCAGCGGCACGGCGGTAACCCTCGCTTGAGCGAGGCGGTCCGGATTCTCGGCATCGACCCCGGCTTGCGGGTCACCGGCTTCGGCCTGATCTCCCGCAACGGCAATCAGCTTGGCTATCTGGGCAGCGGCTGCGTCAAGACCGACGCGGCGCAATCGCTGCCCGAGCGCCTGCGCACCCTGCTCGAAGGGCTGCGCGAAGTGATCGGCACCCATTGCCCGACCCAGGTGGCGGTGGAAAAAGTGTTCGTCAACGTCAATCCGCAATCGACACTGCTGCTCGGCCAGGCGCGCGGCGCGGCGATCTGCGCGGCGGTGCTGCACGCGTTGCCGGTGGCCGAATACACGGCGCTGCAGGTCAAGCAGGCGGTGGTCGGCAACGGCCACGCCGACAAGCAGCAGGTGCAGCACATGGTGCGCCGCCTGCTCGCGCTGCCGGGCGAGCCGAGCCCCGACGCCGCCGACGCGCTGGCCTGCGCGATCTGCCACGCGCACGGCGGGCAGGGTCTGGGCGCGCTGGCCACTTCCGGTTTCCGGGTCCGCAGCGGAAGGCTGGTCTGATGCGCGTTGCCGAGCCGACCCTCGCCGCCCTGCCCAACCCGGTGCTGCGCTACCTCGCCGCCACGCGGCCGGCGTTTCTCTCGGTGACGCTGGTCGCCTGCCTGCTCGGGCTGGCCGTAGCGCATGCCTCGGGCGTCAAACTGGCGCTGCCGGCCGCGTTGTTGACGGTGCTCTTTGCGCTGGTTGCCCATGCCGGCGCCAATGTGATCAACGACTACTACGACGCCCTGAACGGCTCGGATGCCGCCAACGAGCAGCGCGTGTTCCCATTCACCGGCGGCAGCCGCTTCATCCAGAACGGCGTGCTCTCGCAACGCGAAACCGCGCGCTTCGGCTACGGCCTGCTGGCCGCGGTGGTGCCGGCCGGGCTGTGGCTGAGCCTGGGCGCCGGTCCCGGGCTGATCGTCATCGGCCTTGCCGGCCTGTTGCTGGGCTGGGCGTACTCGGCACCCCCGTTCGAGCTTGCCGGCCGCGGGCTGGGCGAACCGGCAATTGGCGCAAGCTGGCTGCTGGTGATCGTCGGCGCCGATTTCGTGCAGCGCGGCGCGTTCTCGTGGACGCCGCTGCTGTTCGGCACGCCGTTCGCGCTGCTGGTGGCGAACCTCCTGTTCATCAACCAGTTTCCCGATGCCGCAGCCGACGCGCTGGCCGGCAAGCGCACCCTGGTCGTGCGCGCCGGACCGCAGGAGGCGCGCTGGTTCTACCTGGCGATCTGCAGCTTCGCCTACGGCTGGCTGCTGTTGGTCATCGAGCGGCTGAACCTGCCCGGCAAATTCGCGGTCGCAGCCTTGCCGGTGCTGCTGACGCTGCGCGCCGGGCGCGAACTGCTGCTGCACGCCGACCAGCCGGCGCTGCTCGCCGGCCCGATCAAACTGACTATCGGCTCGACCCTGGCGCACGGCGCGCTGCTTTGCGCCGCGCTGCTGGCCAGCGGCCACGCCCTGGCGTAGGAGGCCCATGAGACCGTTCGCGCCTGCCGCCACGCCACTGAGCCGGCCGCCCGCCGCCGTGCTGTTCGACATGGACGGGCTGCTGCTCGACAGCGAGCGCGTCGCGCTGGGCATCATGTCGGCGTGCGCAAGCGAACTCGGCCTGGTCTGGAACCCCGAGGTCGGCCTGCGCATCATCGGCCGCAACGTCGATGATTCCAACCGGATACTGCGCGAGCACTATGGCAACGACGCCCGGCTCGATGCCCTGCCTGCCGCGTTCCGCGCGCAATACGACCGCCACATCGACGATCATGCGATCCCGCACAAGCCCGGCGTGACGGAACTGCTCGACCTGCTCGATGCGCATGGCATCGCGCGCGCGGTGGCCACCTCGACCCAGCGCGAGCGGGCCGCGCGCAAGCTCGAACGCAACGGCCTGCTGCGGCGCTTCGATGTGCTGGTCGGCGGCGACGAGGTGGCGCGCGGCAAGCCGGCGCCGGATATTTTTCTGGCGGCGGCGCGCGCGCTCGATGTGCAGCCGTCGGCCTGCCTGGTGCTGGAAGATTCCAACAGCGGCGCGCGGGCCGGGCTGGCGGCGAACATGGCGGTGGTGATGGTGCCCGACCTGCTCGAACCGGATGACGATGTGATCGCCATGGGCGCGCTGCGCCAGCCCAGCCTGATCGACGTCGCCGCCCGGCTCGACGCCCTGTTCAAACGCGAGAGGCTCGAAACATGATCGGCCGCCTGACCGGCACCCTGCTGGAAAAGAACCCGCCGCAGATCACGCTCGACGTGCACGGCGTGGGCTATGAACTCGAAGTGCCGATGAGCACCTTCTACAACCTGCCCGACGCCGGCGGCAAGCTCTCGCTGTTCACCCACCTGGTGGTGCGCGAGGACGGGCATTTCCTGTTCGGCTTCGGCAGCGAGGCCGAGCGCGCGGCGTTCCGCCAGTTGATCCGGATCACCGGGGTCGGCCCGCGTATCGCGCTCGCCCTGCTGTCCGGCCTGTCGGTCGGCGAACTGGCGCAGGCGGTGGCGATGCAGGAGACCGGGCGTCTGACCCGGGTGCCCGGCATCGGCAAGAAAACCGCCGAGCGCCTGCTGCTCGAACTGCGCGACAAGCTGCCCAGGAGCAGCGCCATCGCCAGCGCCGCCGCGCCGCCAAGCGAAGGTGCCGACGTGCTCAATGCCCTGCTCGCGCTGGGCTACAGCGAGAAGGAAGCGCTCGCCGCGATCAGGCAACTGGCGCCGGATGTCGGCGTTTCCGACGGCATACGCGCCGCGCTGAAGCTGCTTTCGCGGGTCTGATGTCCTCGCACAAACAGGGCTTTCTGCGCAACATTTCGCTCTCGGCCAACACCATCCGCCAGGGCATGAACCTGTGGCCGCCGTTCGTCGGCGCCGGCATCCATGTCGAATCGATCGCCGAGGATTTTCGCGCCGCGCGCGTGCGGCTCAAGCTGCGCTGGTACAACCGCAATTTCTTCGGCGTGCATTTCGGCGGCTCGCTGTTTGCGATGACCGACCCGTTCTTCGCCATCCTCGTCATGCACAACCTGGACCGCGACTACGTGGTGTGGGACAAGTCATCCGGCATCCACTTCAAGGCGCCCGGCCGCGGCACGGTGTGGGCGGACTTCTCGATCACCCAGGCGCAGATCGACGACATCCTCGCGCGTACCGCGGGCGGCGAGAAATACGAGCCCTGCTTCACGGTCGACGTGGTCGATCGCGGCGGCAGCGTCGTCGCCACCATCGACAAGAAACTCTACATCCGGCGCAAGCCTGCGCCCGCCGGCTGAGCAGGCAAACGCCTGCGGCCCGATCAGGCGCCTGGGATACAATCCGCCCATCTCATCGACACGCTCCCGAACCGCATGGACCTCAGCCAGAAACGCATCGCGCAGATCGTGCTTGTTTCGTTCCTGCTGGCAGGTTGCCTGCTGGTTCTGCTGCCGTTTCTGGCTTCGATCCTGTTTGCCGCTGTCATCTGCATCACCACCTGGCCGATCTACGCCTGGCTGCGGCGCAAGCTGCGCCAGCGCGACTGGCTGTCGGCGCTGGCGATGACCCTGCTGCTGTTCCTGGTGATCCTGGTGCCGATGATCGGCCTGACCGCCGGGCTGGCCGACGGCATCTCGTCGGCAATCGACACCTTCGGCCCGGCCTTCGAGCGTGGCCTGCCGGCGCATCCGCCCGACTGGCTGCGAACCCTGCCGCTGGCCGGCGATTCGATCGACGCCTACTGGCAAAAGCTGGCGCAGAGCCGCGAGGAGGTGATGAAGCTGCTGCGCCAGTTTTCGGAGCCGGCGCGCAATTTCGCGCTGCAGATCGGTGCGCTGTTCGGCCAGGGTTTGCTGCAACTGACGCTGGTGATCTTCATCGCCTTCTTCTTCTACCGCGACGGCGCGGCCATCATGCGGGCGCTGCGTACCGGCGCGCAACGGCTCGGCGGCGACCTCGGCACGCAGATGGTCGACCTGGCGCAGAACACCGTGACCGGGGTGATGCTGGGCATCGTCGGCACCGCGTTCGCCCAGGCAGTGATCGCGCTGATCGGCTTCCTGATCGCCGGCGTGCCGGGCGCGGTGCTGCTGGGCGCCGGCACCTTCTTCCTGTCGATGGTTCCGATCGGCCCGCCGCTGCTGTGGGGCGGCGCCGCCTGGTGGCTCTACGACCAGGGCGATACCGGCTGGGCGATCTTCATGGTGGTGTGGGGCGTGGCGGTGATCAGCAGCGTGGATAACTTCCTCAAGCCGATACTGATATCGCGCTCGGCCAGCCTGCCGATCCTGCTGATCGCGCTCGGCGTGTTCGGCGGCGCGCTGGCCTTCGGCTTCATCGGCATCTTCCTCGGCCCGACCCTGCTCGCGCTCGGCCACGTGTTGCTGCAGAGGTGGACGATGAAGGACGAGCTGACCGAGCGCCCGGCGCTGGAACTGCCGGAGCCATAACTGCGGTCATGATCGAGACCGACAAGTTCACCGCGCCGGCCGAAGAACGGCTGATCTCGCCGGCGCCGGCCGGCCCGCTGGAAGACGCGCTTGAGCGCGCACTGCGCCCCAAGCTGCTGCAGGAATACGTCGGCCAGCAGAAAATCCGCGACCAGCTCGAAATCTTCATCGCCGCCGCGAGGAAGCGCCAGGAGGCGCTCGACCACGTGCTGCTGTTCGGCCCGCCGGGGCTGGGCAAGACCACGCTGGCGCACATCGTGGCGCACGAGATGGGCGTGAACCTGCGCCAGACCTCCGGCCCGGTGCTGGAGCGGGCGGGCGACCTGGCCGCCATCCTGACCAATCTCGAACCGCATGACGTGCTGTTCATCGACGAGATCCACCGCCTGTCGCCGGTGGTCGAGGAGATCCTCTACCCGGCGCTCGAGGATTTCCAGATCGACATCATGATCGGCGAAGGCCCGGCGGCGCGCTCGGTCAAGCTCGACCTGCCGCCGTTCACGCTGGTCGGCGCCACCACCCGCGCCGGCATGCTGACCAACCCGCTGCGCGACCGCTTCGGCATCGTCGCGCGGCTGGAGTTCTACTCGCCGGAAGAGCTGACCCTCATCGTTACCCGCTCGGCATCATTGCTGAAGGTGCCGATCGACCCGCACGGCGCGCTCGAAATCGCGCGCCGCTCGCGCGGCACGCCGCGCATCGCCAACCGCCTGCTGCGGCGGGTGCGCGACTATGCCGAGATCAAGGCCGACGGCGCGGTGACGCGCGACGTGTCGGATGCCGCGCTGATCATGCTCGATGTGGACCACCTCGGTCTGGACGTGATGGACCGCAAGCTGCTCAGCGCGGTGATCGACAAGTTCGGCGGCGGCCCGGTGGGCGTGGACAACCTCGCCGCGGCGATCGGCGAGGCGCGCGACACCATCGAAGACGTGCTCGAACCCTTCCTGATCCAGCAGGGCTACCTGCAGCGCACGCCGCGCGGGCGCATGGCCACCGCCGCGATCTATCGCCACCTCGGATTGCCGGCGCCGGTGCAACCGGGTGGCGGCGATCTGTTCGAACCCTGACCCGCAATCTGGCGAACCGTGCCGCGCGTGCGGATCGCGCCAAGCGCCGAGCCGATCGGCGCTATGATCGCGCTGCGTTGCGGGCCGACAACCACAGGAGAAATCGATGTCCCTGATCGACACGGAAATGCACGAGGCGATCGCGACGATCGTCATGAACAACCCGAAAAAGCTCAACGCGCTGAGCGAAGCGCTGATCGCCGAGATCACTGCCGCGTTGGCAGGAGTTCCGGCACAAGGAGGTCCGTGCGGTGGTGCTTCGCACGCCACCCGGAACCAGGGTGTGGTGCGCTGGCCACGACATCAGCGAACTGCCCGACCGCGGACGCGACCCGCTCGGCTGGAGCGATCCGTTGCGCGTGCTGGTGCGCGCGATACACGAGTTCCCGGCGCCGATCATCGCGCTGCTCGAGGGCAGCGTGTGGGGCGGCGGCTGCGAAGTCGCGATGTCGTGCGACATTCTGGTTGCCACGCCCGAGGTGACCTTCGCCATCACGCCGGCCAAGCTGGGGATTCCCTACAACCTCGGCGGCGTGCTGACGCTGATGAACGCGATTCCGCTGCCGGTGGCAAAGGAGATGCTGTTCACCGCACAGCCCATCCCGGCCGCCCAGGCACTCAACCTCGGGGTCATCAATTACATCAAGGCCGGCGGACGAAATCGAGGCCTTCGTCTACCAAACCGCGCGGCATATCGTCGCCAATGCGCCGTTGAGCATTGCCGTGATGAAGGAGGAACTGCGGCTGCTCGCCGGCGCCCGCTCGATCACCCCCGAGTTGTTCGAACGCATCCAGGGCCTGCGCCGCGTCGTGTACGACAGCCGCGACTATCAGGAAGGGCTCAACGCCATCCGCGACAAGCGCAAGCCGCAGTTCAAGGGCCAGTAAACCGGGCCGCTCGCAGGCATGCCCTGGAAGCCGCATGGATATTGGCTCTCCGGGATGCCCGCCGGGAGATCGCCGTTCCATGCGCCTCGCAGGCAAGTATCGGGTGGCGGTCCGGCGAGTCGGGCACGCGCCACCCGCCCCGACCCGCACAGGGGGGAGAATCGCATGATCGTGACCGTATTCCGCTCCCGCCTGCGGCCGGAGCATGCCGACGAGTATGCCGCCACGGCCGCGCGGATGAGCGAACTGGCGAGTGCGATGCCCGGCTACATTTCGCACAAGGGATTCACAGCCGCGGATGGCGAACGCGTGACCATCGTCGAGTTCGAATCCGCGGCAACCCATCGGGCATGGGCTGTCGACGCCGCCCACGCCGCCGCCAAGCAGGCCGGGCGCGAGCGTTTCTATTCGGAGTACAGCATCCAGGTGTGCGAGGTGCTGCGTTCGAACAGCTTCAGCCGCGAGGCCTGAGCCGGACTATTCGATGCCGGTGAGCCGGCCCGCCGGAATCGCACCGTCGGAGCGGCCCTTGAGGTAGGCGTAGAGCCCGTCGATCCGGTCGGCGAGGAACGGGTGCGAGGGCATGCCCTTTTCGACCCGGCCATTGAGCACAGTGGTCTTCACCTCGTCGCGGCTCAGGCTCTTCAGCGATTCGATCAGCGACGGACCCACCAGCCCTTCCTGGCTCGGTCCGTGGCAGCGTTCGCAGGCGGCCGAGCGCCAGGCCTTCCAGCCGGCAAGCGTATTGGCATCCACCTTGCCATCGACCACTTGGTACAGCGCGCCAGCTGGCGCTGGCGTGGCCGCCGGTGCCGGTGTGGCCGGCGCGCCGATTGGCTTGGCGGCGGCGGGCGCCGGGACCGGCTTGTCGGCCGGCTTGTCGCATGCGGCGATCGACAGTGCCAACGCCGCCGCTGCGGCGATACCAGTTTGTTTGGGCATTGCGGTCTCCTCGTTATCGTTGGATTTGGCGTCGATGGTAGCCGCAACGGCGTCGGCGGAAGAACCGGCGCCCCAGGTCGACACAGGGTTTAACCCCTTGCGGCAGAATGCGGCGTTGAAACCCGCATCCTCACCACAAGGGAGTTGCCATGTTCGCCACGCTTCGTGCCGCCGCCGTCGTCACTGCGGCCTCAGCAACCCTGCTCGCCAGCCCCGCCGCCCACGCCTTTTGCGGCTTCTACGTCGGCCGCGCCGACGCCAGCCTGTTCAACGAAGCCTCGCAGGTGATCGTGGTGCGCGACGCCACCCACACCGTCATCAGCATGCAGAACGACTTCAAGGGCGACGCCAGGGAGTTCGCGCTGGTGGTGCCGGTGCCGCAGGTACTGCAGCGCGGGCAGATCAACGTCGGCGAGCGAAAACTGTTCGAGCACATCGATGCCTATTCGGGGCCGCGGCTGGTCGAGTACTTCGATCCCGATCCGTGCGCCCGGGCCGAGCGCGACCGGATGTTCAAGTCCCAGGTTGCTGCGGCACCGGCGGCCAAGCCCGCGGCACCAATGCAGGACAAGGCGCTCGGCGTCACCGTCGAAGCCCAATACACTGTCGGCGAATACGACATCGTGATTCTCTCGGCCAAGGAGTCCGACGGCCTGGAAACCTGGCTCACCCAGAACGGTTACCGCATACCGCGCGGCGCCTCCAAGGCCCTCGCCCCCTACATCCGCCAGAACATGAAGTTCTTCGTCGCCAAGGTGAACCTGGTGGAGCGCGCGAAGACCGGGCTGACCTGGCTGCGCCCGCTGCAGTTCGCGTTCGACAGCGAGAAGTTCATGCTGCCGATCCGCCTCGGCATGATCAACGCGCAGGGGCCGCAGGATCTGGTGATCTACCTGCTGACCAAGAACGGCCGCGTCGAGACCACCAACTACCGGACGGTGAAGCTGCCGGCCAACATGGATGTGCCGGTGTATCTGAAGAACGAGTTCCCGGCGTTCTACAAATCGCTGTTCGACGCGCAGGCCAAGCGCGAAAACCTGCGCGCGGTATTCACCGAGTATGTGTGGGACATGAACTGGTGCGACCCCTGCGCCGCCGATCCGCTGTCGGCCGACGAACTGCGCCAGGCCGGCGTGTTCTGGCTCGACGGTCCCGCGGCTGCGCCCGGCTCGCCGCCGATCGCACCGCCGCCGGCCGGCGTCATGCCGCGCCGCATGCCGATGCCCGGCGGCGCGCATCAGGTGATGCTGACCCGGCTGCATGTGCGCTACGCGCCCGACACCTTTCCCGAAGACCTGATGTTCCAGGAAACCAAGGACCGCGAGAATTTCCAGGCGCGCTACGTTCTGCGCCACCCCTGGAAGGGCGATCCGAACGCCTGCCCCGAAGCGCGCGGCTACCTCGACGCCGTCGCGCAGCGGCAGGAGAAGGAAGCGCAAACGCTGGCCTCGCTGACCAACTGGCGCATCGAGGACATCCGCGCCAGGATGAGCCTCAAGCCGCCGGCCCCGCGCAACTGGTGGGAGGGGCTGTGGAAGCAGGGCGGCGCGAAGTGAGCGTAGCGCTCGCGGGGCTGGCCGCGCGGCTGCCCCGAATCGATCCCCGCCTGTACCAGATCGCCTTCCAGGCCACGCTGCTGTGCATCGGCGTGGTGGCGCGCGATTTCACGCTGCGCTGGGAGCAGATGGCGCTGGCATTCGCGGCAGGGCTGGCGACCCAGATCTTGTGGACGCGCCTGCTCGGCCTGCCGCGCGTCGGTGTGCTCAGCGCGGTGATCACCTGCTTCGGCTTGTCCCTGCTGTTGCGCGCCGACAGCCTGTGGGTGCATCCGCTGGCGGCCTGCCTGGCGCTGTCGGCCAAATTCGTCGTGCGGATCAACGGCAAGCACCTGTTCAACCCGGCCAACTTGGGCGTGATCATCGGCATCGGGCTGCTGCCCGGGGCGTGGGTGTCGCCGGGACAATGGGGCAACGACCTCGCCTATGCCGTGTGGTTCGTGGCGCTGGGAGCCATCGTGACGCAGCGGGCGCGACGTTGGGACATCAGTTGGACATTCCTCGCCTGCTGGCTCGGACTGGTCGCGCTGCGGGTGGCGTGGCTCGGCCAGTCGTGGAACATCTGGTTGCATCAACTGGGCAGCGGCGCGCTGTTGCTGTTCGCCTTTTTCATGATCTCGGATCCGATGACCATACCCAATCGCAGTACGGGTCGCGCGATCTACGCGCTTGTCGTGGCGATGATTGCCTTTTTCTGGCAGTTCGTGCTGTTCAAGCCGAACGCGCTGATGTGGGCGCTGTTTGTCGCCACGCCGCTGGTGCCACTGCTCGACCGCTGGCTGCCGGCAAGCCGCTTCGTCTGGCGTGCGCCGGCTTCGTCGCCCGCTCCCGACAAACGGCTGCATGCGCCGACGCTGGGTTAGAATACGCGCCCATGCAAACATCACACCATGCCGCTGCAGACAGCGCGCGCCGGCATTTCGAACTTCCCGTTCGCGTTTACTACGAAGACACCGATGCCGCGGGCGTGGTCTATTACGCCAACTACCTGCGTTTCCTCGAACGTGCGCGAACCGAGTGGCTGCGCCACGCCGGTTTCGAGCAGCAAAGGATCATCGATGAACAGCATCTGGTGTTCGTGGTCAAGCGCATCGAAGCCGACTACCATGCGAGCGGCCGGCTCGACGACGAACTTCGCGTTGAAGTCGCCGTCGACCGGCTGGGCAATGCCAGCCTGGTTTTCGCCCAGCGTGTGCTGCGTGCGGAACAGGTTCTGCTCGACGCCAGGGTTACCGTGGTCTGCGTCGACATTCGTCGCATGAAGCCGGTGGCAATACCGGCGCCGCTGCGTGAAAAGCTCAGGGAATCACTGAAAGAGCCTGAATGAACGTTACCCAAGACATGTCGATCCTGTCGCTGATCGCCAATGCCAGCCTGGTGGTCAAGCTGGTGATGGCGCTGCTGGTCGGGGTTTCGCTGATGTCGTGGTACTGGATTTTCCGCAAGTGGTTCGCCATCCGGCTCCAGCGCACCAAGACCGACCGCTTCGAGCGCGATTTCTGGAGCGGCGGCGATCTGGTGGCGCTCTACCAGAGCGCGCGCAACGACCGCCACAACGCCGGCAGCCTGGAACGCATCTTCGAAGCCGGCTTCGGCGAATTCAACAAGCTGCGCGGGCAGAAGACACACGATGCCGCATCGATCGTGGACGGCGCGCGCCGCGCCATGCGTGCCACGTTTCAGCGCGAACTCGACGACCTCGAGGCGCACCTGGCGTTTCTTGCCTCGGTCGGTTCGGTGAGCCCGTATGTCGGCCTGTTCGGCACCGTGTGGGGCATCATGCACGCCTTTCGCGGGCTGGGTAACGTCGGCCAGGCCACGCTGGCCACCGTCGCACCCGGCATCGCCGAGGCGCTGGTGGCCACGGCGATCGGCCTGTTCGCGGCGATTCCGGCGGTGGTGGCCTACAACCGTTATGCGCACGACATCGACCGCACGGCGATCCGCTGGGAGAGCTTCATGGAAGAGTTCTCCAACATCCTGCAGCGGCAGATGAAGTAGCGACGGATCGTCAGCCATGCGACAGCGCCGCCTGATGAACGAGATCAACGTCGTGCCCTACATCGACGTGATGCTGGTGCTGCTGGTGATCTTCATGGTCGCCGCGCCGATGATGCAGCAGACCGGCTCGGTCGACCTGCCGACGGTGGGCAAGCTGCCCAATCCGCCGACCCAGTCGCTGCAGGTGACGGTGAAGTCGGACAAGACGCTGGAATTGCGGGATGTCGGCCGCGGCAAGGACGGCAAGAAAGTCACCCGCGACCAGCTGGTCGATGAACTGCGCTCCGCGCTCGCGCGCGATGCGCAGATTGCGGTCGCGATTGCCGCAGACAAGAGCGTCCGTTATGAGGAAGTGATCGCCGCCATGGACGCGGTCAAGGGCGCAGGCATCACCCGGGTGGGCCTGATCGTCGCGCAGAAATGAGCGAACTGGCGGCACCGCGAGGGTTCGGCGACGGCCCGCAGCCGGGCAAGGGCGCCTCGATGGCGCTCACCGTGCTGGTGCATGCGGCGCTCGCGCTGTTCCTGTTCTACGGCATCAACTGGCAAACGCGGCCGAAGGAATTCTCGGATGTCGAGTTGTACTCGGCGCCGCCGGCGGTTGCCCCGCCGCCGCCGGTCGAGCGCAGCGAACCGAAGCCGGCGCCGCGCGTGGAACCGAAGCCGGAACCCAAACCCGAGGTGAAGGCGGAGCCAAAGCCCGAGATCGCGCTGCGCGACAAGGAAAAGCCGAAACCGGAAGTCAAGCCCAAACCGGTGGAGAAGCCGCCGGTCAAGGAAACGCCGAAAGAAACGGCGAAGGAAGCACCCAAGGAAAAGCCGCAGCCCAGGCTCGATGCCCGCGACATCGAGCGCATGCGGCTGGATGAAGAACTGACCAGGGAAACGGCGCGCGTCGCCCAGCAGAAGCGCCGTGCCAACGAGGCGAACGCGCTGGACAGCGAGCTTGCCAAGGTCGGCGAAGCCAGAAGCCGCGCCGCGTCGGGCAAGGCGCTTGCTTCGTGGGTGGAGAAGATCAAGCTCAAGGTGGGCGGCAACGTGATCGCGCCGTCGGGCCTCAACGGCAATCCGGAAGCGGAATTCGCGGTTTCGCTGCTACCCGACGGCGGACTGATCGATGTGAGGCTGAAGAAATCGAGCGGGAACAAGTCGCTCGACGAGGCAATCGAACGAGCGATTCGCAAGTCCGACCCGTTGCCGCGACCCGACGATCCGGCCGTGTTTCAACGGGAACTCACTCTGAAGATCCGGCCCTACCCCGCCTGATGCGGGAAGCGGCCGGCGAGCAACGACAATGAAAGGTTCCTGATGCGCAATGCAACGATGATTCGCCGAGGCTTCCTGGCGCTGCTATTCGGCCTGCTGGCGATGCCCGCCCTCGCCCAGCTCACCATTGAAATCACCGGCACTGGCGCCAACCGCATTCCGGTGGCGATCGCCCCGTTCGAAGGCGAAACCGTGCTGCCCAAGGGCGTGACCGATGTCGTCCGCAGCGATCTCGAACGCAGCGGGATGTTCAAACTGGTGCTCGCGCCCAACGCGCTCGGCGAGACGGCCGCGGTCGATGCGGCCGAGTGGAAGTCGCGCGGCGCGGACGCGCTGGTGGTCGGCACCGTCAGGCCGGCTGGCGATCGCTTCGAAGTGCGCTTTCGCCTCCACGACACGATGAAGGCGGTGCAACTGGGCGGCCTGAGCCTGTCGATGAGTGCGGCGCAGAACCGCGCCACCGGGCACAAGATTGCCGACTTCATCTACGAAAAGCTGGTCGGCGAACCGGGCGTCTTTTCCACCCGCATCGCCTACGTGGTGAAGTCGGGCTCGCGCTACGAACTTCAGGTGGCCGATGCCGATGGAATGAATGCGCAGACCGCGCTGTCCTCGCCCGAGCCGATCATTTCGCCGACCTGGTCGCCCGACGGCACTCGGCTGGCCTATGTGTCGTTCGAGAAGAAAAAGCCGGTGATCTACGTGCATTCGGTCGTCACCTCGCAGCGGCAGATCGTCGCCAACTTCAAGGGCTCCAACAGTGCGCCGGCCTGGTCGCCCGACGGCCGCAAGCTCGGCGTGGTGCTGACCAAGGACGCCGGCTCGCAGATGTACACGGTCAATGCCGACGGTTCGGGCGTGCAGCGGTTGGCCAGTTCCAGCGGCATCGACACCGAACCGACCTATTCGCCCGACGGCGCTTACATCTACTTCACGTCGGATCGCGGCGGCGCGCCGCAGATCTACCGCATTTCCGCCAGCGGCGGCGAGGCGCAGCGGGTAACCTTCGACGGCAGCTACAACGTCAGTCCGCACCTGTCGCCCGACGGCAAGAGCCTGGCCTACGTGACCCGCAACGGCGGCCGCTTCCAGGTCGCGCTGATGGATCTGGCGACCCGCCAGACGCAAATTCTCACCGATTCGGCCAAGGACGAGTCGCCGAGCTTCGCGCCCAACGGGCGTATGATCCTGTATGCATCCGAGATCGGCGGGCGCGGCGTTCTTGCCGCAGTGTCGACCGACGGCCGCATCAAGCAGAAGCTCAGCGTCGCCGCGGCCGACGTCCGGGAACCTGCGTGGGGTCCGCTGCCGAGAAGGTAGTCTGCAATGCCCGACGATTTCATGTTTTTTTGACGGAGAAACACCATGAACAAGATTGTCCCCGCCCTGCTCGCCGCGATGTTGCTTGCCGCCTGCGGTTCCACCCCCAAGACCGGCGGCGGCGCCGCGATCGAGGACCGCACGCCGGGTGGTGCCACTTCGTCGCCCGCCGACGGCTCGGCGCCCGGCATCCAGACCATCACGCCGGACGCGACCACCGGTTCGCCGCTGGCGATCCTCAAGGATCCCAAGAGCATCCTGTCCAAGCGCAGCGTCTATTTCGATTTCGACAGCTACGTGATCAAGGAAGAGCACAAGTCGCTGGTCGAAGCGCACGGCAAGTTCCTGCGCGAGCATCCGGAGATCAAGATGCTGATCCAGGGCAATGCCGACGAACGCGGCTCGCGCGAGTACAACCTGGCGCTCGGCCAGAAGCGCGCCGAAGCCGTGCGCAAGGCGCTGACCCTGCTCGGCGCCAAGGACGCGCAGATCGAGGCGGTGAGCCTGGGTGAAGAAAAGCCCAAGAATGCCGGCCACGACGAAGGCGCCTGGGCCGAGAACCGCCGCGGCGATATGCTTTACACGGGCGAATTCTGATCGCCCTCGCCACGGCACCCACGGGTGCCGTGGCCTCATCCAGCCGCCCTTTCCGATGAATTCCGTGTTTTCCGACCGATCGCCACCATGAACCTCAGACGATCCGCGCTTGCCGCGCTGTTGGCCGCAAGCGCCATTTCCCCGGCAGGCGCCGGCATGTTCGACGACGAGGAAGCGCGCGCCCGCATCGACGCCGTCAAGCGCGAAACCGCCGCGCGCTTCGAGCGCATGGAAACGGCGCAGCGCCAGCAGATCGAACTGGCCAACCAGATCGAACTGGTGCGCCAGGACATCTCCAGGCTGCGCGGCCAGGTGGAAGTGCTCACCTACGAACTCGAATCCGCGCAGAAGCGGCAGAAGGACTTCTACGTCGACCTCGACGACCGCCTGCGCAAGCTCGAGGTCGCCGCCCAGGAGCAGCACGCCAAGGCAGTACCCGCTGGCCCGGCAACCAACAATGCCGCCGCCGCTGCCCGGATCGATCCGGTCGAAGAAAGCCGCGACTACGAGGCGGCGCTGACGCTGCTCAAGGGCGGCAAATACCGCGATGCCGGCAACGCCTTCGAGGGCTTCGTCGGCAAGTATCCCGACAGCCAGTTCCAGGCCTCGGCCAACTACTGGGCCGGCAGCGCGTTTTACCAGGGGCGCGACTACGCCAAGGCCAACAACTTCTTCGGCAAGGTCGCATCGAACTGGCCCAACGATTCGCGCGCGCCCGACGCCATGCTCGGCCTGGCCAATGCGCAGGCCGACGGCGGCGACGTCAAGGCGGCCAAGGCGACGCTGCAGTCGCTGGCATCCAAGTACCCGTCGAGCAACGCGGCCCAGGTGGCCAAGCAGCGCCTGGCGAAGAAGTGACGCCCGGCACCTGCCGGGGCATGCGCCGGGTTCGCTTCCATGGCCGAGTCGGCACAAGCAGCCGTTGACCCGCGCGCCGCGACCCGCGTGCGCCTGACCGAACTGTTCTTCTCGCTGCAGGGCGAGACCAGCCGGGCCGGCCTGCCGACGGTGTTCGTGCGCCTCACCGGCTGCCCGCTGCGCTGCCGCTGGTGCGACACCGCCTACGCCTTCCACGGCGGCGAAACCGTGAGCGTGGGCGAGATTCTGCAACGGGTCGGCCAGCATGCGCCGCGCCACGTCTGCGTCACCGGCGGCGAGCCGCTGGCGCAACCGGGCTGCCTCGATCTGCTCGGCGCTTTGTGCGACGCCGGCTACGCGGTTTCGCTGGAAACCAGCGGCGCGGTCGACCTTGCCGGCGTCGATGCTCGCGTGTCCAAGGTGATGGATTTAAAGGCGCCGGGCTCGGGCGAACAGGCGAAGAACCGCTGGGACAACCTCGCCCTGCTGGGCAGCGGCGACGAACTCAAGATCGTGCTCGCCGACCGCAGCGACTACGAATGGGCGCGCGCGGCGCTGGCCAGCCGCGGCCTGGCCTCGATCTGCCCGGTGCTGCTGTCGCCGGTGGCCGATACGCTGCCCCCGGCCGAACTGGCGCAATGGATTCTCGACGACCGCCTGCCGGTGCGCATGCAGATCCAGTTGCACAAGGTGATCTGGGGCAACGTGCCCGGGCGCTGAGCCGCGCGGCGGGAGGTTCTCGGCAGCCCCCCGCCCGGGTATAGTCGACCTGCCCATCCCAACCGGAGCCCGTTCTTGTCCTCGGCCAATGCGATTGTCCTGCTCTCGGGCGGACTGGATTCGGCCACCGTGCTGGCCGGCGCGGTGGCGCGCGGCTTCGCCTGTCACGCGCTGTCGTTCGACTACGGCCAGCGCCATCGCGCCGAACTCGCAGCCGCACGGCTGGTGGCGGCGGCGCTGGGCGCGCGGGAGCACCGCATCGTCGGCATCGACCTCGCGCAGTTCGGCGGCTCCGCGCTGACCGACGCCACGCTGGCGGTGCCGACCCAGGGCGGCGGACCCGGCATTCCGCTCACCTACGTACCGGCGCGCAACACTGTCATGCTGTCGCTGGCGCTGGCCTGGGCCGAGGTGCTCGGCGCACGCGACATCTTCATCGGTGTCAATGCGGTCGATTACTCCGGCTACCCGGACTGCCGGCCCGAATACATCAAGGCGTTCGAGACGATGGCCAACCTGGCGACCAAGGCGGCCGTCGAGGGCGCGCGGATGCACATCCACGCGCCGCTGATCGATCTGAGCAAGGCGCAGATCATCCGCAGCGGCCTTGCGCTGGGCGTCGACTATTCGCTCACGGTCTCGTGCTATCAGGCCGACGCCGCCGGCCGCGCCTGCGGACTGTGCGACGCTTGCCGCTTGCGCCGCGCCGGCTTTGCCGACGCCGGCCTCGCCGACCCGACCCGCTACGTCTGAAGCCACCGCGCAGCCCGCCTTCATCGCCCGGCCGGCTTTCGCGCTCGAGCTGCAACTTCGGCTGATGATGCGAGATCGAAATTGACACGGGCGCGGCCGCTAACTATACTTCGCCCTCTTTTTTGCGGGACGCGGCCTCACCCTGCGGGTCGTTAGCTCAGTTGGTAGAGCAGCGGACTTTTAATCCGTTGGTCGCGTGTTCGAGTCACGCACGACCCACCAGAGTCCGCCCCCGGCAGCGTGCCGCGTGCAGAACCGAACAATGGGTTGTTAGCTCAGTTGGTAGAGCAGCGGACTCTTAATCCGTAGGTCGAGTGTTCGAGCCACTCACAACCCACCAAAAACGACGCCGAATCAACTGGTTACGTTGATTCGGCGTTTTCATTTGTCATTTTTCAGCGTTGCACACTCATTACACACTTCCGAGCCGACGAATGCGGAAATCCTGACATATCAGGTCATTAGGTGTGACATTCTTGGATTGTTTTTCCGGAATCGATCGTGATTCAATCGCAAAATCGCAAGCATCTGAGGAGTGGACGTGTCGCAGCGCGCACAGCATCGATATCGCGACGGTGACGTTGTACTCTATTGTTGACGCGCGAGCGAAAGTACCCAGTTTTGTAAGGTGGTGCGCGTTGAAAATTACCCAGGGTGATTTACCTTCGCTGCTCATTTGTTGAGCAGGGATAAAGGAGATGATCACCATGAAGCAATTGGGAAGAGTTCGACGCTTGTATTACCGTGATGGTCTGTCGTTATCGGAGATAGAGAGACGTACGGGCCTCACGCGCAAGACTGTGAGGGGCTGGCTGAAGGCGGCGGAAGGGACGGAACCGGTGTATCGACGGCGCCCCGCCGAGGACACCAAGATTGCGCCCTTCGCGGAGCATCTGACCAAAGCCCTGGAGATTGATGGGCGCCGCCCCAAGCGCGACCGGCGCACCGCGCTGAAACTGTTTCGCGAGATTCAGACTGCCGGCTTTGACGGCGACTACTGCCGGGTCACCGAGTTTGTTCGGCGCTGGCGCGAGGCCGGTGGGCAGGCGCTGGCCAAAGCCTATGTTCCGCTGAGATTCGAACTGGGCGAAGCGTTTCAGTTCGACTGGAGCGAAGAACGGCTGGTAATCGGCGGCGTCTGGCGCAAGATTCTGGCCTCTCACCTGAAACTCTGTGCCAGCCGGGCTTTCGTCGTACAGGCGTACCCGACGCAGAGCCATGAGATGCTGTTCGATGCGCATACGCGGGCCTTCACCACGCTGGGCGGCATACCGCGTCGTGGCATCTACGACAACATGAAGACCGCCGTCGACAAGGTCAAGAAGGGCAAGGGGCGAATCGTCAATACGCGCTTTGCCGCCATGGCCTCGCACTACCTGTTCGATGCCGACTTCTGCAATGTTGCCAGCGGATGGGAGAAAGGCGTCGTCGAGAAGAACGTGCAGGACAGCCGGCGGCGTATTTGGCAGGAGGCTGCTCAGGAACGATTTGGCTGCTTTGCCGAACTCAATGTCTGGCTGCTGGCGCGCTGTCGGGCACTGTGGCAGGAACTGCGCCACACGGAGTACGAGAACCTGAGCATTGCCGAAATGCTCGAACACGAACAGCCCAGTCTGATGCCGATGGTCACGCCCTTCGACGGTTACGTGGAAACCTTGGGCAAGGTCCAGCACATGCTTGGTCATCGAGGATCGCAATCGTTACTCGGCACCGTGCGAACTGGTCGGGCAGATGGTCAGCATTCGGATCTACCCGGAGCGCATCGAACTGGTTGCCCACGATGCCGTGGTGGCCAGCCATGTGCGTTGCTTCGAGCGCAACCAGATCCGCTACGACTGGCAGCACTACATCCCGCTGATCGAGAGGAAACCTGGAGCACTTCGAAATGGCGCGCCGTTTGCCGACATGCCCGAGCCACTGCTGCGCCTGCGCGGCTTGTTGCTCAAGCGCGAAGGCGGCGACCGCGTCATGGCGAAGGTGCTGGCCGCGGTACCCAAGTCCGGGCTTGAGGCCGTGCTGGTCGCCGTGGAACTGGTGCTGGAGTCGGGAAACCCGAGTGCCGAGCATGTCGAGAATGTGCTCAATCGGCTCAAGGCGGCAGCCCCGCCCGAGTGCGTGGAGACCAGTCTGGAGGTTGCCGAGGCGCCCATTGCCGATACCGGGCGCTATGACCGCCTGCGCGGGGAGATGAGCCATGCGTGATGTCGCTGCGCAACTCAAGGCATTGCGCCTGTATGGGATGGCCGGCGCATGGGAGGAACTCGTTGCTCAGGGCAACTCGGCAGGGCTTCAGTCCGCCCGTTGGCTAATCGAGCATCTACTGGACACCGAGCACGCGGATCGGGCCATACGCTCGATCAGTTACCAGTTGCACACCGCCAAGTTTCCGGTGCATCGCGATCTCGCCGGATTCGAATTCGAGCAGTCGAAGGTGGATCGTGGCCTGATCACGGAGCTGTCCGGCTCTCCTTCGCGGAGGCAGCCCACAACGTCGTGTTCATCGGTGGGACCGGAACGGGCAAGACGCATCTGGCCACAGCGCTTGGCATCTCCGGCATCACCGGCCACGGCAAGCGGGTGCGCTTCTACTCGACGGTCGATCTGGTGAACCTACTGGAGCAAGAAAAGGCGGCCGGCAAGGCCGGGAAACTGGCCTTTGCCCTGTTGCGCATGGACCTGGTGATTCTGGACGAACTGGGCTATCTGCCCTTCAGTCAGGCCGGCGGCGCCTTTGCTGTTCCACCTGCTGTCCAAGCTCTATGAGCACACCAGCGTGATGATCACGACGAACCTGACCTTCGGCGAGTGGGCCAGCGTGTTTGGCGACGCAAAGATGACGACGGCGCTGCTGGACCGCCTGACGCATCACTGTCATATCGTGGAGACAGGCAATGAGTCCTACCGGTTTCGCCATAGCAGCGCGACGGCAAAGTCGCGCATCAAGGCCAGAGAGCAGAGCAAGCGCCCCAGACCAACCACCGAGGAGACGCCCATTTGAGTCGCGGCCGCGCGGGGAAATCCGCTCCGGGCTACGCCCTACGCGGCTTCCCCCGCGCAACCGAGGACCTTCTGATTACGTCACAAGAAGACAACCGCAATGATTGAGGTGCCCCACACCTTGTGAATACGCTAAACTTATCCACAGATCGCCCTATGATGGGCAGCTAAAGCCCCTGGGTAAAATTCAACGCGCACCCCTGGGTATTATTAAACGCGCGCCGACACTACGAGGACTACCCTGTCGCCGAAATCGACAATGTCTGGAACGATACCGCAGTGAGCGGTTTCGGCAGAAAGAAGCAATATGTTGTCGAGACAAGCGAAAAAGTCATCGAGCGCTGCCTCCTCATGACCACCGACCCCGGCGACCTCGTGCTCGACCCGACCTGCGGTTCGGGCACCACCGCCTTCGTCGCCGAGAAATGGGGCCGCCGCTGGATCACCTGCGACACCTCGCGCGTCGCGGTGACGCTGGCCAAGCAGCGGCTGATGACGGCGAGCTACGACTACTACGAACTGCGCTATCCGCACGAGGGGCTGCGCGGCGGCTTCATCTACAAGACCGTGCCGCATGTGACGCTGAAGTCGATCGCCAACAATCCGGAGATCGACGAGATTCACGCGCGCATGCAGCCGGCGATCGTTGCGGCGCTGGGGAATTTGAACGAGGCACTACCGGCATCCGTTCGTGCCGAGCTTGTCGAAGCACGAGTGAAGCACCCTTCGACAGGCTCAGGGCGAACGGACGAATTACGGGAATGGGAAGTGCCGTTCGAATTTCCCGAAAGTTGGCCGGACTCTGCGCGCAAGGCCTTCGACACTTTTCACGACGCACGCCAGGCGATGCAGCGGCAGATGGATGCCTCGATCGCCGCGCATGCCGAATCGGAAACGCTCTACGACCAGCCGGAGAAGTCGAAGACCAAGCTGCGCATCACCGGGCCGTTCACGGTCGAGGCGGTGCCCTTCGCCACCGTGCTGGCGCTCGACGAAGCCCTGCAACCGCAGGAGGCGGATGTCGCGATCGCGCGCTCGGGCGAATCGGCCCGCCAGCATTCCTGGCGCGACGAACTGCTGAAAACCGGCATCCGCGGCAAGGGTGGTCAGATGCTCAGGTTCGCCTCGCTGGAAACCCTGCCGGGCACCGCCTGCCTGCAGGCGAGCGGCCATCTCGATTCGGGCGAGCGCGTGGTGGTGAGCTTCGGCCCCGAGCATGCGGCGCTCGAGCAGCGGCAGGTGGAGCATGCGCTGCGCGAGGCGGGCGAGTTGTTCCCGCTGCCGAAGATGATCGTCTTCTGCGCCTTCGCCTTCGACCCCGAGGCGGCGAAGGACATCGACAGCCTCAAGGGCATCACCGCGCTCAAGGCGCAGATGAACACCGACCTGCTGACCGAAGACCTGAAGAAGGCGCGCGCGAGCAACCAGAGCTTCTGGCTGATGGGCCAGCCCGATGTCGACGTCCGCAAGCGCAAGGACGGGCTCTACGAGGTGGAGGTCAACGGCTTCGACTACTTCGACACCGTGAAGGGCGAGCTGGTCTCGGGCGGCAAGGGCAAGATCGCCATGTGGCTGCTCGACCCGGATTACGACGACCGCTCGCTGTTCCCGCGCCAGGTGTTCTTTCCGATGGCGGGCAAGGACGAGGGCTGGCAGAAGCTCAAGCGCGACATCCGCGCCGAACTCGACGAGAGCCAGCTCGAGCAGTTCCAAGGCACCGTCTCGCTGCCCTTCGATGCCGGCGACAACCGCAAGATCGCGGTGAAGATCGTCGATGACCGCGGGATCGAGTCGCTGAAGGTGATCGGGCTCGGGTGATGACATTCGATCGCAACAAACCGTTCAACGATCTGCCGTTGCTGCCGCCGGCGGTCGAACTGGAGACGAAGGCGGTGCTCAAGCAGGCGATCGCGGCCAATCGCCGGCTCGCCGACTTGAAGGGGCTGGTCGGGCAGATTCCCAACCCGGGCTTGCTGATCCAGGGGATCGTGCTGCAGGAAGCGCGGCTGTCTTCGGAGATCGAAAACGTCGTCACGACCAACGACGAACTGTTCCGCGCAGCGGCCGATCTCGTCGACAAGGCCGATCCGGCCACCAAGGAGGTGTTGCGCTATCGCGAAGCGCTGTGGGCGGGATTCGATGCAATCCGGGAACGGCCGTTGTCGACCAATCTTTTCGTCGACATCGTGCGCATCATCAAGCGGGTGGATATCGATGTGCGCAAGGTGCCGGGCACGGCGCTGAAGAATCCGCTGGGGGAAGTGATCTACACGCCACCCGAAGGCGAGACGGCGATTCGCGACAAGCTGGCGAACCTCGAACAGTTCATCCACGCCGAGGACGGACTCGACCCGCTGGTGCGGCTGGCGGTGGCGCACTACCAGTTCGAGGCGATCCACCCGTTTCCGGACGGCAACGGGCGGACGGGGCGCATCATCAATATCCTGCTGCTGGTCGAGCAGGGTCTGCTGAATATCCCCGTACTGTTCCTGTCGGACTACATCCTGCGCCACCGGGCCGACTATTACGCGGGCCTGCGCGGCGTGACCGAGCACGGCGCGTGGGAAGACTGGGTGCTGTTCATGCTGCGCGCGGTCGAAGAGACAGCGGCGAATACCCACGATCGGGTTACCCGCATGCTCGATCTCATGGAACAGGTGCGCGCCGAGGTGCAGGCAAAGGCGCCAAGGATTTACAGCAAGGATCTGGTCGAGGTGGTGTTCCGCCATCCGTATTCGAAGATTCGCTTCGTCGAGGAGGCGGGCATTGCCAAGCGGCACACGGCTTCGGACTACCTCCGAACCCTGGCGGAATTGGGCGTTCTCCGGCCGCTCAAGGTAGGGCGGGAGGTCTATTACATCAACGACCGGCTGCTTCAGGTGCTGATTGGTGAATGAGGTCGCGATTTCGCCATATACCGAACATATGGCGAAATTATGCCGCAATTTCGCCATGTATGAACGATGTGTCGATTGCTTAGCCATATCCCGACAGCGCCATGACAGTCGTTAAGTCTCTGATTATAAATTCTCCCTACTCGACCCCCACTCGTCACTGGGAGCAGGCCCGGGACGGCACCTTGTCCCTGATCGAGCGGCGTCGCCCAGCCGGGTACGAGATATTCGACATCCGCAACAACACCCGGCGCACCGAACCGCTGGCGCTGGTCAACGCGATCCGCCAGCGTGTCGATGCCTGGCGCGCGGCCGACTATCCGGGCATCACCAGCGTGACGCGCGGCCTGATCGAACACTGGCACGACCGATCGACGCGGCAGTTGCCCCTCTACTTCTGCCAGATCGAGGCGATCGAGACGCTGATCTGGTGGGTCGAGGCAACCGACGAGTTTCGCCAGGGCGTATTCATTCAGAGCGACGGCGGGCCGTGGGAGCGGCTGTGCAACAAGATGGCCACCGGCACCGGTAAGACCACGCTGATGGCGATGATCATCGCCTGGCAGGTGCTCAACGCGCTGACCTACCCGAAGCGCGGCAAGGCGTTCTCGCGCTCGATCTTCGTCGTAGCGCCTGGGCTGACGGTGAAGGAGCGCCTGCGTGTGCTTTACCCGGGCGAGCCGGACAACGCGTACGACGCCTTCAACGTGTGCCCTTCGGATGCGCTGCGGCAGAAGCTCAACCAGATGGACATCCTGATCGAGAACTGGCACACCCTGATGCCGCTCAAGGAGCAGGACCGATCGGTGGTGAAGAAAGGCAAGGAGAGCGACGAAGCCTTCACCCGCCGCGTGCTGGGCAAGCTGGCCGGCTGCCGCGATCTGTTGATCATCAACGACGAAGCGCACCACGCCTACCGCAAGCCGGCCGACGTGAAGATCAGCAGGAAAGAGGCGGAACTGCTCGGCCTCGATCTCGACGAGGCGACGCGCTGGATCGAGGGGCTGGACCGCATCCATGCGACGCGACGCATCCAGCGCTGTTTCGATTTGTCGGCCACACCGTTTGCGCCGACCGGGCGCGCCAACAGCGAGGCCGGGCTGTTCGACTGGATCGTCTCGGACTTCGGCTTGAACGATGCGATCGAGGCCGGCCTGGTGAAGACGCCGCGCGTGGTGATCCGTGACGATGCGTTGCCCGACGCGAAGACCATGCGCTCGAAGCTCTATCACATCTATCGCGAGGCCGAAGTCGCCGAGGACTTCAACCGCAAGGCCGAAGCGCACGAAGCACTGCCGAAGCTGGTGCAGGACGCCTACACCTTGCTTGGCGCGGACTGGCGCGAAACCATGCAGCAATGGGCCGCAGTCGGGCATACCTCGCCGCCGGTGATGCTGACGGTCTGCAACCGCACCGAGACGGCTGCCCGCGTCGAGCATTACTTTCGCAATGGAGACGCCCATTGGTCCGAATTGCACGCGCCGGAGCGCACGCTGCGCGTCGACTCGAAAGTTCTGGAAAAGGCGGAGATTGGCGAAAACGCCGGGAGCGACAAGAATTACGAAGCGGCGCTGCAGGCGATCGTCGAGGCAGCGAACATTCCGGCAATGCGCAAAGAGCGCCTGCGCGGACTCAAGAAGGAAGAGTTGCTGCGTGCGATCGTGGACAACGTCGGCAAGCGCGGCACGGCCGGGCAGGACTTGCAGAACGTCGTCTCGGTGGCGATGCTCTCCGAAGGCTGGGACGCCAAGAACGTGACCCATATCATGGGGCTGCGCGCCTTCACCAGCCAGTTGCTGTGCGAGCAGGTGATCGGGCGCGGCCTGCGGCGGGTCGGCGACCGACGAGAACGGCCTGTTCCTGCCCGAGTATGTCAATGTGTTCGGCGTGCCGTTGTCGATCTTTCAGGATGTCGGAGAGGGTGGCGACGCACCGCCACCGCCGAAGCCGAGCACGCAGATCGAATCGCTGATCGAACGCGGCGCAATGGAGATGCGCTGGCCCAACGTATTGCGCGTCGACGCGGTGGTCAGACCGGTTCTGGGCGTGGATTGGCAGCGGGTCGAAATATTGACGCTCGACCCGGCGGCGACGCCGGTGAGTGCGGAGATCGCACCCGCGCTCGGCGGCGCCACCGACATGAGCAAGGTACACAAAATCGATTTGTCATTGCTACCGGAGGACTTTCGCCTGCAGCGGCTGGCGTTCAAGGCTGCGCGCAAGGCGTTCGAGGAACTGCAGGGCAAGTACGCCGGCAATCGCGAGTACCTGGTGGTCCAGTTGATTCGCCTGATCGAGCAATTCCTCGATTCCGACCGGCTTGCGATTCCGACGCAATTCCACAGTGAGCCGCTGCGCAAGCGCATCCTGATCGCGCTCAACATCGACATCGTGATCCAGCACCTGCTGCGCTTCGTGCGCGAGCAGAACACGGAGCGCATGGAGCCGGTGTTCGATGAGGAACAGCCGATCGGCTCGACGCGTAACATGCGCGCCTGGTACTCGACGAAGCCGTGCCAACCAACGCAGAGATCGCAGATCAGCCACATGGTGGCCGACAGTGCGTGGGAGCAGTACGCCGCCAACGCGCTGGAGGCGAACGACCTAGTGCGCGCCTATGCGAAGAACGACCACCTCGGCTTTCAGGTTTTCTACCTGTGGAACGGTGCACGGCGCCGCTTCGTGCCGGACTTTCTCGTCCGTTTGCAGAACGGCAAGACCCTGATCCTCGAAATCAAGGGCGAGGACACGCCGCAGAACAAGGCCAAACGGTCAGCGCTCGATGCCTGGGTCAGGGCGGTCAATTACAAGGGTGGGTTCGGAACCTGGTGCTGGGATGTGGCGTTCCGACCGGAACAAATCCACGACATTCTCGCGCAAACAGCGAGCACGCCTTGATCGGACAAGGCCACAAGCCGCATGCAATGGCGATCTGCAGGCTTGCCACGCCACGAGCGCCTATCCATGCGCCTTTCCGGGTTGGCATGGCTGGGATGCCCAGCCGGTGCGGCTTGCAGGGCAGCGGCCTTCAGCGGTCCTCGACGCACAGGTCGGGGTCGGCGACCAGGCATTCGGCGGTCGGCGCACTGGAACCGGCGCCGCGGGTGCGGGTGGCCTGGTCGCGTGCGGCGATTTGCTGGCCGTTCGGCAGCATCAGCCACATGCGGCCGGATTCCTTCATGCGCGCGGCCTGGGCGTAGGCGTCGGCGCCGAAGCCCCAGAAGTAGTCGGCCCGCACCGCGCCGCGAATCGCGCCGCCGGTGTCCTGCGCCATCACCAGCCGGTTGAGCTTTCCCTTGCGGCCGGGCTGGCTGGTGGAGACGAAAACCGGGTAGCCCAGCGGCGTGGTGCGCGGGTCCACCGCCACCGAACGGCCGGCGGTCAGCGGTACGCCGAGCGCCCCGATCGGGCCGTCCGGCCCGTCCGGAATCTCGCGGAAAAACACGAAGCTGGGATCGGCCGAAATCGCGCTCAGCATCTCGGGCCGCGGCTGGGGAAAACTCTGCGCCGCTGGCGGCGCGGCAGCCACCCGGGCGGCGGCGGCGCGGCGACCCGGGGGGCCGGCTGGCGCGGATTGGCGGCCGACTGTCGGCCGGCCGCCGGGGCATTGCGCGCCAGTTCTTCGACCAGCCGCTCGACATCGGGCGCCAGCGGCTCGTTGGCGCGAGGCAGCGGCCGCGGCGCGGCGGCCTGCTTGAGGCCGCGGGTCAGCGGTTCGGCGGCCGGCTCGCCGGCGGGGTCGGACGGGTCGTCCTCAGCGTCGGGCAGGTCGATGTTGAGGCCGCGCGTGGTGACGGCGGATTTCTTGCCGCCGGCGCCGGCCCGGCTCTGCGGCGGCTTGAACGGATGGCCGTTCTGCTCCGCATAGGCGAGCCGGACGACTTTTCCGTCTGGCAGGCGCACCTTGCCGGAGCCCTGTATCTGCATCGAATAGAAGGCCGCCGGGTTGTCCACCCACACCAGCACGCGCGCCCGCGGCAGGCCGTTGCGCTCGATCTCGGCTCGCGTCGCATACGGCACGATGCGGTTGCCTTCCAGGCGCACGCGCAGCTTCTTGTCGCGCACGTCGGCCTGCAGTTCGCCGACATCGATCAGGTAGGGCGCGTTGCCGCCCGGGCTCGGCCACCACCGTGCGGCCGACGATGCGCCCGGGCACCGGCTGGCCGCGCAGGTTCTTGGGCAGTTGCCGGATGTCGAGCGTCAGCAGATCGTCCGGCGCGCCATACACCGGGTACACGAACGGCCCGTTCTGGCTGCGGCTGCCGTTGATCAGCGGCTCGTAGTAGCCGGTGATCACGCCCTCCGGCGAGCGGTCGGTGTTGCGGATTTCGTAGAGCGCGAACTCGCGTTCGAAAAACTGGTGGATCGCCTCGTCGCTGCTCGCCGCCACCTTGGCCGAACGCTCGCATGGCCCGTCCCAGCCCGGTTTGCGGCCGAGCGCGCCGCAACTGCGGCGGAAGGCTGCCCACGCCTCGCCCAGCCGGTCTTCCTGCCAGCCCGGCAACTGGTTCCAGCTGGCCGGCTGGAAGTGCGCGTAGCGCGTGCTGAAGCCGGACTTCTCGGCTTGCCCCGCTGCCGCCGGGGTGGGCGCGCCGTCGTCTGCGGCGGGCGGCGCGCCTGCGGCGGCCGAGCCGGCCGGTTGTGCGCCGGACGCGCCGGCCGAGCGCGTCACGCTGACCGGCGGCGGGGTGGTGGAACACGCCACCATCGTCAGACTCAAGCAGAGCGCCAGCCGGCAAGCTTCGCCGCGAAAACATCGCTTCATCGTGACCTCCGAATCCGATCTGCGGCGTCCGGACGCGAAGCGGCCGGCGCCAGCCGAATTTACCTTTAGCATAGCGTGAGGCAGGCCGCGCGGGAAATCCGCCTGACGGCTAGGCCTTTAGAACGAAACCGATGCGATTGGCAGGACTTATACTCGCGGCAAACTTGGCACCTTGCTGTCCGCCGGGTGTGGACGCTGTCCGCCCAAGCGGCGAGAATGCCGGTTCGGAATCATCGGAGGAGAATGTTTTGGCGGAACTCAGGTCTTTCGGACGACGCGTTTCCGGTTTGACGCTGGTTGCGGTCGTTCTTGCCCTGCTCGCCGGCTGCGCGAGCGCCCCGCCACCCCCGCCAAAGCCGACCGTCATCAGCGCAACACTCGACGCGACGACCGGCGTCAATCCCGACGCGAAAGGCCGCGCCTCGCCGATCGTCGTCCGCGTGTTCGAACTCAAGTCGGTCGCCGCCTTCAACAACGCCGATTTCTTCTCGCTGTGGGACCGCGAACGCGAAACCCTGTCGGCCGAAATGCTGGGCCGCGACGAATTCCAGTTGCGGCCGGGCGAACAGAAGAAATTTGAACGCACGCTGCAGCCCGACACCCGCTATGTCGGCGTGATCGCCGCGTTCCGCGATCTGGAGCGCTCGAACTGGCGCAGCAGCACGGCGATCGTGCTTAACCAGAAGCAGCCGGTCGGCATCCTGCTTGGCGCGCGCGAAGTTTCCATTTCGGGCAGGTAGGGCGGGCATCTTGCGCGTCGCCGGAAGATGCGACCGCATATACGAACGAGAGGGCGGCCATGTCGTGGAACAGGAAGGTCATTTGGTCCGAGGGGATGTTCCTGCAGCCCCAGCACCTGCAGCAGCATGACCGTTACATCGAGCGGCTGATCGAAGGCCGCACCCAGCCGATCGCCGCCTATAGCTGGGGCTACGCGGTATTGACGCTCGACGAGGCGGCCCTCGCGCTGGGCAAGGTGGCAATCGGCGCCGCACGCGGCATATTCCCGGACGGCACGCCGTTCGACTTCCCCGCCGACAACAGCGGCCCGCTGCCGCTGGATTTTCCGCCCGACGCGAAAGAGGAGCTGGTGGTGCTCGCGCTGCCGCTGCGCAGGGAGGGCAGCCCGGAAGCCGACCTTTCCGGCGACGACGCAACCGGCCTGACGCGCTATGCGCCCGACGAGCTGGACATTGCCGACAACACGCTGGCAAGCGGGCAGGCGGCGCTGGTGCAGGTTGGCGATCTGCGCATGAAACTGATGCTCAAGCGCGATGCGACCGACGCCTACGCCACACTCGGCGTAGTGCGGGTGGTGGAACGGCGGGTGGACAACCAGCTGGTGCTCGACAAGGCTTACATCGGGCCGACGCTGGCGGTGCGTGGCAACCAGACACTGGCCGGCTATGTGCGCGAGATCCACGGACTGCTGCACCAGCGCGGCGAGGCTCTCGGTGCCCGCCTGTCGCAACCGGGTCGCGGCGGCGTGGCCGAGATCGCCGACTTTCTGCTGCTGCAGACGGTCAACCGCTTCGAGCCGGTGTACAAGCATCTGGGCGAGGTGTCGGTGCTGCATCCGCGCGATCTGTACCAAACGTGCCTGATGCTCGCCGGCGACCTGTGCACCTTTTCGCGCGAGACGCGCCGCCCGCCGGATTACCCGGAATACATCCACGACGACCCGCAGGCCTGCTTCGGCCCGGTGATGGCCGACCTGCGGCGCTCGCTGTCGATGGTGCTCGAACAGACCGCCATCCCGATCGAGCTGCAGGATCGCAAGTACGGCGTGCGGGTGGCGATCGTGCCCGACCACGAGTTGTTGCGCAGCGCCGCCTTCGTCCTGGCGGTCAATGCGCAGATGCCCGGCGATGCGTTGCGCGTGCGCTTTCCGACCCAGGTCAAGATGGGGCCGGTGGAGCGCCTGCGCGATCTGGTCAATCTGCAGTTGCCGGGCATCGTGCTGCGCGCGCTGCCGGTGGCGCCGCGGCAGATTCCGTACCACGCCGGTTTCACCTATTTCGAGCTGGAGCGCGGCAGCGAGATGTGGAAACAACTGCAGAAATCGGGCGGGCTGGCGATGCACATCGCCGGCGAGTTCCCGGGCCTCGAACTCGAGTGCTGGGCGATCAGGGAGTAAGCAATGAGCAACGACGATCCATTTGCCTCGCCCGAGCCGGACCGCACGTTCCTGATGCCCTCGCCCGGGCAGCGTGCGGCGCGCGGCGCGGTGGACGGCGATCCCGCCGCCGCGGGCCTGGCCGGCATGCACGAACCGCAGGTGCCGGTCGAGGCGCTGATCCCCAACGCCGGTCTCAATCCGCTGATCATCGCCGCCAGCCCGCTGCTCAACGCCGTGCCGCAGTTGCGCGCCTCGCTGACCCACCCCAACCCGATCGGCCTGCGCGAAACGCTGGCCCAGGGCATCCGCGCGTTCGAGGCCAAGGCCAAGGCCAGCGGCGTCGAACCGCAGAAGGTGATCGCGGCGCGCTACGTGCTGTGCACCTTCCTCGACGAAACCGCGGCCAGCACGCCGTGGGGCGGCTCGGGCGTGTGGGGCAAGCAAAGCCTGCTGGTGATTTTCCACAACGAAACCTGGGGCGGCGAGAAGGTCTTCCAACTGATGGCCAAGCTGGCCGAGAACCCGGGCGCCAACCGCGACCTGCTGGAACTCCTCTACGTGGTGCTGGCACTCGGCTTCGAGGGCCGCTACCGCGTGCTCGACAACGGCCGTTCGCAGCTCGAACTGCTGCGCGAACGCCTGCTGGTCATGCTGCGCAATCAGCGCGGCGAGTACGAACGCGAGCTGTCGCCGCACTGGCGCGGGGTCGAAGCCAAGAAGAACGTGATGTCGATGCTGCCGATGTGGGTGGTGCTGGCGATAGCCGGCCTGCTGGCGATCGGCATCTACTTCGGCCTGTCGATGAACCTCAACGCCAAGTCCGACCCGGTGTATGCCGAGATTCAGGCGCTGCGCGCCAAGACCACGGTGGCGGCGGCGCCCAGGCCGGTGACCGCGGCGCCCAAGCCTCGCCTGGCCGGCTTCCTCGAACCGGAAATCAAGGCCGGACTGGTCGGGGTCGGCGACTACGGCGATCGCAGCGTCATCACGATCAAGGGCGACGGCTTCTTCGAGCCGGGCAGTGCCACCGTCGCCGACAAGGTGCTGCCGCTGCTGGTGCGCATCGGCGAAGCGCTCAACTCGGTGCAGGGCTCGGTGCTGATCGCCGGCCACACCGACAACCAGCCGATCCGCTCGGCTCGCTTCCCGTCGAACTGGCACCTGTCGCAGGAACGTGCGCTGGCGGTGCAGCGGCTGCTCGGCGCGTCGGTCAAGCCGGAGCGCATGAAAGCCGAGGGCCGCGCCGAATCCGAGCCGGTCGCAGGCAACGCCACGCCGGCCGACCGGGCGAAGAACCGCCGCGTCGAAATCACGCTGTTCGTTGCCCAGCCCGGCAACTGACCGAACGGAACCGATCCCATGTTGAGAAGATTCTTCGGCTTCTTCATCCACCCGCTGACACTGGCGATCGTGGGCCTGCTGGCCGCGTCGCTGATCATCTGGTTCGTCGGCCCGCTGATCGGCATCGGCAAGTATCACCCGCTCGAATCGGAGATCGTGCGCTGGGTATTGATCGGCCTGCTGGTGCTGGCGTGGGTCGTCAAGCGTGTCTGGACTTGGTTCAAGGCGCGGCGTGCCAATGCGCAGCTGATCGACGGGCTGGTCAAGCAGTCGGCCGAAACCGCCCCCGCCGGACCCACCGCCACCCAGGAGGAAGTGGCGGCGCTGACCCAGCGCTTCGAGGAGGCGGTTGCCGTCCTGAAAAAAGTGCGCCTGTCGGCCGCCGGCAAGAAACCGGGGCTGGCCGACATGGTGTCGCTGTCGGGCCGCCAGTTCCTCTACCAGTTGCCCTGGTACATCTTCATCGGCGCGCCCGGCTCGGGCAAGACCACCGCGCTGATCAACTCGGGTCTGCAGTTTCCGCTGGCGGAAAAGTTCGGCACCGCATCGATCAAGGGCGTCGGCGGCACGCGCAACTGCGACTGGTGGTTCACCGACGAGGCGGTGCTGCTCGATACCGCCGGCCGCTACACCACGCAGGAATCCGACCGCGAGGTGGACAGCGCCGCCTGGCAGGGTTTCCTGCAACTGCTGAAGAAATCGCGGCCGCGCCGGCCGATCAACGGTGTGATGCTGACGGTCAGCGTCTCCGACCTGCTGCAGCAATCGCCGCAGGAACGCGAGACTCACGCCGCCGCGGTGCGCGCGCGCCTGCAGGAACTGCACGAACATCTGCAGATCCGCTTCCCGATCTACGTGCTGGTGACCAAGTCCGACCTGCTGGCCGGCTTCATGGAGTTTTTCGGCGAACTCGGCAAGGACGAGCGGGCGCAGGTCTGGGGCACCACCTTCGGCTACACCGAGGACATCAAGGCCGCACCGCTGACCGGATTCGGCAGCGAGTTCGACCTGCTCGAGAAGGCCGCCTGCTCGATCGTGTGCTCGACCGCATGCAGGCCGAGCGCGACCCGACCCGGCGGGCGCAGATTTTCGCCTTCCCGCAGCAGTTCGCCACCATCAAGCCGCTGCTGACCGAGTTTCTCGAACGGGTGTTTGCCGCCTCGAAATACGAAGAAGCGCCACTGATCCGCGGCGTGTATCTCACCAGCGGCACCCAGGAAGGCAGCCCGATCGACCGCGTCATGGGCACCCTGGCGCGCGCGTTTGGCATGGAGCGCAAACTGCTGCCGCCGCAGGCTTCGAGCGGTCGCAGCTACTTCATCACCAGCCTGCTGCACAACGTGGTGTTCCCCGAACAGGGGGTGGCCGGCATCAATCTGCGCTGGGAGCGCAAGCGCACGCTACTGCAGTGGGGGGTCTATGCGGCGGCGGCAGTGCTGCTGGTCGGCGCCAGCGCCGCCTGGCTGGTGAGCTACTCGCGCAACAAGGCCTACATCGCCGAAGTCGATGCGCGCCTGCCCGAGATTCGCAAGCAGCTCGAGTCCCTGCCGGTCACCAACAACACCGACGTGGCGAGCCTGATGCCGGCGCTCGATGCGGTAAGGCAGATCGCCGTCACGCCGGAGATCGCCAACGGCGCGCCGCTGTCGATGGGTTTCGGCATGTTCCAGGGCGACAAGCTGTCGGCGGCGGCCGAGCAGGCGTACCGCCGCCTGCTCGAGGACGTGATGCTGCCGCGCGTTTCGCTGCGGGTGGAGGAGCAGTTGCGCGGCGCCAACGCCAACAACCTCGAATTCGCCTACGAGTCGCTCAAGGCCTACCTGATGCTCAACGACCCCGCCCGCTTCGATGCCGCGGCGCTGAAAGCCTGGATCTCCTACGACTGGGAACGCAGCCTGCCGCGCGATATGACGATCGAACAGCGCAAGGCGCTCGAGGCGCATCTGGCCGCGCTGTTCGAACGCGGTGCGGTAGCCAGCCCGGTTCCCAAGGACGAAAACCTGATCGCCTCGGTGCGCAACCTGCTGTCGCAATACGCGCTCGCGGCGCGCGTCTATAGCCGCTTGAAGCGCCAGGGCGTGGGCGGCGACATCCCCGAATTCACCGTCGTCAAGGCAGCCGGGCCGTCGGCACCGCTGGTGTTCACCCGGCTCTCCGGGCAACCGCTGACCAAGGGCGTGCCGGGGCTGTTCTCCTTCGATGGCTATCACAAGGCCTTCAAGCGCGAAGCCGACAAGGTTGCCAATGCGCTGGCCGACGAGGAAGGCTGGGTGCTCGGCATCAAGGAACCCGGGGTTGGCGGCAAGCTCGCGGATGCCGGGGTGGGCGGGGCGGCGGGGCGGCTCACCGATGCCAGCGGGCGCGAACGGCTTACCGAGGACGTGCGCCGCCTCTACCTGATCGACTACGCCAAGACCTGGGACGAGTTTCTCAACGACGTCAAGCTGCTGCGCCCGAGCGGCATGCAGCAGACGCTCGATGTGGCGCGGATTCTCGCCGCAGTGGACAGCCCGCTGCCGCAGTTCCTGCGCGCCGCCTCGCGCGAAACCACGCTGGTCAAGCCGGAAGGCGGCGAGAAGGAACTCGCGGACAAGGTGAAGGACAAGCTGGAACTCGAGGCGCGCAACCGTCTCGGCAACATCTTCGGTTCCGACATCACCGCCAAGGGCGCGACCCTGCCGAAGGAACCGATCGAGAACATCGTCGACAAGCGCTTCGAATCGCTGCGCCGCTACGTCACCAGCAGCGGGCAGGGCCAGCCGGCGCCGATCGACGGCGCGATCAGCCTGGTTTCCGAACTGCACGTCATGCTCAATGCGGCCGACACTGCGTCGAAGAGCAAGACCACGCCGCCCGCCTCCGACGTGCCGAACAAGGTCAAGGCGCAGGCGCCGAGCATGCCCGAACCCCTGCGCTCGGTGCTGCAGCAACTCTCGGACGCCAGCACCCGCGTCACCAACTCGGCGATCGGCCAGAACATCGACGAGGCGATCCGCGCGCAGGTCGGCGAACCCTGCCGGCAGTTGATCGCCGGCCGCTATCCGCTGGTGCGCTCCGCCACCCGTGACGCCACCCAGGATGACTTCGCGACCATCTTCTCACCGGGCGGCAAGGTGGACGACTTCTTCCAGCGCAACCTCGCGCAACTGGTCGACACCTCGGCGCGGCCGTGGAGCTTTCGCCGCATCAACGACGCATCGGTAGGCGGTTCCGGCTCGCTGGTGCAGTTCCAGCGCGCGCAGGTGATACGCGATGTTTTCTTTCGCGCCGGCGGTCGCACGCCGGGCCTCAAGCTCGAGTTCAAGCCGATCGAAATGGATGCGGCGCTGACCCAGTTCATCCTCGATGTCGACGGCCAACTGGTCAAGTACAGCCATGGACCGCAGGTGCCGCAGAGTGTGATCTGGCCCGGCCCGCGCGGCAGTTCACAGGTGCGGGTGCAGGTCCAGCCGGCCGGCCCGACCGGCGTCTCGGGCATGACGACCGAGGGTCCGTGGGCGCTGTTCCGCATGTTCGACAAGGTCAATATCGATTCCACCGCGCAGCCCGAGCGTTTCATCGCCACGTTTACTGTCGATGGCCGCCGGGCGCAGTTCGAGGTGCTCGCCAACAGCGTGCAGAACCCGTTCCGCCTGCGCGAACTCGACCAATTCCAGTGTCCTTGAGGGGATCAGCATGAACGACATGCCCGAAGGCACCCCGGCTGGTACGGCAAGATCGCCAGCCTCGGGGACTTCGCTTCCCGTCGTCTGGCGCCGGAATTCATCAGCCGCTGGGACGGCTGGCTGCAGCAGGTGATGTCGGCCTCGCGCGGCCATCTCGGCGAAGCCTGGCTGGACGCCTACCTGACCAGCCCGGTGTGGCGCTTCATCCTGTTCCCCGGGGTGTGCGGCGAATCGACCTGGGTCGGCGTGTTCATGCCGAGCGTGGACAAGGTGGGGCGCTACTTCCCGATCACCATCGCCTGCGAGACCGCGGTCTTCGCCACCACCGAACGCGAGTTCAACGCGCTGGCCGACTGGCTGGACCGCATCGAATCGCTGGCGCTGACCACGCTCGACCGCAATCGCACCATGCAGCAGTTCGACGAAGCGCTGTCCGCGCTGCGCATGCCGGCCGCAGCACCGCCCCGGGTGGTGCTGGCGCGACAACTGGTCGGCGTGCTGCGCAGTGACGAAGCCGCGATGTTCACCCTGCCGTCGGACGACGAACTGGCGCAGACGCTGATGGGTGCCGGCGCCTCGGTGCTGCGCGAGGCGGTACGCGGCGGCTCGCTGTGGTGGGCGCCGAGCGGACCCGGCGCCGGTGCGCCGCTGCTGGCCTGCCGCGGCCTGCCCGACGGGGCGCGCTTTACTGCTATGCTGCGCGCTGTGCCGACCCGCCACGCGTAGCGCATAACGCACCCAGCGCCCGGCGCTGACCGCCCATGGCCGACACCAACGACGACAAGACGATCCTCGCCACCGCGACGCAGAAGCCTTCGGGTCCGCTGCAGCTTGGCGAGGCCGACAACGCGCTGCCGATCGGCACCCGCCTCGGCGAGTTCGAGTTGATCGGGCTGGTCGGGGTCGGCGGTTTCGGCATCGTCTACCTGGCCGAGGATCACTCGCTCGGCCGGCGCGTCGCGCTCAAGGAATATATGCCCTCCTCGCTCGCCTCGCGCAGCCAGGGCTCGCAGGTGAACGTCAAGTCCGAGCGCTACGTCGAAACGTTCGAGGCCGGCCGCCGCAGCTTTGTCAATGAGGCGCGGCTGCTGGCCCAGTTCGACCACCCGTCGCTGGTCAAGGTGTATCGCTTCTGGGAGGGCAACGGCACCGCCTACATGGTGATGCCGTTCTACGAGGGCGTCACCCTCAAGCAGGCACTCAAGCAGATGCCCGCCGCGCCCGACGAAATCTGGCTAAAGGGCTTGCTCGCGCCGGTGATGGACGCGCTCGAAGTCATGCATTCGGCGCAGGTGTTCCACCGCGACATCGCGCCCGACAACATCCTGCTGCTCGAAGGCGGGCGGCCGCTGCTGCTGGACTTCGGCGCGGCACGGCGCGTGATCGGCGACATGACGCAGGCGCTCACGGTGATCCTCAAGCCGGGCTACGCGCCGGTCGAGCAGTACGCCGAAATGCCCGAAATGAAGCAGGGCGCGTGGACCGACATCTACGCGCTGTCGGCGGTGATCTACTTCGCCATCATGGGCAAGACCCCGCCGCCGTCGGTCGGGCGCATCATGAACGATGCGATGGTGCCGCTGGCCCAGCAGGCGGCCGGCCGCTATTCCGACGAGTTTCTCCGCGGCGTCGACCGCGGCCTCGCGGTCAAGCCGGCACATCGCCCGCAAAGCATCGCCGAATTTCGCGAATTGCTGGGCGTGGCCCACCTTCCGGCGGCGCACACGACGATCCATTCGAGTGCACACGCGTGCGGGCAAGCCGGCATCCGGCGACACTTCTGCCACGTCGCCACCTCAGGCCAGCGGCCCCAAGGCCTCACTGCTGATCGGCGGCCTGCTGGCGGTCGCCGCGCTGGTTGGCGGCGGCTACTACGCGATGAAACCGAAACCCGCGCCGACGCCGCCACCGGTAGTGGCAAAGGTCGAGACGCCGCCGGCCCCGCCCGCCAAACCCGAGACAGCGCCGGCGCCGCCCGCCACACCCCCGGCACCGCCGCCGGCCGCGCAGGTCAAGCCTTTCAGCCCGCTCGACGAGATCGACCGCCTGTTCCAGCAACGCAGTCGGGACTACTCGGTGGCGGTCGAAGTGGAACAGGCGCAGGTGCGCATCGGCCGCGACCGGCTGCGCTTTCGCCTGCGCTCGAACAAGCCCGGGTATCTGTACGTGCTGATGGTGGGTACCGACAAACAGCACTTCTACAAAATCTTCCCCAACGCGGTCGATGCCAAGAACCGTATCGACGCCGGCAAGGAACTCGCGCTGCCGCGCCCCGGCTGGATCATGGTGTCCGACGGGCCGCCGGGCGCCGACCAGTTCGTCGCCATCGTCAGCGAACAGCCGCGCGATTTTGCCGACAGCGGCCTGGTCGCGGTCGACCCGTTCGCCGAGTTTCCGTTCGAGGCCGCCGCACAACTGGCCGCGAGCCATACGACCGGCCAGTCGCCGTTCATCGGCAAAGTGAAGTGCCCGGACGGCGCGGCCACCTGCTCGGATGCTTACGGCGCCGCGGTGTTCACCATCGAGGAAGTCGAGTCTGCCGGCGCACCGGCACGCGCCAAGCCGCGCAGCAGCCAGAAGTCGCGGCAGTCGGCGGTCGAAGACGCGCCGGCGCCGCAGAGCAGGGCGCGCCAGAGCGCCGCCAGCCTGCCGGCAGACGGCCGTCCGCCCGGCCAGTCGATCGAGGACTACGTGCGCAATCAGAACCGCCCTGCCCCGCCCCGCGCGCCGACGCCCGCGCGCAACGATTACGTAGCGCCGGGCATCCCCGGCGGCAGCGGCTACCCGGTGCCCGGCGTGCCGCGCATTCCCGGATATTGAGCATGACAGGCGGATTCCCCGGAGGCCGCATGAACAGTGGCGTTGCCGGGGCAAGGCGCCAGAAGCGCCTGTAGACGCGCCTTTCCAGCTATCCTGCCTGTAGAACGCCATCCCATGCGGCCTGCAGCCGCAGCGCTGTCCGCTACCCGCCCGATCAGGCGGTGCGCGCACCCAGATGCAGTTCCTTGAGCACGCTCTCGGGCAAATGCAGCGACTGGTGGATCGAACTCGGTCGCGTCAGCGCGCGAAGCGTGTTCGAGTGAAACTCGCGCTGGTACAAAATGCCGACAACCAGCGCCGAGGACGCCACAAACAGCGCCGGATGGAGGAACCACGCTAACGCCGCCAACGCAAAGTAGAAAGCGCGCAGCCCCAGATTGAAGTCCTCCGATGCGTAACTTGCGACGCTGGAGATGGTGGCAATGAAATCCTCGTGTTCGGATGGCCGTTCGGTATGCGGCGCGGCGCCGATCAGCACCGCACAGAAGTTGAACTGCCGAATCGACCAGCTGAACTTGAAGAACGCGTACGCCAGCACGCAGATCAGCAGGATGATCTTGATCTTCCAGACCAGTTCCGAATCGCGATGGGCAAACGGAATGTCGTCGACGATGTCGATGACGCGTTCCGGGGTGCCGAGCAAGGCGACGAGTCCGCTCAGGATCAGTATCGACGTCGAAGCGAAGAAGGTCGATCCGGTCACCAGGCTGTTCAGCGCGCCGATGTCGCCGATGCGGTTTTCGTGGCCGAGCATGTGCCGGAACCACTCGCGGCGATAGACGCGCATTGCCACCACCAGGCTGGCGGTGTGGCCGGACTTGCGGCGGGCGAACACTACGTATCCCGCCCAGCAGGCGATGAACCAGGCGAGGACGACAACGTCGATTAGCGGAATCATTGACACGGTATCTCCTGCCCGGCGACCGCAATGGTGTTGCTGCCGACGGGCTCCACGGCGACGCGCGGAATACCCGCGGGTCGTCAACTGGGGGACGAAATCACCGCCGCCTTGTTGGCGGCCGGGTGAAGGGATTGAGCATGGGCGGACGGCCGACAACGCGGCGCCGTCTTGCCAGGACCCGGAAAGAGTTCAACCAGATCGTACAGGAAAACATGTTGCGGCGCAACAACGCAGTCCAGGGCGGCCTTGGCACACGCACGATGGCCTCGAAGCCGCATGGATTGGCGCTCTGCGGCATGGCATGGCTGCGAGCGCCTATCCACGCGCCTTTCGGCATTGCCTGCCGGGAGCGCGTTATTTCATGCGGGTTCCCGGCCGGTGGCTGGCCGGATCGCTACTCGCGCAGCGTGGTGATGGTCACCCGGCGGTTTTCCGGCGCGTCGGGGCGCTGGGTGTTGGCCAGTTCGGTCGAGCCCTTGCCGACCGGCTTGAGGCGCCCGCGGTCGATGCTGTGCTGGCTGGCCAGGTAGTTGACCACGCTTTCGGCACGCGCCTGCGACAACTGCTGGTTCTGCTCCGAGCCACCGCGCGGGTCGGCGTGGCCTTCGATCGAGAACTTGAATTCGGCGAGCTTGTCGGCCTGCAAGGCCTTGGCGACCACATCGAGCGAGGACTTGGCGCGCGGCGTCAGATCGGCGGAGTTGGTTTCGAAGGTGATCAGCAGCGACGCGCTGGCTTTTTTCTCGGGCGCGCGGGCGACGCTCTTGATCGCGCCTTCGCCGGGCTTGGCGGTGGGCGCATCGCGGCGGACGGAGATACTGCGCGTGCGCACTTCGGCCTCGCTTTCGTCGGCCGGCGCCGGGGTCAGCGCCTCGATCAGGTTCTTCTCGTTGATGTCCTTGCCTTTTAGGATCGGCTCGGCGTGTGCCGCTGCCAGCGCCAGCGTGCCGAACAGGGCGGCCGCGATGTGCAGCGCGATGCGGGAATGTCTCATGATCAAATCTCCTAGCCTGGCCGGACGGCGAATGCCCCCCGGCTTTAAGGTGGTGACAAGTCTAAGCGGAAATGATCCGCGTCGCATCAGCCGGATCGCCTACCCAAACGGTCAACGCGGTGTAGTTGTCGTGATCGCGCTTGGCGTGGGCGAGCACTTCGGCCTCGAGCGCGGCAAGCCAGGTTTCTGCCGTCGAACTGCCGGCGAGCAGGCGCTCCATGGTCGCTTCCTCGACATACTCCCACAGCCCGTCGGTACACAGCAGGAACACATCGCCGTCGCGCAGCGCCATCGGCGATTCGACCACCGCCGGGTGAATCTCGTCGGGCGTGCCGAGCGCGGCAAGCAGCACGCTGCGCTGCGGATGGTGGCGCAGCATCGCGGCATCGCCGAAGCCGGCATCGACCATGCTCTGCATGACGCTGTGATCGCGCGACTGGAACAGCACGCGGCAGCCGCGAAAGCCGTAGATCCGGGTGTCGCCGAGGTTGCCCCACAGCGCCACATCGCTCGCCTGATCAACCAGCAGCACCGCGGCCGTTGCGCGCATGTTGCGCGCCGACTGCTGCTGCGACTGCTGCTCGCGCAGCACGGCGCCGTTGGCACGCCTGATCAGCTCGGCAATCCGCGCCGACGAAACCGCCGGCGAATCGGCGAAGTCGCGCAATATGCTGCTGACCACGGTTTTCGAGGCGACGTCGCCGCCGCCATGGCCGCCGGCTCCGTCGGAAACCACCCAGCAGCAGCCGGTCGCCGAAGTCCAGTAGCCGCAGGCGTCTTCGTTGTGCGAACGGCCACCCTGCTTCGACAGAACCGCGATATCGAGATTCACGCGCTACCCCGTGTGGCCGCAGTGCTTCACGGCTTGCCCTGGCCGAGCCGCTCGACCTGCTCCTGATAGGCGCGCAGGAACTCGCGCCCGAACAGGGTATGGAAATCGTCTTCCGCCTCGACTGCGATGTCGCGATACAGCGCGATGTAAAGATCCCACAGCTTGGCGCGCCGATTCATCGGCAGCACGCTGTCGAGCATCGACTTCTGCGCCATGCGCTGCTCCAGCACCGCCGGATCGAAGCGCTTGAGCACGCCCGCCAGGGCCGCCCGCAGACCGGCCATGAAGCCGAACTGGTGCGAGCGCAGATCGTCGTAGGCATCGCGCATCGCCGCGACCGGCGTCAGGAAACCCGGCCCCTGCGGCACCAGCAAGTGGGTCAGCGCGGCGATCACGTCGGGCGAAAACTTCAGCGGATTGTTGTCGGTGCTGACGATCATCGTGACATCGGCCCGCACTTCGCGCTTGGTGGTCGCTCGGGCGAGCAGCAGATCGAGCGTGCCCTGCGTGGCTTCGCGCAGCAGGCGACCGACGCGCTCCATCACCTCCGGCGTCATGCCCTCGGGCAGGGGCAGATTCGGCGCACCCAGCCCGGCGAGGAAGGCCCGCGTCAAGGCATCGATGGCTGGCGCAGGCGCGGCGCGCTCGGCCACGGCGACCGGCCTGGCGGGCGGCGGCGGCGCGCTGGCCGGCGCTTGCGGCCGCGGCGGAGCCGGCGCCACGGCAGGCTCGGCAAAGGCGCGCGCGATCATCGGCTCCGGCGATTGGATGTTTCCGATGCCGGCAAACAGCGCATCGCCCGACAGCGTAGGCAAGGAACCGGAGTCGGCCTGGGCGGGCGCAGCCCGGGCCGGCTGCACCGGCGGCGGTGGTGGCTCTGGCCGCGCCGGCGGCGCGCCCAAGCCCGCCAGCAGGTCGTCTCCGGGCATGGCCGGCGCGACGCCGAGGCCGAGCACGTCGCTCCCCGGCGCCGCCGCGCCGGGCGGGCGGGCGCTGTCGAACATGGACAACAGCGGATCGTCGGCCGGCTTTGCTGCCGGCGCGGGCGGCAGCGCGGCGCCGAGTCCGCCCGGACCGGGCGGCCCGTCCTGCCAGGACAGGAACACTTCTTTTTCAGCCGCCTGGGCGGCGCGCGCCGGGGCCGGCGCGGCAAATGCGCCCGGCGCCGGCGCTGCGAACGGCTCGACCCGCGGCGGTACGAACGTGCCGTACAGTTCGGGCACCTGGTCGGGCATGGTCTGATAGCCGGGTGGCAGCGCCTGCTCGCCGGAAAACGCCGCCAGCGGATCGAGCGGCGCGTCGAAGCCGCGATCGGGCAGCGGCTCGCCCAAGGAACTGCCGAGGAACGGATCGCGCGTATCGGGCTGGCTCGACGGCGGCAACTGGTACATCGTGTCGATGCTCGATCCGCCGGCCGGCTTCTGGCCCAGCGCGGATTCCATGTCGTCGAACGGATTCGCTTCCTTGTCTTCGGGCAGCGGTTTCATCGGATCGGCGAACGGGTCGAAATCGTCCGGAATCATGCCCGGCCGGATGCTCGGCATGGCCTGGCTGCTGGCGGCCGGCTGAGACAACAGGTCCACCAGCGATTCGGATGGCGGCGGCGTGTACGGTGTCGGTGTCCAGCCGCCCAACGGATCGTCGGCCGGGCGGGCGAGCGCTTCGGGGGTCGGCAATGGCGACGCGGCGGTGACTCCGTTGAGAATGTCGGCCAGCGAATCGCGGCCGGCGGCCGGCGCGGGCGCCGCGCCGAACATGCCGAGCGGGTCGTCGACCGGACCGGAGGCGCGCGGCGGGGCCGCTGGCGGCGGCGCGGGCTGCACCAGCGGCGCGGCCGGCGCCCGTAGCGGCGGCATGCTTTGCGGCTGCGCGATCGGCGCGTGCGGCACGGCGGCCAGCGGCGCGGGCGCGGCGATCGGCGCAGGGGCGGGGCGCGGCGGCGGACTGAAGGCCTCGGGCGCCATCGTGACATCCTGCGCCGGATGGGCCGCAGCCGGTGTCGGGGCGATCGCTTCCATCAGGTAACCGCCGATCTCGACACGCGCGCCGGAGGCGATCGGCATCGAACTGCCGTTGCCGATGACATGACCGTTGACGTTGATCGGATTGGCGCCCTGGTTGATGATTTCGTACTGACCATTGCGGCACACGACCCGCGCCTGCAGGCGCGAGATGTGTCGCTGCGGGTCGGGCAGCGCAAGCTGGTTGGTTTCGGCGCGACCGATCGTCCCGCCGAGATCGTCGAAGTCGTGCGAGATCGCTTGAGGCAGCGGCTGCCCCTGAAAGGAAACTACCCGGATTCTCATCATCGCGGCTTTCTCCGGCGAGGATCAATCGTACGTGGTGGCGATGCGTGCAAGATTATGTCACGCTGACCGCTGCCGTGCGGCGGCCGTGGCATCGGTCAAATGGAATAGGCCGAAGATGGTGCATACTGCCGCCTGGCCGGGCATTGCTGCGCCGCAAGGCCAGCGGATCTATAATCCCGCGTCATCGCGGCGAGAGCCGCATCCACGATGACCCGGCAATTCGATCAATCGGAAGCCGCCGTCGGCGGCGTACCAGCAGCTAGAGGATTTTGATGCATCGTCATATTCTGACAATTGCAGCCGTTCTGGCATTGGCGGGCTGCACCAACACGGCAGCGCCGCCAGCGCCCCCGCCGGAAGCCCAGACAACGCCGGCCGCGCCCACCGAACCGGTTCCGCGTCCGCCGGCAACGCCGGCCGAGCAGCAGCAGGCACAGAAAGTCGCGCTGCGGGTTGCCGATCTCCTCGAAGCCGGCAACGAAACCGAAGCCCGCAGCGAAATCGACCGCGCGCTGACGCTCGACCCCAACAACAAGCTGGCGCAGAACTTCCTCCGGCAACTCACCGTCGATCCGGCAACCGCTCTCGGCACCGAGTCCTTCGCCTACACGGTGCGGCCGGGCGAGACGCTGTCGAAAATCGCCGGACGTTTCATGGGCGACATTTACGCCTTTTACCTGCTCGCCCGCTACAACGACGTCAAGGTGCCGCGGCTGGTTTCCTCGGGCCAGACCATCCGCGTGCCGGGCAAGGCACCGCCGCAGGATCCACCGCCGGTAAAGCAACCGCGCAGCGAACCGCCGAAGCACAAATCGCCGAAGGCGTCGGAAAAGGAGCGCGTCGTGGTCGAGCGCGACGAGGTGGAACCCGCACCGCCGCCACCCCCGGTTCAGCCGCCACCTGACGTGGTGTCGCCGGCCGAAAAGGCCTACCGCGAGGGACTCGCGGCGCAGCGATCGGGTAACCGCGAGCGCGCCTACCAGCAGTTCCGTCAGGCGGCACAACTCGACCCCGGGCACGCCGATGCGCGCGCCAAGGCCGACCAGTTGCGCCGCGAGATCGCCTTGCAACACGAGCGCAATGCGCGTTCCGCCTTCGCCAGGCAGGACCTGGATGGGGCGATCCGCAACTGGGATCGGGTACTCGAACTCGAACCCGGCAACGACAACGCCCGCCTCGAAAAGCAGAAGGCCCAGTCGCTGAAGCAGAAAATCGACAAGGTCAACTGAGCGGGCTAGCGCCGCACGGCCGGCGTGGTCCTGGCCGGGGCAGGAGCGAGTTGCTGCAGCCGCCTGGCCGCCTGATCGTGGGATGGATCGAGTTTCACCGCGCGCTGCAGCAGCAGTTGCGCGGCCTTCGGCTCGCTGGCGAGCTTGCGCTCCGCCAACTGGAAGCAGGCTTCCGCCAGCGCCTTGCGCCCCGCCTCGTCCTGCGGAAAAGCTTTCACGTAGCGCTCCAGCAACCGGATTGCTTCGGCATACTCCGACTGGTGCATCAGCAGCGAGGCGTGCTCCAGGTCGTTGCGGTCCGCCGTTTGCGTGGTCGCGCGCGACTGCTCGGACTCGTACATCGCGCCTCGAGTGAGCGTCAGGCGCGAAGGCTTGCCGAGAAAGTTGCGCCGGTTACGTTCGCGTTCGATCGCCCGCAGCGCGTCGGCGGCCTGGGTATTGATCGGGTCGTCGGCAAGCACTTGCAGATAGAGCTGTGCGGCCTGCTCGCTTTCGCCGCGCCGCTTCGCCTGATCGGCGGACTGCATGCGCTGCGCCACCCGGGATTCGATGCGTGCGCGCACCCGCCGCAATTTTTCGACATAGTCGTCGACATCCGGGCGCAGCAGGGTCAGCAATTCCCAGGCAACCGCGGCCTCGCCGTAGGCGCCCTGACGCGTGAGTTCGCGCGCCCTTTCGCGCTGCTGCTGCTCGAACGCGGGATTCGGCGAACCTTGCGGCAAGGCCTGCGACGAATCGTCCGGCTTGTCGGTCGCCACCGGCGCCTGCACGCAGGCCGCCAGCGCGATACTGCAGGCGATCGCCGCGGCCCGGCCCGTCCGCTCCTGAAGCACCCGCAACAAGCTCATCGGGATTCGATCTCCCGATACACCTGCAGCTTTGGACTTGAACGCTTCCAGATCGTGGTCGCCGTAAATCATGGTCCGGCGCAGCATGAACGGTTGCGCAAAAAACGGATTGCCGCCCGGATTGACTGTCGCGGCAAGCTGGTAGCCGTTGCGCGCCAGGGCGTCGAGCGCCAGTTCGTTAACGTCGCCATAGGGATAGGCGTATTCGGTCACTGGATTCAGCAGTTTCTGGCGGATCACGTCGCGCGGTACGCGCACTTCGGTTTCGATGCGCTCGCGATAGCGTTCGTCGCTTTCGCCGGCAAGGCGCTGGATCAGGTTGGAGTGGGTTTTTGAATGCCCCTGGATATCCACCAAGCCCGATCCGGCCATCTCCTGCATTTGCGCCCAGGTAAGCGAGTCGCCGGCGCCGACGAAATCGGTGTACAGGAACACGGTGGCGGGGAAGTCGTATTTTTTCAGCAGGGGATAGGCCTGCTTGTAAAACGAACTGTAGCCGTCGTCGAACGTGATGACCACTGCGCGGCGCGGCAGAGCGCGCTTGCCTTCGAGGAATTGCCGCAGATCCTTAAGCCGGACGACGCGGTAGTCGTTGCGCGCAAGCCAGTCGAGTTGTGCGGCAAAGCTGGCCGCGGACACGATCATCTTGCCGCTGCCGGCACCAATGCGGTGATAACAGAGTATCGGCACGGTCTGATAGCGGTCGTGAACGACGCCGCCCGGATTGACCGGCTGCAGTGGAACCGCAACCACACGGCCGGGCTGCGCGGAGCGCACTGCATTGAAATCGGCGATCTCCCACCAGCGCTCGGCGCTGCCGAGATAGCGTGCGGCAATCGACTGCAGGGTGTCGCCGGGCGCGGGATCGTAAAGCACGAACCGCGCGTTGCGGGCAAGTTCCTGACCGTTGGCGGCCGCCGGCGAGGTTGGGCGCTCAGTCGGCAGCGGCTGCGGCAACGTGCCGCAGCCGCCCGCCAGGCCGAGCACCGCGGCTGCCACGAGGGCAATCCCCGTGTGGCGCAGCGCCCTGCCTACCGACCGAATCGACATCGGCTCCCCCTCAGACCTTGTGGATCGGCGGCTGATCGGCTGCCGATCCGGCCGCGTTGGTCGGTGGCAGGGCTGGCGTGGCACTGTTCTGCAGCGCCTGCGCCATGTCGTCGAACGCCAGGTAGAGCAGGCCGAATTCGTCGTTGCGACGCTCGCCGATGCGATGGTCGAGGCGCCCCTTGCCGATCTCGGCCATCGATTCGCGCAGAAGCTTGATCGGCTTGCCAAAGCGGTTGGCGATCAGGAAGGTGGCGATCGCCACCGCCGCGATCGTCGAAAGCACCAGCAGCGCCATCATGAACAGCGACAGGCGCGCCACGTGTGACAAGGGCTTCTCCGGAATCGCCAGGGCGACGCGGCCGATCTGCTTGCCCTGGAAGGTGATCGGCGACTCGAATTCGAGCACGTCCTCGCCGCCGGCGTGGATGCGCTGCACGCCGACGCTTCCGCCATGGGTTCCCAGCGATTCGCCGGCCGGTTTTGCATGGACTTGTCCGGCCAGGGCGGCATCGCTCGCCGCGCGAACCACGCCGGCACGATCGATGACCGTGATGGACTGGAAATCCTGCGTCTTCATCACGTCCTGGACGAAAACATCGAGCGACACCCAGTCTTCGGAGAGCATCGGCACCGCACTTTGCGAGGCGATGAAGCGCGACAGCGAGGCGCCGTAATCCATCATCTGGCCGATCATCGCCGCGTATTGGCGCTGGGTGACCACGGTCGCCGTCACCGCCATCACGGCCGCCACCACCAGCGACATCAGGGCGGTCCATTTCACCCGCAGCGAGACGATGCGCGGCCGCTGCCTGGCACTTGCATTCTCGTCGACCTCGCGGATCACCTTGATCAGCGCATCGGCCAGTTCGCGACCATTCTGATAGCGGCGCTCCGGCTGTTTCGACAGGCAGCGTTCGACCACCCGGCGCAGCGCCGGCGGCACGTCGTTGCGCAGCTTCTCGATCGGCGTCGGTTCGTCCTTGGCGATTTTGAGCATCAGCGCGACGATCGAATCGGCGTCGAACGGCCGCAACCCGGTCAGCAACTGGTACAACACCACGCCGGTGGAAAACAGATCCGCACGCCCGTCGATCTTCTGCCCCAGCGTCTGCTCCGGCGACATGTACTGCGGCGTGCCGAGCACATCGCCCATCTGGGTGTGCTGGGTCATCGAACTCGACGCCATGTGGGCGATGCCGAAGTCGGTGACCTTGACGACGTTGGTGCCCTTGAGCCGGACGATGTTGGCCGGTTTGATGTCGCGATGGACAATCCCCTTGGCGTGCGCATAGTCGAGCGCACGTGCAAGCTGGATGCCGATCTCCACCACCTCGCGGATCGGGAACAGCGTGCCGCCGGTCATCAGGTCGTTGAGCGGCTCGCCTTCCAGCAATTCCATGGCCATATAGGGCCGGCCTTCGATCTCGCCGACATCGTGCACCGTGGCAATGTTCGGGTGCGACAGCATGCCGGCGGCGCGTGCCTCGCGCAGGAAGCGGCCGCGATACTGATCATCCTCGCACAGCGAGGCGTGAAGAAACTTGATCGCGATGGTGCGTTCGATGCCCGGATCGTACGCCTTGTAGACAGTGGCCATGCCGCCGCGGCCAATCAGCTCGAGTATCTGGTAGCGCCCCGCGCTGCGCACCTGCGCACCCGACGCGGCAGCCCCGGGCAAGGTGCTGCGTTTGCCCGCCATGGTGGCAGGCGACGGTACGATGCGCGTCCTGTCGTCGTCTTCCGGAGATGGTGAGGCGTCGTTCATTGATCTGCTGGGAGGGGCTGCGGCTTGCGTTGCGGGTCGGTCGTGAATTGGGCGAGCGCAGTTTACCTTGTTTCATCCGATCGTCCCACTTTCGCCCGCATGCTGCCCGGCGCTTCGGGAATCAGGGCGCGGCGGCCCCGGCCGATGGGTGGCGCGCCATCTTGCGAAACAGCAGCAGCGAAATCCCTGTCTGCAACACCATCAGGCCGGCGACCAGAACCAGCGTGCGCGGATCGAACAGCCAGGCGCGCAGCGAGCTCGACCGCGCGACCAGCGGCTGATCGTTGATCGAAACCTCACCGGTCAACGCTATCCGGCCGGCATTGTCGACAGTCAGCAGTTCCCGCATGTTGTCGTTGCTGACGATGCGCAGACCTGCCTCGCCGATGCGAATCGTCTGCCAGTTGCCCGGATCGGCCGCCTTCGGCCAGCGGATTCCGCCGTATATCTCGCCGGACTTTCCCTCATTGACGATGATGCCCGTGCCCATGCCCTTGGAATTGATCACCACCGCACCGTTGTGGAAGACCGGCTTTCTGAAATCGAGCCCGATGTCGGCCGCTTCGAAATCGGCAACGATGAAGCGCCCATATTCAGGCTGAATGCTGTTTTGCGCGTAAAGGATGGATTCGAACTGCCCGGCCCGAAACTCCTGCGGACGATCGAAGTCCTTGGCGATGACTGACAGCGCATGGCCGTTGGGATTGCCGAACCCGACGATCTGGATGCCATGCTTTGCCTTGTTCGGATAAACACCAGGCTTGCCGGCATTGATCACATCGACTTCAAGGCCGGTAATCTGGGCGTCGAACTCGGGGCCGCATTCCCTGCCGATCGACTTGGGAAGGTACTGACCAATCAGGTCGAGTTCGTGGCATCCCGATCGCGCCGAGAAAAATCCGCCCCAGGCATTCGCACCATTGACAACCGCAATGCCGTCACCCCAGAACGGGATGCCGTTGGCACCGCGGGTCGCGTTGATTACCTGGGAAAACACGTTCTGGTGATGGTTGTGTGCGCCATGGTAGTTCTCGGGAGACTGTTTCGAAATATCGAACCGCTGCACCGGCTTGCCGTCCCACGAATGCCATTTGTCGGTCGGCAGCAAGGTGTCCGAAATGATCAGATTGCCCCGCAGCGGCGTGGTAAGTCCCTCGTACTGATGGAACTTCCCCCCGTGCAGAGGCGAAAGTCCGCGCGACAGCAACACCTCGCCGCCGGACATGACTGAAATTTGGCGGTCACGCGGCAGCGGCGCGGCGTGCGACGTGGCAAGCAGCGCGGCCAACGCGAACCCGACCAGAAGACTGTGACGACGCATGGTTGGCTTCCTCTTCATGGTGGCTGGATCGCACAGAGAGATTCCGTACTCTACTCCGCGGCGCCGCCGCCCCGAACGCAGTGCTTCCCGGCCGAACGCACCCATCGACCGCGGTGCCGGCAGAAACCGGCTGGACGCCTTACGCTTCGGCCCGAGCGGCAACCTAACCGATGACCACCGCCGCTCAAACGGCCCCGATCGAGCGCCACCGAGCACGCCGCAGCCGACCTGGCTGCGCGCGTCACGTCTGTGCATGGGCAGGTCGCGGTCGTCGTGGCGTCTGCGGTGATACCGGGCCGGAATCGTCGATCGCTTCGCCGTTGGCGCAACACGCCAATGCCGCGCAAACTCGGCACAGCACTCACAGACATCTGCCGCAGGATCCTGCCGGCAATCGGATACCTTCGTACGGCAACGTACAGACCCAGTCGGTTGTCGAGCCTATCCTTCCGCTCTAGACGACCAGGCGACGGCAGCGCTGTGAAGCCGCCCGTGCGTTTGGCAAACCCGCGCGCAGGCTGAGCGATGCCCGTTGTCCTGACTTCGAGCAATCCGACACCGCGAACGTGGTCCGGTGCATTTCAACCGGCACGGTCATGCGCATCGAATGACCCGTCGTTCCAGCGACACACTACAGCGTTGCAGCCGACGACGGAAACGCGCTTCACGATGGCGCAACAAGGAGAAGAAATGAAACCTGCCTACCCGAAGATACTGCCCTGGCTAGCAAGAAAGGCCGGCATTCCGGACAGTGCTGCCGAAGCCATGTGGCTCGACGCTGTGCGCGAAGCCACCAGCGAGTGTTGCGTGATCGAGTCTCCCCAATACTGGAAATCGGCCAGTGATCACTTGGCCGCGCGCATTGCTTCCGAGTCGTTGGCACACCACGCCGCGCCCATGTGGTGGCGCAGCCTGACTCGCCTGCCCGCAATGCACTGGTTACATGGCGTGACCACAGCCGAGGCGGTGTTTGCGATTGGTTTGGAATTCGCGCAAAGCCTCCGCGCCCGCCTGTGGGTGGCGAACTGAGGTTCTGTTGCAATAGACGAGACCCGTTGGCTGGCAGCGGGTTTCTACGACGCGGACATGGGCAATCATCGACCACACTGACGAAGAAATGGGGCTGAGGCACTGCGAAGCGGCGGAATCCACTGCAACTGAAAGGGCTCCCCGTCGTCGTGCGCCGCGCCTTTGGCCAGCTTGCGCGCTTCGCCTTCGCGTTCGATGCGGGCGAAAGGATCGCCGCTACGACTGGGGTAATGGGTGACGGCTATGGGCTGGCCGCCCTGCGCAGTCGCGCTGCGCACCACGGCGTCGAGCCGGCCGGTGGGGTCGTAGTCGTAGCGCGCGTGGCCCTTGAGCGGGTGGCTGGCTTCGCGCAGTTCGCCGGTGCCGTCGTAGCGGTAGTGCTTGACCAGCCGCGCGATGCCCGCGCCGGGCAGGTGCGTGCTGATGCCCGGGATGTCGTCGGGCAGTACGCCCAGGCCGGTGCCACGGTGGGCGTGGCTGCCCAGGCGCCGGCCGAGCGGATCGAGCTGGTAGCGGGTGGTGAGCGCCCCTTGCGTGCGCAGGATCTCGCGATGCATGTCGTCGCGCTCGAAATCGGCGACGACATGCCAGACGCTTTGCTGTTGCAAGCCCTCGCCCTGGTCGAGACTGAGCCGGACGTGGTGCAGGTGGCCGCTGCCGTAGTGCAGGTAGTGCAGGTTGCGCGCGGGGCTGCCCGGCAGTTCGGACCGGGTGGTGCGGATGCCATTGCCAAGCGGGTCGTGCGCGCGGGCGAGCGTGTGCGTGCACCCGGTCGGGTGGTCGATGGCGGTCTCGACTACGACGCGCCCGAGCGCGTCGTAGTCGAAGCGGGTGGTGTGCAGCGGCTGGCCGTCGGCGCCCAGACGCACGGCTTCGAGAAGCTGGTCGGCTTTGTCGTAGCGAAAGCGCACTACTTGCTCGCCGCAGCGTTTCTCGATTTGACGGCCGAAGGGGTCGCGCGACCATTGCCGGTCGATCGAGCGAACGACTTGGCACGTCAGGCTGCAGGGGGCATGGATTGGACTTCCGCAGGCAGCGTGCGCCGCGAGGTGCGCGGACTGGCGCGGTGGGCACGGCCATGCCGGAGAACGCCATACCACGCGGGTTGTGGCGATGCGCCTCGGGTAGCTTCTGCGCGATGCAGTTATCGTTGTCTCGGCGCCGAGGTGCGGGATCGTGCAGGCAGGCACGTTCGTGTGCCGATCATTCGGGAGAGTTCGCTGCGCGGTTCCGCGCTGTCGGCGTGTCGACTGGCGATGACGCCACAGGGCTCTGGATCGGGGACGGCGTTTGGCTTGACGCCCTCAGGTCATGGGCGCTGATTTGGATCCGCGGATGCGCCACGCGCCTTGCGATAGTGCAGGACGAGTCCGACGATGGCCGCGACCACGCAGATGATGGTGTATTCGATCTGGATCCAGCTTGCGAGGCCCGCGATGAGGGCCACCAGCGCCCCGCCGATCAGGAACGGCGGACGGTTGAGGGTGGCCAGCGGATCGGGTTTTTTCATCGTCGTTTCTCCATGTTCACGGCTTCTTCGCTCGCGGCTTGAGCTTTTTCTCGTTTTCCTGCCAGACCTGGAAGCGGCGGTCCATTTCGAGGGCGAGGGCCTCTACAGCCTTCTGGGCTTCCGGGTTGTCCACGCGATATGCCGGCGGCAGCCTGTGATAGTCGTGTTTGTCATCGGGGCCAAGTATGCCCGCCAGATGAATGATCGCTCTCAGAATGAGATGGTGGGTTCTCCAGCAGATTGAAGGTTCCAGAGTATCGAAAACCTCTTTTGGAACCTTGCGACTCTCTCCACCGATCCAGATGTCGTTGTGCCAAGCAATAGCTATATGCTCATAGTTTGACTGTGATCGGTCATAGGTCGGATCACTAAACAAAATCTTCCATCTCGGATAGGGTTTCTGAAACCACATGTCCCACATCACCGGCCGGAAGAGGCGGCGCGACCTGTCGACGTCTTCGATGCGAACTGGCGGCTCAACGTAGAAGCGGTCGAAGACTTCGATCAGGTGTCCGATGTTGGGCTCAATGTGGTCAATGTAGCGCCCGATCACAAGTCCATACACTTCTTGGGAGTTCCATGCCGGAAGGTAGAAGAGATCGCCCGGCTGCGGGCGCATCATGGCTTTCATCCGATTTCTCCATCCTGACTCAGCACTTGGCGCGCCTAGGTTTGACGCCGATCTCTTTCGGGGAGGCACGGTAATTTCTGTAATGCGACTTGCCCCGCGCATCGGTGCGCGTCTTGTTTATGGGTTCGATGACGTTCCCCGGGAATCCGGTCTTGGTGCGGTACATCTCGCGATAGGCTTGTTCGTAGCCTTTCGCCTGTGTGTACGTGAGCGTGCCGCCTTTGCCGGCCAATGGCCTCAACTCGGCTTCGCCCAACCGTCCAGACCGAGCGTGTTGTTGTGCGCGCACAATTTCCGGCTGTTCCGTATGCCCCACGTAATACGGCTCGCTCTCGCCGGGTCTATACAACCCGTAGACCGTGAACCCGCCCTTGTTGAGCGGCGTCTTCTCCCAGCCCCAGGGATCGATCCACGAAAGCGGATTGGGCGAATAAGCGTATAGGTTCTCGCCGCCCTCGAGCCCTGTGGGATCGAGACTGATGAACCTTCCGACATCCGGATCATAGTATCGGAAGGTGTTGTAGTGCAGTCCGGTGTCCCGATCCAGATACTGGCCCTGGAAGCGCAGGTTCTGTTCGACCGGTTCGGCGTTCTCTGACGCATCGAGCGCAAGCGGCCGGCCGTCGAGGTCGGCCGCTTCCCAGTGTTCCTGCACGGTGTTGCCCCACGCCCGGTATTGGGCGCGCCAGCGCATGCGTCCCTGCGCATCGCTGAGCTCTTCGGGCAGGCCCGAGGGGTCGGTGTGAAAGTAGTAGAGCCGGGCGCCTGCGGGGGCGTCGTCGCCCGTTTCGGATTCCGTGAGCGGCTCGCCGCCGGTGTTGACGGAAGCCTCATTTGCCGCACCGCCCGCGGCCTCGGCAAGCGTGGCGGCATCGATGCGCGCCAGCGGCACGTAGCTGCCCGGTTCGTAGACATAGGCAATGGCGTTCGATCCGCGCCGCTCTTCGATCAGGCGCATGCCTTCCCAGATGAATTCGGTGCGCCCGAAGTCATCGGCCTTGCCGATGCGCCGGCCCAGCGCGTCGTACTCGAAGGTCGTGGTCTGGGTGGTTTCGTGTTCGGTGCCGGGCCGGCGCGTGGTGGTGACGGCGGCGAGCCGGTCTTCGTCGTCCCAGTCGAAGCGCTGGACGGTGTGCTTGGCGATGCGCTTTTCCACGAGCCGGCCGTGGCCGTCCCAGGCGAAGCGCTTGTCTTCGAAGACGCGGATGCGGTTGTCGCGCACGTAGCCGCGTCGCTCGAGCTGCGCGGCGTCGATCAGGTTACCGGCGGGGTCGTAGGCGTAGTGCTCCGCTTGCGGTTGGCCGTTGCGCGCGCCGGCGGCCGCAGCGCGCACCACGGCGTCGAGCCGGCCGGTGGGGTCGTAGTCGTAGCGCGCCTGGCCCTTGAGCGGGTGGTGGGTTTCGCGCAGTTCGCCGACAGGATCGTACCGATAGGTCTTGGCGAAGCTTGTGGCGCCGATGCCGGGCAGGTGCGCGGTAATGCCAGGCTGGTTGTCGGGCAGCACGCCAAGGCCGGTGCCACGGTGGGCGTGGCTGCCCAGGCGCCGGCCGAGCGGGTCGAGCTGGTAGCGGGTCGTGAGCGCGCCCTGGGTGCGCAGGATCTCGCGGTGTAGCTCGTCACGCTCGAAATCGGCGATGCCGTGCCACACGCTTTGCTGTTGCATGCCCTCGCCCTGGTCGAGGCTCAGCCGCACGTGGTGCAGGTGGCCGCTGCCGTAGTAGAGGTAGTGCAGGTTGCGCGTCGGGCTGCCGGGCAGTTCGGGCAGGGTGGTGCGGATGCGATTGCCGAGCGGGTCGTGCGCGTGGGCGAGCGTGTGCGTGCGCCCGGTCGGGTGGTCGATGGCGGTCTCGCCGATGATGCGGCCAAGCGCATCGTAGTCGAAGCGGGTGGTGTGCAGCGGCTGGCCGTCTGCGCCCAGGCGCACGGCTTCGAGAAGCTGGTCGGCCTTGTCGTAGCGGAAGCGCACGACCTGCTTGCCGCTGCGCTTTTCAACAAGGCGGCCGACGGCGTCGCGCACGAGCTCGGTGCGGATGGGGGCCGCGGCGTCCGGCTCGGGCGGAGTGGCGGCCGGGCCGTAGCCGTGCTCGCCGCCAGCCGGGTCGCGCCGGCAATGCCAACCGGTGGCTCCCTGATTTCAGGCGGTCAGGCCGCGAGGCTCATGGATTGGACTTCTACAGGCCGGCAGGGTTGAGAGGCGCGTGGATTGGGCCGGTTGGCGTTGCCGTTCTGCAGAGGACCGGTTGGTGCGGCTTTCGGGCGAGGTTTCTGTCTTGCGTGCGCTCCGGAGGTCCGGGAAAGCGCGATCGGCACGGACGTCAGCATCGCAGGAAAGGTTGAGCTTGGCGAAGAATGCGAACCTGGCCCCTATCACGCTCCTCCAACGTCGGCGCAAACGTCATGCGCCGCGCGTCGGCGGCGCTTTGCGTTGAGGGTGATAGGTAGATAGAGAAAAAGCCTTCAGCACCGCTGCGCCAACCTCCTCGGCGCTCACCTCAGAAGGGAGTTTGATTTCAAACTCGCCGGTCAACACACCGAGCCAGGAATTGAGGTTGTTGTTGTCGGTAGGCTGAACCGTGTAGCTCATGTCGTCTAGCGAGCGAAAAACCACAACCGTGCGGCTGTCCCGCTCAAGGCTGGGCATGCCTCGGGCGCCGAGCAAGCCCGCAATGTACTTGTTCCGGCCTGAAAAATCGAATTTGTCATACGGGTGCCCGCGCGTATCGAAATCGTCGAGGGATTTGAGTACCGCCTGCCCCAACGCCAACGCGGTGCACGGGATATCCAAACGCGCAGTCAGCGCCGAGACATCCGACGGAAACTGTCGCGAACCATGCGCAGGGTTCAACTCCTTCCCCTGCTGACAGCGCTCCATCACGAACAAGGAATCCTTGTATTCGTAGACGAGCGTGTCCTCTGTAACGTAGTGCGTGAAGTTGCTGCGCTTCATGATGGCCTCAAATCTGTGGCAAGCCGTTGGGCCCCCGGATGATCTCGACCTGAGTCGGACCGACGCGGGTTCCGGCGGATGGACCCGACTCGATGATGCCTCCGTTATTTTCAATCAACGGATAGCCAGTTCTTTGGTTCGGGGTGAACCCGGCGGTCGGCGACGCTTTCGCATCGATGATCCGTGGAGTCGAACTGCCGGGCGCACCAATCGTGTTATCCACTCGGACGCGATAGTTCACCGGATTGCCTTGGGCATCCAAGGGCCGGATAAAGACCTGTTCCTGCACATTCGCTGCGCCATACCTCCCTCTGGCCGTCGACGAAACCGTGCCTTCCCACGCCCGCCCGCTCTGTGCGTTCGCCCGCATCTGCTGAGGCGTGCAACTCCACGCCAAAGGATCAATCCAGCTTAACGGATTCGGCCCATACGCGAACAGGTTGGTGCCACCGCTCAGGCCGATGGGATCCAGCGAGATGAACCGCCCGATATCCGGATCGTAGTAGCGGAAGGTGTTGTAGTGCAGCCCGGTATCGCGGTCCAGGTACTGGCCCTGGTACCTGAGGTTCTGTTCGATCGCCGGTTGCGCGTCGTCTTCGACGAAGGCCACCGCCTCGCCCTTGAGGTCGACCGTCTCCCAGCGTTCGGCCAGGGTGTTGCCCCAGGGCCTGGTAGGCGGCACGCCAGCGGATGTGGCCTTGGGGATCGGTGAGTTCTTCGGGCAGGCCGACCTGGTCGACGTGGAAGTAGTAGAGGTTGGATGACGGTTCGGCTGTGCTTTCATTCCCGCTTTCGCTTTGCGCGTCGCCCGCGGCGACGCCTTGCGTGGCATCGTTGGCCGGCGTTGGCGCATCCTGCGTGGTGCCCAGTCCGCCTGCCTCGGTGATGTGGCCAACGGCATCGATGCGCGCCAGCGACACATAGCTGCCCGGCTCATAGACGTAGGCGGTGGCATGGAATCCGCGCCGCTCTTCGATCAGCCGCATGCCTTCCCAGATGAATTAGGTGCGCCCGAAGGCGTCGGTCTTGGCGATGCGCCGGCACAGCGCGTCGTACTCGAAGCGGGTGCTCTGGGTGGTTTGCGCCGGGCCGGTTGCGGCCGGGTCGGCCTTGGCACCTTTGCCGCGCTTCGCCTTGGCCGTGGCGCTGATGCGCGTGGTGTGCGCGGCGATCAGCCGCTGTTCGTCGTCCCACTCGAAGCGCTGGACGGTGTGTTTGCCGCTGCGCTTCTCGATCAGCCGGCCGTGGCCGTCGTAGTCGTAGCGTTCTTCGAACACGCGCACGAGGTTGTCGCGCACGAAGCCGCGAAGGCTGCTGGCGGCGGAACCGGCGCGCGCCGGGTCGAGCAGGTTGCCCGCCGGGTCGTAGGCGAAGCGTTCGGCTTGGGTGTGGCCGTTGTTGCGCTCGGCACCGAGCAGCCGGCCGATGGGGTCGTGGTGGGTGCTGTGCAGGGCACGCAGTAGGGCGGGCTCGCCCGGCCGTGCGGCGGCGGTGACCTCTGCGCGTGAGCAATTCGAGGACGACGGCGCCTTTGCTTACGGCCTCTTCTTATGTCGCCGGGATTCGATCAACCTTTTAGCAATCAAATCTGAAAGATCGTTGCACGCGTTGATGCCATTGACCCACCAGTCCTTGCCGTTCGCCTGAATTGCTCTACGCGTTCGTTCCGGATTCAGCGGCTCCCCGACCTTGATCTGGCCCCCAAAAAACGGACGCCACGAGGCATGGTAATTTGACCTTGTGGAGGTAGGAAATGAAGACAGGATCGGATCGGAAATACACGCCTGAATTTCGGGCGGCGGCGGTCAAGCAGGTGATGGACGGAGCTCGCAGCGTGCCGGCGGTGGCCCGTTCGCTGGAGATGTCGCCAAAGACGCTTGCGAACTGGGTGGGGCGTGCGCGCAAAGGCCAGGTGCTCGTGAAGCGGGAGCAGGTTCGGCCGGTGACGGAGCTGGAAGCGGAGGTGGGCCGATTGCGGCAAGAGAATGCCAGGCTGCGCCTGGAAAAGGAGATACTAAAAAAGCGGCGGCGTACTTTGCCAAGGAGTCGATGAGGTACGCCTGGATAGAAGCGAATATCGACTCCTATTCGGTCACGATGATGTGCGATCTGCTGTCGGTCTCACGCAGCGGCTTGCACGATGCGCGCCGGCGCGGGCCATCGGCACGCGCGCTCGAGGAGGCGCAGATCGTGACCCGGATTCGCCGCGCACAGCTCAAGCATCGAGGCCGATACGGTCGTCGGCGCATGACCACGGAACTGGTCGAAGAGCTTCGGCCGGCCGGTCAATCACAAGCGCATTGGACGGATCATGCGAACGCATGATCTTGCCAGTCGCAAGCGTCGTCGGTTTCGCGTGGTGACCACCGACTCGAAGCACGCTCACCCGGTGGCGCCGAATGTGCTTGGACGCGTTTGCGGCCACTGCGCCGAATCCAGAAATGGCTGGCCGACCTGACCTATGTCCCGACCGATGAGGGCTGGTTGTACCTGGCCCTGGTGCTGGACATGTTTGGCCGCAAGATCGTTGGCTGGGCGACGAGCGATACGATGCCCCAGGAACTGACCGCGGCGGCCCTGTGGGTGGCACTGGGGTGGCGCGATCCGCAGCCCGGCCTGATGCATCACTCGGATCGCGGTTCGCAATATGCCGCCCGCCACTACCGCAAGGTGCTCGAGGCGCGCGGCATCACGGTCTCCATGAGCCGCAAGGGCGACTGCTGGGACAATGCACCGATGGAGTCGGCCAAAGGTACGCTGAAGGTCGAATGCGTCCATGGGGGAGCATTTCCGGACCCGCGCCGAGGCCCAGCAGGCGATCGTCGAGTACATCGGCTACTACAATACGCTGCGCAGACACTCGTCGTTGGGAAACGTCTCACCGGCTGATTCGAGCGGCGCTGGCATGCCAGCGCAATCTCACTCGGCCAAAGAGTATCGCCGTGAGCAACCACGCGTTATCCACCGCCGGCCGGTTTCCGGTTCGTCGCAAGCGACCGAACCGGCCGGCCGTGGATAACGCTTCTCGCTTCGTGGCGTCCGCCGAATGGGGACCGGTTCATAAGTGCTATATCCAGGCGCATCTAGCGGCGTTACCTCCCAACCGCACGGATCGACCCACCCCGAAGGATTCGGCCCATACGCGAACAGGTTGGTGCCACCGCTTAGTCCGATCGGATCCGGCGAGATGAACCGCCCGATATCCGGATCGTAGTAGCGGAAGGTGTTGTAGTGCAGCCCGGTATCGCGGTCCAGGTACTGGCCCTGGTACCGCAGGTTCTGTTCGATCGCCGGTTGCGCGTCGTCTTCGACGAAGGCCACCGCCTCGCCCTTGAGGTCGTCTTCCAGCGTTCGGCCAGGGTGTTGCCCCAGGCCTTGTAGGCGGCACGCCAGCGGATGTGGCCTGCGTATCGGTGAGTTCTTCGGGCAGGCCGACCTGGTCGGTGTGGAAGTAGTAGATGTTTGAAGGCGGCGGTTCGGCCGCGGATTCGTTCCCGCTTCCGCATTCCACTTCGCCCGCCGTGCCCGGCTCGATGCCGTGCGTGGCGTCGTTGGCCGATAGCGGCGCATCCCCCGTCGTGCCTAGCCCGCCAGCGTCGGTGGGCTCCCCCGTCGCATCGATCCTCGCCAGCGGCACGTAGCTGCCGGGTTCATAGACGTAGGCGGTGACGTTGGCGCCGCGCCGCTCTTCGATCAGCCGCAGGCCTTCCCAGATGAACTCGGTGCGGCCGAAGGCGTCGTGCTTGGCGATGCGCCGGCCCAGCGCGTCGTAGTCGAAGCGGGTGGTCTGGGTGGTCCGGGTGGTCTGGCTGCTTTGGGGTGCGGCGCCGCCGCCCTGGGCCGGGCGCTTGGCCTTGGCCGGGCTGATGCGCGTGGTGTGCACGGCGATCAGCCGGTGTTCGTCGTCCCACTCGAAGCGCTGGACGGTGTGTTTGCCGCTGCGCTTTTCCGTGAGCCGGCCGTGGCCGTCGTAGTCGTAGCGTTTGTCTTCGAACACGCGCACGAGGTTGTCGCGCACGTAGCCGCGGTTGCTGCCACGGGTATTGGCGGCGCGCGCGGTGTCGAGCAGGTTGCCGGCCGGGTCATAGGCGAAGCGTTCGGCTTGGGTGTGGCCGTTGTTGCGCTCGGCACCGAGCAGCCGGCCGATGGGGTCGTAGTCGTAGCGGGTGGCCCCTTGCTGGCTGTGGGCGCGTTCGCGCAGTTCGCCGGTGCCGTCGTACCGGTAGTGCCGGCCGATCCAACGGTGGTATCAACCGATCAGGCTGCAGGGCGCATGGATTGGACTTCTGCGGGCAGGCAGGGCTGCGAGGGGCGTGGATTGGCGCATCTGGCGGGGCCGTGCTGCAGAGCGCCGATGGATGCTGGTTCTGGCGGAGCGGGCCCTGTTGCGGAACTTCAGCTGCGGTTGTCGTTGCGTTGGCGCCGACTCGCGCGCGAGTGCCACTACGAGCGTTCGTGCGTCGGTCATCCAAAAGAATTCGATGCGCGATTCCGCCAGAATGGCCCTGTCAGATCTTCTGACCCACAGTCCGGTTGTTGTATGTGAGATCGATCGCACGGTAGAACGCCAACCCTCGTAACTTCGCGGCAAAGCAGGCGTCCTTGACCTTGTCGTTTACGATCAGCCTCCTGCGGAATTCCGCGCATCGGGCAATATGTGGCTCGAAGTCCTCGCTTTCGCGCAGACACATGTACAGAAAACTGTAATGCGGATCGTTCGGATCGAAGTTTGTTATCTCGTACTCGCTTCGTTCTAGGTCGATGCATTCGACGTTCGTAAGCGGGTGAATGGAACTGAATCCTTCGAGTTTCTGTCCTTCAAATTCGACCGAGGCACTTAGAAACTCAACTTGCGTTGGCGCAATCTGCTCAAGAATGCCGCGAAGTTCCTTGCTGACGAGCGTTGGCCCGGTTGAAGCGATCAAGTGATTCTTAAAAATTTGCGAGACTGCCGATTTCTTGGTCACTCTGAAGCGAACTGGAACCTTTCCCTCAAGATCCTTCAGGCTCGGGCATTCGAGAAAGAACTCGTAGCCGATAGAATGGTCATGGTCGTACTCGACCCACCCGTAGGTGTTCTTCGTTGTGGTAAGAAGGTGAAGCATGGCAATCTACCTCAGATAGCCAGAATGCGCGCCTGTTCAAACTCGCCCGGACTGCCGATCGATCAACGCACTCCTAGGACAATTCCGACAATACAACACAAACGTCCAACTCAACACGCCGAGTTTAGTCGGATCCGCTTTGTGCGAAGTTTATTGCCCAATTCATCGGACAACGCCTCGACCTGCAGTTTCTTGATTGCGGGACTGGCTTTGGTGTTCGCGATCTCATCAAGGCGCCCGGACACCCTATCGGTATAGTCTTGCGTATGCATTCCTCGATGGACTATGCGAGCAGGATCAGTGGAACCCTGTCTCGGCAACTGAGTGATGTTTCTGCTGTTGTGAACGTCGAATCCGCTCTGCTTTATCGCGGGATGATTTGCTAGTTCCTGGGGTATGTTGTGGTGTTTCTGATAACCCGGAATCGTCGGCATCTTGCCGTAGTCGCCTGGAGCCCACCCCCACGGATCCACCCACCCCGACGGATTCGGCGCATAGGTGAAGAGATTCGTCCCGCCGTCCAGCCCAATCGGATCCGGCGAGATGAACCGCCCGATATCCGGATCGTAGTAGCGGAAGGTGTTGTAGTGCAGCCCGGTATCGCGGTCCAGGTACTGGCCCTGGTACCTGAGGTTCTGTTCGATCGCCGGTTGCGCGTCGTCTTCGACGAAGGCCACCGCCTCGCCCTTGAGGTCTACCGTCTCCCAGCGTTCGACCGGGGTGTTGCCCCAAGCCTTATAGGCGGCACGCCAGCGGATGTGGCCTGTGGCGTCGGTGAGCTCTTCGGGCAGGCCGACCTGGTCGGTGTGAAAGTAGTAGAGGTTGGATGGCGGTTCGGCTGTGCTTTCATTCCCGCTTTCGCTTTGCGCGTCGTCCGCGGCGATGCCTTGCGTGGCATCGTTGGCCGGCTTTGGCGCATCCTGCGTGGTGCCCAGTCCGCCTGCCTCGGTGATGTGGCCAACGGCATCGATGCACGCCAGCGGCACATAGCTGCCCGGCTCATAGACATAGGCGCTGGCCTGGAATCCGCGCCGCTCCTCGATCAGCCGCATGCCTTCCCAGATGAATTCGGTGCGCCCGAAGGCGTCGGTCTTGGCGATGCGCCGGCCCAGCGCGTCGTACTCGAAGCGGGTGGTCTGGGTCGTGTGCGCGGTGGCGGAAGCCGCCCCGTCGGCCTTGGCGCTTTGCCGGGCCTGGCATTGGCGGGGCTGATGCGCGTGGTGTACGGCGCTCAGCCGGTGTTCGTCGTCCCACTCGAAGCGCTGGACGGTGTGTTTGCCGCTGCGCTTTTCCGCGAGCCGGCCGTGGCCGTCGTAGTCGTAGCGTTTGTCTTCGAACACGCGCACGAGGTTGTCGCGCACGTAGCCGCGCGGGCCGGCCGGGGCGGCGGCCGCGGCACCGGCGCGCGCCGGGTCGAGCAGGTTGCCGGCCGGGTCATAGGCGAAGCGTTCGGCTTGGGTGTGGCCGTTGTTGCGCTCGGCACCGAGCAGCCGGCCGATGGGGTCGTAGTCGTAGCGGGTGGCCCCTTGCTGGCTGTGGGCGCGTTCGCGCAGTTCACCGGCGCCGTCGTAGCGGTAGTGCTTGCGCAGGCCGTCCTGTGTGGGCCAGGCGGCGGCGGCCTGGGCGGCGAGGCGGGCGGCGAAGGTGTCGGCATCGGCCAGGCCGCTGCGTGTCCAACTGCCGAGCCGGCGCCCGAGGGGGTCGAGCGCGTACTGGGTGGCGAGCCCGCCCTGGCCGCGCTGGATTTCGCGGTGCAGGGCGTCGCGCTCGATGTCGGCAATGACCTGGTGGGCGTGCTCGGCCGGTTCGGCGCCGTGGCCGTCGACCAGGTGGGCGAGGTTGATCTGGTGCAGGTGGCCGCTGCCGTAGTACAGGTAGGTGAGGGCGCGCCGGGTGCGCGCCCCGGCAAGCTGCGGCAGGCGGGTCTGGGTGCGGTTGCCCAGCGGGTCGTGTTCGTGGTGCAGGCTGTGGGTGCGGCCGCTGGCTTCGTCGGTGGCGTGTTCGGCGATGAGGTTGCCCAGCGCATCGTAGTCGAAGCGGGTGCTGTGCAGCGGGCGCAACCGGGCGGGCTGGCCCGGCTGCGCGGGAACCTCGACGGCGAGCTTGCGCGCTTCGGTCAGGCGCCCGGCGGCGTCGTACTTGTAGTGGCAGTGCTGGCCCGGGGTGCGCTTTTCCACCAGGCGCCCGAGCGGGTCGCGGATGAGTTCGGTGCGGATGGGCGCGGCAGCGTCCGGCTCGGGCGGGGTGGCGGCCGGGCCGTAGCCGTGCTCGCCGCCAGTCGGGTCGCGCCGGCAATGCCAAGCGATGGACCCCTGGTTTCAGCCAGTCAGGCTGCGAAGCTCATGGATTGCACTTCTACAGGCCGGCAGGGCTGGGAGGCGCTTGGATTGGGGCTCACGGCGGTGCCTTGCTCGATAGCGGCTGTGGATGCGCCCTGCCAGGGAGGGGATCGGCTCAGTTCATGTCGGCGCCGCAGATTTATGCAGGCTGCCAGTTCGCGATCTCCGGATAAGCCGAGAACCAGTAGCGCAATGCATCGGCGTTCACGCGGTCCTTGCCGGTCCAGAAATCAACCGGGTAGGCCCAGTCGGAACTGTGCGATTTGCTCGGCGTCGCGGGGCCGATATACCGATAGATGAATCCCGGATGCGCCGGGTTCTGCAGAATGCCGGCGTAGCCGAGCGCTTCGAGAAAGTGCCGCGACTCTTCGACCGACATCTTGATACCGGGCAGCTTTCGCAGTTTCTTGTGGAGTGAGGTCGGCGTCTCGGTCTCGGGTGAGGCGCCAATTAGGTCGAGTATCTCGCGGAAGCGGCGAATGTCGGCTTCGCCCGGCTTGCCGAAGTCGTCTTCGCGGTGTTGTTGGAGGTAGAAGGCGAGGACATAGGGCTCTCGTCCGATGACAGTTCCAGTCCAACGACAGCTACTGACGAAGGCGAGTTTGATATTTGAATTGGGATAGGCTTCGCAGACCGGGCAATGCAGGTGTTCCGAAACCTGAAACGGATGGTCCGGGAAGTGCGTCATCACGGCATGGGCAGACAAGGCAGCTCGAGCATGTGGCTGATTGGCACCGACGCCGACCAGAAACGCATCGGCCACGCTGCGCTTGTCGCTCGCCGCGAATTCCTTCAAGGCCCACGCAACCGCCTTGTCGTGCGATATGTCGATCGGATCGAAGCACAATCCCGCTGCCTTGGCATAAGCAAAATCATCCGGTGGCGTCGCCTCCGGATGATTGGGGTCATAGTTTCGCAGTATCTTGAGCGCCTTTCGGTCGATGGATTTCACTAACAACCTCCTCTCGCAGGCCTGGACTGCATGGTCTTGCTTTCGAGCGGTGCCAAGTCTCGCGCCGAGGCTGCGCCACGGCCCTCCAGGTGCGTGTTCGCAGCCCCAACTCGTCTTCGACCCGCCTCCGTACCCAGCTTCCGATCTGAGATACCCTGATCAATATTGCCACGCACGCTATCGCTGCCTCTGCCCAGCACGCCGTCCGTGCGCGTACCGCTGTTCTCTATTCCGCGAACGACATCCTTCGGCGTTCCGACCGGTGTAGTTCGGTTGATGGTGTCTCCCGGCCCCATGCGCCCCAGGCCGTCGTTCCCGACATTCTTGCCGTGTCGGTACATCACGTCGCTCAAGCTCTGATTGTCCGACGCCCGACCATGGTAGTAGATGTTCCCGTTGGAATCGGTCAGGTAATAGTTCCAATCCCATCCGAGCGGATCGATCCACCGATTGGCATTGGGCGCGTGGCCGTGCAGATTCGTTCCACCGCTTAGTCCGATCGGATCCGGCGAGATGAACCGCCCGATATCCGGATCGTAGTAGCGGAAGGTGTTGTAGTGCAGCCCGGTATCGCGGTCCAGGTACTGGCCCTGGTACCGCAGGTTCTGTTCGATCGCCGGTTGCGCGTCGTCTTCGACGAAGGCCACCGCCTCGCCCTTGAGGTCTACCGTCTCCCAGCGTTCGGCCAGGGTGTTGCCCCAGGCCTTGTAGGCGGCACGCCAGCGGATGTGGCCTTGCGTATCGGTGAGTTCTTCGGGCAGGCCGACCTGGTCGGTGTGGAAGTAGTAGATGTTTGAAGGCGGCGGTTCGGCCGCGGATTCGTTCCCGCTTCCGCATTCCACTTCGCCCGCCGTGCCCGGCTCGATGCCGTGCGTGGCGTCGTTGGCCGATAGCGGCGCATCCCCCGTCGTGCCTAGCCCGCCAGCGTCGGTGGGCTCCCCCGTCGCATCGATCCTCGCCAGCGGCACGTAGCTGCCCGCTTCATAGACGTAGCTCACCACGCTGGACCCGCGCCGCTCTTCGATCAGCCGCAGGCCTTCCCAGATGAACTCGGTGCGGCCGAAGGCGTCGGTCTTGGCGATGCGCCGGCCCAGCGCGTCGTACTCGAAGCGGGTGGTTTGGGTCGTGTGCGCGGTGGCGGAAGCCGCCCCGTCGGCCTTGGCGCCTTTGCCGGGCCTGGCCTTGGCCATGGGGCTGATGCGCGTGGTGTGCACGGCGCTCAGCCGGTGTTCGTCGTCCCACTCGAAGCGCTGGACGGTGTGTTTGCCGCTGCGCTTTTCCGCGAGCCGGCCGTGGCCGTCGTAGTCGTAGCGTTTGTCTTCGAACACGCGCACGAGGTTGTCGCGCACGTAGCCGCGGGTACTGCCTTTGGCGGGAGGCTTGTCGAGCAGGTTGCCGGCCGGGTCGTAAGCGAAGCGTTCGGCCTGGGTGTGGCCGTTGTTGCGCTCGGCGCCGAGCAGCCGGCCGATGGGGTCGTAGTCGTAGCGGGTGGCGCCCTGCTGGCTGTGGGCGCGTTGGCGCAGTTCGCCGGCCGTATCGTACTGATAGTGCTTGCGCAGGCCGTCTTGCGCGGGCCAGGCGGCGGCGGCCCGGGCGGCGAGGCGCGCGGCGTAGGTGTCGGCATCGGCCAGCGCGCTGTGCGTCCAGCTGCCGAGGCGCCGGCCAAGCGGGTCGAGCGCGTATTCGGTGGCCAGGCCACCCTGGCTGCGGCCGATTTCGCGGTGCAGGGCGTCGCGCTCGATGTCGGCGATGAGGCGGTGGGTGGCTTCGACTGTGTGCGCCTGGCCTTGCGCCGGTTCGGGCAGGTGCGCGAGGTTGATCTGGTGCAGGTGGCCGCTGCCGTAGTGGAGGTAGTTGAGCGCGCGCCGGGTGCGCGCCCCGGCAATCTGCGGCAGCAGGGTTCGCGTGCGGTTGCCCAGGAGGTCGTGTTCGTGGGCAAGGCTGTGGGTGCGGCCGCTGGTTTCGTCGGTGGCGTGTTCGGCAACGAGGTTGCCCAGGGCGTCGTAGTCGAAGCGGGTGGTGTGCAGCGGACGCACGGGCGGCTGGGGCGGCTGGCCGGATTCTGCAGATTCAGATCGTGTGACGGCAAGTTTGCGCGCTTCGATGAGCCGCCCGGCGCCGTCGTAGCGGTAGCGGGTGTGGTGGGCGGGGGTGCGCTTTTCCACCAGGCGCCCGAGGGCGTCGCGGCGGAGTTCGGTGCGGATGGGCGCGGAGGTGTCGGGTTCCGGCGCGATGACACCGAGGCCGTAGCCGTGTTCGCCGCCGTTGGCCAGCTTGCGCGCTTCGCCTTCGCGTTCGATGCGGGCGAAGTGGTCGCCGCTGCGCGCTGGGGTAATGGGTGACGGCGATGGGCCGGTTGGCGGCGTCGTAGTCGATGCGGATGCGCGTGCCGTCCAGGCGCTGCTCTTCGACCAGGCGGTCGGCATCGTCGTAGGCAAAGCGGTAGGAACGCAGGTTCTCGTTGATGAGGACCGTGCGACGGAAGGCGGCGTCGTAGCCCAGTTCGAGCGTGCCCCCGGCTGCGTCCTCCCGCTCGATCAGTTCGCCGCGCAGGTTGTAGTGGTAGCGGGTGGGACGGCCGAGCGGGTCGATGTAGGCAACCGGCTGGCCACTCGGGTCGTATTCGTAGCGGTGGGTGGCGCCGTCGGGCAGCTTGAGCGCCGTGAGGCGGCCGAGTTCGTCGCGCGCGTAGTCGCTTTGCTGCCCGAGGGCGTCGACCACGCTGCGCAGGCGCCCCTCGCGGTCGTAGTCGTAGCGGGTCGTGCGGTTCGAGCAGTCGGTGTATTCGACAAGCTGCGCTTGCTCGTTGTAGCGCAGGCGCACCTGACCGCCGCGCGCGTCGGTGCGCCGCACCGGGAGCCCGTGTTCGTCGACCTGCACGCTTTCGCTGTAGCCCTGCGGCCCGGCGATACGGACGAGGGTACCCAACGCATCGTAGTCGTAGCGCCATTCGGTGCCGTCGTAGTGTTTCACGGCACGGATGCGGGCGAACTGCTCGTGCCACTTTATCTGCGCAGTCTGGCCGAGGGCATTGCGCACGCCCGCCAGTTGCGCGCGGCCGTCGTACTCGAATTCGGTGATGTTGCCCAGCGCGTCGGTATGGCGGACCAGGCGCCGGTTGGCGTCCCATTCGTCGCGTACGGTCGCGCCGAGCGGATCGACGAAGCAGGTGATCAGGAAATGCCGGTTGCAGACGAACTGCTGCAGCCGCCCGAGTTGATCGGTGACACGCACCTCGCGCACGGTAAATGGGGCCAGTCCGTCGGGCGCCATGCCGGCGAGCTGGACGGCGCTCGCCGGGCGCTGCAGGGCAAGATCGAGCGGCGTATCGAAGTATTCGAAGCGCAGGTCTTCGCCGTCGTTGCCGTGCTGGCGGACCACGCGGCCGAACGGATCGTGGCGATCCCATTCATAGTGGGACTGCAGGCCGCTGGCGAACTGTTGCGAGACCATCATGTGCTGGCGCCAGGCAAAGCGGCGCACGACCTGACCGGTACGGTCGATCACGGCGACCAGATCGCCTTGCGCACTGTATTCGTAGCGCACCAGCGGGATGCCGGTCGCGCGCTGCCCGGGATGCGCGAATCCGGGCGGCGCAGCCGGGTCGGCGGCCTCGTCTGCGTGCGAGGCGAGGCGGATTTCCGCCAGCCGCATGCCGGCTCCCTCGATGCGCTGGTAGTGCAGCGTCAGCACGTGGCCGGCGCTGGAGACCATCTCGGCGAGCAAGCCGCCGGCGTCGTAGTGGAAATCGATGCCGTTGTCGTAGATGTCCATGGCGCGCCGCAGGCGCAGGCGCTCGCCATCCTGCTGCGTGTGGCGCGGGCCGAAGGAATAGATCAGGTCGTCGCCTGGGTAGCTGACGAAATAGTGCCCGCCGATGCTGCGCGTGATCTTGAGTTGTTCGGCGGGGTTGTACACCGATTCGTTTGGCGCCGGGTCGGGAAAGAGGTTTTCGCGGCCCTGGTGCCCGAGGTAGATCAACTGCCCTTCCCGGAATACGAGTTCCAGCGATTGCGGGGTGCTCCACCCCCGGCCGTGAATACCTGCCCGGTCATCGCGCGAGTTGTAGAAGCGCGACCAGACAAGCGGAAAGGCACCCGGCAGGTCGATGTCGACTTCGTCAGGCAAGATTTTTGCGCCAGAGGCGACGTCGACCGGCTTGCCTTGCAGCCAGTTGCCGATGGCGGTGCCAGCCGCGTTGCCGGCATTGGCGCCGTATTCCATGTGCGGAATGACGTTGCTCAGAACCCCCGACGCACCGACGCCGACGCCGACGCCGACCGCCACGTTGCCCAGAAAACAGCGCAGGCCCGTGGCGCCGACGAGAGATCCACCGACGATGCCGGCGGCCATGCGCAAGTAACCGGCATACCTGCGCATGTCGTCGCTGATCTCGCGATCGCTGAAGCTGCCCACGAGCGCCGGGGGCGAACCAAAGAATACATTGTCGGAACCCTGGCTGATCGTGGCATCGCAATCGAGGTGGTCGCCCTTGCGCGCGGCGTTCCATTGATTGATGAAGACGGTCTCGGCACCTTCGATGACGTACTTCTGCGGCAAGGGGGAATGCTTGCTGCAGGCGCCGAAGTCGAGCGTGTTGTTCGACGCGCGGACGGCGGGGCGCGTGTTGACGAACACGTCCGCGGAGCCGATGGCCACCAGATTCCCGGTGACCACGGTGAAAGTTCGTCCTATCGCCTCGCCGGTTGACTGGATGAAATCGCCGATCGGGCCGATGGCCAGCACACCAACTGCCAAACCGATGCCAATTGCGGCAATCGTGCCGAACGGGAATGCGCAGGCGAGTCCTGCAAGGGCGCACCCCAGACCGTAGGCCGCCACACCCTCGAATACCGCCGCGGCGACGCTTCCCACGATGAACCCAAGCCTCGCCTGGGTGTGGGATATCTCGTCTCCGATTCGGGCGGCCTCTGGCATGGCGATTTGGTTGGGCTGTGTGGTTCGTTGTATTTGATCGCAGCGCGCAGCGCGACCGAGGCGACCGTTACTTGAGACGAATGCTGTTTGCGAGCTTGTCCCACATAGCGTCGTCGGGCGATTCCCACGCGCTGGTCACGGTGCCGGTCAGGATGAGAATTCTCGGACCGCCCAGAGGAATGTACAGATGCCGCTGGACGAACTTCGTGCCGTTCGACTTGTAGGTCACGGTGGTTTCCCGCGCGCCGACCGTGCTGCCGTCTTCCTTGGCGACCGTGCGTTCTCGCTCGGGGCCAATGAGCTTGAAATCTTTCTGCGAACCCGCAATGACATCGAGCTGTTTCTTGACGATGTATTCGAACTTCTCGCCCTTGGGCAGGAACTCCCGGCTGATGACCAGATTGAAGTCCGGCGGCTGCTTGGTGCCGAAAAGCAAAACGTTTACAGAGCGATCCTGGACGACTTCCGGCAGGGTCAGATGAAGCTCGTTCATTTGATATTGCATTTGGGTATCGGTCCAATTGTTTCACGGGGCGCGCATCAATAGGGGTGCATCACCGGACAACGGCCTTTCAGCAGTTGAGGTTGATCTTGGCACCGTGCTGATCGAGTTCGCTTGCAAAGTCCAAAGTGCCCTTCTTGCTGCCTTTGACCTTGATGTCTGCACCGATGATCTCGATCGTCCCGTCCTTGCGCATGGTGATCGACGCCTGCCCGCAAACCAGCGAAATGCTGTCACCGGCAACCAGCGCGATCGTGTGACCGGACGTCACGGCAACGCCCTGGCTTGCGTTGGCAAGGATGTCCGAGCTTTGCGCATTGATCACCACCTTTTGTTTGGCAATGACGTTGGCGTTGGCCGCGGTGGATGCCATGGTGGCGTCCTTCTGTGCCACCAGGTTCAGCGCGCCGGTCTTGGCGGTCGTTGCGACGTCGCCAGCGGAAACAACGTTGACCTGCCCCCCCGAGGTAACGTGGGTGAACATGCCGCTGCGCGAAAGCTGTGTGAGTTGCGCGCCGCTGGAAATCGTGACGTGCTGCTGCGCGTGCACCGAAGTGCTCTGCCCGGAGCTGACCACCACGGGTTTCGGGCTGATCATCGTCTGGCCCTCGGGGCTGACGATCGAGACGATCGGCTGACCAATGTCCTTGGAGAGCGTCATCATCCGCTGCGCGTCGGGCATGGCCGGGTCAGCATTCGCCGGCATGCCGATCTCCCCACCGCCTGCGCCGCCTCCACCGCCTTGGTCACTGCCGGCGAACGAGTCCCAGCAAGCGCCCGCTGCAGCCATGGCACCGCCTCCGCCCTTGAACATGCTCGCCAGCGAGGAAACCATCCCCGATATCTGCGAGGCCTTGCCGGAGCACAGCGCGCCGATCATGTCTTTCGCGGTCGAAACGGCCTGACTCGCCTCGTCCATCAGCGACGAGGTGTTGGCCAGCGCGGCGCCCATGTGCTCGAGACCGTCGGGGCTCTCGTTGGCAACCTTGCTGGTGAAATCTTGGGTGTAGGTTGTGATGAGCAGGCCCTTGTCGGCGCGGATCGAGCCCCAAAGATTGGTGCGCAGCTCGAAGCCGAAGCCGCGCTGCGCCTCGGTGCGCTGGTTCATCAGGTAGCCCATGTGCAGATGGGTCTGGCCGTAGGTGTTCGACAGTTCGAGATGCTCGATGCCCTTTTTGTCCTCGAAACGCAGCATGCTCGCGCCGCCGCCGCCGATGCTCCAGTTGGATAGCGTGCCCGATTGCGTCTTGTTGTCCGGCAGCTTCCACGGCGGCATCTGCTGGGCGTTGTAGACACGCCCCGTGATGAGCGGGCGGTCGGGGTCGCCGTCCACGAAATCGACCACCACTTCCTGGCCGAGGCGCGGAATGTGGATGCCACCATAGTGCTTGCCGGCCCAGGGGTGGCTCACCCGGATCCAGCAGGAGTCGTTTTCGTCTTCCTTGCCGTAGCGGTCCCAGTGGAAGTGAACCTTCACCCGGCCGTATTCGTCGGTGTAGATCTCTTCGCCTTTGGGGCCGACGACTTTGGCGGTTTGCACGCCCTGGATCAGCGGTTTGGGGGTGTCCCGCGGGCTGCGGTACTGGGTGGCGGCGGGGATGGCTTCGAAGCTGGCGTTGAAGGTGGCCCCGCCGCTGCTGGCCGCTTCGTAGTCGTTGCTGGCCAGGTCGAGGTGGGCGGCAACGATCAGGTAGGGCTTGTTCTGGTCGGCGCGCGGGTGGCCTTTGAGTTTGAAGGTGTGGCCGGCGCCGATGCCCCGGGCGTTAGACAGCGCGTGGATGCGTTCGTGTGCGGCTTGCACCTCTTCCATGCGCAGGCGCACGTAGGTGTCGCCTTCGCTTGCGGCGTCGTATTCGCCGGGCCAGTCGTAGATTTCGTGGCTGGCTTCGTCGTGTTCGCGCGGGTGCAGGGTGGTTTGTTTTAGCTCGGTGCTGGGTTTGGTGAAGTCGTACTCGTCGATGACGTATTTGCCCGATTGCACCTGGGCGCCCCAGGCCCAGTCGACGATGCGTTCTTTTTCGGTGGTGGAACTGCGGTTGTCCAGGACGTAGCCGATGCTGGCGTAGCCCGGGTAGGGCTCGTGGGCGGGCGGCCCGTCGGCCAGGATCAGGGTGTGTTTGCCTTCCGTGTGCCGGTACCAGGTGTAGATGCCTTCTTGTTCCATCAGCCGGCTGATGAAGTTGTGGTCGGTCTCGCGGTACTGGACGCAGTAGTCCCACGGCTGGTAGCTGCCGGACAGGCGCAGTTCGAAGGCGGCGTTGGGGTATTTGGCGAAGATCTGCTTGATGATGTCGGGGACGGTCTGCTTCTGGAAGATGCGGCAGTCGGCGGCGCGGGTGAGGAACCATTGCCAGGGGCGCAGTTGCATCTCATACCGCACGTAGCGCCCGTGCGAGCCGGTGAGGGCGAAGCGGGTGATGCAGCCGTCGAAGTGGCGCGGGCCGCCTTTGGGCAGTTGCAGCTTGACGGTGGCATGCTTGCCGAGCAGCGCTTTGGGGTCGATGTCGTTGCGCGTGGCGAGCAGTGTGAGCTGGTAGTCGAACAGCCGGCCCAGCGTTTCGCTGGCGCGCATGCTGTGGAACAGCAGCACGTCCGGACCCAGCGGGGTGGCGATGTCCATTACGCGGGGCATGGGGTCGCTCCTGGATTGCGTTGGTGCAGCCGCGCGCCCGAAGCGGCAGACCTCGGTTCGGGCCGGGCATGCGGAAGAATTATTCTGAGCGGGCAGTTTACCTTGCGTCGGGGGGAATTTCGCCTTGAATTTGTGTCGGGCTTTAACGACGCCGCGGTGAATTGTGTCGATGCTTTTCTGGTGCGGGCCGCCGGGCACCTGCCGGATCCGCTTACTTTATCGCGGGAAAAGTACTGGTGACACGACCCGGCATCCAAAGAGAATTCCCAACGGTCATCTCCCGAAGGGGGCGGCCCGTCGATGGCGCAATTGACATGAACTATCGCTGACCGTATCGTGAGCCAGCCAATTGCCGCAAATTCAACGTCTTTCGATACGGAACTTGACCATGGAACAGGCTTTCGACATCTCCCGGTTGCTCGCGCTGCGCTCGCTTACCACGCCGCTGGCCGAGTTGTTTGCGCGCCAGGCGCGGGATCATCTCACCAATCTGGCGCCGCTACTGAACCCGCGCGCGCTGCTGGGCGACTTGATCCTCGGCGAGAAGAACGCGGCCAAGAGTTCCAACATCGCCTTCCAGGAGTTGAATGCCCTCTACCAGCCGGTGGCCAAGAGCGCCACGCTCGGCCTGCAGTCGGAATTGCGCCCGCCGCTGGAGATTTTCGGCCTGACGCCGGAGATTTTCCCGGCCAGCTACACGTATACCCCGCCGGGGCACGGCAAGCCGATCACCATCATCACGCCGCTGAAATGGGTGCTGATCTACAAGGATCTCGGTCCGCAGCGGCTGCGCGAACTGGTCGGCAGCCACAGCCGCAACGACGGCGGCGAACTGAAATCATGCGTTCTGCATTACCTGGTGATGCAGATTCTGGCCGGGCGCCGACCTGGCGTCGCGCCGATTCTCGAAGCCCTGCGCTTTACGCTGAGCAGCGAGCCGGCCGGCGAGTTCGGCGGCCTGCCCTACACCTATCTGTCTGCGCCGATCGTCACGGTGCGCCCGCCAGACGCGCTTGTCATCCAGAGCACGCAGATTTCCGGCACCAACACGTTCGAGGAAGTGGTCGATCCAGCCGGCATTCAGGCGCTGGCCGACCCGCTGGGCGACGAAGTAATGGCGCTGGTGGCGGAGCACAGTGCCGGGCTGGTGCCCGGCACTTGACTCCCGAGAAGCGGGCGACGCTCAGGGGCAGTCGACGATCTTGAATTCGACGCGCCGGTCGAGCGCGTCGCGCACATCGTCGCTGCCGGTGCCGACGATGTTCTGGCGGAACCCCATGCCCTGCGGCTTGGTGCGCGACACGAGTTCCTTCGATTCGGTGTCGAGACGCTGCTTGATGTAGGCCGCGCGATTGAGCGACAGCTTGTCGTTGAAAGGCTCCGCACCGGTGCGGCTGGTGTGGCCGACCACATCCATGCAGACCTTGGACGAAGCCGCCTGGCGTGCGATCTGACGCAACCAGAGGTCATACGGGCCGCTCACCTTGGCATCGGACCAGAAGACCGTGGACCCGGGGTTGAAAAGGAACTTCACGCCCAGGCTCTTGTTCGCGATACCGAACTCGACCACCTTGGCGAACGCCTTTTCCGCTTCGGCCACCTTGCCCAGCTTCCAGTTCGACAGGTAGATGCCGTTGAACACGCGAATCTGCTCGCCCGCGGGTGTGGCCAGCGCGTTCTGGTACTTGCCCAGCGCGTCGGAATAGCGCTCGGTATCGTAGGCGGCGGTGGCGTCGCTGATCATCGTGGCGGTCGACACGCGCTGGAAGTAGGCGGCGTCTGCCGGCTTGCCGGGCGCGGTTTCGCAAGTGCGGATGTAACCATCGACCACCGCATCCCTGACCAGGATCGGGCTGTCACGGTAGTAGGGCGTCGGACTCGTGTCCAGGCCGTCGTCGCGCGCCCGCGCGGTGGATTGGGCGACCACATTGCCGGTCTTGATGTCGGTCAGCGCAAGGTTGAGTTGATATACGCCGGCCTTGCTGCTCTGGTCGCGCGTCATCGTGCCGGTGAGCAGGTACTGCGCCTTGGTCAGGCTGGACGTGTCGAAGGGCAGCATGTCGAACACCGCATAGTTGTTCTTCATGCGGTCGACGACCTTCTGCTCAAGCAGCCGGGTGGCGGCGGTCTGCTGTCCCGACGAACCATCGAGCATCGGGTCGACCACCACCGCGCGCTTGGCAATCTTGGCCAGAAATGCCGGCAGATTCTGCGTCTGCTTGACCAGATTGTCGGTGGCCACGGCCGCAGCCTGGTCGAACGGCAGTTCGGTGTTGTCCCTGGTGGCGACCGGGGTCGCACAGCCGGCAAGGGCGGCAACCGCCACCAGGATGATCGGGAGAAACCGCAATCGATTCGTGATTGTCATCGTCCGCATTCCTTCTTCAAGTACGACATTTTTTCCGGGCTGAGGGGTTCGCCAAGCGACGCGCGTTCCAGGATGTCGCTGCAGCGGTCGGAAGGTACAGTAATCTTAGCCGAAGATTTCTCGTTCGACGGCGTCCGCGTTTGGGCTCGGCTGCCGGCGCAACGATCTTCTCGATCGAGAATGCCGCCGCGCCGTAGTCTTGCGAGCAGCTTCCACCGACCGGACATACCGCCTTGCCGGCCAGCAGCGGCGCCGCGCCGGCATATCCGCGCTGCAGCCGGGCGAGAGAGCCCGCCTCGAAGACCTTGAACGCGCCCCGCGGCCGCGCATCGAGCATGGCGAAGTCGCGCGGCTGCTCGGAAACGATGGCGACATAGCGGTCGATGCCGGGGGGCCCCTCCGCCGGCTTGGACCAGGTGGCCGAAGGCTGCACCAGCGGCTTCTCCGGGCCGATCCGGTTCTTCTGGTCGGCCAGGTTGGGAAATACCAGGACGACATCCTCGGTGCCCGCGGCGAGTTTCAGCACGTACAGGTAACCGGGCGCCGAGGAACCGACGCTGAAACGCGGCGTCCCGCGGCCGATCCCCACTTGCGCCGTGTCCGCCGTGGCGGTGACAACACGGCGCGCATCCCGGCCAGCCAGGATCTGCTCGAACAACTCGGCCGACGTCAGCGCTACGGGTGCCGGCGCCGCCGGGGTGGTTGGCGGCACGACAACGGGCGCAGGCGCCGGCTCGACCGGCTTGGTCGCTTCGGCTGGCGGCGCAGCCGGCACTTGGGCAGGCGGCGCGACAGGCTCGGCAACCGGCGCAGGCTCGGCCGGACGCGGCGTGAGTTCAGGCGCCTTGCGCAGTTCCGGCGGTGTGACCGTTGGGGCCGGGGCCGCCGGGCTTGGCCGCGCGGGAATCTCGGGCGCCGGCGGCGAACGAAACTTGTACATCCACACCAGAAAGCCGACGAATCCCAGCAGCAGCAAGCCGGTCAGCAGGTAGACCTTGAGCGGGCCGGACTCCCTGATCTCCACCTTGACCCTGGGTCGCTCGGGTGCCGTGGCCGATGCCACAGCGGGCGCCGGGACGGCGGCTTGCGCCGATGGGGGTGCAGTTGCGGCCGGCAGCGCGGCGCCCGGTGTATGCGGCTCGGTCCGCATCAGCGATTCGGGCGTGGCGGCGGCAATCGCTGCGGGCAGCGGCGTCGTGCTGGGCGGCGCCAGGGTTGGCGCGGTGGCACGCGGGCGGCTGCGTCGGTCGCCCAGTCCGAGCAGGGCGCGGAACTCGTCTACGCTCTGCGGCCGGCCGTTAGGTTTGACCGAAAGCGCTTGGTCGATCGCGCGCAGGAACCCGTCGCTGTAGCGGCCTGCGGCAAGCTTCGCAGCCGGCTTGAGGCCGTCCGACATGTAGCGCGAAATCGATGCCTGCGGCGCCTTGCCGATGATCGCAAAATACACGACCGCGGCCAGCGCATAGACGTCGGTCCACGGACCCTGGCGCATTTCCGGGTCTTCGCCATACTGCTCGACCGGCGCGTAGCCGGGCTTGAGTATCACCGTGGGTGCCTGCGTCATATCGGCAATCACCCGGCGCGCGGCGCCGAAGTCGAGCAGAACCGGCCGGCCGCTGTCGAGGATCAGGATGTTGTCGGGTGCGATGTCGCGATGGAAGCACTGCGCCGCGTGCATCACTCCCAGCGCATCGAGCAGCGGGCGCAACAGGTGCTTCAGCCATTCCTCGTCGGGTGGGCCGCCGAGGTTCTTCAGCGTCTTCTTCAGCGTGATGCCCTCGTAATAGGGCATCGCCATGTAGGCCGTGCCGTTGGCCTCCCAGAAGCGATATACCTTGAGCAGCGAAAGATGGTCGAACTGGGCGAGCAACCGCGCTTCGTTGATGAAACTCGAGAGGCCGGCCCTGAACGGTTCGACATGTTGATCCGATATGACGGCAACCGCGAGCTGGGTGGTGCGGTTGGCCAGCGAAGACGGAATGTATTCCTTCACCGCCACCTGCCGGTGCAGCGAGTGATCGTAGGCGAGATAGACAATGCCGAAACCGCCCTCGCCTACGAGCCCGGTCAGCTCGAATTCGGCCAGCCGCGTGCCGACCGGCAAGGCATTCGTATGCTCGCCGGGCAGCGCCAGACGCCCGGTACCCGGCGCGGTCGTCTCGACATTGAGGACTACGGTGGTCTCGTTGCGGGTGGGTGGGTTGGAACTCATGGGCTATATTTTGCGCCAATGCCGCAACCGGTGGCCGAAGGGTCGGTCTGGGACGGTAGCGGGAAGGCCGGCCGTTCGTCCAGGCCCGAGCGCTTACAGTAAGCCTTGCATTATGCAAGAGATTCGCCAGTCGGCGAAACGCAGGCGAAATCCCCCGCCCCGTCTGATGGGCAGGACGGGATCGGGCGAGGGCAAACGGCAGTCGAGCGAGATGTGAGTGTGGTCACGTGATTTGATGTTTCGATGGTCACGGACGGTGATGGTAATCGGCGGAGAGGAAGGCAAAGAGAAACGCCGTCGGAGATCAATGCCGACGGCGTTGTTGCGTTGAGGGCGTGAGAATCAGAACGGCGGATCGTCATTGGAGGGCAAGGAGTTCGGATCGGGATGGACGAGGTTGTCGTAGGAAAGGCCCTCGTAGAAGCGATCGGCCTGGTGGCCGTAATGAGTCATGAAGAGATCGAGGATCTCGTAGAGGAAGTCCTGGATTTCGACGACGGCTTCATCAGGGAGCGATGGCAGATTGAGGGTAATGTTGACGGGGCGTGAATCGGGACGCATAGCCAGTACCTCCGGTGATCAACGTCCCGCCGCGGCGCGGCGCGGCGCGGCTTGGGCATCTCGGGTTGGGCAAAGACATCGAGGTAGAGCTTCTCGTCGAGCTGAGCCAGATCGCGCTGTGCGGCCGCAGCGAGGAGTTCCGCCGCCAACGTCGTCATGATGCGGTAATTGCCGGCAGCGTGATCGCACAAGGTCTGTCGCAACTGAGGCGTCATCAGGCTGGCGTTGCCGGCGCCGGCCAGCAGATGATTGAGGCAGGCCAGCAACTCATCGCGGCTCGCATGCTCGGTCGCGAGCCGGGTCCGAATGCGCGAGCCGAGCGGGATCAGTTCCTCGCGCCGGAGCTTCTCGATCAGCCGCGCATCGCCGGCGAGCACCACGCACAGCAATGGCTGCGAATCGAAACGCGCGCTGGCCAGCAGTCGCAGCTCGCACAGCACCGCCGGGCTCATCTCCTGGGCTTCGTCGACGAGCAGCACCGCTCGCCGGCGTGTCGTCTCCAGATGTGAGAACCAGACCTCGCGCAGGATTTTGAAACCGCCCCAGCGGTTATGCGGGCGCAGTGGGACGGTAAAGATATCGCCCATTTCGCGGTAGAAGTCCGCCAGGTTGCTCTGCGGATGATTGATCGCGCCGACCGTGACATCGGGCAGTCGCGTCAAGCGATCCGCCAACAGACGCAAGGCAACGCTCTTGCCGGTGCCCGGATCGCCGTGGATCATCGCAAAGCCGCCTTCCTTGATCTGGGCGTGCTCGATACGCCAGCAGAAGTTCTCCATCCGGGGCGGCACATAAATCGCCTCGGTCGGTAGTTCGGGCGAGAAGGGATTCCACTTCAACCCGTAGAGGGCGAGGAGTTTCTGGTTCATGCGATGTCCTTGTCACGGGGTGGCAAATACGCCGGCGGCAGGCCGGTGGCGGCGTAGTCGGCGATTTGTTGGCGCAGCAGCGGTGCGATACCAGACGGTGGCAGTGGCGACAGATCGGTCGTTACCGGCGACAGGCGCCGGCGCTGGCCATCGGCGTTGGCCGACTTGTCGAGCGGCTTGACCGGACACAGCACGGCGCCGGAGCGGTGGTCAACCAGATCGACCCGGGTCAGATCCCAGCGGGCGTAGCGCAGATGGACGGTGGTGAGGTGGCGATAGCGGGCAGGAATCTCGAAGCGCGAGCCTTCCAGACTCACCGTACCGTCGGCGCGGCGCTGCCGGCGCGCGACCTCGATGCGGAAGGCGGCACAGAGCGTCGCGGTGTCCGGGCATTCGCGCCGGACATTGGGGCCGGCGAGATAGCGGTCCAGCGGGGTGGCATCGATCTCGGAATGGTGCGTGCGGTGATACTCCTGCTCGACCCAGGCTTGCGTCGCCTGATTGAGAGAATCGAGGGTGAGGGTCTCCTCGCCTTCGAGCATCGCCATCAAGCGAGCCTCGACACGTCCCCAGAACGACTCCTGTTTGGCATTTTGATACGGAGAATATGGCAGCGTCGTCTGATGCACGATGCCCAGGGCGGCCAGCCCGCTGACGGTCTCCTCGGCCAGCATCGCGGCGCCGTTGTCGGTCATCAGGGCCCGCGGCAGGCCGCGTTTCATGAATGCCTGCGACAGACCATGCACCAGAGTTTCGGCGGTTTCGTCGAGGTACCACTGCAGGTGGCAGACGAGGCGCGAGCGATCGTCGATGACCCCGAGCAGCATCGGCTTGGCCCAAGTGCCGGCGCGCGTGAGCACCTTGCGTGCGCCGTGGTGGAAATCAAGATGCCATAGAGCAGACACATGGTCGACCTCGAAACTCCTGACTTCCAGTTGCTCGAGCCGGTCGCGGGCCAGCAGCGCGCCGTCGGTGGCGCGTTTCGGGCGGGCCTGGCGGTACATTCCTTGCGCCTTGAGGTAGCGGCGCACCGTCGGGTAGGACGGCAACGGCGAAGCACTGTCCAGGGCAACGCGAAGGTTGTCGAAATGCAGTTGCGCGCTCCAGTTCGGATGTTCGCGATACTGGGTCGTCAGGAGAGTGATAGCGGCCGGCGTGAGACTGGGGAAACGGCCGACATCGCCGCGCAGACGGTTACGCAGCGCGGCCACCGGATCGGCAGCGGCGCGGGCGGTGTAGTACCAGCGCTCAAGGGTCGAGACGCCGAAACGGATGTCCAGGCCGGAGACCGGATGTCGCCAGGTCACGGCGGCAAGTGTGGTCATCGCCGCGGACAGTTCCCTGGACGCCGGTGGTGCGGCGAGCAAGGGGCCGATGATCGCGAAGCGCAGCCGCGCTAAAGCGTCACGTTGCGGTGGATCGAATTCACTACTCAAGACGGTCTCCCGGTGAGGCGGCGCCGACGGCGTCGCTGCTGGAAGTGAAGGCTACAAACCCTCGCGGACCTTGCCTATGCGCATCCTCTGCGGGTGATCAGCGCCCTTCAGACAACGAGATCGCCGTGACGCTGATCGGGCTGAGAAAGACGAGCAGTCGCATCAACTGCTCGGCGGCCTCGCCAACGAAGCGCTCCAGCAGACCCGCGGGGAACAGATCGCTGTCGACCGGCGGCATGAAGCGCGCACAGTGGGCCTGCCACAACGGCGTCAGTGGAAACAGATCCACCCACCATTGGCGCCAGCGCTGAAGGGTACGGACCGGAACGGCCAGGTCGGTGGAGACCCGCGCCGCCGCTGTGTTCTGCCCGGCATGCCGGGCAGAACACAGCACCACCGCCAGCGCCAGATAAACGCGCCGGCCGAGGAAACGAACCGATGTCGATGTCTTGCGCTTGCGGCAATCGGCACAGCAGAAGCTGAACCGCGACTCAAACTCGGCGCGAACCTCGTTCAGGCAGGCACGCGGCTTTCGCGGGTAGTTGGCGCGGTGGAGAATGCCGCCACACGCGCATCGGCCAGCATGCACGTCGGCCGCCAGTTCCTCGTCAATGCTCAGCAGTAGTCGGAAAAACTTGGGGTCTTGCAGCAGGGCATGGCACACTTGAACGGTCTCTAGGCTTGGTAACCAGAGACTCCCCCAAAGGGTTCGTTTGTTCAAGTTCCCCGAGGGGGATCACCTGCTCAACATCACGCTGTTTGACCATTTCGGCAGCGATTGCCATCGAGATTGGTGACCGTGCTCAGATGGACGCTGCCGCGTCAGCCACCGATCAGTACTGTCACACAACCGGCCACGATCTTGTTCGGCGGACCGATTGCCTCTAGCAAAGTGTCGCCCATTCGAGCAGGCGGCAGATTGTTGACCATGACTGTGGCCGAGCCGTCGATTACGACACCCGGTCCGTGCGGGGGCACCGGCGACGGCGTCGTACAACTGTGGATATCGGAACCCGCCGCCGCTGCGCCGCTGATCGCCGCACTCATCGAGGCGAGCGCAGTCGCCTTCGCAGTCTGCTCGGCGGTATAGGCGGCCGGTGCGCCGGGCGTACCAGCGGCGGCGACGGTCGCCGCCTCGGCCACCCGAATCGTAGTATCAGCCAGCGTTTTCGCCGCCTGCAATGCGGCTACCGCTGCGAGAGGAATACCGCGCCAGGCGGGCTGCGCACCGATCAGCACATTTGTGCTGCCGGGACCACCTGTCAGAACCGGTGGAAGCGGATGTGTGACCGCGTCGAACAAGCGTGCTGCGGGACCTTGCGGCATGTCGAACCCCTTTCACTGCCTGAGTTGTGCACGATCGAACTGACCCGAATACGGGCACAGACCGACACCTCGTACGGCGACCTCCACGTGCGCCACGCGTTGCAGCGGCGCCCCCCAACCTCCGGTCAATCGCAACAGTTCCTTGCCATCGACCATCACCTTGGCGGTCTGCGTTTCCGGGCGTTGTTCGACCCACCCGATCTGCAACAGAAGGCGCGCAATGGGTTTGGCCGACTTGGCGTCGCACTCTTGCGCCGGAAAATACGGATTGGCCTCGCTCAACGGCAATGCCAGCTTGATCGTCCCGGTCTTGCTTGCACCAGGTTCGACTGGAGATGCGACGATCGGCGGCCGCCGCGATACCGACATGAACATCGGCGGCGCGACGATGCCGCGTACGATTCGCGCAGTCCGCTCGCCATCCAGAAACACATAGGCATCGGTTTCCGCAAGTTTCGTTGCGCCCTTGGAATCGAAGTACAAAGGCAGATCGAATGCGTAGATGCGGCCCCCGGTCGAGTTCTCCAATGCGTATTGCAGGATGATTTCACGTTCGTTCTGTCCCGCCACGCTCGCTTTGAGTTCTACGGCGTTCGCCAAGTCCGACATGACTATTCCTCCGAAAATCGAGAGTGCAAGGAGCCCCGGATGCAAGACCCGCCGCAACGTCTTGCCTTTTCCATCACGGCACCGGCCTTGCTGTCGAGTCATGGTCAGTCCGCCTCCAGTCTTCGCCCATGTCCCGCAGGATGTTGTTTTCGCTGACGGGCTCATTGGCGTGATCGTTTATGCCGATGGTAGTTGACTCCTCCTGGTCACCGGTCGCATCCCTCGGATCGGGCGTGGCCGAGCGGTTTGCCCCACGGGCATTGTGATCCGCGTGATTGAGTTCGTGTCCGAGCAATGCTTCGTCCGGCTGCGTGTGCGTATTTCCGGCGGCGTCGGTGTAGGTGGCGTTGTTTCCGGGTATCCAGTTGACATTGCTGTCCGACCCGGAGCCATCCGAAGTCTGGATGTTTCCGCCACCCATATTGACACGGGTTCCTGCCGGATGGCCGTTCGCCGTTGTCATCGTGCAAACACCGCCGCCGCCCGCCGTCGCCGCAGCATTGTTCTCCACGATCGATGCCGTATGTCCATTGCTCTGCAGGTTGTTGATCAGCTGATGTCCGGTCTGCGTACCGTCGAGGGAGTCGAGCGTGGCGATGGTGCGATCGACAAACGCCGGCGACCCCGAAATCCGGACGCCTGATCCGCCATAACTGACCGAGCCGTCCGGATTGCGCGTTATCGCGCGGGCGCGTTCCGGATCCACGTGTCTGGTGCGGCGACCGCGGCCCCCGCCGCCACGCGGCAGATTGTCGAGATAGCCGGGTTCGCCGGTGTCGGCGCCGGCCGCGTCCAGTGGCTCCGTGATATCGAATCCGGTCGCGCCCGGCGTGCCGCCGCCACAATTGATCTTCACCAGCGGCCCCTGAATTGTCACGCCATCGGGTCCCACCTTCACGTAGCTGCCGCCGCACTTCATGGTCACACTGGTCTTGCCTTCCAGCAGAATGCTCAGGGCATTCTGCTGCAAATCCTGCGAGACGTGGAGTTTAGTGCCGCCGCCCACGTCGAACAGCAGATTGCCGCCGATTCCCAGATCGACTTGCGCATCCGCTTTTGCATAGACTGCGTCCTTGACATGCAGATCAAGCGTCCCGCCGACAGTCAGCACGTGACCGCCCCCGATCGACGTGTTGCTCGACCCCTGCACGGTCTCGTACTTGTTGCGCTTCACGCGGATGTCCATCCGCCGCTGCGCGTGGATGAACACCTGCTCCTTGTCCTTGCGGTCGTCGAAGCGCAGTTCGTTGAAGTCGCGCACGCCGCCGCCGGGCGTGGAGCGCGTGCGCCAGGTTTCGTAGGCGGCGTATTTGGGCAGTTCGTAGGGCACCTTCTGGTCGGCGTTGTAGACACGCCCGGTAATCAGCGGCTGGTCTGGGTCGCCCTCGATGAAGTCGACCACCACTTCGTTGCCGATGCGGGGCACATTCATCATGCCGTAGGTCTTGCCGGCCCAGCCCTGGGAGACGCGGATCCAGCAGGTCGAATGGTCGTTCTGCGGGCCGAAGCGGTCCCAGTGAAAATGCACTTTCACGCGGCCGTATTCGTCGGTCCAGATCTCCTTGCCTTCGGGGCCGACCACGCGCGCGGTCTGGATGCCCTGCACGATCGGCTTGGGCGTTTCGCGCGGCGCGCGAAACTGGTTGTAGGTGGGGATGCACTCGAAGCTGCAACTATAGGTGGCGCCGCCGCCGCCGGCTGCCTCGTGCTCCTGGCTCGCAAAGTTGATGCGTGCCGAGGTGATCAGGTATTGCTTGTTCTGATCCGCGCGCGGATGCAATTGCAGACCGAACGTGTAGCCGACGTTCAGACCGCGCGCATTGGTGAGCCCCTGGATGCGCTCGTGCTGGGCCTGCAGTTCTTCGAGGCGCACGCGGACGTACTGTTCGCCGTCGCTGCCTTTGTCGTATTCGCCCGGAAAGTCGAATACCTCGTGCAGCGCATGTTCATGCTCGCGGATTTCCAGCGTCTGGCGCAGCAGTTCGTCGTAGGGCTTCTTGAAGTCGTAGTCGTCGATGACGTAGGCGCCCGGCTGCACCTCGCAACTGAAGTACCAGTCGGAGATGCGCTCGCGGTCGGTGGTGCCGCTGCGCACATCGGCGACGAACGGGATCGTCGCGTAGGTCTCGAAGGGCGTGTGCGCGGACGACGCGTCGACGATCACCATGGTGTGGCGGCCTTCGACGTGCTGGAAGTAGTAGTACATTCCCTCCTGCTCCATCAACCGGCTGACGAAGTTGAAATCCGTCTCGCGGTACTGGACGCAGTAATCCCAGGTCCGGTAGGAACCCCGACAACTGGAACTCGAATGCCGCGTCCGGATACTTGGCCGGATCGAACACTTCGCGCATGATGTCTTCGACCTTCTTTTCCTGGAAGATGCGGCAGTCGGCGGTGCGGGTGAGAAACCACAGCCACGGCCGCAGGATCATTTCATAGCGCACGAAGCGCCCCTGCGAGCCCGCCAGCGCGAAGCGGGTGACCATGCCATCGAAATGACGCGTGCCGCCGGCCGGCAAGGCGAGCTTGACGGTCGCGTTCTTGCCCAGCAACTGGTTGGGGTCGATATCGTTGCGCGGGCTGATCACCGTCACCGCATACTCGAACAGGCGGCCGAGCGACTCCTGCGCGCGCATGTTCAAGAAGATCAGATCCGGACCCAGTGGCGTGACGATATCCATTACCCGTGCCATGGCGACTTTCCTCGTTGATGAGTTGTTATGATTGGCATGACGTGCGGCGCAGTTGCTGCGTTACTCGAAGGTGTAGGTGAAATCGGCATCCTGCACGCCGAGCCGAATCTTGTTGAGCCCGGTGCCGTCCTTGAGGCGCTGCAGGTACTCGACCGAAATGTGCGGCAGCACGGTGTTGGTGAGGATCGCATCGATGATGCGCCCGCCCGACTCGGCTTCGGTGCAGCGCGAGACCACCAGGTTGACCACGTCGTCGCCGTATTCGAGCGGAATCTTGTGGTTGTCCATCACGCGCTTCTTGATGCGGCCCAGTTGCAGGCGGACGATGGCGCCCATCATCTCGTCGGACAGCGGGAAGTACGGAATCGTCACCAGCCGCCCGAGCAGCGCCGGCGGGAAGATCTTCAGCAGCGGCTCGCGCAGCGCCTTGGCCACGGCCTCGGGCTCGGGCATCAACTCCGGATCCTTGCACATGCCCATGATCAGGTCGGTGCCGGCGTTCGAGGTGAGCAGGATGATGGTGTTCTTGAAGTCGATGAAGCGGCCCTCGCCGTCTTCCATCCAGCCCTTGTCGAAAACCTGGAAGAAGATCTCGTGCACATCCGGGTGCGCCTTCTCGACTTCATCGAGCAGCACGACGCTGTACGGCCGCCGCCGCACCGCCTCGGTCAGCACGCCGCCCTCGCCGTAACCGACGTAGCCGGGCGGCGCGCCCTTGAGCGTGGAGACGGTGTGCGCTTCCTGGTACTCGCTCATGTTGATGGTGATGACGTTCTGCTCGCCGCCGTAGAGCGATTCGGCCAGCGCCAGCGCGGTCTCGGTCTTGCCCACGCCGGACGGGCCGCAAAGCATGAAGACACCGATCGGCTTGCTCGGATTGTCGAGCTTGGCACGCGAGGTCTGGATGCGCCGGGCGATCATCTCGAGGCCGTGGCGCTGGCCGATGACGCGCTGGTTGAGCGTGTCGGCCAGGTGCAGCACCGCGTCGATCTCGTTCTTCACCATGCGGCCGACCGGGATGCCGGTCCAGTCCGCCACCACCGCCGCCACCGCGGTCTCGTCGACCGTCGGCATGATCAGCGGCGATTCGCCCTGCAGGGTTTCGAGCCTGGTTTGCAGGTCACGCATCTCTGCAAGCAAGGCCTGGCGAGCCTCTTCAGACATGCCGGCCTGAGAGCCACTATCCACGGGCTTCTCGGGGCTGCCAGGTTGCGGATCGCCAGCCGGTGGGGCTTCTGGCGTGGTGCCCGTTGCAGCCGCATCGACCGGCAGGCCGCCTTCACGCAGTTGCTTGCGCACCTCGAGGATGCGGTCGACCAGCGTCTTCTCTTCGGTCCAGCGCGCCTGCAAGGTGACCAGGCGCGCCCGTTCGGCGGCCAGTTTCTCGTCCACGCCGCCACGGCGCGCCGCGACATCGACGCCGATCGCCGACTCGCGCTCGATGATCTCGCTCTCGGTTTCCAGCGCTTCGATGCGACGCTGGCAATCCTCGACTTCGGGCGGCGTCGCATGCTGGCTGATCGCCACGCGCGCGCAGGCGGTGTCGAGCAGGCTCACCGCCTTGTCGGGCAACTGGCGCGCCGGGATGTAGCGGTGCGACAGCTTGACCGCCGCCTCGATCGCCTCGTCGAGCAGTTGCACGCGATGATGCTTTTCGAGTATCGACGCCACGCCGCGCAGCATGATGGTCGCCTTGTGCTCGTCGGGCTCGGCCACCTGCACCACCTGGAAGCGGCGGGTCAGCGCGGGGTCTTTCTCGATGTGCTTCTTGTACTCGGCCCAGGTGGTGGCGCCGATGGTGCGGAAGTTGCCGCGCGCCAGCGCCGGCTTGAGCAGGTTGGCGGCGTCGCCGGTGCCGGCCTGGCCGCCGGCGCCGACCAGCGTGTGCACCTCGTCGATGAATATGATGATCGGCTTGGGGCTGGACTGCACTTCCTCGATCACCTGGCGCAGGCGCTGCTCGAACTCGCCCTTCATCGAGGCGCCGGCCTGCAGCAGGCCGATGTCGAGCGAGAGCAGCGAGACGTCCTTCAGTTGCGGCGGCACGTCGCCGCGCGCCAGCCGCAGCGCGAAGCCTTCGACCACCGCGGTCTTGCCGACACCGGCCTCGCCGGTCAGCATCGGGTTGTTCTGGCGGCGGCGCATCAAGATGTCGACGATCTGACGGATCTCTTCGTCGCGGCCGGCGATCGGGTCGATCTCGCCCTTGCGCGCCCGCTCGGTGAGATCGACGGCGAATTTCTTCAGCGCCTCCTGCTTGCCCATCGATGCCGGCGACATGGCGCCGCTGGCTTCGCCGGGTTCGCCGCCGACGCCCGAGCCGTCGCTGGCGCGCAGGTTCTCCTCCGGCGAGCCGGCGGTGATCTTGGCAAATTCGTCGCCCAGCGAATCGGGCTTGATCTTGTCGAATTCCTTCGAGATGCCGAGCAGCCGGTTGGCCAGCGAACGCGTCTTCAACATGCCGAACAGCAAATGCCCGGTGCGCACCTGCGATTCGCCGAACTTCAGCGTGCCGTAGACCCAGCCGCGTTCGACCGCATCGGAAATGTTCTCGGCCAGGTCGGAGATCGAGGTCGAGCCGCGCGGCAGCCGGTCGAGCGCGTTGGTGATGTCCTTGGCCAGCACATTGACATCGAGGCCGAAGTGCTTGATGGCACGGTGCCAGTCGGTGTCCTGCGCCTGGACGATCTGCATCACCCAGTGTTCCAGTTCGACATACGGATTGCCGCGCAGCTTGCAGAACACCGTGGCGCCTTCAATCGCCTTGTAGGCCACGCTGTTGAGCTTGCCGAACAGGGCAACGCGGCTGATCTCGCTCATTCTTGTTCTCCTCCTCAGACTGTCGCCGCTGCCGGCGTGGCAACGGTCGGATTTCTGTGCACACCGGCGCGTCGGCGCGCACGATGCTGATGCTGCGCCAGCACGCCTTCGGCGTCCAGTGTCAGATCGTCCGGATCGCGCTTCTCGCGCATCCGCCCGACCCAGGTGGTCCAGCCCAGCCGGCCGTATTCGCCCAGCCGCGTGCGCGGCACCTGGGTGCGCTTGAGCACGAGCTGGGCGTCCCATTCGAGTTCGAAGCACAGGTACTGGCGCACCAGCGCCACCAGCCGCGGCAGCGCCTTGCCGCCGGGCAGAAAGGCCTCGTACTGCGCCAGCGTCAGCGGGCCGAAGCGCACGCGGAACTTGTGCTGCCGATCCCATACCCGGCTGCCCAGCACGGCGCCGACGCCCAGTTGCGCGCCCACCGTGCCGCTGCCCAGGCGAGTGCGATCGCCCTCGGGCAGGCGCATCCAGTGGCCGACGAACTGCTCGATCTTCACCGGCAGGCGGAAGTAGCCGGCGAGCAGCGACTGCAGGCCGTCGCTGTTGCGCACGCTCTTGACCAGCGCGCCGGAAAAGAAAAGTTTGACGAAATCGCCAGTCTCGTCGCGATGTTGCGTGCGCCGGCTGCCGACGCCGATCAGCGAGCCGATGTAGACCGCGAAGCGGTCCTCGCCGGGGCGGTCGAGATTGACCGTCGGCTGCGCGCCAGCCCAGGCACGGTAGAACAATTCCAGCAGCCGGTGGTGAAACAGATCGAGGAAGCGCGCGACGGTACGGTCGCCGTTATGCAGAATGCGTTCGCGGACGTAGTCGGTCAGGTGCAGCGGCAGCGGGCCGTTGGGGCCGAGCGAGCCGAAGATGCGCTGGTCGAGCCGCGGCACCCGGTCGCCCTCGCCCTGGTGGAATTTGGCGATCGGCGCCGGCGCGAACGACATCGACACATCCTGGCCCAGACGCACCGGCTCATCGGCCGGACGCGAGGCGCGCCCGAGCCGCGGCTTGTCGTCGTTCAGACACTCGATACGGCGCAGGCTCTGGAAAAAGTCGTAGTCGTACGGGCGCGCCTCGATCGCCCGATAGAAGATCAGACGATCGGTCGGGTCCCGCATCTCGGCTTCCAGCGCATCAGTTCGCCGCGACTGTTCGATCGCAGCACGGTTTCGGTAAATGAGTTGATCGAGACGTAGCGGGCGAGAAACTGCTCCATCACCGCGCCGAACAGGAACTCGCTCGCGCCCTGGAACGACAGGTCGTCAACCTCGAGCTCTATCTGCAGGCCGCGGCCGAAGGTCACCGGCCCGGGCAGCGGAAAGCGCCGCACCATCGGGCGGATGCGCACTGCGCGCAGGCCGTCGATCTGTTTGGTCAGCGCCGGATCGTCGCTGAGCGAATACAACTCCAGCATTTCGCGCAGCGCCGCGGCACCTTCGGCTTCGCTGCTGTCGAGCAACGACAGGTAATTGAGCGACAGGTGATTGATGAACTGCCAGGCCACGTTGCCTTCGCGCAGCGAGGAATAGGGCTTGGTCGGCCCCTTGATCGCGCGTATCGACAGCACCGGCGCGGTACTGTCGAGCGTCAGGTCGGTCGCCCCGGCGCCGATCGGCATCTGCAGCGGCAGGTCGCGGTTGGTGCACATCGCAATGATCGACAACTGCTTGAGGTCGGCGGCGAATGGCGCTTCCTGCGGGTCGACCAGCGAGACGAAGACTTCGCTGCCGATGTAGCTCGAGCGGTAGCCGGTGCGCTTCTGTTTGGCCGAGGGCAGGCGCGGCTCGCGCTGGAACGTGTAGTAGGCGTTGTGCTCGGCCTGCTCGGTATGGAAGTCGGCGTAGAAAGGCAGGAAGCGCCGCTCGGCATCGATGCCGGTGCCGAAGCCGGACACCGACTCGATGTCATAGACCTCGAAGTCCATCGGCCGCGTGCGGTCGGGAACCACGTGGTACTCATAGACGCTGTCGGTCAGGTGGATGCGATCGACGCGCTTGGAGAACAGGTTGATGGCAGGCGTGCAGAACAGGCTGACATTGCCCGCATCGACCACACTTTGCAGCGATGCGTCGCCGCGCGAGAACAGCAGCACGACTTCGACTTCCTTGCCCTCGCAGCGGCGCAGCCCCTTGGCCAGCCCCTGCAGATCGAGAAACAGGTAGCGCTGCGGAAACGCAAAATACTCATGCACCAGCCGGTAGCCCTGGAAGCCGCGCAACGCCACCGGCAACAGCGCCTGCTCGTCGTCGAAGCCGATCGACGTGACATTGCGCGGGTCGATGAACTCGTACCAGGGCTGCGGCCGCTGGGTCGGCAGCACCAGCATGCCGACACAGGCGCCGAGCGCGAGTTCGTGCAGCTTGTAGGCAATCTCGTCGCTGCCCGACAGGAACACCGGCAGGTTCGCCAGATCGATCTGCGAGAAACCGAGATCGCCGCCCAGCCGCAAGCGAATCCGCAGCCCGCCCTTGATACGGTTGCCGCCGGGCAATTGCGGCAGCGGCAGGTCGGGGGCGAACGAGAAGTAGGAAGCCGCGGCGACCTCGAGCGGAAACAACCGCAACTCGTGCGCGGTGCGAAACTCGCACGCCGTCAGATCGCCCTTGCCGAGCAGGCTGCGCATGGAACTGCCGCGCGGGATGGTGAATCCGCGAACCAGATTGGAATCGCTGAGATCGGGCTTGAACTGGGCAATCAGCATCGACGGTGTCGGTGCCAGATACTGCGGATAGATGATCTCCAGCATGCGCTGGGTGAAGCGCGGGAATTCCGCGTCGAGCTTGAGCTGCACACGGCCGGCAAGGAAGGCGAAACCCTCGAGCAGGCGCTCGACATAGGGGTCGGCGACTTCGATGCCGTCGATGCCCAGGCGCGCCGCGATCTTGGGAAACTGCACCGCGAACTCGGCGCCCATCTCGCGCACATGGGCAAGTTCCTGATTGTAGTAACGGAGCAGGCGCGGGTCCATGGATTGTCCCGCCTAGCGCGTCAGGTCGTGGACCGCGACCTGCCCGGTTTCGAGGTCGACGTCGGTACGCAACAGCAGTTCGATCGGCACCGGCTGGGCCCACATGCTGCCGCGGATCTGCACCTGCAACTGGTTGTGATGATCCAGCGATGCCTGCGTCATGACCGCGTCGACCTGCAGGGTTGCCGAGTCGATGCGCGGTTCGAAATCGACGATCGCCTGGCGGATCGAGGCTTCGAGCGCGGCGATGTCGAAGGTCGATGCGAGTTCTCCCGACATCGACGGCAGACCGTAATTGATCACCGAATGCTGCGCATGCTCGCACGCGGCAAGGGTGGCATCCATGGTCGGTCGCGCGGCGTTGAACAGCCAGGCGAGATCGCGTAAAACGGCCTGGCGAAAACGCTGGCGGGTTATGACGCGCGCCTCGCGCGCCTCGACCTTGACCTGCGGCGCATCGTCGCTGAGCCGGTCGAGCAGCGCCGGCTGGAGCCGTTCGAGCGGGGTCAGTTCGGCCATCGCGATCGCCTTGGCAGGTTCAGTCCGAACTTGACGGTGTCGGGTCGAGCGAAATGCTGCGCACCGCCAACATGTCGAAGTCGGCGATGTCGGTGGCGTACACGCGCTGCCCCCGGCCCAGATAGACCCCGGGTTGCGGCTCGTCCCAGACCGTCTTGCGTGCCAGGGCCACCAGCCCGTCGCCGCTGGCCGCCGAAGCCGGGTAGCGCGAGGGAATCAGTGCAATCGTCTCGCCGCCATTGGCGAACTGCAACTGCGCCGGCGACCAGATGAAATCGCGCAGATCGCTCGGCGCCTCGATGCTCACCTGCAACAGGCGGGAGAATGGCACCCAGTAGTAACGACCATTGACGATGGCCTCCAGCACCGGGCCGAGCCGCATGTCGGCATCCGCAATCCACTGGAAAGCCTGGTCGTCGGCTCGGCCGGAGGTTGCCGGCGCGTCGGCGAACGCCTGCTCGCGCAAACGCGCGGCTTCGTCGTGTTCGCCCCGCCCGGCGCGCAGCAGCGACTCGATCAGCAGCGCCATCCAGCCCTCGGGTTCGCCGAACAGCATCGGCGACTTGCGCCCTGCGAATACCTCCTCGCGCAGACGCTCGCAGCGAATCGCCTCGCGATACATCTCGCGCATCGCCAGCGCCGAAGCGTCCATCTCGGCGCACAGTTCGAGTTGGGTCAGGGCGCGGTCCCACTTGCCCAGCACACAGAGCAACTGGAACAGAAAGACGCGCAGTTTGGCATCGGCCGGCTTGGCCTTGACCGCTTCGGTAAGTTGCTTCAGCGCGCCTTCGGGGTCGCCGTCGCGCACACTGGCTTCGGCAAGTTGGAGTGAACTCATTCCTGGGCTTTCTTTCGTTATTCCCGCAAGACGGGTTGCGCCATGTTCAACGCGGCGACAGCATGGCCATCAACCCTGATCCTGGATTCTCCAGTTGAAGGTCTTGGTGTTCTTGCCGGCACCCTTTTCGCCCTGGGTCGCATGTTCGACCTTCAGCGTCCGGAAGGCCAAGGTGATCCGTTCGGTCGGCTGGACCTCGGGGCCGTCGAGGTTGCAATCGACGCTGGTGATTCTCGCGTCGCTCAGCGTAATGGTCAGGTAGTTCAACTCGGCGCTGCCCGCAGCCTTGAATTGCTTGAGCACCACGGTCGGGATGACCTTGCCGCCTAGGCACAGGCTCATCATCGGCGGTGACGCCGCATCGACGTAATGCACGAAGGTCAGGTTGCGCACGTCGGCCCCCCCCTTCTGAGACCCCTGGAAGAGTCCGGCATTCCAAGCCATGCCCCAACTCCAGCCGAGCACGTCGATGTGCCCTTCTCGTCCCTGTTCCTCGGCCTCGCCATCCACGCCAGCGAGTTTGATCGCGCAATCAGACTTTGCCATGACTCACCCCAAGTTGATACGGGCAGGCATTGACGCCTGCCCGCGTGCGGGCCGCCGCCGGCACCCGCATGCCGCCAGCGATCCGCTCAGACCTTGACGTTCTTCTTGAGATCCCAACCGGCCTTGATCGGACCATCGAGCGAGCCGTCCTCTTTCTGCGGCTTGTATTCGTACTCGATTTTCGAATAGTTGAGCGAGATCGAGTCGGTCGGCACTTCAGTATGACCGCCGGTCTGGAACGAGCTGACCAGGATGTCGCTGAACTTGATCGTCATGAATTCCTGCTGCTCCTTGCCGGCCTTGCGGCAGACCAGGGTCGCATCCTTGATATGCTCGCCGTTTGCGCAAGCCAGCAGCAGCTTCGGCGAGGCCTTGCTCACCGTCATGGTGAACTGGAAGTCCTGCATGCTGACCTTGCCCGCCCCCATGCCGCCGCCGGTGGCGGCCGTGCCAAGCTGGTGCTCGCCCCAGGTCCAGTTCAGGACATCGATCTCGTTCTTGTGCTTGGCGTCATGCGACTCGCCTTCGATCCCGTTGATCTTCAGGAAAAAATCTACAGCCATTTTTGCTCTCCTTGATATTGGTTAAGTAACTACAAACGCATTTCCCGGTAGGTTCAGGGACGCATCGGCGCCCTTACCCGCCGGCTTTCACCGACGGCAGTTTTGAAACCAGTCGCAGCGATACCGTCAAACCCTCAAGCTGGTAATGCGGCCTGAGGAAAAACTTCGATGTGTAATAGCCCGGGTTGCCTTCCACTTCCTCGACGACGACCTCGGCGGCCGCCAGCGGACGCTTCGACTTCGTTTCTTCCGAGGAAATGCTCGGATCACCATCGACATAATTCATGATCCAGTCGTTGAGCCAGCGCTGCATGTCGTCGCGCTCCTTGAACGAACCGATTTTATCGCGCACGATGCATTTCAGATAGTGCGCGAAGCGGCAGGTCGCGAACAAGTAGGGCAGCCGCGCCGCAAGGTTGGCGTTGGCGCTGGCATCCGGATCGTCGTACTCGAACGGCTTTTGCAGCGACTGCGCACCGATGAAGGCAGCGAAGTCGGAGTTCTTCCGGTGCACCAGCGGCATGAAGCCGTTCTTGGCCAGTTCCGCCTCGCGCCGGTCGGAAATCGCAATCTCCGTCGGGCACTTCATGTCCACGCCGCCGTCATCGGTCGGGAAGGTGTGCGTCGGCAGTCCCTCGACCGCGCCGCCCGACTCGATGCCGCGAATCCGCGAACACCAGCCGTAGAGCTTGAACGACCGGGTGATGTTGGTCGCCATCGCATAGGCGGCATTGGTCCACGTGTACTTGCTGTGGTCGGCCGCGCCGGTGTCTTCCTCGAAATCGAACTCCTCGACCGGGCTGGTCTTGGCGCCGTAGGGCAGGCGCGACAGGAACCGCGGCATCGCCAGACCGATGTAGCGCGAGTCGTCCGATTCGCGCAGCGAACGCCAGGCTGCATATTCGGGCGTGCCGAAAATCTTGGTTAAATCGCGCGGATTGGCCAGTTCCTGCCAGGTTTCCATCTGCATGACGGTGGGGCTGGCGCCTGCGATGAACGGGCAGTGCGCCGACGCCGAGACCTTGGCCATCTCGCCGAGCAATTCCACATCGGGCGGGCTCTGGTCGAAGTAGTAGTCGCCGACCAGCGTGCCGAAGGGCTCGCCGCCGAACTGGCCGTACTCCTCTTCATACACTTTCTTGAACAGCGGGCTCTGATCCCAGGCGATGCCCTTGTAGCGCTTGAGCGTCTTGCCAAGTTCCAGCTTGGTGATGTTCATGACGCGGATCTTCAGCATCTCGTCGGTTTCGGTGTTGTTGACGAGATAGTGCAGACCGCGCCAGGCGCCTTCGAGCTTCTGGAAATCCTGGTGATGCATGATCAGGTTGATCTGCTCGGACAGCTTGCGATCGAGTTCGGCGATGATCGCCTCGATCGACTTGACCACATCGCTGCCGATGACCTTGGTATTGACCAGCGCCTGCTGGGCGAGCGTCTGCACCGCTTGCTCGACGGCGCTCTTGGCTTCGTCGGTCTTCGGCCTGAATTCCTTTTGCAGCAGCGAACCCAGCTCGTTGCCTTCGAAGGTGACGCCCTGCAACTGCGAACTCTGTTGTGCTTCAGCCATTGCTTTCTCCTTGTCCGTTGAGATTCGCAGGCCTACGCCGCGCTGCCGCCGTCTTCCGGCTTCTTGACCGCCGCCAGCGACTGCAACAGCGCCGGATCCTTGATTACCTTGGCGATGAGTTCCTCGGCACCGGTCTTTCCGTCCATGTAGGTAATCAGGTTGGAGAGCTGCTGGCGCGCTTCGAGGAGCTTGTTCAGCGCATCGACCTTGCGCGCCACGGCGGCCGGCGTGAAGTCGTCCATGCTGTCGAAGGTGATGTCCACGCTGATGTTGCCTTCGCCGGTAAGCGTATTGGGCACCTGGTAGGCGACGCGCGGCTTCATTGCCTTCATCCGGCTGTCGAAATTGTCGACGTCGATTTCCAGGAACTTGCGGTCGGCGACCGGCGGCGGCGCCTCGGTCGGCTTTCCCGACAGGTCGGACAACACACCCATGATGAAGGGAAGCTGGATCTTCTTCTCGGCGCCATACAGCTCGACGTCATACTCGATCTGGACCCGGGGGGCGCGATTGCGCGCAATGAATTTCTGACTGCTGGTAGCCACGACGATCCTCCTTCTCTAGATCACATCTTTCGGTCGGCGCAGCCGGTGCTGCGATGCGTCATGTTCCGCTCCACGGTTCCCGACTATTCCTCGCGCCCGAGCCCGGCGATCGTCTCGATCTGGCCCATGCTGTCGGGAACCATGTCCTTGATGATATCGACAAAACTCATGTTCATCAGCCGTTTTGCCCGTTTGAGCAGCAACGGCGCCGGATTGGTCGGTTCGTTGCGCTCGAAGTACGCCACGATTTTGTCGATCATCGCCAGTGCGTCCTGCCGCGTCCGGATGTCGCCGCTGATGGGCCTCGCTTCGCCAGCCACGGCACCCGTCTCCCCGCCCTCGCTCTCGGCCGGTGCCGATTGCGCGCGCGGGGCAATTTGCTGCACCGCATACAGCGTCGCGAGCAGCGGCTTGAAATCGGGTGCGCGTTCGGCCCCGACGCGCTCGGCGATACTGGCGGAGAGCGCTTTTGCCGTCTGGAACGTCTCGTCGATGTGGCCGCCGATCTGGGGTGGTCCGCTGCCACTGCAGCGAGAATTGCGTCGATCTTCGACTGCGAGACCGGCTCGCTGCCCTCGCGCGGGGCAATTTGCCGAGCGCGATCTCGACATCGCGCACCAGCACCGAACCGTGCTGACGCGAGTCGACAAGAAACGCCCCCCGCAGATCGCGAACCACGCCCTCGACATCGGCCAGCGGTGCGAGCGCGTTCATCCGCATTGTCGGGTCGTTGGCTTCGTCCGGATCGAGCCGCGGATGAATTTCGTCCCAGTAGCGTTCGAGCAACTGCTGGATCAACTGCAGCCCCGGCAGCAGACCGGCGTAGCCGTCGGTATGCACCCAGGCTCGCACCAGCAGAATCGCCGCGCGCAGATCCTTGGAACGCGCGAGCAACTCGGTGGCCGCAGTGCGCACATCGCCCCACACCGGCTCCTCGGCCGCGATAACCGTCTCGCCGAACTGCTGTTCCGGCTTGCCGCGGGCCGACTGATCGAGCGCGAGAAACGCAGCGTCATATTCCAGGTCGGGGCCGCAGGGCGGCTCTTCCGCGGTCGGAACCAGCAGCGACTCGATTTCGATCACCGCCCGCTCCCGCACAGTTCTTGGTTTTTCATGGCTGCCTTGACCGTTTCACGAAAATTCATTTCAGGTGACACGTTGCCGCAGCGGCGCATCGCAGTCAACTTGCCCGACGGACTACGTCGCCCGGCCGAGCGACAAATGTCACGCCGCGAACGCCGACGTTCACCCGGCGATCAGAAATCGCTGCAGCCATTGCGCTCGCCCAGATCGACACAGTTGGAAAGATTCGGCCTCTGCCGCACGCGCGACCACTCGAGCGACAGGATGTCGACGCCCTGCGACGCCCGGTCTAGCAGTGCCGATCCTGTGGACGCGCACATCGACGGCAGGCCGAGGTTGCGGTCATAGACGAACGACGTTTCGGGCGTATTGCGGATGACGCTGGCGATCTGATCCTGACCAACCGATGCGGGCCGATCCGACGGTGCCTGCGGCGGAGTCGGAGTCGGTGTCGGAGTCGGAGTCGGTGTCGGAGTCGGTGTCGGAGTCGGCGGCGGAGTTGGCGTCGGAGCGGTGGTGTCGGCGTCGGCGGCGGCGGAGGCGGCGTATCGACCGGCAGTACTGTCAGCGCGGTCAGATTGCCGGCGGCCTGAGTGAAGGTATAGTTGGCCGCGCTCAGGCCACTGCCGTTGATCGCGTAGGAACCAGGCAGGCTCGTCGCATCGGTCGGTGACGTGAAGACGGCCGTCCCGCTCGTCGCGCTCGTCAGCGTCTCGCCCAGCACGAAGCCGGTCACGGTGCCAACGAATGGCGGATTGGCAACCCCCTGGTTGCGCGTAACCGGATTCGCCACGTACACGAGTTGCGCCGGATTGATCGTCAACAGACCGCCGCTCAATTCAAGAAGGTAGCCTGACGGGGACGGTGCGGTGGGCGGGTTGATCGCATAGGTGCCGACCGGTGAAGTCTGCGTCGCCGCCGTGGAGAATCCACCCGTAAGCGCATCGGCCAGCGTATCGCCCAACGCAGTCAGCAAACCGGTCGGCGCAGTCGGATTGAGCGGCGGATTTGCCGCGCCGTAGGTACGCACGATGTTGCCCACGCCGGCGACGAGGGTCGGGCGCTGGACGTAAAGGAAATGATTGGTCGCGGGTATCGCCACACCACTCAATCCGCAGGTGCCGACGTTGCCAAACGCGCAGCCGTACAGGTTCGGCAGCGGATTGCCCGGCGCGAGACCACCCCGCGTTTCGCCGACCCAGGTATTGGCCCAGACGCGCCAGACTCCACCCGCGCCCGGCGTCAGGGTACCGGCGCCCGCGTTCACGAACAGGCCGCAGTCGCCAGATCGATGTTCGAGCCGGCGTTCACGGTAGTCACGTCCTGGTTGAGGGTGAGATTGCCGGCAAGCGTCTGCACCTGGAAGTTGCCGGCAGCGGTCGAATTGGCGGCAACGATCGTCTGTGGCGCGTTGCTTGCCGCGACGAACCCGGATGTCGTCAGCGGACCCAACGTAAGCGGGCCGCTATTGACGAAACTGAAACTCGCCGGCGGATCGACGGACAGCGTGCCGACCGCGTTGGCGGCGTTGTTCAGCGTTACGACGGATGTCGGCGCACCGCGCACCAGCAGACCGGCGGCGGTGATCGGCGCGCTCTGGCTGATCGCCCCGCCGCTCGACAGGGTCAGATTCCTCGGGCCGTTGGACAACGCGGCATTGATTGCAATGCCGCCCGCCCCCCCGTCGTTTTGCAGCGTCAGCGGATCGGCGAAGGTCGCGGCGGAGGCCACAGTGATCGCCCCGGCGTGGGCATCCGATCCGACTACGATCGACGAGAACCCCGGCTGCAATGCCGCCAGATCGGCAGCCGAAAGATCGAAGCCCGTACCGGCGCCGCCGATGGTGATCGGGGTCGCCACCGAGTCAACCAGGTTGAACAGCGGCGCCGGACCGACACCGCCTGGCCGCAGGTTGAGAACGCCACTGCCCTGCACCGTTCCGGCGAGGTTTATCGCATCCCCGGCGCCGTTGTTTGCGGCACGAATGACGATGTTCCCCTGTGTCGCGGCAGAGCCGAGGGTGCTGCCGGCGGTGATGCTCACGCCAGGAGCCGCCGAGGTCGACTCGCCGCTCAACAAGATGCGGCCCCCAGCGCCGGTCGTCGAAACAGAACTCGGCAAAGGCAGGCCGGCAAAGCTGGTGTCGGTCAACAGGACGCCGGCCGTTGTCGTTGCGTTGGCAAATCCGCGAATATCCACTTGCCCGTTGGCGACGGCGACGGTGCTGCTCCCAATCAGGACGCCGGAATTGGCAGACGACGTTCCACCAAAATCGGTCTCGATGGGTCCAATGCCCCAAAGGCGCACGCCTCCGGTTCCACCAACGATGCTGGATCGGGCAAAAGGTGCCCTCCCGGGAAGGCTCCGGGTCCGCCGCCACGACGCGCACACCGTTGCCCCCCGGCCCGCCGAGTCCATTGAGTTCGATCAACCCGGTCGACGCCGCCAGAGTCGATGCCTCGATGCTCACGCCGTTGCCTGACAAGAACTGCAGCTGCGAGCCCTGCCCGCGCATCAAAATGGTACCGCTTGCCCCCGCTGGGCTCTGCCCGACCCGCGCATCGACAGTCGCGTTGAGAACCCGGATGCCATCCTGCCCCGACCCTGGCGCGCTGTTGGCTCGGCCGGTCCCCGGCCCGCCCTGACCGTAAAAGCGGATGTCTCCACCGTTGCTCAGCAGAGACACCGGCGCAAATCCGCCGACACTGATCGCGCCACCGCCCGCGCCGTCCGAGTCGCTGTTCAGATCGATGCCGAGTGCGCCGCTGGTCGACGTGATGTTGCCGAGAATCGAAATGTTGTTGTGGGCGTTGAGGGTCAGCGTGGCGTTGGCGCCCGCCGTCTTGGTGATCGCCGAACCGGCGTTCATCGTCAGGTTGCCTTGCTCAGGCACGAAAGCACTGCCGTTCGTGCTGACCGTTACGCTGGTCCCGGAATTGAGCGCGTTTGAAATGTCGGCGTCCTGCACGTTGGCGCCGGGGGCGCCCGCGACAAAATTCGGCAATGTTCCGCCGACGGTTGCGCCGTTGGAAATGGTCACGTTGATCGGGTCGATGAGCCATGTACCTGGTTGCCCGCCCGGGGCCGACGCATCGACGCGTATGCCGCTAACGTCGAGGGACAAGCCCGAGGTCTCGACCGTCCCTCCCGACGGCGACGCCACGCGCGCTGAAGCTCCCAAAGGCGCACGGTGGAGGCCGCATCGGTGCTGCCGAATGCGAGGGCACGCACTCGGATCGCGCCGCCACTCCCGGTAGTGGTCGCGTTCGCGGACAAGATCGAATTCGAGGCAACGAACGCCACATTGTCGGCATCCAGAGCAATCAGACCTCCTCCTCCGGAGCCGTTCGCCGTGATGGATGTCTGGAATACGCCCACGTCGACACCCGAGATCTGTACCGAGCCACCTGTGCCGCCGGTTCGCGAAACGTCGATCGTGGACCCGTTTGTCTGAACACCAAACGTCCCACCATTGAGGATGACTGATCCGCCGGGCGCGCTCAGGGAGCCAGCCCCCGAAAACCCGATCTGAACGTCCCGGGCATCCAGGGTCGAAACGACGCCGGCTCCGTTCACCGACACGCCGGCGTTTCCAGCCTGTCCTGAAATGCCGATGGACCTTCCCAGACCTGCCGACACGGACGCCGTATCGATCAACACACCATAAGTCGGAATCCGCACGGTATTCGGTGTTGCTGCGCCGGCGATCGCCGCGACTTGGGCCGAGACGTCACCCCCCGTGCCAGTCAGCGACACGCCACCGCCCGTTTGAATCGAAGTCGCGCCGATCAAGAGACCGACAGGATCGTCGACCGAGGTTCCATTCACGCCAACCCCGGTGCCGACCAATGTCACGTTGCCTGCCTGCGACACGATGCTCGAATTGCCGATCGATGATGTGCCGATTCCACCCAACGATCCCAGCCCGTCGACCGAGATCGCCCCCGACCCGGAGCGGAGCACACTGTTGAATATCAGGACGCCCGGATTTCCGTCCGCGCTCGTGATCGTCCCCGCTCCCGACGCGGCTACCGTGCTGGTGGCCGCCCCTTGGCCACGCAGGGAAATCGTCCCAGAGCCACCCCCACAGGCGCCCGACGCGCCTCCGACGCATACGTCGATGGTGGCACCGTTCAACGCAATCCCGTTGGGCACCTGAACGGAGGTCGCAGTGAGTGCACCGAAATCCTGCGTTAGAGAAAAGCCGCGGGCGCGCCCGCCCGCCGGATTGTCGGACCCGAAGAAGCGCACGTTGCCACCGTTCGTGTAGATCGACGATCCGGTCGACATCGCGATGCCTCCCCCCAGGATCGAGACTGCCGGCGTGATTTGCTGAAAGAGTCCGCGGCTGTTGAAATCAACGTTCAACGCGCCCGCAGTGGAACGAATCGACGCGTCGCCATTCATCCGAATCGTGCGTTCGGCGGTTAGCGTTAGAGTCGCGTCGCCGCCGGCAGTCTTGTCGATGACAGTTCCTGCCGCAATCGTGATGTTCCCAAGTTCGCTAACGCCGCCGCATTGCCGGTGGTGATCGATACCGACGTGCCGGCGTTGAGGGCGGCCTCGATATCCCCGTCGCTGATCGTCGATGGCGACGCACTCGACACGAAATTCGGCGCGCTCCCTGCGTTGGCGCTCGAGCCAGTCCCCCCGACCTGAATAGTGATATCGATCGGATCGAGCAGCCACTCTCCCGCGACCCCGATCGGCGCGCCCGCGAAAACCCGTGCTCCCGCGGTATCCAGAAACTTCCCCGACGTCTCGATCAACCCGCCATTTCCGCCAAGAGGGCCGCCACGGGCACTGAACGTGCCGTGTGCACGAGTGACCTGATTGCCCCAGGCGATTACCTTCCCGCCGTTACCGATGTCGAGTGCATCTGCGCGGAGACTGGCATCGCGCCCGACGAAAGTTGCCTCGGCATTGCGGACTGATGCATTCCGTCCCTGGTAATCGCCGCCGACCAGCACCTGTCCGCCACCGGCATAGCCGCTGGCATCGAGCGTCGCGCTGCCGGTTAACCCGACGTGCTGGCCGAGCACCGCGATCTCGCCACCGGTCGATCCTGGCTGTGTGCCGGTCGCATCGAGAATGCCGGAAACCAGCGTAGTGCCGCCGTCGCCGCCGTCGAGCACGATGCGGCCATTGCGTTCGACCAATGAGCGGGCGCGAACGCTGCCGGTCTGGTTGATCACGGTCGCGGCGAGTTGGTCGAGCGAGCTGGCGCTCAGCAGCACCTGGCCACCATCGGCGATGATCGCGCCGCCGTTGGCGACCTCGGCATCGAGCGCGGCCTGGGCAATCGTCAGCTTCGACAAGCCATCGCCGGCCAGATCGAGCGTGATCTGACCGCCCGAGGCGAGCGCCGTGGTGCCGAGCGTCGCGACGATCGTGCCATCGTTGCGGACGCTGCCGCCGAGCAGCGCCACCGTGCCGTGCTCGGCCGCCGTGATGCTGCCTTGATTGACCACCGAGCCGCCGCGGCCGCCGAAGCTGTAGCGTCCGCCGAGAAAATCGGCGTTGCTGATCGACAGCGTCGAGGCGACCAGCGAGCCGACATCGACGCGCGCGCCGGCCCGAACAGCACGCCATTCGGGTTGACCAGAAAGACCGTGCCGTTGGCGCTGAGTTGCCCGTAGATGCCGCTCGGGCTGTTGCCCAGCACGCGGTTGAGAATCACGCTGGACGCGCCGGGCTGCTGGATGCGCACCGCCTCATTGCCGCCGATGGAGAAGCCGTTCCAGTTGACGATGGCCGAAGACGTGCCCTGCTGGATCACCATGTTGCCGGCACTGGGGCGGCCGACAGATACCTGACCGGCCACCACCTGTTCGCCGGTCGGCAATGCCCAGGCCGGCGCGCCGGAAGCAAACGCCAGCGCGACCGCCAGACCGACTGCGCTTGGCTTCGGCTGAAATCTCTTGTCGGTTTTCTTGCTCATGATGCCCCCCTGCTGCGCGCATGTCGCCCGCTGGTCGATCAGAAAGACTTGCTGAGTTGAACGTACAGTCGCGGCACGCGGTCGACATCGGCGCCGCCGCGCGCCGTCGCACGCCAGGCCACGCTGGTGCGCAGCGTCAAGCCGCTGGCGTTGCCCCAGAACGCACCCAGGCCGTAGCCGCGCAGCGAAATGTCGTTGTCTCCATCGCCGACCGACGGCCGGCGGTTGACCCGCCCCCAGCCCCAGTCGTAGAAGCCATGCAGCGAGACTTCGGGCGTCAGGCTGTAGCGCAATTCCAGATTGGCGACGTGGCCCTCATCGACCGTCGCTTCCGACGGCGCATAGGCGCGCACCGCATGCGGCCCGCCCAACGCGACCTTCTCGGCGCTGTCGAGATTCTTGTCGCTGAATTGGCCGGTCATGCCGACGAACAGGTTCAACTTGCCGGCAAGGGCGTTGAGCCGCGAGACGGTGTAGTTCCAGTGCTCGAAGTGGCCCTCGGTTTGGCGCCTGGCGTCAGCATTGCGCTGGCGATCCGAGTCGAAGCCTCAGGTGGCCGAGGAAGGCAGTCAGGCTGGCGCTGGTGTAACCGCCGCCGAGCAGTCGATCACGCTGTTCGTAGGCGAGGCCGAAATTGAAGTTGCGAATTCTCTTACCCTTGCTGGTCCCGAGTTGTCGATCATCGAGCCACTTCTCCTGCCAGCCGATCTTGCCGAACAGGTTGCGCGCGCGGGAGCGGATCAGCGGGTGGGTCATCGTGAGTTCGACCACATCCGCCTCGCCGCTGCCCTCGAGTTTGGCGAAGTCCTTGCCGAGTTCATACTCGAGGCGCGAATAGGCGGCGCCGAGCCGCGTGCCCTCGCCGCCGACCGGCAGTTCGTAGCCGAGCCGGCCGTAAGTCAATCCGCCGCCCGACCCTAGCTGGATGCGGGCATCGAGGTTGTCGCCGAGCCGCAGCGGGCTGTTGACGCGGCCGAGCAGGCCGGCCCGGAATTCGCCGGTCGAGCGCGACCCATGGTTGTCGGCATCGAGCGAGAAATCCCAGCGCCGTTCCGGGCCGATGACGATGATCACGTCGGTCGTGCCGCTGACGTCGCCCTGCTCCAGTGCCGCCTGCGGCGCAATGCCCGGCAGGTCGGAGAGCAGCAGCATCACCCGCTCCAGGGTGCGGTTGTGCAGCGGCTGCCCCGGCTTCAGGCGTGAGGCGATGCGTTCGATCACTGCCGGCCTGATCGGCGCGGCGGGATCGACCTCCAACCTGACCTTGCCGAGCACGCCTTCGAACACCGAGATCTCGACCTCGCCGGCGGTGACATCCTGCACCGGTACGATGGCCTGGGCCAGCATGAAACCGGCATTGCGGTATTTTTCGGTCACGCGCATCGCCAGCGCTTCCAGATCGGCCAGCGTGTTGGCCTGGCCGATGCGCTCGGCCACCAGCGGCTGCAACTCGTCGGCCGAAAATACCGTGTTGCCGGTAAAGCGAATCGCCTTTAGCGGGAACGCCGGGCCGTCCGCGGCGCGGGCCGCTGGCGCAGTCGGCGCCGCGGGCGCGGGCACGACTTGCGGCGATGGCGGAATGCCCGGCGGCGGCGGCGCGGTTTCGCGCAGGACTCCACCGGCACTCGGCGGGGTCTGCGCCAGTGCCGATTGCTGCAGCGCCAGCCCCAGGGCCAGCAGGCCGAGCGCAACGGCGCGAACCCGCGTGGATGGCAGCGTCATCGATGTGGCAGAACCGGTGGTCTTCATGTTGTTCCGGAGTATCGACATGGGTCAGCCACCGGCGCGCAAGCGCCAGTCGCCGATCAGGTTGAACGGCGCCCAGAAGAACGGGTGCGCAAACTTCTTCTGCGTCAGAACCGCAAGCTGGGCGCGGCGCATGGCATCGATCGCCTCGCTGCCGCGCGACAGTTCGCCGTAGAGCGTGGTCATCAGCAGCTCGGTTGAATCGTCCGACACCGGCCATAGCGAGGCCACCAGTCCTGAGGCGCCGGCGGTCAGGAACGAGCGGGTGAAGCCCTGGATTTCATCGCCGCGCGCAATGCGGCCGAGGCCGCTCTCGCAAGCCGACAGCGTGACCAGCGAGACGCCCTTGAGGTCGACCCCGTAGACCTCGCCGGCTTCGAGAAAGCCGGGGTCATTACCTTCCGCGGCAAGCAGGATGCGCGAATGCAGCGGGTCGATGTTGTCGACTTCGGCATGCGCGGCCACATGCAGAATCCGCCCGCCGCCGGCCGCCTCGCGGAAGCGCGTTTTGGAGGCCTCGCGCTGATAGAACACGCGCCTGTCGGGAAACAGTTTGCCGATCAGTTGCACTTCGCGCTCGGCGCCCGGCAGATCCTCGCGCGCGCTGTTGGCCGGATTGCCGAAGGCGACCAGCTTGCCGCTGGTAACCAAGCTCTTTCGCGCAAGCTGCACCGCAACGCTCGCCGAGGGCGCCACTGCAAGCGGATTGCGCTGGATCAGATAGCCCTCCGGTCCGCGCAGCGCCTGGAACGGCAGGTAGTGGAGGCCGCCGTGGGGAACGATGATCAGGCGCTCGTCAGCGGCCAGCGCGAGCGGCGCCAGCAGCTTGCCGTAGAGCGCCTCGGCAAGTTCGGGCGTGTTGCGCCGGCGTTCGAAAATCGATTGGCGCAAGCCCTCGACCGCAGCGTCGAGTTCGCTGCGCTTGAGCGGCAGGCTCCTGCCCTCCAGACGATTGGCATTCACCGTCCACACCAGCAGCCGGTCGTCCAGGCTGTGGAATTGCACCAGCGTCTCGCCCTTGCGCAAGGCCGCGCTGACGTCCTTGCGACTGACAGCCCCGGTCAGTTCAACGCCACCCGTGGCGACTCGATCGCGCACGATGTCCAGCAAGGCCCGGGAGCGGCTGCGTTCCGACAGATCCCAGGCACCTTCCACATCGCCGGCGTCCATCGACAGGGCGATTGCCTGCTCGAAGATCTTCTGCACATCGCCGAACAGGCCGGTCTTGAACTCTTCGCTGCGGAATTTTGCGCGGATGGCTTCCGACTGTCTTGCCGCCTCGACGAAGCGCGCACGCGCCGCCCGTTTGTCGCCCAGCGCCAGGTCGCTGCGCGCCATGCCTTCGAGCGACCACAGCCGGTGGTAGGCGGCGTCCGCGCCGGTCGCCGTGCTGGCGGCGGCCTCGAACGCCTGGCGCGCCTCGGCAGGCTTGCCTTCGACCAGCAGCAGGTTGCCAAGGCCGCGCTGGTACAGCGGCAGCAGCGGACCTTCCGGCGGCGGCGTCCGGCTGTACATGTCGCGGCCGCTGCGCGCATCGCCGTTGGCAACATAGGCATTGGCCAGCGACAGGCTCACCAGCGGGCGAAAACGGTCGCTGGCGGCGTCGAACGCCTTGCCATAGAAGTCGATCGCCACGGGCAGTTTGCCGCGGCGCGCGGCGACGTCGCCGAGAATCTTGTAGGCCGGCCCGGCAACGATCTGCGGATTTTTCGCCTGGTGCGACAAGGCTTCCTGCGCATACTGCTCGGCGCGGTCGAGATCGCCGCCGTAGCTGTACGCGATCGCCAGATCGCGTTTGGAAACGGCGATCAGATCGTCGTTGCCCTGCGCCTGGCCGATGTGCAGTGCCTTGGAAGCCGAGCGGATGCTGTCGCGCAATTCGCCGCGCTCGGCCTGGGCAACCGCCTGGCTGCAGTACTGGTAGCCGTCGAGCTTGACGCGCTCGCGCTGGTAGAGGATCTGCCCGTCGGCCGACAGCGCCTTGAGGGTATCGGCATCGCGGGTGCGGGCGACCGCCGATTCAAAGGCCGGCGAACCGGCCGCTGCCGGCGCCGTCTCGCCGGGTGCGGCCTGGGCCAACCCGGCCGCCAGACTGAAAAAAGCACGCTCATGCCCAGGCCACGCCTGAGGAACTGGTGATGCGCCACGCGCCCCCCGCTCTGATTTTGTTGGAGTGAGCGGACTCTAGTCGATTTCTACCCGCGCCCGCAACGGGACGTACAGTCTAGGACCTTAGTTCGACTCGTTCAGAGTCCCGTCAGCGGCGGAAGCGATAGCCCTTGTAAGCGAATTCGGCGCCGTCGACGAGGATCTTCTCGACCCGGATTCCGGGCGCAACCTCGTCGCCCTCGCGCACCAGCTTGTCGTCAACCATGACCATCGTGCCGCCACTTTCGCCTGCGGCAAATCCGCCGACGACCAGTGGCGGCAGGCTCTGGCGTATCGCCGGCGGCAGATTGGCGTAAGGCACGACCACGCCACGTACCGGCGCCGGCGCGGGGGCATCGTGCGCGGGCGGCGCGGCGGCGGGCGTCCGTGCCGCCTGGGTTGCCGGTTGCGCAGCGGCCCGCGGCCTTGGCAGCAGCCGGCTTGGCGTGGCGCCGGCTGCTCGCGGGCGGGCAGACTGACCGCCAGCTTGAGCCGCGGGATGGCCTCGCCCGCCCTGGCGGACTCGGCGGCCAGCGGGCGCAGCGCTGCCGGCCATGGGCCGGCGTCGGCGCCGACGGATCGGCGGGCAACGCCGCGACCGCGATCCGGACGATCCAGGAATTGGCGCGCCCACCAGCCGGCACCCAGCGCGATGGCCAGCGCTACTGCAATCCAGAGCAACAAGCCGGGGCGACTGCCGTGCGCCGCTTCGATCTGCACGCCCTGCGGCGCCACCACGGTAGGTATCTTGCCGGCATGGCGCTGGGCTTCCGACTTCTTGAGCGCATCCAGGATGTAGGACATCAGCGTACTCCGGACGGCACCGCCTGGCGCGCCAGCCGCTGATCGACCCGGTGGCTGAGCCGCAACAGGGTCAGCGGCCCCGCCGTACCGTTGCCCGGCAGACCTTCCTGCAACTGGAATGCGCGCACCTTTTCCTGCAGGGCGGCGTCATAGCGGTCGACTCGCGGCTGCTGTTCGGCGCCGGAAACCACGGCCAGCGCATCGGCCAGCCAAGCCACCGCCGGGCCGCGCGCACCGACATCGAGCGAGTTCGGCAGACCGGGCGGCGGACGCCACAACACCACGAACTCGCCGGTCCACAATCCGTCGAGCGACTGGATCGGTGCCGTCCGCGATTGCCCGGCCACGATGAAACTCGCCTGGCGACCCTGCAGGCCGTCGAGCACCACCGGAACCCGCCGCTCGCCCTGCCGCAGATACAGGATGATCGGCGGACTGAAGGTTTGAAAGATCTCGCTGTTGCCCTGGGCCGAGAAGACAGCGCAGGCCCGCGGTCTCGACGTAGCGGCAGCCGCGCGACTGCCCGCGTGGAGAATAGATCAGGCCGAAGCGCGCCAGCACCGCGCGAAAGGCGGCGGCCTCGGCGTCGTCGGCCGACTGTCCGGCGGGCAGCAGGCCAGCGGCCGCGGGTCGCCAGCAGAATCGGCGACAGCGAAACCGCCGCGGCCGCCGGTGACCCTGGCGAAGCCGGCTGGCGGCCCCGCTCGGCATCTGCTCGCCTGCGGCGACTGCGGCGGGCTGCCGGCGCAGTCGGCCTGGTAGCACATCGGCCCGATGCAGCGCGTACCAGGCGCCTATGCCGGCGGCGGCGAGCAGCGCGGCGGCGATTGCGGCAATTTGCGGCATGCGGGACTTGCGGGTGCCGAGCACCTCTGCGGCAGCGCGGGCAAGTATCGGGCCGGTGACCGCCAGCTTGCCTTCGACGAACGCGCCGAGCAGCGCCCGGTCGCAGACCAGATTGATCAGGCGCGGCACGCCGCCGGTTCGCCGGTAGAGTCGTCCCATCAGGAATTCGGGAATGAGTTTACCCTGGGAACCCGCCACGTTCAGGCGATGCGCGACGTAGGCCGAGACCTCGATCTTCGACAAATGCTGCAGGTGATAGCGGGCAACCACGCGCTGCGCCACCTGCCGCATGTCGGGGCGCTCGAGCAGCGTGAGCAGTTCCGGCTGTCCGAGCAGGACGATCTGCAGCAGCTTGCGCCGGCTGGTCTCGAGGTTGGTCAGCAGGCGCAGCAGTTCGAGCACCTTGGGGTCGAGCAACTGCGCTTCGTCGATGATCAGCACGGTCTTGCGGCCAGCCGCATTCGCTCTCAGCAGATGGCTGTTGAATCGATCGACATAGCCCTTGATGTTCAGGTTTTCCGGATAGCCGATGTGCAGTTCGTCGCATATCGCTCCGAGCATTTCCACCGCCGACAGACCGGGGTTGACGATGAAGGCGACATCGCAGTCGGCCGGCACCTGGTCCAGCAAGCAGCGGCAGATCGTGGTCTTGCCGGTGCCGACCTCGCCGGTGAGCACGACGAATCCGCCCTCGCCGCTCACCCCGTACATCAGATGCGCCAGCGCCTCGCGATGACGCGCGCTCATGAACAGAAAGCGCGGATCGGGTGCGATGGAGAAGGGCGATTCGTTGAGCCGGAAATAGGCGTTGTACATGGGTGCCGCAGCGCTGAGAGGGAACCCGGGGTAGAGCCAGAGGGCAATTATAGTGCCCGCCGCGAAGCGGCCCGGCGGGCACTGGCATTGCTTGCAACGGCGACAATGATCCCGGGCCGACGAATGAGATCCCTGCTTGCCGCATTACTGCTCGCGCTGAGCCTGACGCAGGCGCCGCCTGCTCAGGCACAGGCGCGGCCGGCCGGAAGTCCGATCAAGCCCGCTCCGGGCTGGCAGCCGCCGGCACCAGCCGGCGCGGCGAGCCCGCAGGCGCCGGCAGCGAGCCGGCCTCGTGTGCGAACGGACGCAGCGGCGGCCGATCAGGACAGCTTTTACGATCCGTCCAATCCGGCCTTTGCGCAGTTGCAGAAAGCGGATCAGGCGCTCGCGGGAATGCCGCTCGACCGCGCCGGGTTGATCGACTGGATGCGCATGCTCGATGACGGCCAGATCAGCCCACGCGAGGGCCTTTCAGGCACGGGCCGCGCGCAGCCGCTGGATCTCGACATTCTGCTCAAGAACACACGGCAAATGCCCTGGGTGCGCTTTCCGCACAGTTCGCATACCCGCTGGCTCGATTGCGCGAACTGCCATCCTTCGCCGTTCGAGCAGCGCACTGGCGCTGCCCGGATCACCATGGAGTCGATCTTTCGCGGTCAGTGGTGCGGCATGTGCCACGACCGGGTCGCCTTCATCACCCACCTGGCATGCGAGCGCTGCCACAGCGTGCGCAACCCGGCGATTGCGCCGGAGCAATGATTCACTCGTCGAGACAGGCGCGCAGCCGGCGCTGATCGATCACGCGAATGCCCCGGCCATTCACCTCGATCAGGCCGTCGTCATGAAAGCGGCGGAGCGCGCGCGACAGCGCCTCCGGCGACAGCGACAGCAGCGAGGCGATCGCGTTCTTGGTCGCCGGCAGAATGATGCGGGGCCGCTCGGCGCCGCCGCTGCGCGCCAGCAAATCCAGCAGATAGGCGGCCACGCGGGCCGAGGCCGAGCGCGAGACGATGGCCGTCAGCGCGTCGATGAGTATCTGTGCGCGGCTGGAAACCTCGTGCAGAAAATGCAGCGCAAGGCCGAGGTCGTTGCCGATGGCTTCGATCACCGCGGTTTTGGGCAGATACAGCAGCACGCAGCGGCCGATCGTCTGCGCCCATGAACGGTAGGGGCCGTCCATGAACAGGCCGATCTCGCCGAAAAGCTGGCCGTCGCCAAATATGTCGATCACCTTGTCCCGGCCGCCTGCGGCCTGCGCCAGCAGTTTCACCGACCCCGACACGACGTAATAGAGGCCGTTGGGCAGGTCGCCGCGGCGGAAGATCGTGTGTCCCTTCGACAGCCGGACGAGTTGCGCCGCGCGGCCGAGAACTTCGAGCGAAACCGGTTGGGCATGACGCATCAGCGGCAGCGCCCACATGGCGGCGAATGCCGCCGGCGCGCCTGGTTCGCTGGCCGAGACGCGCGTCAGGTCGACTTGCTGCAGGTCCAGTGCAAACGGACTATCCACGCTCCCACCCCAAAAAATCTGCCGCTCGATGGTCGGCTCGCAATCCGGCTGGCGCGAACGCTGCCGCGCCCGTTGCGGCAGCCAACCCGCGCTGCGGTCGTCCGGTCCAACGCAGACTGTGTGCGCAACCGGCGATCGAGAATACTCCATCTGAAAACAGTCCGCCGCCAAATGTCATTAGGGTGAACCCGGCCCCGGATCGCATCGGGCACACTTGCCGACGACCGGCCGGGCCGGATTCAGCGCATCGCGCTGCAGCATGAATGCATGGCTGCATGCATATCCTTGCGCGGTCGACCGGCAGATCGACGCGCTGTCGGCTCATGCGACCGCTGCGCGCCGCCCGGACAGGGGTGTTCGGGGGCGACACTGCCAGCAGCCGCATGGAATGGCGATCCTGGCGATGCCAGGCTGGAGAGGCAGTATCCATGCGGCTCGCAGCCCGATCGTCGTCAGCGCAAGGCAAGTCCGAGCGCCGATTCGATCAGCGCGATGCTTTGTGCGCTGTCCCATTGGCGCGCGCCGAGCACGCGCTGCACGATGCGGCCCTGGCCATCGACCACCAGTGTCAACGGGATTGCCGCAGCGCCGAAAACCCGCCGTTCGAGGTTTTGATCGGCGTCGTGGTAGCAGGGGAAGCTCACGCCTGCGCGGGCGACGAACTCGCGCGCGAGGTTGGCGTCGTCGTCGGTGGTGACGCCGATCACCTTGAGGCGGCCGGGGGCCAGCCGCGACAGCCGTTCCAGCGAGGCCATCTCCGCCCGGCAGGGGCCGCACCAGCTCGCCCACACGTTGATCACCAGCGGCGTTCCGCGGGTCTCCGACAGGCGATGGAAATCGCCACCCAGCCCGCGCAGCGGTGCATCGGGCAGCACCATGCCGATCTCGCCGCCGCTGTGCGAAGGCGCGGCGCTTTCGCCGCAGCCGCCACAGGCCAGCGCGGCGACCATCCCGAATGTGAGAAGCCTCAGAGCCATTTCCCGATTGCGGGAAGCGCGTTGTTCAATTCACGGGCGCATCGATGACGATCGCGATCTTCTCGGCGCCGACCGCCAGCGGCGCGCTGAGGCCTTGCAGGTCGCCCTTTTGCGGCGTGGCATTTCCGCTCTTCGATATGCGCGCGCCGACAATAACCTTGGGAAACGCGGAAAGCTTCATCGTCGGGGTCAGCGCCATCGAGTCATCGAGAACGAACTGCACCGGCAAGTCCTTCACCTGCTTGCGCAGGATTGCCAGCGGCATGCGCGGCCCTTCGGCCGCCCGGGCGAAGACGAACAGCGTGTCTTCCGGCGAAACCTGGCCGTTGAGCGCCGGCGCCAGCGTCACTGAACCGGACACCTTGCCGCCCGCACTGGGCGCGGCCTGCGCAGGCGCTGCCGCGGCCGGCCCCGGTTGCGCGGCCGCTTGCGGCGCCTGCGCCTGCGCAGGCAACGCGCCCGGCAGATTGCCCTTGGTGCGCGCCTCGGCGATGCCATTGCGCATCGCCACCGCAATCTGCGACTCCGGCGGTACCAGGGTGAGGATCTTTTCCCAGCGCGCCACCGCACGGGCATACGCCTGCTTGTCGAACTCGACGCTGCCGGCCAGCGCCAGCGCCTTGACGTTGTTGGGGTCGGCGGCAAGCGCCTTGGCAATGAGGCCTTCGGGTTCGCCGATCAAGGTGCGCCCCTTGGCCATCGCCAGCGCGTCGGCATAATCGGCGAGCGCCTGCGCATCGCCGGGCACGCGCCGAGTGTATTCGGCGTACGCCCGGGTGGCTTCGTCGTAACGCTGCATGAACACGTTGGCGCGCGCCAGCATCTGCCAGCCTTCGGCGTTCTCGGGATCCTGCTTGAGCTTGTCGGCGAGTTTGGCGACCATGGCCTCGATCTGCTGCGGCGTCACCGCGTGCGCGTCGGCCTGCCCGCCTTGCTCCGACGCTACCGCAGACGCCGGATTGAGCCCGTCGAGGTTGCCCAGCTTGAGGTAGAAGCCGAGCGCAATCGCCGGGACGGCAAGCGCCACCGCGGCACCGATCCAGCGACCGCTTTGCGCCGGCGCCGCCGCGGCTTCGAGGGACGCGGTCTCTTCAAGCACGCGACGCTCGATTTCGCGCTTGCCGCTTTCATACTGCTCGGGGGAAATCAGGCCTTCCGCCCGGTCGCGCTGCAAGTCGACCAGTTGGTCGCGATGGATCTGCAACGACACGTCGCGCTGCGAGGCGACGGATTTCCTGCCGCTGCCGCGCACCAGCGGCGGCACCACGAACAGCAGCGCGCCGGCCAGCAGCAGGGCGACGACGATCCAGAATGGATTCATCGCGCCGCTCCTTTGCCGCCCGGCCCATCCTGCAGCAGGGCCGCGGCCTGGCGTTGCTCGTCGTCGGTCAGCGTTTCGCCAGCCTGCGCCTGGCGCATGCGTTTGCGCAACTTGAAAAAGAGCAGGCTCAACCCGCCCGCCAGCAGCACGAACGGACCGATCCAGAGGATCATCGTGGTCGCCTTGACCGGCGGTTTGTAGAGCACGAAATCACCATAGCGGGCAACCATGTAGTCGACGATCTGCTTGTCGCTTTCACCGGCCTCGAGTTTCTCGCGGATCTGCTTCTTCAGATCGATCGCGAGATCAGCGTGGGAATCGGCGATCGTCTGGTTCTGGCAAACCAGGCAGCGCAGCAACTCGGACAGTTCGGTAACCCGTTTTTCCAGCACCGGATCGTCGGCCGCCGGTGCTGCCTCGCCGGCGTGAGCCGGCAGACCGGCCAGCATGAATGCGAACAACAGTGCCTGGGCAAACTGGCGCAGCAGCCGGCTGAAGGTGTCAGGACGCGGCATTGAGTTCCTTGACCTTGGGAAGAATGAGGTTTTGCACAGCGTCGGGCGTGACCGGGCCGGTGTGCTTGTAGCGGATGATGCCGTTCTTGTCGATCAGGAAGGTTTCCGGCACGCCATAGACACCGAAGTCGATGCCGACCCGGCCGTCCTGATCGAACGCTGAGATGACATAGGGATTGCCGTGCTGGTTCAGCCACGCCAGTCCGGCCTCGCGCTGGTCCTTGTAGTTGAGGCCGTAGATCGGCACCGCGTTGCTCTTGGCCAGTTCGACCAGCACCGGATGCTCCTGCCGGCACGATACGCACCACGACGCCCAGACATTGAGCAGCCAGACCTTGCCCTTGAGATCGTCGCGCGCGATGGTCTTGTCCAGCGCATGCAACTGCGGCACCTTGAAAGCCGGTGCCGGTTTGTCGATCAGCGGGCTCGGCAATTCGCGCGGATTGAGATTGAGGCCGACGGCGAGGAACCCCACCAGCACAACGAAGAGGCCCAGCGGTATCAGATAGCGTCCCATTGCCCGTCCCGAAGCATGAAGTGTCAGCGCGCTGGCGCTGGCGCGGCCGCGGGCGTTGCCGGCCGGCGCGTCGCGGCGCGTTCGGCCAGCTTGCGGTAGCGCTTGTCCGCGGCGGCGATCAGGCCACCGATGCCCATGAAGATGGCACCCCACCAGATCCAGCCGACGAACGGCTTGTAGAAGATGCGGACGATCCAGGCCTCGGTTCCGGGCAGCGGCTCACCCATCGATATATACAGGTCGCGCGTGAAACCGGGGTCGATCGCACCCTCGGTCATCGGCATCTGCTGCACCTTGTACATGCGCTTTTCCGGCTTCATCATCGCCACCGGCTTGCCGTCGCGCGTGACCTCGATCAGCGCCGAGGCCGCCACGAAGTTCGGCCCGTTGCGCTCCGAGACACCCATGAATTTGAAGGTGTAGCCGGCCAGATGGGCGGTATCGCCGGTGGTCATTTTGACATCGAGATTCTGCTCGTAACCCTTGACCAGCGTGATGCCGATCACCGTGACGCCGATGCCGATGTGCGCCAGCCACATGCCCCACCAGCCGCCCGGAATGGCGCGCAGGCGCGAGCCTGCCGTGCCCTCGGCGGCCTTGCCGCGCAACCGCAGATAGAGGTGCTGGGCGCTGGTGGCGAAAATCCACAAGGAGAGGAACAGGCCGAGCGCGACCATCGGCGACCACGCGCCCAGGGCCAGCGGCAGCAGCAGCGCAGAAACCAGCGCCACGCCGAACGCCCAGCGCAACCGCACGGCCAGTGCCGGCACGGTGTCGTTCTTCCAGCGCGCGAACGGCGCAATCGCCATCAGGAATAGCACCGGGGTCATCAGCGGCACGAACACGGCGTCGAAGTACGGCGGCCCGACCGAGATCTTTCCCAGCTTGAGCGCATCGAGAAACAGCGGATAGAGCGTGCCCAGCAGCACCGAGGCGGCGGCGACCGAGAGCAGCGCATTGTTGGTCAGCAGCGCCGACTCGCGCGAGACCACGCCAAACGAGCCGCCGAGCCCGACCTTGGGCGCGCGCCACGCGAACAGCAGCAGCGAACCGCCGATCACCAGCACCAGCAGGCCGAGGATGAACACGCCGCGCCGCGGATCGGTGGCAAACGCGTGCACCGAGGTCAGCACGCCCGAGCGGACCAGGAAGGTGCCCAACAGGGAAAGCGAAAACGCGGAGATCGCCAGCAGCACGGTCCAGCTCTTGAAGGTGCCGCGCTTTTCGGTGACTGCCAGGGAATGCATCAGCGCCGTGCCGACCAGCCAGGGCAGGAACGAGGCATTCTCCACGGGATCCCAGAACCACCAGCCGCCCCAGCCAAGTTCGTAATAGGCCCAATAGCTGCCCAGGCAGATGCCGAGCGTCAGCGAAACCCAGGCCACCGTAGTCCATGGCCGCGACCAGCGCGCCCACGCCGCATCGAGCTGCCCGCCGAGCAGCGCCGCGATCGAAAACGCGAACGCCACCGAGAAGCCGACGTAACCCATGTAGAGCATCGGCGGATGAAACACCATGCCTGGATCCTGCAGCAGCGGGTTGAGATCGCGCCCGTCGGCCGCGGCCGGCAACAGCCGATCGAACGGATTGGACGTAATCAGCATGAAGGCCAGGAAGCCGACGCCGATCAGCCCCATCACGCCGACCACCCGTGCGGCCACCTGCTCGGGCAGGTGGCGCGAGAACACCGTGACCGCCACCGTCCATCCGTTGAGCATCAAGGCCCACAGCAGCAGCGAGCCCTCGTGGCTGCCCCACGAGGCGGCGACGCGATACTCGAGCGGCAGCGCCGAATTCGAATTGGTGGCCACGTTGAGTACCGAAAAATCGTTGTTGACGAAGCCGGCAATCTGGCAGGCGAACGCCAGCGCCACGAAGACGAACTGCCCATGGGCTGCCGGCCGTGCCACGCCCATCAGTCGCGCGTCGCCGCGCGCCGCGCCGACGATCGGCAGGATGCCCTGCACCAGTGCCAGCGCCAGTGCCAGCGCAAGGGAAAAACTGCCGAGTTCGGGAATCATCGTCTGGACCTCAATGTGCGACCGCCTGCTTTGAATCGGGCGTGTGCAAGGAATCTGCGCGCACCCGATCCACCCGTTGCCCCGTGGTCGCGCCGCACGGTTGCCGGCGCGATCCGCAGTCGTCTATTTCTGCACCACGGTTTTCTGCGCCTTTTGCGCCTGTTCCAGCGCATGCGCGGCTTCGGGCGGCATGTAGTTTTCGTCATGCTTGGCCAGCACCTCGGAGGCGACGAACACGCCGTCGGCACCGAGCTTGCCCTGGCTGACTACGCCCTTGCCTTCCTTGAACAGGTCCGGCAGCGCGCCCTTGTAAGTCACCGGAATCCGGTTGGCGGTGTCGGTGACCACGAAACGGGTGGTCAGCCCGTCGGCCTCGCGCTTGACGCTGCCGGCCTCGACCAGCCCGCCGATGCGGAAGGTACGGTTTTGCGGCGCCTCCTTGCTGACAACCTGGCTCGGGCTGAAGAAGAACACCATGTTCTTCTGGAATGCCGACAGCACAAGGGTCGCCGAAAGCGCGAGCGCGGCCACACCGCCGCCGATCAGCAACATGCGCTTGTGTCTAGGTTTCATCATTCGCTCCTCTATCGGCCGCAACGCGCATGCGGGCCAGTCGTTTCCGCACGCCGGCAAAGCGGCCGCGCACCAGCGCAATCTCGGCGAGCACACAGGCGAGGGTCACCGCAAAGGAGCCCCAGACGTACAACCCCTTGCCGCCCATTGCCCAGAATTCGCCTGCGCTCGCCCAGTTCATCGGCTCGACTCCACCAGTTGCGCAACCCAGTCGGTATTGCGCTCGCGCTCGAGCATCAGCGCGCGCACCCGCACCAGCACCACCGCCACCGAATAGGCCCAAGCCGCCAGCGCCATGACCAGCATGCCCGCAAGCATGATGCTTGCCATCTTCGGCGCAGAGGTCACGCTGACCGAGGCGCCCTGATGCAGGGTGTTCCACCACTTGACCGAAAAATAGATGATCGGCACGTTGATCGCACCGACCAGCGCGACCACCGCGCCGGCCCGGTCGGCCCGCCGCGGATCGTCGATCGCCGCGACCAGGGCCATGTAACCCAGATACAGAAACAGCAGGATCAGTTCCGAGGTCAGGCGTGCATCCCATACCCACCAGGCACCCCAGGTCGGCTTGCCCCAAAGGGCGCCGGTCCACAGCGCGATAAACGTCCACATCGCGCCGGTGGGCGCCAGCGCCTGCGACATCATGAACGACAGCCGGGTATTGAAGATCAGTCCCACGGCGCACCAGAACGCCATCGCCAGGTAGATGATCATCGACATCCAGGCCGCCGGCACGTGAATGAAAATGATGCGGTAGCTCTCGCCCTGGGTCGCATCGGTCGGCGCGACGAAAAAGCTCAGGTACAGGCCGACCAGCGCCAGCGCCAGCGCCGGCCAGCCGAACAGCGGAATCAGTTTGCCGGCCAGCGGATAGAAGGTCTGCGGGCTGGCGTACTTGAACCAGTTGATCCCGCCACGCGACTCGGGCAGTTTTTCGGCAAGGGCTTTTGCGGGGGCAGTCATCAGATCAACACGGGTATCGGGTGCCCGGTCAGGGTCGGGACACAATGAATGCGGCAGATTAAACACAGCTTAGCAAGGCCTGTGCCTCGCCCATGCCGCACTCGCCGCACAGTTTACTCCATCGTCACTCCATGGCGATCCGCAGGGCCGCCGCGGTCGCCAGCGGGCTGACCGCCAGCGCCGACAGAAAACAGGCGCCGAGCAGCAGCAGATGCGCCCCGGCGCCCAGGCCGGCCGCGTCCGCGCCCACCGCGCCAGCGCCGAATATCAGGACCGGCACGTAGAGCGGCAGGATCAGCAGCGCCAGCAAGACGCCGCCGCCGCGCAAACCCAGCGTCAGCGCGGCCCCGATGCCACCGAGCAGCGACAGCGCCGGCGTGCCGAGTGCCAGAGATAACGACAGCACGCCGATCGCGCCTTGCGGCAAGTCGAACTGCACTCCGAGCAACGGCGCCAGCACGACCAGCGGCAGGCCGGTGACCAGCCAGTAAGCCATCACCTTGCCCAGCACTATCAGCGTCAGGGGCTCGGTGGACAGGAGCATCTGTTCGAGCGTTCCGTCGGCATAGTCGGCGGCGAACAGCCGGGTTACGCTGAGCAGCGTCGCCAGCAGCGCCGACACCCACAGCACGCCGGGCGCCATGGTGCGCAGCAGGTTGGCTTCCGGACCCACGCCAAGCGGAAACAGGCTGGCGACGATGACGAAGAATGCCAGCGTCGTGAATACGTCGGCCCTGCGCCGCCACGCCAGCAGCAGGTCGCGCCGCACCACGGCAAACAGTATTCTCAGCATGGCGCGAATTCGCCGACATCGATGCGCTGGACCGACTTGGAGGCGATCGGCACATCCTGGTGAGTGGTGTAGATCACTGCGCCGCCACGCGCCAGATGCGCCTCGATGGTTCGCGCCAGCAGCCCGACTGCCGGCACATCGAGCGCGGTGAACGGCTCGTCGAGAATCCACAGCGGCACCGTCTCGGCCAGCAGCAGGCGGGCCAGCGCAACCCGCCGGCGCTGACCCTGCGAAAGGTGTCGCGCGTCCAGTTCGACGCGGTGGGCGAGCCCGATCGCATCGAGCGCGGCCAGCGCCTGCGCCTCGCTCACCGCTCGACCGGCGAGCGCACAGGCGACGCGCAGGTTTTCCAGCGCGGAGAACTCGTCCTTGACCGCGTTGGCATGGCCGAGGAACAGCAGGGCGCCGTGGTATTCCTCACGCTGCGCGCGTATCGACTTGCCATGCCAGCGAATCTCGCCTTCCTCGGGCAGCATGAGTCCGCACAACAGGCGCAGCAGGCTGGTCTTGCCGGCGCCGTTGCGGCCGGCGACGTGAAGCAGCCCGCCGCCCGCGAGGCAAAACGACAGGCCGCGAAACAGCAGGGCATCGCCGCGCAAGCAGGCGAGTTGGTCGACTTCGAGCATCGAATGCGGGAGCGGCCCCATCGGCACGCCGGCGGAAAGCCGCGATTATACGGGCTGCCCCGGCGGTGCCGCCGGCGCGATCCGGCTCAGCGCTGCGCCGCGACCGGCATGGCACCGCACGGATAGGCGCGGCTGAGTGCTTCGATCACGACCGCCGCCGGATCGCGGTCGCGCCAGGCGGGTTGGGAATTGTATTGCCGGACCAGCAGTGAAACGGCGCGCGGAAACGCGTCCTGGCGCAGACAGAAGGCCGAGCCGTTCTGGCTGTCGGCAAGCGCCTTGACATACCCCAGAAACTCGAACGCGCTGCCTTCCGTGATCGGATCGGGTTGCCGCAGCCCGCCATAGACGGCTTCATACGCGCGCACACCGCTGCGAAAGTCTTCGGCTGAATAGACGCCTGCCTGCGCCAACGTGGCGCTCAGCAGCGTCGCCAGGACGATCGCGAAACGCTTCCAGCCGAACTGTTCGCGGCACACAACACTCGGTTTCATGACGCTGATGGTAAAGGCGCTTGCCCGATCGCGCCGCGCAATTGTTGTCGATCAGGTGCTCGCTGCCGACCGCTCGCGCTGCAAACTCGCCGGGGGCGTGAAATCGCACACGCTCCCGGAAGCCGCACCGCCCGGTCATGGCGAGGCTCTACGAAGCTGGCTTGGCCTGCTCTGCGGCAGTTCCGGCCTTGGACGCGCCGATGTCCTGCTCGATCGGCGGCAAGGAATGGGCGATGCCCTTGTGGCAGTCGATGCAGGTCTTGCCTTCACCGAAGCCTTTCTGGTGCATGGCGCTCGAGCGGCGGCCCTGCTCGCCGTAATCCATGTAGTCGTAGTTGTGGCAATTGCGGCACTCGTGTGAATCGGTTTTCTTCATCCGTGCCCATTCATGCTGGGCGAGTTCCAGGCGCTTGGCATTGAACTTTTCCGGCGTATCGATGCTGCCGAGGGCCTTGTGCAGCAGCTCGTTCGACGCTTGGATCTTGCGGATCAACTTCGGTCCCCACTCCTTGGGGACGTGGCAGTCCGGGCAGGTGGCGCGCACGCCGGTGCGGTTCTGGTAGTGAATCGTGTTGCGATACTCGACGAACACGTTCTCCTTCATCTCATGGCAACCGATACAGAATTCCTCGCGGTTGCTCAACTCCATTGCTGTATTGAATCCGCCCCAGACGACGATGCCGGCGACGAATGCGATAGCGAGCGCGACGCTGCCGCCCCCGGCAATGCGCTTCCACAGGCTGCGTGGTTGGTCTTTTTGTTCGCTCATCATTGATCCCCGTTATTGCGGTTTCAGCGTCTCGGCCTTTTCGAAGGTGTTGCCCACCAGCGGTTTCGCGTCGGTTTGCGGAACGTGGCACTGGGTGCAGAAGTAGCGTCGCGGCGAAATGTTGGCCAGTTCCTTGCCATCGCGGTCCTTGAAATGCGTCAGACTCACCTTGGTCGCGTTGGCTTGACGCGCTTTCGACCAGGCGTGGCAATCCATGCACTTGTTGAAGTTGGCCGTGATGTTGTAGCCGCGGATGGAGTGCGGAATCAGCGGCGGCTGCTGCACGAAATCGCGCGGTAACGGCGCGCGGTCCTTCTCCTGCTTGAACATCTCGGCCTCGTTGGTCTTGTCCACCGGGGTATCGCCGCGCAACGACTGCAGCTTGATCGGCCGGAATTCCTCGGCGGCGCGCAGCGGCGCGCTGCCGAGAAACAGGCAGGCGAGCAACAGGGTGAGGGTGGTTTTCATGACTCGCTCCTCTGATCGAATCGGGTGGCAAAGCGAAACACGTCGACGCTGCAGACATCGATGCAGCGCCCGCAGTTGGTGCAGGCGGGAGCCTGAATCAGCGGACCGGCGCCGCCAACCGACTTGAGCGCCGGGCGGATCACCTGCGGCTCCGGGCAGACGGTGAAGCAGTCCATGCAGTCATCGCATTTGGCGCGGCGCACCGCGCTGACCCGCAGCACCGACCTGGCGCCGACCAGCGCATAGAGCGCACCCATCGGGCATACATGGCCGCACCAGCCGCGGCTGGCGACCAGCAGGTCGAAAACGAAAACCGCAGCGACGATCGCCAGTCCTGCGCCAATGCCGAAGATCACGCCACGGTGCAGCATCGACACCGGATTGACGAACTCCCAGGCGATGCTGCCGGTGGCGGCACTGGCGGCAAGCACGCCGGCCAGCAGCCACCAGCGCAGCGCCTCGGGCGGCGTCCGGCCGCTCTTGATGCCGAGTCTTCGGCGCAACCATGCGGCGGCGTCGGTCAGCACGTTGACCGGACACACCCATGAACAGAACACGCGCCCGCCGACCAGCGCGTAGAACAGAGCGACGATCGCAGCGCCGATCAACGCATCGCGATAGGGCAGGTGGCCGGCGGCAAGCGACTGCAATACCAGCAGCGGATCGGTCAGCGGCAGCACGCCGAGGGCGAGCGATGACGACAGGTTGCCCTTGACAATCCAGATTCCGAACCACGGCCCGGCGAGAAACAGCAGCAGCGTCGCCATCTGCACCACCCGGCGCGCCAGCAGCCACTTGTGCGCCGCGTGCCAGCCGCGCGCGGCGATCGCGCTGCGTCCGGGCACCGGCGGCATGCGCCTGGCGGGCGCGGGGGCGGGGTTCGGCGCGGCCGCCATCGCGGTCACTTGACGGCCTCCGGCAGCGCGTCCGGCCGGCGCGTCGGCATCTGGATCTGGTCGCCGATCAGCGAGCCGCCAGCCTTGTCCTTTTCCTCCCAACCCTTGCGGTAATGCGCGGCGGCCTGGCCCTTGGCGATGGCGAACGGGAAGACCTTGATCGCCGCCTCGGGCAGCACGCACGATTTCTCGCACTTGCCGCAACCGGTGCACGCATCGGAATGCACCGTGGGTATCAGAAGCGCATGGCGGTCGGAGCGCGGATTATGCCGGCGCTCGAGCGTGATCGCCTTGTCGATCACCGGACAGACGCGATAGCACACGTCGCAGCGCAGGCCGAGGAAGTTCAGGCAGGTCTCCTGATCGACCAGAACCGCGAGCCCCATTTTCGCCTTGCCGATGTCGGTCAGCCCGCGATCCAGGGCGCCGCTCGGGCAGGCCCGGACACACGGAATGTTCTCGCACATTTCGCACGGCACCTGGCGGGCGGTGAAGTACGGCGAGCCGGTCGCCACATGGTCGCCGAGCTGCGCCAGCGACAGCGTATCGTAAGGGCAGTCGCGCACGCACAGGCCGCAGCGGATGCAGGTGCCGAGAAAATCCGCCTCGCCCAGCGCCCCGGGCGGACGCAGCGCCAGCGCGGGCAGCGCCGACGCCTGCTTGGCATACAACCCGACGCCCAGCGAGAGCATGGCGGCACCGCCGGCCGCTCCCGCAACATTGTTGAGGAAGCGGCGGCGCGAACTGCTCTCCGGTCTGTTCGGACTGGCCATCGCGATGAATCGGGTGCAGGCGCGAACCGCAAACGCCTAGATTCGTGTCACCTTGACCGCGCACTTCTTGAAATCGGTCTCCTTCGAGATCGGGCAGGTCGCGTCGAGCGTGAGCTTGTTGACCAGCCGCGATTCATCGAAGAACGGCACGAAGACCAGTCCGACCGGCGGCTTGTTGCGGCCGCGGGTCTCGACGCGCGCGACCATTTCGCCGCGGCGGCTCGACAGCTTGACTTCCATGCCGCGCTGAAGCTGCCGGCTCTTGGCGTCGTCCGGATGCATGAAGATGACCGCTTCCGGCACCGACTTGTGCAACTCGGCCACGCGGCGGGTCATCGAACCGGTGTGCCAGTGTTCCAGCACGCGGCCGGTACACAACCAGAGATCGAACTCGGCGTCGGGCTTTTCCGGCGGATCCTGGTAGGGCAGGGCAAAGATCACCGCCTTGCCGTCCTTGTGCCCGTAGAACTTCACGCCCTCGCCCTTTTTCACATAGGGGTCGTAGCCCTCGCGGAAGCGCCACAGGGTCTCCTTGCCATCAACCACGGGCCAGCGCAGGCCGCGGGAGTTGTGATAGACATCGAAGTCCGCCAGATCATGACCGTGGCCGCGGCCAAACTGGGCGTACTCCTCGAACAGGCCTTTTTGCAGATAGAAGCCGAACGCCTCTGTTTCGTCGTTGGTGTAGTTCGGGATCGCGTGCGCATTGACCTTCGCCGCCTCGGCCTTGGGAAACTTGTTGACCACCTTGTTGGCGAACAGCACGTCATACAATGTCTTGCCCTTGTACTCGGGCTTCTTCGCCAGCAGTTCGGGGGTCCAGACTTCTTCCATCTTGAAGCGCTTGGAAAACTCGACGTACTGCCACAAATCCGAGCGCGACTCGCCCGGCGCCTTGACCTGCTGGCGCCAGAACTGCGTGCGCCGCTCGGCGTTGCCGTAGGCGCCTTCCTTTTCGGTCCACATCGCCGACGGCAGGATCAGGTCGGCGGCCAGCGCCGAGACGGTCGGATACGCATCGCTGACCACCACGAAAGTCGCCGGATTGCGCCACCCGGGGTAAATCTCGCCGTTGATGTTCGGCCCGGCCTGCATGTTGTTGGTGGTGCTGGTCCAGTAGCACTTCAACTTGCCATCCTTGAGCGCGCGGCTCTGCGCCACGGCATGAAAGCCGATCTTGTCGTTGAGCGTGCCTTCGGGCAGTTGCCAGATCCCCTCGGTATGCTTGCGATGCTCGGGGTTGGTGACCACCATGTCGGCCGGCAGCCGATGGGCGAACGTACCGACTTCGCGCGCGGTGCCGCAGGCCGAGGGCTGGCCGGTCAGCGAGAACGGACTGTTGCCCGGTTCGCTGATCTTGCCCACCAGCAGGTGCACGTTGTAGATCATGTTGTTGACCCAGGTGCCGCGCGTATGCTGGTTGAATCCCATGGTCCAGAACGACACCACCTTCTTCTTCGGGTCGGCATACAGTTCGGCCATCTTCTTCAGCCGCTCCGCCGGCACGCCGGAAAGCCTGGCGGTCTTCTCCAGCGTGTACTCGGAGACGAACTTGGCGAACTCCTCGAATGTCATCGGCTTGGCGTCGCTCGGGTTGTTCTTCGGCTTGCCGTCGGCGCCCGGATAGCCGTTGAACTTGGCATCCTTTTCCAGCGCGTGGGCCGGACGCAGGCCGAAGCCGATATCGGTCTCGCCGAGCTTGAAGTTGACGTTCTTCTGCACGAAGGCCTTGTCGACCTTGCCGCTGCTGATGATGTGGTGGCAGATGTAGTTGAGGATCGCCAGGTCAGTGTTCGGCACGAACACCATGCTGTTGTCCGACAAGTCGAAGCTGCGGTGCTCGAAGGTCGACAGCACATGCACCTGGCAGCCCGGATGGGTCAGTCGCCGATCGGTGATGCGCGACCAGAGGATCGGGTGCATCTCCGCCATGTTGGAACCCCACAGCACGAACGCATCGGTGTTCTCGATGTCGTCGTAGCAGCCCATCGGCTCGTCGATGCCGAAGGTGCGCATGAAGCCGGCCACCGCGCTGGCCATGCAGTGGCGCGCGTTCGGATCGAGGTTGTTCGAGCGGAAGCCGGCCTTCATCAGCTTGGCGGCGGCATAACCTTCCCAGATCGTCCACTGGCCGGAACCGAACATGCCGACGCTGCCCGGGCCTTCGGACTTGAGCGCGGCCTTCCACTTCTCCGCCATGACGTCGAACGCCTGGTTCCACGACACCGGCGCGAACTCGCCGTTCTTGTCGTACTGGCCGTTCTTGACGCGCAGCAGCGGTTTGGTCAGGCGGTCCTCGCCGTACATGATCTTCGACAGGAAGTAGCCCTTGATGCAGTTGAGCCCGCGATTGACTGGCGCATCCGGGTCGCCCTGCGTGGCGACGATGCGCCGTCCCTTCGGCCCGTCCATGGTGCCGACCAGCACCGAGCAGCCGGTGCCGCAGAAGCGGCAGGCCGCCTTGTCCCAGCGAATGTTCTTGTCGTTGACGGCCGGGGTCGCCGAGGCGTTCGGCGCGGCACTGGCCGGCAGCGCAATGCCTGCCGCGGCGGCCGCCGCCGCAACCGCATTGGCCTTGATGAAACTGCGTCGATCGATGCTCATGTTGATGCTCCCCGCTGTTCTGGAATGTCGCTGAGAAACTCGTCGGTGTACTGGTAGACCAGGGTGGTCGAGATCACGCCGCAGGCAGTGTGCACGGCAAGCATGGTGTCGGCCGCGCTGGAGGCATCGGTGTCTTCCACCGTGACGACCATCCGCCCGTCATCGTGGTCGGCGTGCACCTCGACACCGGGCAGCGCGGCAAGCTGGATGCGCACTTGCGGCAGCGATTCGGGCCGGGCGCGCAGGATCAGGCTGGATATGTTCATCTGGAAGTCCTCGTTCAGGCCGCAATCGTAGCCTCGCTACGCGCGATGAGGGCGACCGCAGCTTGCGGACAGGCGCGCACGCACGCGCCGCAGCCGTTGCATGCGGCGGGGTCGACCTGCGGTTGCGCCGCCATGCCGACTTGCGGCCGGAACCGGATCGCCGCCGATTGGCAGCTATCGCCGCAGCTGCGGCAGACGATGTTGGCGGCGGCTAGGCAGCCCGCGTCGATGCGCACGGCCAGTTGCCATGGCTGCGGCTGTGCCATGTCGAGCGCGCCGGGCGCGCAGGCGCGAGCGCAGTCGCCACAGAAAGTGCATTCGCCGCGGGCAAAATCGACCACCGGAAATCCCCCGCTGCCGGCAATCAGGATTGCCGTCGGGCATGCCGCAACGCAGGCATCGCAGCGCGTGCATCGGCCGACAAACGCGGACTCGGGCAGCGCCCAAGGCGGGCGCAGCACACCCGGCTCGGCAGAGAATTCGCCGCGCAGAAAGCGTCGGCGAGACAGCGCAGTCACAAGACTTTCCCGGATTTGGTCGGCTTTCATCAGACTCCAGATCGACGGCAGTTGCCTTGACGGCGGTCAATTGGGCAGGAATCCCCAATGGCAGGGACATTTCCGGCTAGTCGGGCGAGCCGGGTTTCGCAACGCCGAAAGCCGTGGATCGGCGGCCCCGGCGCACCCGCTGGGCGATAATGGCTGCTTCACCTTGCCGGAGTCGTGGATTTTGCGCTTGCCGAGACTGGGTTGGCTCGCGGTACTCGCGTTTTCGCTGCTGGCGCGGGTCGCGCTCGCGCAGGCCAATGTGGCGGCGGCCGCGGATCTGCGCTTCGCCATGCCGGAACTGGCAGCCGCGTTCGCACGCGCCGGCGGCGGCAAACTGCAGGTTTCGTTCGGATCGTCGGGCAACTTCCGTCGCCAGATCGACGAGGGCGCGCCGTTCGAGCTGTTCTTCTCGGCCGACGAGGCCTATGCCGACGCCTTGATCGCGGATGACCGTGCACTGGCACCCGGCGCGCTCTACGGCATCGGTCGCATCGTGCTGTTCGTGCCCAGGGGTTCGGCGGTCAAGACCGACGCCACGCTCAAGGATCTCGCCTCTGCCGCCAGCGACGGGCGGCTCGCCAGGCTCGCCATCGCCAACCCCGAGCACGCGCCCTACGGCCGCGCCGCGCGCGAAGCGCTGCAAAATGCTGGCGCCTATGCAAGCGTGCAGGACAAGCTGGTGCTTGGCGAGAACGTCGGCCAGGCGGCCCGTTTCGCCACCAGCGGCGCGGCACAGGCCGGCATCCTGCCGCTGGCGCTGATGGCCGCGCCCGAGATGGCCAGCCTCGGCAGCCATGTCGTGCTCGACCAAAGCCTGCATGCGCCGCTGCGCCAGAAGGCGGTGCTGATCGAGGGCGCGAGCGAGACGGCGCGGCGCTTTCTCGACTTCGTGCGCTCGCCGAACGGGGCCGGGATTCTCGCGCGCTACGGCTTCGCGGTGCCGCGCTGATGGACGCGACCGCGCTGCAACTCTCGCTCCGGCTGGCCGCCGTCACCGCGCTGCTGCTGGTGCCGCTGGCGCTGCTGCTGGTGCGCGCTCTGGCGCGCCGGCCATTCGCCGCACGCGGGCTGGTCGACGGGCTGGTCGCGCTGCCGCTGGTGCTGCCGCCGACCGTGCTCGGCTTCTACCTGCTGACGGTGTTCGGCGGCCAATCGACGCTCGGCCAGTGGTACGCCGCGCTGACCGGCCGCCAGTTGGTGTTCACCTTCGACGGCCTGCTGCTCGCTTCGCTGATCGCCAACATTCCGTTCGCGGTGCAACCGATCCAGCGCGCCTTCGCGGCGATTCCGCGCGAAGCCTGCGAGGCCGCCTGGTGCAGCGGACTCACCAACTGGCAGACGCTGTGGAAGATCGAATTGCCGCTGGCATGGCCGGGCATCCTCGCCGCGCTGGTGCTCACCTTCACCCACACCCTGGGCGAGTTCGGCGTGGTGCTGATGGTCGGCGGCAACATCGCCACGAGACGCGCACCGTGTCGATCGCCATCTACGACAGCGTGCAGTCGTTCAACGACCGGGCGGCGCATGTGATGTCGGCCGCTCTGGTGCTGCTGTCGGTGGCCGGCATCGCGCTGATCCACTGGGCCACGCAGCACATCGGGCGCAAGGATGCCTGAGCCCGCCGGCGCGCTCGAACTCATCGCCAGCCAGACGCAACCGATCGCGCTGCAGGCCGAACTCGCCTGCGCGCCGGGCGAACTGCTGGCGTTGGTTGGCCCCTCGGGCAGCGGCAAGTCCACGCTGCTGCGCTGCATTGCCGGCCTGCACAGCCCGCAGCAGGGCAGCATCCGCTGCGGCGGCGTGACCTGGTACGACGCGCAGCAACGCATCAACCTGCCGCCGCAGGCGCGCCGCGTCGGCTTCGTGTTCCAGAACTACTCGCTGTTCCCGCACCTGAGCGCCCATGACAACGTGGTCTGCGCGCTCGGCCATTTGCCGCCGTCGCAGCGCGCGGCACGGGCGCGCGAACTGCTCGCGATGACGCACCTGAGAGGCCTCGATACGCGCAAGCCGGCGCAGCTCTCGGGCGGCCAGCAGCAGCGCGTCGCGCTCGCCCGCGCGCTGGCGCGCGACCCGGCGGTACTGCTGCTCGACGAGCCGTTCTCGGCGGTCGACCAGGTGACGCGGCGGCGCCTGCAGGTCGAACTGGCGCGGCTGCGCAGCGAGGTGAAGACACCGATCGTGCTGGTCACCCACGACCTCGACGAAGCGCGCATGCTGGCCGACCGCATGACGCTGCTCTCGCACGGCCGCACGCTGCAAAGCGGCACGCCGGACGACATCCTGACCCGCCCGGCGAGCGCGCAGATCGCGCGGCTGGTGGAACTGAACAACGTGTTCGGCGGCACGCTCGAGCGCGTGAATGCCGACGGCAGCGGCATTCTGTGCTGGCGCTCGCACAAGTTCGAGGTCGCACGCGCCAACGGCTTCGCGCCCGCCACCCGCCTGTCATGGGTGATCCCGCCCGAAGACGTGATCCTGCACCGGCGCGACCGCCCCTCGCTGGGCGAGCGGGAGAACCCGGTCGAGGGCCGGGTGGACGACTGCCTGCACCTCGGCGATGCCACCCGCATCGTGCTCGCCCTCGAAGGCGACCCGCGCGCGCGCATCAGCTTCAGCGTGCCGACCCATGTCGTGCGCCGCAACGGCGTGGCGAGCGGCGAGACCGTGCGCGTCTCGCTGCTCGCCAGCGGCATCCACCTGATGCCGGCGGAGGCGCATCGGTCGACCTGAGGCCAATCGGCCCGCCCCGTAAGCCGCGTGGACAGGCGCTCCCGGGGCAGGCCGGCTCAGGGGCAAGACAGGATGCGGGTTACAGGGCAGGCATGCCCACAAACACCGCTGCATGCGGGTTGCAGGCCGGTCGTGCGGCGCAGCCAGGGGGCGGAAGCGCGCGGCGCCTTGCGCCAGGCGAGCGGATGTCGGGCCGCCGGCGAAGGGCACTGCGCCCCTGCGCCGCCCGCTCGGGAGCGTGAATGCCGATGGCGGGCCGGCCCGCTCGGGGTCGCACAAGTCCGGGGCTGCGCGCAACAACTGCCGCGCGCACCAACCGCTCGTCATGCTCATGCCACAGGAAAACGTCATGCTGCGCCGGCGCGACCCGCGCCGTCGTCGGCCGCCGTGGTATCGTCGTTGCTCTCTGAAAGGAAAGGCAAATTCGCCCATGAAAGCCCATACATCCGAAACCCAGGCCACCGTCACGCCAGCACTCGCACTGCAGTTCCTCAAGCAGGGCAACGCGCGCTTTGTCAATAATCTGCGCGTCAGCCGCGACCTGCTGCAGCAGGCCAACGCGACGCGCGACGGCCAGTGGCCGTTCGCCACCATCGTCAGTTGCATCGACAGCCGCACTTCGGCCGAACTGATCTTCGACCAGGGCCTCGGCGACATCTTCTCCGTGCGCATCGCCGGCAACGTGGTCAATACCGACATCATCGGCAGCCTCGAGTTCGCCTGCCACGTGGCCGGGTCGAAGCTCATCGTGGTGCTCGGCCACACCTCGTGCGGCGCCATCAAGGGCGCGTGCGACCATGTGGAACTGGGCAACCTGACCGAACTGCTGTCGAAGATCCAGCCGGCCGTGTATGAAGAGAACCGCACTCCGGACCCGGCGACGCGCAACTCGAAGAACGCCGCGTTCGTCGAGAACGTGGCCGACCTGAACGTGCGCCGCTCGGTGCGGGCGATCGTCAACCGCAGCTACATCCTCGAGCACATGATCGGCGCCGGCAAGGTGGGCATCATCGGCGGCAAGCACGACCTGGCCAGCGGCGCGGTGACGTTCTTCGATGACACCTGGCTGCACGACGAGACGTCGATGCGGATCATCGCTGGGCGCGGGGCCTGATCAGCCGAGCGTCATAGAGCGGGGCGCCAAGCGCGCCGTGTCGACCAGCCCGCGACCGGCCCCGTTCGCGCGTCAGCGAGACTGGCGTGCGCGACGGATCGGCCAAGGCTGAAACCCGCATGGACTGGCGTGCTTCACGCATGCCGGTCTGCAAGCCAGGCGGAATTATGCCTGCAGAGGTGGCAGGCCTGCGAGCGCCATTCCACGCGCCTCGGCGGGCTGGCGTGCCGAAGTCGTCCGCTCCATGCTGCTTGCGGGGCAACGCCGGACTGCCGATCGCGCCCGTGTGGGCGCTCAAGCCGGCTTCAGCGGCGGACTCATGCGCGTCAGCGGCCCGTAGTAGCCGGCCCAGACGATGAAGTTCAGATCGAGCTTGCCGGCCGCCAACTGGCAAAGGAACAGGTAGGTCGCCGGATCGCGATATGCCCACGCCGACTCCCGGTCGGAAAAGCAGTCCTGCCAGCGGCCGGCGTCGATGCCGCCGCCGCTGCTGTCTGCGTAGCCGACGATATCGATCGCGGCAAGAAGCAGTGCGGCCGCCCTGTGCTGCAAACCGGCGCCGACCATATTCACGAGGTCGGGTTCGCGGAAACAGCAGCCGACCCGCGGGAACACCGGGCCCGCGACCACCGGCGCAATCGCGCTCGGGCGCGTCAAGTCGTGCGACTGTTCGATGTTCTCCAGTTCGTTGTAGGCGGCCGACTGCAGATTGCTGCGCGCCTGGTAGAACACGCGCAACAACGGGCGCAGCGCCGATTCGGTGGCGGCGGTTTCGTTTCGTTCCGGCGTATTCCAGGTGACTTTGAACAGCGTACGCAACACGCGCCGCGCGAATGGCGGCACCTCGTCCTTCGGCTTCGGGCCGACCTCCAGCGTCGAGTCGATCAGCGCGATCGCCGCGCTCAACCAGTCGAACGCCATCTGAATCGAAGGCCTGAGCACGCGGGTCGTGGCGTTGTCCCTGCCTTCCATCGCTGCAAGCGCACGGGCCGTGGGACCGTCGGGGTCGACGCGGCCATCCTTCTTGATCGAATGATGGGACTGAAAGCGCTCGATCGCGCCGATTGTCTTCGGACCGACGATGTCGTCGAGCTTGAGCAGCACCTCGGGGCCGCCGAGGTCGGGCGGCGCCAGATTCAGCATCGCCTGGATGCGCACGACCTCGCGCTTCCTGTTTCCCGGGCCGTTGCCCGCTTTTCCAACCCAGCCGGTCAGTGCTTTCATCGCTCGGGGAGCAAGCTCTTTCGAGGCGCTCTTTGTCAGGAAGTGCGAGCGACGATACACGAGCGATTCGCGCCCTGCCAATCGGGCGTCCGGCCTACGTCGTCGGGCCGAGCCTGGCGCGGCCCGAAGATGCTGGCATCGAACCGGCGGCGTCACTCGGCAGGTCGCCGGGCCACGCGCTCAACCGCTATGCGAATGGTCATCGGCAACGAGCAGCGCGTGAAGCAATGCGTTGGTCAAATCCATGGCAGGTTCTCCTTATCGGCAGAGGTCGATGACCTGCGTGTAGTTGGTCGTTTCGGGATTGAAGTCGTTGTAGGCAAAGGCGATCTTGCAGCCGTCGGGCGAGACGCCGGCGGCATCGACCAGATGGTCGAACAGCTTGATCATGCAGCCGTCTTTGAGCAGCCAGCCGCCGGCTTGCCTGGAGTTGGCGCTCGGCGCGTTGCTCGAGGCGATGAACAGGCCTTGTTTGGTCGGCACCGCCATATGGGGTGGAACCCAAGTGCCGTAGGGGACGCTGATCGTCTGGACATCGCCGGTCGGCGAGATCAGGTAGACCGGCATTGGCTGCTTGTCGGGCCAAACGACTGCATCACCATTCGCGTTACCGTTGCGCGAAGTGTGAGGTATCAAAACATAGCGTTGCGCATAGCGAGAATAGATCATCCGCGCACTGGAGGAAGTTTCCTTGGCAAGAATTGGCAAGGGGACTGGCTCAGAACCAATGGGTCGATAGAGATTGACTTGCTCATTCAATTGTTCTCGTTTGAATCCCTCGCCGGGCACAAGCGATACATCCGCCGAGACGGAGCCATGTGCTTCCTTCAGAAACCATGCCGGCACGTGGCGCGCGATATGCTCAGGGCGCAGACGCTTCGCGGGGTCGATTCGAGGACAAGACGAGTACGCGGGCTGTGCGTCGTAACTGGGGCGCGCATCGACGGGTAGCGCCTGCTCCTTGCCGAACTCCCCTTCGCTCTGGTGACGCCTCCTGCCGTTTTCATCGGAAGTGGTGTAAGTCATAAAGTCGTCGTTGTAGCAGAGCGAATAGTGCTGACTGAGATCGCTGTGCCGCGTAGTTGTGCTATTGCGTGTATTCCAGATGTACTGTCCAAGCGGTCCGAATTGTTCTGGTGATTCCTTGCCCGGCGGCACCTCGGCGCGCCGCTCATAGCCCGGCAACAGCACCCGGTGGTTGTCCAGCCAGTAGATCGGATCGCCCTCGAAGTGTGTGGCGTAGGCGATGCGCGAGTCGGTGACCGGCCATGGGCTCTTCGTGCCAAACAAGCCGAACGGCCCGCCGCCATCGCAGCCGGCGAGCAGCGTGGTCACCAGCAGCGCAAGCGTTGCCGCGAGCGATTTCAATGGCCACTTGTCGGTCACGTCACGTTCCTTCTCGTATGTCATCTCACCGCGGTCGGCCGTCTGCCACGAATGACGTATCCCCTGCCGCGGACACTCGGCGCAATGCCCTTCGGCTATTGCGCCTTCCGGAGCCTCAACGATCGACCCGGGCTGGAAACCGCATAGATTGGCGCGCTTGACGCAAGCCGGTCTGCCAGCCAGGCGGAATGCGGCCTGCAGAGGCGCCTTGCCTGAGAAGACCGCTGCATGCGGCTTCCAGCCCGGTCAGTTTCCGACTTCGGCTGTCGACAGTTCCACGACGCTGAGCCCGGACGGCATCTGCTCGAACTGCTTGACGAGGATGCGGTAGGTGTCGAGGTCGAATTGCGGTTCGACCCGGGCGGTGGCGAGTTCATGCAGTTCGGGTTGTGACTTCGCGCTGCCGAGGTGGCACCAGGATTCGAAGACGTGGAATTCAGTGCGCTCGCGCTCTGCGTCGTGTTCGCGCAGGGCAATGCGCCCGGCATAGGGCCAGCGCTTGAGGCGCAGCGCCGCCAGCGCGCCGGCCAGCCGCGCGTCGTGCTCTTCGATGCTTTCGCGACCGCAGCAGACGCCTTCGCAGTGCTTGATCTGCACGCCGAAGCAGGCGCCGCCTTTCCCGCCTTTGCCGCTTTCCAGCCCGAGGCGGCGGAGGCACAGCTTGTAGGCGGCGGCCAGCTCGCGCAGCATGTGCTGGGCGTCGCGCCGCGTCTTGAACGGGCCGTGCAGCGCCGGCAGCTCGTCGAGGCCGGCGTCGGCGAAGCAGACGATTTCGAGCGCGCACTTGAGCGAATCGGGCGTGAGGCGCAAGGCGCACAGTTCGCCTTGCGCGCGCAGCATGCGGTTGTGCAGCGGGCGCAGCGACTTGATCAGCCGCGCTTCGGCGAGCAGGGCGCCGAATTCGCCGGCGGTCTCGATGCATTCGACGCGGCGCACCGCCTGGGCGAGCTCCATCTGGCGGCCGGCGCGGTGGTCGGAGTTGAAGTGCGTGAGCACCCGGGTGCGGATGTTGATGCTCTTGCCGACGTAGAGCGGCACCTCGGCAGCGCTATCAGTCGCGGCTGCGCGCGCCTGGGCGTTGTCGGAGGCGGCGCCGTAGAACAGGTAGACGCCCGGCGCATCGGGCAGGCCGTCGAGCACGTCGGCGGGCACGCCGGGCGGCACGCTGGCAGGCTTCATGGCGCGCAGCACGGCTTGGGCTATGACATCCGCCGCGTGGGTGCGCTCGACGAGCTGGACGAAATCCCACAGCACCTGCGCATCGCCGAGCGCGCGGTGGCGCGCGCTGCATTGCAGATCGTGGCGGGCGATCAGGGCGTCGAGGCCGTGGCGATGATGCTGCGGGTAGAGCGCGCGCGAGAGCTTGACGGTGCACAGCACGCGCGCCGTCCAGTGCTCGCCCATGCGCTTGAATTCGTTCTTCAGGAAGCCGAAGTCGAAGCGCGCGTTGTGGGCGACGAACAGGCAGCCTTCGAGCCGGCCGCGCACTTCGTCGGCAATGCGGCTGAACACCGGCGCGCCGCGCACCATGGCGTCGCTGATGCCGGTGAAGCTCTGGATCAGCGGCGGGATCGGCACCCCGGGATCGACCAGTTGCGACCACTCGTAGTCGAGCTTGCCGTCGCTGACCTTGACGATCGCGATCTCGGTGATGCGGTCGACCGCCGGATTGGCGCCGGTGGTTTCAAGATCGACGAAGGCGATCGACGGGGCGAGCATGGATCAGACGGAATCGTCGACTGGAAAGCGGACAGGGCGGCCACCAGCCGCCCTGTCGGATGATCGTTGGGCGCTGCTCAGACTTTGCTCTGGTACGGGTAGGCCTTCATCGGCACCCTGGCCTGGGCGTCGCGCCGCTGCGCATCGAGGGTCTGCGGCTTGTCCCACCATAGCGCGCGGCCCTTCGCCTGCTCTTCGAGTTCCTCGGGGTGCTTCTCCAGCCATTCGCGCATGAAGATTGTGTGCTCCGATTCGTAGATGGCCATGCCGCATGCTCCGGATGATGGTTGATGCCGTGCATTGTACCTGCACCGGTGCGCCCGGCGCTGCCCATCGGTTCCTGCCGAACCGGCAGGGCGCGCGTCAGGCGTCGGTCTTGACGCGGTGGATGCGCACGACTTCCTGGATGTGGCGGATCGAGCGGATCACGCGCGCCAGGTGGATGCGATCGCTGACCTGAACGTTGAAGAACAACGACGTGTAGAGGCCGCGGTCGTCATCCATGCTGACGTTTTCGATGTTGGAGCCGGCATCGGAAATCGCCGCCGCCACCTTGGCCAGCACGCCGCGGCGGTTCTGCGCATGGACGGTGATGCGCACCTCGAACAGCCGGCCACGCTCCGGATCCCACTCGACATCGATCCATTTGTCCGGCTCGCTGCGGCGGGACTTGCGAATGACATGGCAATCGTGGGTATGCACGATCAGGCCCTGGCCCTTCTTGATCGACCCGACGATCGGATCGCCGGGAATCGGCCGGCAGCACTTGCCGAACTGCACCGCCACGCCCTCGCTGCCGCGGATCACCACCGCGCCGGAGCCGGACCTGGCATCGAGCGGCAGCACGTCGTCGTTGAGCACCAGCCGGCGCGCCAGCACCGCGGCCAGGCGCTTGCCCAGGCCGATGTCCTCGAGAATCTCGCGCTTCGATTTGGCGCCGGAGTCGCGCATCACGCGCTCCCACGCCGCGGGCTCGATTGCCGCGGGCTTGATGCCGATCTCGTCGAGCGCCTTGTTGAGCAGCTTCTCGCCCAGCGACGAGGATTCCTGCTGCTGCATGTTCTTGAGGAAGTGGCGAATCTGCGAGCGTGCCTTGCCGGTGCGCACGTAGGAGAGCCAGGTGGGCGTCGGATTGGGGTGGGTGGCGGTGATGATCTCGACCTGGTCGCCGTTCTTCAGCTCGGTGCGCAGCGGCATCAGCTCGTAGTTGATGCGGCAGGCCACGCAACGGTGGCCGACATCGGTGTGCACGGCGTAGGCGAAATCGACCGCCGTCGAACCGCGCGGCATGCCCATGATCTTGCCCTTGGGCGTGAACACGTAGACTTCGCCGGGGAACAGGTCGATCTTGACATGCTCGAGAAACTCGGCGGAATCGCCGGCGGTATTCTGCAGTTCGAGCAGCGACTGCAGCCACTTGTGGGTCTTGCGCTGCAACTCGGAGAGCGTGTCGTCTTCCTTGTACAACCAGTGCGAGGCGACGCCGGATTCGGCGATGTGGTGCATCTCGGCGGTGCGGATCTGCACTTCGACCGGCGTGCCGTAAGGGCCGATCAGCGTGGTGTGCAGCGACTGGTAGCCGTTGGCCTTGGGGATGGCGATGTAATCCTTGAACTTGCCCGGCACCGGCTTGTACATCGCGTGCAGCGTGCCGAGCGCCAAGTAGCAGGTCGGCACATCCTTGACGATGACGCGAAAACCGTAGATGTCGAGCACCTGCGAGAACGACAGATGCCGTTGCACCATCTTGCGGTAGATGCCGTACAGGTGCTTCTCGCGGCCATGGACTTCGGCAGCGATGCCGTGCTCGGGCAGGCGGCGCTTGATCGATTCGAGGATCTTGCCGACCACCTCGCGCCGGTGACCGCGCGCCGACCGCACCGCCTTGGCGATCACCGCATGACGTATCGGGTAGAGATAGCGGAACGCGAGTTCCTGCAACTCGCGGTAGATGTTGTTGAGGCCGAGCCGGTTGGCGATCGGCGAATAGATTTCTAGGGTTTCGCGGGCGATGCGCTTTTGCTTGTCCGGACGGATGCAGTCGAGCGTGCGCATGTTGTGCAGCCGGTCGGCCAGCTTGATGAGTATCACGCGAACATCGCGCGCCATCGCCAGCAGCATCTTGCGGAAGTTCTCGGCCTGGGCGTCCTGGTGCGACTGGAACTCGATCTTGTCGAGCTTGGAAAGGCCATCGACCAGATCGGCGGTGGTCTTGCCGAACTTGTCGCTGATTTCGTCCTTGACGATGCCGCTGTCTTCCATCACGTCGTGCAGCAGGGCTGCCATCAGTGCCTGCGGATCGAGATGCCAGGCCGACAGGATCTCTGCCACCGCGAGCGGGTGCGAGATGTAGGGGTCGCCGCTGATGCGCGTCTGCCCGGCGTGGGCCGCCGCGGAAAAATGGTAGGCGGCCTCGATGCGGCCGATATCTTCGGGCCGCAGGTAGCCGGTCAGGAATTTGCGGAAGCGCTCGAAATCGGCGGATACAGGGGTGCTGCTCGGCGGGTGGGGCAACCCGCCGGTTTCGGGGATCTTTGACGCGGCTTCCACGCCTTCCCCGTTCGCGTCGGCCTCAGGCGCCGCCGCGGTTGAGCACTTCGAGCCCGACCTTGCCCGCGGCAATTTCGCGCAGGGCGACGACGGTGGGCTTGTCGCGGTCGGCGTCGACCTGCGGCGTGCTGCCGGCCGACAGTTGGCGCGCGCGGTAGGTGGCGGCCAGCGTCAACTGGAACCGGTTGGGGATGCGCTTGATGCAGTCTTCAACGGTTACGCGTGCCATGGTCAATCCTCGTCGTCGCTTTGGGTCAATTGGAAGAATAGTTGCGGGTGATGTGCTCGCTGCACCGAAAGGCGCAGCCGGGCCGCCTTGACGACCGCTTCAAGCTCGTCGGCGGCGTTTCGCAACTCTTTGTTAATTATAACATAATCAAACTCGCTCACATGATGCATTTCGCCCCTGGCGTTGGCCAGACGGCGCGCGATGACTTCCGTCGAGTCCTGGCCGCGGCCGACCAGCCGCTGTTCCAGCACCTCGATCGACGGCGGCAGGATGAACATGCCGACCGCCTCGCGAAATGCAAGCCGCACCTGGCGCGCGCCTTGCCAGTCGATCTCCAGCACGATGTCGCGCCCGGCGGCCATTTCGCCCTCAAGCCATACCCGCGAGGTGGCGTAAAGGTTGCCGTGCACTTCGGCCGATTCGAGGAACTCGCCGGCCTCGCGTAGCGCCAGGAAGCGCTGACGCTCGACGAAGTGGTAATCGACTCCGTCGCGCTCGCCCGGCCGGGCCGCCCGCGTCGTGTAGGAGACGGAGAGCTTCAGGGCAGGATCGCGCGCCAGCAGTTCCCGAACCAGCGTGGTTTTGCCGGCGCCGGAAGGCGCGGCAATGATGAACAGGCAGCCTTTCATGTTGAAACCCCGTGAGGCGTGAGGGGCGCGGCGTGAGGGGCGAAGAGTCAGGGCGTGGAATGCAGTCCCTTCAACGCTCATTCGATATTCTGCACTTGCTCGCGCATTTGTTCGATCAGAATCTTCAATTCGACGGCGATGCCGGTCAGATCGGTCGATACCGATTTGGATGCCAGGGTGTTGGCTTCGCGGTTCAGTTCCTGCATCAGGAAATCGAGCCGCTTGCCGACCGCGCCGCCCTGTTTGAGCACCCGCGCCACCTCGTCGATGTGGGCAGTCAGTCGCGACAGTTCTTCGGCCACGTCGATGCGGGCGGAAAAAACCGCGATCTCCTGGCGAATGCGCTCTTCGTCGAGGGTCGCGGCGGCCTCGCGCAAGCGGCTGGCAATTTTCTCCTGGTAGTCGGCGACGATCTGCGGCAGCTTGGGCTGTGCCTGCGCCACCAGTTCGCGCATCCTTGTGATGCGCTCCATGATCATGCTCGCAAGCTTTTCGCCCTCGCGCCGACGCGTGGCGACCAGTTCGTCGAGCGCCCCGACGACAAGCGCGGCAATCTCCGGCTGCAACTGCTCGAAGGTCAGGGTATCGTCGGCGAGGATGCCGGGCCAGCGCAGCAGTTCGGCCACCGACAGGGGTGCCGCATCGGGAAACCGCCGATGCACCGCGCCCTGCAGGCTTTGCAGTTGTGCCAGCAGCTCCGGGTTCAACGCCAACTCGCGTGCGACACTGTCGTTGCGCGCGAACGACAACCGGCATTCGACCTTGCCGCGCGCAATACGGCCGCCGATCGCTTCGCGCAGTTGCGGTTCGGCCAGCCGAAGATCGTCTGCGATGCGAAACGCAACATCGAGATAGCGCGAATTGACACTGCGCAGTTCGAGATTCAGGGTCAGCCTTCCCAGGTCGCGCGCCTGGGAGGCGAAGCCTGTCATGCTCAGGACACTCATGGGATCGACCAGTCTGGCCTCGCCGCGGCTTTACAGCGTCCGGGCAAAGCTTGAGAATTCGCACAAGAGACAATCATAGCCTGTAATGGTCAATCAATCGAATCAGCCGCTGCCGACGGGCTATCAACTTGACGAATACATCATCGAGCGCCAGCTTTCGCTCGGCGGTTTTTCCATCGTCTATCTGGCCGCCGACGAACAGGGCAATCCGGTTGCGATCAAGGAGTACCTGCCGAACTCGCTGGCGCTGCGCAAGGAGGGCGAAATCGTGCCGCAGATTTCGGACGAAAACCTGCCCGCCTTCCGCTACGGCATGCGCTGCTTTTTCGAGGAGGGGCGCGCGCTGGCCAAGCTGCAGCACCCCAATGTGGTGCGCGTGCTCAACTTTTTCCGCGCCAACGAGACCGTCTACATGGTCATGCAGTATGAACGCGGCCGCACCCTGCACGATTTCATTCACCGCAACAAGGGCCAGATCCGCGAAAGCTTCATCCGCGGTGTTTTCGCGCGGCTGCTCAACGGCTTGCGCGAGGTGCATACGCACAAGCTGCTGCATCTCGATATCAAGCCATCCAACATCTACCTGCGCATCGACGGCAGTCCGCTGCTGATCGACTTCGGTGCCGCGCGGCAGACCCTCGCCTCGGACCAGCCGATGTTGAAGCCGATGTATACACCGGGATTTGCGGCGCCCGAACAGTTTCGCTCGCGCGACCAACTCGGCCCGTGGAGCGACATCTACAGCATCGGCGCCTCGATGTACGCCGCGCTTGCGGGCAGCGCGCCGCCACCGGCCGAAAAGCGCGCCGAGCGCGATGAAATGGTGCCCGCGATCAAGCGCTGGAAGGAAGGCTATTCGGTGCAGTTGCTGGAAACCATCGACTGTTGCCTGCAACTCGATCCGCTGTCGCGCCCGCAAAGCGTGTTCGCGCTGCAAAGGCAGCTTGCGCAAAGGCACAAGCGGCGCCAACCGTCGCTGCTGAGCAATCTGCGCACCAAGCTCAACAAGCCGATCTGGTAAGACGATGAAATTCTCGATCTTCCAGGATACGCGCCAGGGCCAGCGCCGCTACAACCAGGATCGCATCGCCTATTGCTACTCGCGCGACGCCTTGCTGATGGTGGTGGCCGACGGCATGGGCGGACACCTGCATGGCGAAGTGGCGGCGCAGATCGCCGTCCAGTACCTGACCGAAAGCTTCCAGCGCGAAGCCAAGACGGCGCTGCCCGACCCGTTCCTGTTCCTGTCGCGCGGCCTGACCAACGCCCACCATGCGATCGTCGACTACTCGTTCGACCGCGACTTGCCCGAAGCGCCGCGCACCACCTGCGTCGCCTGCGTGGTGCAGGACGGCGTTGCCTACTGGGCGCATGCCGGCGATTCGCGCCTGTACCTGCTGCGCCGCGGCCAGGTAGCGCTGCGCACGCGCGACCACTCGCGCGTGCAGATGCTGCTCGACGAAGGGATGATCTCGGCTGAAGAGGCGATGGTGCATCCGAACCGCAACAAGATCTTCAGCAGCCTCGGCGGCCACACGTCGCCGCAGATCGACTTCTCGCGCAAGACCCCGCTCGCCGCGGGCGACGTCATCCTGCTATGCACCGACGGCCTGTGGGGTCCGCTCGACGGCGAACGCATCGCGCGCAGCCTTTCGGGCACCAACCTTGCACTGGCCGTACCGCAGTTGATGGAGGTCGCGGAACAGGCCGGCGGCGCGCATTGCGACAACCTTTCACTGGTGGCGATGGCCTGGGAAGACGGCGATGCGCCGCAGGTGATATCGACCCAGACCCTCGCACTCGATCACTTCACCACCCAGATGGAAGGCCTGCTCAAGAGCCGGCTGCCCGCCTCGGCGAGCGATCTGTCCGACGAAGAGATCGAACGGGCGATCAGCGAAATCAATTCGGCCATCAAGAAGTACTCGAAATAAGGTGCCCACCAAGCCATGAGACCCTCCGGACGCAGCGACCGGCAATTGCGCAGCATCACCATCGAACGAAGTTACACCCGGCATGCCGAAGGCTCGGTGCTGATCGGCTTCGGCGACACCCGCGTGCTGTGCACCGCCAGCATCGAGACCGGCGTGCCGCCTTTCCTGCGCGGCAAGGGCCAGGGCTGGCTGACCGCCGAATACGGCATGCTGCCGCGCTCCACCCACACCCGCAGCGCGCGCGAGGCGGCCAAGGGCAAGCAGAGCGGCCGCACCCAGGAGATCCAGCGCCTGATCGGCCGCAGCCTGCGCGCGGTAATCGATCTGAGCCTGCTCGGCGAACGACAGCTCACCATCGATTGCGACGTGCTGCAGGCGGACGGCGGCACCCGCACCGCATCGATCACGGGCGCCTGCGTCGCGGTCGCCGATGCGGTGGGCAAGCTGCTCAAGGAGGGCGTGCTGAAACAGAACCCGCTCAAGGACATGGTTGCCGCGGTCTCGGTCGGCATGTTCGAGGGTTCGCCGGTTCTCGACCTCGATTACGCCGAAGACTCCACCTGCGATACCGACATGAACGTGGTGATGACCGGCAGCGGCGGTTTCATCGAGGTGCAGGGCACTGCCGAGGGTGCGCCGTTCTCCCGCGGCGAACTCGATGCCCTGCTTGGCCTGGCCGAACTCGGCATCGCCGAGCTGGTGGCCCGGCAACGGGCAGCCCTCGCCGCATGAACGCGCAACGCCAACTGGTGCTTGCCAGCAACAATCCGGGCAAGCTGCGCGAGTTCGCCGGCCTGTTCACAGCTTATGACATCGAGGTCGTGCCGCAGTCGGCGTTCAACGTGCCCGAGGCAGCCGAACCGCATGTCACCTTCATCGAGAATGCGCTGGCCAAGGCGCGCCATGCGGCGCAACTGACCGGCCTGCCGGCACTGGCCGACGATTCCGGGCTGTGCGTTTACAAACTCGGCGGCATGCCCGGCGTCCAGTCGGCGCTCTACGACCAGTTGTTTTCGGGCTTGCCCAAGGACGACCAGCGAAACAACGCGCGGCTGCTGGAGAACCTGGCCAAGGAAGCGGACCGTCGCGCGCATTATGTCTGCGTGCTGGTGCTGGTGCGCTCCGCCAACGATCCGCAGCCGGTGATCGCCGAAGGCGAATGGCATGGCGAAATGCTGCAGCTGCCGCGCGGCGATGGCGGGTTCGGCTACGATCCATTGTTCTACGTCGCGCAACTCGGCCAGTCGGCGGCCGAGATTCCGGCCCAGATGAAGAACGTGCTGTCGCACCGCGCGATCGCCTTTGGCAAACTGGCCGCCCGGCTGCAGGAAGGCGACCTCTTCCGATGAACCGATGAGCGAGCGGCGCACGTTTGCGCTGCGCCCGGTGGCAGCGCTTGCGCCCGGTGACGCATTGCGCCCGCAGTTGTCCGCCTCGCCGCCGCTGGCGCTCTACGTGCATTGGCCGTGGTGCGTGAAGAAATGTCCGTACTGCGACTTCAACTCGCACGAGGCGCGCCTGCCCATTCCGGAAGCCGCCTATGTGGCGGCGCTGATCGCCGATCTCGAGAGCGCGCTGCCGTCGATCTGGGGACGGCGGGTTTGCAGCGTGTTCATCGGCGGCGGCACGCCGAGCCTGATGTCGGCCGCGGCGCTTGACCAGTTGCTGACCGCGGTCCGCACCCGCGTGACGCTGCTACCCGGCGCCGAGATCACGCTCGAAGCCAATCCGGGCACCGCGGAGGCGACGCGCTTCGCGGCGTTTCGCGCCGCCGGCATCAACCGTCTGTCGCTCGGCATCCAGAGTTTCGACGATGCCAAACTGCGCGCACTGGGGCGCATCCACGATGCGAACGAGGCGCGCGCCGCGATCGAACTGGCGCTGCGCCATTTCGACAACGTCAATCTCGACCTCATGTACGCGCTGCCGCAGCAGACGTTCGCCGACGCCGCGCGGGATGTCGACACCCTGCTGGCGTTCAGCACGGCGCACCTGTCCTGCTATCACCTGACGCTGGAGCCGAACACCGCGTTCGCGCATGCGCCGCCAGCGCTGCCCGACGCCGACCTCGCCGCCGACATGCAGGACATGGTCGACGCGCGGCTGGACGCCGCGGGCTACGAACACTACGAAACCTCTGCCTATGCGCGGCCTGGCATGCGCTGCCGCCACAACCTCAACTACTGGCAGTTCGGCGATTACCTGGGCATCGGTGCCGGCGCGCACGGCAAGCTGTCGAGCGCGGCCCGCATCTGGCGCGAAGCGCGCGAGCGCCATCCGGTCGCCTATCTCGACGGCGTCGCCAGCGGCCGGCAGATCAGCGAATCGCGCGAGCTGGGCGGCCATGACCTGCCGTTCGAGTTCATGATGAATGCGTTGCGCCTGAGCGACGGCTTCGCCACGCCGCTGTTCGCCGAGCGCACCGGGCTGCCGATCGAGGCGATCGAACCGCAACTGCTCGCCGCGCAGCCGCGGGCTGCTCGATGCCGACCGGATTCGCGTTCGCCCGACCGCCAGGGGACAGCGCTTTCTCAACGACCTGCTGCAGATGTTTCTAGTCGACCCGGCCTGAACCCGTCGCGCATGGGCATGCTTCATGCGTTTTTGCGCGGCATGCCGGCCTTTCGAATACAGAAACGACTGCTCTGGACTCTGGCTGTTGCCTGCGCGCTGACCGGGCAACTGCTGGTGTCGTCCTGCAGCAATCTGGCCGAGAGGGAAGCGCCGACAAGCCGGTCGCCCCCACCCGTTTGGCCCGCCGAACCCGACCTGCCGCGCTTCATCTACGAGACCGCCTTGCGTTCGCCATCGAGCGTCATGGCCTCGGATGAGGCCGAGCGGATTCGCCGCAGCCTGACCGGCGACGATTCTGCCGACCACCCGGCATTCGAGAAGCCGGGCGCGGTCGTCGCTAGGCAGGGGCGCATCTATGTCGCGGACACCGCCCAACGACGCATCGCGGTGTTCGACGTTGCACGGCGCCGGTTCTTCCGCTTCGGTTTCCGCCCGCCTGCCGCCCTGGCGCTGCCTTCCGGCCTGGCGCTCGACGATTCGATGAACGTCTTTGTTGCCGACGCGCTGCTTCGGCGCGTTTTCGTCTATGACCCGCTTGGATTGCACGTTCGCACGATAGGCGGTGCCAGCGACTTCGAGCGGCCGACCGGCGTCGCCGTCAGCAAGGACGGCCAGCGCATCTACGTGGTGGACCGCGCCCACAACGACAGCGCCAACCACAAGGTCGTTGCCTTCGATGCCGGCGGCCAGCGACTATGGGCCATCGGCAGCCGCGGCGACGGTCCGGCGCAATTCAACGTGCCGCTGCAGGCCACAGTGGGGCCCGACGGCACATTGCACGTTCTCGACTCCGGGAATTTCCGCGTGCAGTCGTTCGACCCGAACGGACGCTTCCTGCGCAGCATCGGAAAGGTCGGCAGCGCGCCGGGCAAGTTCTCGCGGCCGCGCGGACTGGCCGTGGACAGCGAAGGCAAGGTTTACGTCTCCGATGCCGGCTTCAACAACCTTCAAGTCTTCGATGAAGGCGGCAGGCTGCTGCTGGCGATCGGCAAGCCAAGCCTGGAGGATGGCCCGGGACAATACGCCCTTCTTGCCGGCGTCGCGGTCGACGAAACCGGGCGGATCTACGTCGTCGATCAATTGTTCAACAAGATCGAAGTGATCCGCCCGCTTGCCCCGGCGGAAGGTCTCGCCCTTCGCCCGGCCGCCGAGCAGTAGATCGCCCCCCGCGGGCGGATTACATTGGCATCGAAATTGCGTAGACACTGCCGATCCTTCCGCGCGGTGATCAAATCATGAAAACGATTCCTTTCGTTGTTCTGCATCTGGCTATGGTGGCAAGCGGCATGGTGTTCGCGGAGGGCGACCTTCCGACAAAATTCCTGAATCAGGGAAGCGTGGCCAACACCCGGCACAACATGACCCAGCATCAGCCAGGCGGTGGCGGTCCGGACGGAACGAAGATGGACCAGTTCCGCAATGACTACGAAGAGGTGTGCGTCTACTGCCACACGCCGCATGGCGCCAATTCGACGACCCCGGAAATTCCGCTGTGGAACCGCACGGTTCGCGTGACGACCTATCAGACCTATGGCCAACTCGGCACGTCGACCCTGACGCAGCCAATCGGGCAGCCCGGCGCAAACTCGATCGCCTGCCTGACCTGCCACGATGGCCAGACCGCGGTCGATTCGATCCTCAACATGCCCGGCTCCGGCCGTTACAACAAGGCTCAGGAGACAGCCGTCAGCAATGCATTTCTCAACACCTGGAACAATCGCGGCGTCGATGCCACCAGCCACATGAGCCTGTCGGCAACCGGCTGTCTGAGTTGCCACGTCAACAATGGCAATCCCGACGATCCTGGCATAACCGCCGGGGCGACGGACTTCACCGCGTTCGTGATCGGCACCGATCTGCGCAACGATCATCCCGTGGGAATCCGCTTTCCTACGAACAACGGACCCGGAACCGATTTCCGCACCCCCACAGGAACCCGCGGAGCAATCACTTACTTTGACTCGAACCTAAACGGGACAATGGACAAGGGCGATATACGGCTCTACAACACGGGTGAAGGCGCGGAAGTCGAATGCGCGTCTTGCCACGACCCGCACGGCGTCCCCTCGGGCGGTCCGGGCAGCCCGTTCAATCCGACGTTTCTAAGAGTGTCCAACGCCGGAAGCGCGGTGTGCCTTAGCTGCCATGTAAAGTAGCCACGCGCGGATTTTCCCGCGCACAGGAAATCGCGGCAGAGGCAATTCCCGGCAACGGGAAGCAAGGGCGGTTGTCGCGCGGCGCAACGGTACAGGTCAGGATGCGGCGCCGGGCAACTGACCCGGTCTGCGCCGGAACACCACATCCCAGACGCCGTGCCCGAGGCGCAGGCCGCGCGCCTCGAACTTGGTTTGCGGGCGATAGGCGGGGCGCGTGGCGAAGCCTTCCGGGCTGGCCGCGGTGTTTTCCAGCAACGGCGCGCCTTGCAGCACGTCGACCATCTGCTGCGCATAATCCTCGATATCGGTCGCGCAATGCAGGTAGCCGCCGGGCGCCAGCCGCGAAGCCAGCAGTTCGACCAGCGGCGGCTGGATCAGGCGGCGCTTGTGGTGGCGCTTTTTCGGCCACGGATCGGGAAAGAAGATGTGTGCGCCGGCCAAGCTGCCGGCGGCAATCATGTCGCGCAAGACTTCGACCGCATCATGCTGGACGATGCGGATGTTGCCGATGCCCTGCTCGGCAAGCTGCTTGCACAGGGCGCCTACGCCGGGCGTGTGCACCTCGATCGCAATGAAGTCGTGATCGGGCATGGACCGGGCGATGGTCGCGGTGGTCTCGCCCATGCCGAACCCGATTTCCAGCAGCCGCGGCGCGCGGCGCCCGAACACCGCATCGAAATCGACCAGCCCGGATACGTAGTCGATGCCGATCTTCGGCATCATGTCGTCGCGGTAGCGCGCCTGCGCGCCGGAAACGCGCCCCTGGCGCAGCACGTAACTGCGGATGTGATTCATGGCGGTGGTGGCGGACGACGCTGCGGGCGGCGGCGCAATGAGCTGGTGGGCGCAGTCACCATTCCCGGCCGGCAGGTCACTGCATCAAGCGATCATCCCGCCGGTGGGTGAGCTTGGGGTCGCGCAATAGAGTCTGCGGGGCATGCGGCCGGCGAGGAACGCTTCGCGGCCGGCCTGCACCGCCTTGTTCATCGCGCTGGCCATCAACACCGGGTCGCGTGCCCCGGCAATCGCGGTATTCATCAGCACCCCGTCGCAGCCCAGTTCCATCGCGATCGCCGCGTCCGAGGCCGTGCCGACACCGGCGTCGACCAGCACCGGCACCTTGGCGTTTTCTATGATCAGCCCGAGATTCCACGGATTGAGGATGCCCATGCCCGAACCGATCAGGCTGGCCAGCGGCATCACCGCGACACAGCCGAGATCTTCCAGCCGCTTGGCCTGGATCGGGTCGTCGGCGCAATAGACCATCACCTTGAAGCCGTCCTTGACCAGGATCTCGGCCGCCTTGAGGGTTTCCGGCATGTCGGGAAACAAGGTGTGCTTGTCGCCCAGCACTTCGAGTTTGACCAGCGGGTGGCCGTCGAGCAGTTCGCGCGCCAGGCGCAGGGTGCGCACCGCGTCGTCGGCGGTGTAGCAGCCGGCGGTGTTGGGCAGGATCGTGTACTGCGACGGCGGCAGCACGTCGAGCAGCGACGGTTGCCCCGGTTCCTGGCCGATGTTGGTGCGACGGATGGCCACCGTGATGATCTGCGCGCCGCTGGCATCGACGGCCGCACGGGTCTGGGCGAAATCCTTGTACTTGCCGGTGCCGACCAGCAGGCGCGACGCGTAGGCCTTGCCGGCAATCATCAGGGGATCGTTCATGGCGCGTTCTCAGTGGTGATTCAGCCGCCGCCGACGGCGACGACGATTTCCAGACGATCGCCATCGGCCAGCGGGGTTTGCTCGTGCAGCCCGCGCGGCACGATTTCGCCATTGCGCTCGACTGCCACCCGCTTGCCGGACAGGCCGCGCGCAGCCAGCAGTTGCGCGACCGTGAGCGGTCCGGCAAGCGATTGCGCTTCGCCGTTGAGCGTGAGATTGATGGCGGGGTTCGACTGGACCGACGGCAGGTTCATCGGCAAAGTCTACCATGCGGGAATGCGATAAAATCCGTCGCGCCGCGGGTGTAGTTCAATGGCAGAACGGCAGCTTCCCAAGCTGCATACGAGGGTTCGATTCCCTTCACCCGCTCCAGCCGCAGCGTGCACCGCGGTGCCCGCACCCACCGCGCGAACTACCGTCGCGGCCGGCGGCGTAGTTCAATCCCCCATTGCCGCGTCCGTGGCGTCGACCAGATCGGCAGCCGAGAGTCTGGCCAGATCGAAATCGGTCGGTGGGAAGTCGACCCGGCAGTCGGGGCGCGAACCGCACATGACTGCCTGGGCGAGTTCGTGCACCAGCACCATGTCGGTCGGGTCGGTGTGAAGCGGAATTTTCACCTGCAGGCCGGCGAGGTCACCCGGCCGCTCGCGCAGGGTTTGGACGATTGCCGGCAGCCTTCCGGCGCGCGCGTCCGTCGATGCGGTGGCCAGGCCGGTGTCGAATGCGTTGGGCACGCGCTCGATCCCGGCCGTAGCCGCCGGCATCGCACTCAGTTCGCAGGCAATGGCCATGTCGCGCCCAACTTGGCAGTTCCAGCGGGTTTCGCCATTGGCCGAGTTGGTCCTGCCCTCGACCACTGTCGAACCGACGATCAGCAGTATGGGCAGCAACAGCCGGCCTATGACGGGGAAGGTGATTTCATTCTGCATGGTCCGAAACTCCGTTGTTGTGGTCTTGCCGCTCGACTCGCCAGTCGCGGCGGCACGGCATCCGCCGCTCTCGCCTGCCAGGGCGTTGCGTCCGATTACTGACGGGTCGCGGAACGCGCCGCGACCCACCAGAAGATTCGGCAGATTGACGGTCGGCTTGAGGAATGCCCGTACGGCACCGTGATGCGGATCACGCAGCCGATCGGGTCGACGGCGACTTATGCTTTGCGTTGCCTATTTTGCGGCGGCGGCGCGCTGCCTATACTCGGCGCTCCTGCACCAGCCGACGCCATTCCCGTTGAAGATTTGTTGCCCGCCGCGCCGTTCTCGCCGATCCTTGCGCGCCGCACTCCGGATTCATGCGGGCCGGACGCGGTTGCGCCATCGCGGTGGCCGGGTTGGCGTGGCAGGTCGTGCAGTCAGCCGGGCAAAGGCACGCGCCGACGTACAATCGGACTTCGTTCTTGTAGAGGAGGAAGTCCGCCATGAGAGTCAGCGCGCGCAATCAGCTCAAGGGTACGGTGAGGAAGATCACCCACGGCAGCATCAACAGCGAAGTCACGCTGGAGATTGTCCCCGGCATCGAGATCACGGCCCAGGTAACCACCGCGTCAGTCACGGCGCTCGGCCTCAAGGAGGGCGCCACCGCCTATGCGCTGATCAAGGCAGACAGCGTGATGGTCGGCGTCGACCACTAACCGTTCTTGCGCCGCGCCGCGCGGGCTGCCACCTCGCGTCAGCGGCTTGCCCGGCCGCGCCTGCGGGCGCGACCAGCCGATGAGCACGCTCGGCGAGGCATGGTCGACCGCGTTGACCTTGATCGGTGGATTCGACGCCAAACTGCTCGGCATCGTCGGCCTGTCGTTGCGCGTGAGCCTCTCCGCGGTGCTGTTCGGCTCGCTCATCGGACTGCCGCTCGGCGCCTCGGTCGCGGTCGGGCGCTTCGCCGGGCGCGAACCGGTGACCGTTCTGCTCAACGCGTTCATCGGCCTGCCGGCGGTGGTGGTCGGCCTGTTGGTGTACCTGCTGCTGTCGCGCGCCGGCCCGCTCGGACAATTCGGTTTGTTGTTTACCCCGGCGGCGATGGTGGTCGCGCAGACCGTGCTGATCACGCCGCTGATCGCCGCGTTTGCGCGCCAGATCGTCGCCGACGCCTGGCGCGAATACCGTGAGCAGCTCAAATCGCTCGGCGCCTCGACCGGCCGCGCCGCACTCACCCTGCTGATCGATACGCGGTATTCGCTGGTCACCGTGGTGCTGGCTGCGTTTGGCCGCGCGATCGCAGAAGTGGGCGCGGTGATGATAGTCGGCGGCAACATCGACGGTGTCACTCGCGTGATGACAACGACCATCGCCCTCGAAACCAGCAAGGGCGACCTGCCGCTGGCGCTGGCGCTGGGCATCATCCTGGTCGGCATCGTAATTGTGGTCAATGCGGCCGCCCACGCCACGCGACGCTGGGCGCTGCACCGATATGGGTGACCCGAAGTTGCCGCCGGGCAAGCACAACGTGATGTTCCCGCTCGAACTGCGCGGGGTGAGCTTCGCGCCCGGCGAGCGCCCGGTCGTCGCGGATTTGAATCTGCGTCTGGAAGCTTCGACGCGCACCGTGCTGCTCGGACCGAACGGCGCCGGCAAGAGCGTGACCATGCGCCTGATGCACGGCCTGCTCAAACCGTCCGCAGGCGAAATCACCTGGGGCGGCAAGACGACCCACCCGGCCGCGCAGGCGATGGTGTTCCAGCGACCGGTGTTGTTGCGCCGCTCGGCGTTGGCCAACATCGAGTACGCGCTGTCGCTGGCCGGCATTGCGCAGGGCGAGCGCAGGACGCGCGCAAACGCCGCGCTCGAACGGGTGGGACTGGGGCATGTGGCGCAGCGGCCGGCGCGCGTGCTCTCCGGTGGCGAGCAGCAGCGGGTGGCGCTGGCGCGCGCCTGGTCGCTGCTGCCGCGCATCCTGTTCCTCGATGAACCCACGGCGAGCCTCGACCCGGCCGCCTCGCGCGAAGTCGAGCGCATCGTCGCCGAGATCGCCGCCAGCGGCACCAAGATCGTGATGATCACCCACCACCTCGGCCAGGCGCGGCGGCTCGCCGACGACATCGTCTTCGTGCACGACGGCCGCATCACCGAGCATTCGCCCGCCGACGAATTTTTCCGCCAACCTCGATCGCGCGAAGCGGATGACTACCTGAAAGGAGAATTGCCGTGAGTCTCTATCGCCGCTTGTTACTCTGCCTGGTTACTGTACTGCTTGCCTTCACAACCGGTGTCAGGGCCGAAGACAGGTTCATCACCGTCGCCTCCACCACCTCGACCGAGCAATCGGGCCTGTTCGGCCACTTGCTGCCGATCTACGCGCAGAAGACCGGTGTGCAGGTGCGCGTGGTTGCCCTGGGAACCGGACAGGCGCTCGACATCGGACGCCGCGGCGATGCCGACGTCGTGTTCGTACACGACAGGGCTGCCGAGGAAAAATTCGTCGTCGAGGGATACGGCGTCGAGCGCAAGGAGGTGATGTACAACGATTTCATCCTGATCGGACCTAAGGACGACCCGGCAAAGGCCGCGGGCAAAGACATCCTCGACGGACTGCGCAAGGTCGAATCCGCCAAGGCGCCGTTCGTCTCGCGCGGCGACAAGAGCGGCACGCACGCCGCCGAACTGCGCTACTGGAAGGCAGCCGGCATCGACCTCGAGGCAGCCAGGGGCGCCTGGTACAAGGAAACCGGCTCGGGCATGGGGCCGGCGCTCAACACCGCCTCGTCGATCAATGCCTACATCCTCGCCGACCGCGGCACCTGGCTCAACTTCAAGAACCGCGGCGATCTCAAGATCCTGGTCGAGGGCGACAGCAAGCTGTTCAACCAGTATGGTGTCATTCTGGTAAACCCTGCCAGGCATGCGCATGTGAAGAAGGAACTCGGCCAGCAGTTCATCGACTGGCTGGTTTCCGCCGAAGGCCAGAAGGCCATCGCCGACTACAAGATCGGCGGCGAGCATCTTTTCTTCCCGAATGCGAAGAAGGTTTGAGGTAATCATGCGCCAATGGATGATCCGCATCGCCGCGCTGCTCATGGTTTCGACGTCGGCGTCCGCATACGCGCAGGAATCGAAGATGGAAGTCTTCGGCAGCGGTGCGCATGCGTTCTCGCTCGCAACCGGCAGCCCGGGCGAACTCGGCCTGCTCAAACTGCTTGCTGAAACCTTCGCTGCCAAGGCAGATGCGCAGATGGTCTGGCACAAGGCTGGCACCGGCCAATCGATGAAGCTCCTCAAGGAGAAGAAGGTTGATATGGTCATGGTGCACGCGCCGGGGCAGGAGGAAACCGCGGTTGCCCAAGGCTGGGCGGCACAGCGCACATTGATCGGCTCGAACGAGTTCTATATCGTCGGCCCGGCCAGTGATCCGGCCAAAATCGTCGAAGCGAAGAGCGCGGTCGATGCCTTTCGGCGCATCGCCGCCGCGCAGGCGAAGTTTGTCTCGCGGGGCGACAACTCGGGCACGCACCAGAAGGAACTATCGGTCTGGAAATCGGCCGGCGTCGCGCCCGAAGGCGCCTGGTACATCGTCACCAACGATTTCATGACGGCGAGCCTCAAGCGTGCCAACGCCGACGGTGCCTACTTCATGACGGACAGCAGCACCTGGGTCGCCGCCAAAAAGGAATTGCCGCAACTCGCCGTGCTGTACCGTGGCGACAAGGCACTGGTCAATACGTACTCTGCGATGTTGGCCACCGGCGGTACGCCTGGCGAGGCGACGGCGCGGCGATTCATCGAATTCGTCGCTTCGGAAGAAGGCCAGAACATCATCCGCAACTACGGCCGTGATCGATACGGCGAGCCGCTCTACAACGACGCCGTCTATGCGCGACAATACGCGCAGTAACTCCGCGACCGGCGCGCAATGACCGAACTCGCCTCACCGGCCGGCATGCGCCGGCGCAAACCCGATGCCATGAAACCCGGCCCGCTGCCGTTTTCGCTACGTGTGAGCTTCAGCCTGTCGCCCGACGACGGACTGCGCGGCGTCACGCCCGACGACACGCTGTTCATGCTGCTCGAAGGCGTGCGGACATCCGGCTCGCTGTCGCAAGCGGCGCGCACTCTGGGCATGTCCTATCGCCATGCCTGGGGCATGATGCGGGCGAAAGAACAGAAGCTCGCTGCGGAACTCATCGTCAAGCAGCGCGGGCGCGGCGCCACGCTGACCGCCTTCGGCGCTCGACTGCTGTGGGCGCAGCAGCGCATCCTGTCGCGCTTTGCACCGGTTGCCGCCAGCCTGGAGGCGGAGTTCCTCGCGGAACTGCAGGAAGACCTGTTCGCCGAGAAGGAGACGTTGCGCCTGCGCGCCAGCCATGATCTGGCCTTGCCGATCCTGCGCGAGGAAATCGAACGACGCAGCAGCACGACGTTCGTCGATCTGCGCTTTTCCGGCAGTGAGGAAAACCTCAAGGCGCTGGCCCAGGGCGCCTGCGATATCGCCGGTTTCCACTGCGCGCGCAACCAGCGCAAGGGCTCGGTGCAGCATCTTGGCTACCGCCGGTGGTTGAAACCCAGGGAAAACCGGCTGATCCGTTTCGCCACCCGGGTGCAGGGCCTGATGCTGCGCGCCTCGCTGGAAGGGCAAATCACCAGCTTTGCCGAGGTTGCACGCGCCGGGCTGCGCTTCATAAATCGGCAGAAGGGCTCGGGCACCCGGCTGGTGACCGACCAGTTCCTCGCCGACGAGCACGTCCAGCCGCGCGCATTGATCGGTTACGAAGTCGAGGAGTACACCCATCTCGGTGTCGCAACGCGCATTGCTTCCGGTGCTGCCGACGTCGGCGTCGGCATCGAAGCGGCCGCCCGGCAACTGGGGCTCGCCTTTGTTCCGCTGGTGCCGGAGGATTATTTTCTTCTGGTCGCGCAGAGCAGCCTCGACGCGGCGCCGATCCGCACATTGCTCGATGTCTTGCGCGACCCAATCTTTCGCCGCCGCGTCGCCGGGCTGGCCGGCTACGACATGACCGACGCCGGCGAAATCCTGCTTCCGGACAACGCGCTGCCGTGGTCGGTACCTGCGTCAAAAGCATGACCTGCGACAACGTCAAGCCGGCACGGTCTGACTAGAACATCGGCACAGCGCGGGGACATCAGAACACCAGCGTAGCCCATGCGGGATCGAGACTGCGCGCAATGAATGCAGTCGCACCGCCTCGGCCATGCAACGCCGGCATCAAATCGGCACCTTCCAGCCCATTTGCAGCGATGGCTGCGCTGCAGGCGAAGAATCGGGCGCCATGCTCGACGGCCTGATGCATGTGCTCGTAGACGGTCGTCGCTTCGCGCTCGCTCGCGCGCAAACCCTGCGCACAACCCGGCACCAGCAGCAACACCGAACGCGCCGCGAAATGCACCTCGACCTCGACATCCAGCGCGGCAGCGGCGGCCGCATGAAAGAACGGCGTGGCGCACAACTGCGGCTGCGCCGGATCGGTCGCCCAAAGCAGTATCGCGAGCTTCTTCCGGTGCGCATCAGACATCGTAACCGTCCTCGCGGTAGCCTTGCCACACACGCTCCATCGCCTCGGCCACGGCAGTACCGTGCGCAAGCATTGCAGAGTCCGCCGCCCAGTTCGCAGGGCGGATGCGCGCCAGCCAGCCGGCACCGTACGGATCGCGATTGAGCAGCGCCGGCGTGCGTCCCACCGCGTCGTTGACTTCGACCAGCACACCGCTGAGCGGCGCCTTGGCGGAAATGATGGTTTTGAAAAGCTCGATCGCGCCGACCGCGCGGCCCTGTTCGACGTTCTCGCCGACCGGCTTGGGCAGGAAGGCAACGATCTCGCCCGCCAGCGCCACGCCAAGCGCGGTCGCACCGACACGCACCAGACCGTCATCCTCGAACCGCGCCCACATGTCATAGGCGACCAGGTAGTGGAGGTCGTCGGGAAACTCGTAGCCGCGCACCTGCATGGCTACGGCGGAAACTGGCGGAAGAGAATGGGAGTCGAACCCACCCGGCGGCGCATGGCGCCACCCACCGGGTTTGAAGCCCGGCCGCCCCACCAGGGACGCTTCCCTTCCTTCATGAAATCGGCCTCTGCGATGTCGGCGGCTGATTGGCCATCAGCCCCTGCAAAGGGTGGTTCGATCGCAGCACATGCTTGTCGTCGCCGCGCGCATGAATGCGCCGCGTCAGCCCGATGCGATCGAAAAACTCGAGAATCTGGATCGCTCGCTTGCGTCCCAGGCCGGTGCGGTCGCGAAACGCCGCGGCACGAAGTTCGCCGCACTCGGCCTGCACCGCCTGCGCAATCGCGGCCAGGCGCGCGATGGCGTCGGCATCGTAGAACAGGTCGCGCACCACTTGATAGACGATGCCGCTTTTCGCCAGCCGGTTGAGCTGCACCCGCGTGACGGTTTCGAGCTGCCCGGTAGCTGCGGCGACGTCGCGCACCCACGGCGGATCGAACGCCCGTGCCATCAGCAGCGGCCGGATGCGCTCTGCGAATACACGTTCCTGCTCCGACAGGCGCACCGCATGCTCGGGCAGCATCAGCCACGCGCCCTGGCGCGCCAGCCGGCCTGCCTCGACCAGTGTTTCTGCCGCAGCTTGAACCACCGCCGGCTCGACGCGCGCAAACGCCATGCGGGACAGCCGCGCCAAATCGACACCCGGTTCGTCGGGGAAGCGCTGATGAAATCCGCGCACCGCTTCAACCACCGCATCGGCAAAGGCTTGCCAGTGTGACGGCGTGAAGGCGATGTCGATGTCGCCGCGGCGCACGCGCTGATGCGCCACACCGCGCAGCAGCGCGTCGGCATCGCTGCGCCCCCAGCTAACGGGCAGGGCATCGAGCCGAACGCCCGCCGGCGCCGCCTGCAGCAAGGCAGCGAGCCGTTGCGCAGGATCGGCAAGGGCCAGCGCCTGCAACTGAACGAGACGTTCGGGGACACGCCGATAGCGCACCGGGGCGAGCGGATCGAGAACCTGCCCGCCGCCGATGGTCTGCGAGGCCGAGGCGTCGCGCAGCACGATACGGTCGCCGGTCCACAGTCCAAGCGGTTGCTGCAACACGATCTGCGCCAGCGCGCCAGAGCCGGGTGGCACGGCCTCGGCATCGAGCAGCGCGACGCGGCCTACTGCGTGCGCCGCGCCGGCATGAACATGCACCGCAGCTCCGGAACGCAACGGCTTGGCCAGGTGCGGCAACATGTCGATGCGCACGTCGACGCGCGAGCTGCCCGATGCCGCACGCGGGTCGACCACCCACTGTCCGCGCGCGATATCGGCGACCTCGATGCCGGCCAGTCCCAGGGCGCAGCGATCGCCGGGGCGGCCGCAATCGGCAGCCCGATTCTGTGCCCGCAAGCTGCGCACGCGCACGCGCCGCTGACCCGGCACAACCTGCAACTCGTCACCGATGCGCACTTCACCGGCGAACACGGTGCCGGTGACCACGGTGCCCGCGCCGTCGAGCGTGAACACGCGATCGATCGCCAGACGAAACGCACCCGGCGCGGCATTGCGCCGGATCCCGGCTTGGGCGGCGAGCAGATGCGCGCGCAGCGCATCGATACCGGTGCCATCGATGCTGCTCACGTCGAATATCGGGGCTTCGGCAAGTCTGGTGCCGGCGAGCAGCACCCGCACTTCGCCCTCGACCTCGCGCAGCCTATCGGCCGGCACGCGGTCGACCTTGGTGATCGCACACGCGGCCTGCGGCACGCCGAGCAGATGCAGGATCGCCAGGTGTTCTCGCGTCTGCGGCATCACACCGTCATCGGCCGCAACGACCAGCAGGCCGAAATCGATACCGGTTGCACCCGCCAGCATGGTGTGCACCAGGCGCTCGTGGCCCGGCACGTCGATGAAGCCCATCGCCGGCGCAGCCTCGACCGGCAGATAGGCATAGCCGAGTTCGATCGAGATGCCGCGCTTCTTCTCTTCCGGCAGGCGATCGGTATCGACGCCGGTCAGCGCGCGCACCAGCGCGGTCTTGCCGTGATCGATATGGCCCGCGGTACCGACGATCACGCGATCTCTCCGATCCGCAGTTCGCCCAGTTGCGAAATGAATTCGGCTTCGTCCTCGAGGCAGCGCAGATCGAGCAGCAGCGCGCCGTCGGCGATGCGCCCGACTACCGGCACCGGCAGTTTGCGCAAGGCCTCGGCGAGTGCGTTGAGCGCTGACCCGGCGCGCTTCTCGCCGGCTGCGCGGATCGCGAAGCCCGCACTGGGCAGCCTGTCGACCGGCAGCGAGCCGCTGCCGATCTGGCTTTTGAGCGACACGATTTCTATGACATAACGGGTGCCGAGCGCGCTGCGCATTGTCGCTTCGAGGCGCTGCGCCATTGCCAGCATCTCGCCGGGATCGCGCGCAAGCAGGCGCAGGGTCGGCAGGCGCTGCGTGAGCTGTTCGGGATGGCGGTAAATCGCCAGCGTCGCTTCGAGTGCGGCGAGCACGAGCTTGGAAACGCGCAGCGCGCGCTTGAGCGGATGCTTCTTGATCTTCTGGACAAGCTCTCGCTTGCCGACGATCAGGCCGGCCTGCGGGCCGCCCAGCAGCTTGTCGCCCGAGAACGTGACGACATCGATGCCTTTGCGCAGCATGTCCTGCGGCAGCGGCTCGCGCGGCAATCCCCAGGTGGACAGATCGATCAGGCTGCCGCTGCCCAGATCGCTGGCCGCCGGCACGCCGGCAGCGCGGGCAATCTTCGCCATCTCCGATTCGGATACCGCAGCGGTGAATCCCTCGATCGCGTAGTTGCTGGTGTGCACCTTCATCAACAGCGCGGTATCGGCGTTGATCGCCTGCTGGTAATCGCGCGGATGGGTGCGATTGGTGGTGCCGACCTCGACCATGCGCGCGCCGGCCGAGGCCATCACGTCGGGCATGCGGAAGGCGCCGCCGATTTCCACCAGTTCGCCGCGCGAGACGATGACCTCGCGTCCGGCCGCCAGCGCGGCGATGGTCAGCAATACCGCGGCGGCGTTGTTGTTCACCACGGTGGCGGCTTCGGCACCGGTGAGCTCGCACAGCAGATTCTCGACCAGCGTATCGCGGTCGCCGCGTTCGCCGGAATCGACGTCGTATTCGAGATTGTTCGGCGCCGCCATGGTGCGCCCGATATGCGCGATGGCTTCGGGTGCCAACAGCGCGCGGCCCATGTTGGTGTGGAGCACGGTGCCGGTGAGGTTGATCAGGCGGCGCAGCCGTGGCGCGAGACGCTGCGCGATATGCTCCTGCACCGAGGCGACGAGCCCCTCGTCGGACACATCGACGTCTCCGCCCGCAGCAGCGGCTTCGCGCCGCAGCGCGAACACCGCGCGAGCGGCCTCGACAACGAACCGATGCCCGTGCTGCGCGATCAGCGCGGCGAGTTGCGTGTGTTTGAGGAAACGGTCAACCGAAGGCAGGCGGGTTGCTTTGGCCTGCGAGCGGTGGACCACCGACTCGACTGGCTGCGTCATGGCCTACCCTGGTGGTGGCGAGGAACCGACGAGTTCGGGCGGCGGACTGTCCTCGCCTTCCTCGGCCTCGCCATGAACAAGCATGAAATTCATGCCGGCCAGCCGCTTGCCATGCTGTTCGGCGACCAGCAGATCGAGCGCGAGAGTAGCCATGTCGTCGGCCACCGGATCGACGTGCGGATCCTTGTCCTGATAGAGAATCTTGCGATAGGTGCCGCATTCGTCGCAGCACTCGGCCTTGACTGCGGCTGAGCCACCTTCGATGCCGTAACAGTGAATGCCCCGGGTCGATTCGCAATTGCTGCACTTAATGCGCACGTAGTGCCACTCGGTGGCGCAAAGCGAGCAGTGCAGGTACCGATAGCCGGAGAACTCGCCGCCGATGCGCGCGATGCTGGAAGTCGGACGCGAGCCGCAGCATGGACAGATCGTCGGCACATCGAGCGGCGGAAAGTTTTCCGCGCCGAGCGTGGCCACCAGATGCGCCCAATAGATCTGCAAGGCGGCGCCGATCAGCGGAGCGTGGGCGCGGTCCAGGCCGAGGGTTACGCCGGCGAGCAGCTTCGAGGCTTGCGCTTCGTAGTATTCATTGCGCATGCCTTCCAGCTTGACCAGCGTGTCGCGCAGGCCGCCCTCGGTTTCGTCGGCCAGTTGGCGCAACATGCGGCGAAGCATGTCGCACCACACCGGGTCACGCCGGTGGCTGACCGCCGACAGCGGCGGCATGCGATGTTCGTGCGCCCGCGCGAGGTCGGCCGCGCCTGGTGGCATGATCGGCGGCAAGGCGCCGATCAGCGCCTGCTGCGCATCGGCAATGCGTGCAACGAACAGCAGATAGTCGCCGAGCGGATGGCCGCCCGCCAGTTGCCTGAGCCGCCGCGCACGGTCGCCGAACAGACTCCGGATTTCGGGAAGGCGCAGGAAGGGGATTTCGCCGGCACGGCCGGCAGCGATCTGTTCCGCGGGAAGAATGCTATGGACTTGCGTCATCTGCGGGCCGGAATCGGGGATGCCGCCGGGCTGCCCCGGCGGCGGATCGCTGTCGATCGGATCATGAATTGCGCGTCATTTCGCGATACCACGCTGGATGGTGCTTGCGCGCCCAGGCCGCGGATACCGTGCCGCGCGACATCGCCCGGATCGAGCCCTTGATCCAGATCGCGGCATAGATATGGACAATGGTGCCAAGGATCAGCACTGCCGCCGACAGCGCGTGCAGCGGCGCCGCGATGCGCCGCAGCCCGATCGGGAACGAGTCGGCGAACCACGGCTGCCAAAACATCACCCCGGTGACCAGTAGCAGGAAGGTGCAGACAACGGTGACCCAGAACAGCACCTTCTGGCCGCCGTTGTAGCGCCCGACATCCTGCAGGCCTTCCTCGTGCCCGGTGAGGTTCTCCGACACTGCGGCCAGCCATTTCTTGTCGGCGTCGGTGATCTTGTTGTGGTGCCACAGCTTGGTCATCAACCCGAAGAACGACATGAACATCAGCACGCCGAGGAACGGATGCAGAATGCGGGTCCATGCGCCCCCGCCGAACAGGTTGGTGAGCCAGTACATCGACGGGTGGAAGAACGCCAGCCCGGACAGGCCGGCCAGGAAGAACAGGATCGCGATGACCCAGTGGTTCATGCGCTCCCGCTCGGTATAGCGCTGGATCGACGTGCTCATGACGCCTCCTTTTCTTTCTCTTCGGCATCCGCATCGTTCGGACCGACCTTGAGGTAGTGCAGCAAGCCGCCCAGCATCGCCGCGCCCATGCCCAGCAGGGCGAGCGGCTTGAGGCCGCCCTTCCACAGCTCAACGCTGAAGGCGACCGACGGATCGGCCGGCAGGCCGGCATAGAGCATCGGCTGGTCGGCATGCTTCAACACATACATCACGTGCGTGCCGCCGACGCCCTTCGGATCGTACAGCCCGGCCGTCTTGTAGCCGCGCTCCACCAGGTCGACCACGCGCTCTTCGGCCAGATCGGTCATGTCTTCCTTCGAACCGAAGGAAATCGCGCCGGTCGGACAGGTCTTCACGCAGGCCGGCTCGAGGCCGACCGAAACGCGGTCCGAGCACAGCGAGCACTTGTACGCCTTGCTGTCCTTCTGCGAGATGCGCGGTACGTTGAACGGGCAGCCGGTGATGCAGTTGCCGCAGCCGATGCAGCTTTCCTGGTTGAAATCGACGATGCCGTTGGCGTACTGGACGATCGCCCCCGGTGCCGGACAGGCTTTCAGACAGCCCGGGTCGGCGCAGTGCATGCAGCCGTCCTTGCGGATCAGCCATTCGAGGCGCGCTTCCTCGCCCTCCTTCATCTCGACTTCGGAGAAGCGCATCACCGTCCACGAGTTTTCCGTCAGGTCGCGCGGGTTGTCGTAAGTGCCGTGGTTGAAGCCGATTTCCTCCTTGAGGTCGTTCCATTCGCTGCAGGCCACCTGGCAGGCCTTGCAGCCGATGCACTTGGAAACATCGATGAGCTTGGCGACTTCCGTCACGTTGCTCTTGGCCTGGGGGCTCGGCGTGGTGGTGGCCGAGCGCTGCTTGAGATCGAGCGTTTGCAGTCCCATGTCGGTCTCCTCAGGCTTTCTCGATATTCACGGTAAACGCCTTGAACTCCGGCGTCTGCGTGTTGGCGTCGCCGACGAACGGCGTCAGCGTATTGGCGATGTAGCCTCTTTGCGCCACGCCCTTGAAGCCCCAATGGATCGGAATGCCGACCTGGAACACCTTCTTGCCGTCACAGGTGATGGTGCGGATGCGCTTGGTCACCACCGCCACGGTTTCGATCTTGCCGCGGTTGCTCGTCACCCGCACCTTGTCGCCGTTCCTGATGCCCTTGGCGGCCGCCAGTTCCTCGCCGATCTCGACGAACTGCTGCGGCTGCGCCACGGCATTGTCGTGAACGTGCTTGGTCCAGTAGTGGAAGTGCTCGGTCAGGCGATAGGTGGTGGCCGCGTAGGGAAACTTGTCCGGCTTGCCGAACTGCTCCATGTCGCCCTTGAACACGCGCGCCGCCGGGTTGGCGAAGGCCTTCGCGTTCTTCGGATTGAGCGGATTGGTGGCGAGCGGCGACTCGAACGGTTCGTAGTGCTCGGGCAGGGGGCCATCGACCATGCCGCTGGGCACGAACAGCTTGGCCACGCCTTCCGCGGTCATGATGAAGGGGCCGACACCCTCTTCGGGCTTGGCGTCCGGCCGCATGTCGGGAATGTCCGAGCCGGCCCACTTTTCGCCGGTCCACGCCACCAGCTTGCGCTTGGCGTTCCACGGCTTGCCGGCCGGATCGGCCGAGGCGCGGTTGTACAGGATGCGCCGGTTGGCCGGCCAGGCCCACGCCCAGTTGAGCGTCTGGCCGATGCCGAACGGATCGGCGTTGTCGCGCCGCGCCATCTGGTTGCCGGCCTGCGTCCAACTGCCCGAGTAGATCCAGCAGCCGCAGGAGGTCGAGCCGTCGTCGCGCAGCTGTGCGAAGCCCGCCACCTGCTCGCCGGCCTTGGCCAGCACCTTGGTCGGATCTTTCGGATCCGTCACGTCGGCCAGCGCCTTGCCGCTGAACTCCATTGCCAGCTCTTCCGGCGAGGGGAACTTCGGGTTGCGGTACGGCCAGGTCAGGTTGACGATCGGATCGGGGAATGCGCCCTGGTCTTTCTGGTACAGCGCCCGAACCCGCGTGAAGATCTCGGCCATGATTTCCGGATCGGCCTTGGCCTCGCCCGGCGGCTCGGCGCCCTTCCAGTGCCATTGCAGCCAGCGGCCGGAGTTGGTCAGCGAACCGTCCTCCTCGGCGAAGCAGGTCGATGGCAGGCGCAACACCTCGGTCTGGATCTCCTCGGGCTTGACGTCGTTGTACGGCCCGAAGTTCTGCCAGAACTCGGAGGTCTCGGTGGCCAGCGGATCGATGATGACGAGGAACTTGAGCTTGGACAGCGCGCCGACGATCTTCGCCTTGTTGGGGAACGAGGCCACCGGGTTGAAGCCTTGGCAGAGGTAACCGTTGATCTTGCCCTGGTGCATCATCTCGAAGGCCTGCAGCACGTCGTAGCCCTTGTCGAGCTTGGGCAGGTAATCGTAGGCCCACTGGTTTTCCGCGGTCGCCGCCTTGCCCCACCATGCCTTCTGGAAGCTGACGAAGAACTTCGGATAGTTCTGCCAGTAGCTCATCTGGTTCGGCCGCAACGGCTTGAGCGCGCGCTTGGCCAGGTAATCCTCGATCTTCTGCTCCGACTGGCCCGGCAGCGTCATGTAGCCGGGCAGCAGGTTGGAAAGCAGGCCCAGGTCGGTCAGGCCCTGGATGTTCGAGTGACCGCGCAGCGCATTCATGCCGCCGCCTGCAAGGCCGATGTTGCCCAGCAGAAGCTGCACCATCGCGCCGGTGCGGATCATCTGCGAGCCCTGCGAGTGCTGCGTCCACCCCAGCGCGTACATGATCGTCATCACGCGGTCCGGCCTGGAGGTCGTGGCGATCATCTCGCACACCTTGAGGAAGGCCGCCTTGGGCGTTCCGCAGATCGTCTCCACCATCTCCGGGGTGTAGCGCGAGTAATGGCGCTTGATGATCTGCATCACGCAGCGCTCGTGCTGCATGGTCTCATCGACCACCGCAAAGCCGTCCTTGTCCAGCTCGTAGGCCCAGTCCTTGTTGTCGTACTTGCGCTTGGCCTCGTCGTAGCCGCAGAAGATGCCGTCCTCGCACTTGTAGCTGGCATTCACCACGAACGAGGCGTTGGTGTAGGCCTTGACGTACTCGTGCTGGATCTTGTCGTTGGCGAGCAGGTAATTGATGATGCCGCCGAGGAAGGCGATGTCGGTGCCGACGCGGATCGGCGCGTAGTAGTCCGACATGGCGGCCGAGCGCGTGAAGCGCGGGTCCACCACGACCAGCTTCGCCTTGTTGTGGTGCTTGGCTTCGGTCACCCACTTGAAGCCGCACGGATGCGCTTCAGCGGCGTTGCCGCCCATGATCAGAACCACATCGGCATTCTTGATGTCGGTCCAGTGATTCGTCATTGCACCGCGGCCGAACGTCGGGGCGAGACTCGCCACCGTGGGGCCGTGTCAAACGCGTGCCTGGTTGTCGAATACCAGCATCCCCATCGAACGGACCACCTTGTGCGTGATGTAGCCGGATTCGTTGGAAGAGGCAGAAGCGGCGAGGAACCCGGTGGTGAGCCAGCGATTGACGGTCAGCCCGTCGTCGGTCTTGGCCACGAAGTTCTTGTCGCGGTCGTCCTTCATCAGCTTGGCGATCTTGCCGAAGGCCTCGTCCCACGAGATGCGCTTCCACTCCTTCGAGCCCGGCGCGCGGTACTCGGGATGCTTGAGGCGGTTCTCGCTGTGGATGAAACCCATCAGGCCGGCGCCCTTCGGGCACAGCGTGCCGCGATTGACCGGGTGATCGGGGTCGCCCTCGATGTGGATGATCTCGGCCTTCACGTTCTTGGACTTGTCGCCGAGGCTGTACATGATGATGCCGCAGCCTACCGAGCAATACGGGCAGGTGTTGCGGGTTTCGGTCGTTCGCGCGAGCTTGAAGTTGCGCGCTTCAGCCAGCGCCGGTTTCACACTGAAACCGAGCGCCGCGATGCTGGAGCCTCCAATGCCCGCCGAGCAGACCTTGAAGAACTGTCTGCGGTTCATGTCCATCGCTTTGTCTTCCTCCTCGAAATGTGCTTTTTTTGTGCACTTGTATCAACGCGAATCGCTCGCCAGAGATCCCTCCCTATCCAAACTACAGAATAGTCGCTTTGTTCCGGCGAAGCGATAGGGACAAGCAGAATCGTCGAGAATTTCCGCAGAAAAATCAGGCTGTTGCGCTGCAGCAGCGGACAACGCCCACGGCCGGCCGGTATCCTCACCTCGCTTGCGGCTCCGCTCCAGCGCCCGAATCGCCGCTCCCACGGGATGGGGGCGCGGTCGCGCCGGTCCGAACGAACGCGCTTTGAAAGGCATCCACAGAAACCTTTCAAACGTTCCGGACCTTGCAGGAAAACGGCCAATTCCTTTCCGAGTTCGCCGGGCTTTCAAAGCCGCTCTACGAAGCCGCTCTACGAAGCCGCTCGCGACGGCCGGCGGCGTGACGGGATTTGTCAGTAGCCACCGCTGGAGCCCGCATGGATACTGGTTTTCAGGAGTCGATTGTCAGGATGCCTCGACCGGTCGATGAGAAATGCCCGGCTTGGCGCGCGCCGGGCAGCCGCAGCAACTCGGACGTGAGCGGGTCGCGCCGCATCCACCAAACGCCCGCTGCCATCGCGACAAGCAACGCAAGCATCGGTGCGAGCAGCACGAAGACGAGCAGAGCGGAATTCATCCTTGTGTCCCGAGATACGTCGTGCCACCCACCACGCGGGCGCGGCCCAGCGCCACGAGGGTATCCACGATTTGCGCCAGGCGCCGCTTCCACGCGCCGCGGCCGCTGAAGTGCGCGGCGATGCCGTCGAGCGAGAGCGCGGTGGCAGATTGCGCGAGCACGGCGGTTAGCGCCGCCACCTGCGCCGGCAGGTGGGCCACCTGGCCAAAATTTGCTCCGCCGCGAATGATTCCAGGCGCGAATCCGGGGTCTCGAATTGGGGGCCAATCCAAACTTGGCTATTCGCCAAACCTGAATTTGCTCGCTGCGAGATACTCCTCAACGATCTCCATCGCAAGCCAACGGCGCCCCAAACGTTCGGCAACTGCGCCGGCCGTGTTTGAACCCGCGAACGGGTCTAACACCAGGTCTCCTTCGTTTGTCAAAAGCCTAATGAAGAACTCGGGGAGCGCAGCAGGAAAGCGCGCGGGGTGAATCTTGAGCCCCGATTCCTTACAGCGCTTGGTATACGGATCGTTTGCAGAGTTGTTGCCGACAATCAGCATGTCGCTCGCGATGTGATCTTGAAAGACATTTGACGGAATCGACCCACCCGATTGAATCTTGTCAAATGACGAGGTGATGGCGTGCCCCGACGGGCGGACGGTCGCCTTAACACCCTTCTGTGCCAGCCGGACCATATCGGCACTGTAGGGACGCAAAACCCTCCGGTTGTCCGCTCTGGGCGCAGAGGTTTTGGCCAACCACCATACATGTTCGACTGAATCCTTGATTCGAACCCGACGCACTGTAACCCACTCGGCGGGTACTGGCATCTTTGCCGGGTTATACCAATAGCACTCTTGCGCGAGATGGAATCGGAGTTCCTCCACGAGCGCAATCATCAGTTTGTAGTGATATAAGGATCGCGTCGGCGTTCCCGGATTCCAACTTCCTCCGATATTGAGGACGAAGCTTCCGTCATCACTCAACACACGGTAAATCTCTCGCGCAAAAGGCAAAAACCACTTGACGTAGTCATTCTTACTAACGTTTCCGTACTCCTTCTTGAAGTGAAGCGCATACGGGGGCGACGTAAACACGAGATTCACACTGTTGTCAGGGAGCGCCCTCAGTGTCTCAAGGGAATCTCCCAAATAGGCGGCGCCCGCCGAGGTTTGGTAGAACGCAGCAAGTCCTTCAATAAGGACCGATGGGTGTTCTAGCTCGGAAACAAAAAGCTCCGACTGAGGTGCCTTGATTGTTGTGCTCGTCTTGGGCATAGGAAAAGCGGTTGGTACTATGTTGGACCTTGACCATTATAACAAACAATACATTGACAACGTCAACCAATAATTCGTTTGTCGAGCTTGACCCCTCCGACTGGATCACACAAGCGGACGCCGCACGACTTCGGCAAGTTTCCCGGCAGGCAATCGCGAGATTGGTTGCCAACGGCCGACTTCGCACGCTGAACATCGGTGGCCGGGCTTTCGTGAATCGCTCCGACGTCATAGCCTTCGAACCGAACCCGCCCGGACGCCCGCGCGCTTCAAACGATGTCTAGCGCGAGCCTTGCAACCATTCGAGAGCTTCTGGCTGATTGCAGTACAGAGGAACGAGAAACGCTGTTTCGGGAGCTTCGTCAGCGCCACCAAATTCATGTCTTTGAAAGCGTCATAGGCGCACCGGCGGAAATGATTCTCGAAGCGGTCCATCGTGCTCCTGAACTCACCAGACGTATGCTTCGAGGGGTGATTGCCGATGCCGCATTCCGCACTTTTGTGGTTCCAACTGTTGAGCCCATTGGCTGGCAAGATGTAACTCCAGAAGGGAATTTCCCTTTCGACTATCTCCTGAAGAATGAGGTCGGCGCGGTATCCGTGCAGGTGAAGCTCCAAAGGAGCGAACGCGGCGCACCTGTAGTGCGGGACGGCCGGAGGTACGGCTTCGAAGACAGAGTCTTTATCACCGAAACTCAGAAGACCAGAACCGGCTCAGACGGCAACGAGAAAACGCGTCCATATCGATTTGGGGAATTCGATATTCTCGCAGTGTCAATGCAGCCGTCGACCGGCAAGTGGGACCGCTACATGTACACACTTGGACGCTGGTTGCTACCCGGGAAGCAACCGAGCGAAATGGCAACCTTTCAACCCGTCGCCATGCAGCCCAACGATTTTTGGACAGAAGACTTCGCGACGGCTGCCGCTTGGTTTCGCGAGAACGATGGCGGGAAAAGGATCGGTCTGGCGCCCAAAGTGAGATCGAAGCAACAGTCGCGAAACCGCACACCGCGTTCGAACACGTAGGCGTTCTCGCGGGTGTCGTCGCGCGCCGGGTCGGGCTGCGGCAGGTCGAGCAGGCGGGCGAGTTCCGTGACGAACAGTTGCGCGTTGGCAAGCTCGGAGCCGCTGGCGTGCTGCTAGCGGGCGACGAAGGCGTCGACCGCCGAAACGGCGCCGGATTCCGATGCGGCACTCATGCGGCGGCAATTGCATTCGGCATGGGACGCGAGTCTAGCAGATGGCCCGGCCCGCACGGGCGCAGCTTGCAATGAGTTTGCCTGCGCGGGGTATCGCGGAAGGCTTGTCCTGCCTTGCACCTGGGCATGCTTGCCCCGGGAGCCGCGCTGGGCGGTGCTTCTCGGGGTGCCAAGTCTGCGAGCCACTATCCATGCGGCCTGCAGGGCCGGCAGATTGCGGGAGGGTGGATTGCGCGGCATGCGCGCGCCGGTGCACGCCGGCCGCGGCCGATCAGAAATTGTAGGGAATGTTGATGCCGAGCGTCACGTCGGGCGTGGACGATCCGAGGCCGAAGGCGACCGTGGGTTCGACGTACAGGCCCGGCGAGAGCAGGTAGGTCAGCCCGAGTTGCAACTGGTGCTGTTCGCGCGGCAGCCAGATGCCGGAATCGTTGCGGCCGTAATTGCGTCGGCTGCCGATGAGTTGCGCAGTGAATGCGACCGAGTCGTTGGCGGCAAAGGCGAAGCCGGCGTTGTAGGTGAGGTTGTGCTTTGCCAGGTTGCGATCCGGATCGTTGATGTCGGTGCGGATGCCGTACAGGTAGTTCATGCTGGCGAACAGGACCACCGGATCGAGGCTGCGGGTGAGCGAGGCGCCGGCACCGATGCCGGCATCGCCCGGCCCGGTCGGCGCGACTGCCGAGAGGCTCCAGATCAGCGCCGGCCGGCCGCTGTTCTCGCGCAAGGCAACGCCGAGCAGGCCCAGCGCGGCGTCGCCGACCTGGTTCGAGTGCGTGCTCGATCGCTCGGGCGCGTACAGCGTCGTGCGCTGAGTGCGATACGGAAGCGAGGCCGACAACTGCAGGTTGTCGCGCAGGCCGTGGCGGATCGACAGGCTGGCGGTGGCGGTCGACTGCTCGGTGCGCAGGGTCGGCAGGAAGGTCTTTTCCGCCCGCGCGTAGGAGAGGCCGAACTCCAGCGCGGATTGCCCCTGGCGCAACAGGAGCGCGCTGTCGCGCAGCGCAACCTCTTCGGCCGATCGTGCCGCCGGGCGCTCGCCCACCGCTTGCGGCGGTGCTGCGGCCGGTGCGCCGGCGGACGCGCCGCGTCCGGCTATCTGTGCCAGTTCGCTGCGCCTGAGCGGCGCGGCGGCGGAGGGAGCGCCGCTCAAGGCTGGCGTGGCGGCGGCGATGCGCAGCGGGCGGTCCTGGTTGAGCCACTGGATGAGGGCGATCTTGCTGAAGCGCCATTCCCGCCCGATGCGCCGGCCGGGCAGCGCGCCGTCGAGCGCGCTGCGTTCGACTTCGGCCGGGGCGACGCGAAGAAACTGCGCGGCTTCGTCGAGCGTGAACACCCGATCGAGATCCTGCGCCGGCAGCACATCGGCCTCGCCGCGGCTCGGCGGCGATTCGGCGGCGGCGGCGGCGAGGCCGAGGGTCGCGCAGAGAATAGCTGCGCTGGCGCGCAGGGCGAGGCGGATTGTCATGGGCAAGGGCTTCATCGCGTTCTTCCGGTTTCACCAGGTTGGGTCGTTCTGCCGGTCTCGAGCAATCCGCGCACGCCCTGCACCTCGACGGCGGCGCTGCCCGCGTCGGCCGGCACGACTGGCGCCATGCTGTCGAGCCAGGTGCCGTCCGGCCGCTCGACGGCGAACAGCACGCCGCGCCCGTCTTCGCCGCTCCACATGTCGAGAAACCGGAACATCGGCATGCGCCAGTTGCCCTGCGACGGATCGGCGAGATAGACGCGGTCGCCGCGCACGCCTTTGAGCACGGCGAAGTGCTCGTAACCATGCGGGCGAATGAATACGATGACCGGCCGCGAAATCTGCCGCAACTGGTCGGCGCGAATGCGAAAGGCATGGGCGCGGTAGCCGCGCGCTTCGGCAAGGGTTTTCAGATCGAGCAGCGATAGGCCCTTGTTCTCGATGATGCGCTGCGCCTTTTCGTCGGCGTTGGCAAAGACGCGATCGAGAATCTCGTCTTCGCGAATCGGATCGCCGAAGCCGAAGTTGAGCAGCGTGGCGAACGCGGCGGCGCCGCAGGAGAAATCCCGCTGCTGCTTGACCACCGAGGCGTCGCGCCGCGCGCGATACGACGTGACGCCGGCCGTGATGCGGGACGGTCCGATATCGACCGGGACATCGGCAGCCGATGCCACGCCGCCCGCGCACACCCACAGCATCGCGGTCGCGATCCTGACCGCCCAGCGGCGGCGGCACGAAACGAGCGCCGCCCGATAGCGCGGGTCGCGCTGGGGCGGCGGCAAAGGCAAACGCTGCCGGCCCGCGGCTTTGCGTGCGAGGCCGGCGCGCGGCGACAAGTCGATCAGAGGCCGTACTTGATGGTGATGTAGGCCAGCACCTTGTCGATCGTCTTGCGGAAGAACGGGTTCGCGTACAGCGTGTTCAGGTAGCTGATGAGCGAGGCCTTCTGCTGCGCCGTCAACTTGGTCGAGCTGTTGATGGCGGCGATGACGCCGGCGAAGTCGATTGCGCCATGGATCGCGTCCATTTCCGCCAGCGCCAGCGGTTCGGCGTCGATGCCGGCGAGCGCACCGAAATTGTCGCGCTCGGCGGTGTTTGCCAGTGCCGACGTGCTCAACAACAATGCGGCGGCCAGCGAAACGAATGACTTTGCTGCTGCTTTCATGATGTATTCCCCCGAAAAACTCCTAACCTCCCGGCGCCCCGCGCGGGCCGCGTCGCACGGACCGCAGTCCGGCGACCGCCCTGGAAGGGAACCACCCGCGCCATTGACCGCCAGGAATCGGCGGCGCAATCAGAAATATTGGCGTGGAAAATTTTCCCTCATGGGTTTGATGATGTCAAGAGAATTGCGTGGCCACGGCGGGCATCGCGCCAGCCGGCAGGCGATGCGCCTGCTCAAACCGCGCCGGAGGCACGCAACTGAGCCCATTCGGCGTCGCTGAAGATGCGCGAGCGGGTATGGAAAGCCTTGCCTTCCGGCCCTTCGAGCGAGAAGGTGCCGCCGCGGCCGTCGATGACATCGATGATGAGCTGGGTGTGCTTCCAGTACTCGTACTGGGATGTGCTCATGTAGAAGGGGCAGCCGCCGATCTCGCCGAGTTTGACGTCGCCGGCGCCGATGGTGAGTTCACCCGGCAGATAGCAGTTGGCCGCGCTGTTGTCGCAGCAGCCGCCGGATTGATGAAATATCAGCGACGGACCGTACCTGGTCTTGAGGAATTCGATCAGTTCCAGCGTCGCCTGTGTGGCAATGACTTTTTCGACCATGGCATGCTCCGAAACAAGCGGGGCGGTTGCCCGCCCCGGTGGTGTTCACTGCGGAAAAGATGCATTTCGCTCAGAAAAAGCCGAGCTTCTTCGGGCTGTAGCTGACCAGCAGGTTCTTGGTCTGCTGGTAGTGGTCGAGCATCATCTTGTGCGTCTCGCGCCCGATGCCGGATTCCTTGTAGCCGCCGAACGCGGCGTGGGCCGGATAGGCGTGGTAGCAGTTGGTCCACACGCGACCGGCCTTGATGGCGCGACCCATGCGATAGGCGACATTGCCATCGCGCGACCAGACGCCGGCGCCCAGCCCGTACAGCGTGTCGTTGGCGATTTCCAGCGCTTCGGCTTCGTCCTTGAAGGTGGTTACCGCGAGCACCGGCCCGAAGATTTCTTCCTGGAAGATGCGCATCTTGTTGTGGCCCTTGAACAGGGTCGGCTTGATGTAATAGCCGTCGGCCAGATCGCCCCCCAGATGGGCGCGTTCGCCGCCGATCAGCAACTTGGCGCCCTCCTGTTTGCCCAGATCCAGATAGGTCATGATCTTGGTCATCTGCTCCTGCGAAGCCTGGGCGCCCATCATGGTGTCGGTATCGAGCGGGCTGCCTTGCTTGATCGCCGCCACGCGCGGGAGCACGCGGGCCATGAATTTGTCGTAGATCGATTCGTGGATCAGGGCGCGCGACGGGCAGGTGCACACTTCGCCCTGGTTGAAGGCGAACAGCACCAGCCCTTCGATGGCCTTGTCGAAGAAATCATCGTCGGCATCGGCGACATCGGCGAAGAAGACGTTGGGCGACTTGCCACCCAGTTCCAGCGTGGCCGGAATCAGATTGTTGGCAGCCGCCTGGGCGATCACCCGCCCGGTGGTGGTGGAGCCGGTGAAAGCGATCTTGGCGATGCGCTTGCTGGTGGCCAGCGGCATGCCGGCTTCGCGGCCGAAGCCATTGACGATGTTGAGCACGCCGGGAGGCAGCAGGTCGGCAACCAGTTCGGCCAGGATCAGGATGCTGATCGGCGTGGACTCGGCGGGCTTCAACACGACGCAGTTGCCTGCGCCGAGGGCCGGTGCCAGTTTCCAGGCGGCCATCAGGATCGGGAAATTCCAGGGGATGATCTGGCCGACGACGCCGAGCGGCTCGTGAAAGTGATAGGCCACGGTCGTTTCGTCGATTTCGGAGAGCGCGCCTTCCTGGGCACGCACGCAGCCGGCGAAATAGCGGAAGTGGTCGATAGTCAGCGGAATGTCCGCGTTGAGGGTTTCGCGGATCGCCTTGCCGTTATCGACGGTTTCGGCGTAGGCCAGCAGTTCGAGATTCTGTTCCAGACGATCGGCGATCTTCAACAGCAGGTTGGCGCGCTCGCCCGCCGCGGTGCGCCCCCACTTGTCGGCGGCGGCATGGGCGGCGTCGAGCGCCAGTTCGATGTCTTCGGCAGTCGAACGGGCGACCTTGGTGTAGTTGCGTCCGGAAATCGGGGTGACGACGTCGAAATACTCGCCCTTGACCGGGGCAACCCACTTGCCGCCGATGAAGTTGTCGTACTTGGGCTTGTATGAAATCTTGGCGCCGGGTTGGCCGGGGGCTGCGTAGATCATGTTGTCTCCCAGATTGTGATGTTTGCGAATTCGCCCGGGCATGCCGTGCCGGAGCGGGCGTCCCCCGGCGATCTCGCGCCGGGGGCTCCGGCAGAACGGGGCGTGCCTGCCCTGCGCGGAAGGCATGCCACCCTGCGCAACCGCCATGCCATCGTCGAGGGCGTCGCAAGCTCTTGAAATTCGCGCAAAATTTCTTGCCGGATCTGCCCCCGCGGAAGGCGGTGCCGGGTGCGGCATAAAGTAGCGCTTCATGTCGCGCATGGCATAGGCTGCGCCGCTGGTCCGTGTGCCGCCCCGGCCGCAGGCGGCGGCGCTTATGTTTGACGAAGCCTGTTTTTGCGCGTTGCGGGGCGCAGGGCGTTACCCAAACGCCTGTCGCGTTGGAGGGTTTTCCGCCGCCACACGGCTGGTACCGCGAAACTGTTGCACGGCAAGGCAATTGCTGCGGGATGGAACACCCTGCGCGGGCGGGCTGAACCAGATCGGGCCGTGGTGGTCTGACTGAGTTCGAATCGAAACCGGAACAGACCATGACTCAGATCGAGAAGAACAGCCCCGAAGCGGTCGGCCGCATCATCGCGCTCGCCATGCTGGCAGATGGCCGGCTCGCCAATGCCGAACTGGAGGCGCTCGACCGCCACAACATTCCTGCCATCGCCGGCTTGAGCCGCGATGCGTTGATCCAGATCATCATCGACCATTGCCGAGAGTTGCTCGAACAGGGCGAGGGCGGGCGCGTTCGACTGCTGGAGCCGGCGCGCCTCGCGCCGATGCTGGCGCTGGTGGACGACCCGGCGAAACAACTGCTCGCCTGCCGGGCAATCGTCGTGCTGTCGAAGGCGGACGGTAAGTTTTCGCGCGCCGAACAGGCGCTGCTGCGCCTCGTGCTGGAGACGTGGAAGCTTTCGCTCGATCAGGTGTCGGGCGGCTGATTCAATCGATCAGGTGATGGTAGCGCCCGCCGTGATAGACCAGCGGCGGCAATTCGCGCCGCGCGTAGCGCTCGACGCGGCCCAGGAACACCACGTGGTCGCCGCCCGGGTAGCGCGCCTGGTTGCGGCACTCGAACCATGCGCAGCAGCCTTCGATGAGCGGCGCGCCGCCGGCGCCATCGGCAAAGGCCACGCCGGCAAAGCGGTCGATGTTGCGGGCGGCGAACTGCCGTGACAGCCACTCCTGGTCGTGCGACAGCACGTTGACCGAAAAGTGGCTGCAGCCTTCGAGGGCCGGGCGCAGCGGCGAATGCTGCACAAGACTCCAGACGATCAGCGGCGGATCGAGCGACACCGAGTTGAAGGAATTGACGGTCAGCCCGACCGGCTTGCCGCTGGCATCGCGCGTGCAAACGACGGTGATGCCGGTGGCAAAGCGGCCCAGGGCGTGGCGGTACTCGCGCGAGTCGAATTCGGCGTCCGGCGCCGGATGCAAAGTGGGAATCATCGAGTTTCGCGGCGACCCGGCGAGCGGCCAGACCGCACTTGGCGGCAGCTTATAATTGCGGATCGCCCGCAGAAACACCCATCACGCTTCGGAGTTTCCCCATGAGAATCGGCACGCCGCTGTCACCGTCCGCCACCCGCGTCATGCTGCTGGGCAGCGGCGAACTCGGCAAGGAGGTGATTATCGCCCTGCAAAGATTGGGTGTCGAGGTAATCGCCGTCGATCGCTACGAGAACGCGCCCGGCCATCAGGTGGCGCATCGCGCGCATGTGATTTCGATGACCGACGGCGCCGCGCTGCGCAAACTGGTCGAGGCCGAGCGCCCGCACCTGATCGTGCCGGAGATCGAGGCGATTGCCACCGACATGCTGCTGGAGATCGAGCGCGACGGTCTGGCCGAGGTGATCCCGACCGCGCGCGCGGCCAGGCTGACGATGAACCGGGAGGGCATCCGCCGACTGGCGGCGGAGGAACTCGGCTTGCCGACCTCGCCCTACAAGTTCGCCGACTCGCTGGACGACCTGCGCGCTGCGGTAGCCGAGATCGGCTGCCCGTGCATCGTCAAGCCGGTGATGTCCTCGTCGGGCAAGGGCCAGTCGACCGTCAAGTCGGCGCAAGATGCCGAGAAGGCCTGGAACTACGCCGCGGCCGGCGGGCGCGTCAATCAGGGCCGCGTGATCGTCGAGGGCTTCGTCGATTTCGACTACGAGATCACCCAGCTCACGGTACGCGCGCGCGACGGGCGCGGCGAGGTGCAGACGTACTTTTGCGACCCGATCGGCCATCTGCAGGTCAATGGCGATTACGTCGAATCCTGGCAGCCGCAGCCGATGAGCCCGGCTGCGCTGGAACGCTCGCGCGAAATCGCGCGCAAGGTCACCGGCAATCTCGGCGGTCGCGGCATCTTCGGCGTCGAGCTGTTCGTCAAGGGCGATGACGTGTGGTTCTCCGAAGTCAGCCCGCGCCCGCACGACACCGGGCTGGTCACGCTGGCCACGCAGCGGCTGTCGGAATTCGAACTGCATGCGCGCGCCATCCTCGGCTTGCCGGTGGACGTGTCGCTACGCGCAGCGGGCGCCTCCGCGGTTATCTACGGCGGGATCGAAGAAAAGGGCATCGCCTTCGACGGCGTGGCCGAGGCGCTGGCGGTACCGACGAGCGACATCCGCCTTTTCGGCAAGCCGGAATCCTTCGTCAAACGGCGCATGGGCGTGGCAGTGGCCAACGGCAAGGATACCGACGAGGCGCGCAACCGCGCCAGGCTGGCGGCGAGCCGCATCAAGCCGGTCAAGGCTTGACCGGCAGACCCCAGGCGCAAGACTTTGCCGGGCGGCTGATCGCCTGGCAGGCGCTGCACGGCCGCCACGACCTGCCGTGGCAGAACACCCGCGATGCGTATCGCATCTGGCTGGCGGAAATCATGCTGCAGCAGACGCAGGTGGCGACGGTCATTCCGTACTACGCGCGCTTTCTCGAACGTTTTCCCGACATCCGCGCACTCGCCGCCGCGCCGGTGGACGCGGTGATGGCGCTGTGGAGCGGGCTCGGCTACTACGCCCGCGCGCGCAACCTGCACGCCTGCGCGCGCATAATCGTCGAGCGGCACGCGGGCGAGTTTCCGCGCGAGGCTGCCGCCATCGCCACGCTGCCCGGCATCGGCCGCTCGACCGCCGCGGCGATCGCCGTGTTCGCGCATGGTATGCGCGGTGCGATTCTCGACGGCAATGTCAAACGCGTGCTGGCACGCTGCTTCGCCATCGACGGTTTCACCGGCGGGAAGCAAGTGGAAAACCGCTTGTGGCAACTCGCCGAATCATTGTTGCCCACCGGCGGCATCGAAAGCTACACCCAGGCGCTGATGGATCTGGGCGCGACGGTGTGCACGCGCGGCAAGCCCGATTGCGTGCGCTGCCCGCTGCGCGGCGCGTGCGTCGCGCTCGAGCAGGATCGGGTCGGCCAACTGCCGGCGCCGCGACCGAGGAAGGCGCTGCCACGGCGCAGCGCCCGCTACCTGATCCTGCGTCATGACAATCGGGTGTTGCTCGAACAGCGTCCGCCGAGCGGTATCTGGGGCGCACTGCTGTGCCTGCCCGAACTGTCCGACGGCGAAGACCCGCGGCTGGTCGCGCGCCAGCGTTACGCCTGCAGTGTGGATGACATCGAAGCCCAGCCGCCGCTGACCCACGGCTTCACCCACTTCACGCTGACCTTGCAGCCGCTGCTCTGCCACGTGTCGAAAGTCGAACCGCACGCCGCGCAGCCGGGACTGCAATGGCTCCCGCTCGATGCGCTCGACCGCGCCGCGCTGCCGGCGCCGATTCGCAAGCTGCTGGCACGCTGATGCGCAGGTGCGCACCATGCGCTCGCCTGTGAGCCGCATGGATAGGACTTCTACACCCTGCCATGCCCGCAGAACGCCTATCCATGCGGATCCCAGGCCGATGCGGGTCTGCACGCCCGTCCGCCGGCAGCGCGCCGGCGCGACTCGCGCGCGCACATCAAGCCTGCCCGCAATACTCGGAAAAGATCCCCACCTCGACATGCCGCCGTACATGTTCGAAGCCGGCCGACGCCAGGGTTTCCAGCACCCTGCCCGGTGCGGCGCAGGCTTCGATGGTGTCCCAGTAGTAGCGGTAGAGGCGCGGCGTATCCCGATGTCGTGCCACCAGCCGCGACAGCAAAGGCACCAGGCCGCGCATGTAAAGCCTGACCAGTGCAATCGCCAGCCTGCCTTCGGGACGCGTGATCTCGAGCGCCAATACCCGCCCGCCGGGCTTGAGTACGCGCCGGAACTCGCGGAACACCTGTTCCATGTCTTCGACATGGCGCAGCGCAAAGCCGAGCGACAGAAAGTCGAACGAGGCGTCGGCAAAGGGCAGCGCTTCGGCGCGACCACGCAGCAAGTCGATCGCCAGCGGCGGAGATATCGCTCCGAGCATGCCGGCACTCGGATCGATGCCGACGACATTGCACGGATCGCCGACGATGCGCACGATCTGCCGCGACAACAGCCCGGTGCCGACTGCGACATCGAGCACTTTCATTCCCGGTGCCAGGCCGGCGCGCAACAGCGCCTGCCGGCGATAGCGCGAACCGGTTCCGAACGCGAGCAGCCGGTCGACCCGGTCGTAGTCTGCGGCGGTAGCGTCGAACATCCCCTGCACGAAGCGGCGCTTGGTCGATTCACTGGTGTAGTACGGGTCGAGAACCGGGTGCGGCGCACGCACCGGCTCGTCGCCGGCGATCGGTCGGGTGGTCGTCATGATGGCCAATGATAACCGGTTATACGACCGCCTACGGCGGGTCGGCGACCGGGACGCGAAAACTGCGGGTGCGCCTATCCGGCGAGCCCGCGCTGGCGCAGGAACTGCTGGATGATTTCCAGGCGCGAAATCGTGTCGTCGAGTTCGAGGAGCTTTTGCCGCGCGGCGAGCGGAATCGGCAGCACCTCGCAGTAGCGATACCCGGCCCATACCGCATCGGCATAGTCGTGCGGCTCGGGGATGCGCTCGACACCGACTTCGGCGACGATCTCGCGCAGCAGGTTCAGCAGGTTCTGCAGCGTCTCGGGCACCGGCTGCGGCGGCTCGTCGGCGATCGGTTCGACCCGCGCGCGGCGCAGTCCTTCGCGATCGACCGCACTGTCGATGATGCGAAAGCGCCTGCCGCCGCGCGTGGTCAGGTGCAGAACGCCGAGCTGCTGCATGTCCCAATCGACGATGCACGCCTCGACCCCGACCGCGTGCGGCAGGGCCGGCTGCCCGGCTTCGCGCCCCTGCGCAATCAGGCAGACGCCGAAAGGCTTTTCCTCGCGCATGCATTCGGCGGTCATCGCCATGTAGCGCTGCTCGAAGATCTTCAGCGGCAGCACGCCACCCGGAAACAGCACCGTGTTGAGCGGGAAGATCGGAACCTCGTAAGCCGAACTCATTCGCCTGCGCCCCAGCGGCGCATCAGTTGGTGTTCGATGCCGATCTGGTCGAGCACGCGGGCGACGACGAAGTCGACCAGATCCTGGACGCTCTGCGGGTGGTTGTAGAAGCCCGGGTTGGGCGGCAGGATCACCGCGCCGGCACGCGCAAGCCTGAGCATGTTCTCAAGGTGGATGGCCGAGAACGGCGTCTCGCGCGGCACCAGCACGAGTTTGCGGCCTTCCTTCATAACCACGTCGGCGGCGCGCTCGATCAGGTTTTGCGCCAGTCCGGCCGCTACAGCGGCCAGGGTGCCCATGCTGCAGGGGCAAATGACCATCGCATCAGGCGGGCTGGAGCCCGAGGCCAGCGGCGCGAACCACTCCTCTCGTCCATAGACTTCGAGCTGGCCCGGCTGCGCACCGAAGCGGCGGGAGAACTCTGCTTGCAACTCGGCCGCGCGCGCCGGCAACGCGAGATCCATCTCCTGCTTGGCGACGATCTGCGCCACCTGCGAATAAAGCAGCTGCACGCGCACGCCCGATTCAAGCAGGCATTCGACCAGGCGTATGCCATACGGCATGCCGGATGCGCCGGTCAGTGCGACGGCGATGGTCTTGAGCTGGGTCATGGTGCCGGCTGCCCGCTTTCTGGCGTCGATCGATCAGCCGCATCATCGGCCAACCATCGGGCCGCGGCAAGTCCGTTGGCCAGGCCGAACACCAGCGCGGCCAGCGCGAACACCGGCGCGAGCAGAAACACGCCGTCGTGCGGCACCAGCCACAGACGCGCCAGCAGCAGTTGCCCGCCGATGTGGGCGAACGAGGCCACGAGGGACATCGTCACGGGTCCGAACCACCTGCGCGGCAGGCGGGCCGCCAGGCCAAGGGCGCCGAGGCTCGCCAGCGCGCCGCACAGGCTGAGAAAGAATCCGGGCGCGAGAAACGAACCGAGCAGCAGGCTGGCGGCAAACACCCGCAGCAGCGACACCCAGGCGGCGTCGCGCCAGCCGTAGCGCATCAGCACCACCAGCGTGACGATGTTGCCCAGCCCCGGCTTGACGCCGGGCAGCGGCAGCGGAATCGCCGCTTCGGCCACCGACAGCGCGATGGCGACCGCGCTGTAGCGCGCGATGCGGTGGTCGTCCGCATCCGGCGTCAGCGTGATTTCAGTAGTTGAGCGAGTCATAGGCGCGGTTGCGGCCGACCAGCGCGAGGCTGACGCGATTGGGCGCGCAGATGGCGATGCTGTTGGCCTGGGTCAGCCAGCCCTGGCGCACGCAGTACTGGCGCGGGCTCGGGTCGGCGGCCACGCGCGCGCGGCCGGGAACGACTTCGATGCGGGTTGTGCCGAGCGGGCCATCGACCGCGATGCTGCGCGTTTCGGTCAGCCGCACCTCGGCGACGATCTCGCCGTTGGCGCGCACCACCGCTTTTTCCGCCGTCCCGCCGAGCCAGACCAGCGGAAACAATGCCGCAGTCAGCAACGTGGCGAGCAGCAAGGCGAGCCAGTCGCCGGCACGCAGCAAGCCGCGCCAGTCAGCGATGGGCATGGCGGCTGCGGGCGGCCAGTGCGGCAGGCGGTGCGCTGCCCGTGGGGTGAGCAATCGAAGCCACGGCCGGCCGCGGCGCCGGCGTGCCTCGGCGCGTCAAACGAGCTACCTCAGCGACCGGTGCCGCACCAGCACGCGCACCTGGTCGCTGAAGTGCCTGGCCAGCCACTCGGCGAAGTACACCGAGCGGTGCTGGCCGCCGGTACAGCCGATCGCCACCGTCAGGTAGCTGCGATTGTCGCGCATGTAGCACGGCAGCCAGTCAGCGACGAAACGGCGCACGTCCTCGGCCATGCGCACGACATCGTCGTGACGCTCGAGGAACTCGATGACCGGCGCGTCCTTGCCGGTGAGCGGCCGCAGTTGCGGATCGTAATGCGGATTGGGCAGGCAGCGCACGTCGAACACCAGATCGGCATCGAGCGGAATGCCGTGCTTGAAGCCGAAGGACTCGAACATCAGCGTCAGCCCCGCCGTGGCATCGAGACTGATGAAATCCTTGACCCAGGCGCGCAAGGCGTTGGCCTTGAGGTCGCTGGTGTCGACGCGATGGCCCAGTTCGGCCACCCGCTCCAGCGCTTCGCGTTCCTTGGCGATGGCTTCGCCCAGGGTGACCCGCTCGTCGGCCAGCGGGTGGCTGCGGCGGGTTTCGGAAAAGCGCGCGATCAGTGTTTCGTCGCGCGCATCGAGAAAGATGAAGCGCACCTCGATGCCCTGCAGCCCGAGTTCGGTCACCTGCTGAGGCAGGGCGGCGATCGACATGCCGGAGCGCACATCCACCGCGACCGCGACCTTGTCGTAGCCCTCGTTGCGCAACTGGCGCATCAGCCGCGGCAGCAGAGTGGCCGGCAGGTTGTCGACGCAATAGTAATCGGCATCCTCGAGCACATTGAGCGCGATCGACTTGCCGGACCCGGACAGGCCGCTGATCAGTATCAGTTGCATGGTCTTCATTGTATCGATCCGGATTACATTTGCTTACCAAATCCCGGCCACGATCGACGCCCCGTGCGCTAGGGTTCGACTGCGGGTGCGCCGCCGGAACACCTCCCCTCCCGTGTACCACCGGTTCCGGCGGCCGCGCGCCGCTTTCACGCTTTGCCGGCCCAGCGGTTGAGCCACCAGCAGGTCGCGCCGGGCAGCGCCAGCCCGCACAGCAGCAGCGGGACGAAAGCTGTCGAGACCTGGGTTGCCGCCAGCAGCACGAACGGCGAAAGCGCGGTGGCCGCGAGCGTGCCGCCGAAGGCCACCGCACGCTCGGTACGCTGATGCCGGGCGAATACGGCGCCGAGCAGGCTGCCGAAGCTCATGCAGACCGGCACGATCACCAGCAGGATTGCGGCCAGCGACAGCAGCGCGCGCAGGGGTTCCGGCAGGGCGGCCGACCATTCCATGTCAATCGTCGTCGAACCGGACGAGCGGTGCGACCGCGTTCCTGCGCCGCTCGACAAGCTGCGTCAGGATGGCACGCTTGTGCGCCTCCGACGCCTGGCCCCAGACGGCGATCTCGTCGAGCGTGCGCAGGCACCCCTCGCACAGACCGCTGCGCTCGTCGATCCTGCAGACGTTGATGCAGGGCGACGGCACCGGGTCGGGCGCTGCCGCGCTCATCTGGCGGCTGCCTTTTGCGCCAGTCGCGCGTCGAACTTCGGCTTGTCGATGATGCAGCGCTCATGGCGCCCCGTGGTGATGGTATCGACGCCGTCGTGCGCAGTGACGCTGAACACCAGCCGGCGGCCATCGACTTCTTCGAGCCGCGCCCTGACGGTGACGATGAAGCCGGGCGGCGTGGCCGCGGTGTGCGAGAAATCGACATGGGTGCCGACGGTCTGCTCGTCCGGCCAATCGAGATGCGGCTTTACCAGTTCAAGGCAGCACCACTCGAGCAGGCCCACCATGAAGCCGGTGGCGAATACGGACGGCATCGCGACGAACGACGGCGATTCCGGATACAGTGCCGGTACCGTCTTGCTGTCGGTCACGGTGAATTTCAGTTCGTGTTCCAGCCCCGGCTTGAGCCCTGCTTTCATGATTTTCCTTCCGCCCTGGCGCGTTGCGCGAGCAGCGCCCGTGCCACCTTCGATTGCGGCGCGCGGCCAAGCGCCGCGCTGATGTACGCAGCGCAGTCGACCAGCGCATCGAGGTCGATACCCGTCTCGATACCCTGGCCGTGCAGCAAGTAGACCAGGTCTTCGGTCGCCACGTTGCCCGAGGCGCCGGGCGAATAGGGGCAGCCGCCGAGCCCGCCGACCGAGGCGTCGAAGGCTTCGACACCCAAGCCGAGAACCGCATGGATATTGGCGATCGCCATGCCCCAGGTGTCGTGGAAATGGCCCGCCAGGCGATCGACCGGCACCACCGCGGCACACGCCTCGAAGACGCGCAACGTCGACGCCGGCGTGCCGACGCCGATAGTGTCGCCGAGCGAGATCTCGTAGCAGCCCATTTCATAAAGGGTGGCGGCGAGGCGGGCGACCGCTTGTGGCTCGACCGCGCCTTCATACGGGCAGCCGAGCGCGCAGGAAACGTAGCCGCGGCAACGCATGCCGTGTTCGCGCGCGGCCTCGACCACCGGCCGGAAGCGCTCGATGCTCTCGGCGATCGAGCAGTTGATGTTCTTGCGCGAGAAAGCTTCGCTGGCGGCGCCGAACACCCCGGCCTCGTCGCAGCCGGCGGCCAGCGCGGCCTCGAATCCCTGCAGGTTCGGGGTGAGCGCCGAATAGCTGACGCCGGGCTTGCGCCGCAGCGCGCGCATCACCTCGGCACTGCCGGCCATCTGCGGCACCCACTTGGGCGAGACGAAGGAGGCGGCCTCGATCGCGCTCAGTCCGGCGTCGGCCAGACGCTCGATCAGCGCAACCCTGGTCGCGACGTCGATGCTGCCCGCCTCGTTCTGCAGCCCATCGCGCGGGCCGACCTCGACGATGCGCACGAGAGAACGAAGCTGACGCGGATTCACCATTGCGCTCGCTTGCCGGGCATCAATTGCCGATGCGCGCGCGCCAGCGCACCAGCATGTCATCGACCGCCGCGCGCCGCGCCGTATCGGCCGCGCCGCCCGACACCTGCGCCTCGACCACACCGATCATCGTCTGCTGATACTTTCGGAATGCCGGCGTATCGAGCCGCGCCACCGCGCTGCGCGTGCGTTCCGAGGCCATCAGTTCCGTTTCTTTCTGCTGCAGCCGGGTGATCACGCGCCGCACCTCGTCGACCTCCTCCGGGCCGTAGAGATCGGGCTGGTTGCCCATGGCCGCGATGCGGAAGGCGAAACTCGGATCGAGCCCGGCATCTGCGGCCACCTTGATCGATTCGCCAAGCGCCGGGTCGGCCATCGCCTGGTCGATCTCGGCCAGTTCGGCCTCGGACAGGTCGCGCAGCAGCGCCGTTTTCATCTGCGCCTTGAGCCGGCTTTCGTCGACCGGCGTCATCTGCTGCAGCTCGCGCTTGAATTCGGTGAAGTTGGCTTTCCACGCCGGGTGGGCCGGACCCCATTGCGGGTCGGGACGCAACTGGCGGAACAACACGCGCGCCCGCGGGTCGAGCACCGCCTCGGTGAGCCGGCGTTCGTCGAGCAGCAGCCCTGCGTGTGGGGATGCCAGCACCGCGTCGGCCATCAGGCCGCGCCGGTCGAGCTGCGCCTGCGCCGTGCCCTGGACGCACAGCATGGCGCCGAGCAGCAGGCAGCGCGCACCGTAGCCGACGCAGCGCGCAATGCGGATGTCCTGAACGCGTTTCATCGCCCGCTACTGCCCGGCGAACCACCACGGCCGGCGGTTTTCGAGGAACGCTGCGATGCCTTCGCGGCCCTCCTCGCCGGCGCGGGCGCGGGCGATGCGGCGCGAAGTTTCCTCGATCAACTGGTCGGTCACCGGCTTGCCGCTGACCGCGCGGATCAGCGATTTGCACTGCTCGTGCGCCTGCGGGCTGCCGGCCAGCAGGTCGTCGACGACTTCGCCGACCGCGTTGTCGAGTTCTTCGTCGGAGGGCACGATTTCATGCAGCAGGCCGATCCGGTAGGCTTCGGAGGCGGAGAAGCGCTCGCCCGACAGCATGTAGCGGCGCGCCCGGCGCTCGCCGATGGCGGCGATCACGTAAGGCGCGATGACGCCGGGAATGATGCCCAGCCGCACCTCGGAAAAGGCGAACTGCGCGTCGAACGTGGCGATGGCGATGTCGCAGCAGGCCACCAGCCCGACCCCGCCGCCGTAGGCCGGCCCCTGGACGCGGGCGACCGTCGGCTTGGGCAGTTGGTTGAGAGTGTTGAACAGGTTCGCCATGGTTTTGGCGTCGCGCACGTTTTCCTGTTCCGAATAGGCGGCGGCGCGGCGCATCCACTTGAGATCGGCGCCGGCACAGAAGCTCTCGCCGCTGCTGGAGATAACGATCACCCGCACGCCGGGGTCGGCTTCCATGCCCTGCAGCGCGACGGTCAGTTCGCCGACCAGCACGTCGTCGAAGGCGTTGTGCTGCTGCGGCCGGTTGAGCGTGACGATGCCCACCCCGTTGTCGACTTCGATCACCACCGATTCGCTCATGGTCCCAACCCCTGTTTGTTATGTCTGATCGTGCTCGAGCCACTTGTCGAGCTGCGGCGCCCGGTAGTCCTGCAGTTGCTGCAGCAGCAGCGCCGGATCGTCGTCCACCAGCACCAGCCCGCGATGATGCGGGCGGATGAAGGATTCGCCCGCCGCATGGTCGAGCAGCGCAAGCAGCATATCGTAATAGCCGCCGACGTTGAGCAGGCCGCAGGGTTTGGCGTGGATGCCGAGCTGCATCCAGGTGACGACCTCGAAGAACTCCTCGAACGTGCCGTAGCCGCCGGGCAGCGCGATGAAGGCGTCAGACAGGTCGCTCATCATCGCCTTGCGCTGGTGCATGGAATCGACCACCCGCAGGTCGGTGACGCCACCGTGGCCGAGTTCCCGACTCATCAGCCGCTCGGGAATCACGCCGATCACCTCGCCGCCGGCCGCCAGTGCGGCATCGGCAACCACACCCATCAGGCCGACCTTGCCCCCGCCGTACACCAGCCCGATGCCGCGCTGCGCCAGCAGCGTTCCGAGCGCGACCGCCGCCGCGGCATATGCCGGCTGGCGGCCGACCTGCGAACCGCAGAAGACACAGATCCGGCGAATGCGATTTGCGCTCAGAATCCGCCCTCCGCCAGCCACTTTTCCAGTTGCTGCAAGCGATCGACGCCCCAGAACGCCTCGCCATCGACTATGAAATACGGCGAGCCGAACACGCCGCGCACCATCGCCGCATCGACTTCCGCCTTGAGCCGCGCTTTCCACGCCGGCGCGTTAACTGCGGCGTCGAACTGCGCTGGGTCGATGCCCAGTGGCGAGACGATCTGGTGCAGCACATCGGGCTGCGAGATGTCGCGGTCGGCGGCGAAATAGGCGCGATAGCAGGCGTGCGCATAGTCGCGCGCCAGTTGCGGGTCGCGCTCGGCCAGCCAGTAGTAGCCGCGCGCCGCGTGCTGGGTGGCGATCGGAAACGCGCTCGGCCGCCGGTAGGGCACGGCGAGAAAGCGGGCAGAGCGTGCGAAATCGTTGATCGAATACTCGCCCTTGAGCGGGATGACGGCCAGCGGTGCCGAGCCGGTGGCCTTGAAGACCACGCCGAGCAGCACCGGGCGCCAATCCACCGACCGGCCGTAGCGCGCGGCCAGCGCGTCGATCTTTTCCGAGGCCAGGTAACCGTAGGGCGAGGAGAAGTCGAAGTAGAAGTCGATTGCTGCCGTCATGAGTTCTCCGAAACGCCGGGCGCGGCGGATTCCGGCGGTTGCCGGCTGCGTATGCTACCGCAAGCGATCGCGGCCGTTGTGACGATAGCGCCCCGCAGCGTCGAGCCAGGAGCGCCTGTTGATGCGGATCTCCGGGCATCGACAGGCGTAGACCGCCATTCCATGCGGCTCGCAGGGCAGCGGGCTTGGGGCCGCGGCGGACATTGCGCAGGCGGCAGGCGGGCGGTTTCGACAGGCATTCGTGGCATGGTCGGCAGGCGGGCGCAGGCAGCGTGCGTTTCTTCCTCGCCGGGCGGCGCGCCGCTGTTCATCATGTGTCTCGTCAGTGTTCCGATGTTGCCATGGCCCTTCATGCGCGACGCCGCGCGGTTGAAAGTTCCCGGCCGTTTCCGGCGGGGTGCATGGCCGGGCCCGACAGTTCGGGCACTGAACGCAGCAGCGCGGGTAGCGCGGCACGGCACAACCGCGGCGTTTCGGGAAACCGTGGCGCGGTTGTCGGGGACCGGAACTGGCTGGACGGTTCCGCTCCCTGCGCGCCACGCTTTCGCCCCTGCTGTGCCTTCGCGACCAGCGCGACGTTGTTCGCAGTGTCAGCCGCAACAAAGGGGAGAGGCGCGACCCCGAGCAGCGCGGCAAGCGGCGGATGGCGGATCATGCGTGTGGGGCAGGGGGTCAGACAGTAGTTGCAGCAATCGGCAAGTCGTCAGCAAACGCAACGCCGCCCCGGATCGCGCGCTACACGATCCGGGGCGGAGCCGGCGACGCGATGAATATGGAATGGGCAGTGCACGCCGGCCGACTCCGCCGGATCACGGGCCCTGCCGTTACAACAGACATGGCCGCGCATCCGCGGGCCAGGCAACCGGGGGCGCCAAGTGATCGTCATGGGAACGGATTCAGGAATTCGCGAGTGCGCCGGCACCGACTATGACGACGAGGTGCTCAACGCCGGCTGGCTGCAATGCCCGGGCCTGCAGTTGCAACTGGCGACAAGCGGCGCTGCGGCCGCGCGCAAGCGGCGGATCGTGCTCGACCCGGAGGAGTTCCTGCGCAGCATCTACCGGCTGCAGGAGTAGCGCCGGCGCGCGCCTCTGCTACCATCGGCCGGGTTTCCCGACGATTCCGGCAGCCGCGCATGAAGGACCCAGCCACCCCCTCGCCCGTTCCGCACAGCCGCAGCGCGTTTGGTCATTTCCAGCAGGTTCAGACGCGCTGGATGGACAACGACATGTATGGCCATGTCAATAACGTCGTCTATTACGCCTGGTTCGACAGCGTGATCACCGAATACCTGATGCGCGAGGGTGGGCTGCAGATTCAGTCGCCCGATGCGCCGGCGCTCTACGCGGTGGAGACCGCCTGCCGCTTCCACCGTTCGCTGGCGTTCCCGGAAACCATCGACGCCGGGCTGCGGGTCGGCCACCTCGGCACTACCTCGGCGCGCTTCGAGGTCGCGCTGTTCCGCCAGAACGAGGACAAGGCCGCGGCGACCGGCTATTTCACGCTGGTGTTCGTCGACCGGGCGCGCAACAAGCCGACGCCGATCCCGCCGCCGATGCGTGCATGCCTGCAGCGCCTGCTCGACTGAACGGATCGATCGGCTACAGCGTGTGGCTGCGGTCGCCGCGGGCGAATCCGGGCAGCATCGCATCGAGTTCGCGGGTGAAGCCGATCACCTTGAACAACTCGCCCATTTCCGACGGGCTGAGCAGTTTCTGCACCTTGGAGGCGGCACGCAGGTAGTCGAGGCCATCGCTCGGCCCGATTGCGGCCAGCCGTTCGAGCAGCCCGCATTCCATCAGGAACGCCGCCTGCGAGGTGAAGCCGGCGAGTTCAAGGCCGTTGCCGACGCCGGCCTCGGCAACGGCGGTGAAGTCGACATGGGCGGTGATGTCGTTGAGGCCCGTGAGCCAGAACGGATCGGTATGCGCGCGGTGGCGGTAGTGGCACATCAGGGTTCCGCTGCTGCGCTGGGGGTGATAGAACTCGGCGCGCGGAAAACCGTAATCGAACAACAGCAACGCGCCGCGGGTCAGCCGGCGTGCGCATTCCGCGACCCAGGCCGGGGCGGCCAGCGCGACTTCCGACACATACTGTGGCGCGGCGGGAAGCTGCCGCGCGCGTTCCAGCAGCGGTCCGATCGCCAGCCGCTCGGCCCAGTCGAATCCGCCTTCGGCGTTGGCGGCGACGCCGCGTTCGAGGATTTCGCTGGCGGTCCACCGCACCAGATGAACCGGCATGGCGTCGAGCACCTCGTTGCCCAGCATCAGGCCTGCGAATCCGGCGGGCAGCCGGTCGAGCCAGGCGACTCGGTCAATCAACCCCGGCACCCGGGCGCGCAGCGTGTCGTACTGGCGCGCGCGCAATTCGCCCGATAGTTCGAGTATGAAATACTGTTCGGGCGGCCGTTCGAGCCGCACCAACTCGGCGAGCAAATCGGCCGCCAATGCGGCGCTGCCGGCACCGAATTCGAGAATCTGCGGTTTGCTCGCCGCCATCACGATCACCGCCAACGGCGCCAGCGTGCGGGCGAACAGCGGGGTCAGTTCCGGCGCGGTGACGAAATCGCCGCCACTGCCGAACTTTCGCGCGCCACCGCTGTAATAACCGAGCATCGGCGCGTAAAGCGCCAGCTCCATGTAGCGGGCAAACGATATCCAGCCGCCGCAGGCGTCGATTTCGGCCCGAATCTGGCGCACGAGCGCCGCGCTGCTTGTGGCAGCATCGGGGTCGGGCAGCGGTATATCGGCCTCATTCATGGCGGGCGCAGTGTCGATTAACTGGCGCGAATTGGCAAACGGAAACTGCAATGACGAGCGACAAGTCGATGCAAGGCAAGACGGTATTGGTGACCGGGGCGGCCCGCCGGGTGGGCGCGGAGATCGTTCGCACACTCCACGAGGCGGGAGCGAATGTTGGCATTCACTACCACCGGAGCGCCCGTGAAGCCTTGCTCTTTGCCGAAACGCTCAATGCTCGGCGGGCGCACTCGGCGCATCCGGTGCGTTTCGACCTGGCCGACGTGGATGGCTTCCCGGGACTGCTGGCGGAGGTGGTCGAGCGCTTCGGACGGCTCGACGGGCTGGTGAACAACGCCTCGAGCTTTTTCGCCACCCCGATGGGCCACATCACAATCGCGCACTGGAACACCCTGATGGATTCCAACTTCAGGGCCCCGCTGTTTCTGTCGCAGGCGGCCGCGCCCTACCTCAGGCTCAGCCACGGCGCGGTGGTCAATATCACCGACATTCATGCCGAACGCCCGCTCGCCGGCTTTTCGGTCTATTGCGCCGCAAAAGCCGGCTTGGCGGGTTTGACCCGCTCGCTGGCAATCGAACTGGCGCCCGAGGTGCGCGTGAACGGCGTGGCGCCCGGACCGATCGAGTGGCCCGAAGACGAAACTTTCGATGCCACAACGCGCCAGCAGATCATCGACCACACTTTGCTCAAGAGAACCGGCAGTTCGGTCGATGTAGCAGGGACTGTTCTGTTTCTCCTGACAGGGGCACAATACGTTACAGGGCAGATTGTGGCGGTGGACGGGGGGCGCAGCGCGCATCTTTAGCCCTGGCTGCAGCGGTTCGGCCGCAGCCAGACGCACGCTAGCGATGTGGCATGTGAGAAAATTGGCAGTCGAAAACGCGTAGGCAAAAAATGGTGCAAAATTCCTTTTCTGCGGCGTGCTCGAAGCGCTATCTTGGCCTTTCGAATCGCATCAGCGGCAAACAATTGCACGGCGGCCCTTCCACCGGCATCCACGGTTATTTGCATGACCACACTGGCTAGCGCAGCGGACAAGAAAGCAGGCAGGGACGGCGCGGATGCCGGGCTTGCGCGCACCGGTGTCGAGGGCGGCTGGGCGGCCAAGACCATGGTGGATGCGGGCGACGAACCGCCGGTCGGCAGCCTGCGCACGCTTTGCGTGCTGTTCGCAGATGTCTCTGGCAGCACGCGGCTGTACGAACGCCTGGGCGACGCCGAGGCACTGCATGCGGTCGACCGCTGCCTGAAGCGCATGGTGCGGGTTGCGGAAGGCTATGGCGGCCGCGTGATCAAGACCATCGGCGACGAAATCCTCACCGTCTTTGGCCTTGCGGATGCGGCGCTTCAGGCCGCCTGCGAGATGCAGCAGCGGGTTGACGATCTGCCGCCGGTTTCCGGTATCAAGCTGGCGATTCGCGTCGGCTTTCACCGCGGGCCGGTGATCGAGGAGAACAACGACGTATTCGGCGACAGCGTCAATGTCGCCTCGCGCCTGACCGATCTGGCCAAGGCCGGGCAGATCATCACCAGCTTTGAAACCACCGAGGCGCTGACGCCACTGCTGCGCGGTTCGGTGCGCGAACTCGATCAGGTGACGGTCAAGGGCAAGGAAAGCGAAACCCGCGTATTCGAGGTGATGTGGCAGGGGTCTGCCGACATGACCATGCTCGCGCCCAGCCCGGTTGTGCGTCCGCTGCCGCGCACCCGGCTCAAGGTGCGCCATCAAAACGTCAGCATCCTGATCGACGGCCAGCGCACCCACCTGACGCTCGGCCGCGAACTCGGCAATGACATCGTGATTGCCGACCGGCGCTCGTCGCGCACCCACGCCAGGATCGAGCGCCGGCGCGACAAGTTCGTGCTGCTCGACATGAGCAGCAACGGCACCTACGTGACGTTCGAGGGCGAACTCGAAGTCGCGCTCAAGCGCGAAGAAGTCGTACTGCGCGGTCGCGGCCATATTTGCTTCGGCCGCACCTACGCCGAAGATGCCGAAACAGTCGATTTCGAACTGCTCGACTAGCTACCCGCCGCGGGGCGCTCGCCCCGTCCCTGCCCAGTCGCCCGACCGCGACGATCAAGCGGCTGAATCAAAAGAAGTTTTCTGTCCGAACTGGCATCTGTCACGCTCCGGCGACAGGGTCGCTCGCCACGTCCCTGACAAGGCATTGATTAAATGGGAAAACTTTCTGGCACGTTGCGTGCGACTCTGAAAGCTCGCATACGCATCCGCGGAACGGAAACCGACTATGGACTGGGACCGATTCATGGCCGCATCGATCATTGCGCTGGGGCTGGCGCCAAGTGCCAAGGAGCGCCTGAGTCCGCCTTCCCGAAGCGCGTCGCGACCGACGACCCGGGATGCCCCCGGGCGGCGTGCGCGCGGCGAGCATGCGGTTGCCGCCAACCCGCCGCTACGATGCCAAAAGCATGACTGAGGCGTGGCGGCGCCAAACGACGGGCCACCCCGGGTGGCCCGTCGTTCGCACTACACGGCGGCGATCCTATCGCCGCCTCTTGGTCGATGCGTCAGCCGGCGGCGGACGATCACCATCGACACCAAGCGAGCCGCCCGTGCCCAGTCCGTGCGGGCCGGTGGCTTGCTGCGGCGTGTAGTTTCGCAACACCCTGACCATCTGGTTGTAGGCGTCGGTAAACGCCGCCGCGATCACCTTGCCTTCCGGCGTATTCGAATAGCCGCCGAGGCCGCCGCCGGCATGGGTGCCGACCATGCCGCCGAGAATCGAGAAGTCGGTATTCGATGCGCTGCCTTCCGACGCGGAGACCTGAACACCGGAGCGGTTGTCGATCAGGGCCAACATGGTACTTGCCTCGCGTTGCTTGACGCCGGCACCGACCGCGCCGAGGACCCGATACCGACCGCTAAAGCCGCCAAGCGCGCCGCCCAGGCCACCCGTGTCGCGCGCGCTGAAGATCACTGTCGGCGTCAGGCCATAGTCGGCAGAGACCATCTGGCCTTTGCCGAAATTCGAGTTGCGGCGCAATTCGCCGGATTGTTCGAGTGCGCGCTCGGTCGTCATGCCCTGGAAGCCGCGCCCCCGCTCGACCACCACGAAGCAGTTGCTTTGCTGCACCAGCAGGCGCAGCAGAGGCACGGTCGAGGTCAGCCGATACTCGCCGGTAAGAATCCGGTACCAGTCGGAATTCTGATCTTCGAGCAGGGCCAGCGTACCGAGCGGACGATCGCAGCGTTCGAGCTGGGCGTTGGCGCCGCTCGAGGTGGCGCCGCCGGCAGCGCCAGTCGCAGTGGTCTTGGCATTCTGCGAGCCCATCTGTACCTGGTTGGCGCAGCCGGCCAGCGCGGCCGCAGCCACAACCGCAGCCAGAACATGTACCTTCATGAGTATCTCCAGAGCGAATAGCGGAATCGACAGCTTCGCATTCTACGCGCCGAAGTCACGATGTGAATCGGCCTTATGTCATAGCCACACAGTTGATTCAAACGACAACGGCAGCCTGGCGGCTGCCGTCGCACGGCGGGCTTGCGGGATCAACCTTTGAGGCAGGTGCTCATGAATTTCTTGCGTTCGTCGCCCTTGATTGCCTTGGCTTTAGCCTCGGCATTGCAGCTCTTCATCTTCTGCTGTTGCGGCGTCATGGTCGAGGCTTCTTCGGTCTTCTTTGCCGACAGGCACTGCTTCATGAACGCCTTGCGCTCGTCGCCGGTCTTGTCCTTGGCATCGGCGTTGCAGGCTTTCATCCTGTCCTGCTGCGGCGTGGCGTAGGCAACCGGGGCGACTGCCAAACCGGCAACCAACAGCGCGGCGACAGTGCCCAACATCAGTCTTGTCTTCATTCGCATCTCCTCGGAATATGACTGCGGTTTGACTGCCCTTGGTGAACGCGCCGCATCGGGCCGGGTTGACGCTGCGGCCCCCGCGGTCACAGGCTCTGTCCGTCGATGGCGCGCCGTTGCCGGTCGATGAATTCCTTGTTGGCGTCGATTCCGCGCAGCATCAACACGGTAGTGCGGACCGCCGCCTCCAGCAGCACGGAGAGGTTGCGCCCGGCGGCAACCGGCAGCACCACGCGGCGGATCGGAACGCCGATGACAACCTGGGTCTGGTCGTCCAGCGGAAGGCGGGTGGCCTCGGGTACGCCTGGCGACGGCTTCTGCAGGTGCACAATCAAACGCAAGCGCATTTTCCGCCGCCGCGCGGTCTCGCCAAAAATGGTGCGGATGTTGATCAGGCCGAGCCCCCGCACTTCGAGGAAATCCATCAACAGCTCGGGACATCGCCCCTCCAGCGTATCCGGTGCAACGCGGAAGACTTCGACGATGTCGTCCGCCACGAGGCCATGGCCGCGTGTAATCAGTTCCAGCGCGAGTTCGCTCTTGCCGGCGCCCGATTCGCCGGTGATCAGCACACCCAGGCCGAGCACGTCCATGAATACGCCATGGAGCGTGGTTCGCTCGGCCAGCGCACGCGCGAGGTAAAGCCGCAGCAGGTCGATCACCGACGCCGAGGCCGACGGCGTGGTGAAAATCGCCACCCCGGTCTCGGCGGACATCCGCGCGGTCCCGTCGGAAACCTCGCAACCGTCGGCCATGATGATCGCCGGCGGGCGCACCGTGGCGATTTCGTCCATGCGACCGCGCATGCGTTCCGGCGGCTGGCGGGCCGCCCAGGCGATCTCCGCGGCGCCGACCACCTGCACGCGATTCAAGTGCATCTGATTCATGTGGCCAACCAGGTCGGCCGGCCATACCGTTTCGTCGGCAGCCTTGATGGGGGTATCAAGGTTGCCGCTGACGTGGGTCAGCTTGAGTTTCTCGCGGTTGTCCTCAAACAGCTGTCCGACGCTGATTTGCTGCATTGGGATCCCATGTCGAGAACAGCGAATGAATTTCCAGCGCGGTTGCCGCTTTGCCGAGCAGTTCGCGGAACGCCTTGTCGCTGAACACCTGCGCCAGTTCGGAGAGGATCTGCAGGTGATGCTCGTTCGCCTGCTCGGGAACCAGCAGCACAAAGAGCAGACTGACCGGCTTGCCGTCGGGCGCATCGAACTGCACCGGCTGGGCCAGGCGGATGAATCCGCCGACCGCTTCCTTGAGCCCCTTGATGCGCCCGTGGGGAATGGCGATCCCCTGGCCGAGCCCGGTCGAGCCGAGCCGTTCGCGCGCGAGCAGGCTGTCGAACACCAGGCTGCGCGCGATTCCCTGATTGTTTTCGAACATCAGTCCGGCCTGCTCGAAAACGCGCTTCTTGCTGCTCGCCTCGAGATCGATCGCGACGTTGGTTTGAGGCAGCAATTTGGCGATGAGATTCATCTGGGATCGGGGCGAGCCGCGCGTGGTTCACGCGCGGCGCAGAAACGCGAAACACTTGGGGATGTCGAGACCGGGTTCGTCGCAGAAAAGCGAAAATTATACGCCTTGTCGCTATCTCGGCTAGCCTACTCGGTCACGGGGTGCTTCTTCAGCGTACTGTGCCCGTGATCCTGGGTCTTCTGCTTGTGCTTGACGACCTGGCGGTCGAGCTTGTCGACCAGCGCATCGATTGCCACGTACATGTCCTGATCCTCGGCTTCGGAGTAGATGTCCTTGCCGCGCACATGCAGCGTGACTTCCGCCTTCTGTCGCAGCTTCTCCACCGTCAGAATCACGTTGACGCTGGTCACATGATCGAAGTGCCGGATCACGCGATCGAGTTTGCTGGTCACGTAATCGCGGATGGCCGACGTGACTTCTATGTGATGCCCGGTGATCGTCAGGTTCATGTTCGCTCCTCTCCGGTATGGTTCTAGATGGACTTGCGCAGATTGACCGGCGGGATGCTGAGCGCCTCGCGGTATTTTGCGATAGTGCGACGCGCGACGACGATTCCCTGCTGGCCAAGAATCTCGGCAATCTTGGCATCCGACAGCGGACGCTTGGTGTCCTCCGCGCCCACGAGCTGACGAATCAGCGCGCGAATCGCGGTGGCCGAGCACTCGCCGCCAGCAACCGTTGACACATGACTGCCGAAAAAATACTTGAGTTCAAAGATGCCGCGGGGCGTGGCCATGAACTTCTGCGTGGTCACGCGCGAGATGGTCGATTCATGCAGCCCGAGTTCTTCGGCAATCTCGCGCAGCGTCAGCGGGCGCATCGCGACTTCGCCATAATCGAAGAACTGGCGCTGGCGGTTCACGATCGCCTGCGAGACGCGCAGGATGGTGTCGAAACGCTGCTGCACGTTCTTGATGAACCACTTGGCTTCCTGCAACTGCGACGACAGCCCGGACGCGCCGCCGCCGTTGCTGCGCTGCTGTTGCAGGATATCCGCGTAGAGCCGGTTGATGCGCAGCTTGGGCATCGCATCCGGATTGAGTGCCGTCAGCCACTGGGCGCGCACTTTCTTGACGATCACGTCGGGCACGATGTAGCGCGTGTCTACCGACGAAAATTGCGACCCGGGACGCGGGTTGAGCGAGCAGATCAACTGGTGCGCGAGGCGCAGTTCGTCGTCGCTGCAGCCGAGCGCCTTCTTGAGCTTGACGAAATCGCGCCCGGCGAGCAACTCCAGATGCTGGCGGACGATGTTGAGCGCCAGATCGCGAACCGGCGACCCTTCCAGGTTTGTCAGTTGCAGCGCCAGGCACTCCGATGCGGTCCGCGCGCCCACGCCCGGCGGGTCCATGCTCTGCACATGGCGCAAGGCAATCAACAGGTCGTCCAGCTCGAATCCGTACTCTTCGGGCAGCAGCGGCAGTAGGTCTTCCAGCGCCTGCGTCAGATAGCCGTCGTCGTCGATCGCTTCGATCAGGAAGCGCGTCAGGCTGCGGTCACGGTCGGAAAGCTGGGTCAGCGCAAGTTGCGAGGTCAGGTGGTCGCGCAGCGTGGTGCCCGCGGCCTGAATGTCCTGATAGTCGTTGTCGTCGTCGTCGCTGCGCGGCCCGCTCGAGCCGCTGCCGCCCTCTGCAAACCAGTCGATCGCGGAATCGTCGCCGCCGGAGGCGCGCTCCTGCTGATCGGTCGCCTGCTCGCGCGGCGACTCGCTTGCCGAGTTCGCTGGCGCCGCCGCTTCCTGCCCGGGAATGTAGGGCGTCGCCTCCGGCTCGATGTCGTCGCGCTCCATCAGCGGATTGTCGGTCAGAAACTTCTCGATCTCCTGGTTGAGTTCGAGCGTCGAAAGCTGCAGCAGTCGAATCGACTGCTGCAGTTGCGGGGTCAGCGCGAGGTGCTGGGAGAGGCGGAGTTGGAGGGTTTGCTTCATCGATCAACGCACCGGCGCAACCCCGCGACGGGACTGCACGGCGCACCGCTCATCGGCGAAAGACGGCTCGGGAGCGCGGGCGGAAAGGCTGCTACGAACAGCATGATTGCATCGGCCCGTCAGAGGCGGAAATTCTCGCCCAGATACACTTTCCGGACGCTTTCATTATAAACAATTTCCTGTGCACTTCCTGCCGCCATCACCTCGCCTTCATTGATGATGTAGGCACGGTCGCAAATGCCCAGGGTCTCGCGCACGTTATGATCGGTGATCAGCACGCCGATCTCGCGCTGCTTGAGATAGGCGATGATTTTCTGGATGTCGATCACCGCGATCGGGTCGACGCCGGCGAACGGCTCGTCGAGCAGAATCAGCCGCGGACTGGTCGCCAGGGCGCGCGCAATCTCGACCCGGCGACGTTCGCCGCCGGAAAGCGAGGTCGCGGCGTTGTCGCGCAGGTGGGCGATGTGCAGTTCGTCGAGCAGTTGTTCCAGCCGCTCCCGGATCTGGCTCTTGGGCAGGCCCTGCAACTCGAGTACCGCCTCGATGTTCTCGGCCACATTGAGCTTGCGGAACACCGACACTTCCTGCGGCAGGTAGGACAGGCCGAGTCTTGCGCGGCGGTGGATCGGCATGTGGGTGAGCGTGGTGCCGTCGAGCACGATCTCGCCGCCGTCGGCCGCCACCAGCCCGACGATCATGTAGAAGCAGGTGGTCTTGCCGGCGCCGTTGGGGCCGAGCAGGCCGACCACCTCGCCGCTGGCGACCTCGAACGACACATCCTGCACCACGGTGCGCGACTTGTATTTCTTGCGCAGGTTGTTCACCCGCAACATGCTCATGACGGCACCCCTTGCGCCTTGCGCCGCGCTGCCGTGCAGGAGAACGCCCCCCCGCGACTGCCCGCCCCGCTCACCGCGCATCCTCCGGCGAATCTTCCAGCGAATCCTTCAGCACCCGACTTACGATTGCGGCGGAGAATCCGCGACTGGCGAGAAAGCGCGCCTGTTTCGCGTAGTCGCGCGCATCGACGGGCCGGGTGCCGAACTTGCGCAGCCACAGCGCGCGCGCACTCTGCAACTCGGAATCGGCGTCGCGCGCAGCATGCTGGTCGATCAACTCGCGCGAGACGCCGCGATTCTTCAATTCATGCCGCAGCTTGAGTCCGCCCAGGCGCGCGCCGCGGGCGGCGACGAAGCTCTCGGCAAAGCGCGCATCCGAGAGCAGGCCGGAGAGTTCCAGTTGGGTTGCCAAGGCGTCGATTTCGTCCGAAGTACCGTGTGCAGCCAGCTTGCGCGTCAACTCGAAGCGCGAATAGTCGCGGCGCGCGAGCAGACGCAGAGCCCGCTCGCGCAGGGTGGATTGCATCAACCTGCCGTCAGGCCACCGCTGCCTGGGCCGCGGCGGTCACCGGTGGCATCTCGGGCAAGTTGACCGCCACGCGGATCTTGTTCTCGATCTCGCGCGCGATCGCCGGATGTTCGCGCAGAAACTCGCGCGCGTTGTCCTTGCCCTGGCCGATGCGATCGCCGTTGTACGAATACCATGCGCCGGACTTGTCGACCAGCTTGTGGTTCACGCCCATATCGACAATCTCGCCTTCGCGCGAGATGCCCTCGCCGTAAAGGATATCGAACTCCGCCTGGCGGAACGGCGGCGCCACCTTGTTCTTGACCACCTTGACCCGGGTTTCCGAGCCGACCACTTCGTCGCCCTTCTTGATCGCGCCGGTACGGCGGATATCCAGGCGCACCGAGGCGTAGAACTTGAGCGCGTTGCCGCCGGTGGTGGTTTCGGGGCTGCCGAACATCACGCCGATCTTCATGCGGATCTGGTTGATGAAGATCACCAGGGTGTTGGTGCGCTTGATGTTGGCGGTGAGCTTGCGCAGCGCCTGGCTCATCAGGCGCGCCTGCAGGCCGGGCAACTGGTCGCCCATCTCGCCCTCGATTTCGGCCCGCGGCGTCAGCGCCGCGACCGAGTCGATGACGACGATCTCGACACCGCCCGAGCGCACCAGCATGTCGGCGATTTCGAGCGCCTGCTCGCCGGTATCCGGCTGCGAGATCAGCAGTTCGCCGACGTTCACCCCGAGTTTCTGCGCATAGGTCGTGTCGAGCGCGTGTTCGGCGTCGATGAAGGCGGCGGTGCCGCCGATCTTCTGCATCTCGGCGATCACCTGCAGGGTCAGCGTGGTCTTGCCGGAGGATTCCGGGCCGTAGATTTCCACCACCCGGCCGCGCGGCAGGCCGCCGATTCCGAGCGCGATGTCCAGGCCCAGCGAGCCGGTGGACACCGACTGGATGTCCGACACCACCTCGCCGTCGCCAAGGCGCATGATCGAGCCCTTGCCGAACTGCTTCTCGATCTGCGCCAGGGCCGCGGCCAGCGCCTTGCTCTTGTTGTCATCCATGTGCGTTTCCTTCCGGTCGAGCGTTGCGGCGATTATGGCACAGTAGTTGCGGAGGGTTGCCCGGTCGAATCCGGGCCGAAGCCGGGCGAAATTGCAGCTTTCAGCCGCACGAACGATCGGGCTGCGGGCCAGACAGGACGGACTTCTCCAGGCATGCCATCTGAAGAGCGCCTATCCATGCGGGTTCCGGGTCAGTTCATCGGTAGACCGCCTATCCATGCGGCCTCCAGGGCAGCGGCCGGGCCGGGCCACGCTCCCGCGGAGCGGCCTGGCTTGGCAGCGCCGGGGCGAGCCGCTAGAATCCGTCCATTGCCGAGGAGCGTTGCGACCCGCATCTGACGGGCCAGGCTCGGCAACCGAACAACGGCGCTCGCAAACCAGAACCGGTTTGTCGCGCCGTTTTCCTTTGGCGGGCCCGCGCAGGGTTTCCGGCGAAGGCGCGGCGCATCCGGCAGCCGTTCGAAAGGCACATCGATGCAACCCGACCGCACGCAAGAACTCTCCGCCCTGCTCGAACAGCGCATCCTGATCCTCGACGGCGCGATGGGCACCATGGTCCAGCAGCACAAGCTGGGCGAAGCCGACTATCGCGGCAACCGCTTCAAGAACCATCCGAAGGATCTCAAGGGCAACAACGATCTGCTGGTGCTGACGCGGCCCGACGTGATCGGCGGCATCCATCGCGCGTACCTCGAGGCCGGCGCCGACATCATCGAGACCAGCAGTTTCAACGCCACCCGCGTCTCGCAGGCCGAGTACGGGCTGGCGGAAATCGCTTTCGAGTTGAATGTGGCCGCGGCGAAACTGGCGCGCGACCTGTGCGACGAATTCACCGCCGCCAACCCTGCCAAGCCGCGTTTCTGCGCCGGCGTGCTGGGGCCGACCTCGCGCACGCTGTCGATCTCGCCCGACGTGAATGATCCGGGCTTTCGCAACATCAGCTTCGATGCGCTGGTCGACGACTACGCCGATTCAGCGCGCGGCCTGATCGAAGGCGGGGCCGACATCCTGCTGATCGAAACCATCTTCGACACGCTCAACGCCAAGGCCGCGGTGTTCGCCGTCGAGAAGCTGTTCGACGAACTTGGGCGCCGGCTGCCGGTGATGATTTCCGGCACGATCACCGATGCCTCGGGCCGCACGCTCTCGGGCCAGACCGCCGAGGCGTTCTGGAATTCGCTCTCGCATGCGCGGCCGATCAGCTTCGGCCTCAACTGCGCGCTAGGCGCCAAGGATCTGCGCGCCTACGTGGAGGAGCTTGCGCAGGTGTGCGACTGCTTCGTCTCCGCGCACCCGAATGCCGGCCTGCCCAATCCGCTCTCGCCCACCGGCTACGACGAAACGCCGGCGCAGCTTGCCAGCGAGATCGCCGAGTGGGCGCGCTCGGGACTGGTCAATATTGTCGGCGGCTGCTGCGGCACATCGCCGGCGCACATCGCCGCGGTGGCGCAGGCGGTGGCAGACGTCGCACCGCGCGCGCGGCCGCTGGTCGAGAAGAAGCTGCGCCTGTCGGGCCTCGAACCCTTCAACGTCGGCGCCGGGGCGCTGTTCGTGAACGTCGGCGAGCGCACCAACGTCACCGGCTCGCGCGCCTTCGCCAAGATGATTCTCGAAGGCCGCTACGACGATGCGCTGGCGGTGGCACGCCAGCAGGTGGAAAACGGCGCGCAGGTGATCGACATCAACATGGACGAGGCGATGCTCGATTCGAAGGCGGCGATGGACCGCTTTCTCAAGCTGATCGCCACCGAGCCGGACATCTCGCGCGTGCCGATCATGCTCGATTCCTCGAAGTGGGAGGTGATCGAGGCCGGCCTGAAATGCATCCAGGGCAAGGGCATCGTCAATTCGATCTCGATGAAGGAAGGCGAGGCCGCGTTCCTGCAGCAGGCGAAACTGGCGCGCCGCTACGGCGCGGCGGCGATCGTGATGGCCTTCGACGAAAAGGGCCAGGCCGACACCTACGCGCGCAAGACCGAAATCTGCCGGCGGGCCTACGATTTGCTGCTCGGCATTGGATTCCCGCCGGAAGACATCATCTTCGATCCGAACATTTTCGCCATCGCCACCGGCATCGAGGAACACGACAATTACGCGGTCGACTTCATCAACGCAGTGGGCTGGATCAGGCAGAACTTGCCGCACGCCAAGACCAGCGGCGGCGTCTCGAACGTCAGCTTCAGCTTCCGCGGCAACGACGCGGTGCGCGAGGCGATCCACACGGTCTTCCTGTACCACGCGGTGAAGAACGGCCTGACCATGGGCATCGTCAATGCCGGCCAGCTTGGCGTCTATGACGATCTCGATCCGGCGCTGCGCGAGAAGGTCGAGGATGTCGTGCTCAACCGCCCAGTTTCCACGCCTGGCGGGGCAGGCGAGGCGCTGGTCGAGTTAGCGCAGACGGTGAAAGGCCAGGCAAAGGAACAGGCGGTCGATCTGGCCTGGCGCGAATGGCCGGTCGAGCAGCGGCTGTCGCACGCGCTGGTCAAAGGCATCACCGAATTCGTCGTCGCCGATACCGAGGAAGTTCGCGCCAGGCTCGACGCTGAAGGCAAACCGCCGCTCGCGGTGATCGAAGGACCCTTGATGGACGGCATGAACGTCGTCGGCGACCTCTTCGGCGACGGCAAGATGTTCCTGCCGCAGGTGGTGAAGTCGGCGCGGGTGATGAAGCAGGCGGTGGCGCACCTGATTCCCTACATCGAGGCCGAGAAGCTGCGCACCGGTTCGACCTCGAAGGGGCGCATCGTCGTGGCCACCGTGAAAGGCGATGTCCATGACATCGGCAAGAACATCGTCGGCGTGGTGCTGGGCTGCAACGGCTACGACGTGATCGATCTGGGCGTGATGGTGCCTTGCGAGAAGATCCTGCACGCAGCGCGCGAGCACGGCGCGCAGGCGATCGGCCTCTCGGGCCTGATCACGCCCTCGCTCGAGGAGATGAGCCACGTCGCCGCCGAAATGCAGCGCCAGGGCTTCGATGTCCCGCTGTTGATCGGCGGTGCGACGACCTCGCGTGCGCACACCGCGATAAAGATCGCGCCGCACTATCAGCAGCCGGTGGTGTACGTGCCTGACGCCTCGCGCGCGGTTGGCGTGGTGACTGCGCTGCTCTCCGAGGGCCAGCGCGACGGCTATGTCGCCGAGGTTGCCGCAGACTACGCCAAACTGCGCGAGCAGCACGCGAACAAGAAAGGGCAAACGCTGGTCGCTCTCGCCGCGGCGCGCGAGAACGCCTTCCGCCCGACCTATGCGCCGGTGAAACCCAGGCAATTCGGCGTGCAGGTGCTGGCTGAATTCGACCTCGCCACGCTTGCGCAGTACATCGACTGGAGCCCGTTCTTCCAGACCTGGGATCTCGCCGGCTCCTATCCCAGGATTCTTGACGACGCCGTGGTCGGTGAAGCCGCGCGTAACGTTTTCAAGGATGCGCAAACGATGTTGAAGCGCGTCATCGCCGAAAAGTGGCTGACCGCCAGCGGCGTGTTCGGCCTCTTTCCGGCGAATTCGCGGGGCGACGACATCGAGTTCTACGCCGACGAAGTCCGCGCGGCGCCGCTGATCACCTGGCACAACCTGCGCCAGCAACACGAGCGCCCGGCCGGCAAGCCGAACCATTGCCTCGCCGATTTCGTCGCACCCAGAGGCACGCCCGACTACGCCGGCGCGTTCGTGGTGACCGCCGGTATCGGCATCGAGAAGAAACTCGCCGAGTTCGAGGCACAACACGACGACTATCACGCGATCATGCTCAAGGCGCTGGCCGACCGCCTGGCCGAAGCCTTCGCCGAGTACCTGCATGCGCGCGTGCGCCGCGAGTCCTGGGGCTATGCGACGGATGAGTCGCTCGACACGGCAGCTCTGGTCGCCGAGAAGTATCTCGGCATCCGGCCGGCGCCCGGCTACCCGGCCTGCCCGGACCACACGGAGAAAGGCGCGCTGTTCGAACTGCTCGGCGCCGCCGAGAAGATCGGTGTGACCCTGACCGAGAGCTACGCGATGTTGCCGACCGCGGCAGTCTGCGGCTTCTACCTCGCCCACCCGCAGGCCCAGTATTTTGCGGTGACCAAGATCGGCGAAGATCAACTGGCCGACGTGGCGCGGCGCAAGGGCATGGCGTTCGATCAGACCAGGCGGTGGCTCGCGCCGGTGCTGCAGCCGTGAGACCGGCCCGGCCAGCGGCGAGCGGACTTCAGGCGCGCAGGCGCGCGCCGGTCGAGCACGGCTGGATTACACTTGGCGCCGAATGGAAGTCCGCGCATGGCGCCGGTTGGCGTCGAACACACGGGCGACGCGAAAAATCCGAATCCCGCCTGGCGACGATCGGGCTGGCGCTGCAGGTGCGGATCATCCATGACACGGACTCGCTTTAGCTAATATAATTGATGGTCTGATCGAATCCGGGCATACCCAAGGCAAGCGCACTTCGGTTTTGTATACGTTGCTGGCGGGGCGTGTTTCAGCGCGCTGTCGGATTGCCGGCATCCAACACTAGGGAGGACTTGAAGTCATGGCCGTGCATCTCTACTTTTCACTGATCCCCGAGGCACTCATCGCGTCGATGCTTCCGCCAGAGGAGTTCGGGCAGTACTACGCGACGGGTCACGACTACAAGTCAAAGGGACAATCGATTTTCTTTGAAATCGACCCGGCGTTCCGGCATCCGTATTTCAACATCGACGAGGCGGTTGCGCGCTGCGTTCCCGCGGCCGACGGCGCACCCAAGAATTCGGTTTATGTGTCCGTGTACCGGGTTCTCGAGCACTTGCCGGTGAGCGCCATCGGCAGGCTCTATCTGACGACCGCCTATGGCCATGCGCTTGGAATCGCGCGCGGCGACGCGGTGCCGCAACCGGAACCCGGCATGCACATGTATCAGGATCTCGCCCCGGTCAACAGTCTGGTAGTGAGTACCCAGGGTCCGGCCGCCTATTACGAAGGCATCACCAGCAAGCCGTCGAAGTTCATCCGCTTCCCCGGCATGTGCTTCGTTGAACTCGATCTTGGCGAATTGGCCAAGGATCCGACGAGCGGGGCGGTTGGCGATCTGCCGTACTCGTTCATGCACCATCTGCGTGAAGCCTTGATGACGCTCAAGCCCAGTTCCAAGGAAACCAAGCTGGTGCACCGTGTGCACTCGCTCGAGTTCCCGTACCGGATGGTCAAGCGCGGCTTCTACATTGGCAGTGGCAAGGATCTCGCCTTTTATCCGATGCCCTCGCACGCGGATCTGCGGCGCGATAACAACAGCTGGTGGCGTTCCGCCAATCTGTAACCGGCTGGGCGCCCGGCGGGCGCTTGCTTTCGAAGACCGCGGCTGGTCGGTCTGAGCGTCGATAGCGATACGAGAGTGCGGGCGCAAAGCCCGTGTGGAACGGCAGGATTCCTTCGGGGGTTCTGCCGTTACCCGTTTACACAATCGGCATGGCGCGCGGCACCGCACGCGATGCGGTGCCGGCCGCAATGTAGACAATCCCGGGCAGTGCCATCCGCGTCCACTTGTACCTCGCCTGAACGGTACAATGCAGCGAGCAAAGATTCTTGCGGATTCCTGTAGAGGTGACGTTATGACGTTCGGCAACCCTGCGTCGGCGCCGGCACGGCGCGATGTGCTGCGCTGCCTGTTGCTGGCCCTGTTTGGAATCATCGGATTCGGGTCGCTGCCGGCCCTTGCCGCGACCGAGCACGTCAGCGAGGCCAGTCTCGTTCTGCCTGACCTTGCCGATCGGTCACTGGTAGCGTTTTTCGGCACCATCTCCGGCTGGACGCTGCTTTCCTACGGACTCCTGGTCTGTCTTGGCGGTCTGGTTTTCGGTGGCGTCATCTACAGCCAGATTCGCCGACTGCCGGTTCATCGTTCGATGGCCGAAGTCAGCGACCTGATCTACGAGACCTGCAAGACCTACATGATCACCCAGGGCAAGTTTCTGCTGATCCTGGAAGCGTTCACCGCAGTGATCATGATCGGATATTTTTACTTCGTGCAGCAGCTCGCGGTGTCCGATGTGGCGCTGATTCTCGCGTTCTCGCTCGTCGGCATCGCCGGCTCTTACATGGTGGCGTGGTTCGGCATTCGCATCAACACGCTGGCCAACAGCCGGACCGCGTTTGCCTCGTTGGCGGCCAAGCCTTTTCCCGTCTATGCCATTCCAATCAAGTCGGGCATTGCCATCGGCATGCTGCTGATCTCGACCGAGTTGCTGATCATGCTCGGCATCATGCTGTTTGTCCCGCCGTCCCTTGCCGGAAAGTGCTTCATCGGCTTTGCCATCGGCGAGTCGCTGGGCGCGGCGGCGCTGCGCATCGCCGGCGGCATCTTTACCAAGATCGCCGACATCGGCTCGGATCTGATGAAGATCGAATTCGGCATCCAGGAAGACGATGCGCGCAACCCCGGCGTGATCGCCGACTGCGCCGGCGACAATGCCGGCGACTCGGTCGGCCCGACGGCGGACGGCTTCGAGACCTACGGCGTCACCGGCGTGGCGCTGATCAGCTTCATCATGCTGGCCGTGCCGGAACCCGCGGTGCAGGTTCAGTTGCTGGTCTGGCTGTTTGTCATGCGCGTCATGATGATCGTCGCCTCGGGCATTTCGTACCTCGGCAATGGCGTTCTCGCCAGGCAGCGCTATGGCGCGAAGACGCGCTTCGACTTCGAGGCCCCGCTGACTTCCCTGGTGTGGATCACGTCGGTGGTGTCGTTGATCCTGACGTTCATCGTTTCGTACCTGCTGATCGGCAACTTCGCGCTCGCCGGAAAGGCCTACACCAATCTGTGGTGGCAGCTTTCGCTGATCATCACGCTCGGCACGCTGGCGGGGGCGATCATCCCCGAGGTGGTAAAGGTGTTCACGTCGACCAACTCAAAGCACGTGCGGGAAGTGGTGGAGGCTTCGAAGGCGGGCGGGGCCAGCCTCAACATCCTCTCGGGCATCGTCGCCGGCTATTTCTCGGCGTTCTGGATCGGCGTGATCATCGTCGCGCTGATGTCCGGCGCCTACATCGTGTCGCAGTTCGAACTGACCGCGGTGATCAATCCCGATGTGGCCAAGGCCACCATGATGGCGGCGGTGTTCTCGTTCGGCCTGGTGGCCTTCGGCTTTCTCGGCATGGGTCCGGTGACGATTGCGGTCGACAGCTACGGCCCGGTCACCGACAACGCGCAATCGGTGTATGAGTTGTCGACCATCGAACAGATTCCCGGCATCGAAGCGGAGATCAAGCGGGATTTCGGCTTCGACCTGAACTTCCGCGCGGCCAAGTTCCTGCTCGAGGAGAACGATGGTGCCGGCAACACCTTCAAGGCCACCGCCAAACCGGTGCTGATCGGCACGGCGGTGGTCGGCGCCGCGACCATGGTGTTTTCCATTGTCATGCTGCTCACAGCCGGCCTGACCGAGAATCTGGACAAACTGTCGCTGCTGCACCCGCCGTTCCTGCTCGGCCTGATTTCCGGCGGCGCGACGATCTTCTGGTTCTCCGGCGCCAGCACGCAGGCAGTATCGACCGGCGCCTACCGCGCGGTGGAGTTCATCAGCACGCACATCCGCCTCGATGAAGTCGTCAAGGCCTCGCAGAGGGACAGCAAGAAGGTCGTCGAGATCTGCACGATCTACGCGCAGAAGGGCATGTTCAACATATTTCTGGCGGTGTTCTTCGGCACCCTGGCGTGCGCCTTCATCGAACCGTTCTTCTTCATCGGCTACCTTATTTCGCTGGCGATTATCGGCCTCTATCAGGCGGTGTTCATGGCCAACGCGGGTGGCGCATGGGACAACGCCAAGAAGATTGTCGAGACCGAAATGCACGCCAAGGGCACCGACCTGCACAACGCCTCGGTGGTCGGCGACACGGTCGGCGACCCGTTCAAGGACACCGCCTCGGTGGCGATGAATCCGATCATCAAGTTCACCACGCTGTTCGGCCTGCTGGCGGTCGAGATGGCTGTGGGCTTGCAGGCGCAGGGGTACCATATCGTTGTATGGGCGCTGGCTGCGGTGTTCCTTGCCGTCAACCTGGTATTCGTGTTCCGCAGCTTCTACGGCATGCGCATCGTCGCCAAGAAGGAAGGTCAGTAACCTTAGTCATTGGGCCGCATTGCGATCGCAGCAGGGTGTCAGCAAGGGAGTGCGCCTCGATCGTGGATACGGCAACGAGGGCAGATTTCGAAACAAGTCGACTCTTTGAAGGGGGCCTATCACCATGTCCATACATCTGTACTACTCGCTGATTCCGGAAGCATTGATCGCCTCGATGCTGCCGCCCGAGGAGTTCGGGCAGTACTACGCGACCGGACACAAGTTCAAGTCGAAGGGACAGGCCGTATTCTTCGAAGTCGATCCGGCCTACCGGCACCCTTACTTCGACATCGACGGCTGCTACGCGCGCTGCGTGGCGAAGAAGAACGGCGCGCCGAAAAATTCCATCTATGTCTCGATGTACCGTGTGACCGAGCACCTTACCGTTCCCTCCCTGGACAAGCTCTACCTGACGACCGCGATGGGCGCCACACTCGGCTTGAGCCGTGCCAGCGAATTGCCCAAGATCGAGCCGGAACTGCACATGTATCAGGATCTCGCACCGATCAACAGCCTGGTGGTGAGCCTGCTCGACCCGGCGGCCTACTACGCCGATGTGACGACCAAACCGTCGAAATCCTTTTCCTTTCCCGGCATGTGTTTTGTCGAACTCGAACTCGGTCCGCTCGCCCGCGATCCTGCAAACGGCAAGGAAGGCGATCTGCCCTACTCGTTCATGCAGCACCTGCGCGAGGCGCTGATGGAACTGACCCCGCGCACCAAACAGAACAAGCTGGTGCACCGCGTGCATTCGCTCGAGTTTCCGTTCCGGATGGTCAAGAACGGATTCTTCGCAGGCATCGGCAACGAACTGGTCTACTACCCGATGCTCTCGCCAGCGGCGCTGCGCAAGGACCACAGCAACTGGTGGCGTTCGGCCAACCTGTAGTGCGCCGGGACGGCGGGGTGCCAGCCCGGGTGGCGGCAAGCCACAAGCCGGTTTCCCCGCCCGGCGGAGGTTAATTTCCGCTCCAGGAGATGCCCCGAGAGCCAATATCCATGCGGCTTCCAGGGCATCGCCCGGCGCCCCGGCGCGGGCTTCGGCAAAGGCGCATTCGCCGCCAGGGAGAAGCTGGCCGTGCGACGCGGTCGTGCATCATCAGCCGACAAAACGACTGTGGAGTTTCGTTTTGCGCTGACCAGCTATTTCCGGAAGGCTCAATAAAGTCCAATCGGCAGGGTGGCGCAAATTTGGATCGGCGTGGACACCAGCGCCAGCACTTGCCCATCGATTCGCCACCTGCAGTGGTGACGTACGCCGGTCGATCTGGACAGGTTCTGCTCCTGTCAGCGCGAAACGTTACTTTGGACTCGCGCCGTCCAGTGCATGGCGCCTTGCCTGCAGTGTTTCCAGTTGCAGCTTGTATGCCATGTAGTACTTGTAAATGTTGCGCACGTAGCTGACGCTCTCTTGTCCGATCCGTCGTGCCGCAACCAACTCGACGTTGTTGAACCAGATGTCGGGATCGAGTCCCTGCTTTGCCGCTTCACGGCGCAAGCCGGCAATCCGGCCCGGCCCGGCGTTGTAGGCCGCGAAGGCAAACAGGGTGCGGTTGGTGTCGTCGAAATGGGCGTCCTTGAAGTAGTTGTCGAGGAGATTCCTCATGTACTTTATCCCGCCATGGACATTCGGTTCCGCCTGGTGGATGTCGCCGACACCAAGCGCCTTTCCGGTTGTGGGCATCAACTGCATGATGCCGACGGCGCCTGCGCGGCTCTTTGCATTCTGGTCGAGCCGGGATTCCTGGAAACCCTGCGCCGTGACCATCAGGTAGTCAAAGCCGTAACGATCGCCGTACTTCTGGAACAACTGCACGGACTGCTCGAAGCGCTGCCAGTCAGTGTCCGCCGCCGGGTTCTTCAACTGCTTCCAGCGCTTCTGATAGACGGCGAGCCGCTGTGCCGCAGAACCAGCCGACGTATAGCTGCGCGCGAACTCGTTAACGATTGCCGCCAACTGCGGGCTTGCTTGCCGAAACGCCCAACCGATGCGGCCGTCCTCGGCGACCTTTAGCGTGTCGAGAACCCTGATGCCCGGCAAGATTCCCGCCCACAAAGATGCCTTCCAGTTATCGACCACGATGTACTCGATGATCCCTGCATTGAGCATATCCATCAGATCCTCGTCTTCCAGCGCATCGGGCATACGCTTGAGGCTCACCGCCGGCTTGCCTGCCTTCAGAAAATGTTCGTTCAGGCGCAACAGGCTCTGGTAGTAACTGCTGGCCGGTCTGACGTGGACCTGCCGGCCGGACAGCTCGTCAAGACTGCCAATCGCCGGAGACGCCGGCCCCGCCACCACAACCTCGGCAATTCCGCTGGCGAACGGTTGCGAGAAATCAACCAGAGAATCGCGCTCGGGCGTGATCGTCAGATTGCCGGCCGCAATGTCCGCCCTTCCCTCAGTAAGCATTGGCAGAAGCCGGTCGCGTGTGGTGGGGATGATGCTCACCGTGATCGGCAGCGCGCCGGTCTTCAGCTTCCGGTTCAGCCAACGCTCGAACTCCTGCACCGCGTCGGCCGTCAGACCGCGCTGCACTCCGCGGTCATTGAAGTACAGCGTCCGGCTGTACGGCACCGCCACGCGAATCAACCGGCGCTGCTTCATCGCCTCGAAGTCGCCCTTGAAGGGCTTTAGCACGGTCGGCAAGGCCACTTTGGCAACCGCCGGCGCGGCGCTCGCCGCCAGACTGCTGCCGCAGCAGGAAATCGCCGCCGCGATAGTCGCCCCGGCAAGGAACCTGATCATCCATCTGTACCGATTCATCGATTCACTCTCTCGGAATTGGCGCACGCCTGAACATGCTCGCTCCGGGAATGATAGCGGCCGCCGGCAAGAATGAATCAGAAAAGTCGCACTTGTCCAAAACACGATTGCTCGGGAATGAACCAAAGCGGCCACGACAAGACACCGAGCCACCGGCTTCGCATTTCCGCGAGCCGACCGCAGCAGCCGGCTTTTCAGCCCCCGGTGCTTGCGCCCGGTATGGAGCGAGCCGTGCAGTGATGGACGGCGCGCCGAGGCGATGTGTGCCCAAAGAGGATCGTCCCGCTCGGCGTGCCCGGATTCGCGGCGATGCCAGCGATGCGCACAGCGCGAGTCGCAAGATCGATGAAGCGCGGCAGGATGTGCGCATCGAGTCAGCTCGGAGGCAAGACCTCAACGGTCCGGACGCTCGTTCCGAAGCGGCAATCCCGGATGGCTTTGACCATACCTGACCGGGCCGCAGGTTGACCTCGTTCGAGCGCGGGCTCGATGGCCCGGCCTGCACCGCTGACTGCGGTGCCGTCTGCTCGAGACCAATTCCCGCTACCATCGCATCACCGTGCCTGAGCTTAACAAGAGCCGCAATCCAGCAGGATGCAAGCGCCCCGGCAAACCGGACAGCAAAGCGGCCGGCCACTCGGGCGCTTGTTGCCAGCATGTTGCGCCTCCTTCAGGTGACCGATGCTTTGCAGTTGATGACGGATACGCCAACCCGCGAACAGCATGGGCAGCCGTTGCAGAGCCGGAGGAAGCACCCGCATGGCAGGCGATTGCATATTGCAGTTTGTCGGGCCATGCCATCCGGAGCGCCTTTCAACCGGGCGAAGAAGATCATTCGCAATTCTCGACGCGCCGGGAACTGCCGGGAACAGCAGATGCCTTCAGACAACCCTGGTCACTGCCCATTGGGCCAGCCTGATTGGGGTGGCATTTGGGTTGGTCTGCAATGTTGCGTTCGCCGCCGGAAAGCCGAACAAATCCGGCGAGGCACGCAACTCGCCAACCGTGTGCATCATGAACAGCGGTCGCGCGGCTGCCGATGACAGCGACGACGAGTCCGGCGGCGTGCGTTGGGTCATCGGCGGCACTTGCGTGAACGTCTCAGCTGACGCGCAAGCGACCGGGCAAGTCGCCGACGTCTCGCAACCGCGAGCCGTTCTCGGACTGAGCGCGCGGCGAACGCTCACCGGCAATGCTGGTTTCCGGCTCGAAACGGCGCGCGATACACAGTTTGGGGGATTCAAGACGGCCTTCGCGGCCGACTGGAGCTACTATTCGGACACCGGCTTTGACAACGTACCGAACCTGGGTGAAGCATCCGTGTCGTACCTGGGCCTCACAGTCGGCTTCACCGATTCCTTGATGAATTTTTGGGACGGGATTTTCAGTTCAAGGCAGCAGGCCCGAGCCTGTCGAGCTTCCTGGCAAACAAGGCGTTTTCGCTCTCGAACACGGCAACGCTCGCGTTCGGCGTGGAAGCCGGGCCGCCTGACAGTCGCGGCGCCGAAGCATGGAAATTCCCATCGACTCCTCCCTACTTCACGTCGCGACTCAGATACGAAACGGACGACTGGACGCTTCACGCGTCTGTCGCTGCGCGTAAGGCCACGGTAAGCGAAACACCCCTTCAAAGCGGAACTGGACAACAAAAGCCAGGCTGGGCCGCCAGCCTCGGCGCGCAGATTCCGTTGAAGTTGCTCGACGCCGAAGATGCGGCAAGCGTCCAGTTTACTTACGCAGTGAACTCCAGGGTTTTCCTGGGCGCCGCGACGGATCGAGCGGCGCTGGCAAGCATCATCCCCAAAGCTGTCGCGGTTCCCACAACCGGATGGAGCGCGATCGGCTCGCTCCACCACAACTGGAATCGAACGTGGGCGTCCAATTTTTTCGCCGGCCGTGTCGCAGTTGACGCCGACGCCGGCACCGCTTCGCCCACATTTCGATCGAGGCGTGTCGGCGCGAACCTGATCTGCCAGTTAACCGAACATTGGTTGATCGGTGCCGAAGTGAGTCACGTGAAGGCGAGGATCGCGCCCAACGGTACGCTCGGGATTCTCAATGGCGCGAGCTTTGCCGGCAGAACCGGCGCCGTGTGGCTCAAATGGGAGTTGTGAAACCCGCCGCCCTGCAGCGTCGATTGGCCACCCCCTGGGAACTCGCTGCGTGAATTAGCACTCTATTGCCGAGACTGCCAACGGTGCTAGAATGAGCTTATAGGAGGAAGTGCAACATGAGCCAAACTCTGTCTTTTCCGGTGCCTTCGGCGCTTGGCAGCCTGGATGCTTATATCTCGGCAGCCAACCGCTTTCCGCTGCTGAGCGAAGCGGAAGAGAAGGACTATGCCCGGCGCCTGCGTGCCGACGGCGACGTCGAGGCGGCGCGTGCGCTGGTGTTGTCCCACCTGCGACTGGTCATCGCGGTTGCGCGCGGCTACCTCGGCTACGGATTGCCGCACGCCGATCTGATCCAGGAAGGCAACGTCGGCCTGATGAAGGCGGTCAAGCGCTTCGATCCCGAGCGCGGCGTGCGGCTGGTTTCGTTCGCCATCCACTGGATCAAGGCCGAAATCCACGAATACATCCTGCGCAACTGGCGTCTGGTCAAAATCGCCACCACCAAGGCGCAGCGCAAGCTGTTCTTCAACCTGCGCAGCCTGAAGAGCAGTCTGGCCACACTCAACGCTGACGAGGTGCAGGTGGTTGCCAAGCAGCTTGGTGTCAAGCCCGAAGAAGTCGTCGAAATGGAGACCCGCATCACGGGCGGCGACGTCTCGCTCGAAGCCAGCAGCGACGATGACGACGAGCGTTTCGCGCCGATCGCCTACCTTGCCGACCTGCGCGATGAGCCCTCCCAGGCCCTGGAGCGCAAGCAGACGGCCCGGCTGCAGGACGAAGGCTTGAAAGGCGCGCTGGCCAACTTGGACGCGCGCAGTCGGCGCATCGTCGAACGGCGCTGGCTGACCGAGGGCGAAGCGGCGACGCTGCACGAACTGGCGGCCGAATACGGCGTCTCGGCAGAACGCATCCGCCAGATCGAAGTCAAGGCGATGCAGAAAATGAAAGGCCATCTGGCCGCCGCGATGTAAGCCGCCGCCTCATCCGGCAAGCGAACGGGCAGCTTCGGCTGCCCGTTCGCTTTTTGCGAGACGACACCTGCCCATGCCTGGAGGCCCCATGGATAGGCGTTCTTCAGGCACCCTGCCGGGCAGCCCGCATCAACAGGCCACCTTCGGGCATGCACCGCCAGGATCGCCTATCCATGCGGCCTCCAGACCACCCGCCGAAAGAGCCGAAACTCGCGGCAAGCGCCTCAGCGCACATAGTCGTGCGGTGAAAACAACATGCCGCGCTCCGACAGACTCGGCCGCCGGCCCGGATTGCGGCAGTTGTCGGCAATGTGTCCCTGCGGCCGCGGATTGCCCGCATAGCCCCAGACGCCGGTGCGATAGTTGAGCCAGTAGTGGCCGTTGGGAACCGGGCCGCAGCGGGCGCGCTCAAGCGCGAAAATCTGCTGCTGCGTCTGGCGTTGGCCGTTGACCACGACGTAGCGTTCCGCCTGCACCAGGCACGCCTGGCCAAGCAACCCGATGCCGAGCCACAACCGCAAAGCGTGTCTCATGACCGATTCACCTCCTATGTGCGCTGCGCCGGGCTCACGATCCGTCGCCCTGCGGCAGGCTCGGCTGTGGCGGCGCGTGCGGCTGGAAAGTCGTCCCGATGTCCGATTCCTCGCGGTTAATTCCCTGCGCGTCATCGGGATCGACGCGCCGGTTCGGCGCGACCGCGTGCGGGCGGATCTTTTCGGGCTCGCGGCCGTAGATGTTGCCCAACCCGCGCCGGCAGTTCTCATCGATGCGCCCGCGCGGTGCCGGATTGCCCGCGTAACCCCAGATTCCGAAGCGTTCGCTGAACCAGTAGTTGCCGTCGGGAACCCGGCCGCAGTAAATGGCATCGAGCCGCGCGACCTGCCCGGCCGACAGCCGTTGCCCGTTCACCACTACGTCACGTTCCGCACAAACCGGGCTGGTCAGACCGGCCAAGGCGCAGCACCCAGATACCACAACGGACGAGCGGAACCGGTTCATTGCCGCGCCTGCCGGTCATTGCCCGGGCGGTGACCCGTGCGGCAGCCCGCCAAGACCGACGCCCGGCTCCTCGCGCGGCAGTTCGGCCGGTTTGATGCCGCGCAGCTTCGGTGCGGGTGCGGTCCCTTCGGCCTCGGGCGCCGGTGAGGGCGGAGCCTGGGCCGGCGCGCCGCTGCCGCCTGCCGGCGCTTGAGCGCACGCGGAAACGCTCGCAGCCAGCCATGCCGCAGCAGGCAACCGCAGCATCCGCCAGGCGCAGCCAGCGCCGCGGCGAGGGGGGTTCATGGTTTCTCCGCCTCCGGCTCGGGCACACGCAGAAGCGGCGAAGTGCCGGTGATCGGTTCCTCGCGCCGCAGTTCTTCCCCCGTGATTCCCTCCTCCGGTGGCGATCCCGCGCGCCCCGGCTCGGCGGCAGGCCGGGCGATGCTGCGAGATTTCGGCACGGCGCGCTTGTTTGCCCGGCAGCCGTCGCCGATGCGCCCCTGCACCATCCGTTCGCCTGCGAAGCCCCAGGTGCCGCTGCGCCGGTTGAGCCAGTAGTTGCCGTCGGGCAGCGTGCGGCAATCGGCGCGATCCAGCTTGTCCAGTTCTTCCCCGGCAAGCGTCTTCCCATTGACCACCACCCGGCGCTCGTCGCCGGCCGCAGCCGGCGCAACCGCGCCCAGCGACAGCAGCAGCCATATCGCCCAACCGGCGGCCAGCCGGCCGTGCCCGGTGCGCGCGCAGGCGCCGTTCATGGCCGCTCCAGGGAGCCCGGCCCGCGCGGCAGCGAGGTCGTGCCGACACCGGGGTCCTCGCGCCCGACGCTGTCGGACGGGCGCGATTCGCTGGGTGGAACGCCGGGCTGGGTCGCCGGCACCGTCTTGATCGAAGGCATGGGCGGCCGGTCGCCGGTGTCGCTCAAGCGCAAGGCAAACAGCGTCAGCACGATCGCGACCACGATCAGGACCAACAAATGAACTCGCGTCATCCGGCTCCCCTCAGCGGCAATTCGTCGGCAGCGACGGCGTCGGCCGGCGCCGCGGTGTGCGCGCGCGTTCCAGCTCGCGCTGGCACGCCACCACATCCGGGTGAGCGGCACCGAGCCGTTCGCGCAGCACCTCGAGCGCCTGATCGAGCAACGTGATCGCCGCCGCATTCTCGCCGCGCGCCAGCGCCACATCGGCCAGCCCGACAATCGCCCGCGCGGTTTCGGCGTGGCGCGGACCAAGCAGCCGTGTGCGCACCTCGCGCGCGCGCTGGTAGAGCCGCTGCGCCTCGTCGAACGCGCCTTCCTTCAACGCCACATCGCCGAGGCAGGCGCGCGCCTTGGCCACCGCCGCATGATCGCTGCCGTAGCAGGCTTCGAGTATGGCGATGGCCCGCTCGGCCGCCGCGCGCGCCGGTGGGACGCGGTCGCACACCAGATCGAGCAGCGCGAGATTGAGCAGCGTCTCTGCCACGTCGGGATGGCGCTCGCCGAACGCCGCCTCGCGCAACGACAGCGCCTGACCATAGCGCGTGCGCGCATCGTCGACCTGGCCGAGCCGCGCGCAGACCGCGGCGAGGTTGTTGAGCGATTGCGCCACACTCGGGTGGTTGCCGGGCAGCAGCGCCTGGCGCAACTGGGCCGCGCGCTCGAACGCGGCACGCGCCTCGTCGTAGTTGCCGCACTTGAAGTGCACCGCGCCCAGATCGTTGGCGATCTGCGCGGCCTCGACACTTTCGCCACCGCCGGCGGCAGTGATCATCGCTGCGGCATCGAGCAGCCGCGCCTGTCCGGCCGCCAGGTCGCCGGCGCTGGTATCGACGGTCGCCAGCATGTCGATCACCCGCGCCAGTTCGATGCTCGCGCCGCCGGAGCGCAACGCGGTGGCGGCCGCTTCCAGCCGGCTGCGCGCTTCGGCCAGGCGACCGGCGCCCAGCTCGATCTGCCCGCACACCATGCAGGCGCGGGCCAGATCGCGCGCCGCCACATCCTGCGACTTGCTGCGGGCGGCCAACGCCCGCTCGGCCAGCGGCAGGGCTTCGCCATAGCGTCCGCGCTGGCCGAGGTAGGCCGCCGTCTCGCACGCCAGCCGCGCGCCGGCACCCGTATCGATGGCCAGCAAATTGGCGTGGTCGAGCACCGCCAGCGCATGGGCGGCCAGCTTGTCGCATTGCGGCCAGTCGGCAAAGCGCGGTTCGGGCATCGCCGCATTGAGCACCTCGAGCGCCCGCATGCACCAGAGTTCCCGATCCTTCTCCGGCAGGGTGTCGCGCAGCACGGTCTGCACCAGCCGGTGCATCGCCCGCTTGCCGGTCTTGACATCGCGCCGGACAAACGCAAAGCGCTGGGCATCGCGGTAGGCCGCGTTGCGCGCCAGCCCGTCGGCCAGCGCCGGGCCGAGATCGGGGCCGGCGAACGCCGCCCCCGCCTGCAGCGAGGTGTCGGGCAGCGCGTCGCAGTGAACGAACGCCAACAGGCGCAGCAAGGCAACGGCGCTCGGATTGGCACGCTGCAACTCACTGAGCGAAAGCTCCCACGCGTCGATCAGCGAGACGCCATCGCGCAGCCCCGCCTCACCGCGCGCGGCAAGCAGTTCGCTGCGATGCTTGCACCACAGATCGGAATACTCCTCGAGACTGCAGCCAGTTTCCTCGATGTAACTGCCGGCCTGCTCGAGCGCCAGCGGCAGGCCGCCGGCCAAGCGGGCGATCTGGATGGCGGCGCCCATCAGCGCGGTGTCGGCGGGCCCGTCTGCCGCCGCAAGGCGGGAACGGCGCAGCAGGAAACGGGCGGCCGACTCGTCGTCGAGCGGTTCAAGTTCGACCGGCTGCGCCAACCCGCCGAGCGCCGCACCGCGGCTGGTTATGATCACCGTGCCGCTGTCGCCTTCGGGCAGCCAGTCGCGCAGCACTGCCAGATCGTCCGCCGAGTCGAGCAGCAGCAGCCAGTCGCCGCGCAGCGCGAGCGCACGGCGCGTGGCCTGGGCGGTCGCAAGCTGATCAGTGCCTTTGGCCTCGGGCAGGCCGAGCGCCGCGGCGATCGCGCAGTACCCGCGCACCAGCGGCTGCACCGACTCGGCGCGCGACCACAGGACCCAGGCATAGCGGTTGCGCTCGCGATGCGCGAACTCGATCGCCGCTTCGGTCTTGCCGATGCCGGCCAGACCGCACAAGGCCGCACGGCCGCCGCCGGCCAGCGTAACGGCGAGTGCATCGAGCACATCGCGCCGCCCGGTAAACAGCGGATTGCGTGCCGGCAGTCCGACGAAACGGCCGCGCTCTGCCGCCGCTTCGCTCACCGTCTCGCCACCGGCGCCCTGCAGGGCGTCGGCCACTGCGGCGGCCATTTTGGCGAGCATGGCCTTGGCGTCGATCTCGCTCATCGCCTCGAGCGGCCGCGACGGCGGATTGATCGACTGGAACTGCGCCAGTTCCGGCATGCGCTCGAAGTTGCACCAGTCAAGGACCAGCGGCAGGATCGTCACGCCCTGGTCTTCCGCCGCGCCGAGCAGGCGCGGCAGTTCGACCCGCGCGATGAAATCCGAGGCGAGGAATTGCGCACTGACCAGCAGCACGGCGACCCGTGCACGCGCCAGCGCCTCGTTGATCTCCTGCGCCCAGCGCTCGCCGGGGGCGATCAGCGTGTCGTCCCAGCGGCGCACCTGCCCCTGGCGCTCGAAGGGGGCCAGATAGACTTGGAGGCGGTCCAGCCACGCGGCGTCGCGGTGGCTGTAGCTGATGAAGACCTGATCGCGCATGTCAGTACGCGCCGGACTGCCCCAAGCGCGCTGACGCCCCCTCAGGGGGCTGCGAACGCATTGAGCGGGGAGTACGTTTCATTTCAGAGCGTCTTCATGAATTCGACCAGTGCATCCTTGTCGGCCGCGGACAGGTCGGTGCCGTACAAGTGGCCCTGGTTGCCGTTGCCGCGCAGGCGGGTATCGAACGGCGTGCCCACGCGCTGCGCCTGCGGCCCTTCAGTAACGAACCCTACCCTGTTTTGATCATAGACATCGTAGCCGCGCAAGAAAAAGGCCGGGCGGCGCTCGGGGATTTCCAGCAGATCGCGCAGGGTCGGCACCGACCCGTTGTGAAGGTAGGGCGCGCGCAGCCAGATGCCGTCGAGGAACTGGATGACATAGCCGTCGAGTGTTTCCTCCACCAGACCCTTGCGTTCGATGCCCATCTCGCTGACGACCCGGTTGGCCTTGATCGCGGCATCCTTGTTCCAGCTATCGAGCCGGCCGCGATCGGTTCCGACCTCGGCCAGCGGCAGCCGGGTGCCGGTGCGCTCCGAGGCATGGCACGACGCACAGGCATGATCGAATACCGCCTTGCCCGTCTGCGCCTTCTGCGCATCGATCGGGAACGGATACCTGGGCGCCGGCAGCTTGCCGAGGTACTCGTGCAGCCACCGCACATGGCCGAGAAAGTCGGCCTTGTCCTTGGGCGCCGCACCCAGCACGCCGAGCGCGGAATCGATGATCACCGAGCGGGCGTCATGGCTGTCGCCGGCAAAATTCATCACGTGACCTTTCTCGGGCTTGTACTTGTCGAGGTTCCACAGCGAGGGCATGTCGGTCGGGCCGAAGGTGTCGTCCATCGGCGCCTTGATCATGAAGTACTTGGTCAGGTTCATCGCGTCGTCGCGGCCGCGGCCCCATTCAGGGAAATCCTTGCGGTAGATCCAGGCGAACTGCGCCTCCCGTTCGAGCAGGCGCTTCTTGGTCATCGGAATGATGAGAAACCGATAAGCCAGCCGGTCGAGCAGATCGAGTTCGGTGACCGATTCGATCTCGCGCATCAGGATGTCGGGGTTGAAGCGCGGATCCTTCGCGCAGTCGATCAGATAGCGGAAGAACGCTTCGAGGTTCAGCGTGTGGCCTGGGCCGGCGATCACATTGGTCGGATTCTCGTCGATCCTGCCGCGATAGCTGGCGGTGTGGCAGGCGGCACAGGTGTTGGCCACACGCGGGAAACCGATGGTCTTCTTGGTGAAACCGACCGGCAGTTCCTGCCCCGCCTCCCAGGCGACGCCGAGCGATGCGTAGCCGCCCGGACCCGGCAGCTTCTCGGGAAACAGGCGCGGCAGCACGTAAAAGATCCAGTACGGAATGCCAGCGTCGTTCTCGGCGCCGATCGAGCCGTATTTGAAGCGCATCTCCGGGGTGGCACTGACCCAGTCGGGCTGGGGCTCGACGCGCAGGAAGCGGTACCAGCCGACATAGGCGAACAGCGCGCCGAGCACCAGCAACAGCGCCACCGCGATGGCAATCCGGCGCAGCACCGGGTTGATCGGAAGATTGTCGTCCATGTTGTCTCCAGTGCGAGCCGGCGCCATCGTCAGAAGGTCTTCAGAAACTCGACCAGCGCGGTCTTCTCGTCGTCCGCCATCTCCGTGCCGAAGGCCTTGCCTTCATGGCCGGCGTTGCCATTGCCGGGCAGCGACGTATCGAAGTGGAAGAAATGCCGGCCGCCCTCTTCACAGACATCGCTGACGAAGCCCAGCCTGCGCTGATCGAACACGTCATAGCCACGGCAAAAATTCTTCGGCCGCAGGGCGGCCGGTTCGAGCAGGTCGCGCAGGCTAGGCACCGACCCGTTGTGCAGGTAGGGCGCGCGCAGCCAGATGCCGTCGAGCGGCATGTTGGCGTAGCCAAACGTCTTGCGGAATCCCTGGAAGCGCCACGGATAGCCGGCGTAGACGGACCCCAGGTTCTGCGCCAGTTCCGGCGTGAAAGAATCGAGCCGATGACGGTCGGTGCCGATCTGTTCGAGCGGCACCACATGTCCGACGTAGCTACCCTTGAAGTCCTGCCCGCTGGCGCCGTGGCAGGCGGCGCAGTACTCGGCATACAGCGGCGCGCCCTTTTCGGCCAGCGCCCGATCGATCGGGTAGGGATACTTCGGCGGCATCGCATCGAGCAACCATTGCTCGAGCCGGCCGATCGCCAGCAGGTCGATGGTTGGCGGCGTAGTGCCGGTGCCGAAGGCGGCGTTCTTGTTGCGTTCCTCGGCCTTGGTATTGTTGCCGTCCCAGTGCAGTTGCATCGGCTGGCCGTCGTCGCGCTGCTTGCGCTTGCGCTGTTCCCAGATCGACGGAAAATCGGCGGTGCCGATGCCCTCCTCGGGCGAGAGCTTGTCGGGCGGAAAATTGAACAGCGCCTTGGACGGGTTGAAGGTATCGACCCGGCCCGGCCCCCATGCGGGCTGCTTGCCCGCCCACGCAAAGCGTTCGCGCAGCATCAACAGCCGCTCGCGCATCAATGCGATGGCAACCGGATAGACCAGGTAGCGGTCGAGCATGCCGAGCCTGCCGGCCTGCCGATCGATTTCCGGGACGATGTAGTCGGCGCTGAACTTTGCGTCGCCCGCGCACTGAAAGAAGAAGTTCTGGAATCCCATCAGGTTCAGACTGTGCGCGGGCATGCCGACATAGACGCGCGGCGGCGAATCCGGCGTGTCGCGCACCGTGCCGGCATGGCAGGCCGCGCAATTGAGGAACACGCGGTCGAGGCCGAGATTGCGCCGCATCGACATGCCGACCGGAATCGGCTGGCCCGGCTCGTAGATCATGCCGAGCGAGGCGTAGCCTTCGCCGGGCAGGTACTTTGCGCAGACCTGAGGCAGCACCTGCCAGATCCAGAACGGGAAACCGGAGGCCCGCTCGCCGCCGGTGGAACCGTACTTGAAGTGTTCCTCGATATCGTCATAGGTCACCGGACGGTCGGGCAGGAAACGCGAGCCGATCGACAGGCCCAGCGCCAGCGGAATCACCAGCAGTAACACCAGGATGGAAAATCGGCGTCGCCAGCGCGCCGCGGCACGGGCGGCATTGTCCTGACTGTCGTTCTTGTGTTCCGCCACGATGCCCTCCCTGGTTCGTCGCTTTCCGGCTACTGCGTATCGGTTCTGCATGGGGCGAGCGCTTCATAGGGCACGTCGCGCTGCGCCGCTGCCCGGGCAAACTGCGCCACGTACTCGCGCATCTGCGCAATTTCCGCTGGCGGCGGCGCCACAGCGGCCACGCCGTTGAGCAGCGGCGGGGGCATCGGCACGCGGGCACGTGCTTGCGGCGGCTGCTCCCACATCGCCAGACGATAGGCAATGCGCTCGGCGCAGCGCGCGAGGTTGCGCTGCACGGCGTCGGCGTTACCGTTGAGGAACCCCGGCGGCGCGGCCTCGCGCGTGTCATGGCAGGCGGCGCAATGGCGAACGAATGGCTGCAGTTGCGCCGGCAGCGCGGCGCTCGCCCGTGCCGCGTTCTCGTCGAGTGCCGGCGGCGCGCCGTGCAGCGGCCGATCGCAGCAGCCGGGCGGGGCCGCGATGCCAAGCTGCGCAAACAGACCGCGCAGCAATGCCGCGCGACGCAACGCCGCCTCGCCCAGCGCATCGTCGCGGCCCAGACGTACCTGGCCGGCAAGCGCATCGACTGCGCGCGCAAGCGCCGGCATGTCGTCGGCAAGCTGCAGTTGGACTTCGGCGTGCCCGGCGTTGTCCCAGCGCAAGGCAATGCCTTCGATTGCCGTCGCATCGGATAGCCGTGCCGGCGCGCCGCGGTAGGTCCATCCGGTGCGTAGGGCGTTCACCGCGTGTGGCGCGGTGGGCTGCAGTTCCAGCGAACGCGGCAGGCTCGCGCCGCCAAGCGCGACATTGGCGACGGAGCCGCCGACACGTTCGCCGGCGCCGGCCAGCCGGATGTCGACCCGCAGCGAGGGCGCTGCCGCGCACTGCAGGCTGACGCCGCGCGAGGAGTCTTCGACGCGGCACGGCGCACGCACGACCCGGCGCGACGCCGCGGTCCGCAGTTGCTGCAGCCTCAGGTCGATGGCGCGGATGTCGGCCGGTGCGACGAAGTCGGCGATTCCGCGAACGTAATCGTCAACTGCGGATTCATTGCCCGCCTGCCAGCGGCCGGGGGCGGGCCGCGGCTGCAGCGGATCGAATGCCGGACGCACCTCGGCGGAACGCAACAGCGCCGCGCCATCGCCGAACTCGCTTTGACCGACCGGAAAACCCGCCAGCGGATCGCGGTTCGGAATGTTCTGGTCGGCCAGCGGCAGTCCGTCGGGCCAGCGCGCAAGAGCGGCCCGCCGCAGCGGCTCGACAAGCTTGCCGCGATAGCTTGCGGCGCTCGCGTCAACTGCCACGTCGGCGCCGAGCCGGTACTCGAGTGCGGCGAGCAGCGCCTGGGCGCGACAATCGATCGCGTCCTCCGTGGCACAGCCGTCGCGCCACAGACGCTGGGTGAGCTCCAGCCGCGCGGCACGCGCGACCGCATTGTCGATGGCATTCGGTTCGTCGACGCTGCGCGCCGCCGGCACACCATGAAAAGCGCCGCCGCCGCGCCGGAGCTGGGCGGCGACCCGCGGATTGGCGTTGGTCTCGTCCCAGCCGGGACGCGAGAAGATCGGCGCGCCGCCGTGGTGGCACGACAGGCAGACGACCCGGCGCGAATAAAAGACGCGCGCCGCGCCACCTTGCCGGTAGTCCTGGACGACCTGGAACTCGAAGCGCCCGGCGGCCTCGTTGTAGCTGATGACTTCAAGCAAGGCGGCCTTTTCATGGTAGCCGAGGTAGAGCCTGTCCCTGAGCAGCGGCGCGCCCGGCGCGGGCTCGCCGACCACCGCCGCGACCACCCGCGGATAGCGGTAGGCCTCGCCGACCGAGGCGTTGCGTTGCAGGGAGCGGCCGAGCGGGATCAGCACCGAGCGCACGCCCGCATGACCGAGCCTATCCGGGCCGACCGCGCGTTGCACCCGCGCCACCAGTGCCGTGAAGGGAAAGGGCACCCGCTGAACGCCGTCGGCGCCGGTCGTCAGGTGATCGAACAGCGAACTGCCGCGCGGCGGCAGATCCGGCGACTGGGCGCGCGCAGGCAGGCACAGGAGCAGGCCCGCCAGCAGCAGTGCGCTGCGCAGTGCGGCCGGGTTTAGCAGGGCGCTCATGACAGTCTTTCTGGCCAATGCGCCGGGGGCCGCGCGCGCTCATCGGGCTTGCGCCACTACGCGCTGCTGCGTGCCGGTCCAGCAATCCTGCTGGGCGCTGCCGGCCTTTTCGAATCCCGGGCCGTCGCGCTCGGCGATCTCCTTGTTGTAAAGGACGAAGTTGAGCGCGAACGAGCGGCCGAGGTAGGCGCGGCCGAGGTAGAACCCGGGTCGCACCATGCGAATCTCGTCACGCACCTGGAAGCCGCGCCGCCCGGCCAGCATGTCGGGCATCTCGCGGTAGCCGGGCAGATCGTCGGTGAACGCATAGTCGATGATGATCGATTCGCGCCGGCCGTCGAGCAGGCTCTGGCCGCAATAGAGCTTGGCCGGAAACATCAGCCACTGTTCCTTGCCGCCGACGCTGATCTTCGGAATCTGCGCCAGGTCGCCCTCGATCAGCGGCTTGTCGCCGAGCCGGATTTTCTGCAGCAAGGAGATGTCCTCGATGCGGTTGCGCAGCACGCCCTCGCCGCGATAGAAGACCTTGCCTTTCCACAGCGTCTCGCCGATGAAGTCGAGTTTCTTGCCGCCGACTTCGACCGCCAGCGACTTGAGTCCGCCGCCGGCGATTTCCGACAACCGCAGCTTGCCGCTGCTTCCCTTGGGGAAAAACAGGTCGCCGTCGAACGCGCCCTCGGGAATCGGCCCAGCGGCGAGGCGCGCATAGATCTGGTCGACCTGCTCCTGGTCGAGCAGCGCGATGTTCCTGGGCGTGATCTTCGCGAGGTCGGCGGGCGCGAGCGGGAAGCGGCTTTCGATACTCGCGAAATCGGACTTCTGCATGTAGCCCTCGCCATAGGGAGCGAACTTCACTTCCGGCGGCGTGCTGTCGATGCGGTTGCAGCCGGCGATCGCCAGCAGCGCGAAGAGCGGCAGCAGAATCCTTGTCTTCATGGTAGCGCCTCCGGCTCAGAGGGTCGCGAGGAAGGCAGTCAGCGCCTTCTTGTCTTCGGGCGGCAGGCCTTCGCCGAACCGATGGCCGCCGTTTTCGAGATCCTCCCGGCACGAGGTGTAGAACTCGCTCGCCAGGTACGGGCGCCGGGCGATCGCCGAAGCGAGCGAGCGCGGATTCTTCTTCACTTCCTCGGCGATGGCCTTGAAATCGGCTGCAAGGCGTTTGGCATCTTCCGCACCGTAGCGTTTGGTCAAATCCGCTTCGAGTTCCTGCGGCGCAGTCTTCGTCCGCACCAGATCGACGATGAACGGCTTGTGCTGGAAATTGCCGACCCGGCCGGCGGTGAGCTGGCGCCCATCCACCTCGAGCGGGATCACCAGTTCGAGACCGAGCACCTGCCGTGCTTCGTCGCCGTCCCACAGCCGCGGCCCGACGCGCAGCGTGACCGGCTCGTTCAGTACCGTCACGCGGCGCCCGCGTTTGTCGGGGTTGAGCAGTTCGTCCATCGACATCTTGTAAAGACGGAAGCGCCCGTCGACGCTCGGGTCGACCTCGAAGCAGGCCGGCTGCTGCCCGGGCGGCAGCAGCTTGTTGGCGGGGTCGACATAGCGCGGCCGCTGGCCGTAGAAGTCGTTCGCCTTGTTCTGCGGTTTGCCGCACAGTTCGGGGCCGACGGCGTTGTTGTGCATGAACGGTGCATGGGCCCACAGGCTGAGCAGCGAGATGTTGCGGTAATAGCTGCGGCCGCCGTCGGCCGGCTCCTTGAGGTTGGCATCGCGTTCGCGCGCGCGCAGCGTCTCGGAGCCGTACTGCTGCCAGACGTGGCCTTCCATGTGATTTGAATGCAGCGCGCGGCAGTGCTCGGTGCCGACTTCCGTGACCTTGGTACCACGGTCGTTGCCGAGCCAGTCTTCACGCAGACCGGTGGTGTCGGAGACCTTGCGGAAGTCGAGTCCACTCTGCTTGCCCACGATCGCGTCGGCCTGGCTCGAATGGCAGCGAGCGCAGTTTTCCGCAAACAGCCGTTCGCCGCGCGCCACGGCGCCTGCGCCGAATTCCTTCTCCAGATCGACGACCAGATCCTGATGCCCGTATTTCGCCTGCGGATTGACCTTGCGCAACGTGTTCTCGCGCGCCGCCTGCAGATCGGTCGCATTCGCTTCCTTCGACAGGAAGAAGGCAAGAATGTTGGGCAGACGATCCTCGATCGCGCGGAAGTTCGGACAATCCCGACGGCATTGGCCGATGTCGAACGGGGTCTGGCCGAAGCCGCGCTGCTGCGGATCGATCTGGCGCAGATCGGAAAAGTGGTTGACCCAGCACTGCTCGGAGCACGATCCGATGTTGAAGTAAACACGCTGGATCGCCTCGAGCACGCCGATCGAATCCTCGCCGCCCTTGAGGATGTGATGCACCGTCTCCCTGGCCTCGGACCAGCGCCAGCATTTGTTGCTGCGGCCGGGCTCGCACCAGCACTCGCCTTCGTTGGCGGCGCCGCTGCAGGATTCGGTCTTGCGCCACTTGCGCACCGACTCGTTGGCGAAGGTCGGCCGCTGGGCGATGTTGATCAGCGCATTGATGGTGCCCGGATTATTCACCTGGTCGCTGGCGATCGCCGAGGTATCGGAGGTACCGGGGCGCGCATGGGCGAACATCTGCCACTCCAGGCTGTTGCCCGGCATGCCGGAAACCATGATCTCGGAGAAGCGGGTGTACTGGTTGCCGATCAGTGCCTTGATGTTCTCCCATTTCGGGTTGGCCGGATCGGCCGGCGGATTGAGCGGGTCGAACGCGATGTGGCACGAACCGCAGGAGGTGCCGATCAGGTAGGGCGGTTCGACCGAACCATCGAGCAGCCGACTGACCGGCGCTTCGCCGTCGGAACCCTTGTCGTCCAGACGCCGGTTGTAGCCTTGCCAGGTCGCAAGGCCGCCGTTGAGCTTGAGCCAGGCTTCGCGATTGAACTTGGGATTGGGAAACTTGCGTATGCCGAGCGCACCGGTCGAGGTGCCGAACTTCAGATCGCACGGCGACTGGCGCTGGTCGCCATTCCTGGCGTGCGTGTCCTGCGGATCGAGCGGCGCGTCCTTGAAGTCGCAGGCCGGATCGCGGTAGCCGGTCTTGCCGACAAACTTGAGCAGTTCTTCGTCGCCCGGACACCAGTCGAAGCCGTAGGTTTCCTCCAGGCTCTTCGCCGGGCAGTTGGGCGAACCGGGCGTGCAGCAGCCGGGATCATTGATCGCGCCCCAGGCGCGAAAGCGGTCGCCGCGCTGATCGGAACGCAGCACGCGAAACCAGTCGATCAGCACGCCGACCCGTTGCTGGAAAACGTAGGTATGGAAGCGCTCGTTGCCGGCGGTGGCCTTGTACCAGATCTCGCGCCCGGCCCGCTCCGATGGCGAATACCCTTGCGCGCCGGCCTCGAAACCCGGCTCGGCGTAGCCGCCGGCGGCGGCTGGCCCGCTCGCGCCGGCCGCAGCCGGTTCGCTCGCCGGCGCCGGCTGCTGCGGCGCGTTGAGCGCCATCGCAACCGTGACACCGGCGACCAGCAAAACCGCGACAAGAGCAAGGCGATATCTCATGTGTCTCTCCTGGCAGGGTTCGGCGACCGAATATCGGCCGCGGGCGTCGTCGCCCGGCAGCGATGCCGCGGCCAACCCGGCGCCGGATCGCGTTCGGGCACCGCGCGCCGTCGGGCCACGCCGAGGTGGCGATAGTCTTTATAGCGGCGCGGGGAACGGGTGTAAATCAGACGCTTGGCGCACCGGCTCGCGACCGCCTAGGTCGAAATGCCTAGCCCGAATGTTTCCGGGCGCCGCATCCGGGAGGGCTCATGCAGTCGCGGCGCGCGGTCCGGGCGCAGCGGTGAGCGCAATCGGACAGGTTGCGCCACGGCTGCAGCGGCAAAGGATTGTTGAGAAGCGCTGTCCTGAGAGCCGCATGAACTGGGCGTCTACAGGCATATCAGGCTGCAGCCCAGCAACCACGCGGCTCGCAGGGATGGGCGCTTGCAGATCGCCGTTTGATGCGGCTTCCAGGTCAGTCCTGATAAGCGCGCTCCGAATCGACGCGGCCGGCGGCGTACCCGCTACTTGCCTGCAAGCAGCCGCCGGATATCCTGGGCGACGCGCTCGGGCGTCTCGCCGTGCTTGACGAACAGTCGCAGGCGACCCTGCGGGTCGAACACGTAGGTACCGGCGGTATGGTCGATCGAATAGGCGGTCGGCGTCCGGCCGGGGTGCTTCTCGTAGAACACCTTGAAGTCTTTCGCCACCTGTTGGGTCGCGGGCAAATCGCCATGCAGCCCGAGGAACGACGGGTGGAACTGCGGCACGTACTGCGCGAGCATGGGCGGTGTGTCGCGCTCGGGGTCGACCGTCACGAACAGCACCTGCACGCGCTTGGCATCGGCGCCGAGCTGCTTCATGACCTCTGCCATCGCGGTCATGCTGGTGGGGCAGACATCGGGGCACTGGGTGTAGCCGAAGAACATCGCGACCACGCTGCCGCGGAAATCGGCCAGCGAACGCGGCTTGCCGTTGTGGTCGGTGAGGTGGAAATCCTTGCCGAAGTCGGCACCGGTGATGTCGGTGCTCAGGAACGTGACCGCGCGCTCGCCGCATCCGCCGCCCGCGAGGACGGCGAGCCACGCCAGCAGCACGATCCGCAGCAGGCGCATCAGAATGGCAGGTAGTGATCGACCAGCAGGGCGGCGAACAGCGCGCTGAGGTAGAGGATCGAGTAGCGGAAGGTGCGCCGCGCCAGATCGTCGCTGTAGCGGATGTTCAGGCGGATCGCGTAGGCCAGAAAAACGCCGCCGAGTGCCACCGCGCTGGCCAGGTAGATCCAGCCGCTCATGCGGGTGGCGAAAGGCAGCAGCGAAACCCCCAACAGGATCAGCGTGTACAGCAGCACGTGCAGCCGCGTGTATTCGGGTCCGTGCGTCACGGGCAGCATCGGCAGGCCGGCGCGCGCGTATTCCTTGGTCCGGTAGAGCGCGAGCGCCCAGAAATGCGGCGGCGTCCAGGCGAAGATGATCAGGAACAGAATCAGTGCGTCATGCGAAATCTCGCCGGTCACCGCGGCCCAGCCGAGCACCGGCGGCATCGCGCCGGAGGCGCCGCCGATGACGATGTTCTGGGGCGTCATCGGTTTGAGGAGCACCGTGTAGACCACCGCGTAACCGATGAACGTGGCGAAGGTGAGCCACATGGTGAGCGGATTGACCAACTGGTGCAGGATGACCAGACCGAGCCCGCCGACGATGGCGGAAAACACCAGCGTCTGCCGCATGCCGAGTTCGCCGCGTGCGGTGGGCCGGGCGCGGGTGCGCGCCATCAGCGCATCGACCGTGCGTTCGACCAGACAGTTGATGGCCGCCGCCGCGCCGGCGACCAGCGCGATGCCGACAGTGGCCGCAAGCACCGTGGCCATCGGCGGCAAGCCCTGGGGCACGGCGAGGAACATGCCAATCACCGCGCAGAACACGATTAGCGTGTTTACGCGCGGCTTGGTCAGGGCGAGGTACTGCTGCAGGCGCAGCGCAAGGGGATTGTGTTCGAGCGAAACGGCTTTCATCGCGGACTCTCAAAAAGGGATTTCGGAGGCAATGACAAAGTCACGGCAGAAGTCAGGTTCGCGACGCGCAATTTTACCATGGCGGGCCGCGCCGCCGTGGCGCGAGGCCAGGTTTGCGCGAGAACTCGGCAACACATCGCCGGCGAACCGTTGCACGGGTAGTCGAACCGGCGCAGGCGAGACGTTTGCGGTGCATGTCAGCCGATGCGCGAGGCCTTGAGCAGGCGTTCGAGATCCTTGAGCATGCGCTTGGGCTCAGGATCGGCGGGAAAGCGCATCATCAGATTGCCCAGCGGATCGATCGTCATGACCGCTCGCGCTGTGCCTACGCCTGCGCCGGCGGCGTCGAGCTGCGCAAGCAGGGCGGACCGTTCTGCCCTGACGACATGGAGCCCGGGGTGTTGCTTGAGCAGGGCCTCGTCGGGGCGGCCGGGGTCAGTCAGCAGCCAGACCCGTTCCACGCGGTCCATCTCCTTGCCCAGCGCGGTTCGTACCTGCCGCATGTAGTAGAGCGTCTGACGGCAGGATTCGTCGCAGGTCGAAGCGCCGGCATACGCCAGAATCCAGCGTCCGCGCAGCTGTCCGGGCGAGAACGGCTCGCCGTCGATCTCAAACAACGCCTCCTGAACGACCGGCCTGGGCTCGAGCAGTGCGCCGTAGTTGGTGGATTTGGCAGGCTGCCATACATAGAAGGCGAGGTAGGAGGCCAGCACCGGCACCACGCACACGGCGGCAATCAGCACCAGGGTTTGTCGACCGGTAAGTTTCATGACTTCCTCAAGGCTGGCTCGGGCGCCTGCGGCTGCGCAAGACGGAGACAGCAAAGAAAACGGCGGCGGCGACGGCCAGCCCGAACCACTGGAACGCGTAGCCGCGGTGCTTGTCGATGCCCAGATCGGGGCGGTCCCATGCGCGCAGCAATCCGTCGTCCGCCTCCGAGGTCTGCTGCAGGATAACCGGCTGCAGCGTCAGCCCGGTCGCTTCGCGGTAGCGCTCGAGGGTCAGGTTTTGCCACACCCGCCCTTGCGGCGCGGCGCCGGGCAGTTCGAACACCCGCACAGCCGGCGGGCGCAGTTCGCCAACGACCTCGACCGCGCCGGCAGGCGTCCGGACGGCCGGTTCATGGCGGTCGCCGAACCCGGCGATCCAGCCGCGCAGCACCAGCAGGTGCATGTCGCTGCCGGCAATCTTGAGCGGGGTGACGACATGGTATCCGGCAACTCCGCCGTGCACCTTGTTGTCGATCAGCACGGTTCGATCCGCCAGCCAGGTTCCGCGGGCGCGGGCGCGCTGGTACTCGACGTCCTTTCGATTGACCGGCGCCCCCCCGATATCGATCGGCGCTCGGCCCAGCCCCTGATCGAGAGTTGCCTGCAGTGCCTGCTTCTGCGCGGCACGGTCCAATTGCCAGCAGCCGGCCAGCACGCCCGTCAGAATCAGCAGCGCACAAAGCAGGGCCGGCAGCAGGCGTTTCACGCGCTGCCCCGGCACGGAGTTGGAGCAAGCGCGCCGCAGCGGGTACACTTGTCTGTCCGATCCAATGCTTGCCCCGCCATGCGACTCGTTGTCATCGTGTTTCTGGTTCTGATCGTTGCCAGCCTTGGCTCGGCGCTGATGTTCCTGTTCAAGGACCGCGGCGATCCCGAAGTGAGCAGGCGCATGGCCAAGGCGCTTGCGTTGCGCGTCGGATTGTCGATCACGCTGTTTATGCTGCTGATGGGCGGCTATTACTTCGGTCTGCTTACCGGCCGCCTGTAGCGTCGCCCAAAAAAAGCGCCGCATTTTCAGCGGCGCGACAACTCTTACCCCGTTTTTGTGTTCTCGCTTGGAATTGCCGGGAGCCCCTCCACCGTTCCTCTTGGAACTGTTCTTTTCTGAACGCTATAGCCAATACACGACAACGAACAGGAACAGCCAGACCACGTCGACAAAGTGCCAGTACCAGGCGACGGCTTCGAAAGCGAAGTGATGGTCGGGTTTGAAATGCCCCTTCATGACGCGCAGCAGGATGACGATCAGCATCGTCGCACCGATGGTTACGTGCAAGCCGTGAAACCCGGTCAGCATAAAAAACGTGGAGCCGAAAATCCCGGAACTAAGGCGCAGATTCAAATCGCTGTAGGCGTGTGCGTACTCCATGATCTGCAGACTGAGGAACAGCAGACCCAGGGCGATGGTGAGGAACAGACCCAGCTTCAATTGCCCGCGGTTGTTGTTGAGCAAACCCCAGTGCGCCCAGGTCAGCGTGGCGCCGGAAGTCAGCAGCAACAGCGTGTTGATCGCCGGAATGCCCCAGGCGCCGATCGGCGTAAACGGGTCGACGATATGCCCCGGCGATACCTTGATCGGCCACTGGGCGGAGAAATTGCCCCAGAGAAACTGCTGATGATCCAAACTGGACAGGTCGGGCAACGCGATGACGCGGACATAGAACAGGGCGCCGAAGAATCCGGCAAAGAACATCACCTCGGAAAAGATGAACCAGCCCATGCTCCAGCGGAAAGATACGTCAACATTGCTGCCGTAATTGCCGCCCTCGGATTCCCGGATAACCTGCCCGAACCAGCCGAAAAGCATATACACGAGCGTGGCGAAGCCGAGCGCGAGAATGAGCGGACCCGAGCTGACCTTGTTCATCCAGAACACCGCCCCGGTTGCCATCAGCAGCAGTGCGATCGATCCGAAGATCGGATAGCGCGAAGGCTCCGGAACAAAGTATTTTTCTATGTGAGTCATCCGATATCTCCCCTCGGGAATGGCTACTGTGATACGACGAATCTAACAACTAGCACGATGGAAAGCACGAACACGACCGCGGCGAAGATGCCGGCGATAATGACGTGCACCGGGTTGAGCGAGGACGCGTCCTGATTATAGTCGCGGCGCTTGCGCACCCCGGCAAACGACCACAGCACCGCCCTGACGGTAGACAGAAATCCGGCGCGCTGCGGGGTATCGTCGCCATCGCTCAACTTCTGCCGCCTTGCGCAACCGCGGAACCTGCTGCCCGATCAACCGCGCCCTCCACTTCGAAGAACGTGTAGGACAAAGTGATGGTGCCGACATCCGAAGGAAGGGCCGAATCGACGACAAACGTCACCGGCATCCGCCGCCGCTCGCCCGCCGCTAGCGTCTGCTTGGAAAAGCAGAAGCATTCCAGCTTGCGAAAATACTGTGCCGCGTTGCGCGGTCCGTAGCTCGGAATCGCCTGCCCGGATACCGGCCGGTCCAGAGTGTTCATCACTTCATAGGTAACGGTCGTCAGTTGGCCGGGATGAACCGCAATACTGGACTCGAGTGGCCGAAAACGCCACGGCATGGCGTGCGTATTGGCATCGAACTCGATCGTCACCGACCGCGCGAGATCGACCTGGGTGTTCGTGACCGCATCCGCCCGCAGAAGGTTGTTGATACCGGAAACTTCGCAGATCTTGTCGTAGAAGGGCACCAGCGCGAAACCGAAACCGAACATGCCGATGGCAACCACGGTCAATTTGATCAGCATTTTCCGGTTGCCCGTCATTTGCCGAACACCCATACCTTTAGCATGATGCCGAAGAAGAACACCGCAACGACGGACAGAAGAATCATCGCGGTGCGCTTGTTTGATCGCCCGTCCATGGCGGGCCTCCGGTCAGCCAACACCGCTTACTTGACAACCGGTGCAGTTTCGAAGGTATGGTAGGGCGCTGGCGAGGGCACGGTCCACTCGAGTCCGTCCGCACTGTCCCAGACCTTTGCGGCCGCCTTTGCCCGCCCTTGACGCACTTGAGCACTGCCGCGAGAAAGATAAGCTGCGACAGACCGAACCCGAATGCGCCGACTGTGGCAATGGCATTGAAGTCCGCAAACTGCAGTGCGTAATCCGGAATCCGCCTGGGCATGCCCGCCAAACCGAGGAAGTGCATCGGGAAAAACGTGATGTTGAAGAAGATTATCGACGCCCAGAAGTGCAGCCTGCCCAAGCCTTCATCGTACATATGCCCGGTCCACTTCGGCAACCAGTAGTAGGTACCGGCAAAGATTGCGAACAGCGATCCGGCGACCAGCACGTAGTGGAAATGCGCCACGACGTAGTAGGTGTCCTGGATCTGGATGTCGATCGGCGTAATGGCGCAGATCAGGCCGGTGAAACCGCCCATGGTAAACACGAAGATGAAGCCGACCGCGAACAGCATCGGCGTCTCGAACGTCATCGAACCCTTCCACATGGTGGCGACCCAGTTGAACACCTTCACCCCAGTCGGCACCGCGATCAGCATGGTCGCGTACATGAAGAACAACTGGCCGGCCGCCGGCATCCCGGTGGTGAACATATGGTGGGCCCACACGATGAACGAAAGAATCGCGATCGACGAAGTCGCGTAGACCATCGAGGCATAACCGAACAGCGGCTTGCGGGAAAAGGTCGGGATGATCTGCGAGACGATGCCGAAGGCCGGCAGAATCATGATGTAGACCTCGGGATGCCCGAAGAACCAGAACACGTGCTGGTAGAGGACCGGATCGCCTCCGCCGGCAGCGTTGAAGAAGCTGGTACCGAAATGCCGGTCGGTCAGCAGCATGGTGACAGCGCCAGCCAGAACCGGCATAACCGCGATCAGAAGGTAGGCGGTGATCAGCCAGGTCCAGCAGAACAGCGGCATCTTCATCAAGGTCATGCCGGGCGCGCGCATGTTGAGAATCGTGGTGACGATGTTGATCGCCCCCATGATCGACGAGGCGCCCATGATGTGCACCGCGAAGATCAGCATGTCCATCCCCATGCCCATCTGCACGGACAACGGCGCGTACAGCGTCCAGCCTGCTGCGGAGGCACCGCCCGGAGCAAGGAACGAACCCATCAGCAGAATCGCCGCGACCGGCAGCAGCCAGAACGACCAATTGTTCATCCGCGCGAAGGCCATGTCGGGAGCGCCGATCATCAGCGGAATCTGCCAGTTGGCGAAGCCGACGAAGGCCGGCATGATCGCGCCGAAGACCATCACCAAACCGTGCATGGTCGTAAGCTGGTTGAAGAATTCCGGCTGGACGATCTGCAGCCCGGGCTGGAACAGCTCGGCGCGGATGGTCAGGGCCATCACGCCCCCCGCCAGGAACATGATGAACGAGAACCACAGGTACAACGAACCAATGTCCTTGTGGTTCGTCGTGGTGATCCAGCGCATTACTCCGCTCGGATGGTGGGCGTGGTGGTCGTGTTCGTGGCCGTGCGTGGGGTCGTGTGCGATCGAACTCATGCTGGTTGCTCCTGTCCCGAATGCGGTTTGCTGTAGGGCGTTGGTCGATTTGGCTGTTTCACTCAGCCGGCCCGATTGATTTCGACGCGGCGCGCTTCCTTGTTGTCGCCGTCGCCGGTTACCGCCTCGGGCTTCTTCATGTTGATGCGATCGGCCGCCACCCCAGCCTCTTTCAGCGCATCACGCACGGCTTTCGCGCGCTCCTTGGCCAATTCAAGATTCTTGTCGAGGCTGCCGGACTTGTCGGTATAGCCGGTGATGTCGACCTTGGCATCGGGCTTGGCGGCCAGGTATTCGGCAACCGCCTTTACCGCATCGATGGCATCGGCGGGAAGGGTCGATTTGCCAACCTGGAAATAGACCTTTGCAGGCAGCGCTGCGGCCGGCGCGGCCGTCGGCGCCTCTTTGGCGGCAGCTGCCGGCACTGCGGCAGTCGCCACTTGCGCGCCTCCCCGCATGGCCCTGATAGCGGACGGCTGGACCAGATCGCCGACCGCGTTACCCCAGTTGTTGCGTTCGAAGGTGATGACGGCGGCGATCTCGGTGTCCGACAGTTGCCGCCATGCGGACATTGCGGTGCCCGGCTTGCCGTTGAAAACGATGCCGATGTGATCGGCGATCGGTCCGGTGGCGATCTTCGATCCGTCAAGCGGCGGAAACGCCGGCGCGAGCCCCTTGCCGGTGGCCTGATGGCAGGCTGCACAGTTGGCGTCGTAGACCTGTTGCCCTTTCGCCTTCAACTCCGCCAGGGAGTAGGTCTTCGATGGATCTTCCGCCACTGCGGCGGCGGCCTTCTTGCGGCCGGCAACCCAACTCGAGTATTTGTCCGCCGACACGACATGGACCTCGATCGGCATGAAGCCGTGGTCCTTGCCGCACAACTCGGCGCAGTTACCGCGGTATATGCCTTCCTTGTCGGCGCGGAACCAGGTATCGCGAATGAACCCGGGAATGGCGTCCTGTTTGACCGCAAACGCGGGAACCCACCAGGCGTGGATCACGTCGTTCGCAGTGGTGAGAATGCGGATCTTCTTGCCAACCGGCACGACCAAGGGTTCATCGACTTCGAGAAGGTATGCTGTCTCGCTCCGGGCGGACTGCTGGTCGCCGCCAATCTGGCTTTGCGGCGTGCTGAGATTGGACACCAGCCGGATGCCTTCACCTTCGCCCTTGAGGTAATCGTATCCCCACTTCCATTGATAGCCGGTCGCCTTGATTGTGATGTCGGGATTCGACGTGTCCTTCATCGCCAGCACGGTCTTCGTCGCCGGCCATGCCATACCTAGAAGGATGAAAACCGGAATGATCGTCCACAATATCTCGACCGTGGTGTTCTCGTGCCATTGCGCCGCAACCGCACCCTTGGATTTGCGGTGTGCATACACCGAATAGAACATCACGCCGAAGACGGCCAAGAAGATGACGAGACAGACCACCAGCATGGCGGTGTGCAGGTCATAAACCTGCTGGGCGATCTGGGTCACCGGGGTCTGAAGGTTGTAGCGTGCCTCTGTTGCCTGCGCCATGCCCGCCAGAGACATGCCTCCCACCGCAATCGATGCGCCAACACAAGTGCCGAAAGGTGCCGCCATTTGCCGAATCAACCTGCCGACTGTCATCGTTGTAACCCCGTTCGTATGAATTCGTGTATGCCGCCCGAGTCAGCCGCTATGCGGCTTGGCGCAGCCACCGCCCCAGTTCGCCAGCCAGCTTGCGACGGTTTGCGCCGTCCAGATGCCGCCCGATCTCCAACTCCTGCCCACGTGACTGCAAGGCCAGGCGGGTCTCGCTGGGCGCATCGCGCACAACCAGACGCACCCATGATTGACTGAAGCGATGACAGCGAACGCAGTCGCCGTCGCAAATCTCCACTTCAATCTGGCCAGCCCCGAGACTGATCCGCTCGTAGTCCGCCGCATGACGCGCATAACAGATGAAAGCCAGCGCGAGCGCCGCCACTTCAAATCCGGCGAAAGGCAAAACCAGCCATGCACCCTGGGAAGCGAAACCGATACCGATCAGCACCGAGACGGCGGCGACGACCATGAAGGAACCGATCAGCCCTCGCGGACCAATGGAACAATTGCGCCGCGCGACGTAGCACGCGGCGGAGTCCCCATGACTTCTTGCGTCGAGCGTTCCGGTAAGCGGCACATTCACTCCCTGCGGCGCGACAGCATTCTATGGTGCTCTGTGGCATTTTGCCGCGTCCGGTGGGCCGAATCATGCCACAGCATCGATTGGCCCAGCAAGAACGAATTGATTTGGGTCAAGCTGCGCGGTAGCGGCAAATGCTAACCAAACACCGCGGCGCCCATGACAAACGGGACACGCGATGGCGGCCGCGAATCAACCCGACAGCGCCGCCAGCAGCTTCTCGTGAATGCCGCCGAATCCGCCGTTACTCATCACCACGACCTGATCACCGGCACGTGCCTCGCCGGCGACCTCGGCGACGATGTCCCCGATCCGGTCGAGGACCCGCGTCTTCCCAGCGATCGGTGCCAGCGCTTCGTTCGCGTCCCAGCCCAGATTGCCGGCGTAGCACCACACGCGATCGGCCTGGGCCAGACTCTCGGGCAGTTGCGATTTCATGACACCTAGCTTCATGGTGTTGGAGCGCGGCTCCAGCAGGGCGAGAATCCGGCGGCTTCCGGCTTGTTGACGCATGCCTTCGAGCGTCGCCGCGATCGCCGTCGGGTGGTGGGCGAAATCGTCGAACACCGCGACGCCGCGCACCGTGCCGCGCAGTTCGAGGCGTCGCTTGATGCCACCGAAAGTCGCCAGCGATTCGATCGCCTGGCGCGGCGCCACACCGGCGTGCCGCGCCGCGGCCACCGCAGCAAGGGCATTCAGCCGATTGTGGGCGCCGGACAAGGGCAACGCAGCGCGCCCGAGCACTTCGCCATCGTACGAGAATGCGCACGCGCCATCGGCTTCGGGCTCGCTGACCTGCCACCCGTTCGTTGCGCCGAAGCGTTCGATCTCGCTCCACAGCCCGCGCTCGATCACGCGATCGACACTCGCCTGGGCGCCGTTGGCGATGATTCGACCGCCGCGCGGAATCGTTCGCACGAGGTGGTGGAACTGGGTTTCGATGGCGCCTAGGTCGGCGAAGATGTCCGCGTGGTCGAACTCCAAGTTGTTCAGTATCGCGGTGCGCGGTCGGTAATGAACGAATTTCGAGCGCTTGTCGCAGAACGCCGTGTCGTACTCGTCGGCCTCGATAACAAAGAAGGGTGAATCGGACAACCGTGCCGAAACGCCGAAGTCCAGCGGCACCCCGCCGACCAGAAACCCCGGCGCAAGACCCGCCCGGTCGAGCAGCCAGGCAAGAATCGATGTGGTGGTCGTCTTGCCGTGCGTTCCCGCGACTGCGAGCACCCACTTCCCCTGCAACACATTCTCCGCCAGCCATTGCGGCCCCGACACATAGGGCAGACCCCGGTCGAGGATTTCTTCGAGAAGCGGATTGCCGCGCGAAATCGCGTTGCCGACCACATATACATCGGCCGCCAGCCCGGTCTGGCTTGGCTGGTAGCCCTCGATGAGGTCGATGCCCTCGGCCTGCAACTGGGTGCTCATCGGCGGATAGACATTGGCATCACAGCCGGTCACCCGGTGTCCGGCGGCGCGCGCCAGCAGCGCGATGCCGCCCATGAAGGTGCCGCAGACGCCGAGGATATGGATGTGCATGGAGAACCCGCCCGGTTAGAATGGCCTTGAATTCTAACAAGCGCCGCCCGGCGGCGCCCTGCCCGGAATCGCGGAGTACGCATGACCCGCCAGCCCAAACCGCGCATCGCGCGCGACAGTCTTGCCCGCCGGGAGATCGCCGGCGCCGCCGCCAGACTGATGGCCGAGGATGGCATCGATGATTTCGGCTATGCCAAACGCAAGGCCGCGCGGCAGCTCGGCCTGCCTGAAGACGGTGCGCTTCCGACCAACAGCGAGGTCGAGGCGGAATTGCGTACTTACCATGCGCTGTATCAGGCGGACGAACATCCGGCGTTGCTTCACCAACTGCGGGTCGCGGCAATTGCCGCCATGCGGTTTCTCGCGGCCTTCAATCCGTACCTGACCGGCCCGGTGCTCGACGGTACCGCGGGTCGTTATGCCGAAGTGGAACTCGAACTGTTCGCCGACAGCGCAAAGGATGTCGAGATCTTCCTGCTCAATCACAACGCCCGCTACCATCACGGTCGGGTGCCGCATGGTCCGGGCGAAATGCCCGAGGCGGTTCTCCTCGTGGAATTGGACGGAACGTCGGTTCGCCTGAACATCTACGGCGAGATGGCAGAGCGCGCAAGACGCACCAATCGTGTCGGCAAAACTCACGAACGTGCCCGCATCGAGCGGGTTGAATCCCTTCTTGCAGAGTCCAGCCGATGATTGCGCTGAAACAGAAAATCCTGATCGCAGCAGTCGCCCTGGCTGCCGGCAGCGCCGGACTGGTTCTGAGCCAGAGTCGTAGCGGCGCCGTCCGGGCGGGCACCCCGGCCGATGGCACGCCGCTCCTCGACCTGACGCTGATTGATGTCGATGGTCGCAAACAGGGTGTCGCCCAGTGGCGCGGCAAGGTTCTGGTGGCCAATTTCTGGGCGACCTGGTGCGCGCCGTGCCGCGAAGAGATGCCGGAATTTTCCCGCGTCAGCGAGCAATATGCCGGCAAAGGCGTTCAATTTGTCGGCATCGGGATCGATACTGTCGATAACCTGCGCAAGTTCAACAATGAGATACAGGTCGCGTATCCGCTCTTGATCGGCGAAGGCAATGCCATGCAAGCGTCGGCCGCCGTCGGCAACAATCTGATGGCACTGCCGTTTACCGCCATCCTGAATCGGGCCGGCAAAGTCATCCAAGTCAAACTCGGCAAGATGGACGAGGCGGACTTGAAGCGCGCGCTGGACAGAGCGCTCGGCGCCGATTGATCGGGACACCGGTTTCACACGCCCGCCGGGTACGGTGCACTGCGGAAATACTGGCAATCTGCGGCGATTTGCGGCAAACTTCGCGCCATGCAGCACAAAAAGCGCGGAAAAAAGCAGATCAGCCCGGAGTCGGCAATTGCGCCGATACTGGTATTGCATGGCCCGAACCTGAATCTTCTGGGTGCACGTGAGCCGGAAATCTACGGCAGAACCACGCTGGCGGATATCCATCTGGCGATGGAAGCCCAGGCGCGTTCGGCGGGCGTGCAGATCGAATCCTTCCAGAGCAACCATGAAGGCGATCTGATCGACCGCGTGCAGGCCGCCGCGAGCGAAGGGGTGCGCTTCATCATCATCAACCCGGCCGGCTACACCCATACCAGCGTCGGGCTGCGCGACGCGCTGGCAGCGGTCGGCATCCCCTTCATCGAAGTCCATCTTTCCAACATCCATGCGCGCGAAGCTTTCCGCCACAAGTCCTATTTCTCGGATCTGGCGGTCGGCGTGATCTGCGGGCTGGGCGCGCATGGATACCAGCTGGCGCTGCAATACGCGCTGGAGCGGTTGCGCAACGCGTAGCGCAAGTGCGCCTGCCCGGGCCGGCGCCGACACAGGAGCATTCATGGATCTTCGCAAGCTGAAGAAACTCATCGACCTCGTCCAGGAATCGGGCATTTCGGAACTCGAAGTAACCGAAGGCGAGGAGAAGGTCAAGATCGTCAAAGCATGGCATCCCGGCGCCGGCGCAGACCGTCGTGCATGTGCCGCAGCCAGCGGCCGCGCTTGCCGCAGCGGCAGCCGTGCCTGCGGCCGCCGCACCCCCGACCGCCGACGCCCTGCCGGAAGGCCACGTGGTCAAGTCGCCGATGGTCGGCACGTTCTACCGCGCTTCGTCGCCGGAAGCGAAGAACTTCGTCGAACTGGGTCAGAACGTGGCGGAGGGCGACCCGCTATGCATCATCGAGGCGATGAAACTGATGAACGAGATCGACTCCGACGCCGCCGGCGTGGTCAAGGCAATCCTGGTCGAGAACGGCCAGCCGGTGGAATTCGGCCAGCCCCTGTTCGTTCTTGGCTGACAACGTGCAGGCTTTGACCCCGATCTCGCTCGATCGGCGCCGATCGAGCGGCTAACAGAGGCACCATGTTCGAGAAGATTCTGATTGCCAATCGCGGCGAAATCGCCCTGCGAATTCAGCGCGCCTGCCGGGAGATGGGGATCAAGACGGTCGCCGTCCATTCGACCGCCGACATCGAAGCCAAGTACGTCAAGCTGGCCGACGAGTCGGTCTGCATCGGCCCGCCGCCCTCCAAGGACAGCTACCTCAACATCCCGGCAATCATCAGCGCCGCCGAGGTGACCGACTCGCAGGCGATCCACCCCGGCTACGGCTTCCTGTCCGAGAACGCCGATTTCGGCGAGCGGGTGGAAAAGAGCGGCTTCGTCTTCATCGGTCCGCGCCCCGAGACCATCCGGCTGATGGGCGACAAGGTCAGCGCCAAGGACGCGATGAAGGCTGCCGGCGTGCCCTGCGTTCCCGGCTCCGACGGCCTGCTGCCGGACGATCCGCGCGAGATCGTCAAGATCGCGCGCGGCATCGGCTACCCGGTCATCATCAAGGCGACGGCCGGCGGTGGCGGACGCGGCATGCGCATCGTGCACACCGAAGCCGCCCTGCTCAACGCGGTGCAGACCACCCGCTCCGAAGCCCAGGCCGCCTTTGGCAACATGGGCATCTACATGGAGAAGTTTCTCGAGAACCCGCGCCACATCGAGATCCAGGTTTTGGCCGACTCGTTTCGCAACGCGGTCTATCTGGGCGAGCGCGACTGCTCGATGCAGCGCCGCCACCAGAAGGTGATCGAGGAAGCGCCGGCGCCGCATCTCAATCCGCGGCTGATCGCCCGCATCGGCGAACGTTGCGCCGAGGCCTGCCGCAAGATCAACTACCGCGGTGCCGGCACCTTCGAATTCCTGTTCGAGAAGGGCGAGTTCTTTTTCATCGAGATGAACACCCGGCTCCAGGTCGAACATCCGGTGACCGAACTGATCACCGGCATCGACATCGTGCAGCAGCAGATCCGTGTTGCCGCCGGGCAGAAACTGGCGTTTCGCCAGCGCGATATCAACTTCAAGGGCCACGCCGTGGAATGCCGGATCAACGCCGAAGATCCCTACAAGTTCACCCCCTGTCCGGGCAAGATCCTCAACTGGCATACGCCGGGCGGACCCGGCATCCGCGTCGATTCGCACGTCTACTCGGGCTACACGGTGCCGTCGCACTACGACTCGATGATCGGCAAGCTGATCGCCTACGGCGACACGCGCGACCAGGCGATCAAGCGCATGCGCATCGCGCTCTCTGAAATGCTGGTCGAAGGCATCAAGACCAACATTCCGCTGCACCAGGAACTCATGCTCGACGCCAATTTCATCAAGGGCGGCACCAGCATCCACTATCTCGAACAGAAACTCGCCGCCCGGCCGGAAGTTGCCAAAGCCCGCTAGCCGCTCGCAGGTCATGTGCTCGAAAGCCGCATCAATGCTGGTTCCTGGCGATGGATGGCCGGAGAGCGCCATTCCATGCGGCTTGCAGCCGTGCCGTCTTGCAGATCGCCATCTGGCGCGGCCCTCCGGGCTAGGTAGAGTCTGAGATGTGGCTCTCGGTCGCCTTCGTCACCTCGTCGGCGCATGCCGAACGCCTGTCCGAGGCGCTGTTCGGGCAGGGCGCGCTGTCGGTCGGCATCGACGATGCCGACGCTGGCACCGAGCGCGAGAGCCCGCAGTTCGGCGAACCCGGCTCGCCCGCCGCGCCGCTGTGGGAATCGTCGCGGGTGACCGCGCTGTTCGACCCGGCCGACGATCTTGCCGCCCGCCTGGTTGCCGCCGCCGCCGCTGCCGATATCGTGCCCCCGCCGCCCTACCGGATCAGCAAAGTCGAGGAGCAGAACTGGGTCGCGTTGACGCAGGCGCAGTTCGAGCCGATCCGCGTCACCGACCGGCTGTGGATCGTCCCGTCGTGGCACGACGCCCCCGACCCGGCGGCGGTCAACCTGGTGCTCGACCCCGGCATGGCGTTCGGCACCGGCTCGCATCCGACCACCTGGCTGTGCCTGGAATGGCTGACCCGCCAGGCGCTGGCCGGCAAACGCCTGCTCGACTATGGCTGCGGTTCCGGCATACTCGGCATCGCCGCGCTGCGCCTGGGCAGCGCGCAGGCGCTGGGTGTCGATATCGACGACAAGGCGCTGCAGGCGGCACAGGCCAACGCGGCGCGCAACGGCGTGGCGTTGCACCTGCAGCACTCGGCCCGGGCGCTCGACAGCCGGTTCGATTTCGTGATCGCCAACATCCTTACCAATCCGCTGTGCGTGCTGGCGCCGCTGCTCGCCGGCCGGGTCGCCCCCGGCGGACGGCTCGCGCTCTCCGGCGTGCTGGCGGCGCAAAGCGGGCAGGTGATCGACGCCTATGCGCCCTTCATCGAATTGAAAGTTGCGGCAATCCGCGAAGACTGGGCGTTGCTGTGCGGAGCGCGCGCATGCTGACCCGCTGCCCCAACTGCGCAACCACGTTCCGTCTGCGGCCCGAGCAACTCGGGCAGGCCGAGGGGCGCGTGCGGTGCGGCAAGTGCAATTTCGCCTTTTCCGCAATCGACCAGCGCATCGACGCCGATCCGGACGAGCAGCCGCCCACGGCCGCCGAAAGCACCGCTTTCCCGCCGCTGCCCCCTGCGGCGCCGCACTTTTCCGCCGTCGGCCAGCGCAAGCGGTTCGTCGCGCAGCCGGACCCCAGGAGGAACCGGTGGCGACGAAGCCGCAACCAGCCAGCGACGACCGGAACCGCAGGCGCCGCGGAGCCGCACCCGCCGCTGCCGCCGAGCCGGAGGCTCCCCCGCCGCAGCCGGACGAGAGGATTTTTACCGGTCAGCCAACCGGCCGGCGGCTGCGAGCCCAGCCGCAGAAGCGCCGCCGAAGCCGCCGCCCGAAACGCCGTCACAACCCACCCAGCCGGCGAGGCCAGCGCATCTGTGCGCCGCCCGATCCCGCGCGCCCGCCGCCAGCGGCGCGGCGCCGATCCGGCCGCGCGGCCGACTACCAACCGCCGCCAGCCCCAGCACCCGGAGACGCGCTGCCGGACGATATCGCGGATGCGCTCGCCGAAAGCGCGGACGACGATCACGGCGATGACCTGCCAGCCGCAACCGTGGCGGGCGCTGACTACCTGGCAGAGGCTGCACCCGCGCGCCGCTGGCCCTGGCTGGTCAGCGTGCTGCTGCTGGCGGCGGCGCTGCTGTTCCAGGTCGGCTATGCCTATCGCACCGAACTGGCCAAGCATTACCCGGATTTGCGTCCCGCCATGGAGGCCGCATGCGAGCGGCTGGGCTGCAGCGTGGAACTGCCGCGCGAAGCCGACCGCATCAGCATCGAATCGTCGGATCTCAATCCGGAGAGCGACAAGAGCCGCCTGCAACTGGCCGCGACATTGAAAAACCGCGCCCCGTATGCGCAGTCCTACCCGCATCTCGAACTGACCCTGACCGACGTCCGCGACCAGCCGCTGGTGCGGCGCGTGTTCACTCCGGCCGAATACCTGGCCAAGGACGCACCCGCGAGTTTCGCGCCGGAGGCTGAGGCCTCCGTCAGGCTGATGCTGGAAGTCGCCGACAGCAATGCATCGGGCTATCGCCTCTACCTGTTTTATCCGTAGCTTTATCCGGAGTCGCGCACCGGAAATGCAGTATTCTCAGCCCTTGCCTCACCCTACCGACGCCCAGACAGAAGGAGAATCGCCATGCCAACCGTTACCCTTGCCGGCAACCCGATCAATCTTGCGGGCCAGTTTCCCAAGCCCGGCGCTGCCGCCCCGGGTTTCACCCTGGTCGGCACCGATCTGGCCAACGTTTCGCTCAAGGACTTCGCCGGCAAGCGCAAGGTGCTCAACATCGTCCCCAGTCTCGACACGCCGGTGTGCCAGACTTCGACGCGCAAATTCAACGAAAGCGCCGGCAGCATCGCCAACACCGTGGTGCTGGTGATCGCGGCCGATCTGCCGTTTGCCATGAAGCGCTTCTGCGAAACCGAGGGGCTGAAGAACGTGATTTCGCTATCGACCATGCGCGGACGCGAATTCATGGCCAACTACGGCGTCGAGATCATCGACGGCCCGCTGGCCGGCGTCACCGCGCGCGCGGTGGTGGTGCTCGACGAAAGCGACAAGGTCATTCACGCCGAACTGGTTCCCGAAATCAAGGACGAACCGAATTACGATGCCGCGCTCAAGGCACTGAAGTAGTCCGCCGCCGGCACGCGGTCGCCAATCGCCGTCAGGGCGGCGCCGCCAGCGTGCCGGGCCGCCAACCATCGTGAGCGACAAACCGGAAGGTTCGGCCATTCGCAGCGACCCGCATTTGGAGAGCCCGTTCAAGGGCAAGACCGGGCTGATGCGGTTGTGGAACGCATTACACTATTCGCGCGCCGGCTTCGCCGCGGCGTTTCGCAACGAGGATGCGTTCCGCCAGGAGGTGCTGCTGGCGGCGGTTTTGATCCCTCTTGCCTTCTTCGTGTCCAGCAACGGAATCGGCCGCGCAATGCTGGTCGGCAGCGTGCTGCTGGTGCTGGTGGTCGAGTTGCTCAATTCCGCGATCGAAGCCACCGTCGATCGCATCTCGACCGAGCGCCACATGCTGGCCAAGCGCGCCAAGGACATCGGCAGCGCCGCCGTGTTGCTGGCGCTGATCAACCTTGCCGCGATCTGGGCGCTGGTCGTTTTCGGCTAGTCGCAGCGCCTTCCGGGGCAATCAGGGCGCGGGCTATAATCCGTTCCTTCTCCGACGCCCCTCGCAACTGTCATGACCACACTGATCTGCGGCTCCATCGCCTACGACACGATCATGGTTTTCCATGACCGCTTCAAGCATCACATCCTGCCTGAGCAGATCCACATCCTGAATGTCGCCTTCCTGGTGCCCGACATGCGGCGCGAGTTCGGCGGAACGGCCGGCAACATCGCCTACAACCTCAAGCTGCTCGGCGGCGAACCGACGATCATGGCGACCGTCGGCGAAGACAGCGGCCCCTACCTCGAGCGCCTGCGCCGGCTCGGCATATCGGATGCGCACGTGCGGACGGTTCCGGGCACTTTCACGGCGCAAGCGTTCATCACCACCGATCTCGATGACAACCAGATCACCGCCTTCCATCCGGGCGCGATGAACCACTCGCACATGAACCATGTCGCCGACGTACCGAACGTCCGGCTCGGCATCGTCGCCCCGGACGGCCGCGACGGCATGTTCCAGCACGCCGCGGAACTCCGCGCTGCCGGCATTCCCTTCATCTTCGACCCCGGCCAGGGCATGCCGATGTTCGAGCGCGAGGATTTGCTGCATTTCATGAACCTTGCCGACTACTGCACCGTCAATGACTACGAGGCGAAGCTGATGTCGCAAAAGACCGGCTGCTCGATCGAAGAGTTGGCGCGCATGGTGCGCGCGCTGGTCGTGACCCTCGGTGGAAAGGGTTCGAACATTCACGTCGACGGCCGGGTAATCGACATTCCGTGCGTCAAGCCTGACGCCGAGGTTGACCCGACCGGCTGCGGCGACGCCTTCCGCGCCGGGCTGATTCACGGCATCAGCAACGGCCTCGACTGGCAGCAGACCGGACAGCTCGCCTCGCTGATGGGATCGATCAAGATCGCCCAGCGCGGCGGGCAGAACCACCAACCTTCGCGCGACGAAATCGGCACGCGCTATCGAGAGGCGTTCGGCAGCAGCCTTTGGTGATTGTTCGGGCAACCACTGGGCGTCAGGCCTGCCAGGTGGCCGGCTGATCCATCGATTGAACCACTGGGCTCGGCAGCCGGTCTATCGTGAGGCCTGACTGTTTTCTGCGCCTTCGGGTGGTTGCCTATGCCGGTTGTCGCTAATTTCGTTTCGAGCACATCCCATCGCCGGGAAACGCCATTCTTGCGCCGTCCGTGGCCACCGCGGCCGAGACGATCGCCCAAACCCCAGCCGCAGCCGACGCAGCCCTGATCCGGCCGGCGCAATCGCTGTTCCCGCGGTCGACCAGCGCAGGCCTCGATCGACGGGATACCGCCCGAGCGACCTGACGATCACCAACCACTTGGCGCGAGACTGCGGGCGCAACGATACTGGAAAACCTTCCGGTCTTCGAGCCGCACCCCAGTCAGGCACCCGCCCCACAGACAGCCCGAATCCAGCGCGAGCAGCTTTGCTTCTTGCCGGAATCCGAGCGCCGACCAATGCCCGCAGACGACGGTGTGGGTTGCACTGGCGCGCCGTGGCACCGCAAACCATGGCAGGTAGCCGGGCGGTGCCGAGTCGAGCGGGCCTTTCGAGCGGAACTCCATGCGTCCGTCGGGCGTGCAGAATCGCATGCGCGTCATCGCATTGACGATCAGCCGCAGCCGATCCCAACCGCGTAGATGCTCGCTCCATTGCGCCGGCTCCGACCCCCACATGTTGGCCAGGAAATCGGAATGGTCCGGACCGCGCAGCGCCAGTTCGACTTCGCCGCCGAGTTCGCCGGCCTGCGCAATCGACCACTGCGGCAGCACGCCGGCATGGACCATCGCGTATTCACCTTCGACATGGAACATCGACTGCATTCGCAACCAGGCCAGCAACTGGTCGCGGTCGGGCGCGGCAAGCACGGCATCGAGCGTATCTTCCCGGTTGAGCCGGCTGCAGCCTTCGGCCAGCATGATCAGGTGCAGATCGTGATTGCCAAGGGTCGTCACGGCGGCGCTGCCCAGACCGCGCACGAAACGCAAGACCTCCAGCGACGCATCCCCTCGATTGACGAGGTCGCCGACCAGCCAGAGCCGGTCGCGCGAGGCAGAGAAACCGATCTCGCCCAGCAGCCCCTGCAGGGCTGCGTAACAACCCTGGATGTCGCCGATTGCGTAGGTCGCCATGTCAGCCCGTTGCCGCTGCGCTGGGCTCGATCGGGACCGATCGCAGTTCGGCCCGCTGGCTCGGCTGATACTCGGGTATCAGGCGCCGCAGATCGCGCCGCACCTCGGCATCCGGCACCACCCGCGGCTGCCTGAGCCAGATCAGGATTTCGTCGAGCCAGCCCTGCTCGACTTCACGCGCCTTGGCGACGCGCAGTTTCGGGTGCGGCGTCGGCATGGTCTGCTCATCGTCGGCGAGCAGTTCCTCGAACAGCTTCTCTCCGGGCCGCAACCCGGAATACTCGATGCGGATTTCTTTCTCCGAAAGGCCGGAGAGGCGGATCATGTCGCGCGCCAGATCGGCAATCTTCACCGATTCGCCCATGTCCATGACGAAGATCTCGCCGCCCCTGCCCATGCTGGCTGCCTGCAACACCAGCCGCGATGCCTCGGGAATCGACATGAAATAGCGCGTGATCTCCGGATGTGTCACCGTCACCGGGCCGCCGCGTGCGATCTGCTCCTGAAACTTGGGAATCACGCTACCCGCGCTTCCCAGCACGTTACCGAACCGCACCATCTCGAATCGCGTCGCGCCGGCGCTCTGCTGGAGCGACTGGCAGACCATCTCGGCCAGCCGCTTGGTCGCGCCCATCACGTTGGTCGGGTTCACCGCCTTGTCGGTCGAAACCAGAACGAATTCTTCCGCGCCGTAATTTACGGCGGCACGGGCAATGGTGGCGGTTCCAAGCACATTGTTGCGTACCGCCTCCCAGGCGTTGATCTCCTCCATCAGCGGAACGTGCTTGTAGGCCGCGGCATGAAAGACTACCGTCGGCACATACTGCCGCATCACCTGATCGACACGCACCGGATCCTTGACGTCGCCGGCGATGCCGACCGTCGGCAGTTCCGGAAAGGTTGCCTCGAACTCTTCGAGCAGGCGATAGAGAAAGAACTCGTTAAGTTCGAAGAAAACCAGTTGCGCCGGCCCGAACTGCGCGATCTGCCGGCACAACTCCGAACCGATCGAACCGCCCGCCCCGGTGACCATGATCACCTTGCCCGCCAGGGTCGTCCTCAGCAGCGGGGCATCGATCCACACCGGATCGCGGCCCAGCAGATCCTCGACCTCGACGTTTCTCACCTTCGAGACGGTGACCTTGCCGCTCATCAGGTCGTCGAAGGCCGGCACGGTCAGCGGCCGGACACCGGCGCGCGCGCAAACGGTCGCCGCGAGCTTGCGCGCGCCATGGCTTGCGCTCGGCATCGCGATAATCGCATGTTGCACTCGCAACTCGCGCGCCCACCGCTCGAGTTCCGACAGCGGTCCGAGAATTCGCTGGCCGGCGAGCGTGCGCCGGAGTTTGCGCGGATTGTCGTCGAGCAGCCCGACCACGCGCCATTCGCTCGATCGCGAGAGTTCGCGCAACAGTGAGGACGCCGCCTCGCCTGCCCCGAGAACGATCACCGGCTTGCCCTGGATGCGCAACGGCCCGTACAAACGATGCTCCTTCCAGGCGCGGTAGAGCACGCGCGCGCCGCACATCAGGAGCAGAACCAACACCGGCTGCAGCAACATGACCGAGCGCGGAACCGACGGCGATGGCCGGGCGATCAGCAACACCATCGCCAGCAGCAGTGCCGACACTGCGACCGCGCGGGCGATCCGCAACAGGTCATGGATGCTGGCGAAGCGCCAGATTCCCTCGTAAAGGCCGAATGCGCGGAACACGATAGCCTGCAGCGGTGCCGCCCACATCACCGTGCGCAGCATCGAGTCGAAGTATTCGGCGGGAATGGACAGATTGAACCGCAACAAGTACGCGCCCCACCACGCCGCCAGCAGCGCCGCAAGATCGAACAGCATCACCAGCAGAGAACGGACGCGAATGTTCAGCATGGCCTTGACTGATCGATGCGGCAGCGGCACCGGACGTTCACGGCAAAGACGAGCGCGGCGTAGGCCACGCTCCACAAACCGAGCAGCAGCCAGTCGGGTGATCCGGCGGTCAGGGCGGCGCAAGCGCTTGCGCCTGCCGCCGCCATCAGCGCGTACCAAAGCAAAGCGGTGGTGCGATGTCCGAGGCCGCTGCGCACCATCACCTGGTAGTGATGCTCACGATGCGCCTGCCAGAAGCGCTCGCCGCGCAGCACGCGCCGCAGCAGGGTAAGGCTGGCATCGACGATGAACGGGGAAAAGACCACGACCGGAAACCACAGTGGCCAGAGACCGCGGCGCAGCCCTTCGAGCCCGAGCGCGGCAACCAGAAATCCCAGTGGAATGGACCCGACATCACCCATGAAAATCCGCGCCGGATTAAAGTTGAACAGCAAAAACCCGGCCGCGCCGGCAGCGATACTTCCACAAACCGCACCCATCTGCGCATCCCCGCCGTCAAAACCGGCGTAGGCGCAGGCAGCGAAACCGAACAGCGCCATCCCGCCGGCAAGTCCATCGGCGCCGTCCATGAAATTGTACAGATTTGTCATCCAGACGACAGCGACAATCGCCGCCAGCGCGCCCGGCCACGCCATTTCCGGAAGCCCGCCGCCTGCCCACAATCCCAGCGCGGCGAGCAAGTGCGCGACAAAGCGCAGCGCGATTGGCAAGTCCAACTGGTCGTCCGCCGCCGAAACGGCCGCAAGCGCCAGTGCCAGCACCGTCGCCAGCCATGGACCGCCCGCTTGCACCACGCCGATCGCCACGGCCATCAGGATGCCGATACCACCCGCCCGCGGAACCGGGCGATGGTGAAGCGAGCGCTGGTTCGGCTCGTCGAGCGCGCCATGCAAGCGCAGACGCAGCATCAGCCAGATCGTCGCGCTCGATGCGGCCATCGCCATTGCCAGCGTCGCCGCGCTAGCCAGCATCGGTCGTCACCCACGCCAGCGAAGGCTGGAACGCGCGTGGCGCATAACCGAAGTCTCGCACTGCATCCGAGTGGTCGAAGGCCAGATCCTCGTTCATGCGGCGCGCCATCTGGGAATTGAAGTCGCGATAGCGCGGGATCCGCGAAATGGACCACATCGCGAGGCGAAAGAACACCAGCGGCACGCGCACGAAACGGGGTTCCATATTCTGCGCGGCAAAGATCCGCCGAACCATATCCAGGTAGGTCAGCGTCTCGCCCCCGCTCAGGTTGTAGGCGATGCCGTAGGTTGCCGGGTTGTCCAAAGCGAGCCGGCAAGCCTCGGCCAAGTCGGCAGCGTGAACGGGCTGACGCAATCCGCGCGAGGCACCCAGCAACGGAAAGCAGCGGTAACGGCGGATCATCTTCGCAATCAGCGTGACGTTCCGATCCATGCCAACGCCATAAATCAGGGTGGGGCGAAAGATCGTCCATGCGATCCCGCTCTCGCTGCAGAGCCGGGCGATCGCCGCTTCCGCCTCGGCCGCGGATGCCACGAAGGCCTGCTCGCGGATGTTGTCGGAGTGCGACTTCGAGTATCGGCCCGTCGAACCGAAAGCGATCAGACGTTTGCCGCCGCGGGCGGCGAACGCCGGCACCAGCCGCGGCAAGGTCATCAGCGGCGCGAGATGGATCAGCGCCTCGGCGCCCACGCCGGTATCGCCGTCCGGACAAAGACGGATATCGCACTCGACCCAGCGAGCGAACCTTGCTGCTCCGTGCGCCAGTCGCGAACCATCGTGAATCGCGCCGACATTGCGGGTCAGCGCGACCACATCCAGATGCTGGCGGCCCAGCGAGGGCAGAAGAAACACGCCGATCTGGCTTGCGGCGCCGGTGACCAAGACTGTTTGCTTCACGCTATTTCCAGCATCCGGCGAGGCTCCGAAAGTCCGCTTTCAACTAGCCTGGATGATGACAATGGTCACCGGTGTGCGGCCGAACGGTGTTCCACCTGCTTCCAGTGGGACCCCCGGCGAGGAACGCCACGTTCGATGCGGGGCGACCAATGGCGTAAGCAGTTTATCAGGCTCCGGCCGCATCAACGGGAGACGCAACCGCTAAGTCGCTGCGGAATTGTTCCGCGGCCCGGCGAATTCCGAATAGATGGCCAGAAACTGCGCAACGACCGATGCCTCGCCGAACTCCCGCTCGGCCATGGCGCGCGAAGCTGCGGCAAACTGTCGGCGCCGCGCCGGATCAGCCAGCAGTTCTCCGATGGCGTGCGCCAGTGCGGGCGCGTCCTGTGCGGGAACCAGCAGGCCGTTCTCTCCCTGCCGCACCACTTCCCGGCACCCGGGCACATCGGTCGTCACGACGGCAAGCCCGCAGGCGGCGGCCTCCAGGAGCGACTTGGGCATGCCTTCCCGATAGGACGGCAGACATGCAATCGTCGCCAGCGCATAGATGGCCGGCATGTCGTCGCGATGTCCCCACCACTCAACGATCCCATCCTGTTGCCAGCGGGCCAGGGTAGACGCATCGATCGACTGCGGGTTCTCGTCGTCGCGCCCGCCGACCAGAACGAACCGCGCCGCGCAACCGCGCTTGCGCAGGCGCCCTGCCGCCGCGACAAACTCGCCAACACCCTTGTCCCACAGCATGCGCGCCGCCAGCATGACCACTGGCGGTCCTGTAGGCGGCACGGCCGCGGGTCGAAAGCGATCAAGGTCTACCCCCGAACCGCGGACGATTCGAATCCGCGCCCGATCGACTATGCGCTCTCCGCATAGCAGTGCGGCATCGTCCGCATTCTGCAAGACCAGAAGGCCGCGCGACAACGCGGCCTTCAACAGCAGTCGGACCAGCACGCGCAAGATCCGGCCGCGCCAGGAGCACGATGTGAAGGAAAAGCCCAGCCCGCCCAGCGCATTCACGACATGTGCGACGCCGACGATCCTGGCGGCAATCGAACCGAATATCACCGGCTTGATCGCAACCTGGTGCACCAGGGTCGGGCGCTCCCGGCGATATACGGCGATCAGGCGGGCAAGCATTCCGACATCGCGCAGCGGATTCATGCCCCCGCGGCTGATCGCGAACGGAACCACGCGAATTCCGTCCGCTTCGATCCGCGCCTGCAAGCCGCCGACGCGGGTCACCAGCACCACGTCGTAGCCGGCCTCATGCGCTGCAAGCGCCAACGGCCTGCGATGCGACCAGTAGTACCAGTCCTCCGAGATGAAGAACAAAAGCTTGGGTTTATCGCTCATGCCAGTGGGCGTACCACGCCTGAAACATCAGCACGTTCCACAACGCGTACTGCCAGTTGCGCCGGCCGCTCAGGTGCTCGGTCCATTTTTCGCGAACCATCGACGGGTCGAGAAACCCCTGCTGACGCAACCGCGACTCGTCGAGCAGTTCCTCTGCCCAGGCTCGCAACGGTCCGCGCAACCAGGCATCGAGCGGAATGCCGAATCCCATTTTCGGACGGTCGACGAGTTCGCGCGGCACATGTCGATACAGCACTTCGCGCAGCAGAAGCTTGCCGATTCCTCCCCGCACTTTCATCGATATTGGCAAGTGCCAGGCAAACTCGATGACGCGATGATCGAGCAGCGGAACGCGTGTCTCGAGACTGACGGCCATCGCCGCCCGATCAACCTTGACGAGAATGTCGTCCGGCAGGTAGGTGAGCAGGTCGAGTATCATCATGGCATGGGTTGGATCGCCGAGTTCGCGCCATGGGTGGTCATCGCACAGCACGCCGTCGGGCTCCCGCGAGCCGGGAACCAGGCGGTCGGTTTCATGCCAGAGCGAAACCAGCCTGCGATAGACGTCGCGCATCGACGCCGCATCGAGCATGTCGGCAAGCTTGTGCAACTTGTCACCCGGATTCGCGTAGCGGTAACGCGCCGGCAGCAGAAAGCCTGCTGCGCCTGCAAGACTGTTCCAGCGCTCGGGTGACACGGCTTTCAGCAGCGATGCCAGTGCCGCCCTGACACCCGACGGCCAGTTGTCGACGCGATCCCAGATGTCTCGCGCCAAGAAGTAGCGGTTGTAGCCACCGAACAGTTCGTCGCCCCCGTCGCCGGAAAGGCTGACGGTGACATGCTGGCGGGCCATTTGTGCCACCAGGAAAGTGGGGATCTGGGAAGAGTCGCCAAAGGGTTCGTCGAACATCCGCGGAAGAAGGTCCACCACGGAAAGCGACTGCATTGCGTTGACGTAGAGTTCGGTATGGTCGGTGCCGAGGTGACGCGCCACCGCCCTGGCATGATTCGCCTCGTCGTAGCCACCTTCGTCGAATCCGATGGTAAAAGTGCGTACCGGCGTCGCGCTCCGCGACTGCATCAGAGCCACGATAGCCGACGAATCGATGCCGCCCGAGAGAAAGGCGCCTAGCGGTACGTCGGCCACCATCTGCAACCCGATGGCTTCGCCAAGAACGCTCTCGAGTGCGTCTGCAGCACGGCGCATGTCGGCTGCGGTCGACGTCGGATAGAGGCGGGCAGACTCGGCCTCACCGGCTGCGGCGGCATCCCACGCCGACCAATAAGTTTCCTGGACTGGCGCAGACTCCCCCAGACGAAAGCTCAGCACAGTCCCCGGCAATACCTTGCACGTCTCGCGGTAGATCGTGTGCGGCGCCGGCACATAGGCATGTCGCATATAGAGTGCAAGCGCATTGCGGTCTATCTGTGGGCGCCATTGCGGATCGGCGTGCAGCGCCTTCAGTTCCGAGGCAAAGCGCAGATGTCCGCCGATCTGGCTGTAATACAGCGGCTTCTCCCCCACACGATCCCGCGCAAGCTGAAGTGTTCGAGCCTTGCGATCCCACAAGGCGAGCGCAAACATGCCGACTGCGCGCTGCAGCGCACCTACCAGTCCCCAGCGAGCAACGGCGGCAAGCAGCACTTCGGTATCCGAATGACCGCGCCAGCGATCAGGACCAGCGGCGAGCGACCATCCAGGCGCGGCTTCCAGCCCGGCCCGCAGCGCCGCATGGTTGTAGATTTCGCCATTGAACGCGATGACATAGCGGCCGCAGGCCGACACCATCGGTTGATGCCCAGCCGGGGACAGGTCCACAATCGACAGGCGGCGGTGCGCGAGGTATATCCCTGCTTCGCGATCCGACCAGTCCCCCGAGTCGTCAGGGCCGCGGGTGATAATTGCATCCGCCATCCGGCGCACCACGTTATCGCCGTCGGGCACTTGCGCGCCGAAGATCCCGGCCAGTCCGCACATGGCCGAATCAGCGCCGCTCAGGTGCGCGCATAGACGTACTCGTCGCAACCGGAGCCGAGAATTCCGATCCGGTGCTTCAGCGCCGTCTGGACAAAGCGGCGGCGCATCGCAAATCCGTGCGCCCGCATTGCGGCGTCGACGTCCTGGGCGGAGATCGACTCGTAGGGAAAGCCGCCGAGCCAGTCATGAACATCGTGATCGAAGTCCATCCCGCGCTTGCCGACGTATCCGCGCACATAGTCGTCGAAGCTGCGGCCGGACGCCAGGAGCCCGAGCCGAAGAATCGATGCATAAGTCTTGCGGGCACGGAGCTGGATGGCTTGCGAAGCCTTCGAGTACCACTTCTTCTCCAGCGTCCATAGCGGGCACAGCCAGGTTCGGCGATACAGCGCGAAGACGAACTGCCCTTGCGGCGCCACCATGGCCGCGGCACAGGCAATCGCGCGTTGCATGTCACCGGTATGGTGAAGCACGCCCCAGGAGTAGACGGCATCGAAGCGCCCGAGTCGACTCGGGTCAAGATCGAAGACGCTAAGCTCCCGAACCTGCCAGCGACCATCGGCATGACGCTGCAGAACCTGGCGGGTCGCGCCGACCGATGCAGGATCGATATCGACGGCGACGACCTCGGCCGCACCCAGGCGCAGCGCAGCAAGCGAATGGATTCCGGAACCGCAGCCGATATCGAGGATGCGCAGTCCGTTCAAGCCAGCGCCGCCGAGCAGCCGGCGCAGGCCCGCCACCGCCTCGGCAATCTCCGCCCCGGTAATTGATTCGGCGTAGCTCGCCCAGTTTTCGCCAAAGGCGAAATGGGTTTCGACCCGCGTCAGGTCTTGCCCGCTCATCGCGCCGCGCCTCGACGGCCGCAACGGCGATCGGGCGACACGTTCTGATCGCTATGCGGGTACCGGGTGCGCTTCGACACAGGCATCCTCTGTGGCATCAGGCCGGCGTCCCCCACTTGGTTGCATAGCAATCGAGATAGGCTTCGCAGACCGCGTCGAGGGAAAACAGGCGCGCGACGCGCTGTCTGGCGCGCGCACCGAGTTGCCGGCGCGCGGCGGCATCGAGGGCAAGAATGCCCGAAATCGCCGCACCCAGGGCTGCCGGGGCCCGTATCGGCACCGTCGCACCGGTATCATCGATGATGTGGCGAGCCTCCCCCAGATCGGTAGACACGCAGGGAACCCCGCATGCCATCGCCTCTCCGAGGACGTTCGGGAAGGCTTCGCCCCAACTGGAAGAAAGCGCACATACATCCAGCGCCGGATAAACGTTCTCGGTATCGGTCACTTCGCCCAGCAACATGAAGTTGCGATCCAGTTCGCGAGCGGCAATCCGGCTGACGAGCGGCACATTCGACGCGTCGATTTCCGACCCGGCCAGTACGAACAAAACATCGGGAAATGCCTGCCGGACACGAACGGCGGCGTCTACCAGAGTCGCGTGATCCTTCATCGGGTGGCTGCGCGCAACGACCCCGACGACCGGCACACCAGGCGCAATCCCCAACTCGGCACGTTTTCGCGCGCGCTGCTCCTGGTCGGGTCGAAAGCGGGTCAGATCGAATCCATTCGGTACGACTACCGCACGATCCCCGAAATAACCGGCAGCGGTGTGCTGCTTGGCACTCAGCCCGGAATTGTAGATCAGCCGCTCCGGCAACCTGGAGAAGACCGCGCCGGCTCGAACGACCTGCCGCGTTGACCAGCGCTCGGAAGACAGATTGTAGAGCGTCTGCCGGATGCTCCAGAACAGCCGGCACTTGCACGGCCGCATGAGGCCAGCGAATGTCGCCAGCAGATTCCCGTGGTACATCCAGCCCTGGACGATGTCGGGTCGAAAGATCCACATCATCCGGGCTATCCTCAGCGGGGCCATCAGGAATCCGGTGATGCTGTTGACGCGAAGTTCGTCGACCGCAACGCCGAGACTGCGAATCGCAATGCCCTGGGTTCCCGCGTCGCGCAACGAGGCCACCCGGCATTCGACGTCCCGACGCCCGAGCGAGTCGATCAGCTTGACCAGCATGCGCTCCGCGCCGCCGGTTCCCAATCCGGTCGTGATGAAGAGAACGCGCAATGTCATCCGGCGTCCACAGCCGGCATGCCGAACCCGGGCACGCGGACTTTCGCAGCGACCGCTCGCAGCCAGCCCGGCAACGCGCATAATCCGGGGATCGACATGCGCGGATTCTCGACCGCGTTTCTGATCCCGGATGCAACAGCATATGTCATTATTTACGTCTTCACGGCCGAATAGACAACCACGCCGTGTGTCAGACGCTTCGGTCCGAAGGCCTCGAACAGTGGCATCAGCAGACGATCGATCACCGTCAGCGGATTGCCGAGCACGTAAGCGAATTTGGCGGTCAGGTCGCTGCGACCGATTCTCTCGAAATAGGCGGCTGGCCGCTCCGGCAGCTCGGTCCACGGCAGATGTCTCTTCAGCACTTGCCTGTACCAGGCACAGCGCAGCCAGTTGACCGGTCGCATCTCGTATATCTCGTTGGTAAATTCGGCGCCGATCAGGCGCAGGCCGACCGAATCGAGGTAGCGTTTTACAGTCTCCTCGGTAAAGAAGTGCAGGTGTCGCGGCAGATCCTCGCGATAGAGAAAGCGCGAACCCCAGCTGGCGAAATTCGGAACCAGGAAGACGAATCGCCCTGCCGGTCTGAGAACCTGCGCTGCGCGCCTGAAGTAGCGGGAAGGCTGGTGGACGTGCTCCATCACCGCCCATGCCGTCACTGCATCGAAGTGCGACTCCGGCAAAGGCGCATCGGGGAACTCGCAGCGGTGCACCACAAAGTCGTCGATCTTGCGCGCCTGCTCGCCAATCTCGACACCCGTCACATCCCAACCCCGCTCACGCATCAGCCGCGGAAAATCTCCGTTGGCACAGCCGATGTCGAGCAAGCGCGCACCCGGCCGGCAGAGATCGGCGAGATACTCGGCCTCGCGGCGATAGCGAGCCTGGTGCCAAGCCTCGTCGAAAAAGTCGAAAAATGCATCGGGATAATATTTGCCTATCTCTTGCCGCGTCGGCCGCGGATTGACAAACCCCAGACCGCACTGCGCGCATTCCACTACCGAGAACCATTCGTCCCGGTGGAACAGGATGTCGGGCATCCGGTAGACCTCGCGATAGTCGCTGGAGCCGCACAGATCGCAGCTAACTTCTTCCATTGCCAACCGCCTTCCGGACAATCCCGCGCAACCTGAACACGCAATAGACGAACGACGCGCAATACATTCCCGACACGGCGATCGCGACCCCCTTCAGGCCGCGCGCGTCGACCAGGAACCAGCACAGCGCGACGCAGACGGCCAAGTTGATCGCCGCCGCCTCGAGCAGCACCGTGTTCGCTTGGCATGCCGACAACGCCCGCGTGACCAGCGCGCCGGCCACATGCCATGGCAACTGCATCGCCAGCAGAAACAGTATGCCGGCAACCTCGGCCGTCTGTTCCGGCGCGAAGCTGCCACGCTGAAACAACACGCCGACGATCGGCTCGGCGAGAAAGAACATCGCCACCGCGACTGCGCAGCCTGCCGACCACGCCACGGATACATGTCTGCGCAACGCCTCGATGAACCGCGGCCAGTCGCCGGCCGCAGCCAGCTGCGAGTAGTCGTTGAGCAGCGGCCCACCCACGACCTTGAGGCCAAATCCGACTACGGCTGTGATCGCCACGTTGGCAAAGCCCAGGGTCGCCACGCTGCCGGCGCCCAAGCTCGCCGCCCAGGCATTCGCAATCACAGTGGCGCCGGACATCAGGCCGGTCGCCGCGGCGGCCGACGTCACCTGCGAGGCCAGCGGCAGGTGCGCCGGCAATCCCCGGCGCGGCGCCACGCCAATCTGCGCCGAACGGACAAGAAGGTAGAGCACGACGGTCTGCAAAGCGAAGCCCGCCGCAGTACCCACGACGGGTGCCCAGGTTCCCCAATCGCACACCAGGCAGAACGCGGCCGCCAACGCCGGCGGCAAGGCCGCAGTCAGCGCCGGGCGCGAAAACCGGTTGCCCGCCTGGAGCAGAATGACCCAGTAGGCGCCGACGCCGGCCAGAATCCCGCTCAGGCAGAGCACCAGCAGGACATCGCTCAGGAGCTTTGCCTTGGCAACCGAGAAACCGGGCGCGATGAAGGGCACATACAGACTTGCTGCCAATCCGCCCGCAATAAACACGATCGCAACGACAGCGTAGACAATTGCGTGGATGCGGCCGGTTTCGATGTCGCCATCTAGCGGTCCGCCCATCCCCCGCGCGACCAGAAAGGGCACCAGCCCCGCTCCCAGGCTGCTGGAAAAAACGTTCAGCAACAATGCGGGTATCTGGATCGCGGCAATAAAAACGTCTGCAGCATCGCGGGTGCCGAACCGGTAGGCTACCGCCTGCTCCCGGAACAGTCCGCACAACGCGACAACAACAGTTGCGCTGCCGAGACCGAAATAAACTCGATAGCCTCGCATCACGTTCGACGCCGATCGGTCGCGGCTGCGGGCGCCGCGTCAGCCCGCATCACCAAACCGGCCAGAAGCCGGCCGTCGATCTCCCAGATAGATGCCATCGGGACTGATGGTTCGGGCCGTTGTTGCACTCACTGTCCTTGCGGCGGCAGGCCAGGCGCGTGGCCCAGGCGATCCGGGACGTCACGAGAAGCGCATTGCGCCGAATGAGGCCGGCACGCTCAGACGACCTGTCCGATCCGGTAGTACGACCGATACCAATCGACGAATCGCCCGATGCCGTCCCGCACGGTGGTTGCCGGAGCAAAGCCTGTGGCGGCGGCAAGCTCGCTCGTATCGGCACTGGTAGCGGGCACATCGCCGTCCTGCATCGGCAGAAAAATTTTCTGCGCTTTGCGGCCGAGGGCGGTCTCGAGCGTCTCGATGTAGACCATCAGATCGACCGGCTGGCTGTTGCCGATGTTGAAGACCCGGTAGGGCGCGGAACTGCGCGCCGGATCGGGTTTGGCGGGGTCGAAGTCGGGATCGGGCTGCGCCGCCCGGTCGAGCACTCGAACCACGCCCTCGACGATGTCGTCGACATAGGTGAAATCGCGCTTCATCCTGCCGTTGTTGAAGACGTCGATCGGCCGGTCTTCGAGGATCGCCCTGGTGAACAGGAACAGCGCCATGTCCGGCCGGCCCCACGGGCCGTACACCGTGAAGAAGCGCAGGCCGGTGGTCGGCAGGCCGAACAGGTGGCTGTAGGTGTGCGCCATCAGCTCGTTGGCCTTCTTGGTTGCCGCGTACATGCTGATCGGATGATCGATGTTGTCGTGCTCGGAGAACGGGAGGCGGGTGTTGCCGCCGTAGACGCTGGAACTCGAGGCATACGCCAGATGCGCAACCCTGGTGTGCCGGCAACCTTCGAGAATGTTCATGAACCCGACCAGGTTGCTATCAACGTAGGCATGCGGGTTCTGCAGCGAATAACGCACCCCGGCTTGCGCCGCCAGGTGGACCACACGGTCGAAGCGCTCCGCCTCGAACAGGCGCGGCATCGCCTCGCGGTCGGCGACATCGCACTTGATGAAGCGAAAGCCAGCATTCGGCGTCAGCCGCGCCAGCCGCGCCTCTTTGAGCCGCACGTCGTAATAATCGTTGAGATTGTCGAGGCCGACCACGCTATCGCCGCGCGCCAGCAGGGTCTGCGCCACATGCATGCCGATGAAGCCGGCGGCCCCGGTAACCAGTACTTTCACGAGTAGCCCCGCCGTCTCTGAATCTCGACCATTTTCGCATACTTGCAAAAGCTGTTGAAACAGCCGATGGCGATATGCACCAGCCCCGGCAAGCCGTCGAGAAAGCCGAGCCGGAAGAAGTAGAACTTGACGAAGCGGAACAGCGGAGACAACAGCATCTGCAGGCGCGAAACGCCGCCGCCCTGGCCGACCAGTTCCTCGGCGGCCAGGGTCGTGTAGCGATTCTGCTTGGCCAGATAGCTGTCGAGCGTTTCGGCCGATTCGTGCAGCAGGTCGCCGTCGAGCCGGCCGACCGTGCCGAGCGTGATCACCTTTTCATGCACCACGTCTTCGGACCAGCGCGCATGGCTCTTGTGGAACAGCCGCAGGCTCAAGTCCGGATAGCCCTCGCCGTGGCGCAGGTAGCGGCCGAGGAAGCGATTGCAGCGCGGGAACTCGTAGGCATGCTGCGACGGGTCGCGCAGCACCTGTTCGATGGACGCGCGCAAAGCCGGCGTAACCCGCTCGTCGGTATCCAGGCACAACACCCACTCATGCGTCGCCTGTTCGACCGCGAATTGCTTCTGCTTGCCAAAGCCCAGCCACGCCTGGTGCACAACGCGTGCGCCGCGTTGACGCGCCAGTTCGACCGTGCTATCGACGCTGCCGGAATCGGCAATCACGATCTCCTCCACCCACGCCACGGAATCCAGGCAATGGGCCAGGGTGTCGGCGCAATCTAGGGTGATCAAGACGACGGACAGCGCGGCGCGCGAACCAGACATGGGGCAATCAAGTGACCGGGAGCAATTTGACCGGAGATATATAATCCGCCGCGGACCAGCGCCGTGGCAATTGCCCAGCATTCTAACCCGGCCCGCGTGGCAGCCCGCCAATAACCCGTCGAACCGACCGACCGATCGCACCGCGCCGCCATGCCCTCGCCCGCCCCGAACCGCATCGTCCTGCCGCCACCGCAAACGACCCTGCTGGTCAAGACTTCCTCGCTCGGCGACGTGATTCACAACCTGCCGGTTGCCAGCGACCTGCACCGGCACTTTCCGCACATCGCCATCGACTGGGTGGTGGAGGAGTCGTTCGCCGACATCGCCCGCCTGCACCCGGCGGTACGCAACGTCATCCCGGTCGCGCTGCGGCGCTGGCGCAAGCAGTTGTTCAAGGCCGACACGCGGCTGCAATGGCGCGCCTTCCGCCAGGCGCTCGGCCGGCGCCATTACGATGTCATCCTCGATACGCAGGGGCTGGTCAAGAGCGCGCTGATCGGCTGGATCGCCCGCGGCAACCGCTGCGGCTACGCCGCCGAAGCGGCACGCGAGCCGCTGGCCGCGCGCTTCTACAACCGCAGCTTCGCCATTCCGCGCAACCTGCACGCGGTGGCGCGCAACCGCTGGCTTGCCGCCGCCGCCTTCGACTATCCACCGCCGGACGCCGCCGATCCGTTGCTCGACTACGGCATCCGCGCCCGGCCGCTGCTCGCGCAATGGCTGCCGCCAAAACCCTACGCGGTGCTGCTCTCCGCCACCAGCCGCGACGACAAGCTGTGGGCCGATACGAACTGGCTGGCACTGGCCGCCGATCTCCATGCGCACGGAATCGCTGCCGTGCTGCCCGGCGGCAGCGCGGCCGAGCGCGAGCGCGCCGCCCGGCTCGCCGCCGCCATGAGCAACGCGGTGGCGGCGCCACCGCTCGACATTCCGACCGTGGCCGCGCTGATCGCCGGCGCCGCGATCGTGATCGGCGTGGACACCGGACTCACCCATCTTGCCGCTGCACTCGGCCGGCCGGTGATCGCGATCTTCGCCGGGTCCGAACCCGGCCTCACCGGCGTGCTGGCGGCCACCCCCGCGATCAATCTCGGCGGCCGGGGCGCGCCGCCCGGCGCCGCGGAAGTCTGGTCTGCCGCGCGGCAGATGCTCGGCTGATGGCGCGCACCCTCTACACCGCGCTGCTCTGGCTGCTGCTGCCGCTGATCCCGCTGCGCCTGTGGCTGCGCGGCCGGCGCCAGCCCGAGTACCGCGAACACTGGCGCGAGCGCTTTGGTGACTACAAGCTTGCCGGCGGCATGGCGACGATCTGGATCCACGCCGTCTCGGTCGGCGAAACCCGCGCCGCGCAGCCGCTGGTACAACGCCTGCTCACCGAGTACCCGGCGCACCGCATCCTGCTCACTCATATGACGCCGACCGGGCGCGCCACGTCGGGCGAATTGTTCGGCGCCAATCCGCGCATCGCCAGCGCCTACCTGCCTTACGACTACCCGTTTGCGGTGCGGCGCTTTCTCGATCGCTTCGCGCCGGCTGCCGGCCTGATCATGGAGACCGAGCTGTGGCCCAACCTGATCGCCATCTGCCATGCCCGGCGCACGCCGCTGCTGCTGGTCAACGCGCGGCTGTCGGCACGATCGGCGCGCGGCTACCGGCGCCTCGCCGCGCTCACCCGCGAAGCGCTCGGCAAGCTGACTGCGGTCGGCGCGCAGACCGGCGCCGACGCGCAGCGCCTGCGCGATCTCGGCGCCACAGAGGTCGAAGTCACCGGCAACCTCAAGTTCGATGTCACGCCCGGCGACGCACTGCTTGCGCGCGGCCGCCGGCTGCGCGAGCGCTGGGGCGCGCGCCCGGTGCTTCTGTGCGCCAGCACGCGCGAAGGCGAGGAAGCGCTGATCCTCGATGCGCTGGCGAACGCCGATGGCCGCTTTCTCGCCGTCATCGTGCCGCGCCATCCGCAGCGTTTCGACGATGTGGCGCAACTGATCGCGGCGCGGGGCATGCCGTTTCGCCGCCGCAGCGAGAACGGCGCGATCGGCGATGAAACGCGGATCGTACTCGGCGACAGCATGGGCGAACTGTTCGCCTATTACGCGGCGGCCGATGTCGCCTTTGTCGGCGGCAGCCTGTTGCCGCTCGGCGGGCAGAATCTGATCGAGCCCTGCGCGGTCGGCACGCCGGTGCTGATCGGTCCGCACACCTACAACTTTCTCGAAGCCGCCGAGCAGGCGATCGCCGCCGGCGCGGCCCGCCGCGTGAGCGATGCGCGCGACCTGGTCGCGCAGGCGCAAGCCCTGCTCGCCGATCCGGCGGCTCTGCGGGCGATGGGCGAGGCAGGCCGGCAATTCGCCAGCGTCCATGCCGGCGCCACCGCGCGCACCCTCGAACTGATCGCACGCAGCCTGGCCGCGGCCGCATAACGCCGGCCTGTTAGACTGCGCGGCCAGTCACCCTACCGTGCGAACCGATGCCACGCCGCCCGACCTTGAAGCTCCCCGCCAAGCCGCGCGCCGAGAAAACGCGCAGCGGCACCGTGCGTCCCAACGCGCCCCGACCCAGGCACACCGGCAAGACGGCCGAATACCGCGCCCGGCCCAAGCCGGCCCCGGCGCCCGGGCACGAACAGGCGCCACGCAGCGCCAAGGCCACCACGGCAGCGCCCGCACGGCCGCGCACGAGCACAACGAGCGCCGAGCGAGCGCCCCGCCGGCGGCCCGATGCGGCGCCACGCAAGCCGTGGGACGCAGATCGTGCGCCGCGCCCGCGGCGCGAATCCGCCGACAGCGCGGCGCCGGCGCGCCGTGCGGCAACTGCCGGCGATCCGGCGTCGAGATCGAAGCGCAATGAGACATGGCCGGAGAAGCGCACCACACGGGCTTCGCAGCCTGCCCGTGCCGCAGATGACCGCCCGCCGCGGCCCGCGCGCCCCCCCCTGCCAAGAGCGCCATCCGGTGCGGCTTCCAGCGGTGTCCGCAACGAATCGCGGCCGTTTCAGGCGCGCGCCAAAGCAGAGCCGCCCAGCCCATGGGACAAGACGCGCCCGCCGCCGGATCGTGTGCGCGCAGGCACCGACGCGAGGCGTGCCGACGAGCGCCAATTGGCCGACAAACCGCGCCGGCCGCGCGCCGACCAACCAAATGTCACGCCACGGCCGCGCCCTGCCGGCGCCAAGCCGTCCCCCGGTCGCAGCGCTGCCAATGCCGGCGAAACCCGTTCTCGCCGGCCGCCGCAGACCGATCCACGCAACGAGTCGCGCACCGAGCCGCACGTCGACACCGAAGACTCGCCGCCGCGCAAGTCATCGTCACCCGAACTGCCGCGGCTGTCCAAGCGCATGAGCGAACTGGGCATGTGCTCGCGCCGCGAAGCCGACGAGTGGATCGAGAACGGCTGGATCAGCGTCGATGGCCAGGTGGTGGAACAACTCGGCACCCGCGTGCATCCGCACGCCACCATCACTGTCAGCGAAGCCGCGCGCCAGCACCAGAGCGAAACCGTGACCATCCTGCTGCACAAGCCGATGGCCTACGTCTCGGGTCAGGCCGAGGACGGCTACCAGGCGGCGGCGGTGCTGATTCGCCCCGAGACGCGCTGGGAAGAAGACAAGTTGCCGATCCGCTTCAAGCGCGGCCACCTGCGCGGGCTGGCACCTGCCGGCCGGCTCGACATCGATTCCACGGGCCTGCTGGTATTCACCCAGGATGGCCGCATCGCCAAGCGGCTGGTCGGCGAAGACAGCAAGGTGGAGAAGGAATACCTGGTGCGCGTGGAAGGCACGCTGGACGATAAGGGCCTCGCGCTGCTCAACCACGGCCTGTCGCTCGACGACAAAAAGCTCAAGCCGGCGCATGTGAGCTGGCAGAACGAACATCAACTGCGCTTCGTGTTGCGCGAAGGCAAGAAGCGCCAGATCCGCCGCATGTGCGAACAGGTCGGCCTCACCGTCACCGGCCTGAAGCGCATCCGCATCGGCAGCGTCACGTTGTCGAAACTGCCGGTCGGCAACTGGCGCTATTTGCGGCCGGACGAGACATTCTGAGCAACGGCGAGAGATGCTCCCGCACGCGCGAGTAGCAACGGCGCAGCGCCTCGACGGCGGCGGTGTCGATGACCCGCGTCACCGGAATCGGCTTCTCGCCACTGGTCTTTTCTCCACGACCGCGCGGGGTCGCACTTCCGGACAGGTTTGCGGCTGGGCACGACATAGTCATGCCGTTTCAGACAGAGCCGATGCGCTTCGGCGGCGATGCCCGCGTGAGCCATTCTCCGAACCGGCGAATGAGCAGATGCTGACAGGTTGCTCAGACGGCACACCTTTGCTGTGATCGGATGGTTGGAGTTCTGAAGTCAGCAGCCGCGTAGACGCGAGGTGGGTAAGGATACGTCCAATGGTGCCCTCTTTTCTGGGGCAAGGTCCATCCGTTGGGACTGACCAGCCGCAGTTCGGCCTGAGCCGACCTTGGGTCTCTGGCCAGAATCAGGCGGCAATGAGCCGGTTAGCTGCTGTCCAGTATTGTGACGTCGCGGACGGCATGCCGAAGTCGCGGCACTGGTCCGGCCTACCTCAAGTTGTGGGTTCCGCCTCAGGCGTCGATTCGTCGGCCAGTTCATCGAGTACTGTGAACACGCCATCAAGATCGTCACGATAGAAGGCAGTGTAGTTCGGTGTGAAGACGCGTCGCCCGCTAGCGTGCAGTTCGCGCCCACGGATGTGCTCGCGATGGTGCCGCCAGTAGCGTCCCATATCCTTCGGATCCAGTCCTCCAGGAAGTTCACCCTTGGTCGCGACGTAACCATCCTCGTCTCTACCTGAAAAGAAAGCGCTGCTTCGATGTGACAGGCAGTGGTCAAGGAACAGAATTGCGTTGCCCTCGTGGATCTCGGGGTTGAAGCAGATGTTGAACATGTAGTCGTTCATCACCTTCGCTATGCCACCACCGTCCTCAACCCCATCCTCGTCATAGTGTCCGCAGCCAACACCTGAACCATTTGGCGGAAGCGAATTGCTGAGTTGGTAGATCACGAAAGACTTAACAACGGAGCGAGCCGAAGCGATGCGCCGGGCAATCGAATTGTCTCCGTGCTCGGACTGAGCGGGCCGTGATGCCTCTTCAAGAAGTTCAGCAAAGGCTATGCCGAGGAACGCTTCAACTGGTGCGTCATTTGCTTCCGCAAGAAAATTTCGCTGCGAATCAATGTAGGTCCGCTTGAACAGCGCAAACACCTCTTGCGACAGCTTCCTCATCCCGATCAAAGCGAGCGTGCTGACCGGCCCGGTGGTTGCAGCCGCCTTATCCTGATCGACGATGAGGGCCGTGTGAACATTGTGCAGTTGCCCTTGGCGGTCAGCGGAGCACTGGAGCCTGAACAACATAAGATCGTTCCAACCAAGGACGCCACGATCGTGGCTTGCAAGCCGTTCAAGCAGACCCTTCCCTCGATAGGTGCTTTCTCCGAACAGCCGCCACGCGATTTCTATGACGTTGTCAGCGCTGTTCGGAAGGCGTCTTCCGGACGTCCTCCCCCAACCTGCACGGTCTAACAATCGCAACAAGGAGTAGATTGACCGCTGCCGCAGTCCCCGGTCATCGTGCTCGAACGCGGAATAACGCGGAAGATAGTCAATGAGCGTCACTATGGCGTCTTCGGCCAGCACACTGGTGAAGTCATGGGACTGATTGACGAGCACCCGCCAGAACTGATCATGAGCCTGTTCTCCTCGCGCCAACTCAAAGTCAGGCGACGTGAGCACTGAAGCGATGGATGCACCCTTCCGAACTCGTTCCACTGCACCTTGGTACAAAACAAACGTCTCCTGCGGCTCCGGTGTCGCAAACCGAACGATGAGCTTGAGGTACGCCTCTAAATTCCTGAAGTTGCTGCTGTTGAAGCACGCCCGGGATCGAAGAACCGACTCCTCAACTGTGCTTCCATCACCAATCCCCAAAGTTCCAGCGTCAAATAACTGCGCCAACAAGAACCACGCGGAAGCCTGGAACTCATCCTTCAGTTGCGCAAACGTCTCCGCGTTCTTGAACTCTTGCTGCCCGTATTCGCGCCGCAGAGAGAAGGTGCCGCTTCGACCCTCTGTCTCTTCTGCATAGATGCGCCGGAACAATCCAGGGTAGTTCAGATGCAGCAGAATGAGGTTGATGAGGTCCCGCTTGTTGAAGTCGGTTCTACCTAAGTTAGTCTTTTCGATCTGCATCAGGAGCATCGCGTTTACGAAGCGCTTCACCTTGCGCAGGTCGCCAACAAGAGGCAAATAATTCGCGGCCAAGTCACCATCCAGAATGTCCGCTAGCTCGTTGAGTACAGCACCGAGCTTGACCATCGTGTCAGACGGCACCGAGACAAGCTGGCTCTCATCGCGCTCCCAATCACGCTGCAAGAAGTTGCGAAGGCTGGAGCTGTCGACGAACAGGCTCAGTTTGACCGTCACAAACTTTTCCAGAAACTCGCGCGCCCTAGACCCCTCCTCCTTGCTTCCCGCAAGCACTTCGTTGTCATAGCAGAGGACATACGTGGCCTGAGACAGCTTGAGCGTCCGCCTCGTTGCGAACAGGACATTGTTCGTGGTCTTCGCGTCCAGGCGATCAAGGTCGTCGATGACGATGATTACACGGCGGTCAATGCGGCGGAGGACCTCGTCAATGTCATCGAGAAGTTCATCGACAGTCTCCTGCGAAGGCTCCAGCGAAAGCTTGAAACCCAGGAACGAAACGTCGGCCTTTCCCTTGATTAGTCGAGAGTATCGAGATGCCGCCGGTCTGAATTCTGGAGCGAAGACCTTGCTTAGGATCGCTGAAGCCCGATCGCGAATCAGGCGATCTGCCAAATCAGGCTCTGAGGCATAGCGAAGCGGCTCAAATCGACAAACGATAACTTTGTCCGCGGCACTATTCCAATAGCGCTCAGCTAGATTGATAAAGCTGGTTTTTCCAACCCCCCATGGGCCATCGACACCAAAGACCAGCCCCGAGTGTGAGCCGCTTGCGAGAACTGTATCTGCGAACGACTTGGCCTGCGCCTCGCTCGCAAGTAGATCGTCCTTTTTGTCCTTGATCTCCTCGTCTGCGACGAAATAAAGCTGCGAACTCTGCCTCTTCGGTCTTGACCAATGTTGCTGAAAGAGAGGTGACAACAGTACAAAGGAGAGAAGGATGAAGATGGGCGGCGCCCAATGCGGGTCCGCAGACTTGAACGCTGCATGTACGTTTGCAAGCCACGGCGAAGCCAGTTCGTTTGACCAAACTCCGATGACCACCGCCACCAGCAAGTCAATCCGAAAGCTCTGACCGATACGCGCAGCAGCCAAGTGCGCATTTCGTTTGACTGCGTAAGTCAGGCAAAGCGTAAGTCCAGCCAAGATCCCAACGACCTTCAGCCAGAGTGCAACTTCGTTTAGTTGTTTGGCGAAGTTGGAGCCAAGGTAGAAGGTCAGGCGCAAGGTCTCCGCTCCGATGAGGCCAATTACGAACATTCTGGCGAAGACCAACAGTTCGGGCATCTTCATGGTTGGCGATTTGGCCGCCATCAACTACTCCTCTCCATGTGGCCTGAACTGGCCGCGTGCGGATCAAGGCATGAAAGCATGGTCTCTAGACATAGTGAGTTACACCGTAAGCGTGTAGCCCGCCCACGTATGCTCATTGAGCAGTTTGGTGCAAAGTGTCGGTGCGCAGGGGCAAGAGAGAATCGATCTGGCTGTGGAGGCAGGTGGGCAGTTGTTCCAGCGTGTCGCGCAGCCACGCGGCTGGATCGAGGCCATTGAGCTTTGCGGTGCCCAGTAAGCTTTGAATCGCCGCGGCGCGTTGGCCCGCGCGCTCCGAACCGACGAACAACCAATTTTTCTTCCCACTGCCACCGGGCGGATGTCATTCTCGATCGGGTTGTTATCGATCGGCAGGTCGCCTGCGGTAGCGTAGCGGGACAAGGCCGGCCAGCGCTTCAAGCTGTAATCGATGGCTCTGGCCGTAGCGCTACCCTCGGCAACGCTCAGGCGCGTGTTGATCAGCCACTCGCGCAAGGCTGCAAGCCGGGGCTGGGCTTGAGTTTGCCGCAGGTGAGCGCGTGCCGCGATCGTCAAATCGCGCCCCTCGGCTTCAATGGCGTACAGCGCGCCGATTCTCTCCAGCGCCTGCTGGGCAATCGCATTGGGCTGCGCGGCATTGAGTTCGAAGTACTTGCGCCTCGCGTGTGCCAGACATCCAAGCTCAATGATGCCTGTGGCAAACAGCGCCTTGTAGCCCCCATAGTCATCGACCATGAGATGACCTTGCCATCCGCGCAGGAACTCCCGGGCATGTTGGCCGGCACGACTTGCTTGATAGTCGAAGACGACGATCGGCGGTCCGGTCTGCAGGCCGTTCGTGCGATAGGCCCACAGATAAGCCCGCTTCGTCTTGCCCGCTCCCGGATCAAGTTGTCGCACCGGGGTCTCATCGGCGTGCAGCACGCCGCGGCTGCGCAGCAACACCGCCAGGCGATCGGCCAGAGGCTGCAGCGCAACCCCGATGCGCCCCACCCATTGGGCCAGCGTGGAGCGCGACAAAATGACCCGATCGCGTGCTGCAATCTGCTCCAGCCGGTACAACGGCAGGTGATCGAGGTATTTGCAGACTATGACCCAGGCGTACAAGCCCACCGCAGCCAAGCCGCCATCGATCACCGCGGGAGGGATCGGCGCGGCAGACACCGTCTCGCAGGCACGGCAGGCGTACTGCGGGCGGATGTGCCGATGCACGAAGAAGCGGGCCGGCTCGACATCCAACTGTTCGCTGATGTCCTCACCGATCTTGACCAGCGCCGTACCGCACTGCCCACAGGTGCAGGAGATCGGTTCATGCCGGTGCTCGATGCGCGGCAGATGATCTGGCAGCGGCTGACGACCGGCGCGCAGGCGAGGCGTGCGGGGCACCTGCGGCTCGCTGGTCGCTGCGGCCTCGGCCTGTTTCCTGGCCAGTTCGGCCTGGGCGGCGGCGATATCGCTGGCCAGCGTCTCCTGGAACAGATCGCCTGCTTCGGCCGAGAAGGCTTCGCTGCGCGCGCCAAAGCGCATCCGGCGCAGGTGCGCGAGCTCCAGCGTGAGGGCCTGGATCTTGATCCTGGCGGCGTGAAGCTCGCTGTCGCGGCGGGTGATTTGTTCGCTCAGCCGAAGCGCTTCTGGCTTCTTCTTCTTGTGCCTGGTCGATGAGCTTCTGAACGGTGCCGAGTACCCAATCCGGCAGTGCGGGCGTGGCATTCAGGCGGGCCAGTTCAGCGTCCAAATTCATGCCGATATTATACTCTGCAACAGGCCGAAGAGCCGCATGCACAGGGCCTTTCAGCGATATTTGCCGAGATTCTTCTTGCAGGTCTTCGTGGCCCGGTTCAGACCCGCCAGTGCGCCGGCGCTGGCGCTTCGAGTCGCTGCCAATCGACCCCGCTGACGAGCCATTGCCACTGCGCAGCGCTGAGGGTAAAGACCGCGGTGTCGGCACGCGGCCAGATAAGTGCCCCCGATGCAGGCGCCGATGACACAGCCACACGCCGGTGCCATCCCCACACCAGAAGCTTGAGCCGATTCAGACGCCGGTTGCGAAAGGCATAGGCACTGCCATCGCAGGGCGAGCGTCCCAGCGTGTTCTGTATGCGCTGCGACAGTCCGTCGATGCCGGCGCGCATGTCAATCGGTTCGACAACCAGCCAGACCTGGTGCGGGCTCGGGATCATGACAGTTGTTTCAAGAACTCGACCAGCAACGGGACACTGCTACCCGGCAACTCAATTTCCCAACCATCCGGACTGCGCAGGCGCACGACGCTACCCGTTTCCGCCTTGCCCACGCTCACCGGCACCAGGGTCAGCGATGACTTTGCCGCCGCGATGGTCTGCTTCTCCCGACTGCGCCAGCGATGGAACGCTCGCCTCGCTCAGTCCGTTGTTCGCGCAGTATTCGCGCTGCGTCAGATCACTTCGAACCCAGTTTTGAATGTGCTCTCGCCAGTAAGCCGGTCCGTGTCTCTTCGCCATTCGTCGCGCCTCAAAAACAGGCGACAACATCGCACGAGTTCAACCGATGAGTACAGGTGGTCGCGGTGGACGCTTACGATCCTTCTCCCCTCAATCAGTATGCAGATCGCCAAGGCCGCAAACAGGCCCGCTCAAACGGGTGCAGATTGCAGGGTCAAATTACGTCTGAATAGAAAATGCCTCATGGATCACGGGCACACCCGAGGCACAGATTGGGCACACTGTGGGCGCACAAATCTAAGCACGACGTCTGGACGAATTGATCGGATCTGCCGCTAGACGCTGGCTGCGGCGGCAGCGCCAAAGCAACGAAGCGCTTGGCGTTGACAGCTGCAACGCGACCACGAACGAAAATTTATTTGAGACTCAAGAAGTTGGCGCGCCCGACACGATTCGAACGTGCGACCCCTGCCTTCGGAGGGCAGTACTCTATCCAGCTGAGCTACGGGCGCGTGGGGAGGGGCGAAGCATAGCCCGATTCGGCCCTGGCGTCCAACCGGACGGGCTGCAGCGAGCGGGCCGGAAGGCTATAATCGGCGCCTCACGAAATCGCCCCGAGGCCCGAAATCATGTCCGACGATCCGCACGACGACCACAGCACTTTCATCAAGACGCCGAAGCAGTTGATTGCGGCGGTGGTGGCGTTTTTTGCCGTGGTGATCCTGCTGCCGGTGATGTTTTCCCAACTGGTGACGGCGGGTCGCCGCGCCGCCCCGGACGAGGAAATGACCGCCAAGCTGATCCAGCCGGTCGCGCGGGTCGAGATGGCCGCCGGCGGCGGGGCGGTGACTGCCAAGGGCGCCAAGACCGGCGAGCAGGTGGTGGCCGCGGTGTGCGGCGCCTGCCACAACGCCGGGGTTGCCGGTGCGCCGAAGGTCGGCGACAACGCGGGTTGGGCGCCGCGCCTTGCTCTCGGGCTCAATGGCCTGACCAAGAGCGCGATCGCCGGCAAGAATGCGATGCCCCCGCGCGGTGGCGGCGCCGATCTGACCGATGACGAGATCGCGCGGGCGGTGGCCTTCATGGCGAACAAGTCCGGCGCCAGCTTCAAGGAGCCGCCGGTAGCGGCAAAGTAGCCGCAGCGGGAATCGGAAAAGGGCGCTGCGGCGCCCTTTTTTGTTGCGCTGGTAGCCCTCGGCGCGGGGCGGTGCAGCACCCGGTCGGTTTGCCCAGCCCGGCGAGAGCGGCAACCGGCTGCGCGCAGCGCTTGTGCCGTGCCGCCCGCACCGCCTCCGGCGCCGCCTCTTGGGTGCCCGGGAAACCTTATAGGGCGGTCTTCTCCGGCTTGGCATCGCCAAACACCGCATGGTTGCTTGCTCTGCGGCTTGCCCGTCTGGAGATCGCCATTCCATGCGGGTTCCAGGCCGGTTGCCTGCGAAATTTGCGGCCGCCGCCAGGCAATGCCGATGTCACGTCCGGCGCGACAGATTTCGCGGCGGGCGCGATGCGTGGCGCATATACTGTCGGGCATCGCCAACCTCCCGGACGCCGCCATGCCCTGCCTCCCGTTCGCCCGCCCGCTGCTCGCCGGCCTTGCGCTGGCCGCCACGCTCTGCCTGCCGCTGCCGGCGCGGGCCGACGATGGCGGACTTGCCACCGACGATGCCGGCGACGTGTCGCTGAGTGCCGCCGAGGCCGAACTCGACAACCCCGAGCGCGCCGGCTATCGGCGCCTGATGCGGCTCACCCAGGCGCTCGACCAGGCGGCCAGACGCAAGCCCGGCGACCAGCCGACGGCGTTGCTGGCCGCCCGCGCGCTGGCCACTTATGGCGGCATGAGCGGGCAGCGTCGGGCGCACGAACTGGTCGAAGAAGTGCTGCGCCAGGATGCCAAATCGATCGACGCCTTGCTCCTGCGCTCTCGCCTCGACTGGGGCAGCGGCTGCCTGCCGTGTGCGGAACGCGACATCCACACTGCGCGGCGCATCGCGCCGGCCGATGCACGCGTGCTGGCCGCGCAGGCCGGGCTCTACGCCGGCAAGGGCGCGCAGCGCCTGCGCGACCCCTCGCGCAGCCTGCCAGGCGAGGCCGGCACCGATTTCTACGCGCTCGCGGTGCGCGAATACGAGGCGGCGATCGCGGCGCAGGCCTCGCCGCTGCGCCGCGCGGCGTTGTACGAACAGATTGCCGACATCGAGGCCTATCGCGGGCGCAAGAGTCAGGCCGAACAGGCGCTGAAGAAGGCGGTCGAGCTGGCGCCGGAGCGCGGCAGCCTGCTGGAGAAATACGCCAACCACCTGATGTACGCGGTGGGCGACTGGAAGCGCGCCAGCGAATTCGCCCTCAAGGCTTCGGTCAAGGGCGGCAGTTCGCACACCCGCGAACTGCAGGCGGCCGCGATGTATTCGGCATGGGCCGAAGCGTACTTGGCCGATCGCGCCGCCGGCCGCTCGCGCGAGGAAGTGGCGGGCATGCTCGAAGCCGCGCGCAAGTTCTGGCCCGACAGCGAGGAAATGATCATCAATGCCACCTCTTCCGCGCGCACCGCGCCGCTCGCCCGCGCGCTGCTGGCGGCCGGGCTGTACACCGGCAAGCAGGGCGATTACCGCGACAAGGACGGCGATACCCCGCTGGCCAATCTGGTTCTCAACTATGGCCGCCTGCAGCACGACGACAACCTCGCCCGCCAACGCAGCGAGTTGCTCGAGGTTGCGGACCTGCTGATCGCCGACGGCGCCAACCTCAACGCGATCGCGAGCGAGGGCGGCGAACCGCTGCTCGCGGCGGCGGCACGCGGCGGCGATGCCGCGCTGTTCGAGAAGATCCTCAAGGCCGGCGCCAACCCACATCTGGCGGGCCGCGACGGTACCACCGCGCTGTTCGCAGTGGCCGCGCTCGGCGATCACTCTGCGGCGCTGCGCATGGCCGACATGCTGTTCGAACGCGGCGTCGACATTGACCGCAGCGACCGCGTCAGGCGCACGCCATTGATGCTGGCGGCGGAAAGCGGCAACACGGCGCTGGCCACGCAACTGCTAAAACGCGGCGCGCAGCACGATGCGCATGACAGCAACGACTACACGCCGCTCGACTACGCAGCCAGCGCCGGCCAGCGCAAGATGAGCGAGCTGCTGCTCGCCGCCGGTGCCGAAATCACGACGCAGAACAGCGCCTGCGGCGTTTCCACCACCATCGACCAGGCGGAACGGCGCGGCCACAAGGATCTGGCCGATCTGCTGCGGCAGCGGCGCAAAGTCGACCTGTAGCGACAGCCTCAGGCCTTGTTGAGCATGGCCTTCAACTGGGCGAATCTGGCAGCGCGGGCGGCGGCATCCGGCGGCGCGCTTTCGGCCTTGCCGCCGCTCATGCGCAGCTCTTCGGGCGCCATGCCCTTGCCCAGTTCCTCGATGAAGCGCGAGGGTTCGCAGACGCGGTGTTCCTTGCCGGCCTTGCGCTTCTCGCAATAGCTGATGGTCAGCGAGCGCTGCGCGCGCGTGATGCCGACGTACATCAGCCGGCGCTCTTCCTCAATCTTGCCCTGGTCGACCGACTCGCGGTGCGGCAGCAGGCCCTCTTCGACGCCGACCAGGAACACGTGCTTGAACTCGAGGCCCTTGGCGGCGTGCAGCGTGGCGAGCTGCACCTGGTCGCCGCTTTCCTCGCCCTTGTCGAGCATGCTGATCAGCGCCACGGTTTGCGTGAGTTCGAGAAGGTTCTTGTTGTCGTCCTCGCCCTTCTTGCCCAGCCAGCCGACGAAGTCGCGCACGTTGGCCCATTTGGTCTCGGCTTCGCGCGGCTCGCAACTGTCGAACAGCCAGGCCTCGTAACCGATGGCGGCGAGCAGGTCGCCCAGCACCTGCGCGGCCGGCTCCTTCGGTGCGCGATATTCCATGCGGTTGATGAAGCCGCCGAACTCGCGCACCGCTTCGAGTTGGGCGGGCTTCACGTGATGCTCGGCGCCCGATTCGAAGGCCGCCTCGAACAGGCTGACATGGCGGGTGCCGGCGTAACTGCCCAGCGCTTCGAGCGTGGCGCTGCCGACGCCGCGCTTGGGCACGGTGATGGCGCGGATGAAGGCGGGGTCGTCGTCGCCGTTGGCGATCAGGCGCAGGTAGGCGATCAGATCCTTGATCTCGGCCTTCTCGAAAAAGCTCTGCCCGCCCGATATGACGTAGGGAATCTTCTGGTTGCGCAACTGCTGCTCGAACACCCGCGCCTGGTGGTTGCCGCGATAGAGGATGGCGTAATCGCCCCAGCCGGTGCGGTTCTCGAACTTGTGCGCCTGCAGCTTCATCACCACCAGTTCGGCCTCGTGCTCGGCATCTTTGGCGGCAGTGATGGCGAGCGCGTCGCCGGCGCCGTGCTCGCTCCACAGTCGCTTGTCGAACAGCTTCGGGTTGTTGCCGATCAGCGTGTTGGCGGCTTTGAGGATGCGCTGCACCGAGCGGTAATTCTGCTCGAGCTTGATCACCTTGAGGCGCGGGTAATCGGTCTGCAGGGTGCGCAGGTTTTCGCTGTCCGCGCCGCGCCAGGCGTAGATCGCCTGGTCGTCGTCGCCCACCGCGGTGAAGGCGCCGCGCGCGCCGGCGAGCTGGCGGATCAGCGCGTACTGACAGCGGTTGGTGTCCTGGTATTCGTCGATCAGCAGGTAGCGCAGCTTCGACTGCCAGCGTTCCAGCGCCTCGGGGTGATGCTCGAACAACTGCACCGGCTGCAGGATCAGGTCGTCGAAATCCACCGCCTGGTAGGCGCGCAGCGCGCGTTCGTATTCGCCGTAGGCGCGCGCGGCGGCGAGCTGCAGTTCGTCCTCGGCGCCGGAGAGCGCGGCGTCGGGGCCGACCATCGCGTTCTTCCACGACGAGATCTGCCAGCGGATGCGCTTGAGCCGCGCCTTGTCTGCATCCTTGACGATGTCGGCAACGAGGCTGCCGCAGTCGGAACTGTCGAGAATCGAAAAGCGCGGCTTCACGCCGAGCAGCCTGGCTTCGGCGCGCAGGATCTTCACGCCCAGCGAATGGAAGGTCGACACGTTGAGCGCCGACAGCGAGCGCCCCTGCAGCAGCCTGGCGGCGCGCTCCTGCATTTCTTTCGCGGCCTTGTTGGTGAAGGTGATCGCGGCGATGTTGGCCGGGTTGAAGTCGCACTGCTCGACCAGGTACGCGATCTTGTGCGTGATCACGCGGGTCTTGCCGCTGCCGGCGCCGGCCAGCACCAGCAGCGGACCATCGAGGTATTTGGCGGCTTCGCGTTGCGGCGGGTTGAGCTGGGAGAGCACGAATTGAGTACCCGGAAAAAAACAGCGCGCCGCCCACGGGCGGCGCGCAATCGTTGCCGGGGATTCTACGCCGACTGGCGAGCGGGCGATTCAGTCGCGCCGATCCGGCAGGGGCGGCGATGACCCCACGCTACTTGCCGAGCGCGCCGAAGACCTTCTTGGCAAGGCCGCCGACCGCGCCGACCGGGTTGGCGCGTATCGCCTTTTCTTCCTCGGCGATCATGGTGTACAGGCCGTCGAGCGCCTTGCGTGTCACGTAGTCGTCGATCTTCGCGTCTTCCTTCTTGACCAGGCCCATCTTGGCGCCCTGCCCGGCGTAGGCGTCGTACTTTTGCGCCAGATCGACCTTGGCGGTCTGCTGCTTGACGATCGGCAGGAACTTCTGCGTCAGTTGCGCCGAAGTCTTCTCTTTGAAGAAGGCGGTCACCGAGCCCTCGCCGCCGGTCAGGATGTTCTTGGCGTCGGTCACGCTCATCGACTTGACGGCGTCGGTCAGCAGCGTTTTGGCTTCCGGCACGGCGGCCTCTGCGGCGCGGTTCATCGCGGTGACCAGTTCGTCGGCCTGTTTGCCCATGCCGGCCATGCGCAGCATTTTCTCCGCCTTGGCCAGCGCACCCGGCATCGGGATCTTCACCTTGTTGTTGCCGAGAAAGCCGTCGGCCTTGCCGAGCGAACCGATCGCCGAACTGACGCCCTGGGTCAGCGCCTCCTTGAGGCCGCCCGAGGCTTCCTGGTTGGTGATGTCGCCGAGGGACAGCGCCCACGATGCGGTCGAAACGACGAGCAGCGTCAGGAACCCGAGAATTGCGCGCATGGCCTTTCCTTTCCAGTACGTGAGCATCGATTATGAGGCCTGCAAAAGCGCCGGCTCGCGGCAAGGCGTGAGAAACTGTCACGCCTCCGAAGACCAACAACGGCCCCGCCCCGCTTCCCGATGACCCTGCCCCGAATTCGCCCGCTGTGGATTGTACTTGCGCTGGTGCTTGCCGCCGCCGCCTTTTTGCTGACCCGGCCGCGCGAGGCCGAGGTTGCCGTTGTGCAGAAGCGGGCGCTCACACAAAGCGTCGTGGCGACCGGCCGTGCGGCCACGCCGGCGCGCATCGAGCTGGGTTCGCAGATTACGGCGATCGCCACCGAAGTGTCGGTGCGCGAGGGCGAGCGCGTGACGCGCGGCCAGGAACTGGTGCGCCTGAAGGCGGACGATGCGCGTGCGGCGGTGGAACAGGCGCGTGGCGCGCTGGCCGAAGCGCAGGCGCGCGCGCGCCAGCTCGATGCGGTGGCCGAGCCGGTAAGCGAACAGGCGCTGCGCCAGGCCGAGGCGAACCTGCGGGTGGCAAAGGCGGAACTCGAACGCGCCCAGCGGCTGGTGGCGCAAGGCTTCTTTTCGCCTTCCCGGCTCGACGACGCGAAGCGCAACCACGACAACGCGCTGGCCGCGGTGAGCAGCGCCCGCGCCCAGCGCGAATCCAACCGCAGCGGCGGCAGCGAGCGGGTGGCGGCGCAGGCGCGCATCGGCCAGGCGCAGGCCGCACTGGAGAGCGCCCAGGCAAGCGCGCGCTGCTGGTGCTGAGCGCGCCGGCCAACGCCGTGGTGCTGACACGCGATGCCGAAGCAGGCGACGTGGCCCAGGCCGGCAAGGTGCTGCTGACGCTGGCCGAAAACGGCGAAACGCGCATCTATGCCACGGTTGACGAGAAGAATCTGCGCCACCTGCGGGTCGGCAGCACGGCGCAGGCGGTGGCCGATGCCTTTCCCGGCCAGCCGTTTCGCGCCGAGCTTTACTACATCGCGCCGGGTGTCGATGCCCTGCGCGGCACGGTGGAAGTGCGCCTGCGGGTGCCCGAACCGCCGGCGTTTCTGCGGCCGGACATGACGGTGTCGGTGGAAATGATCGTCGGCACCCGCGAAGCCGCGCTGGTGCTGCCGGCCGAAGCGGTGCGCGAGGCCGACGGCGCCGCGCCCTGGGTGCTGCTGGCCGAAGACGGCGTGGCGCGACGCCAGCCGGTCAAGCTCGGGTTGCGCGGCGTCGGGCTGATCGAGATTGCGGAGGGCATCGCGGAGGGCGCGCAGGCGATCCTGCCGCTCGCGCCGGTGATCGAAGGCGACAAGGTGCGCGGAAAGCCCCCGCGCGAGAAGGCCGCGGCCGGCATCAAGAGCGTGCCGGCTGGCATGACCGGCCGCTGATGCGGTTTCGCCTGCCTTTCGAATGGATGGTGGCCCTGCGCTTTTTGCGCGAGGGGCGGATGCAGACCATCCTGATCCTCGCCGGCGTGACCGGCGGGGTGGCGGTGATCGTGTTCCTCACCCAGTTGATCTCGCAACTGCAGGCCTCGATCGTCGATCGCGTGCTGGGCAGCCAGGCCCATGTGGTGATCCGGCCGCTCGAAGAAGCCAATTCGCGGGCGCTCGATCCGGGCGGCAGTTCGGCGATCGTCGAGCCGCGCGCGCAGCGCCTGAAATCGATCGACCAGTGGGAGGCGGTGATGCGCGCCGCCGCCGAAACGCCGGGCGTGGTCGCGGTATCGCCGGTGGTTTCCGGGCCGGCCTTTGCGGTGCGCGGCCAGGCCAACAAATCGGTGGCGCTGCTCGGTGTGGATGCCGAGCGATACCGGCGCATCGTGCGCATGGACGACAACATGACGCGCGGACGCTTCGAGGTCGAAGGCACGCATGCGCTGATCGGCATCGAACTGGCGAAGGATCTCGGCGTCACGCTGGGCGACAAGATCCGCGTCGTCACCGCCGACCGGCGCGACGAACAACTGACGATCACCGGCCTGTTCGACATGGGCAACAAGGATCTCAACCGGCGCTGGGTGTTCGTGACCCTGAAGCTGGCGCAGTCGCTGCTCGACCTGCCGGGCGGCGTATCGAACATCGACCTCACCGTGAACGACATTTTCGCCGCGAAGGATGTAGCCACCCGCCTGCAGGCGGCCACCAACCTGACGGTGGAGAGCTGGATGACGACCAACGCGCAACTGCTGGCCGCGCTGCGCAACCAGACGGTCTCGAACAACCTGATCCGCAGCTTCGTCACCATCATCGTCGCGCTGGGCATCGCCAGCGTGCTGGTGGTGAGCGTGGTGCAGAAGCAGAAGGAGATCGGCATCCTGCGCGCGATGGGCGCATCGAGCCGGCGCATCATGGCGGTGTTCCTGCTGCAGGGCGGGCTGGTCGGGCTGGTCGGCGCACTGCTCGGCACCGGCCTGGCGATCACGCTGCTGCAGGTGTTCTCGCACGTCTACCGCAACGCCGACGGCAGCCCGCTGTTCGCCGCCCGCCTCGAACCGCGCTTCGCCCTGTTGGCCGCGCTGGTGGCGCTGGGCGTCGGACTGCTCGCCGCGGTAATCCCGGCCCGGCGCGCGGCGAAGATGGACCCGGTGCAAGCCATTCGCGCATGAGCTCGGCCATTGTCGAACTCAAGGGCATCCGCAAGAGCTACGGCATCGGTACGCCGGTGGTGACCGAAGTGCTGCACGGCATCGACCTGCTGCTGGAGGAAGGCGAGTTCGCCGCGCTGATCGGCCCGTCCGGTTCGGGCAAGAGCACGCTGCTCAACCTGATCGGCCTGCTCGAGCACCCGACCGCGGGCGACATCGCGATCGCCGGCGAATCGGCCACCCATCTGGACGAAGTGGGCCTGACCGAGCTGCGCGGCCGCAACATTGGCTTCGTATTCCAGTTTCATCATCTGCTGCCGGCCTTCACGGCGCTGGAGAACGTGATGATGCCGGCGATCATTCGCGACGGTGCGCCGACCGCCCGCGCCGAGGCGACCGCCAGCGAGCTGCTGCACAAGGTGGGCCTGGCCGGGCACGAATACAAGAAGCCCTCGCAACTGTCGGGCGGCCAGCAGCAGCGGGTGGCGATCGCCCGATCGCTGGCGCTGTCGCCGCGGCTGATTCTGGCCGACGAGCCGACCGGCAACCTCGACACCCACACTGCCGACGAGATTTTCGAGTTGCTGCGCGAGTTCAACCGCGAACGCGGCAGCGCCTGCCTGATCGTCACCCATGACCCGCGCCTCGCCGCGCGCTGCGACCGCAGGATCGAGTTGGTTGACGGCCGGATCGTCGGCGCCGGGTTGGGTGGAGACGGCGGCTGATCGACGCCCGCCAGCCGAGGGCAGCGAGCGGGCTGCGCCGCCGGATGCCGCCCGATCGGGGCCGCGCCCTGGGCATTCCGGTGCATCCAACGCTGCGAATCGCATGGCGTGTTCGGGCAAGGTCCCAAGTGCATCGGCGCGTGGTCCTCGCTTGATCGCGAGCCCTGCACGGCCTATGCTGATCGCGTTGGCCGGTCCGGCCGGTTGCGATTCCATGGTGGAGGCGCCCATGCACACGAGTTTTCCGTTCAAGCCGCGCCGCTCGCCGACGCAGATCGACTGAAGTCAACTGCTCAATGCACATCGATGCCGCGAAAGCCGCCGCGCTAATTGCCCTTGTCTTCATGTTGCTTGGACTCGGCGCAGCCATCGAAGCCGCGCTCTCAGGCATCCCGGGCCAAGCAGTTTGGCGTTTGCTTCTCCAGCCTCGCTCGCTTGTCACCATCCTCGTGCTGCTGGCGATAGTAATCGGCCTGTGGTTGCATTTTCGCTTGGCGTGGTGGCTAGCGCTGGTTGCAGGAGTATTTCATCTGTACCGAATAGCCGAATTCTGGACGTCGTTTCCCGCCATGGCTGCCGAGAATATCCCATCACAGTTTCTTACCGCCGCGTTTGTTGTCGTGTTGGTACTGCCGGCGACTCGAAGGCAATGTGCCAGACCAGTCCGCACGTGACAGCGAAATGCAGCCGGCGCGCAAGAATCCGCGCGTCCCTTATGCCGGACGATCGGACTCGCGGGCACTGACCGCGTCGATCGCGCACTGGCCGAACAGCGGGCCGCGGCCGGGCGTGGCTGCGCCCGGATCGCCCAGTGGCCTATCGTGACCCGGCCTGGAAGGCGCGCTGGCTGTTCGTTTTCAGGCATGCCATGCCAGGATGCCTTGTCCATGCGCCTCTCCGGCTTGCATGGCTGCAGAACGCCTGTTCACGCGGCTTTCGGCGGTGCCATACGAGAATGTGGCGGTGCGCCGGTCAGACTTCGAAGCGCTGGCGCGGGCGGCCGGGAAAGATGCGGTCGAGCGCACTTTCGCCCAAGCCGCAGGTGTCGCGCATGCACGCGCCGATCAGCGCGCGCCAGTCGGCCAGCACCGGCAAGTCGCGGTTGTCGTTGAGCGCGCGATCGGCCAGGCCGTCGAATCCGCCTATCATCCGGCCGCCGCGCCCGCCACCCCCGGCCAGCAGAAACAACCCGCCATGGCCATGATCGGTGCCGCGGGTGCCGTTCTCCCGCACGGTGCGGCCGAATTCGCTCATCATGAGGACGCGGGTGCGCCGCCACTGCGCCTCGCCGAGCGATTCCTTGAACGCGAGCAGGCCCTGGGCGATTTCGTTCAGCGCGCGGGCGAGCGCCGCTTCCTCGTTGGCGTGGGTGTCGAGTCCGCCGAGATCGACGAAAGCCAGCGCAAGGCGCGGATTGCCGCGCAGCATGCGGCCCATGCCGCCGGCCACCCGCGCAAAGCCGGTGGCGGCCGGCGCGCCGCGTGCCGCCTGCGGTTCCATGCCGGCGGCGGCCATCGAGGTTCCGATTTCGGCCTCGGTGGCGATGGCCTGTTCCAGCGCCCGGCCGGTCGGGCTGTCGCGGTGCGCGCTGCGGATGGCGTCGAGCACCCGCGCCTCGGGCAGCTTGAGGCCGCTGCCCGCCAGCGGCGCGACTTCCAGCGCGATGTCGCCGCCATGAAATGCCAGCGGCACTTCGCGGGTGAAGCTGATGGCGCCGCGCCCGGCGCCGATCGCCTGCGCGGCGCGCGCCATGAAGCCCGCGTTGCCGTGCGAGGCGCCGCTGCCCAGTTCGAACAGATCCTGCGCCTGGAAGTGGCTGCGGCTCGCATCGGTGGTGCCGGCGCAGGGCGCGAAAGACAATTCGCGCTCCGCGAACAGGTCGGCAAACGGCTTGCACGATGGATGCGCGGAAAAGCCGGTATCGCCGAGACGGATGCCCTGCGCGAGCACGCTCTGCGCCAGCGAGGGACGACGTTCTGCAAGGCGCGGATCGGCAACCGGTGTCAGCGCGAACAGGCCGTCGAGCCCGCCGCGCAGGAACACGACGACCAGCCGGCCCGCTGCGGCGGACGCGCCATCCAGCGCGAAGGCATCGAGCACGGGCAGCGCGAATGCTGCCGCGCCCGAGACGAGAAAACGGCGTCGCGATGTCATCATCAATGCCTCATGAATTCCGGGCTGGCGAGCAGCGCCGCAGCTTCTCGCGCGGGCAGCCGCGCAACCGCCGCCCGCGTTGCCGGCGACAGCGGCTCCACCACCGATTCGAGCCAGTCCATATTGATTTTGCATGGCGTGCCGCGGCTCAGCGCGGGCCGTTCGTTCTCGGCCAACGCGATCATCCGCCGCGCTGGGGGAATCCGCTCGTCGTCGCCGCGGGCGAGCGGCACCCGCTCGCCCGCCACGCCGATGGCCAGCCGGACGCGCTTGGCCATGGCCGCCGGGGAAAGCCAGTCGGCTTCGCGCGCGCCGTAGCCGTCGGGCGTGCTGCGCATCAGCGGCGCCTGGCCCATGTCGAGCACATTGGCCGCCAGCACGACGCGGTTGCCCACCGGCTGGTCGCCGCAGGCGGCGCGCGCGACGGAGAGCACGTAGTCGACTGGCTCTTTGAACTTCGCCGGGCGGGCGAGCGCGGCAGCGAAGGCCGGCGAATCGATCAGCGGCGCGAGCGTGGCGGAGATCTTGCCGCCGCTGGCGCGCAATGCCGATGCCATGGCATCGACGATTTCGCGCGGCGGCTCGTCGTCGAGAAAGCGCTGCGCGAGCTTGAAGGCAAGGTGCCGCGCGGTGGCCGGATGGGTGGCCAGCAGATGCAATGCCGCGTCGACCTCCGCCATGCCCTGCCCGGCGGGGAAGCGGCTGCCGAGCAGCGTCTTGTCGCCGAAGTCGTGCCGGCGCGGATCGAACAGGAACAGCCCGGCGCGGGTGGCGCCTGCGCGGGCAAGATTCTTCTCCTCCATGCGCGGCGCATAGACGCCGGCGCCGGTGATGATGCGCGCGAGTTCCTGCACGTCCTTCTGCGTGTAGCCACCATCGACGCCGAGCGTATGCAGTTCGAGCAGTTCGCGCGCCAGGTTCTCGTTGATGCCGAGCTGCTTGCCGCGTTCCGCGGCCTGTCGGGCGATCATCGAATTGCCGGCGGTCGACTGGTTGTTGTCGAGATAGATCTGCATCGCCGGGTGATAGAAGCTCGCGCGCAGCAGCGCCTCGAAGGAATCGGCGCGCATCGCCTGCTCGACGGCGCGAACGTAGTCCCATGCCACCAGCTTGGCGAGGCCTTTCGGGGCGAATATCGAGAAGTGGTTGAGCCAGAACGAGAGCAGCGCTTCGTGCCCCTGGTTGTCGGCGTTCGCCATGGCGAGCAGCCGCGCCTGCACCGCGGCGCTGGCGAATTCGCGCTCTTCCTTCTGCAGCGCCTTGCGCGCTTCCTGGTCGTCGCGCGCGGCGCGCGCGCTGCCGCCCGGCCCCAGCCGCGACCAGACGCCTTCCACCGGTTGGGCGATCGGCAGCGCGGCGATCTGTTCGGCGACCGGTGGCGGCAGGCGTGTGCCGTCGCGGATCGCGCGATCGAGATACTGGCGCGGTGTCTGCTTCATCGCGGCATCCAGACTGGCCGGCGTTGCGCCGTAACCGAAGCGCGCCAGCATCGCCCGGGCAGCGGCGGCATCCATCACGCGGTCCGGCCCGAACGGTGCCGCGAGCGCGGTGGCGGCGAGCGCCGTGATCGCGGCCGCGGCGGCGCACTTCAGTATGGCTGGCAAAGCGGCAAGCATCGGCAGACCCTGTGCAAAATGCGATTGTGCTGGTGCGGCGCAGCGGCAGGCATGGCGCGCCGCGCTGCGCCGTCTCACGATCCGATAGGCTGCGGCGCCCGCCGGTTGGCCGTGCCGGCGCCGGCTGACGACAACCCAAGCATAGTGCGGTCGCGGCGGTGCAGGCGTAAGCGTTGCTAACCGAATGTAATTGCGCCGTGTGCGCTGGCAAGCAGCGCCGAATTGCGCCACTTCGCCGGGAGCCGCATGGATTGGACCTCTACGGGCATCGATGCCTGCAGAGGTCCAATCCATGCGGCTCCCGGCGATATGCCCCGGAACGGGCTTCCGCCGCCGCTCTCACGCGGCCAGCCGCGGCTACGGCGTGTCGGCAACCCCGGCAGCGTGCGCCTGCCGGTCGGCATGGTAGGAGGAGCGCACCATCGGGCCGCAGGCGGCATTGGAAAATCCCATCGCCTGCGCTTCGCGCTCGAACATGCTGAACACGTCGGGATGCACGTAGCGCAACACCGGCAGGTGGCCGGCGGTGGGCTGCAGGTACTGGCCGATGGTGAGCATGTCGACATCATGGGCGCGTAGATCGCGCATGACGGCGAGGATTTCGTCGTCGGTCTCGCCGAGGCCGACCATCAGCCCGGACTTGGTCGGCAGGTGCGGCTGGCGCGCCTTGAACTGCTTGAGCAGCAGCAGCGAGTGCGCGTAGTCGGCACCCGGGCGCGCCTGTTTGTAGAGCCGCGGCACGGTTTCGAGGTTGTGGTTCATCACGTCGGGCGGCTCGGCGGCGAGGATGTCGAGCGCGACATCCATGCGGCCGCGGAAATCCGGTACCAGGGTTTCGATCGTGGTGTGCGGCGAGCGCGCGCGCGTGGCGCGGATGCAATCGGCGAAGTGCTGCGCGCCGCCGTCGCGCAGATCGTCGCGGTCGACGCTGGTGATCACCACGTAGCGCAGTTTCATGGCGGCAATCGATTCGGCGAGGCTGGCCGGCTCGGCGGCGTCGAGCGGATCGGGCCGGCCGTGGCCGACGTCGCAGAACGGGCAGCGCCGCGTGCATTGATCGCCCATGATCATGAAGGTGGCGGTGCCTTTGCCGAAGCATTCGCCGATGTTGGGGCACGAGGCTTCTTCGCAAACGGTGTGCAGTTTCTGTTCGCGCAGAATGCGTTTGACATCGTTGAAGCGCTCGGCCGACGGCCCGGCGGTGGCGAGCCGGATGCGAATCCACTCGGGCTTCTTCAACCGCTCGGCCGGCACCACCTTGATCGGGATGCGCGCGGTTTTGTCCCCCCCGCGCTGATGGCGCGGGACATCGCTTTCGCGCTGATGGCGCGGCGCCTCGGCAGGCTTGCCGGCAACTTCGTCACTCATGCTTGTCATTCCTTAGCGGCAGCGGGGCGAGCAGTTGGACCAGAATGCGGGTCAGGCGTTCGGCGACCGCAGCCACATCGTCGCCGACGCCGAAGTCGGCCAGTTGCGTCACTTGCAGGCCACTATAGCCGCACGGGTTGATCGCGGCAAATGGCGACAGATCCATGTCGACGTTGATCGACAGGCCGTGGTAGCAGCAGCCGCTTTTTACCCGCAGACCGAGCGCGGCGATTTTCTCGCCGCCGACGTAGACGCCGGGGGCGCGCGCGATCCGTTCGCCGGCAACGCGGTATTCGGCCAGCAGATCGATCACCGCCTGTTCCATCAACGTGACCAGTTCGCGCACCTTGAGGCCGCGCCGGCCGAGGTCGAGCAGCAGGTAGACGACGAGTTGGCCGGGGCCGTGGTAGGTGATCTGGCCGCCGCGGTCGATCTTGACCACCGGCACGCCGATATCGCGCAGCAGGTGCTCCGGCTTGCCGGCCTGGCCGAGCGTGAATACCGGCGGATGTTCGAGCAGCCAGAGTTCGTCGGCGGTGGCGGCGCCGCGCGCGGCGGTGAACGCCTGCATGGCGCGCCAGGTGGGTTCGAAGTCGACGCGGCCGAGCCGCCTGACCTCGACGCTGCCCGCGTCGCGCGTCACCGGCTACAGGACAAACTTGACCATCGGGTGTCCCGAAAGGCCGCGGTACAGCGCATCGAGTTGCGCGCGCGAGGTGGCGCGGATGGTGCATGTCAAGGCAACGTAATTGCCGCCGCTGGAGGCGCGCATCTCCATGCTCGCGGGATCGAAATCGGGGGCATGCGCGAGCACCACGTCGAGTACCGCCTGGGCAAAACCATCTGCGGCCCTGCCCATGATCTTGATCGGGAACGCGGTAGGGAATTCGAGCAGGCTTTGCCGCGGCGGCTCGACCATGGCCGGAGCGGAACGCGCTGCGGTCACTGGAACCACAGGCGCACGGTGTCCACCGCGCGGCCGAAAATGCCGGCGACCGGCACGGCCTCGATTGCCGCCACCGGGTAATCGCCGAGCGGCTTGTCGTCGACCGTCACGCGCAGGGTGCCGATGCGCGCACCCAGTTGCACCGGCGCCATCAGCGGCTGCTGGCTGATGAACTGGACCTTGATCTTGTCGGCCTGGCCCTTGGGCAGGGTGACCACGAAGTCGTCGAGGAATCCGGCGCGCACGGTGTTCTTCTCGCCCTTCCAGACGCGCAACTCGTTGACCGTCTGGTTTTTCTGGTAGACGGTGACGCTGTCATAGGCGAGGAAGCCGAAGTTGAGCAGTTTCTGCGATTCCTGCGCGCGCACGGTGTCGGAGGCCGCACCCAGCACCACCGAGATCAACCGCCGCGTGCCGCGCTTGGCGGAGCCGATCAGGCACCAGCCGGCCGCTTCGGTGTGGCCGGTCTTCACCCCATCGGCGGTCGTGTCCATCCACAGCAGCCGGTTGCGGTTGGCCTGCGTGATGTTGTTGTACTTGTATTCGCGCTGCGAGTAGATCGGGTAGTACTCGGGGAAATCGCGGATCAGCGCCGCCACCAGGATCGACAGGTCGCGCGCCGTGGTGTAGTGCTTGGGATCGCTCAGGCCGGTCGAATTGGCGTAGCTGGTGTTTTTCATGCCGAGCCGCTGCGCTTCGCGGTTCATCATCTGGGCGAACACTTCCTCGCTGCCCGAGATGGCCTCGGCCAGCGCGACGCAGGCGTCGTTGCCCGACTGGATGATCATGCCGTGGATCAGTTCGTCCACCGTCACCGGCTTGTTCGGCTCGATGAACATGCGGGAGCCTTCCTGCTTCCAGGCGCGCGGACTGACCGGCACCGGCTGGTTGAGCGCCAGCGTCTTCTGCTTGAGCGCGGCAAAGCTCAGATAGGCGGTCATGAGCTTGGTCAGCGAGGCCGGTTCGATGCGCTCGTCGGACTTCTCGGCAGCGAGGATCTGGTTCGACGAGAAGTCGAGCAGCAGCCATGCCTTGGCGGCGACACCCGGCGGTTGCGGCGCGCCCTGGGCAAGAACCGGCGGCGCGGCAAGGCAAAGGCAGAGCGACAGCAGGAGTACGAAAGACCGCATGGGACGATTGTGCTTGCAGGAGGGAAAGCGCGGATTATAGCAAAGCGCCCATCGCGCCTTGCAGCGCAACAGAGGCTAGCGCTGGATGACCAGCGGTTTAAGCAGCAGCGCTTCGCCGATCCGTGCCGCAATGGCGCGCGCATCGGCGAAAGACGCATAGGGACCGAGATGGAGCCGGTACATGCCGTTGCTGACGTCGATCAACAGGCGTCCGGTGAGCCAGTCGATCTCGCGCCTGACCTTGTCGCGATAGGTCTCGGCCTTGTCGTTGGTGCGAAAGGCAGCGAGCTGAACGAAAATGCCGCTGGACTCGGCAGCACCGGCAGCCGGCAAGGCAGGCTGTCTTTGCTCTTCGGCGCGGGCCAGCGCGGTAATCGGATCGGCGGTGGCAGCAACCTGGCGCGCCGCGGGTGGAGCGGAGCGCGCGTCGGCCGCCGGCGGCGCCGGCGGCGGCGACGGCCGCGCGGGTGCTCTGATTTCTGTCTTGCGCGCCACTGGAGCATTGCCCGCGGCGGCAATGGCCGGCTGGTCCGGGATGATGCTCTCCACCTCGACCAGCGCGTGGCCCTTGGATACGTAGCCGAGCCGACTCGCCGCGGCAAACGACAGGTCCATCACGCGGCCCGGATGGAAGGGGCCGCGGTCATTGACGCGCACTACCACCGATTCGCCGTTGCCGACGTTGGTGACCCGGGCGTAGCTCGGTATCGGCAGGGTCGGATGTGCGGCCGTCATGGCGTACATGTCATAGGTTTCGCCGATCGAGGTCTTCTTGCCGTGGAACATGCGCCCGTACCAGCTCGCCAGCCCGCGTTGACGAAATTTGGTGAGTTGCTTCGACGGCGTGTATTCCTGGCCCATGACGCTGTAGGGCTGATTGGCGAAGCGGTGCAAAGGTTCGGCGCGGGGCTGCGCATCGGGAATGCTGGCGAGGTCGGCCGGCGGGTTGTCGCCCGGACCGTCATCCTTGTAGTAGCCGCCGGGGCGCGGCGCGGGTGCGGCGACCGGGGCCGCGGGCGCGGCTTCGGGCGTGCGTTGCTCGGCCTTCACCGGCAGCTGCGGCGTTGCGGATTCACGCTGCGGCGCGCCTGCGCAGGCACCGAGCAGCATGGTGGCGATTGCAATCAGTATTCCGCGCAAGTGTGTCCTTTCGGAAAAAAGTGCGATGCGTGGGTCAGGTCTGCACGAACTGGCGACCGCGTTGCACACTCATCAGGATACCGACTCCGAGCGAAAGCGTCACCAGCGCGGTGCCACCGTAGCTGACGAAGGGCAGGGGCACGCCGACCACTGGAAGTATGCCGGTGACCATGCCCATGTTGACGAACACGTAGGTAAAGAATGTCAGCGTTATGCTGCCGGCAAGCAGGCGGGCAAACATGGTCGGCGCGCTGCTGGCGATCAGCATGCCGCGGCCGATCAGCAGCGCGTAGAGCGCGATCAGCACGCTGATGCCGATCAGGCCGAACTCCTCGGACAGCACGGCGAGCACGAAATCGGTGTGCCGCTCGGGCAGGAATTCGAGGTGCGCCTGGGTGCCGTTGAGCCATCCCTTGCCGAATATCCCGCCCGAGCCGACGGCGATGGTGGATTGGATGATGTGGAATCCCTTGCCCAGCGGATCGGCCTCCGGATCGATCAGCGTCAGGATGCGCTGGCGCTGGTAGTCATGCAGCATCGACCACGCGAACGGCGCGGCGGCGGCAGCAGCAGCGAACATGCCGAGGATGAATTTCCACGGCAGGCCGGCGAAGAAGATCACGAAGAAGCCGGCCGCAACGACCAGGATCGCCGTGCCCAGATCGGGCTGGCGCACGATCAGCGCAACCGGCATCAGCAGCAGCAGCGCCGCCACCATGTAGTCGGCGACCCGCAGTGTCTCTTCGCGTTGGTGGAAGTACCATGCGAGCATCATCGGCATGGCGATCTTCATGACTTCGGAGGGCTGCACCCGGATCACGCCCAGATTGAGCCAGCGCCGCGCGCCTTTCGAGATGTCGCCGAACAGGGCCGTGGCGACCAGCAGCAGCAGCCCGACGACGTACAGCGGAACCGCCAGATTCATCAGCCGCGCCAGGGGCACGCTGGCGAGAATCCACATCACGGCCAGCGCAACCGCCACGTTCAGCAGATGGGCGTTGATGCGCGCCGGCGCGTCGCTGGAGGCCGACAGCTGTACGACAAGGGCGTAGGCCATCAGCAGGCCGAGAATCGCCAGCAGCGGAAAATCGATCGGCGCCAGCACCCGCCGCACCAGAGCGGCAATATTTTCACTGAGCATCGGCGGCGTCCTCGATTTCGTCTGCCGCGCCCTCGGGTTGCTGGCCCAGCAGGTAGTAGTCGAGCACCTGGCGCGCAATCGGCGCCGCCGACTTCGCGCCGAAGCCGCCGTTCTCGACCAGCACAGCGAGGGCGATCTTTGGCTCTTCGGCCGGGGCGAACGCTATGAACAGTGCGTGATCGCGCAGCCGCTCGCCGACGCCGGCCTCGCGATAGGTCGAGCCCTTGAGCGAAAACAACTGTGCGGTGCCGGTCTTGCCGGCGGAGACATAAGCGGCGCCGGCGAATGCGCGCGCGCCGGTTCCCGACTGATTGACGCCGATCATGCCGCGCTTGACGGTTTCGAGGTGCTCGGGGCGGAACAGGATTGTCTTGACCGGCTGCGGTTCGATCAGGCGCTTTTCACCGGTCTTCACGTTCTCTATGTACTTGACCAGGTGCGGCTTGAACATGACGCCGTTGTTGGCCAGCACGGCGGTCGCATGCGCCAGCTGCATCGGCGTGTAAGCGTTGTATCCCTGGCCGATCCCTATGCTGACGGTCTCGCCGGCATACCACTTTTGCTGTTCCGGCTTCTTGAAGCGCTTGCGCTTCCACTCCTGCGAGGGCAGGATGCCGGCCGATTCGCCGCCCAGATCGACGCCGGTGCGCGACCCGAAGCCGAGCTGCGCCATGAAGTTCGAGATGCCGTCGATGCCCCAGTCGTTGGCCAGCCGGTAGTAGTAGGTATCGCAGGAGACGACGATCGATTTCACCATATCGACCGTGCCATGGCCGCCGGCCTTGTCGTCGCGGAAGTGGTGGCCGCCAAAGTCGAAGTAGCCGGGGTCTGCGATCGCCTGCTCCGCTGTGCGCTTGCCGCTGTAGAGCGCGCCGAGCGCCATGAACGGCTTGAAGGTCGAGCCCGGCGGGTAGGCGCCGTTGAGGGCACGATTGATCATCGGGTGATCGGGCGAGTTGTTGAGCATGTCCCAGTTCTGCGGATCGATGCCGTCTACGAACAGGTTCGGATCGAAGGTCGGACTCGAGACGAAGGCGAGAATCCCGCCGGTCGACGGTTCGATCGCCACCAGGGCGCCGCGGCGGGTACCGAACGCCTTCTCGGCGACCTCCTGCAGCTTGCCGTCGAGGGTGAGCACCAGATTGTTGCCCGGCACCGGCGGGGTGCGCGAGAGCAGGCGCAGGGCGCGGCCGCCTGCATCCACCTCGACCTGCTCGTAGCCAGTCTCGCCGTGCAGCTCGCGCTCGTAGCTTTGCTCCAGCCCGGTCTTGCCGATGTGCTCGGTGCCGCGATAGTTGGCTTCGTCTTCCGATTCCTCGATGCGATCCAGCTCCTTTTCGTTGATGCGGCCGATGTAGCCGACGACATGCGAGGCCAGCTGTTCTTCCGGGTACTGGCGGAACAGCCGCGCCTTGACGTCGACACCGGGAAAGCGGTAGCGCTGGGCGACGAATTTGGCCACTTCTTCGTCGCTCAGCCGGGTACGTATGGGCAGCGACTCGAAATTCTTGCCTTCGTCGAGCAGTTTCTTGAAACGCTTGCGATCCTTGGGCTGAATCTCGATCAGTTGCGACACCGCATCGATGGTCTCTTCGACGTCGCGCACGCGCGACGGCGTGATCTCCAGCGTGTAGGCCGAATAGTTGCGGGCGAACACCCGGCCGTTGCGATCGAGGATCAGCCCGCGATTGGGCACGATCGGCAGCAGCGAAATGCGGTTGTCCTCGGCACGGGTGTGGTAGTAATCGTGCTTGATGACCTGCAGGTAGAAGAAGCGTCCGGCCAGCACGACGAAGGCCACCAAAACCAGGCCGCCAGCGACGCCCAGGCGCCCGCGGAAGCGCGCGAGTTCCTGTTCCGGCGGACGAAACTCGTGCGGTTTCATACGGCGCGGCAAACCGCGCAGCGGTCGGCGCGCATCCTTTGCGCGGGCGTGGGGAGGCGTTGGCCGCCTGCGGCAAGCCGCGACGAGCCACGCGGCGGGCGCTGCGGGTCAGATCGGCCGGTTGTCATCGCGCTCGACCGGGCGGAACTGCGGCAACAGCAGCAGGTAGTTGAGTGGCGTCCACAGCATTGCGGCGAGAAAGCAGCCGGCAAAATACCACCAGCCCGGAAACACGGCGCCGGCCATCAGGCGGGTGATCACCATCGCCACCTGCGACAGCAGCAGCAACGGCAGTATGTGCAGCGACTGCTGCAGCAGACCGAACCACAGCACGCGGCGCGAAAGCTGACCGGCAAAATAGGCGAGCAGCACATAGGCCAGCGCATGTTGGCCCATCACGGCGCCATCGATCACGTCCATCAGGATGCCGACCGTGAACGCGGTCAGCATGCCCACCTTCAGCGGTTCGCGCACGCACCAGAAGGCGAGCGTGAGCGCCGCCCAGTCCGGAAACCCGGGGAAGCGGCCGAACGGCACGGCGTTGAGCGTCATCGCGACCAGCAGCGTGAACAGGATGAACCACGGCCTGACCGGCTGGAGGATGCGGCGTGAGCTGTGCGTGGGCTGCATGGCCGCTAACCTGGAAAACCGCGCGGCTCGCGCCGCATGCGCGCGGACGGCCTCATCGGCGCCCCTTCTTAGTCTTTGCCGGTACATCGCGCACCGGCGCTTCCTGCGGCACCTGAGGCAGCGGTTCGCGATTGCCCAGGACCAATACCGTGCGATGCTGCTCGATACCCGCCGCCGCCTGGCAGAGTATCCGGGCGAAGGTGTAGGAACTGTCGCGATCGATGCGCACCACCTTTGCCACCGGCAGGCCGGGCAGGAAGATGCCGTCCAGTCCGGACGTCACCACCGTGTCGCCGACCTGCACGTCGGCATTGGCCGCCAGAAAGCGCAGTTCGAGCTGGCCATTGCCGGCGCCGAACATCACTGCGCGCAGCGCGTTGCGGGTAACCTGCACCGGCACCGCCTGATCCTTGTCGGTGAGCAGGGTGACTTCTGCCTGCAGCGGATAACTGCGGGTGACCTGGCCGATCACGCCGACGTCGTCCACCACCGCCTGGCCGGTATCGATGCCATGCTGCATGCCCTTGTTGAGGATCACCCGCCGCGAGAAGGTGTCGCGCGTGTTGTAGAGAATCTCGGCCACGATCCCCGAAACCGGTTGCTGCGCCTTCATGTCGAGCAGCGCGCGCAGCCGGAGGTTCTCCTGTTCGATGCCATCCTGGCGCAGGAGGCGTCCCGCAACCTCCACCTGCTTGCGCGTGAGTTCTGCGTTCTCCGTTGTCAGTGCCTTGACAGACGAGAAGTATGTGCTCACATTGCGAGCCAGTTCAACCGGACCGTAGGCCGCCATCTGGATCGGATAGGTGACCACCGACACAGCTTGCCGGAGCACCTCGAGATAGCGGTAGCGCAAATCGGCGATCAGCAGGACCAGGCAGACGATGAGCAAGGTCAGCAACCGGGCAAGCGGCGCTGGCCCGCGTTTGAAGAACGGTGGCGGACCGTGACCGGCTACGGAAGCCATTATCGGTCAGGCGCGCGGCGTGAGGGGTGAGGGGAGGAAACCGGCCGGGCGCACCCTGCTGCTTGGCTGCTCACGCCTTGCCCCTTACCGCAAGCGGTCACTCGCTTGCGAAAATGTTGCCGAGCTTGTCCATCTTCTCCAGCGCCATGCCGGAGCCACGCACCACGCAGGTCAGCGGTTCGTCGGCCACCACCACGGGCAGGCCGGTTTCCTCCATCAGCAGCCGGTCGATATCGCGCAGCAGCGCGCCGCCGCCGGTCAACACCATGCCGCGTTCGGCGATGTCGGCGCCGAGTTCGGGCGGCGTCTGTTCTAGCGCCGTCTTGACCGCCGAGACGATGGAATTGAGTGGATCGGTCAGCGATTCGAGGATTTCATTGCTCGATATCGTGAAGCTGCGCGGAATGCCCTCGGCCAGGTTGCGGCCCTTGACCTCGATCTCGCGCACTTCGGAGCCGGGGAAGGCGGAGCCGATTTCCTTCTTGATCATCTCGGCCGTGGCTTCGCCGATCAGCATGCCGTAGTTGCGGCGGATGTAGTTGATGATCGCCTCGTCGAACTTGTCGCCGCCAACCCGCACCGAACCTGCGTAGACCATGCCGCCGAGCGAGATCACGCCGACCTCGGTGGTGCCGCCGCCGATATCGACGACCATCGAGCCGGTCGCATCGGCCACCGGCAGGCCGGCGCCGATCGCCGCGGCCATCGGCTCTTCGATCAGATACACGTTGCTGGCGCCGGCGCCGAGCGCCGATTCGCGGATGGCGCGGCGCTCGACCTGGGTCGAGCCGCAGGGCACGCAGATGATGATGCGCGGCGACGGCGAAAACAGCCGGGTGTCATGAACCTTCTTGATGAACTGCTTGAGCATCTGCTCGGTGACGGTGAAGTCGGCGATCACGCCGTCTTTCATCGGGCGGATGGCGGTGATGTTGCCGGGCGTCTTGCCGAGCATCTGCTTGGCGGCCATGCCGACCGCCTGTATCGTCTTCTTGGCGTTGGGGCCGCCCTCGGTGCGGATCGCCACGACCGACGGCTCGTCCAGCACGATCCCCTTGCCGCGCACATAAATCAGCGTGTTCGCGGTGCCGAGGTCGATCGCCAGGTCGTTGGAAAAGTAGGAGCGGAGAAAACCGAACATCATTGTCTGTGGGTCCCGATAGATCCCGGCTACGGCGGACTCGTCGTCGAACGGCGCCATCGGCCGCACGTCCGGATCGTGTTCGCCCGCAGCGACGGGTGGGGAAAGATAAACGGTATGATACCTAACTCGCTCCGCGAATTCAGAAAACGAACCGTCACGTATGGCGCAGCCGCAGGCTGCGCGGAACCCGTCCGATGTCGCTCAGCAACGATCAGGTCCATCGCATCGCCCACCTCGCGCGTATCGAACTCGCCCCCGGCGAAGACGCGCGCATCCGCGACCAGTTGAACGGCATTTTCACGCTGATCGAACAGATGCAGGCGGTCGATACATCGGGTGTCGCGCCGATGTCGCACGCGGTCGACCTCTCGCAGCGCCTGCGCGAGGACAAGCCCAGCGAAACCGACCAGCACGTCAGGTTCCAGCAGATCGCGCCGGAGGTCGAAGCCGGCCTCTATCTGGTCCCCAAAGTCATCGAGTAAGGACCGGCGTCCGCCGTCCTGCACCGCCGCAACCATGATCAACGCTTCGCTCTCCGAACTGTCCGCCGCGCTGGCGGCGAAATCCCTCTCCAGCGTCGAGTTGACCGTCCTGTTCCTCGACCGCATCGCGGAACTCAACCCGGCCCTCAACGCCTTTATCACCGTCGATCGCGACAAGTCGCTGGCCGGGGCGAAGGCTGCGGATGCGCAGCGCGCCGCCGGCCGGGCCGGGCCGCTGACCGGCATCCCGATCGCGCAGAAGGACATTTTCGTCGCCGACGGCTGGCTCACCACCTGCGGATCGAAGATGTTGTCGAACTTTGTCGGCCCCTACGACGCGCACGTGATCGCGCAGTTCAAGCGCGCCGGCGCGGTGCTGCTGGGCAAGACCAACATGGACGAATTCGCGATGGGCTCGTCCAACGAAACCTCGTTCTACGGCCCGGTGAAGAATCCGTGGAATACAGCCATGGTGCCGGGCGGCTCCAGCGGCGGTTCGGCCGCCAGCGTGGCCGCGCGCATGGCGCCAGCGGCCACCGGCACCGACACCGGCGGCTCGATCCGCCAGCCGGCTGCGCTGTGCGGGCTGACCGGGCTCAAGCCGACCTACGGCGTGGTTTCGCGCTACGGCATGGTCGCCTTCGCCTCGTCGCTCGACCAGGCCGGGCCGATGGCCAAATCGGCCGCCGACTGCGCGCTCATGCTGAGCGCGATGGCCGGCTTCGATGAGCGCGATTCGACGTCGCTCGAGCGCCCGGCCGAAGACTACACGCGCGATCTGGCCACGCCGCTGGCCGGTTTGCGAGGTTTGCGTATCGGCTTGCCGAAGGAATTCTTCGGCCCCGGCATGGCCGACGACGTGCGCGCCGCGGTCGAGGCGGCGCTCGACCAGTTCCGCAAGCTGGGCGCGGTCACGGTCGAAATCAGCCTGCCCAATTCGGGCCTGTCGGTGCCGGCCTACTACGTGATCGCGCCGGCCGAGTGTTCGTCCAACCTCTCGCGCTTCGACGGCGTGCGCTACGGCTATCGCGCGCCCGAGTACGGCGACCTGCTCGACATGTACTGCAAGAGCCGCGCGCAGGGTTTCGGCGCCGAGGTCAAGCGGCGCATCCTGATCGGCACCTACGTGCTGTCGCACGGCTACTACGACGCCTATTACCTGCAGGCGCAGAAGATCCGGCGCCTGATCGCGCAGGATTTCGTCGCCGCCTTCAAGGAGTGCGACGTGATCATGGGGCCGACCTCGCCCTCGGTGGCCTTCGCGCACGGCGCCAAGAGTGCCGACCCGGTGCAGATGTACCTGTCGGACATTTACACCATCTCGACCAACCTGGCCGGGCTGCCCGCGCTGTCGATTCCGTGCGGTTTCGGCGGGGACGAAAAGTCGGGAAACCTGCCGGTCGGCCTGCAGATCATCGGCGACTACTTCGGCGAGGCGCGCATGCTCGGCGTGGCGCACCAGTACCAGCAGGTGACCGACTGGCACACGCGCATGCCGGCCGGCATCGCCTGAACGACATGGCCTGGAAGCCGCATGGAATGGCGATCTTCAGGCAGGCATGCCTGGCAGCCGCTTGTGTGCTTGCTTCTGGCTGTGCCGGCCTGGAGAAGCCCGTGCAGAGCGGCTCCCAGCCTGCCCCGGTGGTCGATTCCAAGGCCCCCGGTTCTCAACGGCCGGCGCCGCAGGCCAGGCGCGGGCCGCTGCCGATACGCGCGCTCAACGTGCGCTCCGATTGCAGTTTCACCGACGAGACCGGCTACAACGGCGAAATGAAGCTGCGCGTGGTCAGTGGCCTGGTGCAGGAGTTCAGCGCCCGGGTCAGCCACCCGAAACATGGCAGTTGCCGCTTCGCGCTCGACGAATTCCGCCAGGTCAAGGATCTGCCGATCGTCGAACTCAAGGGTGAGCGCTCGCGTTGCACGGTGCGCATGTGGGAACAGGGCCGCCAGGTTGCAGTGGCATTCAGCGCCTGCAACAGCAACTGCTCGGGCAATGCCGCGGACTACCTGTGGCCGATCCTGGCCGACGCCTACAACGGCACCTGCGGCTGAACAACGGAAGCGCAAAATGGCACTCCTCGACAACTGGGAAGTCGTGATCGGGCTGGAAACCCACGCCCAACTGGCGACGCAATCGAAGATTTTCTCCGGCGCCGCGACCGCCTTCGGCGCCGCGCCCAATGCGCAGGCCTGCGCAGTGGACATCGCCCTGCCCGGGGTGCTGCCGGTGCTCAACAGGAAGGCGGTGGAATGCGCGATCCGCTTCGGGCTGGCGATCGGTGCGACGATCGCGCCGCGCTCGATTTTCGCGCGCAAGAATTACTTCTACCCCGACCTGCCCAAGGGCTACCAGATCAGCCAGTACGAGCTGCCGGTGGTGCAGGGCGGCGCACTGACGATACGCGTCGGCCAGGGTGAGGGCGTCGCGGAAAAGACCGTGCGGCTGACCCGCGCCCACCTCGAAGAAGACGCCGGCAAAAGCCTGCACGAGGATTTCCACGGCAAGAGCGGCATCGACCTGAACCGCGCCGGCACGCCGCTGCTGGAGATCGTCACCGAACCGGACATGCGCTCGTCCGACGAAGCCGTCGCCTACGCCAAGGCGCTGCATGCGCTGGTGCGCTGGATCGACATCTGCGACGGCAACATGCAGGAAGGCTCGTTCCGCTGCGACGCCAACGTCAGCGTGCGCAGAAAGGGCGACCCGAAGCTGGGCACCCGGCGCGAGATCAAGAACCTCAACAGCTTCCGCTTCATGCAGCAGGCCATCGACTACGAGGTGCGCTGGCAGATCGAGCGCATCGAGGACGGCGGCACGATCGAACAGGCGACCGTGCTGTTCAACCCGGACACCGGCGAAACCCGCGCGATGCGCAGCAAGGAAGACGCGCACGACTACCGCTACTTCCCCGACCCCGACCTGCTGCCGCTGGAAATCGCGCCGGCGTGGATCGAGCGCGTAAAGGGCGAGATGCCGGAACTGCCGGTGGCGATGAAGGCGCGCTTCGAGCGCGATTTCGGGCTGACGGCCTACGATGCGACCACGCTGACGGCATCGCTCGACATGGCACGCTACTTCGAGGCGGTGGTAGCCGCGGCTGGCCGCGATACGGCGAAGACCTGCGCCAACTGGGTGATGGGTGATCTGGCGGCGCGGCTGAACCGCGACGAAAAGGACGTTGCGGCTTCGCCGGTCAGCGCCGCGCAACTCGGCGGTCTGGTGGCGCGCATCGCCGACAGCACCATCTCGAACAGCATCGCCAAGAAGGTGTTCGACGCCCTGTGGAACGGCGAAGGCGCGGGCCGCGACAACGCCGCCGACGAGATCATCGACAAACAGGGCATGCGGCAGATCACCGACAGCGGCGCGATCGAGGCGATCATCGACGAGGTTCTGGCCGCCAACGCCAAATCGGTCGAGGAATTCCGGGCCGGCAAGGAGAAGGCCTTCAACGCGCTGGTCGGCCAGGCGATGAAGGCGACCAAGGGCAAGGCCAATCCACAGCAAGTCAACGACTTGCTGCGCAAGAAACTCGCGGCCGGGGCGGCGTGACCGATCTCACCGATGCAGGACGCCTCGCTCATCCGCTACGCCTGGCTGTCGATCGCCGCGGCCCTGGCGACCATCGCGCTCAAGACGGTGGCGTGGTGGCTCACCGGTTCGGTCGGCCTGTTGTCGGACGCGCTCGAATCGCTGGTCAACCTTGCCGGGGCGCTGATGGCGCTTTGGATGCTCACGCTGGCCGCCCAGCCGGCCGACGATCAGCACCATTTCGGCCACAGCAAGGCCGAGTATTTCTCCAGCGCCTTCGAAGGCTTTCTGATCCTGATCGCCGCGACCGCGATTGCGGTGGCCGCCGTCGAGCGCCTGCGCGATCCCCAGCCGCTGGAACAGGTCGGCGTCGGCCTTGCGGTTTCGCTGGTCGCCTCGCTGGTCAACCTGGGGGTCGGCCGCGCGCTGATTGCGGTCGGCAAGCGCCAGCACTCGATTGCGCTGGAAGCCGACGGTCGCCACCTGATGACCGACGTATGGACGTCCGTGGGCGTGATCTGCGCGGTGGCGCTGGTGGCGTGGACCGGCTGGCTGTGGCTCGACCCGGCGATCGCACTGATCGTGGCGGCAAACATCGTGTGGACCGGCGTGCAACTGATGCGCCGCTCGGCGGCCGGCCTGATGGACAGTGCGCTGCCGGCCGACCAGTTGCAGGCGGTCGAGGCGGCGCTAATGCCGTTTCGCGCCCGCGGCGTCGACTATCACGCGTTGCGCACGCGCCAGGCCGGCGCGCGGCAATTCGTGTCGATTCACGTGCTGGTGCCGGGGAACTGGACCGTGCAGCAGGGGCACGATCTGGCCGAGGAGGTGGAGGATGCGATCGCCGGCCAGTTGCCGCGCGCCCACGTGACGACCCACGTCGAACCGGTCGAGGATGTGCGCGCCCACGCCGACCTCGATCTGGACCGCGGCGCCGGGTAGTCCGCGCGCGCTGGCGCCGAGCCGGCAGGCGCGAATTTGCTACTCGACCGACCTGGGCGCGTTGCGCAGCAACTGGATGTAGCGGCGCTTGTCTTCGTCGAAGCGGGCGTTGACGGCGTCGATGTCGCGGCGCTTGGAATCGACGATGCTCTGTTGCGCGGCGATGTCGGCCTCGTTGGCGCGTATCGCCGACCGCAGTTCGTTGGGCATCGGCTTGCGCTGGTAGAACTCGGCCTCACGGGCCAGATCCTGGCGCTTCTTTTCCAGGTCGACCAGTTCGTTCTTCGCCTGCACCATGCCGCTTTCGATTTCCTTGATCGCGCGTTCGCGCTGAACGTCGACGTCCTGCACGGAGTTGTAGGTATCGAACAGGATGCGGTCGCGGCGCAGCACTTCGCGGCGGGCGCGATCTTCCTCGAGCCGGCGCCGTTCATCGATCACGCGCTGTTTGCGCTGCTCGGCGGTCAATGGCGCCTCTTCGCGGCGGATCACCGTGGCACCTTCCATGACCCGGTAGGCGCGGTTGAAGCACTGTTGCGGCAATTGATCCGAGCAGATCTGCACGCCGTTGCTGTCGGCGCAGCAATACGTCTGCTTGGCGGCGGTCGACTGTTGCGCCCAGGCGCTGCCGGCGCCGGGCGCCACGGCGGCGACAAGCTGGGCGGCTGCCAGCAGGACGAACCGGCTAGGCTGCGGCACGGGCGACTCCGAAAGTTGCACGGTAGCGCCGTACCGCATCGAGATTGGCGGCCAGCGCCGGGGAATCGGCGAGGAAGCCGATCAGATCGTCGAGACTGGCAACACTGACTACCGGCAGGCCGTACAGCCGCTCGACTTCCTGCACGGCCGACAGCTCGCCCTGGCCGCGTTCCATGCGATCGAGCGCAATCACGACGCCGCATGGGGTGGCGCCGGCGGCGCGGATCAGTTCCACCGACTCGCGCACCGAGGTGCCAGCGGATATCACGTCGTCGATGATCAGCACCCGGCCGGCCAGATCGCTGCCGATCGTCATGCCGCCCTCACCGTGATCCTTGGCTTCCTTGCGATTGAAGCAATACGGCACGTTGCGCCCGCCGCGTGCCAGTTCGATCGCCGTTCCCGCGGCCAGCGCGATGCCCTTGTAGGCGGGGCCGAACAGCATGTCGAATTCGATGCCCGAGGCGATAATTGCCCTGGCGTAATAGCCGCACAGCCGGCGCAGCGATTCTCCGTCGCGGAACAGGCCGGCATTGAAGAAGTAAGGCGACAAACGCCCCGCCTTGGTCTTGAACTCGCCGAAACGCAACACCCCAAGTTCGCACACCAGTGCGATGAATTCACGACTAAAATCCACGATCCCCGCCGGACCTCCTTAAGATTCGATTGGAGCACAAATTGCGGCCAAAACCTAGCGACAGACGTTGCGGCAAGGGCTAAACGCGCCATCGGCCGCCGCGCTGACCGGATTCCGGCGGCAT
>JADJSA010000018.1 GCA_016711925.1 Candidatus Methylophosphatis haderslevensis
CAGTCGCCGCGGAGGACGGAATCGCCGTCGTTGTGGCGCGGAAACCACAGTTGGTTTTCACTCTGAAGCGTCGGCATTGTCGTGCGGTTGGTCGTCAGGACAGGCGTTTTCAACGAAGAAAGCGTGCTTAGTGCCGACCTACTGGGTTGCCGGGCGGGCGGACGATATCGAGAATGCAGGGCATGTACCTGCGCGATACGACGCGACGCACAAGGACGGCAAGACGCACGTCCCCCTGGCGCCTGGTGCGTTCGGTGCGGCGCGGACGCAAGGTGATTCAGGAGACGGTGGCGCAGCTCGGAGAACTCGATGCCGAGGCCGAGCGCGAGCGACACTTCTTGCGCGAGAGATATCTGCGGGCGAGCGAGCGCGCTCACAAAAGCGCTGTTCGATGAAGGCGTCTGGCGAAGCGGCGGGAGGTCAGACTCGACGCCGTGCGGCTGGAGCGTTCGAGAAGCTTCAGCTCCGGTGGCGGGGAGGACAGCTGTGGCAGGCGCTCAGACTCGACGAACTGTTCGGGCCTACTGCCCCGAGGTCGTGAGTCGGTCGCTTGGGCCGATGTGATATCGATACTAGTCCGATCGGCCGGCTGTGCGAGCCCAGCGGCGAAAGAACTTCACGTGGCCGACCATTGGTACGACGCACGAGCGCGCTGGAGGACTTGCTCGGTGTGGCCCCAGCGGAGATGCTGTACGAGGGAGCGGCTGTGGCGGGCGTTGGACCGATTGCTGCCGCACTGAGGAAAGCGACCGGGCGCTCATCTGGTCAAGCGCTTCGGAAGTTGTTCGATCTGGACTACGACCTGCTGCTCTACGACGACGAGCACGTACTTCCGAGGGGCGTGGCCGATCCGGCCATTGCCAAGCGCGGCTACAGCCGGGATCACCGGCCGGACTGCGTGCGGGTGGACATCGCTGGTGGTGACCCGGGAGGAATGTCGCTGGGCTACGAGATATTCCGGGCAACACCACCGACCTCACCACGGTCAACAGATCGTCTCGGGGGATGGAGGCCCGCTTTGGCACGGCGAACCGGGTGTGGGTGATGGACCGGGGAATGGTGAGCCCAGGAGAACGTGGCGTGGCTCAACGAGACGGGACGCCGCTACGTGATCGGCTGTAGGCGGCGCTCAAGCGCTGGGTCAGAGAAGATCGAAGAGCACCGACTAGCGCCATCCGCGATGACGTTGAAGCAAAGTGTGCCCGGCCCGGGGGGGCGAGACGTTTTACTGTGTCGCTCGGCCAGTCGGGCCGAGAAAGAGCGGACGCGATGCCGCGATCGGTTTCAGGCGCGCATCGACACGGCGCTCGCGAGCCTGGAGCAGCGCATCGAGAAAGAGCAAGAAGCCGCCCGATCGGGGCCTCATCGAACGCCAGATCGGGCGCTTGCTCGAACGCAACAACCCGGGCTGCCGGCCGATTCACGATCTCGATTACCGACGACGCGGCGCGTCTTCAGGAATCCGCCGAGCCAGCGTACCGCACCGATTGGACCGACTGGGCGCGGCTCAGCGAAGACCTCACATCCTTCCACCAACGTGACCCAGTGGAGCGACGAGGAACTGTGGAAGACCTACATCCAGTTGACCGAGGCTGAAGCGGCGTTCCGCGTGCAAAGTCCGACCTGGCGATCCGCCCGATCTGGCACCACGGGAAGGACGCATCAAGGCGCGCATCTGTGTGCTTTTCGCCTACGCGCTATGGAAGACCTTGCAGCAGTGGCAGTCGCGCGCAGGGCTCGGCCACTGCCCGCGAACCATCCTCACGGAGTTGGCGCGGATTCACGCCGCGGACATCGTGTTGCCGCTGGCGCAAATGGGTCAGCGCGAACTGCGCATACGCTGTGTGGTACGCCCGGAGCGCGCGCAGACCATCCCGCTCGAACGCCTTGGCCTGAGAGCCTGTGAAAAAGCCCTGCCGTTCGAGATTTTTGAAGGGACGAACGGTTAGAATCCGTACGTCATTATTTGAAACGTACGGCGTGAGCCTCATGACCCTGTTTGAAGAACTCCCCATACCAGCCAGCTGCCGCGTCGAACAAAAGCCTGAGTCGCCGAGGCGGGTGCGAGTGCTCGTAGCGAACCGTGGTCAGATCGAACTGCGGCCGAGCGATCTGGAGTCCTTGCTGCCCGAAAGGTCATCGGGCGCGAATTGTCTGGGGGTTTGTCCAGGGCAGGACTTGCAAGGGCTCTACGCCGGGATCAAGAGCGGTAGAAGGTGGCGCCGGGCGAGATCGGCGATCGCCCCGGAAATTCTGTACGCCCTGGCTCAACAGCGCCCCGTTGGAAGGTGTGGGCAGCGCCCGCAAGGTTAGCGCGACTGACGCAGGAACATGACGCCTACCGCTGGGATCTGCGGGGCGTGCAGGTGAATTACCACACGCTGTCCGACTTTCGCAGCCAAGAGTGGAGAAGCGTTGGACGGACTGCTGAGCGAGAACGTGGCCGGACTGATGGCCGCCGGGGTGGTCAAGTTGAAGGGTGTGGCTCAAGACGGCATGCGGGTTCGCGCCAGTGCCAGGAGCCGCCTCCTTCCGTCGGGAAGAAAGCTCAAGGGCTACCTGGAAGCGGCTCACACGCAAGTGCAAGCGCTCAAGCAGGAAGTCGCCGACGACCCGGGCGCCGAGCGAGGCGGCAAGCGCGCGCGGCAGCGCATGGCGGGCCGAGAAGCGCGGATCGAAGCGGCCTTAAGCGCCTGCCGGAACTGGCGGCCATCAAACAGCGCCAGGGCAAGAAGGCCGAAGAGGCGCGGGCCTCGACCACTGACGCCGAAGCCACGGTCCATGAAGATGGGCGATGGTGGCTTCCGGACCGGCGTACAACATCGGGTTTGGCAGCGACACCGCCAGCCAGATCATCGTCGGTGTCGATGTGAGCACCGGCAGTGACATGGCGCAGATGGCACCGATGGTCGAGCAGGTCGTCAAGGATGCGGCACGGCCCGGAGAACTGGCTGGTCGATGGCGGATTTCCGGCGCACGACCAGATTGATGCCGTCGCGGCGCAAAGCGCGTGATCGCACCGGTGCCCAAACCGAAGAGCACGGGCAAGGAAAGAAAGACAAGCAGGACGACCCGCCAAGCGACCCGGGGCGGCACCGGAGAGGCCGCGGCACCCGCGACGGGAGAATCGGTGTCAGCAGCGCCCCCGCCGCCGACCCGCACCAGCGCAAGCCGAGCGACAGCCCCGCGGTAGGGGATTGGCGGGAGCGGATGGGCGCCGACGACATTAAGGAACTGTACAAGCAACGGGCGGCCGTTGCCGAATGGGTCAATGCGCAGGCACGCAACCGAAACCTCGTTCTGCTGCTGGTGCGGGGACTCAAGAAGGTCAAAGCGGTGGCCTACTTGTATGCCCTGGCACATAACCTGATGCGAATGATCAGTTTGGCGCCTGAAATGTTGGGGATAGGGACAGACACGTCCGAAATCTGCCCGATGACGGGAAAGGCGTAGAAAACGACTTGAAAAGCCGCCAATGAACACATCGAAACGGAAGCAAAGATGACTACGACATATTTAGCCGCGTTCGGCGGCTCACGTAGCGTTTGCGCGGTCAGGTCAGCGAAACTGCGAAATGTTCACAGCCTCTGAGTAAAGAGCGCGAACAAGATACTCGCGGAAGCGCGGTCTTCCTATTCCGTTAACACATCAGATTGCCAACGCCTCTCATTTGCAAGCGAACGCAACACCAAGAACGGCAATCGTTACCTGGCGTGGGCCTTTGTCGAAGCAGCAAACCTTGCCGTGCGTTGCTGTGAGCCCGCACGGCGCTCAGAAGAAGAAAGCCAAGCGCAACAGCACGCTAGCGATCAAGGCGCTCGCGGACAAGTTGGCGCGGGCGTGCTATCACATACAGCAGAACCAGGAGGCGTTCTGCGTAGAACTTTGTTTTGCGTAAGGGTTGGCAACGGCCGGCGAACCAGCAACGGGGTTGGGCTTTGAACCAGCAGACCTGATTGGAGGCCGCGCCGTATGCCAACGCCACAGCACTTGCAGCAACTGAATCGCCCGCATTGCGAACCATACGGGTTTGGAGCCGCGTATTGGCATCCACAGTTCTGCCCAATCGATTGGACGGAAGACGGTACCGAGATGCTTCTGGGGCGGCCAGGCCGCCAAGGCGAAGGAGGCGGTAGGCTTTCGCTTGATCCTGATGGGTGACTGATGCGATTCACGCAACCATACCGACGAAGCAAAAGGTTTGATGCGGTTTTGCGATGCAGAGGCCTTGGCAGTCTGAAGGGTTGATGCAATACCGGGATCGCGCTTTCGCGAGTAATTTGTTCCCGCTCTTTGCACAGGGCCGCTATAAATGGGTGGGTGACCTCACCTCCCTGACCTCACCTCCCGCAAGACCTGCCCCACCCCCGTTCAATGCCTAGATCAGTTTCTAAGGCCTTTCACTCCCGACCCGTCGTTGCCACCGGTCGCGATGCGCATCAACTCGCAATCACGACATCTCGGACGCCGGGAGCCAGGCCGCTTAGGGCGCAATCGGCATTTCGCCGAATGAAATTGCTCGGTGCAATTCGCTGCACTTTATTTGCACCCAAGGGTTTACGTGTTCTACACGAGTTCCCAACGCCATCAAACGCGCCTAGCCTGATCAGGCAAACATAAGATACCTGCCGAAGTTGACCGACGAGTCTGACAGCCTCGGCTTCGGATCGAAACATCAGAGGTTCGTGTTCATTCCGGTCGGTTTGTGCGCTAGGGTAGAGGAGGCGTTATGTACCGCGTCGTTTTCCCAATTCTCTTGTTCGGACTTCCGCTATCCGCTGTGGCGGAAAACCTCGTTCTGAATGACCTCAAGCCCAAGAATGCGGTTCAGCTGACTGCGGACGATTTGAGGCAACTGATGCCGGGCGCCAAGGTGGCGCACCACAACGAAATCGGCAGCCTGCGCCGCTGGATCAACGAGCCCGACGGCAAGTTCATAGCGTCGAGCGACCTGGGTCGTGAACCGGGAAAGATCGGAGTGCATGGCACCGTCAAGGCGGCAAAGGCTCTTGGCACGTCGGTGACAATGCAACCTACTGCGTCGCTATCGAATGGCGCCAACGATCCGAGAACTGGTGCAGGTATATCTTCCAAGGCCGGCGACAAGTATTACGGTGTGAAATCGCTCGACGACATTGGCAGAACTGCGTCCGAGTTCGAGTTCTCGAAATAGTCACCGGTCCCAACCGAAGTCCTTGCGCTTCGATAGAACTGGGTTCGAAGCCAAGATCCCGCGTACGGCGCAATCGATATTGCGCCGAATGGAACTGCTCGGTGCAATGCGCTGCGCCTATTGCGCGCGAAGCCCGAAGCATAGCGTCAGGTCTTGCATGCGCTCTCCGCTGACTCTACGCGAAATGCCCTGAACTCCTGCCCTGCAGACCGCATGGAATGGCGCTCTGCGGGCAGGCGACCCGGGGAGCGCCAGTCGATGCGGGTTGTGGCGACGGGGTCACGTCTTGATATTCTCCTACAAACCCTCTACCGATTTCCGCCATTCTGTGAGTGGCATCGACCAAATCGAGCGGAACGATGGGGGATAGGCCACGCTTGATTCGGTAGCGGTCCCGTGTGGTCAACGCACGATTTCTCCCGGTAGCCCAAGCCGAAACCCGCATGAACAGGCGCGCTCAGGCCTGCCACCGCCGGGAGCGCCATTCCATGCGGCGCGCGGACCATGCAGGCTGCAGATGCCCTATCCACGAGGTTTGCAGCGATGCGACGAGATCGGGTGTCGCGGCGCAGACCGGTCAGGCGGCCGGCCAGTTGCCCAGATCGGGTTCGCCGCACAGTTCGAGCATTTGGCTGCGCGCCTGGTCGCGCAGGCGCACGGCGGCTTGCCAGTCGTCGGCGATCGGCACCAGTGTCGCGCCGAGTTCGAATTCGATGCGGCCGTGGCGCGGCAGGCGGGTCTTGTCGCGCAGCACGGCGCGCATGCCGCGCAGTCCGGCGGTGGCGATCGGCAGGCCGGCCTTGGCGGCGGCGACGAACGCGCCCATGCGGAAATAGCGCAGCCCCGCCTCGCGCGAGAAAGTGCCTTCGGGAAACACCACCAGGCTCTGCCCCGCCGCGAGCGCGGCGACCATCGCCTGCGCGTCTTCGGCGCCCTGGCGGGCGGCGAAGCGGTCGACGAACAGGGTGCCGAGGCCGCGCAGGAACAGGCGCGGAAACCAGTGGCTTTCCAGCTCGCGCTTGGCGACGAAAACATAGCGCGCCTGCGGCGGCAGGATCGCGTAGAGCACCACCGAATCGAGATAGCTGGCGTGGTTGCACACCAGCACATGCGGCTTGCCCGGCACCCGCGAGGGCGAGACGCGCCGCACGCGCATGCCGATCAGATGGAGGAAGAGCCGCGTCGCCAAGTGCACCGTGATCCTGCCGACGGCGGGTTTGCGCGCCAGCGCGGTGATGGTCCACGTCGGCACCGCGAGCAGCCCGAATACCAGCCAGGCATAAAGCCCGTAGACCGTGCTGGCCGCCGACCGCAGGTGCGTCGAGAGGCGCGACACCAGGGCCGCGCTTGCCAGGCGCGCGATCTGCCACCAGGCGGACGATCGGCGCCCGCCGATGGCGCCGCGCTCGAAAATCTCGCGCGAGGCGGCGCGGCGGATCTTGCCGCTCGAGGTCTTAAGCACGGTGTACGGCGGGGCCAGCACGATCTCGTCGGCCGGGATGCCGACGACATCGATCGAGACGCGGTTGATCTCGTCGGTCAGGCGGGCGCGCGGTTCGGCCGCGGTCTCGCGGGTCTCGGCCATCACCACCAGCTTCTCGGTGCCGCCGCCCGGATCGGTGGCGGCGAACACCGCCACGCAGCCCTTGCGGATGCCCGCCAGCGCGCCGACCGCCTGCTCAAGCTCGTAGGGATAGATGTTGCGCCCGCCGCGGATGATCAGATCCTTGGCGCGGCCGGTCAGGTAGACCTCGCCGTCATGAAGGTAGGCGAAGTCGCCGGAATCGAGCCAGCCGTCGCGCATCAGCTTGCGCGTGGCCTCGTCGTTGCGGTAGTAGCCGCGGGTTGCCGACGGCCCGCGAAACTGCAGCTTGCCGACATGGCGTTCGGCCAGCTCGTGGTCGAACTCGTCAACCACCCGCATCTCGTGGCCCGGCAGCGCGCGGCCGCAGGCAGGCACCAGCATCGCGCTGACCGCGCCGGGATCGGTCGGCTCGGCGATGCGCTCGCGGGCGAAAACTTCGCGGTCGATCGAGTCGATGCGCGGGCCGCGATCGAGCGGCGGAATCGCCAGCCCGACCGAACACTCGGCCAGGCCATAGACCGGCGTCATCGCCACGCCGCGAAAGCCGACGCCGCCCAGGCGCTGGGCAAACGCCTCCAGCGTGGCCGGGATCACCGGTTCGGCGCCGTTGAAGGCCAGACGCCAGCTCCACAGGTCGAGGCCGTCGAGCTCGGCCTCGGGCAGCTTGCGGGCGATCAGCTCGTAGGCGAAGTTGGGCGCGGCCGAGAGCGTGCCGCGATGCTCCGATATCGCGCGCAGCCAGGAAGCCGGTCGCGCCAGGAAGGTCAGCGGGCTCATCAGCACCAGCGGCATGGCGTGGTAGAGCGAGCCCAGCCAGGCGCCGATCAGGCCCATGTCGTGATACAGCGGCAGCCAGCTCACGAACACATCCTCGCTGCTGGCCTTGACGACGCGGCCGAGGGCACGGATATTGGCGAGCAGGTTGGCGTGGGTCAGCATGACGCCTTTCGGATCGCCAGTGCTGCCCGAGGTGTACTGCAGGAACGCCAGATCGTCGGCGCCAGCCCGATAGAGGATGTCCATCGGCTCGCGTTCGAGTTCGGCCGGTGTCATCGACTTGCGCAGCGCCGGCGCCACGTTGCCCAACAGCGACGCGACGCCCTGCGCCTCGGGCACCGTGACGATCAGCACGGCGCCGGCATTGGCCAGTATGCGGCCGTGGCGCGCCAGATGCTCGTCGATCTGCGACAGCCGTGCCGGCGGGTATATCGGCACCGGCACCGCGCCGGCCAGCAGCACGCCGAAGAAGCTGGCAAGGTATTCGGCACCGGTCGGCAGCATCAGGGCAATCGTCTGCTTCGGTTCGACGCCTTCGGCCAGCAGGCCCGAGGCGATGCGCCGCGCATGCTGCAGCAGCGCCGCGTAGCTCAGGCTGCGGGCGGCGTCCTTCTCGTCGTACAGGATCACGTGCTGGCGCGCGGGCTGGCGTGCCGCATGCCATTCGAGCACCTCGACCAGCGTCTGCGCGGTGTCGGGCAGGGGCACGCTGGAGGCGCCGACCGCGGGCGCCGCGCCGTGCACCGCGTCGTCTTCGACCTGCCGGCCGACCAGGCGCAGCAGGTCGCGCGGCGTCTGCGCCTCGCTCAGCGCCTCGGGCGGGAAACGGGTGTGGCAGACATCGCCCAGGCGCAACAGCAGTTCGACGCGGGCCAGACTGTCGAGCCCGAGATCGCGTTCGATGCGGCTGTCGAGCCGCACATCGATGTCGCGGTCGGGGTGGGTCTCGCGCACCATCGCCTCGACGGCGCCGAGCAGTCGCGCCGCAATATCGGCTGGAAGGGCGGGCGAGATCGCAGGCTGCGTGTCCTGCGCGCCGGACACCGCCGACTTACCGGTCATCCCGGCAATTCATCCAGCGCCTCGTCGAGGTGCAGCAGTTCGCCCCAGACGCGCAGCACGAAGCGGCCCTGCGCGTCGTCGGGTTCCCAGTCGATCCAGTTGTATGCGGCGTTGGGAATCACGAAATCGCGCGGCGCATCGAGCGCGCGGCCGGTCGCCAGGCGGTAGGCGATATCCAGCACGCCGCCGTGGGTGACCACCAGCACCGTGCGCGTCGGGTGATCGGCGGCGATGCGCCGCAGCGCGAACTCGACACGGCTGGCCAGTTGCTGCAGGCTCTCGCCTTCGGGCACGGGAAACGCCGTGTCGCGCGATTCGAAGCGCGCGTAGACCTCGGGAAAGCGGCGCTGCGCCTCGTCGTAGGTGAGCCCTTCGAAGATGCCGTAGCAGCGTTCGCGCAGTTCGGGGCACAAGCGCAGCGGCAACCCGGCATGCTGCGCGATGGCCTCGGCGGTCTGCCGCGCACGCGCCAGGTCGCTGCTGTAGATCAGCTCGATGCCGGCGCTGCCCAGCCCGCGCGCCGCGGCGTGCGCCTGCGCGATGCCGGTGGGATTGAGCGGGATGTCGAGGTTGCCCTGGATGCGCCGCTGCGCGTTCCAGTCGGTCTCGCCGTGTCGAACCAGACAGAATCGGGTCATGTTTCAGGAAATCTGCACAATCGCAACTCACGCCCCGCTTGCCCGCAAGGTCGTTGAAACGCAAGGGTATCATAGCGGGCAGCGTCGCCACCGGCCGCGCGCGCCGGGCTCGCCGGCACGGCAGATGGCCCAGGAGACCCCCCCATGAATGCGTTACTCAGGCTGTCGCGGGCGATCGATGCGCTCAACCATCTTGTCGGTCGCTGCGCGCTCTGGCTGGTGCTGGTCGCGGTGCTGATCAGTTCGGCCAACGCGGTGATGCGCAAGGCGTTCAACCTGAGTTCGAACGCCTTCCTCGAGGTGCAGTGGTATCTGTTCGCGGCGATCTTCCTGCTGTGCGCCGGCTACACCCTGCTGCGCAACGAGCATGTGCGGATCGACGTGATCAGCCACCACCTGTCGCCGCGCACGCGGGCGGTGATCGACATCCTCGGCACGGTGCTGTTCCTGCTGCCGTTGGCGCTGATCATGCTCAAGCTGTCGTGGCCGGTCTTCATCGATGCGTATTCGAGCAACGAGCTGTCTTCGGATGCCGGCGGGCTGGCGCGCTGGCCGGTGAAATTGCTGATTCCGCTGGGCTTCGCGCTGCTCGCCCTGCAGGGCGTCTCGGAACTCGTCAAGCGCATCGCCTTCCTTTGCGGGCGGGCGCCCGACCCGCTGGCCGGGCACCACGGCAGATCCGCCGAACAGGAACTGGCCGAGGAGATCGCGCGCCAGCGCGGCCCGGCATGACCGGATTCCTGATCGCGAACATGGCGCCGATCATGTTCGCGGCGCTGGTGGTGTTCCTGCTCCTCGGCTATCCGGTGGCCTTCGCGCTGGCGGCCAACGGTTTGCTGTTCGCCGTCGTCGGCATCGAACTCGGCCTGCTGCAGCCGGCGCTGCTGCAGGCCCTGCCCGAGCGGGTGTTCGGCATCATGGCCAACGACACGCTGCTGGCGATTCCGTTCTTCACCTTCATGGGGCTGATCCTCGAACGCTCGGGCATGGCCGAGGATCTGCTCGACACCATCGGCCAGTTGTTCGGGCGGCTGCACGGCGGGCTCGCCTTTGCGGTAATTTTCGTCGGTGCCCTGCTCGCCGCGACGACCGGCGTGGTCGCGGCCTCGGTAATTTCGATGGGCCTGATCTCGCTGCCGATCATGATGCGCTACGGCTACGACAAACGCCTGGCCGCCGGCGTGATCGCCGCTTCGGGCACGCTGGCGCAGATCATTCCGCCCTCGCTGGTGCTGATCATCCTGGCCGACCAGTTGCGCCAGTCGGTCGCCGACCTGTATGCCGGCGCGCTGATCCCCGGCCTGCTGCTGACGGCGCTTTACGCCGCCTACGTGCTGGCGCTGAGCATCCTGCGGCCGGCCGCCGCGCCGGCGCTGCCGGCGGCGGCGCGCACGTTGCGCGGGGGCCGGCTGCTGCTGCGCGTGGCCACCACGCTGCTGCCACCGCTGGCGCTGATCTTTCTGGTGCTCGGCACGATCTTCCTCGGCGTGGCCACGCCGACCGAGGGCGGCGCGATGGGCGCGACCGGCGCGCTGGTCATGGCGCTCGCCCGCAAACGGCTGTCCCTCGCGCTGCTCAGGCAGGCGATGGACAGCACCGCCAAGCTGTCCACCTTCGTGCTGTTCATCCTGATCGGCTCGACGGTGTTCAGCCTGACCTTCCGCGCGGTCAGCGGCGACCTGTGGGTCGAGCATTTGCTGACCTCGCTGCCGGGCGGGGTGGTGGGGTTTCTCGTCGTCGTCAACCTGCTGGTGTTCCTGCTGGCGTTCTTTCTCGATTTCTTCGAGCTGAGTTTCATCGTCGTGCCGCTGCTGGCGCCCGTGGCGGCCAAGCTGGGCATCGACCCGGTGTGGTTCGGCGTGCTGCTGGCGGTGAACATGCAGACCAGCTTCATGCACCCGCCATTCGGTTTCGCGCTGTTCTATCTGCGCAGCGTGGCGCCGCCTTCGATCCGCACCACCGACATCTACTGGGGTGCGGTGCCGTTCGTGCTGATCCAGCTCGTGATGGTCGGGCTGGTGATCGCCTTTCCGCAACTGGTGACGGCCGCGCTGGACAAGCACGCGAACGTCGATACCGAGCGGATCGAGATCGTGCTGCCGCGCGACGCATCGTCGCCCGGCGCAGCGGGCGGCGATCCGCTGACGCGGCAGATCGAGGAAGATTCGGCCGCGCTGCGCCGGGTGTTCGGCATCGGCGCGCCGGCAGACGAATTTGCCGACATCGGCGAAGCCGAGATCGACGCAGCCCGGCGCGCGCTGGAGAAGGTGTTCGGCGAAGGCAGGCGCGCGCCATGATGCCGGCCGATACCCTGGCGGGATTCTTCGTCGCCTCGCTCGCGCTGGGCATCGCACCCGGGCCGGACAACCTGTTCGTGCTGACCCAGGCCACGCTGCACGGCGCGCGCGCCGGACTGATCGTGACGCTCGGCCTGTGCACCGGCCTGCTGGTGCACACTGCCGCCGTCACGCTCGGACTGGCGGCGCTGATCCAGGCCTCGGCGTTCGCCTTCGCCGCGCTCAAGGCCGCGGGTGCCATCTATCTGCTATGGCTGGCGTGGCAGGCATTGCGCGCCAGTGCGGCGAGCGCCGCGCACGCGCCGCCGGCGTTGACGGCCGGGCAGTACTATCGCCGCGGCATCGTGATGAACGTGAGCAACCCCAAGGTGACGTTGTTCTTCCTCGCCTTCCTGCCGCAGTTCGCCGACCCGGCGCGCGGCGCGCTGGCGCCGCAATTCGTCCTGCTCGGCGGCGTGTTCATCGCCGCCACGCTGCTGGTGTTCGGCACCATCGCGCTGGCCGCGGCCCGCCTCGGCAAGTGGCTCGCCCGCGCACCGGGCGCGCAGGCGCTGCTCAACCGGCTCGCCGCGCTGATCTTCATCGCGCTGGCCGCACGGCTTGCGCTGTCGGCCCGCTGACCGCAAAGCCGCGCCGGATGGACATCCTGGCCCGGCCTGGCCTGTAATGCCCAATCCACGGGGTTCTTCAGGCCTATATGCTGCAGATGTCCTATCCATGCGCCTTCCAGCCTGCCGCGGTGTGCGCGATGGGAACCGTCGCGCACCTGGCCGGCGCACGCTCGGGCCAGGCGTCGGCTGCGCGATCCGGCTGGACTAGGTTAAGCCCGGGGGGGGGGGGGGGGGGGGGGGGGGGAGCGGGGGGCCGGCGGGTGGGCGGGCCGGGCGGGCAGGCGAGCCAGGGAGTCGCGGGGCGTGCCGGGGGCGCGGCGGCCGCCCGGCCAGGGGGGGGGGGGGGGGGGGGGGGGGGGGGGCGGTGGCCGACACGGTAATGCTGGTCTGAACGGTCGGCGCTTGTATCATGGCGGCTGAGCGCCAACCGGAGTCGAACAGCCGCCATGATGCAAGACATGATGCCCGTCTCGGACTACCTGATCCGCATGCGGGACGGCACGATCAAGCAGGTCAACCCGTTCACCGGCACCGAGGTATGGACGGTGCCGGGGCGCGGCCATCGTCCGCTCGGCAACGACGACAAGCCGGGCGCGCCGCTCGATCCGGCCAGGGATGGCGCGCACTGCGCGTTCTGCCACGGACGGGTTTACGAGACGCCGCCGGAAAAGGCGCGCCTGGTGCGAACCACCGCCGGCTGGGAGACGCTCAAGGGGCTGGGCGCCGGCGAGGTCGGCGATACCGACTGGTTGTTCCGCCGCGTGCCGAACCTGTTCGAGATCGTTTCCTGCGATTACTGGGAGAAGAACTACCAGTACGTCCTGCCGCCGGCGCTGCAGGCGCGCAAGGACGGCTACCTCGCCAGCGAACGCGGCCGGCGCCATGTGCTCGACATCGTCGAGTCGCGGATGCGCCTTTCGGGCGTCGACGAGCAGACGGTGCGCAAGACCTCGGACACGGAAAAGCTGGCGGCGGCCAACGCGTTTTTTGGCGGCGGCCATGAACTGATCATTGGCCGGCAGCATTTCGTCGCCGGGGCGACCAACGACAACCAGCTCGCCTCCTCCGGCACCATGACGCCGGAGGAGCACTACCAGTACTTCCGCTTCACCATCGAGGCGCTGCGCGACATCTACCTGTCGAACCGCTATGTGCGCTACGTGGCGGTGTTCCAGAACTGGCTCAAGGCGGCCGGCGCCTCGTTCGACCACCTGCACAAGCAACTGGTCGCCATCGACGAACGCGGCGTCTCCAACGACATGGAAATCCGCCTGGTGAGGGCCAACCCGAACATCTATAACGAAGAGGCGGTCAACTACGCGGCCTACCGCAACCTGGTGTTCGCCGAGAACGACCACGCGATCGCCTTCGCCGGATTCGGCCACCGCTTCCCTACGCTCGAGATTTACTCGAAGAGCGAGCGCAGCCAGCCGTGGAACCACTCGGTCGAGGAACTGCGCGGCGTCTCGGATCTCGTGCATGCCTGCCACGCGGCGATGGGGCCGGGCATTCCGTGCAACGAGGAATGGCACTACAAACCGCCGGATGCCGACGTGCCGATGCCCTGGCGGGTGCAGATCAAGTGGCGCGTTTCCAACCCGGCCGGTTTCGAGGGCGGCACGCTGATCTACGTCAATACCATCGATCCGGAATCGCTGCGCGACAAGGTGGTGCCGCGGATTTTCCAGTTGAAGAACGAGGGCCGGATCGCGCTGATGAAAATCGCCTTCGAGTGCGACTGCGTGCCCAACTGCCTCAAGTACAACCCCGCCGTGCGCCAGCAGCATTCGCGCGAGGCCGAGTTCCAGCCGCTATCCGGCGACGCGCGCAGCGAATCGTGAGGCGGGGGTTCGGGGTGAGTCGATAGGGGCGCGGGGCGCGGCGACGCTTGCGCCTTGTCGACCCGGCTTTGGACGTGCTATCCATCTCGCGCGCACTGACGTCCGACTCTGCCGCCATTGCGGAGGTCCATGTTCGGTCTTGGCAAGGTGCATATTGCGATTTACTTCCGGCCGACTATCTCCAAACCATTTGCGTCGCGAAACGCGAGGCAGATTGGGCAGCCAGACTGAAAAAAGGCGATTCCGTCGTGGGGCAGCTGGCCCAGCCCGCCGCCGAAATCATGGCCTTCTACGTCTCGCCGCCACATTGGGGCAAGGGAATCGGCAGGTCTTTGTGGCTAGCTTGTCTGGCGGATCTTGTCGAAGCCGGCTTTGACCGCGTGACGCTTTGGGTTCTGGAAAACAATCGCCGGGGCATTCATTAGCGAGGGTCTGCGGAGGCGGGGTCTGGACCAGCCTGCGGGGGAGGTGGGTGGGGGGGGGCGTTGAGTTGCGCGGGGGTCCCCGTGCAGGAAATCAGATGAGGCCGGCCTCCATCCGGCACCGCGGCCCCAGCGGCAGGCTCTGCGGGCCCCGCCGGCCCGGGGGGCGGCGCGCCTCGGCCGGCGCGGGCGGGCGCAAACCCCCGGCACCGGGGGCCCGCGCGGGGCGGGGGGGGGCGGGGGGGGCGGGGCGGGCGGGCGGGCGGACCCGTCGAGAGCAACCAGGGCGGGGGGCTGGCGCCGGGGTGCGCGGGTTGCGAGGTGTGTTTGGACGGGTTGCCGGGGGGGGCGTTGGCGCGTTCCGGTACGTCAGGGCGGCTAGCCCCGGAAGCCGCACCAGATGGCGATCTACAAGCATCGGTGGCCGCGGATGCCCGGCTGGTGCGGCTCTCCGGGCAGTGATCCGGCATAGGTTGTTGCGGTGCACAATTCTTTCCCGAGTTTGGGTAGAATGCCGGTCCCGTCCCGTCTTCGGAATCGACCCTCGGCATGGAAACGGAAATCGCGCTTGGTACCCGCAGCGACATCGATGGCGTGTTGCGCGGCTACTTCTATGGCTACTGGATCAAGATTTACGAGGTTCCCGCCGATTCGCTGAAGGCCAAGAAGCGCCTGATCGAAGCGCTGACGCGCCGGCTGTTCAACCATGTCGAACACGGCCTCAACGTGCCCGGCCATCGTCTCGACGAGGCGCGCCGCGCCTACGAAGGCGAAACCGACGCGGCGCGCCGCCGCGTCAAGGGCGCGATGCTGGCCGGCGCGCTGTTCAACCGGGCGACCGACATCCTGACCAAGCTGGTCGAGCTGCAGGCCGTGGGCGTCGAGATCGCCCACGACAACACGCTGATGCGCGAGTGCGGCCGCCACCTGCAGGAGGCGCTGGCGCTGGGCCGGCTGGTGCTGCACCACAGCGGCGAGGAAGGCATCGACGAGTTGTGGGGCGAGCCGTTCAAGGCCTTCAGCGTGCCGCTCGAAGCGTTCTACGAGAGCCGCTACGTCAAGATCGCGCTGACCATGCGCGATGTCGACCGCATCGCCGACACGCTGATCCGCATTTTCGACCCGTTTCCGATGTTCCGCGGCATCGGCGCGCCGGCACTGGCGTTTGCCGACCGGGCCAAAGCCAAGTGCGAGACCCTGCGCACGGACGGCGCGATCTTCGATGTCTGGTCGAGATTCGTGGTTGCGGCGGAAGAGTTGATGGCTTTCGTGCCACCCCGCTCGCCGGCCTGGACGCCGCAGCAGTTGCAGGGCTACGACGATGCGGTGGTGCTGATTCGCCAGGGGCGCGACCTGGTGAGTTTCATCACCCGGGCGCGCACGCCGATGCCCAAGAGCACGCGCGAATGGATCGCGCGCTGCGAGGCGTTCAGCGCCGCCTACTCGGTCGTCCTGGCCTCGGCGCTGCGCTGAGCGCGGGCGCGCCGCCGGCTACTTCTTGCGGCCGACGCTGCGCGTGGCCTGCATGAAATTGTCGTAGCGGTTTTCGGCCACCGCGAACCATTGCAACTGGTCGTCGCGAAAGCTGCGCCAGGCCTCATACACTTTCCTGAAGCGCGGGTTCTTGGCCGCCGTCTCGTCGTACAACTCGAGCGCCGCCTTGTAGCAGGCGGCCATCACCTCGGCGGGAAACGGCTTGAGAATGGTGCCGCTGCCGATCAGTTCCTTGAGCGCCCTGGGGTTCTTGGCGTCGTAGCGCGTCTGCATGTCGATGTGGCCGACCATGCAGGCATCTTCGAGTATCGTCTGGTATTCCCTGGGCAGCGCGTTCCACTGCCTGATGTTGACGTAGGCGGTGAGCTGCGGCCCGCCTTCCCACCAGCCGGGGTAGTAGTAGTACTTCGCCACCTTGTTGAAGCCGAGCTTCAGATCGTCGTAGGGGCCGACCCACTCCGCGGCGTCGATGGTGCCCTTCTCCAGCGCCGGGTAGATGTCGCCGCCGGGAATCTGCTGCGGCACTGCGCCGAGGCGGGCGATCACCTGCCCGGCAAAGCCGCCGATGCGCATCTTGAGGCCCTTGAGATCGTCGACCGACTTGATCTCGTTGCGATACCAGCCGCCCATCTGCACCCCGGTATTGCCGAGCGGAATGTTGTAGATGTTGTAGCTGCGGAACAGCTCGCGCATCAGTTCGAGTCCGCCGCCGTTGAAGGTCCACGCGCTCTGCTGGCGGCTGTTGAGGCCGAAGGGAATCGCGCAGTCGAAGGCGAAAGTGGGATCCTTGCCGATGAAGTAGTAGCTCGCGCTGTGCCCCATTTCCACGGTGCCGTCCTTCACCGCGTCGAGCACCTGCGGCCCCGGCACGATTTCGCCGGCCGGAAACACGCGGATCTGGAAGCGGTTGCCGGTGGCGGCGGCGACGCGCTGCGCCATGGTTTCGGCGGCGATAAAGATGGTGTCGAGGCTGCGCGGAAAGCTCGAGGCCAGACGCCACTTGATTTCGGGCAGCCGGCCGCCATCCGATTGCGCCCGCACCCCGGCCGGGGCGGCCAGCGACCCGGCGGCGAGCCCGGCGCCCGCGTGTTTCAGAAACGAGCGGCGTCGCATGCGCGCCTCCTGTGCGTCGGTCAGTCGCCGGCCACCGTCATGCGGCCGACAAGTATCGAGCCGACCTGCTTCGAGCCGCGCGTCAGCACGTCGTTGCCGATATCCACGACATTGCGGAACATCTCCTTCAGGTTGCCGGCAATGGTGATCTCCTGCACCGGATGGCGCAGTTCGCCCTGCTCGACCCAGTAGCCGGCGGCGCCGCGCGAATAGTCGCCGGTCACGTAATTGAGGCCGTGGCCGAGCAGTTCGGTGACCAGCAGGCCGCGCCCCATGTGCTTGATCAGCCCCTCGAAGTCGCGCGTGCCGGGCTTGACGATCAGGTTGTGCGCGCCGCCGGCATTGCCGGTGCTCTGCATGCCCAGCTTGCGCGCCGAGTAGGTGCCGAGGAAGTAGCCCTTCACCACGCCGTTCTCGACCACCTCGCGGTCGCGCGTGGCCACGCCGTCGTCATCGAACGCGCTGCTCGCCATGCCCTTGGGCAGGTGCGGCCGCTCGCTGATCTGCACGTTCTTCGAGAACACCGGCTTGCCCAGGCTGCCTTCGAGAAACGAACTCTTGCGATAGAGCGCGCCGCCGCTCACCGCATGGACGAAACTGCCGATCAACCCGGCGGCCAACGGCGCTTCGAACAGCACCGGCACCTCGCAGGTCTTGATCTTGCGCGCATCGAGCCGCGCCAGCGCGCGCCGCGCGGCATACTCGCCGACCGCTTCCGGCTGGCACAGATCGGCCCCGTCGCGCTGCGAGGCGTACCAGTCGTCGCGCTGCATCGCATCGCCCTCGCCGGCGATCACCGAGCACGAATAGTAATGGCGCGAGCCGGCAAAGCCGCCCATGAAGCCGAGACTGTTGGCCGAGATGAAATGCGACTGCTGCGTCGATACGCTGGCGCCTTCGGAATTGCGGATCAGCGGACTGACCGCGAACGCCGCGCCTTCGCAGCGCTGTGCCAGTTCGATTGCCTCTGCGACCGACAGCGGCCACGGGTGGAAGAGGTCGAGATCAGGAAACTCGGTGGCCAGCAGCTTGGCTTCCGGCAGGCCGGCGCACGGGTCGGGCGCGGTGAAGCGCGCGATCGACAGCGCGGCATCGACCGTCGCGCGCAAGGCATCGCGCGAGAAATCCGACGAACTCGCGTAGCCGCGCTGCTGGCCGAGATAGACGGTGACGCCGATGCCCTTGTCGCGGTTGTACTCGATGGTTTCGACCTCGCCGCGGCGCACCGACACCGACTGGCCGTAGCCTTCGGAGACATCGGTCTCGCAGGCGCTGGCGCCGCGGCTCTTGGCGTATTCGAGAATTTCGGCGGCGATATCGCGCAGTTGCTGCTCGGCAAAACTGAATCCCTGGTCGGACATGTGGAGTGGGTGCGAGTCGGTGGAAGCTATAATCTTATCGTCTTTCGCCGGCCATCCCCGCTATTCCGAACGCAATGCATGCCGCCCGCCACACCGATCCCGCCGCCATCGAGGCCGAGGTTGACGACCGCCCGCCGAGCAAATCGCAGAAGAAGCGCGATTCTCTGGCGCTGCAGGATCTGGGCGGCGAACTGGTCGCGCTGTCGTCGGCGCAACTGGCCCGCGTGGACATGCCCGACGCGCTGCGCCTGGCGGTGCGCGAGGCGCAGCGGATCAACAGCAACGGCGCCAAGCGCCGGCAGATGCAGTACATCGGCCGCCTGATGCGCGAGGCCGACCCGGCACCCATCCAGGCCGCACTGGATGCGATCAAGGGCGTCTCGGCGGCCGCCAAGGCGCGCGAGCAGCGGCTCGAACGCCTGCGCGCCCGGCTGATCGAGAACGAGCAGGGACTGGCCGACATCGCGATCGCCTTTGCGTCGGCGGACCTGCAGCAATTGCGTCAATTGCGCCGCAATGCGCTCAAGGAACAGGAGCTGGGCAAGCCGCCGCGCGCGTTTCGCGAGATTTTTCGCGTGCTGCGCGAACTCGACAGCGCGTCTGCCCAGACGCCGGCCGACCCTCCGGAAGCCCACGATGACAATCAGTGACGAAACCCTGCTGATCGGCCTGGTGTCGATCAGCGACCGCGCCTCGTCGGGCGCCTATCAGGACCAGGGCATCCCGGCGCTGCAGGAATGGTTCGGCGCCGCCCTGACCTCGCCCTGGCGCATGGAAACGCGCCTGATCCCCGACGAGCAGACGCTGATCGAGCAGACGCTGATCGAACTGTGCGACACGGTCGGCTGCCACCTGGTGATGACCACCGGCGGCACCGGACCGTCGCCGCGCGATGTGACGCCCGAGGCAACCATGGCGGTCGCGCACAAGCTGATGCCCGGCTTCGGCGAGCAGATGCGCCAGATCAGCCTGCATTTCGTGCCGACGGCGATCCTCTCGCGGCAGGTCGGCGCGATCCGCGGAAAATCGCTGATCCTGAACCTGCCCGGCCAGCCGAAGTCGATCCGCGAAACGCTCGAAGGCGTGAAGGATGCCGATGGCAAGCAGGTGGTGCATGGCATCTTTTCCGCCGTGCCCTACTGCATCGACCTGATCGGCGGTCCTTACATCGAGACTAACGAATCACGGGTGCGGGCGTTCCGCCCGAAATCGGCGATCCGGGCGAAGCCGAGCCCGTGATGCTGTGCTGGCGGTGGTGCGTCTGTTCCTCGTCGCCGTACATGCCGAGGCGGAACTCCTGTGCGGCCACCTGGTAGAGACTGATCGCCTCGCGCCTGATTTCATCTTCGCGCTGCGCCGATAGCGCCGGCGCATCCGCATCGACCCGGCGCAGCTTGACCACCCGCTTGGGTGCGAGCGTCACCAGCCAGCCGTCGCGCAGATAGCCGAGGGTCTGGTAGGTGGCGACGAAGGCGCGCGCCATCTCGGGCTGAATGCGCAGCAGGTCGTAGCCGAAGAACTTGCTTTGGTAATCGACGCCGAGCAGGCCGAGCAGCGTCGGCGGCACGTCGATCTGCGAGGCCAGGCGGTCGACACGTTGCGCCGGCACATGCCTGGGCGAGTAGATGATCAGCGGAATGCGGTAGCGCTCGACCGGGATGTCGGTGGTGCCGCGCGCCGAAGCGCCGTGGTCGGCGACGATGACGAAAACAGTGTCGTCGAACCACGGTTTCGCTTTCGCATCGCGCAGGAACTTGCCGATCGCATAGTCGGTGTACTTCACCGCGCCGGCGCGGCCGGTGCCGGAGGGAATATCGATGCGGCCCTCGGGGTAGGTGTAGGGGCGATGGTTCGATGTGGTCATCACATGCAGGAAGAACGGCTTGCCCTCTTCCGCCGACCGGTCGGCCTCGCGCAGCGAGAGCGTGAACAAGTCTTCGTCGGCCACGCCCCAGATGTTTTCGTAGTGGATGTCGGCCTTGGCGACGGCGGTACGGTCGACGACCTTGTAGTCGTTGTGGGCGAAGAAATAGCCCATGTTGTCGAAGTAGCCGTAGCCGCCGTAGACGAACTTGCAGTCGTAGCCTTCGTCTTCGAGCACCGCGCCGAGCGAGAACATCTCCTCGTTCTTCGGCCGCTTGAGGATGGACTGCCCCGGCGTCGGCGGTATCGACAGCGACAGCGCCTCGAGCCCGCGCACCGGTGCGGTTGCCGGTGGCATAGACGTTGGTGAAGAACAGGCTTTCGCGCGCGATGCGGTCGAGTTCCGGCGTGATCTGCTCGGTGTTGCCGAGTTCGCCGATGAACTCCGAGCCCAGACTCTCGACGCTCACCAGCACGATATTCAGCCTGTTCGGCCGCGAGCCGGCCGCGACATGGCGGGTGAGTTTCAGCGGCGTGTCGCCGCTGACGGCGGTACCGGTACCGGCAAACAGCGCGCGCACCTTGGCGAACGCCTCGGCCTGCGGCAGCGTCGAGTAGAAGCGTTCGTAGTCGAGTTCGTTGTTGCGATTGGCGGCGAAGAACTCGTAGATGCCGTTGCCGGCGAGTTCGTTTGCCTGGGTATTGTCGGAAAGTTCCTTCTGATCGGTCGACACGAACTGGAACACCAGCAGCGGCGCGGCCAGCAGCGGCAGCGCCGTCGCCCAGCGCGAACGCCAGGTGGTGTGCGCCGTCAGACCGCGGTCGATCGCGCGGCGCGACAGCCAGATCGCCAGCGCTGCCGGAAGCGCGAGGAGGGCCAGCAGTCGGCCTACCGGATACGACTCCCAGATGTTGCCGATGACTTCGTGGGTATAGACCAGGTAATCGACCGCGATGAAGTTGAAGCGGCTGCCGAACTCGTCCCAGAACACCCACTCCGACAAGGCCACCAGCGCGAGCAGGTAGCAGCCGGCGCCGAACAGCAGCATGAACAGTGCGCGATGCGGCCACCAGCGGGCCAGCCGGTCGGGGATCAGCGCCAGATAGGGCACCAGCGGAACCAGGAAATAGGCGGCGGCCGCCAGATCGAAACCCAGGCCGATCGCGAACACCTGCAGCAGGTGCGCCGGGCTGGCCGCAACCTGCGTATCCGGGTGCAGCCAGAGGACGATGCGGGTGACCAGCGACAGACCTAACAGCAGCGCGAGCAGGACAGCGGCGGGTGCAAAACGGGGGGAGAATTTGCCGAAGATCTTGCCCAACCAATGCGTCATCGCGCGATTGTATACGTAGCCAGCACTAGCCCCTGTGAACCGCGCGACAGCGGGGGCGCTAAACTCGAAGCTTTTCAGCCGGGAGTTCACGCGTGACCGCCGATTACCGCACCATGGACGTACTGCGCTCGCTCGAAGTCGAAACCGCCGCCGACCCGACCCGCGCCGTGATCTGGCTGCACGGGCTGGGTGCCGATGCCACCGATTTCCTGCCGATCGTCGACGAACTCGATCTCGACGGCCTCCCGCCGATCCGCTTCGTGTTCCCCAATGCGCCGATGATGGCGGTGACGATCAATGGCGGCTACGTGATGCCGGCCTGGTACGACGTGCTGTCGGCCGATTTCTCGTCGCGCCGCGAAGACCCGCAGGGCGTGCGCAATTCGGCCGCGGAACTGGAGAAGCTGATCGCGCGCGAGAATGCGCGCGGCATCGAAGATGGCCATCTGGTGCTGGCCGGATTCTCGCAGGGCGGCGCGGTGGCGCTGCACACCGGCCTGCGCCATCCGGCGCGGCTGGCCGGCATCATGGCGCTATCGACCTACCTGCCGCTGGCCGACACCCTGGCGGCCGAAGCGCACGACGCCAACCGGGAGACATCCATCTTCATGGCGCACGGCTACGACGACGGGGTGATCGGTTTCGACTTCTCGCAGCGCTCGGGCGAGTTTCTGCGCCAGACGGGCTACCGTGTCGACTGGCATGCCTACGAGATGGAACACAGCGTCTGCATGGAAGAGGTGCGCGACATCAGCGCCTGGCTGCGCACGGTGCTGGCCTGAGAGCCGCATGCAGCGGTCTTTCCAGGCCATACCGCCTGAAAAGCCGCGTGGTTGTTGGCTTGCAGCTTGATATGCCTGTAGACCGCCATTCCATGCGGCCTGCAGCCATGCACGGTATCAGCGCTTGCGCCTGCCGAGGCGGATCGCACCGGCCGGCTTTTCCACCAGCCAGCGCGACAGCAGTTCGACGCCCCAGGCCACGCCGAAGCCGGTGACGTCGCTCGCCACCCCGCCCAGCCCGCCCGGGCAGTTGGCGCTCGACAGATCGACATGCAGCCACGGCGCCTCGCCGGCAAAGCGCTTGAGCAGGCGCGCGGCGAGGATGTGGTCGGCTTCGCCCTCGAGCGTGCATTGCTTGGTGTCGGCCACCTTGCTTTCGAGCGCCTTGTCGTAATCCTCGTCCATCGGAAACAGCGCGACGCGCTCGCCACTTGCCTGGCCGGCCTTGACCGCCAGCCCGCCGAGCGCCGCATCGCTGGCGAATACGCCGGCATAGCGGTTGCCAAGCGCGTAAATCATGCTGCCGGTCAGGGTGGCGAAGTCGACGATCAGGTTGGGCGGGCGCCCGTCGTCGCCGCGCGCCGCCAGCGCCAGGGTGTCGGCCAGCACCATGCGGCCTTCGGCATCGGTATGCACGATCTCGATGGTGGTGCCGTCGACCGCCTGCACGATGTCGCCCGGCTTGTAGGCCGAGGGGCCGATATGGTTCTGGGCGAGCGCGAGCCAGGCATCGACGCGCAGCGGGAAGTCCTGCTCGGTGAGCGCCTGCAACAGCGCCAGCGCGACCGCCGAGCCGTTCATGTCCTCGTGCATGCCGGCCATGAACTTGGCGCTCTTCAACTGGTGGCCGCCGGTGTCGAAGCAGATGCCCTTGCCGACCAGCGCCACCGACAGCGCCGCGCCCGCGCGGCCGGTAGGACAGATGCACGATTGCCGCATCGGCCTCGGCGCTGCCCTGCGCCACCGCGACGAAGGCGCCGGCACCCTGTTGCCTGAGGCGCTTGAGATCGTATTCCTCGATGCGCCAGTTCATCGTCTTGGCCATCGCGCGCAGGCGCTTGCGGTAGTTGGCCGGCGTCAGTTCGTTCGGCGCCAGCACGGTGAGTTCGCGCGCCAGCACGTTGGCGCGGGCAATGGCGGCCACCGCGTCGAGATCCTCGCCGGCCGGGTGGCCGTAGAGGCGGATCGAGCGCAGCGCATGGCGCTCGTCCTTTTTCTTGCGTGCGGGCAGCGGCACGCCGTTGATCCACGCCACGTAGAGCGCCTCGCGGGCGAGCGCGGCGCGCAGCGGCTCGTCGCCGAACACGCCGATGGCCAGCGAACTCGGCTGCTCGTCGAGCAGCGCATCAATCGCGCGGCGCAGCGCGGCGAGCTGCTCGAAGCGCGGCTTGTTGCGATCGAGCATCACGAACGCGCACAGGCCGCCGTGTTCGGTCTGCAGGGTGACGGGCGTCTTGGCGAGATCGTCGGGACTCATGCGGCGACGTTTGAGCGTTGCTTGCAGGCGCTCAACCTGCGGCAGCCCGGCAATATCGGCGAGTTTGCCGACCCGCGGCAACACCGCCAGAATGTGTTGATGCCGGCGCAGTGCCGACGCATCGAGCATTGCGGCCACAGCCTTGAGCGAAGCCAGCATGCAGGGCGCGTCCTGTAGAATCCCGATACCCGATTCTACCCGCCCGCATCCGGGCATTGCCGATGAAGCAGTACCTCGATCTGCTGCGCCACGTGCTGGAACACGGCGACGAAAAAGCCGACCGCACCGGCACCGGCACGCGTTCGGTGTTCGGCTGGCAGATGCGCTTCGATCTGGCGCAGGGCTTTCCGCTGCTCACCACCAAGAAACTGCATACGCGGTCGATCATCCACGAGTTGCTGTGGTTCCTGCGCGGCGATACCAACATTGCGTATCTGAAGCAAAACGGGGTATCGATCTGGGATGAGTGGGCCGACGCGCAAGGCGAACTCGGCCCGGTGTATGGCAAGCAATGGCGCCGCTGGGAAGCCCCGGACGGGCGCTCGATCGACCAGATCGCGCTACTGGTGGAAGGTCTCAAAAGCAATCCCGATTCACGTCGTCATATCGTGTCGGCGTGGAATCCGGCCGACATCGGGCGCATGCGGCTGCCGCCCTGTCATGCGCTGTTCCAATTCTATGTAGCAGGCGGAAGGCTTTCCTGCCAGCTCTATCAGCGCAGTGCCGATATCTTTCTTGGCGTTCCGTTCAACATCGCCTCGTATGCGCTGCTCACCCTGATGCTGGCGCAGGTGTGCGGCTACCGGCCGGGCGACTTCGTGCACACGCTGGGCGATGCGCACCTTTACCTCAACCACCTGGATCAGGCGCGACTGCAACTGTCGCGCTCGCCGCGCGAGTTGCCGACCCTGCGGCTCAATCCCGAGGTGCGCGACCTGTTCGCGTTTCGCTTTGCGGATTTTTCGCTCGAAGCTTACGCGCCGCATCCCCATATCGCGGCACCGGTCGCCGTCTGATCCACGTCTGATTCGCGCAGCGCAGGCGTTGCGAAAAAAAACGGCGCGTGGGGATCCGCCGCGCCGTCGCCCAAATGCCGGCACTTGCGCCAGCCCATCGGAAATGCCGTTCGCCGGACCCGCCTCGTCGACATCACGAACAACTCGCGGCATGTCGCCGCGACCGCCAATCCGGCCGCCAGGCTGCCGCTCAGCCGCGCCCGGCCAGCACGCCGTTGCTGACGCGAACCTTGTCCCCGATCCCCTGGGTCGGCGGCGCGGACTGATAGACGGTGCGCGCCGATCCGTCCTCCATGCGCACAACCACGCGGTAGCCGGTCGTGGTGCGCATGTTCTTTTCGATTTCGTGGCCGGCAAACGCGCCGCCGGCCGCGCCAGCCGCGCCCAGCCCAGTCCGGCCGTTGCCGCGACCGAACTGGCTGCCGACTATCGCCCCGGTCACACCGCCGGCAACCGCACCCAATCCGCTGGCGTGCCCCTTGACCTGCACCTGGCGCACCGATTCGATCACGCCGCACTGGCGGCAAACTTCACCCGCAGCGCTGGCTGCTGGCCGCCCGTCGCCGCGCCTGACCGAGGCCTCGTTTGCCGCCATCGACGCCGCGCCCTCCAGCGCCGCCGAGTCGGCCTTGCGCGAAAATGCCGACGGAATCAGCCCGGTCACCGCGCCGATGGCGATCAAGCTGGCGACGATGACTGCGATCGCGGCGATGCTGACCAGCGGGGCGGGACGACTGAAATTGCGGCTCAGCGGCATTCGATAGGCTCCGGTTCATTTGCCGCCAGCACCGGCCAACGCCGTAAACTGCGGGAAATGCCCCGAACTTGAGCAACCGGTATGCCACCGGACGAAAATCATTATTATTCAACGGCTTGCATATGGCATGGGGCGCGCAGCCCGGATTTGCGTTGTCGCCGACCGGCGACAACGCCCCGTCCGTAAAGCTTAAAGTTTTGAAAAACAAGGTGTATTTTTTTGTCTCCCGGCACAGACAACTGTGCCGGGAAGGACAAGCGCATAGTCAGGCGCGTTCGGCCTTGAACTCGGCGGGAGTGAGATTGTGCCGCTGCAGGAGTTTGTAGAACTCGGTCCGGTTGCGCTGCGCCAGACGGGCAGCCTGCGAGACATTGCCGCCGGTGGTCTTCATCAGCCGCACCAGGTAATCGCGCTCGAAGCCCTTGCGCGCGTCGTCCAGGGCGACGAACGCCTGCGCATCCTCGCGCAGCGCCTGCTGCACCAGCGAGCGCGGAATGACGGCCGTGGTGGACAGCGCAACCGACTGTTCGACCACGTTGAGCAACTGGCGGACGTTGCCCGGCCAGGCGGCGTTTAGCAGCAGTTCCATCGCATCCGGCGCAAAGCTCTGGGCCGCCTTGCCGTAGCGCTCGGAGAGCCGCTCGAGAAAGCGCGAGGCGAGCAGCGGGATGTCCTCGCGCCGCTCGGCCAGCAGCGGCAGCTTGAGCGGCACCACGTTGAGGCGATAGAAGAGATCCTGCCGCATCGTGCCTTCGTGCATCTTGGCTTCGAGATCCTGGTGGGTGGCCGAGATGATCCGCACATCCACCGCCACATCCTGGGTCGAACCGACCGGCCGAACGCGCCGCTCCTGCAGCGCACGCAGCAGCTTGGGCTGGAGATTGAGCGGCATGTCGCCGATTTCGTCGAGAAACAAGGTGCCACCGTCGGCCGCCATGAACAGACCCTTGTGGGCCGCGATGGCGCCCGAGAACGACCCCTTGGCGTGGCCGAACAGCTCGGATTCGAGCAAATGCTCCGGGATCGCCGCGCAATTGATCGCCTGGAACGGCCCTTTGGCGCGCGGACTGGCCTGATGGATCGCCCGGGCCAGCAATTCCTTGCCGGTGCCGCTGGCGCCGTTGATCAGCACGCTGGCGTCGGATGCCGCGACCAGTTCTGCCTGGCGCAGGACTTCGAGCATCGGAGCACTGCGGGTGATGATGCTGCCAGCCCAGTGCGGCACGTCGCCTTCGGATTCAAAATTGCCGCCGGTCGCGCGCAGCGCCTGCTCCACCTGCGCCAGCAAGGCGCGGCTGTCGAACGGCTTGGTGAGGAAACCGAACACCCCGCGCTGGGTGGCGGTGACCGCATCGGGAATGGTCCCGTGCGCGGTCAGGATAATGACCGGAAGCGTCGGCGCCTGCTGGTGGATCTGGTCGAACAGCGCCAGCCCGTCCATGCCGCCCATCTTCAGGTCGGTGATCACCAGCGAAGGGCGCTGGCTGGCCAGGCGGCCCAGCGCTTCTTCGCCGGATTCGGCCGTGGTCACCGAATAGCCGGACGCCCCGAGGCGCATCGCGATCAGTTGCAGCAGGCCGACATCGTCGTCGACCAGGAGGATTTCAGGACGCGCGGGAGAACTCATGGTTGGTTTCTCAGTTGGGCCGACGCTGCGGACTACGGCTGCGAAGATCGCGCTCGATGCTGAGAAGGGCATCGAGCTTTTTCTGCAATTCGTCGCTGCGGCGTTTTTCATCGGCCAGTTGCCCCTCAAGTTTCTTGTACTGGGTGTTCAATTCGTCCACCCGTTTGGCATCTTCACGCGGCATCAGTTCAACCCGCTTCTGTTCGTCGCGCACTTGCCGCATCCGCTCGTTGTTGAGCTTCTGCAGCGTCCACGCCAGTTGGCGCTGCGGCGAACTGGCATCGCCCGCTCGCGGCACTGCCGTTTCCAGCAGGCTGGCCAGCTTCGCGTCGTCGCGGAACGACGCGCCTGGCACCATCAGCAGCAGAGCCAGACGCAGGCGCTGCAGTTCGCTCTTGTCGCGCTGGAATGTCGCACCGACGGCGTTGTATTCCTTGCGCAACTCGTCCTGCGGCAGCGTCGACACGCGCTGGAAATATCCCAGCAACTCAACGACTTCCAGGTTGTCCTTGGCAATTTCGCCGGCCATCGGCGGTGGCGGGACGGGCGCCGGTGTTTGCACTGCGGGAGTGTCGTTGGCGGGCGCCGGTTTGACCAGCGGGAACTGGCACCCTGCCGCGATCACCATCGCGGTCGTTACCATCAAAGCTTCTCTAACAAGTTTCATGCCTGACGCTCTTTGAATTTTTTTGGTATGACGACGCGAAAATGTGCGCCGGCTTCTGAATCGACCAGCTCGATGCGTCCGTGGTGCGCAGCGACGTACTCGTTGGCAATCGCCAGCCCGAGACCGCTGCCCTCCACCTTAGGGCCGTCGGAATGTGTCCCGCGAAAGAAAGGCTCGAATATCCGGTTGCGTTCGCCCTCCGGAACACCGGGACCATCGTCGATCACATCGATCACCGCCTTGCCGGACTCGGCGCCCAGCATCACCTTGACCACGCCGTCCCGCGGCGAGTACTTGAGCGCATTGGCGAGGAGATTGTCGATGACCACGCGCAGCTTGTCGGCATCGCCCTCGACCTGCACCGGCCGCAGCATCCGCTGGAATCGAACCCCGCGCGCAGCGGCCGCCAGCAGGTGGTCGGAGACGACATTGTCGCATACCTTGTCCAGCGCCAAGGGCTCCAGATCGAGCAGCGCGGCCGCCTGACTGGCGCGCTGGAAGTTGAGCATTTCCTCGATCAGTGCCTGCAGGCGCAGGCTGTTCTGCCGCATGATGCCCACCACGCTGCGCTGCTGCTCGGTCAGCGGACCGGGCACGCCGTCGTCGAGCAGCTGGGTGCCTTCGCGGATCGCCGTCAAAGGCGTCTTCAGATCGTGCGAGACATGGCGCAGGAAGCGGCTCTTCTGCTGTTCCAGTTCGGACAGGCGCTGGCGCAGCCAGTCGAGGCGCAGACCGAGAGCTGCCAGGTCGCTCGGGCCGCGAACCCGGATCGGCCGCTGGTAGTCGCCGCGGCCGAGGTTGCGGATCGCCGCGTCGAACTGGCTCAACTGCGTCGAAATGATGTGGCGGAACCACAGCGCGATCAGCAGCGCCAGCGGAACCGTCACCGGCACCAGCCAGACCAGCAGCTCGCGTATCGTCTGCGCCGACCCGAGCATGGCGGCCACTTCGCCGTCGACGCCGTTGCGCACATCCACCACCAGGTCGTCGGCGTTTTGCACGAGGCGGGTGAACGCCTGCAGCGCCACTTGCGGATCGACCAGCGCGTTCTCCGACATCATTTCATTGAGCCGCTTTTCATCGGATGCCACCGCCAGCCGGCGGTTGCGCTGATCGTCGGTGGTAAGGAAGGGTTCGTAGGCCAGCAGCGTCTGGTCGAACTCGCTGCGCAGGCTCCGATAGTCGTCGAGCAGTGCCGCGTCCTGCAGCACCAGATACTGGCGCAAGACGCGCTCCATCCCGGTCAGCGTCTCGCCGATCTGCTTGCCGTTGCGCGCAACCGCTGCGCTGCGCTGCACCGCCACTGCGCTCTGCTGCGCCAGGCGGTCGACCGCCAGGAGGGAAATCGCAAACGCCACCATCAGCGGCAGGGCGACAAACGCGAAGCCGATCAGGATCAAACGCAAAAACGACTTGGGGTAGTGCTTGCGCAAGACGGATGCTCCGCTCTGATATAGTCTTTGGCCGATCGTCAGACATGATAGCCCGATGGCCCTCGACCACGCATCGACGCCGCTGATCTCGCTGATAGCCGCGGTCGCCCGAGACGGCACCATCGGCGACGGCAACGCGATTCCGTGGCGCATCCCGGGCGAGCAGAAGTACTTTCGCAGCATTACCACCGGCCATCCGATCATCATGGGCCGCAAGACGCATGAATCGATCGGCCGCGTCCTGCCGGGTCGGCGCAACATGGTGGTGTCGCGCGATCCGGGCTATCGTGCCGAGGGTTGCGAGGTTTTCCCGTCGCTGGAGAGCGCGCTGGCCGCGTGCCGCAGTGCGAACGAGGTGTTCGTGATCGGCGGCGGCGAACTCTACCGCGCGGGCCTGCCGCTGGCCGACCGCCTATACCTGACCGAGATCCACGCCGATTTCGCCGGCGACACGCGCTTTCCGGGTTTCGACAGAAGCCGGTGGAAGCTGGTGTCGCGCGAACCGAACCGGAGCGAAAACGGCTGGGCCTACGACTACGCGGTCTACCAGCGCGCCTGATTCGCCGCTGGTGGCGGATTCCCGACTCAGATTTTCGGCAGGGTAACGCCGACCTGGCCTTGGTATTTGCCGCCGCGGTCCTTGTAGGAAGTCTCGCAGACCTCGTCGCTCTCGAAGAACACCACCTGCGCGCAGCCTTCGCCCGCGTAGATCTTGGCCGGCAGTGGCGTGGTGTTGGAGAACTCGAGGGTCACGAAGCCCTCCCATTCCGGCTCGAACGGCGTGACATTGACGATGATGCCGCAGCGCGCGTAGGTGCTCTTGCCCAGGCAGATGGTCAGCACACTGCGCGGGATGCGGAAATACTCGACGGTGCGCGCCAGCGCAAACGAGTTCGGCGGAATGATGCAGAATTCGCCACGCATTTCGACAAACGAGTTCGGATCGAACGCCTTGGGGTCGACGATCGTCGAATTGATGTTGGTAAACACCTTGAATTCCGGCGCACAGCGGATGTCGTAGCCATAGCTCGACGTGCCGTAGGAGACGATCTTGTGGCCGTTTGCCTCCCGGATCAGCGTCGGTTCGAACGGCTCGATCATGCCGTGCTGCTCCGCCATGCGGCGAATCCACTTGTCCGATTTGATGCTCATGGCAGCGCTTTCCCTGCGTGATCGAAGAGCGGCATTCTAGCGTGAGCGCGGCCCGGTCAATCCTCGTAGGCGCTGAGAACGACATCCGCCGCCGCCCGGCGGATCGGGATCAGCCGCTGGTAGGCCGGCGAGTCATGCCATTTGCGCAGACTTGGCAGATCGGAGAAACGAATGGCAACCAGCGACTGGCCGGGCGCGTCGCCGCCAACCTGATCCTGCAAACGGCCGCGAAACATCACCTCGCCACCGGCCGCGGCAATCGTCGCGCCGACCTGGCTCACATACTCCTGCCACTTCGTCGCGTCGCGAACCGTGATGTGTCCAATCAACCAGGTCGCCATGCCGCGGCTCAAGTGTTCTGGACGACGATATTGGGGAACCGTGAACTCATGTCCTTGGCGCTGTCGGCGATCTTGATCGCGATCTTGCGCGCAATCTCGCGGTAGATCGCGGCCACCCGGCCGTCCGGATCGGCAATGACCGTGGGCGTGCCGGAATCGACCTGCTCCCGGATGTGGATGTCCAGCGGCAAGGCACCGAGCAAATCGATCGCGTAGTCGCCCGCCATGCGCGCGCCGCCGCCGGTGCCGAAGATATGCTCTTCGTGGCCGCACATGCTGCAGATATGGATGCTCATGTTCTCGACGATGCCGAGAATCGGAACGCCGACCTTCTCGAACATCTTGAGGCCCTTGCGCGCATCGAGCAAAGCAATGTCCTGCGGCGTGGTGACGATGACCGCGCCGGTCACCGGCACCTTCTGCGAAAGCGTGAGCTGGATGTCCCCGGTTCCCGGCGGCATGTCGACCAGCAGATAGTCGATGTCGTTCCAGCGTGTCTCGGTGAGCAACTGGTCGAGCGCCTGGGTTGCCATCGGACCGCGCCACACCATCGGCGTCTCGACGTCGATTAGGAAGCCGATCGACATGGCCTGGATGCCGTGCGCTTCCATCGGGTTGATCGTCTTGCCGTCCGGCGATTCCGGCCGCCCGCTGATGCCGAGCATTTGCGGCTGCGACGGGCCATAGATGTCCGCGTCGAGAATGCCAACCCTGGCACCTTCGGCCGCCAGAGCCAGCGCGAGGTTGACCGCGGTGGTGCTCTTGCCAACACCGCCCTTGCCCGAGGCGATCGCGATAATGTTCTTGACGTTGGGCAGCAGCTTCACCCCGCGCTGCACCGCGTGCGAGACGATCTTCTGCGACACATTGACGCTGATGTTGCCGATGCCAGCGACACTCTTGAGCCGGGCAATCACCGCCCGGCGGATCGGATCAACCTGGCTCCTGGCCGGGTAGCCGAGTTCCACGTCCAGCGTCACGTCGCCGCCGTCGAGCCTGATGTTGCGCGCGGCTCGCGAGGTGCTCAGATCCTTGCCTGTGTTGGGGTCGACTACCTCTTTCAAGGCTGCCTGAATCTGCTGTTCGGTAACACTCATGAATGATCTCCGGAATTTGCCAATCTGCCGGAAGGGCTGGTCAAAACGACCGGCGAACGCCCAATCCCGACTAATTCGCTAGAGTTTAACCGATCCTCTCGAAAGCGGCACGGGCACCCGCCCCGTTTGCTAGAATGACTGTCTTTTCAGAATCTTGCCGTGCCCGTGCAGACCGGGCTGCGGCCGCGCCCCTGCCGCCCCATGTCCGATCCGAAACGCCGCATCCTCGTCACCAGCGCCCTGCCCTATGCCAACGGCGCGATCCACTTCGGCCACCTGGTCGAGTACATCCAGACCGACATCTGGGTGCGCTTTCAGCGCATGCGCGGCCACGAAGTCCATTACGTCGGCGCCGACGACCAGCATGGCACGCCGATCATGCTGCGCGCGGAGAAGGAAGGAATCAGCCCGCGCGCGCTGGTCGACCGCGTACTCGACGAACATGCACGCGATTTCTTCGGGGGCCAGGAGGCGCATGCCGCTTGGAAGTCCGGTAAGGGAGAACTCGCCGGCTTTCTGGTGAGCTTCGACAACTACCACGAGACCGACTCGGAGGAAAACCGCTGGTTCTGCGAAGACATTTATTCAAAGTTGAAGGCGGTCGACCTGATCGCCACGCGTTCGGTGGAGCAGTTCTACGACCCGGTCAAGCAAATGTTCCTGCCCGACCGCTACATCAAGGGCGAGTGTCCGAAGTGCGGCGCTCAGGACCAATATGGTGACTCCTGCGAAGTCTGCGGCGCCACCTATGCGCCGACCGAACTGAAGAACGCCTACTCGGTGGTGTCGGGTGCAGCGCCCGAGCGTCGCGCCAGCGAGCACCATTTCTTTCGCCTGTCGGCGCCGCAGTGCGAGCAGTTCCTGCGCGATTTCACCCAGGGTTCATCCGCGCTGCAGCCGGAGGCGGCCAACAAGATGAAGGAATGGCTCGGCGAGCCGGGCGAAGGGAAACTCTCGGATTGGGACATCTCGCGCGACGCACCCTACTTCGGATTCCGCATCCCGGGCACCGACAACAAGTTCTTCTACGTCTGGCTGGACGCACCGGTCGGCTATTTCGGCAGCTTCCGCAACTACCTGCAGAAGCAGAAGGCGCTCGGCAACGAGATCGACGAAGACTCGTTCCTGCGCGCCGACAAGGCCGCCGCGGAAGGTACCGAGATGGTCCACTTCATCGGCAAGGACATCCTCTACTTCCACGCGCTGTTCTGGCCGGCGATGCTGAAGAACGCCGGCTACCGGGTACCGACCCAGATCAACGCCCACGGCTTCCTGACCGTCAACGGCGAGAAGATGTCCAAGAGCCGCGGCACATTCATCACCGCGCAAAGCTATCTCGACCTCGGCCTCAATCCCGAATGGCTGCGCTACTACTATGCCGCCAAGCTCAACGGCACGATGGAAGACATCGACCTCAACCTCGACGATTTCGTCGCGCGTGTGAATTCGGATCTGGTCGGGAAGTTCATCAACATTGCGAGCCGATGCGCTCCTTTTGTGACCAAGAACTTTGGAGGCAAACTCTTCGATGGACGCCTCCCGAGAATCGACCCCCAGCCGTTCATCAAGGCTGCAGCGGACGAAGAGCTTCAACGCCGCGTCGAGGAAGCTGGACGTCAGGGCAACGCCGGAACGATTGCCTATGGGGAAGGCACAACAATCGTCGACAACCTCGACATCTCAGAGATCTTTGGCTGGTCATTCAACCAGATGGCCCACATACAGAGTGCATTTGACCGCGGAGACGTCTCGCACGCAGTTCGCCTCACCATGCGTCTGGCCGATTTGGCGAACCGATACATTGACACTGAAAAGCCTTGGGTTCTCGCGAAGTCTAGCGAACTGACTGCTCTCCACGTTTCGTGCACGATCGCGCTAAATTTCTTCAGACTCCTCACTGTCTGCCTGAAGCCAATCCTGCCCGAAGTTGCTGCCAACGTTGAGCACTTCTTGAATGTTGCCCCACTTGAGTGGACATCGGCTCGTGATCTCTTACCTCCCGGCCACCAGATCAAGGAGTACCGGCACCTGATGACGCGCATCGACTCAAAGCAAATCGCCGCCCTGGTCGATGCCAACAAGGAATCGCTCGCGCCGGCCGCACCGACACCGGCGCCACACTCGCAGCAGCGCCACGCCGAACACCGGCAGCAGATCGCCAAGAAGGAAGTCGCCGCCGTGGAAGAAAACACCGCCCATATCTCGATCGACGATTTCACCAAGGTCGATCTGCGCATCGCCAAGATCGTCGCCGCCGAGCACGTCGAAGGCGCGGACAAGCTGTTGCGCCTGTCACTGGACATCGGCGAGGAGAAGCCGCGCCAGGTCTTTGCCGGCATCAAGAGCGCCTACGATCCGGCCACGCTGGTTGGCCGCATGACCGTGATGGTCGCCAACCTCGCGCCGCGCAAGATGAAGTTCGGCATCAGCGAGGGTATGGTGCTGGCGGCCGCAGACACCGAGGGCGCAAACGCCGGCATATATATTCTTTCGCCGGACGCGGGCGCCACGCCGGGCATGCGCGTCAAATAATCCTGCCGCAATGAAGCCTGTCGCTTCCCACGATTCGCCGCGCCCGCAAATGCGTTTGTCGCGTGCAATCGCCCGCTGGATGTTCGTCGATCTCGGTGGTCTCGCGCTGCTGTTGCTCGGCGGCATCTGGCTGGCGGTAGACGTCGCGATCGTACCGGGCTTTCCGTCGGGCCGCGTCCAGGCCTGGTTCTGCGTCGTGGTCGGTCTGACGCTGATCGCCTATGCAGTGATCGAAATGCTCAAGGAATTCCTCACGCAGCGGCCGGTCACCCCGGGCGGGCACGACCCGGCAGCCGACGGATGAAAGTTCGCGCGCTGCGGCTGGATTTTGCACCGTTGTGGCTCCGGCCCGAGACGACGAATGCCGATGCCCGCTGACCTTGTCTGCCGCCGACTGGTGATGCACGGCATGGTGCAGGGCGTCGGCTATCGTTGGTCGATGGTCACTGCGGCCGAGCGCATCGGCGGCCTGACCGGTTGGGTGCGCAACCGCCGAGACGGGACGGTGGAAGCCTTGGTCACCGGAGATCCGGCGCAGGTCGACGCTTTGATCGCCTGGGCCGAAGTCGGCCCACCGGCGGCCCGAGTGACCCGCGTAATAGTGAATGATGCCAGCCCGGAAGGCTTGCCCGCACGCGGATTCGAACAGCGACCGACTCTTTAGCCTGAGTTCGCACACGCCGTTTGGATCCCCGGCCGTTGCATTTTTCGAGACCCGCTCTGCTGGGATCGATAGAGCCCACGCGCACGATATTCAGTCGCCGTTGCGAAGTGGAGATTTGCACCGGGCTCGGCCCCTTCGCCGGAACTGTCTGGCGATTCGGCGTAAGCGCGCAACGCGCCCACCTTGATGTGCGGCGATCAGTGCTGTAGGGCTGGGGTGCGCAACGGCAGCAGCGAATCGATTCGGCTGTTCGGGCAGGTGGGCAGTTTTTCCAGGGTCTCGCGCAACCAGGCTGCCGGGTCGAGCCCGTTGAGCTTTGCAGTGTAGAGCAGGCTCTGAATGGCTGCAGCCCGCTTTCCAGCGCGCTCGGATCCGGTGAAGAGCCAGTTCTTTTTGCCGATAGCGATCGGCCTGATGGCGTTCTCCACCGGATTGTTGTCGATCGGCAGGCTTCCGTCGCTGGCATACCGGCTCAAGGCTGGCCAGCGCTTCAGACTGTAGTCGATCGCCTTCGCCGTGCCCCCGCCATTGGCCACATTCACCCGCGTTCGCAGCAACCAATCGTGCATGGCTTGGAGTTGCGGCTGCGCTTGGTCCTGGCGCAGATGCGTGCGTGCCACGCCATCCATGTCGCGGCCTTGCGCCTCGATGGCATACAAGGCGCCGATCCGACGCAACGCCTCCTGCGCAATGGCATTGGGCTCGGCGGCATTCAGATCGAAGAACTTCCTGCGCGCATGGGCCATACAGCCAAGCTCGGTCAGCCCGTCGGCAAACAAGGCCTTGTAGCCAGCGTAGTCATCGACCATCAGATGGCCTTGCCAGCCCGAGAGAAACGCTTGGGCATGGGCGCCGGCGCGACTGGGTTGGTAATCGAACACCACGATCGGCGGACCCGTCTCCAGCACGTTGCTCCGGTACGCCCACAGATAGGCGCGCTTGGTCTTGCCTCGACCCGGGTCCAGTTGCTTGACCGGTGTTTCATCGGCATGCAGCACGCGGCCTTTGAGCAGCATCACCGCCAGCCGATCGACCAGCGGCTGCAGGGCCACGCCGATGCGTCCCACCCATTCGGCCATCGTGGTACGCGAGAGGCTGACTCCATCGCGGGCCGCAATCTGCTCCAGCCGGTACAGCGGCAGGTGATCGAGAAACTTGCTGATGGCCACCCAGCTCAGCAGCCCCGTGGCCGCCATGCCCGCGTCGATCACGGCCGGCGCAATCGGTGCGGCTGACACCGTCTCGCATGCACGGCAGGCGTACTGCGGGCGGATGTGCCGATGCACGAAGAAACGGGCCGGCTCGACGTCCAACTGTTCGCTGATGTCCTCGCCGATCTTGACCAGCGCCGTACCGCACTGCCCACAGGTGCAGGAGATCGGTTCATGCCGGTGCTCGATGCGCGGCAGATGATCTGGCAGCGGCTGACGACCGGCGCGCAGGCGAGGCGTGCGGGGCACCTGCGGCTCGCTGGTCGCTGCGGCCTCGGCCTGTTTCCTGGCCAGTTCGGCCTGGGCGGCGGCGATATCGCTGGCCAGCGTCTCCTGGAACAGATCGCCTGCTTCGGCCGAGAAGGCTTCGCTGCGCGCGCCAAAGCGCATCCGGCGCAGGTGCGCGAGCTCCAGCGTGAGGGCCTGGATCTTGATCCTGGCGGCGTGAAGCTCGCTGTCGCGGCGGGTGATTTGTTCGCTCAGCCGAAGCGCTTCGGCTTCTTCTTCTTGTGCCTGGTCGATGAGCTTCTGAACGGTGCCGAGTACCCAATCCGGCAGTGCGGGCGTGGCATTCAGGCGGGCCAGTTCAGCGTCCAAATTCATGCCGATATTATACTCTGCAACAGGCCGAAGAGCCGCATGCACAGGGCCTTTCAGCGATATTTGCCGAGATTCTTCTTGCAGGTCTTCGTGGCCCGGTTCAGACCCGCCAGTGCGCCGGCGCTGGCGCTTCGAGTCGCTGCCAATCGACCCCGCTGACGAGCCATTGCCACTGCGCAGCGCTGAGGGTAAAGACCGCGGTGTCGGCACGCGGCCAGATGAAGTGCCCCCGATGCAGGCGCCGATGACACAGCCACACGCCGGTGCCATCCCACACCAGAAGCTTGAGCCGATTCAGACGCCGGTTGCGAAAGGCATAGGCACTGCCATCGCAGGGCGAGCGTCCCAGCGTGTTCTGTATGCGCTGCGACAGTCCGTCGATGCCGGCGCGCATGTCAATCGGTTCGACAACCAGCCAGACCTGGTGCGGGCTCAGGATCATGACAGTTGTTTCAAGAACTCGACCAGCAACGGGACACTGCTACCCGGCAACTCAATTTCCCAACCATCCGGACTGCGCAGGCGCACGACGCTACCCGTTTCCGCCTTGCCCACGCTCACCGGCACCAGGGTCAGCGATGACTTTGCCGCCGCGATGGTCTGCTTCTCCCGACTGCGCCAGCGATGGAACGCTCGCTCGCTCAGTCCGTTGTTCGCGCAGTATTCGCGCTGCGTCAGATCACTTCGAACCCAGTTTTGAATGTGCTCTCGCCAGTAAGCCGGTCCGTGTCTCTTCGCCATTCGTCGCGCCTCAAAAACAGGCGACAACATCGCACGAGTTCAACCGATGAGTACAGGTGGTGGGGGTGGACGCTTACGATTCGGCGCCATGAGGTACCCTACCAAGGCCGAGAATGAGAAGCTCTCGTAGTCGGCACTCGGTTCCATGCGGCACGATGGGTTGTCCGATCGCGGTCGGGTCGGCTCAACCTGCGGCTGACGCGGCGTGTGCGGTGCGCAGGGCGATGGCGGCGGGAAGGTCGCGGTAGTTTGACCGCCACCGATGCCTGACAACATCGGCCGGAAAATGACAACGGGCGACGCCTGAGTGCGCCGCCCGTGCCTTTGGGTCGCTGCGATTACCGGAACTGACCGGAGACCATGCCGTTGGTGGTCTTCCTGTGGATCTTGCTCCACGCGCCCGACGAGAACTTGTGCAAGCCGGTCGATACTCCGCCGCTGCCGAAGTCGACAACAAGATCCTGTTTACCGTCGGTGTTCAAGTCTGCCGCCAGCATGCGCTTTGTCGTCTGCGTGCCTAGCTGCAGCCAGTTCGTCGCGCTGTAACCGGTCAGATTGGTGCCGATCGGCGTTGTATGCGAATAGAGCATCAGGCCGAGGTTCGCGATGCTAAGCGCCAGTTCCTCCTTCTGATTGCCATCCGGATTGATTGCGGCACCCTGCAAGGCAGTACGTGGGTCAATCTGGAACCACGTCGCGCCATTGAAGCGCGCCCACACGCCGTTTGGCGATCCCCATGCGCCGCTGCCCGCACCGAAGTCCAGCACCAGATCGGTCTGGTCATTGCCGTCGAGATCGGCCGTAAGCATCCAGGTGGCGGTACGCGTATCGATCTGCTTCCACCCGCCGCCAAGCGAGTAGCCCCATATGCCGGTACCGGCGCCGAAATCCACGACGAGTTCATCGCGCCCGTCGCGACCCAGGTCGGCAAGCAGCATGGACTTGGCGGTCCTGTTGTCGAGCTGGCTCCAGTTCGACCCATTGGTATACAACCAGATGCCCTGCGATCCGAAGTCGAAGACGAGGTCGTCCTGACCATTGCCGTCGATATCGCCGACGACAATATTCTTTGCCGCTCTCGGATCGATCGCCGTCCAGACACCATCCTTCGAAAGTTTCCAGTTGCCGAGCGGCTTGCCAATGGAGTCGGCGCCGAGATCGACCACGACATCGCTTTGACCATTGTGGTCAACGTCGGTCATCACGAGTTGACGCGCACTCCGGGCGTCGATCTTGTTCCAGTTGGATCCGTTCTTGAAAGACCAGATTCCACGATCAGGTCCGAAGTCGACGACCAGGTCGTTTGCCGCTACCGCATTGACATAGGCTGTCCTGGTCTTGGTCTGTGTACCGGCCGCTCCCTTGATCGTCAGCGTTACGGCGAACGATCCCGGCTTGCGGTATGTGTGGACCGGAGCCGCATCCGTGCTCGTCACGCCGTCGCCGAAGTTCCAAAGATACGAATCGACAGTCCCGGAACTATGATCCGAGAACACGACGCGCAGCGGAACGGCACCGGCCACCCTGCTGGCAGAGAAATCGGCAGCGAGCGTGCCGCTGACTTGGATCAAGCCGGGCTTGGTCACGCTCTTGGAACCGGCGGTTCCGCTCGCGGTCAGCGTCACGCCATAGGTACCGGGATTTGCATAGGCATGACTCACACTCGCGCCGGAACCGGTAGAACCGTCGCCAAAGTCCCATGCGAATGTCGTCAGCCCGGCCGATGCGGTTGCAGTGAAGTTGGTCGACAGTGGTGCGACCCCGGTGGTCGTGGCCGCAGTGAAGTCCGTTGCCAACACGGGCGCCGTCACTGTCACCGTCTTCGTAGCACTGTTGCTACCGCCCGTCCCGGTGACTGTGAGCGTCACAGTGTAGGTGCCCGCCGTGTTATAGGTCTTGCTGGCGCTCGCACTCGTGCCCGTTGTACCGTCTCCGAAGTTCCACGCGTAGCTGCTGATGCTGCCCGTCGAGGTGGAGGTGAAGGTGCTCGCCAATGGCGCTGGGCCGCTTGTGGTGCTGGCGTTGAATCCGGCTACCGGGGCGGCCGTGGTGACGGTGATTGTCTTGCTGGTGCTGTTGCTGCCGCCCGTTCCGGTGACGGTGAGCGTCACAGTGTAGGTGCCCGTCGTGCTATAGGTCTTGCTGGCGCTCGTACCCGTGCCCGTTGTGCCGTCTCCGAAGTTCCACGCGTAGCTGCTGATGCTGCCCGTCGAGGTGGAGGTGAAGGTGCTCGCCAATGGCGCTGGGCCGCTTGTGGTGCTGGCGTTGAATGCGGCTACCGGGGCGGCCGTGGTGACGGTGATTGTCTTGCTGCTGCTGTTGCTGCCGCCCGTTCCGGTGACGGTGAGCGTCACAGTGTAGGTGCCCGCCGTGCTATAGGTCTTGCTGGCGCTCGTACCCGTGCCCGTTGTGCCGTCTCCGAAGTTCCACGCGTAGCTGCTGATGCTGCCCGTCGAGGTGGAGGTGAAGGTGCTCGCCAATGGCGCTGGGCCGCTTGTGGTGCTGGCGTTGAATGCGGCTACCGGGGCGGCTACCGCCACAGGAATTGTCGCGCTCGCTTCGTTCGAGTAACCACTTTCCCCCGCCGAATTGTACGCGGTCACGGCAAAGTAATAGGTCGTCCCGGCCGCCAGGTTCGGCACGCTCGCGCTTAGCGCGTTTCCGACGTCCAGATGGGTCGAGTAGGAGGCACTTGCCGTGCCGTAATGCACCTTGTATCCGGTGACCGTGGTCGAAGCGGACGCATTCCAGGCCAAACTGGCCTGGCCGGCAACTGCCGGGTATGCAAACAGGGTTACCAGAAGGGCAATCGCCAGCACGGCGATATGCCTCAAGGAAAGAATGTGTCGGAACATGGCGCCTCCAGTGCATCGGTTGAATCAAACACCGTTGCCCGGCATGCGGCGGCTTCACAGGTGCACGCAGTCTTCGTTGGCGCACAACTGGGCCGACGTTCGTGCATCACTGGCAACCGGGCTGCCCTGCCCCTCGCGAATCTCGAAAGGTTTAGGCCAACGGCTTTGCGTCTCACCCTTTCGGGTGATTTGCCTTTTCAGCGAGGACGAACACCCTGCTGCTTGAGTGCTCGCCATTTGCATCGCTATGTCCTTTACGACATTTGTCACGCTCAACTTGAGAAATCTCTCTCCATTGAGCCAGCCGTCGAAGGGACACTTGACAAACCATCAATTGCTGAGCAACTCATGTGCCAGGAAGATTCGGCTGCAAGCAGAGAGCCAACTCGTTGCGATCCAAAATCAATCAGCACGCACGCGCACTGATAAACCGCATCCCAAATTGATGGGAATGATTTCTGACACCAGATCCGGGAGATCTACTTGAGCGCGCGTGGCACCACTCGTCGGTTCGGCAAGGCGCCGGAAAAGAGCTGTTCCTCGCTCGTTCGGCGATGCGATACCTCGCAATTCCCTGCGATAGTGCAGGCGTTTGCCCAATAGAGACCGTCCCGCCTGCTCGGACATACTAACGTCATGCTGCGCTTGACTTCTGCGGAACACATGAAGGCGGAATGTGAACGGCAGATTCACAAACGAACCTGCGGCAGCCAAAGAGCCGGGCCGATGAGCAGCCCATGTCTATGACCAGGATATTGCGAGCGGAGCCTGAATCCTTGCGGCCTACGCAACGAAGACCAGTTCTTCGAGCGTCACGACCGTTGCAACCTATTTCCCGTCGATCTGACCCGCGGCAATGGCCGTTGCGGGTGCACCATATATCGCGGTAAAGCCACCTTTGCCATTGATCAGAGCATAAATGCCGTAGGGTGAACCGAAATCGACTACCAGATCATCCTGTCCGTTGCTATCCAGATCGGCTTTCGTCAGACTCTTGCTGCCAAGGGCGTGTAGCTGCACCCATGGGGCGGCAGAGCCGGGCACGTATCGCCACAGGCCGTTAGTTCCAAAATCGACGACCAGATCGTCCTGCCCATTTCCATCGAAATCCAGAGCGATTCCACGAACTGAAGCAGTGGCACGGTAGTCGAGTTGGCGCCAAGCCTTGCTCAGGTGCGCGTATGCCCATACGCCCTTGCCCGGAGGGCTTTGCGCGGCACCAGTCCCAGCGCCAAAACTCATCACCAAGCTTTTCTGCCCGCTGGCATCAAGAACCGCTGTACTCATCCAGTCCGGAGAGCGCGCATCGATTAGTTGCCAGGGGTTGGACCCAACCCCGCCATTCATGTAAGCCCAGACGCCGTATGCGCCGAAATCAATGACGATGTCGTCACGGCCATTGTTGTCGATATCGGCGACGATCGCCTGCTTGGATGGTAGGCCATTGAGGGGCAGAAACCCACTACCATTCCGGTAAGTATAGATGCCACGAGACGAGCCAAAATCGACGACCAAACCATCCTGACCATTGCCATCAAGGTCGGCCTTGACGATCCAGGTCGACGACAACCCGATCAGTGGCGCCCAGGCGGCGTTGTTCATCCTTGTCCAAATCCCATATGCGCTGCCGAAGTCGATGATTTGATCCGCAACTCCGTTGTGGTCGAGGTCAGCAACGACAATGCGCTTGGAGGGCGCACCTCCGTAGAGTCCAGACCAACTCGTATTGTTGAGCCGCTGCCAGATCCCGAAATTCGCTCCGAAATCAATCACCAGGTCATTTGGATTCGGTTTTGCGACTACGATAGGCGCCGAAACATTGATAGTTTTCGAGGCACTCGCGGTCCCGCCCGCCCCGCTTACCGTAAGCGTCACAGTGTAGATGCCGGCACTACTGTAAGTGTGGTTGGTATTCGCAGTCGAGGCGGAACCGCCGTCGCCGAAACTCCAGGCGTAGGTGGAAATCGAACCAGTCGAGGACGATGTGAAGGTAGTGTTCAACGGTGCCGTACCTGTTACCGGCCCCGCGGTAAACATTGCCACCGGTGGGGCAACGGCCACCGGAATTGCCGCAGTCGCTTCGTTCGAGTAACCACTTTCCCCGGCTGCGTTGTAGGCCGTTACTGCAAAGTAATAGGTGGTTCCGGCAGTCAGGTTGGGCACCGTTGCGCTGAGCGCGCCGCCAACATCCAGATGCGTCGCGTAATTGCGGCTGGCGGTCCCATAGTGCACCTTGTATCCGGTCACGCCCGAGGAGGCCGAAGCGTTCCATGCCAGGCTGGCCTGGCCTGCGAATGCAGGGATCGCGAACAGTGAGAGCAGCAGCACGGCGAAAAATGCCGTTGCAGCCTTGACGCGGAAAAAGTGATGCAACATGGCGCCTCCAGTACACGATGTCTGCACACCGTTGCCCGGCAACCCGTGGTCCTGGAATGGCGCACAGTTCCTGATGCATGAAGAATCCACGCACCAGTGAACTGGCATCACCGGCAACCTGGCTGCCTTGCCCCTCGCAATCTCGAGAGGTTTAGGCCAACGGCTTTGCGTCTCACCCTTTCGGGTGGTTTGCCCTTTTCAGCGAGGACGCGTTCCTGAGAACCCGTCACTTGCGTCGCAAGTTCCTTTACGACATTTGTCACGCCCGGCTTGAGAATTTCACTTCCAAACGTGCACACCGTCGAAAGAACACTTGACAAGCCGTTCCGCTATAAGCAACTCGTGTGCCACTAGGAATGCTGCTGAGTCGCCCAGTCGAGCCCTGCCCGCGCGAAGAGCACGAATGTCGGTGCGGCGGGACAGACTGGCGTGATCAAGCAACAAAATCACACACTTCAACGGAAGAATCCGCCACCCACCGGAGCCGCTGCGGCCAAGCGTTCGCGACGTGCATTTCCGGTCAGCCCCAGACCCCGCCAAGCAACACATTGTTGCAGAACAGCATTTCCGGCCCGGGCGTTTGGCGTGGGTGCCGACGGCACTCTTGGCGGCTGACCGGCCGCCGGAACCACGCCAGAGCACCCGGCCGGCCGCGGGCAGTCGGATTTCCCCGACAGTTTTTTGTGGAAACTGTCGCAATTCGGCATCCGCGTGGGGATCGGCTTGTCTACCCAGCCCGACGTGCGCCGGTTGCCGTTCGCAACACCGCATGAACAGGCCTTCTGCAAGGCGCCATCGCCAGAACCCGCGTGTTTACTTGCGTTTCAGGCTGCAACCTTGGAGATGCCCGTGTTTACTGGCTTTCCGGCCAACTCATCCACAAACCTTGCGTTGCAACATGGCGCGAAATTCGGCACACCCGGGCTGGTTCTCGCGCGGCGCCCACGGCGCGCACTCCGCCTCGCTGAGCGCCTGATAGGGGCCGGCCTTGGCCTCGAAGAAGATCGTGCCCGGCTCGAGCGCGAACACGGTGTGGAAGGTGCCGTGGGGAATGTCGATGCCGACGCGGTCGCTTGCCGGGGCCAGCACGCAGGACTCGACGATCGCGCCGGCATCGTCGAACACCACGCAGCCCAGCCGGCCGCGCAGCACGACGATGCTCTCATCCTTGGTCGGGTCGAGATGGCGATGCGGCGCCACATACGAACCCGGCTCGATCGCGTTGAGCAGGCGATGGCAGGGCGCCTCGTTTTCCGCGTGCAAATTCCGGTTGCGCCGGCCGCGCGGCGATTCTCGCGCCGCCTGGCTCGCCGCGTCCAGCATGGTCCGGTCGATGATCCGCGCGCCGTTCATGGATAGGTCACCTCGACGTTTTCGGCTGTCAGCCATTCGCGCAGATCGTCGATCAGCCGGTTGTCCAGCCGCACCCGCCAGGATTCGCCGAAGCGCATCTCGGCCTCCGCGTCGCGATTGCGATAGCGCAGCACCACCGGCGTCGGGCCGTCGCGATAGGGCGCCATCAGGGTTTGCAGCTTGTGCGCGGCCGCGGCGGCGCCGCCGGCGCCCTTGACTTCGCCATTCATGCGCAGCGTGAGTTGCTTGGCGAAGCGCGCGCGCGCCTCCGCCAGCGTCATCAGCCGCTCGGCGATTACGCGGTAGCCGCCGGTGAAGTCGTCCTTCTGCACCTTGCCATCGACGATCAGCGCATCATCGACCACGATCTTGGCGCGCTCGGCATCGTAGACCTCGTTGAACACCGAAACCTCAAGCGACGCCGAGCCGTCATCGAGCATGACGAAGGCCATCTTGCCGCGCCGCGTCATCTGGGTGCGCGTGCCGACCACCATGCCGGCCAGCAGCACCAGGTCCTTGCCCGGCTCGATGTCGGCCAGCTTGCGCCGGACGAAGCGCGAGACCTCGGGCCGCACCTCGTTGAACGGGTGGCCCGAGAGGAAGAACCCGACCGCCTGCTTCTCTTCCAGCAAGCGCTGGCGCTCGGTCCAAGGCTTGGCCTTCACGTAGTCCGGGCGCACGGTCTCGGCGACGCCGCCGATGTCGAACAGGCCGCCCTGGTGGGCGTTCGCTGCGGCCTGCTCGGCCGCTTCCATAGCGATGCCGACGCTCGCCAACAGTTCGGCGCGATCGCGCTTCGGATCGAGGGTATCGAAGGCGCCCGCGCGCACCAGCGCCTCGATGGTGCGGCGATTGACCAGTCGCTTGTCCACCCGCGCACAGAAGTCGAAAAGGTCCTTGAACGGTCCGTCGCGGAAGCGCGAATCGAGAATCATGCCGACCGCCTGCTCGCCGGTGCCCTTGATCGCCCCGAGGCCGTAGCACACTTCGCTGCGCGACACCGGCACGAAGCGGTACTCCGAGGCATTCACGTCGGGCGGCAGTATCGTCAGCCCGTTGGCCCGCGCATCGTCGAAGAAGATCTTGACGGTGTCGGTGTTGTCCATGTCGGAGGACAGCGTCGCCGCCATGAAGGCCGCGCAATGGTGCGCCTTGAGCCAGGCCGTCTGGTAGGTGACGACGGCATAGGCCGCGGTGTGCGACTTGTTGAAGCCGTACTCCGCGAACTTGGCCATCAGCTCGAACAGGTAGTCAGCCAGTTCGCGCTCGTAGCCTTTCTTGACCGCGCCCTCGACGAAGGTGCCCTTGTGCTTGGCCATCTCCTCGGGCTTTTTCTTGCCCATCGCGCGGCGCAGCATGTCGGCGCCGCCCAGCGTGTAGCCGCCGACGGTCTGCGCGATCTGCATCACCTGCTCCTGGTACACGATGACGCCGTAGGTCGGCGTCAGGCAGGCTTGCAGGTCGGGATGGAAATAGTCGATCTTCTGCTGACCCTTCTTGCGCAGGATGAAGTCGTCGACCATGCCGGAGCCGAGCGGACCGGGCCGGTACAGCGCAAGCACGGCGATGATGTCCTCGAAACGGTCGGGCGCCAGCTTGGCGAGCAGTTTCTTCATGCCCGCGCTTTCCACCTGGAAGATCGCCGTGGTGTTGGCGTCCTTCAGAATCTTGTAGGCGGCCGGATCGTCGAACGTCAGGTCTTCCAGCCGCGTATCGAACGACCGGTCGAGCCGCTTGATGTACTGCGTGGCCAGATCGATGATCGTCAGGTTGCGCAGGCCGAGGAAGTCGAACTTCACCAGCCCGATCGCCTCGACGTCGTCCTTGTCGAACTGCGAGATCGATGCCGCGTCGTCGCCGTCGGCCTGATAGAGCGGACAGAAGTCGGTCAGCTTGCCCGGTGCGATCAGCACGCCGCCGGCATGCATGCCGACGTTGCGCGACAGCCCCTCGAGCGGCTCGGCCAGCGCGAGCAGTTCGCGCACTTCTTCCTCGTTGCGTTCGCGCTCGGCCAGCAGCGGCTCGGCCTCGCGCGCTTCGCGCAGGCCGACCGGCTTGTTCTGCACGACGGGAATCAACTTGGAGAGCTGGTCACAGAAGTTGTACGGCATGTCGAGCACACGGCCGACGTCGCGGATCACCGCCTTCGAGGCCATGGTGCCGTAGGTGGCGATCTGGCTCACCGCCTCGGCGCCGTACTTGGCGCGCACATAGTCGATCACGCGGCCGCGATTGTCCTGGCAGAAGTCGACGTCGAAGTCGGGCATCGACACCCGCTCCGGGTTGAGGAAGCGCTCGAACAGCAGCGCGTAGCGCAGCGGATCGAGATCGGTGATGCCGAGCGAATAGGCCACCAGCGACCCGGCGCCCGAGCCGCGCCCCGGCCCGACCGGCACGCCGTTGTTCTTGGCCCAGTTGATGAAGTCCGCGACGATCAGGAAATAACCGGGGAAACCCATCTGGATGATGGTGTCGGTCTCGAACTCGAGCCGCGCCTCGTATTCCGCACGGCGCGATTCGCGCACCGCTTCATCCGGAAAAAGCTGCACCAGCCGCTTCTCGAGCCCGGCGGCGGCCTCGCGCACCATGAACTCGTCGATCGTCAGGCCTTCCGGCGTCGGAAACTGCGGCAGGTAGTTCTTGCCCAGCGTCACCGACAGGTTGCAGCGGCGCGCGATCTCCACCGAGTTGGCCAGCGCCTCGGGGATGTCGGCGAACAGTTCCGCCATCTCGCCCTGCGACTTGAAATACTGCTGCTCGGTGAATTCGCGCGGCCGGCGCTTGTCGCTCAAGACGTAGCCCTGCGCGATGCAGATGCGCGCCTCGTGCGCGCGATACTCGCCGGGGTCGATGAACTGCACCGGATGCGTGGCAACCACCGGCAGCTCGAGTCGCCCCGCCAGCGCGCAGGCCTGACGCACATGGCTCTCGGTCTGTGGATGCACGGCGCGCTGCAGCTCGACGTAGTAGGCATCGGGAAACCAGCGCGACCATTGCCGCGCGAGCTTGTCCGCCGCTTCCGCATTGCCATTGAGCAGCGCCTGTCCGACATCACCGGTCATCGCACCGGAAAGCGCAATCAGGCCTTCCGTCGCCCCCGCGCCGGCAAACCACTCGCGCTTGAGTTCGGCGCGCCCGCGGAACTTGTTCGACAGGTAGGCGCGGGTCAGCAGTTCGCACAGGCGGCCGTAACCAACGCGGTTCTTCACCAGCAGCAATGCGCGAAACGGCTTGTCGCGCTCCGCCTCGTTCTCGATCCACACATCGCAGCCGACCACCGGCTTGACGCCGGCGCCACGCGCGGCCTTGTAAAACTTGACCATGCCGAACAGGTTGGCCAGATCGGTCAGCGCCAGTGCCGGCTGGCCGTCCTTGGCCGCACGCGCCACCGCATCGTCGATGCGCGCGATGCCATCGACGATCGAGTATTCGCTGTGGAGACGGAGGTGGATGAAGGAAGGCGCAGCCGGAGAACTCATGGCGGCGATTTTACCGCCTCGGCCCCCCGCGGACCAACGCGCCACACCCCGCACGGATAGGCGACCTGCGGCCATGCATGCCGGAGAGGCGCATGGATACTGGCTTTCCGGGCAGCCGCCTCAGACAGCATTGTCGATGCTCGCTGCGGCGGCAGGAATGAAACCAGTGCGCGCTGAAACCGAAAAACATCACCCCGACGCTACTGTACCTCAGGGGGCTTGCACAACAAAAATTTGCATCGGCACACTGCGTCCGGTGGCATCAATTCGATGCCGAACTCATGGAGGCGCACATGCAGCACCCATTCGCCGCAATCGAGGACATCGCCCTGTCGACGCGGGTACGCAACGCGTTGCTGGGGCTTCAGGTACGGGACATCAAACAGCTCGCCACGCTGACCGAGCGAGATCTTCTGCGATCGCCCAACCTCGGTCGCAAGAGCCTCGACGAAATCCACGACCTGCTGGATCGCCATGGCCTGGTGCTGGGCATGGCCTTCCCGCCCGAACCCGCGCCGCCCGTCGATGCGCCTGCGCCGCAGCGCACGCCGTTCGACCTGCGCGCCTGCCTGAACCGGCGCCTGGTCGAACTCGAGAAGCTGGCCGAACAGGGTTGCGCCAGTGCCGCCAACCTCGTCGGCGCCGCCAGCCTGGGTTTCTATGGCTGCGCCACGAATCCACGCAAGGCACGCCTGTTCCTGATCTGCGCCGCGCGCGGCGGATCGGGGCTGGGCGCCTACAACCTCGGCCTGCTGCACCTGCAAGGCTTCGGCGTACCGGCAAGCGCGCGAGTCGCCGAGCGCTGCTTCCGGCGTGCCCGCCGGCTCGGCTGCGCCTCGGCCGAGACGGCACTCGCCTGGCTGTCGCCGGCCCGGCCATTCTCTTCATCAACCATCAACAGCAACCAAGGGGGTCGGCAATGAGCACCATACGCGTCAAGGGCAATGCAACCGCAACAGGCACACCGGATGCCGTAGACGTGCAACTCGACGTCAAGGCGCGGGACAAGGATTACGCGACGGCGATGAAGCAGCTCGAAGCCCGCGTCACGGCGCTCAAGGATGCAATCACGCGGGCCGGCGTCGAGCGGGACGCCATCCGGACAAGCTACTTCAATGTCGATGCCGAGACGGACTACGCTGACGGCCAACGGACATTTCTCGGCTACGCCGGAACGCACCGTCTCGAAACCCGCGTCGATTTCGATCGCCCCTTGCTCAATGCCATCCTCTCGGCCGCTGCGGAAAGCGGCGCCGAACCGGGCGCACGTCTCACGTTCGTCGTTCGCGATGAATCCGGCCTGCGCGATGAGGCGCTGCGACAGGCGGTCGCCTCGGCAACCCGGACTGCCGAATTGCTCGCGAATGCAGCCGGCACGACGCTCGGCGCGTTGCGCGACATCGCCTATGGTGACTTCCCCCGGGAGCCTGGCGGGTTAAGCGCTTCGCTGGATCAAGTACCGCAGATCGACTACTGTTACTCCTTGGAAATTGCCGAGGAAATAACTCCGTCGGAGATTGAGGTCAAGCAGGCAGTCGAAATTTCTTGGGATTCGAGTTTGTAGTTACCGCGAACCCGTAGCGTATTGGACCAACCTCTGAGCTGACCGGGGCAACTATGGATCACGATGAACTTGAATATCGACTTGACGACCTTGAGAGTTTCTTCCGTTACGAAATGCCACGCAATAGGCTCGATCGTATCGAAGAGCTACGAGTTGACACGTGGGAAGCATTCTTGATCCCTGCTCGAGAAAGTGGATGGGATCTAACCACTATCGAACCTCGATCAGGTCGTGCTCAGTTGCTTCTACAGGTAGCTGCTCTCTCGAATCTCATAGTGATTCTTCCGCGAAAACCATTCCCCCCCATAGGAAACCGAATCCTGTCGATCCTGAGACACTCGGGTGCCTATGGCAATAAACTCGAATTCCCATGGATGGCGAATCTGCTCAAACTTATCTCGTTGGTCGGTCCAATTGCGATCGCCATGCTTGTATATGCTGCCGGCTTCGGATGGATTGGACTGCTTGTTGGCCTCGTTTCAAGCTGGTGGGTGCTTGCTGGCGTCAGTGATCGGCACCTACAGCGAGTTATGACAATCGCAGCTCTCGAATCGAATTCTTTGTTCAACTTTCTTTGGGATGCGCAGTTGTACGCAATCTACGAGGTGGGACGAAAGAGGACTTACGACCTACAAAGTTCACAGAACTGGGTAAGCATCGTCGCCATGCTCTCGGGGTACTCGAACGATCGCATCAAATCCAAGGAGGAACGTCTTCAACAGATCATCGATGGCCTTCCTCCAGCAAACAGTAGAAAACCTCTATAGCCTTGTACGAACAGACATCACTGGTGCGAACACCCTTTCGCGATGGTGTAAGTCATCTCGAGAAGTGGGTGGCAAAACAACAGTCCTTCGTGTCGTTGGGAGAATCGTCTATGGGCATTCACGGACAAAAAATCGATATTGGCAACGGATCGCACGTGATGATTCGGAATGTGTACGACGTTCGGCTCGATCCCGAATCGTCAATCGAAACCGGATACGTCAAGTACGACAATCACGAAGTACCTGTTTGGCGTCCATACGAAGCGGCAGACAAAGGGCTGAACGCGAAGTGGAAAAACGGCACTTGGAAGAACATCTTTGCGGTCAGGATGTCGCGACTCGCTAACACAGACTATGTGGCCTATGAGACCGGCGGTTTTCAGCAAGTCAACCTTGTCGTCCGGTTGCCAAAAGTCGAGATCGCCCTGTCGTTCGAACTTCGTGAGTACCTGAATAGAGGCTGTTCCTAGTAGTCTCCAAGACTAGATCGGCTGGATGCTAAAGTGTCTCCTCGTCCGCTGACGCTCAACCCCCACGCATGGCACTCAAGGCAACCATCTTCAAGGCCGATCTGCAGATCGCCGACATGGATCGCGGCTATTACGCGAACCATGCGCTGACCGTCGCGCGCCATCCGTCGGAGACCGACGAGCGCATGATGGTGCGGGTGCTGGCCTTCGCGCTCAATGCCCACGAGCGGCTGGAATTCGGCAAGGGCCTCTCTTCCGACGACGAGCCCGACCTGTGGCTGAAGGATCTCACCGGCGCGATCGAATGCTGGATCGATGTCGGCCTGCCGGACGAGCGGCGTGTGCGCCGGGCCTGCGGCCGCGCCAATCGGGTAGTCGTCTATCTGTACGGCGGGCGCACCGCCGACATGTGGTGGGAGGCCAATCGCGGCAAGCTCGAGCGGCTGGACAATCTCGCGGTGTTCAACCTGCCGCCGGAGCTGACTCGGCCGCTCGCCGCACTGGCCGAGCGCACGATGCATTGCAGGCGACCATCGACGGCGGCAGCGCGTGGCTGCTCGCCGGCGGCGTCACGGTGCAGGCCGACCCGATAGCGTTGATGCGATTCGCGGGCGAATAGAGGACCGTTTATCGTAAGCGTCCACCGCGACCACCTGTACTCATCGGTTGAACTCGTGCGATGTTGTCGCCTGTTTTTGAGGCGCGACGAATGGCGAAGAGACACGGACCGGCTTACTGGCGAGAGCACATTCAAAACTGGGTTCGAAGTGATCTGACGCAGCGCGAATACTGCGCGAACAACGGACTGAGCGAGCGAGCGTTCCATCGCTGGCGCAGTCGGGAGAAGCAGACCATCGCGGCGGCAAAGTCATCGCTGACCCTGGTGCCGGTGAGCGTGGGCAAGGCGGAAACGGGTAGCGTCGTGCGCCTGCGCAGTCCGGATGGTTGGGAAATTGAGTTGCCGGGTAGCAGTGTCCCGTTGCTGGTCGAGTTCTTGAAACAACTGTCATGATCCCGAGCCCGCACCAGGTCTGGCTGGTTGTCGAACCGATTGACATGCGCGCCGGCATCGACGGACTGTCGCAGCGCATACAGAACACGCTGGGACGCTCGCCCTGCGATGGCAGTGCCTATGCCTTTCGCAACCGGCGTCTGAATCGGCTCAAGCTTCTGGTGTGGGATGGCACCGGCGTGTGGCTGTGTCATCGGCGCCTGCATCGGGGGCACTTCATCTGGCCGCGTGCCGACACCGCGGTCTTTACCCTCAGCGCTGCGCAGTGGCAATGGCTCGTCAGCGGGGTCGATTGGCAGCGACTCGAAGCGCCAGCGCCGGCGCACTGGCGGGTCTGAACCGGGCCACGAAGACCTGCAAGAAGAATCTCGGCAAATATCGCTGAAAGGCCCTGTGCATGCGGCTCTTCGGCCTGTTGCAGAGTATAATATCGGCATGAATTTGGACGCTGAACTGGCCCGCCTGAATGCCACGCCCGCACTGCCGGATTGGGTACTCGGCACCGTTCAGAAGCTCATCGACCAGGCACAAGAAGAAGAAGCCGAAGCGCTTCGGCTGAGCGAACAAATCACCCGCCGCGACAGCGAGCTTCACGCCGCCAGGATCAAGATCCAGGCCCTCACGCTGGGCTCGCGCACCTGCGCCGGATGCGCTTTGGCGCGCGCAGCGAAGCCTTCTCGGCCGAAGCAGGCGATCTGTTCCAGGAGACGCTGGCCAGCGATATCGCCGCCGCCCAGGCCAGGCTGGCCAGGAAACAGGCCGAGGCCGCAGCGACCAGCGAGCCGCAGGTGCCCCGCACGCCTCGCCTGCGCGCCGGTCGTCAGCCGCTGCCAGATCATCTGCCGCGCATCGAGCACCGGCATGAACCGATCTCCTGCACCTGTGGGCAGTGCGGTACGGCGCTGGTCAAGATCGGCGAGGACATCAGCGAACAGTTGGACGTCGAGCCGGCCCGTTTCTTCGTGCATCGGCACATCCGCCCGCAGTACGCCTGCCGTGCATGCGAGACGGTGTCAGCCGCACCGATTGCGCCGGCCGTGATCGACGCGGGCATGGCGGCCACGGGGCTGCTGAGCTGGGTGGCCATCAGCAAGTTTCTCGATCACCTGCCGCTGTACCGGCTGGAGCAGATTGCGGCCCGCGATGGAGTCAGCCTCTCGCGTACCACGATGGCCGAATGGGTGGGACGCATCGGCGTGGCCCTGCAGCCGCTGGTCGATCGGCTGGCGGTGATGCTGCTCAAAGGCCGCGTGCTGCATGCCGATGAAACACCGGTCAAGCAACTGGACCCGGGTCGAGGCAAGACCAAGCGCGCCTATCTGTGGGCGTACCGGAGCAACGTGCTGGAGACGGGTCCGCCGATCGTGGTGTTCGATTACCAACCCAGTCGCGCCGGCGCCCATGCCCAAGCGTTTCTCTCGGGCTGGCAAGGCCATCTGATGGTCGATGACTACGCTGGCTACAAGGCCTTGTTTGCCGACGGGCTGACCGAGCTTGGCTGTATGGCCCATGCGCGCAGGAAGTTCTTCGATCTGAATGCCGCCGAGCCCAATGCCATTGCGCAGGAGGCGTTGCGTCGGATCGGCGCCTTGTATGCCATCGAGGCGCAAGGCCGCGACATGGATGGCGTGGCACGCACGCATCTGCGCCAGGACCAAGCGCAGCCGCAACTCCAAGCCATGCACGATTGGTTGCTGCGAACGCGGGTGAATGTGGCCAATGGCGGGGGGCACGGCGAAGGCGATCGACTACAGTCTGAAGCGCTGGCCAGCCTTGAGCCGGTATGCCAGCGACGGAAGCCTGCCGATGGACAACAATCCAGTGGAGAACGCCATCAGGCCGATCGCTATCGGCAAAAGAACTGGCTCTTCACCGGATCCGAGCGCGCTGGAAAGCGGGCTGCAGCCATTCAGAGCCTGCTCTACACTGCAAAGCTCAACGGGCTCGACCCGGCAGCCTGGTTGCGCGAGACCCTGGAAAAACTGCCCACCTGCCCGAACAGCCGAATCGATTCGCTGCTGCCGTTGCGCACCCCAGCCCTACAGCACTGATCGCCGCACATCAAGGTGGGCGCGTTGCGCGCTTACCGTTTATCGGCCGCGAAATCCGTTCGTCCTGAGCGTAGCGCAGCGAAGTCGAAGGACTTCGCCGCCTCTTGCACAATCCGGCTTAACCGTGTTTCGACTCCGCCGCGCTACGCTCAACACGAACGGTTGAGTGGACGAACCTCGAGCCTCATTTCACCCGCTGCCACAACATCGCGCTGGTGACGATGTACTGGTACTTGCGCGCATGTTCGCGAATGATCAGCGGCACCTCGTCCTCGCGGCGCAGGGCGAAGCCTTCGTGGTTGAGGAATTCACGCAGCGCGTCGGCACTGTTTACCGGCTTGTCGTCACGCACCAGGCCGCCGAGCCAGGCGCCGCGCGGCGTGAATTGCTCTAGCCAGGTGTAGGGCGAGAAAATCGCCACCAGCCCGCCGACCTTCACCAGGCCGCGCGGCCCGCCGAGGCGCCCGAGCAACGACTTCGGGCTCGGCAGCCGGCACAACAGGTTGGCCATCAGCACGGCATCGAAATCCAGCCAGTCGGCCGGCAGCGAGGTGGCGTCGGCCTGGCGGAAGTTGACGCGCGCGCGATCGATCGCCGGATCGATCATCGCGTTCACCTGCGCGCCGAGTTCGCCTTCGTCCCTGCGGAAGAACGTCAATTCGCCTTTGCGCTGCACTGCCTGTGCCGCGTCGACGAATGCGCGCGAGAGGTCGACCCCGGTCACCTCGCCATAGCCGCGCGCCAGTTCGAAGCTGGCGCGTCCGACCGCGCAGCCGACATCCAGCGCCGTGTCGCTGCCGGCACCGAATTCGCGTGCGCCGTCGAGCAGCCATTGCGCACAACGCTGCGGGAAACCGGTCGCCTCGCGCGGACCGAATGCCCACGGCATCTGGTCCTGCGCCGCGCCGTAGTGCAGCAGCAGGTAATCGTTGAGCATTTGCGCGTCTTCATAGACCTGGTGCGCCGAGCCGGCGCTGTCCAGCCGCACCGCGCCACCATCGTGCGCCGCCTGCACCAGGCGGAGGCCGGCATGCTGGAAGAAGTGCGGACGGAAATGGAAGCGCGCCCAGACGCTGGCCTCGTCGCCGGTCGACACCCACGAGCCGCCGATCATCATCTGGTGCTGGCCGTCGTAGCACGGGCTGGAAAAATCGTCGTAGAACGGATGCACTTCGCCGCCGGGCAGCGGATTGAAATGGTCTTCCAGCCACTGCCAGACGTTGCCGAATACGTCGTGAAAGCCGGCGTGCGTCGCGCGGCCGGCATCGACCGGGCTCGACGAACCGTGAGCCAGGTTGAGGTTCAGCCCGGCGTCGCGCATGCCGGCGCCATCACGGTTCATCACCGGATCGTCGGCCACACCGGCGAGCGGATCGCGCAGGGCGTGGTGCTCGGCCTCCGAGGGCAGCCGATGGGGCAGGCCGTCGCGTTCGCTTTTCCACGCGCAGTAGGCATGGGCCTCGTGACCATTGACTTCGGCCGGCCAGTTCCACGGCATCTCTGTCGCTTCGAACAGCGTGCGCAGCTTGTAGCGATGCAAGCCCGCCGGGCCGTCCGGCACCCAGAAGGTCGGCCACTTGAGGTTGCGGAAGGTGCGCCACGACCAGCCGGTCTCCGACCAGTATTTCTGCTCGCGATAGCCGCCGGCCATGACGAACTCGTAATACTCGCCGTTGCTCACCAGCCGGCGGCCGGCGCGGAACGGCTGCACGGCGGCTTCGCGCCTGCCGTATTCGTTGTCCCAGCCGTAGGAAGGCCAGTCGCTCGGCTTGCCCAGCCCAACGCGGGTCGCGCGCACGTCGAGCAGTTCGCCGGCGGGAAAATCGACGCCGGCGCGCGGCGGAAACACGCTCTCACCCGCACGCAGTGCCGAGGCATGCAGCGCCGGCCATTCGCGCGGACGCTGCAGCAGATCGAGCGGCAACTCGTGAATCAGCATGGCCGAGGTTTCGAGGTGGATGCGCTCGTGCTCGAAGCCCATGAACAGCGCCCACAGCGGGTGTTTCATGCCGATCGGCGCATGGCCGTCGGCGAGGTCGGGATGGGTATCGATCAGCCGCGCGACGATCTCATGCACCTGCCGGCGATAGGCGTGCGCTTCGCGCAAGCCGGGCCACAGCATGGCGTTCTTCGACATGTCGTCCCAGCGCATTTCATCGACGCCGGTTTCGAACAATCGCTCGAAGTAGGGATTCAGCGGCGCCTCGATCAGCCCTGCCACGCGCAGCTTGTTGATGTAGAGCGCCGGCGGATGGCAGTAGTAGAACACCATCGGGTGACGCAGGTGGTGATAGGGCGGGCGATAGAAAGACTCCTCGGCGCACAGCGCGGAGAACAGCACCTCGGTCAGCGTCCAGGTGTTCTCGAAATAGTCGCGCACCGACTGGCGCGTGCATGTCGCAAGATTGGGCTGCGGCAGAGAAGTCAGCGTGCCGTCGGACTGGCGGCCCGGGCAATCCTGCGGCGGCACACCGGTCCACCACCAGGCGGGGCGCGCGCCGCGCAGTTCGGCAGCATGGTCGCCGCGCAGGTTCTTGCGCCAGGTTTCGTTAGCGTTGTCGATCGTCATGATTCGTGCCGTATCGTGAAAGTCGTGACTCCATGCGACAGCGGCCGGGGCCGGCTTGTTCCGCGAACGCGCCAGGACGGCCCCGTGTGCTGCCGGTATAATCGCGGACCCGTCCGGAATCAGACCGACCATGGCTCGCATAGCCAACATCGCCGCCTACCGCTTTATGCCCCTCGATGATCGCACACCTCTGCGTGCCCGCCTGCAGGCGGCCGCCGAGGCGCGCAATCTGCTGGGCACCATACTGCTCGCGCCCGAAGGGATCAACCTGTTCCTCGCCGGCGCAGAGGCCGATGTGCGCGGCTTCCTCGACGACCTGCAGGCCGATGCGCGCTTCGCCGGCATGCAAGCCAAGTGGAGCTGGTGCGACACGGTGCCGTTCCACCGGCTGCGCGTGCGTCTCAAGAACGAGATCGTCACCCTGCGCGCGCCGGACCTCGACCTGGCCGCGACGCCGGCGCCCTACCTGCCCGCCGCCGAACTCAAGCGCTGGTATGACGAAGGGCGCGATTTCGTCGTCCTCGATACGCGCAATGAATGGGAAGTGGCGCAGGGCACGTTCGACAACGCGATCGACCCGCACATCGCGAGCTTCGGCGAATTCCCGCGCTTTCTCGACAAGATCGAGGCGCTCAAGGACAAGACCATCGTCACCTTCTGCACCGGCGGCATCCGTTGCGAGAAGGCCGCACCGCTGATGAAGCGCGCCGGCTTCGCGCACGTCTTCCAGCTCGAAGGCGGCATACTCGAATACTTCGAGCAGGCGGGCGGCGCGCACTGGCGCGGCAACTGCGTGGTGTTCGACGACCGCGGCGCGCTGCGCCCCGACCTGTCGCCGGCCGGCGCCACCGCGTAGCGCGACGATGGCGATCTGGCATGTGCGTCCGACGCTGGAAGAACTCCACGACTGGGATCGCGAGACGATGTCCGAGTTCATCGGCATCGAATACATCGAGATCGGCGACGACTTCCTGCGCGCGCGCATGCCGGTGGATCGCCGAACCTGCCAGCCGATGGGCCTGCTGCATGGCGGCGCCTCGCTGGTCCTGGCCGAGACCGTCGGCAGCGTTGCCGCCAACTACTGCGTCGATCGCACGCGCCTGCGCTGCGTCGGTCTCGAGATCAACGCCAATCACACACGCAGCGCCAGATCGGGCTGGGTGGTCGGCACCGCGCGCCCCGCGCACATCGGCCGCGCCACCCAGGTTTGGGAAATACGCATCCAGGATGAAGCCGGGCGGCTGACCTGCCTCTCGCGCCTGACGATGGCGGTCGTGCCGGTGCCGAAGCCCGATTAGGACTGCGGCAGGCAACGGGGATTTCGACTTCTTAGATAACGGGGATTTCGACTTCTTAGATTGGCGAGAACAAGTCAAACATCACAGCTTTCTTGCATATCTCTTTCCCGAAACGCATACTTTCGGACATCGAATGCCGATTCGTTTGCCAGCACTTGTCCGTTCCCACCCTACCGTTGCTCTTAAGGAGGACAACCATGGTTCGTCGAAAAACCGCCGCGACAGCAGCGGCGGATTCCAGCCCACAAATGCAAGACGCACAGTCGCCTGTGTCCAAGCGCGGACGCGCCCTTGTCTTCATCAGCCACGACAGCAGAGATGCTGACCTAGCTGAGGCTTTTGCGAATCTTCTTTCCGATGTAAGCGGCGGGACGCTCAAATCGTTCCGGTCATCAGACAAAAAGGGGAGTTCCGGAATCGAGTTCGGCACTGAGTGGTACAAGGCGATCATGTCTCAGTTGGGCGACGCGACCGATGTTGTCGCTCTCCTTACGCACCACAGTACTGATCGACCGTGGATACTATATGAGGCTGGGGTCGCAAAGGGAAAACTTGACACGAACGTCCTAGGCGTGGCACTTGGCGTTCCACTCGAAAAGGTCAGCACGGGCCCGTTTGGTCAGTTTCAGAATTGTGGCGACGACGAGGACTCGCTCACGAAGCTGGTCATTCAGTTGCTACAACGAAACCCGGATGCATCGCCTCGCGAAGAGGCTGTAAGGGTGCAAGTTCGAGTCTTCCTAGAGGGCGCAAAGAAGTTGATCCCCACAAAGGGCAAGCCGGCGGCTGGCGCGTCCGACGAGTCAAACGTCGCGAAACTCTTTGAAGAAGTGAAAGTTATGGTCCGAGAACTCCCCGAACGCGTAGACGATCGCGTGCGCTCCGTAGGCAAGCGCGGCGCCATGAAGCGGATGCACCGCTTTCACCCCATGATGTTTGAAGAATTGCTTTTCCATCCGGCACTTCGCAAAACCCCGAACGGACCAGCTGCCGCATGGCTTCTGTTTTTGTCCGTCTTCCGGGAGGATGTCCCGTGGCTATACGACATGGGCCTTGACCTCTACCAAGCTCTGCGAAGTGGTGATCAGAAGGCAATATCTTCCGCTCGCGCGGACCTCCTTGCGATTCTCGAAGCAACGACGCGTGGCCCCTTTTTCCACGAGATGCTTCGCGCGGAAGACGAGGAGATCTTCTTCCTTGTACGAGAAATTCCTGAGATGGTCGACCGCTTCCTTTCGCCGCTATTGGAGAGTGCAATGCGGCGGATACGGAAGACCCCTATAGTCTCTCGCCGCTCGAATAATCCGACCGCGCTTAAGGATAACTAAGCTCGTGTTCGTCGCAATAGTCGTTGCGCGGAATGAAGACCTTCGGTGCTATGCACTTCGCTCATTGACACGCCACGCAGGGTGGCAGCCCTGCGGGCCGCACCAGTTGGCGCTCTGCGGCATGGCATCGTGTAGACCGCCATTCCATGCGCCTGAGCGGGCAGGTGGCCGTGGAACGTCCTGTTCATGCGCCTCGCAGCCGCCCGCTCAATTCTATCCACCCGACACGAACCCGTCGGCGCGCCCGCCGACGGCGGGCCGGCCTTACTCTCCTCGCATCTCGCCGATCAGCCGGTCGGCCTGTTCCTGCAGGGCGTTCGCGGTTTCGATGCGGCTGTTGTCGTGCGCCTGGATGCCGTCGGCCAGTGCGATCAGCGCGTCGCGGCGCAATTGGGCGTAGCGCACCAGTTGCCGGCGGTGCTGTTCCAGCGGCCCTTCGCTCAGGCGCAGTTGCGACATGGCGTCGACCTGCGCCTGCCAGCGCGGCGCCAGTTCGCGGCGCATTTCATCGGCCGCCTGCGCGGTGTCGATCTTTTGCTTGTCCAGGTTGTCGATCAGGCCGCTGGTGCGGGCGGCCAGCATGCCTTCTTCGATCGTCAGTTGCGCCAGCGCGCGGCTGAAGCCGCCGTCGTTGGGCGCGCGCATCAGGCGCGCACTCGGCTTGGCGTGCGGCACGCGCTGGTACATCCAGCCGCCGGCCAACGATACCAGCAGCAGCGCGATCAACGCGCGCGGCGACGCCAGCCGCAGCGCGTGCGGCGATTCAAGCGGCTGCGCGAGTCCGTAGCCGATTGCCATGCCGGAGAGCAGCCCGCCGACGTGTGCGCCGTTGTCGATGCCCGGCAGCGCGAAGCCGGCGAACAGCGAGTAGCCGATGAAGGCCAGCGTCGATGACCGGATCTGGTTGAACACCGACATCGGCATTGAACCCGGCTGCGCGCGCAGGTAGGCGAGCAGCGCGCCATAGACGCCGAATACCGCGCCCGAGGCGCCGACGCTCACCGCCTGCGGGTTCCACCACATGCTGGCGATGTTGCCGGCGATGCCGGCGCCGAGGTAGAGCAGCAAGAACCCGGTGGCGCCGAACAGGCGTTCGACGACCTGCCCCGCCTGGTAGAGCGCGAACATGTTGAGCGCGATGTGCAGCAGCCCGCCATGCAGGAACATCGCGGCGACCAGCCGCCATGCCTGGCCCTGCATGACCAGCGGCGCATGGTTGGCGCCGAGCGCCAGCAGCACCGGGCTGCCGACCTGCATCAGGTTGCCCGACAAGCCGGCGCTGATGACAAACGCAAGCGCGTTGAGGGCGATCAATGCGATGGTCACATTCGCGCGCCGGGATCGCGCGAACAGCAGATCCAGGAAACGCTCGTGATCGGCCGGGCTCATGGCCGATTCGTGCGGCAGTGGCCGGACGCCGCGACGGCGCGCGGCCACTGCCGCGCGGGCAGGCAGCCCATCAGGCGGCGAGCCGCGCGGTGACGTCGATCAGGCGCCGCACCACGGTGGCCACGCCCTCGGCCTGCCTGGCGTCGACCAGGCTGCCGTCGGCGGCGAACGCGCTGCCGGCATTGCCGAGCGCGAACTGTTCGGTGATGACCAGGCAGCCGACGTTCTGCAGGATCTGGCGCAGATGCACCAGCCCGCGCAGACCGCCGAGCGCGCCGGGCGACGAGGAGAGCAATCCGGCGACCTTGTTGCTGTAGGGCGAGACGCCGGGCTCGGCCGCATGCGGGCGCGACAGCCAGTCGAGCGCGTTCTTGAGCACTGCCGGGATCGAGCTGTTGTATTCGGGCGTGGCGATCAGCAGCGCGGCGTGCTGCTGCATCAGTTGGCGCAGCCGCAGCGCCTGCTCGGGCAGTCCGCCGGCCGCTTCGAGATCGCCGTCGTACAGCGGCATCGGAAAGTCACGCAGATCGACGAAGGTGGCGCTGGCACCAGCCTGCCCGGCGCTGCGGACCGCCGCGCCGGCGAGTTTCTTGGACAACGCTGCGGTTCGCGTCGAACCGGCAATGACGAGGATGCGCACGCTCATGCTTGCTCCGAAAATGGCGGTAGAGCGGCGATTCTAACCGCAGCGCATCGTCGCGACCCGCTGCGGTGTTTGCCGTCGGCTCAGGCCGCGCGCAGGCGCTGGGCGATTTGCGCGATGCGCTCGCCGTACAGCCGCGCGGTTTCAAGGTCGCCCTCGGGCGGCGCGACATCCGGCCCGACATCGGAATCCGATTGGGCCATCGCACCGGTGGAGGCGCCCATGCGGTTGATGTCGTTGCGCTGCGCCTTGCTCGAGTTGGCCGGCATCAGCCCCGTGCCGACCCAGATCATGCCGTGCTGCATCGCCAGCGTGACGAAATAGGCCAGCGTCGAATGCTTGTCGCCGTTGAGCGAGGCCGAGTTGGTGAAGCCGCCGGCCACTTTGTCCTTCCAGGCCATCGTGAACCAGGGCTTGGAAGTCTTGTCTGCGAACACCTTGAACTCGCCCGACGGCCCGCCCATGTAGGTCGGCGCGCCGAAGACGATGGCGTCCGCCCCGGCCAGCACGTCCCAGTGCTGTTCGGCTTCGGCGACCGGAATCAGCTTGACGATCGCCCCGCCGACGCGCCCGGCGCCATCGGCCACGGCCTGCGCCTGCTTTGCGGTGTGACCGTAACCGCTGTGGTAGACGACTGCAATTGTTGTCATGATGCTCTCCTTGCGTGGTTGGGTAAGAAGTTGGTTCGCCGCCATCAGCCGGGCAGATCGAAAAGCAGGATCTCGCCGGCGCCTTCGCAACCTTCGAGCTTCAGCCGGTGGCCGGCGCCGATCTTCGCGCCGTCGCCGGCTTCCAGGCGCATGCCGTCGAGCATCACGGCGCCGCGCGCTACATGCAGGTACGCGACGCGCGAGGCCGCCAGAGCGAAATCGAGCGCATCGCCCGCGGCCAGCACGGCGGCATGGACGCTGGCGTCCTGGTGGATGGTCACGCTGCCCTCGCGGCCGTCCTTCGAGGCGATCAGGCGCAGGCGGCCGCGCTTGTCGGCGTCGGCGAAGTGCGTCTGCTCGTAGCTCGGGCGCACGCCATTGACCTCGGGCACGATCCAGATTTGCAGCAGATGCACCGGCTTGTCAGCCGACGGGTTGAATTCGCTGTGCATCACGCCCTTGCCGGCGCTCATGCGCTGCACGTCGCCGCGCTTCGATGATCGTGCCGTTGCCCATGCTGTCCTTGTGCTGCAGCTGCCGTCGAGCACATAGGTGATGATCTCCATGTCGCGATGCCCGTGGGTGCCGAAACCCTTGCCGGGCGCAACGCGGTCGTCGTTGATCACCCGCAGCACGCTCCAGCCCATCTGCTCGCGGTCGTAGTAATCGGCGAACGAAAAGCTGTGGTAGGTATCGAGCCAGCCATGGTCGGCGTGTCCGCGGTCGGTGGCCTTGCGCAACGTGATCATTTGTCTCTCCTTGCGCAGATCGGCCGCAGGGGACGAGCCGATTGTTTGATGAATGTTGATCAAGTACGATACGAACTATAGACGCGGCTTGGCGGCGTTTCTATCGAATTGTTTTGCCCATTCTGTTGAACTTTGTTCATCATTTTTTCGGCGATGCGGATCACTCTTGAGGCACTGCAGATACTCGACGCGATCGATACGCGCGGCAGCTTTGCCGCGGCAGCCGAGGCGCTGTACCGCGTGCCCTCGGCGCTGACCCACGCGATCCGCAAGCTCGAAGGCGATCTCGCGGTCACCCTGTTCGTGCGCGAAGGCCGCCGCGCGGTGCTGACCCCGGCCGGCCGCACCCTGCTCGACCAGGGCCGCCACCTGCTGCGCGCCGCCGGCGATCTGGAGTGCCGCGTCAAGCGCATCGCGACCGGTTGGGAGAACGAGTTGCGGATCGCCCTCGATGCGCTGGTCGATGCCCGCAACATGCTCCCGCTGATCGAGCTGTTCTATCGCGAGACGGCCGCCGAGGGAGGCACGCGCCTGCGCGTGTCATACGAGGTGCTCGGCGGCACCTGGGATGCGCTGGTGACCGGCCGCGCCGATCTGGCCGTTGCGGCGCTCGGCGATGCGCCCGCCGGCGGCGGCATTCGCACTCTGCCTTTCGGCGAGGTGGAATTCGTCTTCGCGGTGGCGCCGGCGCATCCGCTGGCGCAGGCCGCCGAGCCGCTCGCCGAGCGAGACATCGCCGCCTACCGCGCCGTGGTGGTGGCAGATACCTCGCGCCAGTTGCTGGCGCGCGAGGCCGGCCTGATCGGCGGGCAGGAAACCCTGGTGGTGCCGGACCCGCCGGCCAAGCTGGCCGCCCAGGTTGCCGGGATGGGTGTCGGCTACCTGCTGCGGCCGACCGCCGAACGCGAAGCACAAGCGGGAAGGCTGGTGATCAAGCGGGTTGCCGCGGCACGGCCGGTCGCCCCCGCGCATCTTGCCTGGCGCAGCGACCACGAGGGGCACGCGCTGAACTGGTTCATCCGCCAGCTGGCCGATCCGCGCGCGCCCGCGGCGCTGCTTCAGGGCGGGCCGGCGGCGTCCGCGCAAGGGTAGAATCGCGCGATCATGGCTGGACGACATCACGATCAGACCGCGGCACGCGCAATTGGCGCACCGCGGGCACCCACCGCCTTGCAGCGAGCGGGCGCGAACGTCGAGCATTGCGCACGGCTGGCGATGCCTGCCGCACGTCGATTTCTGCTCTGCGCGGCGCTGGTCGCATGCGCGGCGTGCTCCGACAGGAAGGCAGTCGAGACGCCCCGGCCGAGCGTCATCGACCCGCAGTTGAAGGCGATCGAAGCGGCGAGGAGCGTCGAAGGCACCCTGAAGGAACAGGACGAGGCCCGCCGGCGCCTGATCGACGGCACCGACAAGCAGTGACCCCGCGCGCCGGGTTGCCAGCCCGGCCTGACCAACCCTCGACTGGTCCCGGCTTATCCCCGGCCGAGCCGCAGATCGCGGCCGGCGCGGCGCGCGGCGATGCGCACGACATTGCCGCAAACCAGGTCGCACAGTTGCAGTGTCTCCGCTTCGGCGATCCGGTAGACGGTCGAAGTGCCGCGCCGTTCGCGGCTCAGCAGACCGGCGTCGAACAGCACCTCGAGGTGCTTGGAGACATTGGACTGGGTAGCGCCGAGCGCTTCGACCAGTTGCCCGACACTGCGCTCGCCCTGCCGCAGTTCGGAGAGCAGACGCAGACGCTGTGGTTCGGCCAGCGCACGGAAGTACGCCGCCACCTGCTCGATCGCGTCGGTGCCCAGTTTCTTCATCGTCGTCCCCGTCCGGCGAAATGGCCGCTTGCAATTTACCTCTATATCACTATATACTGATATATAGATTGCAGCAAGGCGTGCCGGCGGATCGCTGCCGGCCCATGAAGGAGTCGGCATGTTGCGCAAATCCGGTTTGAAGTTCGCCCTGTCTGCCGCGGTGGCCCTGGTCGCGCTGCCGGCGTTCGCCGCCGACGCGCCGCCCGCCAGCGCGGTCGTTGCGTGGCGCGAGGTGCCGACGGCCTTTGCGGCCGAAGCGACGGTCGAAGCGCTGCATCAGGCCACCGTCGCCGCGCAGGTGCAGGGGCGCGTGGTCGAGGTGCGCGTCGATGCCGGCGACCGTGTCAGGCAGGGCGATCTGCTGATGCGCATCGACGAGCGCGAATCGAACCAGGCGGTGGCCGGCGCGGAGGCCAACGTCGCCCAGGCGCAGGCGCAACTGGCCAATGCCCGCGCCACTTACGAACGGACGAAGAATCTGTTTGCGCAGAAATTCGTCAGCCAGTCGGCACTCGATCAGGCCGAAACCGCCTATCGCGCCGCCGAGGCGCAGATGAAGGCCGCCAGCGCGAGCCGCGGACAGGCCACCACCGGCCGCAGCTTCACGCTGATCCAGTCGCCGCTTGCCGGCGTGGTTGCCGAGCGGCTGACCGAACTCGGCGAGATGGCGACGCCGGGCAAGCCGCTGCTGTCGATCTACGACCCGAGGGGCATGCGTGTGGTGGCAAGCATTCCGCAATACAAACTCGCGGAACTGCGCGGCAAGCTGCGCGCAAAGGTCGAGTTTCCGGATACCGGCACCTGGGTCGATGCCACCGAGGTCGAGATCCTGCCGCTGGCCGACGCACGCACCCACGTTGCGCGGGCGCGCGTGCAACTGCCCGACAACCTGCCGGGGATAGTGCCGGGCATGTTCGCCCGCGCGCATTTCATCGTCGGCCAGGCGAAAAAACTGGTGATGCCGCAGCAGGCCATCGTCAAGCGCGGCGAACTGACTGCCGCCTATGCGCTCGACGACAAGGGCGTGGCGCAATTGCGCCAGGTGCGTACCGGCGAGACTTTCGCCGGTGGCTTGATCGAAGTACTCGCGGGCCTTTCCCCGGGCGACAAAGTGTCGACCGAGCCGGTCAAGGCCGGCATCCAGCTCAAGCAAACCGTATCCAGGTGACCGAAATATCAGCCGCGCCGGGTGTTGCACGCCATCGGCATCGGCGATCCGCCACCTCGGCGCCAACGCGCCAGCTTGCACCGCCGGACCACAGTCGGGATGGTTGCGCCCTGTCAATGCGGGCGTGCGACCAAGGCAGCATCATGATTTCTGGCAGCGCGCCGGACTGCGCGGACCTGCCACACGAGATTGACCGACAGACGTTTGATTCATGAGGAGACCACCATGTGGAAACACCCATTGCGCATTTCGTTGCTGTCCGGCCTGTTGCTGGCGGCATCCGGCGGACTGTTTGCCGCCGAGCCAACCGGGTCGCCACCCGCAGAGCAGCCCCAACCGCGTGCGGGCCGTTCGGCGCCGATTTACGGCAGCCAGTTGATGACCCGCGAGGAACGACTCGCGCATCGAAACAAGATGCGCAGCCTGAAGACCGCCGAGGAACGCGACCAGTACCGCCAGGAACACCATGCGCTGATGCAGCAGCGGGCGCGCGAACGGGGCGTGACTTTGCCTGACGCGCCGCCGCCTCGCGGCATGGGCCGCGGCAGAGGCATGGGGCCGGGAATGGGTCCAGGCATGGGTCCCGGAATGGGCATGGGACCAGGGATGGGCATGGGTCCTGGAATGGGCCGGCGGATGGGTCCGGGAATGGGTGCCGGAACGGGAGCGGGACAAAGCGCAGACCCGGGTCCGGCGCGCTGACCTTGGCGCGCATTCCTAATCGTTCGGGCAGGGGACGGCATTGCCTCCGCGCATAGACCGGCGCTGACATCGCGATGGGACTCTCGGGACGTATCGCCGCCCTCTTCCAGCGCAACGCGCTGACGCCGCTGATCGCGCTGGCCGCGCTGCTGCTCGGCCTGTTCGCGGTGCTGGTGACGCCGCGCGAGGAAGAGCCGCAGATCAACGTGACCATGGCCAACGTGCTGATCCCGTTTCCCGGCGCCTCGGCCAAGGATGTCGAGGCGCTGGTGTCGCGTCCGGCCGAGCAGGTGCTGGCGCGCATCTCGGGCATCGAGCATGTGTTCTCGGTGTCGCGCCCCGGCATGTCGGTGGTCACCGTGCAGTACGAGGTCGGGCAGGAACCAATCCAGGCGCTGGTGCGGCTTTACGACACGATCAACTCCAACCGCGACTGGCTGTCGCCCAACCTCGGCGTCGGCGAACCGATCATCAAGCCCAAGGGCATAGACGACGTGCCGATCGTCAGCCTGACGTTCTGGACCGCCGACCCGAAGCGCGCGGCGTTCGAGCTGCAGCAGGTGGCGCGCGCCGCCGAAACCGAGATCAAGCGCATCGCCGGCACCCGCGACGTGGCGACCATAGGCGGCCCCGGCCATGTGATCCGCGTGCTGATGGATGCCGAACGGATGGCCGCGCACGGCGTCACTGCGCAGGATCTGCGCGCCGCCTTCCAGATCTCGAATGCCTCGCAACCGGCCGGCGAGATCGTCTCGGGCAATCGCGAAGTGCTGGTGCAGACCGGCACCTACCTCGAATCGGCCGACGATGTGCGCAAGCTGGTGGTCGGCGTGGCGGACGGCAGGCCGGTCTTCATGGCCGACGTGGCAAACATCGAGGACGGCCCGGACCAGCCGAGCCGCTACGTCTGGCACGGCATCGGCAAGGCGTCGGCGCAGGCCGCGCCGGGCGCCGAGTATCCGGCGGTGACCCTGTCGGTATCGAAGAAGCCGGGGGTGAATGCGGCCGATGTCGCCGAGGCGGTAATCGCGCGCGCCGAATCGCTCAAGGGTTCGATCATTCCGGCCGGGGTCGAATTCACCGTGACGCGCAATTACGGCGCCACCGCCACCGAGAAGGCACAGAAGCTGATCGGCAAGCTGATCTTCGCCACCGCCGCCGTGGTCGCGCTGGTATGGCTGGCCCTCGGCTGGCGCGAAGCGCTGATCGTCGGCGTGGCGGTGACATTGACCCTGGCGGCAACCCTGTTCGCATCCTGGGCGTGGGGCTTCACGCTCAATCGCGTGTCGCTGTTCGCCCTCATCTTCTCGATTGGCATACTGGTAGACGATGCGATCGTGGTGGTCGAGAACATCCACCGCTGGCAGGCGCTGGAACCGGGCAAGCCGCTGTGGGAGGTTATTCCGCAGGCGGTAGACGAGGTCGGTAGCCCGACCATCCTCGCCACGTTCACGGTGATCGCGGCGCTGCTGCCGATGGCCTTCGTCAGCGGCCTGATGGGGCCGTACATGAGCCCGATTCCGATCAACTCGTCGATGGGCATGCTGATCTCGCTCGCGATCGCGTTCATCGTCACGCCATGGCTGGCCAACAAGCTGCTTGCGACGACCGCCGCGCATGGCGGGTCCGGGAATGGCATTTCGCACAAGCTCGACGGCGTGTTCCGCCGCATGATGAATCCGATGCTCGATGTGCGGACGGGCGGGCGCGCGCGCATGAAGCTGTGGCTCGGCATCCTGGCGTTGATCGTCGTATCGGTGCTGTTGCCGGTTGGCAAGCTGGTGGTGCTGAAGATGCTGCCGTTCGACAACAAGAGCGAGTTCCAGGTGGTGCTCGACATGCCTGTCGGCACGCCGGTCGAGCAGACCTCGAGCGTGCTGCACGAGATCGGCGAATTCCTCGCGACAGTCGACGATGTCACCGATTACCAGGCCTACGCCGGCACGTCGGCGCCGATCAACTTCAACGGCCTGGTGCGCCAGTATTACCTGCGCAGCGCGCCCGAGATGGGCGACATCCAGGTCAATCTGGCCGACAAACATCACCGCGACCGGCAAAGCCACGAGATCGCGGTTTCACTGCGCGAGAAGATCATGGCGATCGCCCGCAAGCACGGCGGCAACGCCAAGGTGGTCGAAGTGCCGCCGGGGCCGCCGGTGCTCTCGCCGATCGTCGCCGAGGTGTACGGCCCCGATTATGCCGGGCAAATCGCCGTCGCGGCAAAGGTGCGGCAGGCGTTCGAGAGCACCGCCGACATCGTCGGCGTGGACGACACGGTGGACGAAGACGCGCCGAAGTCGATCCTGCGCGTCTCGCAGAGCAAGGCGGCGCTGCTCGGCGTGGCGCAGAAGGACGTGGTCGAGGTGGTGCGACTGGGACTGTCGGGCGAGGACGTGACGCCGGTGCACGGCGGCGACAACAAATACGAGATTCCGGTGCGCGTGAGTTTGCCGCCGAGCCAGCAAAGTTCGCTCGAAGCCCTGCTCAAGCTGCGCGTGCGGGCGCAACAGGGCGCCAATGCCGGCCCGATGGTGCCGGTGTCGGAACTGGTGGACGTGCGCCAAGTCTTGCGCGACAAGGTTATCTACCACAAGGATCTGCTGCCGGTAGTGTTCGTCACCGGCGACATGGGCGGCAAGCTCGACTCGCCGCTCTACGGCATGTTCGACATCCGCGCGCAGATCAAGGATGCGCCGCTCGACGACATCGCCAACGCCACCGGCAGGCTCGGCGAATGGTTCGTCCGCGCGCCGAAAGACCCCTACGCCGGATACAGCGTCAAGTGGGATGGCGAGTGGCAGGTCACCTACGAAACCTTCCGCGACATGGGCGCCGCCTACGCGGTCGGTCTGGTGCTGATCTACCTGCTGGTAGTAGCGCAGTTCAAGAGCTACCTCACGCCGCTGATCATCATGGCGCCGATTCCGCTTACCATCATCGGCGTGATGCCGGGCCATGCGCTGCTCGGCGCGCAATTCACCGCCACCTCGATGATCGGCATGATCGCGCTGGCCGGCATCATCGTGCGCAATTCGATCCTGCTGGTCGACTTCATCAACCTCGAGATCGACAAAGGCACGCCGCTGGCCGAAGCAACGATTCGCGCCGCAGCGGTGCGTGCGCAGCCGATCGCCCTTACTGGCGCATCCGCAATGCTCGGCGCCTTTTTCATCCTCGACGACCCGATCTTCAACGGCCTCGCCATCGCGCTGATCTTCGGCATCCTGGTGTCGACCGTGCTGACCCTGGTGGTGATTCCGGTGCTCTACTACGCCGCCAATCGCCGCCGCCTGGAACATGTCACCAACCCATGAAAGGACACACCATGTCCATCGAACGCATCGTCCGCATCGTCGCCGGCTTTTTCGTGCTGATCTCGCTCGGCCTGGGTGCCGAAGCCAGCCCGATCTTCGTCAATCACAACTTCCTCTGGTTCACCGCCTTTGTCGGCGCCAACCTGTTCCAGAGCGGCTTCACCAACCTGTGTCCGCTGGTAAACATCCTGCGTAAATTCGGCTTCAAGGAAACCGGCACGGCCTGCAAGGCATGACCGCGGATTCTCCCGATCGCAACGCCGCCCCAACTCAGCCGGGTTGGCTGGTCGACCCGTCCGACCCTGCTGCGCGAATGGTGCCCCGCGCGCCGTTCGACACCAGGCGCCACGCGCTCCACACCAGCAACAGCATCAGCGCGGCGACCCATGACCGTTCGACCGACATCACCATGCTGACGTAGCGTTCATTCTGTGAAGCCGGCAAGCCCGCCTGCATTTGCGCAAAGAAGCCGCCGCCCGACATGAACGCACGGGTGATGTCGCCGGTATTGGTGACCGACCAGCTCAGGGCCCCGGCAATCGAGACGAGCGAAAACACGAACCGCTTGAGCGCATCCGTCTCCGCTACCGCGAACGCCATCACCGCCAGCAGCATGAAGGCGTACATGCCCGGCGTCGATGGAATGACGATCTGATAGGCACCGACGATCAGCCCGACCAGAAGGCAGAACATGACGAAGTGGCCGCCCTTGGTCAAACGCGACGGCCAGACTCCGGCGACGGCAATGAACATCGCGGGCACGACGAAGAACACGCCCAGCACGCCGACCGGTCCCCAGAACATCAGCAGCCCCTGGAACAGCCGCGCAGCCTGCGGATTGATCCGGTTGAGCATGCGGAAATCCGGGACCAGCGTGACTTCCACCAGCAACGCGCAGACCAGAATCACTGTCAGCACAGCTGCAAACACGGCAAAACGCCGCATGCCTTGCTTGTCGCGTCCGTGCAGGTAGAGCGCGTAAAGCAGCACTGCGGGAAGCAGAAAGAGATGGTGCAGCTTGATCGCCATAGCGAGCGCCAGCAACGATGCCGCCACGGCCGCAGGTCGGTTGAAGGTCAAGGCGAACAGGCCGAGGCCCAGCAACAGCACGGACAGAATGTCGATCTGGCCGAAGATCGCAATCGAGTAAAGCAGGAACGGATTGAGCATGCAGAACAGCAGGATCGGACGCGCCTGCGTCGACGGACAGAGTTTCGTCTCGACGAAGATCCGCAGCAGGACCAGCGTGCTCGAAGACAGCGCCAGACAGATCGAGAAGCTCAAGGCAATCTGCGACAGGCGGACCGGATCAACGCCGAGCAACCGTGCAAGCATCTCGGCGAACTGCACGATCGGCACTACCAGGGCCAGCGCAAGGGCCGGATAGGGAAACATCGGTAGCCCGCCCGAAGCCAGGCCACCACCCAGCGTTTCCCATTGCATCTGAAACTGATAGATGTTGATGCCATGACTTGCCAGCGAGGCGACCGCCCGGATGACCGGCAGATCGCCGCCAGTGGAAGTCGCGGCGAGCAGCAGCCCGGCGGGAACCAGCCACAGCCAGTCGCGCGCATGCAACCATGTCCGGCCGGCCGCAATCGTCCCCATGACAATGCCGTCCGGCCGCTTCAGCGAGGCATGGGCGAACGCGCAAGCGAGCAACCCGGCGAGCAACGCGATTGCCAACGACACGGCACCCTTCCGCTCGCAGGTGACGACAAGCGACGAGGCGCGGCCGCCACCGAGATTGGCCGGAATGGCGACCGGCCGGCACGCGCCGGCCATGTCGACTGCCGCGAAAGTCCGATCCGGCAGCGCACGCATCCGTATCGGGCCGCCATCCGGCAACCCCGGAATGTCGCCGATCGAAAAACTGCCGTCGGCCTGCACTGCGAGCGGCGTGCGCCGGATGCCCTGACCGGTGCCGACAATGGCCACCACCTCGGCGGCGCCGCCCGGGCCGTGGGCGAGCAGCACTTGCGGCCGCGGGCGAAGCTGCGTCAGTCCGGCAAGCGCGCCCGATAGCGCGGCAAGCAAAACAAGCAGCGCGACAGCGACGCGTATCGTGCCGGCCTTCATGATCGCGCGACGAACGAACGCTCGCCGCCGCGGTCGGCGCGCAGATCGTCCGCCACCGCCGCGGCGACGCGGCGCCCTTCCCGAATGGCATAGTTGGTGCCGCGATCCTCGGGGTAGATCTGCGCCATGCTCGCCAGGTAGAGGCCCGCCAGCGGCGCCCGCATGTCGGGAATCAGCCGGCTGTAGTGGCGTTCGACGATGGGTTGCGAATGGCGCGCGCGCCAGACGTGGCTGTCGAGCACCCACTCGCGGCGAAACGCGGGGAACATGCGCGCCAGATACGGCAGGCAGTAGTCGAGCGCTTCGCCATCGCTCATCCGGAACAGGGGGTCCGCTTCCGGCAGGTAGCGCGACAGATAGACGATGTGTCGCCCGCCGTAGGTTCCCACCGGCTCGAAGTTGGTGTGTTCGATGACACCGACGAAGGGAAAGCCCGGATCGTTGACGTTGAGCCAGTAGGTGTCGGACAGGCTGCGATCGAGCTGCAATACGATGCACACGTTGGCCAGATAGCGGATGCGCCGCAGGCTGGCAAGGTAGCCGGCAGGGACCGCCGATTCGGGCAGCAGGTCGGCGATCAGCGGCAGCGGCGGCGTGGCGATCAGCGCATCGGCGCGCAGCACGCCCGAGGACAGCAAAACACCGGCGGCGCGGCCGTTTTCGACGAACAGGCGGCCGACCCGCTCGCCGGTGCGGATGCGCCCGCCGCGCGCCACGACACCGGCGCCGACGCGCTCGGCCAGCGCGGCGAAGCCGCCGCGATAGTAGGCGAGCATTTCGGCCGAGCCCTTGCCGCGACTGCCGCCGCGCAGCTTGAGCTTGTTCCAGAACCACACCGCCGACACGTCTTTGGCATGGGGGCCGAACTTGCCGCGCAGCAGCGGCTCCCACACCACACGATAGACCGCATCTCCGCCGAGTCTGCGCAGCCATTGTTCGGCGCTCAGCGATTCGAGCGCGCGCCAGTCGCGAACCCGCCTTGCGCGCAACGTCAGCAGGCCGAGGCGGATGCGATCGGGCAGGCGCAGCGCATCGAAGCGCAGCAGGTCGCGCGGCGTGCTCAGGCGGAAGAGCCGGTTCGCATAGTACATGCCGGTGCGGCTGTGCCGCAGCAGCACCTGGTCGTCGGCGCCGAGGTCATGGACCAGGTCGAGAACGTGGCGGTCGTTGGTGAACCAGTGGTGGTAGAAGCGCTCAAGGTTTTCGCCGCCGACGCGGAAACTGCCGGCGAGCCCGCCCAGCGCCTCGTCCTGCTCGAGCAGCGTGACCTGCACGTTGCGCCGGCACAGCTCGTGCGCCGCGGCGAGGCCGCTGAAACCGCCGCCGATGACAATCACATGGGGTTGCGCGCGCTTCATGTCTGCCGCGCCGGTTTGTCGACAGCCGGCGGGCCGTCCGGACGCAGCGCCCCGCCCGCCGGCCGCGCCAGACAGACCAGCCCCGCCACAGTGAGCGGCGCCCACAGCAGAGCATGCACGATCAATACCATCGCTCCGGCGCTCGCCGAACCGACGCCATAGGCGGAAAGCCCCAGTATCGCGAAATAGTCGAAGGTGCCGACATAGCCGGGCGAACTCGGTATCAGCGTCGCCAGGGTGCCGGTTGCCAGCGCGAACCACGGCCCCCGGCCGGCGATGCCGAGCGCAGCCCCGGCGCACGCAAACACCGCACCTTCGCAAATCCAGGCGAGCAGCGAAATCGCCACCAGCCGGGCCATCAGATGCGCGGAACGCAGCAGCGCCAGGGCTTCGAACAGCCGGCTGCAGCGCGTCGACGAGCTTTGCGATGAACGGCCGCCTGGCGGCCCCGAGCCAGCGCAGCAGCGCGTCGGCCAGGGTGCGCATCGCGCCCGGCGCGAGCACCAGCAACCCGACGGCGATGGCAGCGCTCACCGCCGCCCACGCCGCGGCATTGACCAACAGCGGCGGCAGCGCGCCCTGCCTTGCACCGAGCAGGCCGACAAAGAACAGGCCCAGCAGCACCATCAGGTCGAGCAACCGTTCGATCACCAGCGTGCCGAGCAAGGCCATGCCGCGCGTACCGAGCTGGTTGCGGAAAGCCACGGTGCGCGCCACATCGCCGGCGCGCAGCGGCAACAGGTTGTTGAGCGCGATGCCGGCCAGAAACGGCCCGGCGCAGCGCCTCAGGGTGACGTCCGGCCGCATGGCGCGGACCATCCACCACCAGCGCACGATGCGCAGAAAGAAATCCGCCACGAGGAACAAGCCCGCCGCGAACAGTGGCATCGGGCGTGCGTTGGCCAGCGCGTCGCCGACCCGCTGCCATTCCACCCGCTGCGCGAAAAGCCAGACGAAAACCAGCGTCACCAGCGCGCCGAGCAAGGGCCGCAGCCAGCGCTTCATGGCGGCGTGATCTCGCGCGGCCGCGGTGGACGGCCGTCGACAGCCGTATCCGGATCGTCGAAACCGGCGCGTTCGGCCACCAGGTAAAGCGGCCGGCGCTTGCTTTCGCTGTATATGCGGCCGACGTATTCGCCGATGATCCCCAGCGACAGCAGTTGCACGCCGCCGAAGAAGCTTACCGCGACGAACAGCAACGTCCAGCCCGGCACCCAGACGTCGGTGAACAGGCGCATCAAAATCGCATAGACCATGCCGAGCAGCGCGAGACCCGACGCGGCGACGCCGATCCAGGTCGCCAGACGCAGCGGGCTGTGGGAAAACGACAGGATGCCATCGACCGCGAAGCGCACCATTTTCCACAACGGATACTTGCTCTCGCCGGCCAGCCGTGGCGCGCGCCGGTAGGGCACGGCGATCGAGCGGAAGCCGGCCCAGCTCACCATGCCGCGCAGGAAGCGGTCGCGCTCGGGCATGCTGCGCAGTGCCTCGACCACCTGCCGATCCATCAAGCGGAAATCGCCGGTGTCGAGCGGAATGTCCACGTCGGAGAGCCGGTTCAGCACGCGATAGAAGACGCGCGCCGTGGCGCGCTTGAACGCGGTTTCGCCCTGGCGCTCGCTGCGCACGCCGTAGACGACCTGATAGCCCTCGCGCCAGCGCGCCAGCATCGCCTCGATCACTTCCGGCGGATCCTGCAGATCGGCATCGATCAGAACCACCGCGGAACCGCGCGCATGATCGATGCCGGCGGTCACCGCGAGCTGGTGGCCGAAATTGCGCGACAACAGGACCAGGCGCACATGCGCGTCCGCCGCCTGCAACTCGCGCAGCAGGGTGCGCGTCGCGTCGCGGCTGCCGTCGTCGACAAAAATCAGCTCGTAGCGCAATCCGCCGAGCGCTCCCAAGGTTGCGCTGAGGCGCCGATGGGTTTCGCGCACGACCTCCTGTTCGTTGAAACAGGGAACGACCACCGAGATCACCCGCGCCGTATCGGCCGCGGCAATGCGGGCGACATCGGCGGCGCGTCGCTGCCGTTCGGGTCGTCTCAGCTCCGCGCTGCGCTCTTCCATTGTGTCAGCCTGTCGATTGGACGGGAGGTCGTGCGGACAATGATACGGGAATCGGACCACCTTAGCAGAAAAGCATATCGGCGGCGCCCGCCGCGCACTGCCGGCGCGGCTGCCGCGCCGCGCGATAGGCGGGAGTGCGGCAGGTGCCGGATCGGCTTAGTTAAATTGCATTATCGTGCCGCACCGTGCCGACCGGCTAGCGCTCAACCCACTCCAGCAGAGAGCGCCACTGATCGAGATCCTTCTCGGTTCGCGAGGGCGGCAGGTCGAACAACGTCAGGCCGTGCGCGGTGGCCTGCACGTAGATCTGCGCATCGCGCAGGAAACCGATCACCGGCAACCCTTCCGCATCGAGGAAGCGCTGCAGCTGGCCGGCCGCGCGGGTGCGCGAATCGACGCGCATGCCGACGATGCCGACCTCGACGCCCTTGCGCATTTCCTTGGCATCGCGCAGCGCGGCGAGAAAATCGCGCGTCGCCAGGATGTCGAACAGCGAGGGCTGCAAGGGCACGATGACGCGATCGACGATCGCCAGCATGTGGTGCAGTTTCTTGCCGTGCAGGCCGGCCGGCGAATCGAGCACGACATGGGTGGTGCCCTTGGGCGGGCGAGCGGGCTTGTCGGCATCGATCTCCCAGGTGTCGATCTTCGGCGCGCCGAGCGGGCGTATCTTCAACCACTCGCGCGACGACTGCTGGCGGTCGATGTCGCCCAGCATCACGCGGTAACCCGAGCGGGCAAAGTAGCCGGCCAGATTGGTCGCCAGCGTGCTCTTGCCCACGCCGCCCTTCGGATTGGCCACCAGGAAGGATTTCATGCGGCGTAGATTAGCATGGCGTCCGCGCGCGATACGCCGGCGCCGCCGGCGATTTTGCGGCACGCCGCCACGCCAACGCACGCTGCACGCGATCCGGCTGGAAGCCGCATGGCCAGGCGTTCTGCAGCATGGCATGGCTGGAACCCGCATGGCCATTGGTTCGGCGCCATGCCATCCCCAAGAGCGCCTATCCATGCGGGTTTCCGGCATGCGCCTTGGCGGGACGATCCGGCGGTCAGCCGAACAGGATGATTTTCAACTTCTGCAGCCGGCCGAGACCGGCCCACCAGCGCAAGCCTTCGGCGCGAAAGCGGGTGCCGGAGTCGGTCAGCGCGAGCCGCCGCGCACCGAACTCGGTTTTTCCCTTCTCCGCGACGAAGCCGGTGTCCATCAGGTAGCGCGCGATCGCCGGCTGCACCTGCTGGCCGTGCAGCGTCCAGCGCGTGCCATAGCCATCGTCGGAGCCGGTCAGCATCAGGATCGGTGCGTATTCCCCCATCAGCCGCAGCACCTTGAGTGTCTCGGCAGGGTTGGGGATGGCGGCAATCGAGGGTAAATTCATGGGCCGGACCATTATGTCGGTTTCCGATTCGGAAGTCCGGAGCGTCGAACAGCCTTCGCACATTCGCAGCACCAAAACGGCAATCATCCACAAATGCCGCCCGTTCCCGGCGCACAGTGACCGGCTGGAGAAGGGGCAGCGATACTTTGAATGCCACGACGATCAATTCGGTTCCTGAGGGTTCTGTTCTGTGAATCGACTTGCGAGTGCACGATGACGAAGCCGCTTTGTCCCAATTGTCGAGAGCCGCTTTCCTCGGCGGAGTTTGGTTTGGGAGGGATTTGGTCCTGCCTCTACTGTGAAGGCACTTGGTTGAGCGCCGATCAGCTCGCCGCTGAGATAGATCGGAACAAGCCGAACGAACCGAAGATTGATTGGCAAGTCCGCAACGATTCAGGCAACGCCGCGCTCCGATCGCTGATTTGCCCTTCCTGCAAGACTTTTTCGTTCTTTGCAATGACACATGAAAACGCAACAGCACATTGCTGTTCAATCTGCCGCGGATTGTTCCTGCCGAAGGAATTGATCATGGAACTTGCCCCGCGCCGCGATCCGGGATTACGCGGCGCAGTCGTGGTGGGCGGGACTGTTGCTGAAATCGCGCTCTGGATCGTCGCGTCGGTCGTCACAGGCGGATTCTCCTGAAACGTTGCTTGGGTTTGCTCCCCGGCGCGCCCAAACAAGAAAAAGTCCATGATGCCGCCAACGTCGACGCCACGTCTTGCTCGACCGTCCGGGCCGCGCATTGCCGGCTTCGCTACCGATTCGATCGCGATGATCTGCAGTTGACCGGCGAATTCGAAACCGAAGAATTCGATTCGCTCCGGCCTGAACGTGGGATCGCCCGATTGCGAGTCGGGCACAACGATCGCCAGCTCGGTCGGGCAAGCGTCGGCGCGGCGCGCTGACCTGTACGCTGCGCGGTTGCGCCGCGAAACGGGGAGCCCGATTCCTGATCGGGCACGATCTGCCGGCCGCGAATGGGTCGCTGCGCTTTCTGCGCGTTGCTTGCGGCAGAATGCGGGTCCGGGCGGCCATCCGGCCCGCGCCCGAATAACAACGAGAACGACCATGCAACGCCTCCCCGACACCCACCGGCCCACGGACGACCGCCATTGCGAATGGCGCGCGATCGAGGGTTGCCTGACCGTCAATGGCTCGCCGCTCGGCGAGTTGCTGCAGCAGCGCGGCAGTCCATGCTACGTGTATTCGCGAGAGCGGATCGACGCCCGCATCGCCGAGGTTCGCGCCGCGCTGCCGCGCGCGACCGAACTGCTGTATCCGGTCAAGGCCAATCCGCTGCCGGCGCTGCTCGAACACATGGTCGGGCGGGTGGACGGCTTCGACATCGCCTCGGGCGGCGAACTGGCGCGCGCGCTGGCCAGCGGCATGGCCGGCGAGCGGCTGAGTTTCGCCGGCCCCGGCAAGACCGACGATGAACTGGCGCAAGCGGCGGCAGCCGGCGCGCTGATCGTGCTCGAATCGGCGGGCGAAGCGCAGCGGCTGGCGCGCATCGCCGGTGCGCTGCGCCCGCGCGTGGCGCTGCGCATCAACCCGCCCTTCGACCTGGCGCCGGCTGCGGCGCAAATGGCCGGCGGCGCGCGCAAGTTCGGCGTCGACAGCGAACAGGCGCCGCAGGCGCTGGGCGAGATCGGCCGGCTGCCGCTGGCCTTCGAGGGTTTTCACTGCTATCCGGGGTCGCAGTGCCTGGACGCGGCGGCGATCATCGAAACCCAGCGCAAGACGCTCGATCTTGCCGCCGGTCTGGCCGCCTTTGCGCCGGCGCCGACGCGGTTGCTCAACCTTGGCGGCGGTCTCGGCGTGCCCTGCTTCGCCGGCGAGGTGCCGCTCGATCTGGCGCGCCTCGGCCGGGCGATGCACGAGTTGGCCGATCAAGCCGGCGCACGGCTGCCGGGGGCGCGGCTGACGCTCGAACTGGGCCGCTTCCTGGTGGCCGAAGCCGGGCTTTACGTCTGCCGCGTGATCGAGCGCAAAAGCTCGCGCGGCAAGACTTTCCTGATCGTCGATGGCGGGCTGCACCACCACTGGCACGCCACCGGCGCGCTGGAGGGAAGGCGCCACCTGCATTTTCCGATCGCCGCGCTGTGCGGCCGGGATGCGCGGCCCGCTGCCGGCGAATTGGAACGCGTCACGGTGGCCGGCCCGCTATGCGCACCGCATGACGTGTTCGCCCAGGACATCGAGCTGGCGCGCGCCGAGCCGGGCGACCTGATCGTGGTGTTCCAGTCGGGCGCCTATGGCGCGACGGCCAGCCCGGCGGGTTTTCTCGGCAGGGCGCCGGCGGGCGAGGTGTTGCTGTGACGTTGTCGCGGTGAGGTTGTGGCAGCGGCTATTTCTTGCCGGCCTGCGCGCGGGCGTCGGCAATCATCTGCCGGCGATCTTCTTCGGCCGCGCGGACGGCGGCCTTTTGTTCGTCGCCGAGCGGCTTGCCGCCGAACTTCTCGATCGCCGAGACGGTGCGCGCCGCCGGGTCGGTGATTCGCCCTTCGGCGGGAATCGCCTGGCGCACGGTATCCGGCGGCATCGAAGTGATGGCGACCACGCGCTTGACGAACAGGTCGTTGGCACGGCGAATCTCCACGCCGAGCCAGGCCGACTGGGCCGGCGTCAGCACCGGCCCGGCGGCGGCGGGCGGATTCATCGATTCGGCCGCGGCGAACCCGCACAGGCAGGCAACCGCGACGGCGAGCAACATTCTGGCTGAACGAAACATCTGGACAAGACTCCTGGGCGTTTCCAGTGACAACGCTCAGGGTAGCAGAATGGTTGATCCGGTCGTCTTGCGGCCTTCGAGATCGCGATGCGCCTGCGCCGCGTCCTGCAGGGCGTAGCGCTGGTTGATGTCGATCTTGACCTTGCCCGCGGCCACCACCTCGAACAGTTCCGCCGCGCTCGCCAGCAGATCGACGCGCCTGGCGGTATAGGTGAACAATGTCGGGCGGGTGAGGAAGAGCGACCCGAGCTTGGCCAGCACACCGATGTCGAACGGCGCCACCGGGCCGGAGGCGCTGCCGAAGCTCGCCATCACGCCCAGCGGGCGCAGGCAGGCGAGCGAATCCATGAAGGTGTCCTTGCCGATCGAGTCGTAGACCACCGGCAGGCCGGCACCGCCGGTGATTTCGCGCACCCGCTCGGCAAATTTCTCGCGCGTGTACACAATCGGGTGGTCGCAGCCGTGCGCCCGCGCGAGATCGGCCTTGGCCTCCGAACCGACGGTGCCGATCACCGTGGCGCCCAGCGCTTTGGCCCACTGGCAGACGATCAGGCCGACGCCGCCGGCGGCGGCATGGATCAGGATGGTGTCGCCCGGCTGCACGCGGTAGGTCCGCAGCAGCAGATATTGCGCGGTCATGCCCTGCAGCATCATCGCCGCGCCCTGCTCGAAGCTGATGACATCGGGCAGCTTGACCAGCCGGTCGGCCGGCATCAGGCGCGCCTGCGAATAGGCGCCGACCGGCCCGCCGGCATAGGCGACGCGGTCGCCCACCGCAATGTCGGCCACGCCCTCGCCGACCGCCTCGACCACGCCGGCCGCCTCGAGCCCGAGCCCGCTCGGCAGCGGCAGCGGATAAAGGCCGCTGCGGTGGTAGGTGTCGATGTAGTTGAGGCCGACCGCGCGGTGCGCGACGCGCGCCTCGCCCGGGCCGGGCTGGCCGGGTTCCACCGCCTGCCACTGCAATACTTCCGGACCGCCGGTTGCCGCGAAACGGATGGCACGAATGTTCGACATGACGCTCACCTCACAATGGACACGCCGACGCGAAACTGCGGCCGGCGACGCAGATTGTAGTCGAGCAGGCTCTCGCCGTAGCCGTTGAAGTACTGAAAATGCAGGAAACCGCCGGCGTCCGAGAACAGCACGCGCTTCAAGCGGTACGAAAGGTCGAACTGGGCGTAGCCCCGGTGGCGCGGTTTGAGGTCGGTCGACAGCAGCCAGCCGTCGTCGTTGCCGTAGCGCAGGTTGAGCAATGAATAGCCGCGGTAGTCGGCGATGTCCGGGTTGTCCTCCTTGTCGAGGTAGCCGAACAGCTTCAAGGCGGCGGCGAAGTGGGTGTTGCCGTCGACCTCCCAGCGCCAGGCGGGCTTGGCGAACAGGGTGTCGATCGAGCGCGAGGCCGCCCCCTCCTTGCCGTTGGACTGGTGCTCGTAGCCGGCCTGCAGGGAAAAAGCGTGCGGCGAGCCGATCTCGCGGTACGGCCCCCACTGATAGAAGAAACTCGGCTTGTAGGTGGTGTCGCGGAACGGTTTGGAATTGGCGGTGAGATCCCAGATCGAATTCTGCGTGTAGCCGAAATGCAGGCCGGTCAGCGCGCTGCCCCAGGGCAGATCGGACGCCCAGCCATCGGGATCGAGCAACCGGTACTTGAACGAGAGCTGGAAGCGCGCCGTGGTGTTGCCGCGCGAGCCGACCACGAAGTACATCGGCTCGTGCGACGACAGGGCTGTTTCGCGCCGGGACAGATCGACCACGCCTTCGCTGTCGCGATCCTTGCCCTGCATGCGGGCCAGCGTGTCGATCTGCGGTGCGGCCCGGCTGCCCGGCACGAACTGCACCAGCAATCGCGACGACGCCTGCCGGGTCAGTTCGATCATGCCGAGGCCTTCGAGTTCCGGCGGTATCGTCACCAGATAGTCGCGCCTGCCCGACGCTGCCTCGCCGTCGGCACGCAGCGTCACGTCGACGCTGCGCGGACCGATCAGCACGCGGGCGGGCAATTCGTCGCCCAGTCTCTCGTTGCCGGTCGGCACTACGGTCAGGCGCAGCGGCTCGCCGGCCTTGATCAGTGTCTGGCTGCTGGCAAGCAGCGCGTCGGCATGCGCCGGCGCCGCGGCCAGCGCGATCGCCAGGGTGAAGAGACAATGCAGATGGCGTGACACGATAGGAGTCCTCGAATGAACATGACGATTGTCGTGGCGGCGCAAGGGCATGCGCGTTGCCGGGCCCATTGCATTGTTTAGCACGAAACGCACCCGTTCGCGCCGGACTGCCGGCAGCCCAGGACGACCGCATTTTCCGCGAGCCCCGGCGGCAGCGCAATCGTCCGGCGCACGCCTGGCGTACACCCGGCACACGCCCGTGGACGCGCCGCCGCCATTGCCGGGCCGCCGTCATTCGGTGGCAGAATTCACTGCCGTACCACCAAACAGGAGCCGATGTGAGCGGATTTGTCGTCGAGCAGAGTCATCCCGCGCTGCCGCCCGGCCAATGCACGCAGCGGGGGCGCGCGCGGTCGCGCCGCACGGCGCCGCGGCGGCCAGCCGGCTGTCATGGCTAGCTCGGCATCGCTGATACCGGCGCTTGCCGTCGGCGCGATCATCGGCGTGCCGGCGCTGGTGATCTGGCGCCGCTATCGCGACCTGAAGCGCGAGCGTTTCATTCGCGAACAGCCATTGCCGGTGGGGCTGCTGGACAAGCTGGCCAAGCGGCGGCCCCAGTTCGACCTCAAGCAGCGCGCGCTGGTCGCCCATGCGCTGCGGCAATTCTTCATCGTCTACCTGCGCGCCAACGGCCGCTACGTCTCGATGCCGTCGCAGGCGGTGGACGACCTGTGGCATGAGTTCATTCTCTACACCAAGGCTTACCGCGACTATTGCAGACAGGCCTTCGGCCGTTTCTTCGACCACACGCCGGCCGTCGCGCTGGCCGCCGACAAGCGCAGCAACGCCGGCCTGCGCCGCACCTGGTGGCATGCCTGCAAGGAAGAGCACATCGACCCGCGCAAGCCGAGCCGGCTGCCGCTGCTGTTCGCGATCGACGCCAAGCTGGGCATTGCCGACGGCTTCGTCTATTCGCCCGACTGCCGCGAAGCCCGCGCCCGCGGCGACAACTCGACCAATTGCGCCGGCGATTTCAGCGACGCGGGCGTCGACGGTTCGACCGACGGCTTCGGCGACAGCGGTTTCGGCTCGGGCGACGGCGACGGGGGCAGCGACAGCGGCGATGGCGGCGGTTGCGGCGGCGGGGGCTGCGGCGGCGGCGATTGAGCCTGCCGGCCTGCAAGCCGCATGCAATGGCGGTCTGCGCCGCATGCATGCCGGAGAGAGCCATTCCATGCGGCTTTCGGCGATGTGCATCGTGTAGGTCGCCATTCCATGCGGCTCACAGGCCAACCGGTCGGTTCGATTCCATGCCTGGCCGGCCGGGTCCGGCAGACGCGCGGCCGTCGTCAGGCGCCTTCGTCCCCGCCCAGGAAGCCGAAGTGGCGCAAGCCCTCGATGATTCCTTTGGCATGATGCGCCCGCGCCAGGTAGAGCCGCCCGGCCGCGTTACAGCGAACCCAGCGGAGCAGTTCCGGCCGCGCGTTGCCGACGATGATGCCGCGCTCCTGGCCGACCCCGAACAGGGCGATGTCATTGCCGGAATCGCCGCAGGCGACGGTCTGCGCGGCCGCGAAGCCCCACAGCCGGCGCAGATACTGCATCGCCAGTCCCTTGCCGGCGCCAGCCGGCAGGATGTCAAGGTGGCGCTCGCCGCTATAGACCAGTTGGGTACGCTGGCCGCGCGCCGCCAGCGCAGTATGCAGCCCGGGCAGGATTTCCGCGGCAGCTTGCGCGGCGACGAAATAGCTGATCTTGTACGGGCGCTGTTCACTGGCCGGCTGCGCCTGCAGATCGCCGAACCCGCCGGCGGCGGCGGCGACCTGTTGCCGATCCCATCCGTCGGCAAGCTGCCCGGACCAGGCGGGGTCGGCAACGGCCGCGTCGATCTCGAAGTAGATTTCCGTTCCGACCGCGGTGACCAGCGCATCAGGCGGCGGGAGGCCCCGCTCGGCCGCCAGTTCGTGGTACAGGGTGAGCGAGCGTCCGGTCGAATAGACGACTCTGCTGCCGTGGCGCGCCTTTGACGCGGCGAGAAACCGGTCGAGCTGTCGCAGCGCGTCGGCGTCGCCTACAAGGGTATCGTCCAGGTCGGTGACCAGCAGGAATCGCGTCATGACGGCATGCCCGTTGCAGCGATTCGGCGCTGCGGCAAGGGCCGAGCGCGACGCCGGCGGCACGCGTCCGCCGGCAAGTGTACTTGACCATGGGCGGAGGCCAAGCTACCGTCCGCCATCACAACAGGCGATTGGGACTTGACCCGATGGAAGCCATCGAACTGCTCCAGGCAAGAAACACGATCTCGCGGCACAAGCAACGGCTCCAGCAGGAACTGGTGTTCGTCATGCTCGTCGAGCACATGGCGTACGACAAGCAGGTGGAGGTGCACTGGGCTGGCGAAGACCGGGTATGGCATACGCTGCACGCCGAATACGACGGACCCGGCAATGCCAACCGCGAGGTGTGGCGCGCGCAGGTGATCTTTCATCCGTCGGAAGACGCCTCGCTGCCGGGCGACATCGAGTTTGCGTTGCGCTACCGCACGCAGGGCAAGGAGTACTGGGACAACAACCATTCGCAAAATTATTTCTCGAATGCGGATTCCGGCGTGCTGCTGGAGCAGAACGCCCGCGTAGTCAATGCCGATTTCAATCCGAACCTGCATCAGGGCCAGCGCCACTATCCGGTGACGGTGGCGGTGCGCCACTCGCTGCAGCCCAAGCGGGTTTACCTCCACTGGACCACCGACAACTGGCGCACCACGCAGGTTACGCCGTGCTTTTTCCGCCGCATGCACTGGGACAAGTCCCGGCGCAGCAGCGCGCGCAATCCCAATCGCTACGATACCAGCATCTGGGCCACCCAGCTCCACATCGGCGACGCCTTCCGCATCCAGTATTCGATCGCCTGCGAGACGCCGCGGCGCACGATCTGGGACAACAACTTCGGCCACAACTATATTGCGCGCCGGCAGCGCCTGAAGATACTCACGCTCAACCTGCACTGCTTTCAGGAAGAGAACCAGGACGCCAAGTTCAGCCAGATCGCGCGCGCGATCGACGACATGGACATCGACATCGTCTGCCTGCAGGAAGTCGCCGAGAACTGGTGCGACGGCAAGGGGGACTGGAACTCCAATGCCGCCCGGATCATTCGCGACCGGCTGCGCCGCCATTACCACCTGCATACCGACTGGTCGCATCTCGGCTTCGACCGCTATCGCGAAGGCATTGCGATCCTCAGCAAGTACGAGTTCCGGGTGACGGACAGCGGCTATGTCTCCTCGTCGCACGACCCGTTCAGCATCAATTCGCGCAAAGTGGCGATGGCGCAGGTCGATGTGCCGTATTTGGGTACCATCAACGTGTTCTCCGCCCATCTGAGCTGGATTTCCGGCGGCTTTCTCGAACAGTTCGAACGGCTGCGCGCGTGGGCCAGCGGGCGCCATGGCGGCCATCTCGCGGCCACCTTTCTGTGCGGGGATTTCAACATCAAGGCCGGCGCCGAAGGCTACCAGGCCGTCGTGCGGTCGCGCGAATACGAAGACCAGTTTCTTGCCGCGACTTCGCACGAGGTGTTCGCGAAGATTTTCCGCCAGCATTCGCCCAACATCGAGCGCCACCTCGCCAAGGATGGCCGCATCGACTACATATTCAAGCATGGCCAAAGCGCGTTGCACGCCGTTGCGGCCAGGGAACTGTTCACCAATGGCGATCATTACGGCCGCGTATCCGATCACACCGGCTACTGCGTCGAGTTCGAACCGAACTGGTGACATGGCGGCGCCACGCGCGCCGGGCGCGCGAGCGCCTGGTCGATGCCGCTCGCTTGCGGCCCGCACGCCTGCGCAAGCGCCGGCCGACGCCACCCCGTGCTCAACGAACATGAATCAAGGATAGCCCGACATGCAATTCGCTGAACAACTCGCGTTTCCGACCGAAGCGAAGCTCGGCAGGAACCATTCCCGCACCAATGACTTCAAGGACTTGTTCTACGTACGCCGCGGCGTCATCCGCTTCGACATGTTCTGGGGCGAGGAGCTGAACCTGAAGGTCGTGCTGAAGGTGCATCGCGCGGACCACACCTGCGAGCACTTTATTGTCGACACCGATGCCTACGACGTGCGCTGGAACCAGCACCGGCGCGTGACCCGCGACTTCTTCGTGCATCCGTTTCCGATGAAACACGGACACGTCACGCATGTGAGCTTTTCCTTCATTTGTCATCTGCACGGCCGCTCGATTCCGTCGCAGCACGACTACATCTTCATGGAGAGCCACAATTTCGACGACCAGAACCCGCAGCGGCGCGAAGTCACGCTGCACCACGCAACCGCCAACCACTACCACACCCACGAACTCGGCGCCGACGAGTTGCAGCGGGACATGGACTGGATCAACCACCATTTCGAGTCGCTGAACCTGGTGCCCAAGTTCACCAAGGGCCAGCCCTACCACCCCTACCATCCGAAGCCGTACATCCACGATCGCATCAATGCGACGATCCACCGCCAGCTCGAACGGCCCGACCAGCGGCAGTCGATCAAGGTTTGTGTCGACTGCATCGACGACACCGACTTCACCAGCCACCTGATCCACGCCCATGCCTGCGGCGTCAGGGTGCAGTGCATCGTCGACTGGCGCAAGATGACCTTGACCAACAGCGACAACTACGTCCGGCTCAAGCGATCGGGCGTCGAGCTGCTCGGCGTGTTCTGCACGCCGAAGGATCGCTGATCGAGGTCGCGCCGGACATGCACAACAAGTTCATCATCTTCGGCGACGAGGATGTGATCACCGGCTCGTTCAACATCACCTTCGACCGCTGGTGGGCGAACTGGGAATCGGGAATGACGTTCCATTCGCGCGGCGTCTGCCGGCTGTTCGACAACATCTTCCAGAGCGTGCGCGGCGGGGTGATCCAGCGCTACGGCATCGACCCGCTGGGCCATTTCAACCTGCTTTACACCTTCGGCCGCAACACGGCGATGAACGGCCGCTACTACCGCCCGCACCACGCCATCGTTTCCGAAGTGCACCGCGCGCGCCATTCGATCAAGCTGTGCCTGTTCCTGATCGGCGAGCTGCTCGGCGAGTTTCATGACAGCGTGATCGACGCGCTGATCCACGCCAAACGGCGCGGCGTCGACGTCAAGATCATCCTCAACGGGCATCTCGCCCGCCAGGGCAGCCCCGGCAAGGAACACCCGATGGCGGAGGAACTGCGGCGGCCGCTGCTGCCGGCGGTGCAGCGGCTCAAGAACGCCGGCATCGGGGTGGCGCTGGTGTATGGCGTCGACGATCTGCCGGTGCCGTATTCGCCGATCCACTCCAAGTACTGCATCTTCGACGACTATCTGGTGCTCGACGGCAGTTTCAACTGGTACAACGCGTCGGTCTTTTCCCACGATATCGTCATCATCGCGGCGAACCGCGAAGTCGCCCAGCCGTACCTGTTCGAGTTCGAGCAGATTCTCAGGCGCCTGCGGGTGTTCTGGTAGGCGCGGATTTGCGCCGGCGCAACATGCGCCTTCTGGTGGCGGGATAGAATCTGCCCGTCCACAGGGAGGCCGCATTGAACGACCAGGCAGCGCACCAGACCCCGCATATCTACAACCTCTACCCGCGCCTCGCGGGGCCGATGAACACATGGCCGGCGCATGCCGCGCGGGCCGCCGCGATGGGCTTCGACTGGCTGTATCTGAACCCGTGGCACTACCCCGGTTTCTCCGGCAGCTGTTACGCGGTGAAGGACTATGCGCGGGTCGATCCGCGGCTGCTGCCCGAGGGACACCCGGACCGTCACGACGAGGACGCGATCCGCGGCGACGGCGGCCTGGGCGCACTGCAGGAGGCGCTGGCGCAGGTTCGCGCCCATGGCCTGCGGCCGATCATGGATCTGGTGATCAACCACACTTCGCGCGATTCGCCGCTGCTCGGCCAGCATCCCGAATGGTACGTGCGCGATGCGGAAGGCGGGATCGAGAGCCCGTCGGCGATCGATCCGGCCGACGCGCGCAACGTCACTGTCTGGGGCGATCTGGCCGAGATCGACAACGCCAGCTCGGCGGATCGCGACGGCCTGTGGCGGCACTGGATCGGCATCGTCGAACGCGGCGTACAACTGGGCTTCGAGGGCTTCCGCTGCGACGCCGCCTACAAGGTGCCGGCCGAACTGTGGCGCGAACTCATTGGCGCCGCCGGCCGCCAACGCGACGGCGTGCTGTTCTTCGGCGAGATTCTCGGTGCGCGGCTCGAAGAGATCGAGGCGATGCGCGAATCGGGCATTCAATTCACCTTCAACAGTTCGATGTGGTGGGATTTTTCGTCCCCGTGGTGTCTCGAGCAGCAGCGCGCACAGCAGCAGGGCGTGCGCTCGGTGAGCTTCCCGGAATCGCACGACACGCTGCGGCGCTGGAGCGAATCGGGCGGGCGGCTCGCCGTGCAGAAGCAGCGCTACGCCTTCGCCGCGGCGTTCGCCTCCGGCCTGATGATGCCGGTTGGATACGAGTTCGGCTTCACGCGGCGCATCGACGTGGTGACCACCCAGGCGTGCGACTGGGAGAGCCCGAACGCCGATCTCGCAGGATTTATCGGCCGCGTGAACTGGGTGCGGCGCGCCCATCCCGAACTGGCCAGCGAGGCGACGGAGGCCCTCACTGCACTCGACAGCGCAACCCTGCTGCTGGAAAAGCGCGCCGGCGACACGACCGGATTCGTCGCGATCAACAAGGACTGGGATGGCGGTCAGGTAATCGAACTGCCCGAGCCCGCGCGCGGCAGGCGGGTGATCCGCGTCTGCCACGACAACGCGCCCGAGCATGAAACATCCGGCCAGCATCTGGCGCTCGCCCCCGCCGAGGTGGCGTACCTAGTCTCGGCCGGGTAGCGGTTGTGGCAAAGCCTGCGTTCACCGGGCGCGCAGGCAGCGAGCCGACCCCGCAGCATCGGCCGAAAGCCGCACCGGACAAGGGTCTGCGAGGCATGCCTCGCCAGAAGCCGCACCAGCTGGACCTCTCCGGCCGACACACTGCGTAGACCGCCATTCCATGCGCCTTCCAGGCCAGGCGGCAAAGCGAAACCGGATCAGCCCCTGACTTCGCGCGCCCGCCGCAGGTCGCGCACTTGCAGATGCACCCAGGCGGCATCGAGCAGGCTGGCGTCATGGCCGGCCGCGCGCACGCGCGCCAGCATGTCACCGACGATGTGGGCGGATTCGATGCGCCCGCCGCTTTCCAGGTCGCGCAGCATCGAGGCGGTGAGGGGGGAGCCGGGCTGGGTCAACGTTTTCAGCGTGGATGCCGCGACCTTGGGCCGCGAGGGTTTGCCGGCCGCGGCGGCCGCGGACTCGCATTCGGCCAGCATGCGCTCTGCCAGTGCCGCGCCGCCTGGTGCGGCGACGATGTCACCGACCGAGCCGCGCATCAGCGTGGTCATGCCGGCCAGCGTGGCGAGGAAGACGAATTTCTCCCAGATTTCCTGATCGATGTCGTCGACCAGCCGTGCATCCACCGGCGTCTGGCCGAACGCGCCGTGCAGCCGGTCGAGCACCGCCTGGCCGGCGGCGGCGTTGCCCGGGCGCAGGCCGTAGGTGATGCGATGCACGTCGGTGAGCTGGCGCACCACGCCTTCGCGCGTCAGCACGCCGGCGATATGACAACAGCCGCCGAGCACGCGCGCCGCACCGAATTCGCGGTCGAGCCGCTCAAAGTGCGCCAGCCCGTTCAAAACCGGCAGGATCAGCGTGTCGGCACGCAGCGCCGGCGCGATCGATTCGATCGCCGAATCGAGGTCGTAAGCCTTGCAGGTCAACAGCACCAGATCGTAGTCGGGGCGCAGCGCGGCCTGCACCACCGTGCGCACGGGCAGCGCGAATCCGCCGTGCGGGCTGTCGACGCGCAAACCTTCGGCCGCCAGCCGTTCGGCGCGCGCCGGGCGCACCAGAAAGCTGACATCGACGCTCGCTTTGCCGAGTTGCGCCGCCTCGGCCAGACGCCCGCCGAAATACCCGCCGGTCGCACCGGCGCCGAGAACCAGAATCTTCATGGCCTGCTCCAGAATCTTTATGCTGCAGTCAGTTTCGCAACCGCCAGGGCGAGCCACTTGATGCCCTCGCGGCCAAAGTTTACCTGCACGCGCGCATCCGAGCCCGAACCTTCGGCATTGACGATCACGCCCTGACCGAACTTGTTGTGCGCCACCTGCTGGCCAATGCGAAACCCGCCGCCGGCATTGTCGATTTCATAACGCGTGCGCAGTGGCGGCGGCTTCGGATAGTTGGGCTTCGGTTCGTAGTAGCGGTTGCCCCACGCCGGTTCGGCAACGCGCTGCGGCTTGATCTTGGGCGTCAGCCACTTGGTCAGGGCTTCCGGAATTTCTTCCAGGAAGCGCGACTTCATGTTGTAGCGCGTCTGCCCGTGCAGCATGCGCGTCTGCGCGAAGCTCATGTACAGGCGCTCGCGCGCCCGCGTCACCGCGACGTACATCAGGCGCCGCTCTTCTTCCAGGCCCTTGTCTTCGAGGATGCTGTTCTCGTGGGGGAACAGGCCTTCTTCCAAGCCGCTGATGAAGACAATGTTGAATTCCAGCCCCTTGGCCGAATGCACGGTCATCAACTGCACCGCGTCGTCCGAATCGCCGGCCTGGTGTTCGCCGGCTTCGAGCGAGGCGTGGGCGAGGAAGGCGGCGAGCGAGTCGGGCTGCTCGACCGGCCCATCGCCGGGCGGCTGGTCGACCAGGTAGCCTTCTTCGGCGACGAAGTTCACCGCGGCGTTGACCAGTTCGTCGAGGTTGGCGAGGCGGTCCTGGCCTTCCTTCTCGGTCTTGTAGTGCGCGGTGAGGCCGGAGAATTCGAGCACCTGTTCGACCATCTCGGGCAGCGACAGGTCCGCGCAGGCGGCGCGCAGCTTGTCGATCAGCGCGACGAACACGCCGACCGACTGGCCGGCCTTGCCCGGCAGCGTCTTCGCGGCGGCCCACAGGCTGGCGGCGCCGCTGCCCATCACCGGCTTGGCGGCATCCTGCAACTGTTCGAGCGAACGCGCGCCGATACCGCGGGTCGGGAAATTCACCACGCGGGCGAAAGCGGTATCGTCGTCCGGGTTGGCGATCAGCCGCAGGTAGGCGAGCGCATGCTTGATTTCCTGCCGCTCGAAAAAGCGCAAGCCGCCATAGACGCGATACGGCAGGTTGGCCGAGAACAGCGCATGTTCGAGCACCCGCGACTGGGCGTTGCTGCGGTAGAGCAGCGCGATTTCGCGCCGCGCCGTGCCTTCGCCGGCGAGCGAGCGGATCTCGTCCACCACCCAGCGCGCCTCTTCGGTGTCGCTCATCGCTTCATACACGCGAATCGGCTCGCCCGAACCGCGATCGGTCCACAGGTTCTTGCCAAGACGGCCGGCGTTGTTCTTGATGATGGCGTTGGCGGCGTCGAGGATGTTGCCGTGCGAGCGGTAGTTCTGCTCCAGGCGGATGACGTTGGGCACCCGGAACTCGCGCTCGAAGTCGCGCATGTTGCCGACCTCGGCGCCGCGGAAGGCGTAGATGCTCTGGTCGTCGTCGCCCACCGCCATCACGGTCGCGCCGCCGCCCGCGAGCAGCTTCAGCCAGCGGTACTGCAGCACGTTGGTGTCCTGGAACTCATCGACCAGGATGTGGCAAAAGCGCGCCTGGTAGTGCGCGCGGATCGGCTCGACGCGTTCCAGCAGTTCGTAGGTGCGCAACAGCAGTTCGGCGAAGTCGACCACGCCTTCGCGCTGGCACTGGGCCTCGTACTCGCGGTAAAGCTCGACCTTGCGGCGGGTGAAGTCGTCCCAGGCCTCGACCGCGTGCGGGCGCAACCCGGCCTCTTTCTGGGCGTTGATGAAGTGCAGCAGATCGCGCGGCGGATACTTTTCGTCGTCGATGGCGAGCGTCTTGAGCAGCCGCTTGATCGCCGAGAACTGGTCGGCCGTATCGAGAATCTGGAAGGTCTGCGGCAGCGCCGCCTCGCGCCAGTGGGCGCGCAGCAGCCGGTTGCACAGGCCGTGAAACGTGCCGATCCACATGCCGCGGGTGTCGATCGGCAGCATCGCCGACAGGCGCGCCAGCATTTCCTTCGCCGCCTTGTTGGTGAAAGTGACCCCGAGCACGCCATGCGGCCCGGCTTGGCCGGTCTGGATCAGCCAGGCGATGCGCGTGGTCAGCACCCGCGTCTTGCCCGAGCCGGCGCCGGCCAGGATCAGCGCGTGCTGCGCCGGCAGGGTGACCGCGGCAAGTTGCTCGGGATTGAGACCGCGCAGGAGATCGGACATGGGGGCACAGCAGGGCGGGGAGCGCCATTATAGCGGGCGGAAGGTGTCCGGCCGGCCCGCGCCTGCCGGAGGCGCGACCGGCCAGCCGCGATGCCGGCAGGCTGCGCCGAGGAAAGGTTGAAACGGCTGCACCCGCCCGTCGGCGATCGAGGGTGCGACGCGCTCTGCGGACGGGAAACCGGCTGCCAACGGCGAATCGCCGGTTTGGATCTGTGGCGATTTGTTGCATCGCCACAACAAGCGGCGCGCTCGGCCGGCGCACTTATCTGCCTAATTTTACAGTGAAATTCGAAACTGGCGAGGTCAGTTTGGCAGGCGGAAAAGTAGAGCAGCGCCTCTATGATTGTGCATTGCGACGGGGATGTGCTCTAATTCATCGTCACTCCGGGAAAACCCGGATGATAATTTAGTCGGGTACTGAAGAGTTGTAATGCGACACTGCTAAAGTTTCTGCCCACAAGGCCGATTACTAAAGCAGCAAGCAGACCGAGCAAGGAGAACACCATGCGTCCGAAAACACCAAAGATGTTGCCGTGGCTGGCCAAGTCCGCCGGCGTACCGATCGCCCGAGCCGAGGAACTGTGGGCCGATGCGATCCGCTACGCAACCATCGAGACCGGCTGGGTAGAATCGTCCGAGTACTGGAGCGTCGCCAATCAGCGGCTGCTCGAGTTGCTCGAAGCCGAAGCGCTGACCTGCCACCCGCCGCAACTGACGCCCTGGGTGATGATCAATATGCGGATGGGCGCCCTGCCGATGATCGCGGCCAACGGATTCGCGCTGGCATGGACGGCCGCGCTCGACCGGATGAACCGCTGCCATCATCGGCGCTGGATGGATCTGCGTCGCGCCGCCTGACATAACCGCATTCCCGCTCCGACCTCCCCGGCACGACCGGTTCGGCGGAGCCGCACCCCCGGCCCCAAGCCACGCGGTACGCAACGGCACGCCCAGGCGTGCCGTTGTGCTTTGGCGGCCGCCACGCGCTGCCGGACGCCCGGACGGCACGCGTATAATTCGACGCTCCAGCCGTGCCACGGCAACCCGCCCGCCCTTTCGTTCCATGCAGGAAAAATACAACCCCGCCGAAGTCGAATGCGCCGCCCGGGCACATTGGCAAGCCAGCCAGTCGTTCCGTGCCGTACCGCGACCCGGCAAGCCCAAGTACTACTGCCTGTCGATGTTCCCCTACCCGTCGGGCAAGCTGCACATGGGCCATGTGCGCAACTACACGATCGGCGACGTGCTCACGCGCTGGCACATGATGCGCGGTTTCAACGTGCTGCAGCCGATGGGCTGGGACGCCTTCGGCCTGCCGGCCGAAAACGCCGCGATCCAGAACAGCGTGCCGCCGGCCAAATGGACCGACGACAACATCGCCTACATGAAGCAGCAGCTGCAGTCGCTGGGCTTCGCCATCGACTGGACGCGCGAGTTGGCCACCTGCAAGCCCGACTATTACAAGTGGAACCAGTGGCTGTTCCTGCGCATGCTCGAAATGGGCATCGCCTACAAGAAAACCCAAGTGGTGAACTGGGATCCGGTCGACCAGACCGTGCTGGCCAACGAGCAGGTGATCGACGGCCGCGGCTGGCGCACCGGCGCGCTGGTCGAGAAGCGCGAGATTCCGGGCTACTACCTGGCCATCACGCAGTACGCCGACGAACTGCTGGCCGATCTCGACAAGCTGCCCGGCTGGCCCGAGCGCGTGCGCACCATGCAGGCCAACTGGATCGGCAAGAGCATCGGCGTGCGCTTCGCCTTCCCCTACGAACTGGACGGCGAGCCGGGCAAGCTGTGGCTGTTCACCACGCGGGCCGACACCATCATGGGCGTGACCTTCTGCGCCGTGGCCGCCGAACATCCGCTGGCCACGCGCGCCGCGCGCGACAACCCGGCACTGGCTACTTTCATCGATGAATGCAGGCGCGGCTCGGTGATGGAAGCCGACATGGCGACGATGGAAAAGAAGGGCATGCCGACCGGCATCTTCGTTTCCCATCCGCTGACCGGCGAGAAGGTCGAAGTGTGGGTCGGCAACTACGTGCTGATGAGCTACGGCGAAGGCGCGGTGATGGCCGTGCCGGCGCACGACGAGCGCGATTTCGGCTTCGCGAAGAAATACGGACTGACGATCAAACAGGTCATCTCGGTCAGCGGGCAGGCGTTTTCGACCGATGCCTGGCAGGAATGGTATGCCGACAAGCAGAGCGGCGTGTGCGTGAATTCGGGCAAATACGACGGCCTCGGCTACGCAGCCGCGGTGCAGGCGATCGCTGCCGATCTCAAGGCGCGGAGTCTTGGCGACACGCAGGTGCAATGGCGCCTGCGCGACTGGGGCGTTTCGCGCCAGCGCTACTGGGGCTGCCCGATCCCGATCGTTCATTGCGAGGCGTGCGGCTCGGTGCCGGTGCCCGACGACCAGTTGCCGGTGGTGCTGCCGGTCGAATGCGTGCCCGACGGTTCGGGCAATCCCCTCGCCAGGCTTGAAGCCTTTCTCGCCTGCGACTGCCCAAAATGCGGCAAGCCGGCGCGGCGCGAGACCGACACCATGGACACTTTCGTCGACTCGAGCTGGTACTACGCGCGCTTTGCCAGCAAGTTCGCCGCGGACGCGATGGTTGATGAAGAGACCAACTACTGGATGCCGGTCGATCAGTACATCGGCGGCATCGAGCACGCCATCCTGCACCTGCTCTACTCGCGCTTCTGGAGCAAGGTGATGCGCGACCTCAAGCTGGTCAGCTACGACGAGCCTTTCGCGCACCTGCTGACGCAGGGCATGGTGTTGAACCACATCTTCTCGCGCCGCGGCGAGAAGGGCGGCGTCAGCTACTTCGCGCCGGACGAAGTCGACCTTGCATACGACGCCAACGGCAAGGTGACCGGCGCGACCGCCAGGGCCGACGGCCAGCCGGTCAATTATGGGGGCATCGGCACCATGTCGAAGTCCAAGCGCAACGGCGTCGACCCGCAATCGCTGATCGAGCACTACGGCGCCGACACCGCGCGCTTCTTCATGATGTTCGCCAGCCCGCCCGAACAGACGCTGGAATGGAGCGATGCCGGCGTCGATGGCGCCTATCGCTTCCTGCGCCGCGTGTGGGCATTCGGCCATCTGTTCGCCGGCGAAATCAGGACCAGAATCGGTGCGCGGCAACTCGCGACGGCGAAGCTCGGCGCCACGCTGGCAGGCCTTCGACGCGAGATTCACCTGCTGCTCAAGCAGGCGAACTACGACCTGGCCAAGCAGCAGTTCAACACCGTCGCCTCGGCGGCAATGAAAATGCTCAACGCACTGGAAAAGGCGCCGCGCGATTCGGCGCTCGCCGCAGAAGTGGTCGAGGAAGGCTTGAGCATCCTGCTGCGCACGCTGTCGCCGATCACGCCCCACATTGCGCACGCGCTGTGGTGCGAACTCGGTTTCGGCGACGATATCCTCGCCGCGCCGTGGCCAGAGCCGCTAGGCACGGCGCTGGCGCAGGACGAAATCGAACTGGTGCTGCAAGTCAACGGCAAGCTGCGCGGCAGCCTGCGCGTGGCCGCCAATGCCACAACTGCGCAAATCGAAGCCGCCGCGCTCGCCAGCGAGACGGCACAGAAATACATGGAAGGCAAACCGGCGAAAAGGTGGTGGTGGTGCCGGGCCGGCTGGTCAATGTCGTGTTGTGAACCGTGAGGAGTGCGGCGTGAGGGGTGAGGAGAACGAGGCAGGAAATGGCGTAGCGCACAGGCCCCCGGCAAGGCGCACGGCGCTGCTCGCACTGGTCGCGCTGCTTGGCCTGGGTGCCTGCGGGTTCCAGTTGCGCGGGCCGCGGCCGATGCCGTTCGACACGCTGTACGTCGCGATGCCGGAAGCCTCGGAACTGGGCGCGGCGCTCAAGCGCAACATCCGCGCCGCCAGCCCCGGCACGCGCGTGACCGACACGGTGCAGGAAGCGCAGGCGGTGCTGACCCCGCTGATCGACGCGCGCGAGAAGATCATCCTGTCGCTCAATGCCGCCGGCCGCGTGCGCGAGTACCAGTTGAAGCAGCGCTTCGGCTTCAAGGTGCATGACGGCAAGGGCACCGATTTCGTGGCGCCGTCGGAAATCGTCATCACCCGCGACATCACCTTCAACGACGCCGACATCCTCGCCAAGGAAGCCGAAGAGACGCTGATCTACCGCGACATGCAGAACGATCTGGTGCAGCAGATTCTGCGCCGGCTGCAGGCGGCCAAGGTCGGCACGGCGGCGCCGAAATCCTGACTGCGCAAGACTGAAACCACGCCACGGCGATGAATCTGCGCCCCGACCAGCTCGCCGCACACCTCGCCAAGCCGCTCGCCCCGCTCTATGTGCTGCACGGCGACGAGCCGCTGCTGGTGCTGGAAGCGGCGGACGCGATTCGCGCCGCGGCGCGCCGGCAGGGGTTTACCGAGCGCGAGGTGCTGGTGGTCAACCCGCACTTCAAGTGGGATACGCTGACGCTGGCCGCGGGCAATCTGTCGCTGTTCGGCGATGCCAAGCTGATCGACCTGCGCATCCCGACCGGCAAGCCGGGGCGCGACGGCGGCGGCGCCCTGCAGCGCTACTGCGCGAACCTGGGCGCGGGCATCGTCACCCTGGTCACGTTGCCGCAACTTGACTGGACCACGCGCAAGAGCGCCTGGTTCGTTGCGCTCGGCGAAGCCGGCGTCACGCTGGAACTGAACGCGCCGCCGCTGGCCCAGTTGCCGGCCTGGCTGTCGCAACGGCTCGCGCGGCAAAAGCAGAGCGCGCCGGACGAGGCACTGGCGTTCATCGCCCAGCATGTCGAAGGCAATCTGCTGGCGGCGCACCAGGAACTGCAGAAACTCGGCCTGCTGCACGGCGAAGGCCCACTGACGCTCGACCAGGTGCGCGAAGCGGTGCTCAATGTGGCGCGTTACGACATCGACAAGCTGCGCAGCGCGCTGCTCGAAGGCGACCCGGCGCGCTGCGCCCGGCTGCTCGATGGCCTCAGGGGCGAAGGCACCGCCACGCCGCTGGTGCTGTGGGCGTTTTCGCAGGAACTGCATGCGCTGGCCGCAGTTCGCGCCGGCCTCGACGCCGGGCAACCGGTTTCGGCCGCGCTCAAGAGCGCCGGCGTATTCGGGCCGCGCCAGCAGCCGATCAGCCAGTCCGTGCAGCGGCGGAAAACAGCCGGACTGCAGATTGCGCTCTTGCAGGCGGCGCGCATCGATCGCATGATAAAAGGATTGACCCAAGGCGATGTGTGGGACGAATTCCTGCAACTCGCCCTCAGACTCAGCAGTGGCAGGACCGCGAAGGGAACCGCACGATGAAACCGACCGACACGAGTGTGGAACAAGCGATGCACCAGCTCGGCCGCCAGGCGCGCGCAGCGTCACGGGAACTGGCGCGAGCTTCGACCAGGGCAAAGAACGCCGCCCTGTTGGCGATGGCGGCATCGATCCGCGAGCGCAGCGCTGCGCTGCTGGCCGCCAACGCCAAGGATTTGAAGAAAGCGCGCGCCGAGGGACTCGATGCCGCGATGATCGACCGCCTGACGCTGACCGAAAAGGGCGTCGAAGCGATGGCGCAGGGGCTCGAACAAGTCGCCGCCCTGCCCGACCCGGTCGGCGAGGTCACGGATCTGAAGCGCCGGCCGTCCGGCATCCAGGTCGGCCGGATGCGCGTGCCGCTGGGGGTGATCGGCATCATTTACGAAGCGCGGCCGAATGTGACCGCCGATGCGGCGGCGCTGTGCCTGAAGAGCGGCAACGCCGCGATCCTGCGCGGCGGCAAGGAGGCGATCAACTGCAATCAGGCGATCGCGGCCTGCGTGCGAGCCGGTCTGCTGGCGGCCGGTTTGCCGGAAACCGCGGTGCAGGTGGTCGAGACCACCGACCGCGCCGCGGTCGGCACCCTGATCTCGATGCCCGAATTTGTCGACGTGATCGTGCCGCGCGGCGGCAAGGGGCTGATCGAGCGCATCTCGAAAGAGGCGCGGGTGCCGGTGATCAAGCACCTCGACGGCATCTGCCACGTCTACATCGACGACGAGGCCGACCATGTCAAGGCGGTGCGCATCGCCGACAACGCCAAGACCCAGCGCTACGGCACCTGCAACACCATGGAAACGCTGATCGTGCACGCCTCGATCGCCGCCCGCGTGCTGCCGCGGCTGGCCGCGATCTACAAGAACAAGGGCGTCGAACTGCGCGGCGACGAAGCGGCACGCAAGCTGATTCCGTCGATCAAGAAGGCCACCGAGGACGACTGGCGCACCGAGTATCTGGCGCCGATCCTATCGATACGCACGGTCGAATCGATCGACGCGGCGATCGAGCACATCAACACCTACAGTTCGCAGCACACCGACGCGATCGTCACCGAGAACTACAGCAAGGCGATGCGCTTCCTGCGCGAAGTCGATTCCAGTTCGGTGATGGTGAACGCCTCGACGCGTTTTGCCGACGGCTTCGAGTACGGCCTCGGCGCCGAGATCGGCATCTCGACCGACAAGATTCACGCCCGCGGCCCGGTCGGCCTCGAAGGACTGACCAGCCAGAAGTGGATCGTGCTGGGCGACGGACAGGTGCGCGGCTAGGGTTCCCGCGCAGCCCCGCCCTGCGCGCAAGGCGGGGCGCGCCTCTCCCGGCAGGCAGGCCGGAGAGCGCCTATCCATGCGGGTTTTCAGGCACCGGGGTTTTGCGCGCCGCGGATCGCCGGTCAGCCTGCTTGTGGCATAGTGCGTTCGAGCAATCGAGCGGGCTGCAATCGCCCGCCAACCCGACCGAGGAGACCCCCATGAACCACGCCCTGCGCCTGTTCGCCCTGGCAGCCTGCCTGATCGCCGCACCCGCCCTCGCCGCCATGGATGTGGCCGGCGTCAAGATGGAGGACACGGCCCAGATCGCCGGCCAGTCGGCCACGCTCAACGGTGCCGGCCTGCGCACACGGGTGGTGATCAAGGTTTACGCGATGGGCCTTTACCTGGCCAAGCGCGAAACCTCGGCCGACGCGGCGATCGCCGGCGCCGGTGCCAAGCGCGTGCGCATCGTGATGCTGCGCGACCTGAGCGCCGAGGATCTCGCCAATGCGCTGTTCAAGGGATTCACCGCCAATCAGGATGGCGCCGCCATGGGCAAGCTGCAGGCGCGGCTGGACGAGTTCAAGACCATGCTGCTGTCGATGGGCGAAGCCAAGAAGGGCAGCGACTTCAGTATCGATTTCGTACCCGGCAGCGGCACGCGGCTGATGGTCGGCGGCGCGCAGAAGGGCAAGGACATCGCCGGCGAAGACTTCTACGCCGGCCTGCTGCGCATCTGGCTCGGCGCCAAGCCGGTGGATGACGACCTCAAGGCCGCGCTGCTCAAGGGCGGCTGATCCGGCAGCGCTGTTTGCGGGCCGGAGAGGCGGCGAATCGAACCCGCCCTCGCCGCTCCGCCTGCACAGCCGGACTCAGGGTCAGCTATCGACAGAAGAGCGCTGCGGCGCCATTCTGCTTTGTTGACGGTTGCCCGCACAAACAGCCGGGCGCAGAATCCGCAGCACCATGCAGACAGCGGTTTCTTACGCGGCGATCGTCCCCTTGCCGCACGGCGCGGTCGGCGTGCGCTGTACGCCGGGGCTGGTTACCGGACTGGATTTCCTGCCAGCGCAGCCCGGACTGGCGCCAGCCGGTGCGCTGGCCGGCGAGGCGGTGCGCCAGTTGCGCGCCTGGCTCGATGACCCGGAGTTTCGTTTCGATCTGCCGCTGGCACCGGCCGGCAGCCCTTTTCGGCAGCGTGTCTGGCAGGCGATCGCGGCCATCCCGCGCGGCCAGCCGCTGACTTATGGCGAGCTTGCCCGGCGGCTGGATTCGGCAGCGCGTGCGGTCGGCCAGGCATGTGGCGCCAACCCCTACCCTATCGTCGTGCCGTGCCATCGTGTCGTCGCCACGCGCGGGGGATTGAACGGCGGCCTCGGCGGTTTCGCCCATGCGACGCAGGGCTACCTGCTGGACATCAAGCGCTGGCTGCTGGAACGCGAAAGCCGTATCCCGATCGCTTGAGCAGCGTCAACACGCCGGTCCGGCGCGTTGGGCATAGTGCAGCAATCGTCCGCAAGGGGGACTCGTCATGAACAAGCCCGACCACGCGCCGGAAACGCCGGCCACCAAGTTCCTGCACTCGCACCGCATCGCCCACTCGAACCACCTCTACAACTACGAAGAAAACGGCGGGACGCGGATTTCGGCGCGCGAACTCAATGTGGACGAGCACGCAGTGGTGAAGACGCTGGTCATGGAGGACGAGACAAAAAAGCCGCTGATCGTTCTGATGCACGGCGACCGCAAGGTGTCGACCAAGGAACTGGCGCGGCAGATCGGCGTCAAGCATGTCGAGACCTGCGAACCGGAAACCGCGCAGCGGCACACCGGCTACATGGTCGGGGGAACCAGCCCTTTCGGCACCAAGAAGTCCCTGCCGATCTACGTCGAGAAATCGATCGTCAATCTGCCGCTGATCTACATCAACGGCGGGCGCCGCGGTTACCTGGTCGGCGTGCACCCGCACGACCTGATGCAGGCGCTCAAGCCGACACTGGTCGAGTGCGCCCAGCGCGACTGATCGAACTCAAACCGGCTTGTCGCGGCCGCGCTCGATGAACACGCCGACGCGCCGAACGTCTTTCATGATGCCGGCCTTGGCGATCGAGATCTTGACCCACGGCGCCTTGAACTCGTCGAACATCAGCTTGACGATGTGCTCGCCCAGCGTCTCGAGCAGGTTGAAGCGCGTCTTGTCGAGTTCGGCACGGATGCGGTTGATCACTGCGTCGTAGCCGATGGTGTCGGCGATGTCGTCGTTCTCGGCCGCCGCATCGGGCACACCGAAGGTCAGGTCGATCTGCAGCATCTGCGGGGCGGCCTTTTCGCGCTCGAAGATGCCGACCCAGGCCATCGCCCGCAGGTCTTCGATGAAAATGAAATCCATGCTGCCGCCCCTTCGTCGCGGCCACCGGCGACAGCCGGCCCGCCTGATAGAATTCGCGCCATTCTAAGGCCAGCCGGTCACCGCAATGATTCTGTCGCTGTTTCTCGTCGTCGCCTATCTGATCGGTTCGGTACCCTTCGCGGTGCTGGTCAGCCGGGCGTTCGGTCTGGCCGACCCGCGCAGCTTCGGTTCCGGCAACCCGGGCGCGACCAATGTGCTGCGATCCGGCAACAAGAAGGCGGCGCTGCTGACGCTGTTCGGCGATGCCGCCAAGGGCGCGCTCGCGGTGGTGCTGGCGCGTGCGTTCGGGCCGCAGTGGTTCGATGCGGCCACGCTGCCGCTGGTTGTCGCACTGGCCGGGTTGACGGCATTCGTCGGCCACGTGTTTCCGCTGTTCCTCGGTTTCAAGGGCGGCAAGGGCGTGGCGACAGCCGCCGGCGTGCTGCTGGCACTCAACCCGTGGCTGGGGCTGGGCACCCTGCTGGCGTGGCTGGTGGTTGCGGTGCTGACACGCTACTCGTCGCTGGCCTCGGTATGTGCCGGCGTATTTGCGCCGCTGGCCGCGGTGTGGGTGTTCGGCATTCGGGAAGAGATTCTCGGCATCGTCGCCATGTCGGCGCTCCTGATCTGGCGCCACGCCGGCAATATCCAGCGCCTGCTCGCCGGCACCGAAGGCAGGATCGGCGAGAAGAAGTCGCCATCCTCGCCCCCGCGCTGAAAATTCAGGAAAGCGACGACAGGGGCCAGCGCGGCTTGACCGCAAAGGCGCCGTCGCCGCGAACCTGTTCGCCCGCCTGCAGACGCAACGCGCCGGCCAGGGCGATCATCGCGCCGTTGTCGGTGCACAGTTCCAGTTCCGGATAGAAAACCCGGAAGCCTCGCAGCCCGCCGGCCGCATCGAGCCGGGCGCGCAGATGGCGGTTGGCGCCGACGCCGCCGGCAACGACCAGTTGATCGAGTTGACAGGCGGTCATGGCCGCCGTGGCCTTGGCCACCAGCACGTCGACCACCGCGGCCTGGAAATCGGCTGCCAGGTCGCAGCGATCGGTTTTCGACAGTGCTTTGTCCGTCGCCTGCAGCAGTACCGCCGTCTTGAGCCCGCTGAAGGAGAACGACAGGTCGCCCGAGTTGAGCATCGGCCGCGGCAGCTTGAAGCGCCCGGGGGCGCCAGATTCGGCCAGACGCGCCAGTTGCGGCCCGCCCGGGTAACCGAGCCCGAGCAGTTTGGCGGTCTTGTCGAAGGCCTCGCCGGCTGCATCGTCGAGGCTTTCGCCGAGCAACGCGTAATCGCCGACACCGCCGACCCGCATCAGTTGCGTGTGCCCGCCGGAGACGAGCAGGGCGACGAAAGGAAAGCGCGGCGGATCGGCCGAGAGCATCGGCGACAGCAAATGCCCTTCGAGATGGTGGATCGGCAATGCCGGCACCCCGCGCGCGAGCGCCAGCGCCTCGGCTACGCTGGCGCCGACCAGCAGCGCACCGGCCAGCCCCGGCCCGGCGGTATAGGCGACGGCATCGAGATCAGCAAGGCCGCAACCTGCGTCGCGCAGCACCTTGCGAATCAGCGGCACCAGCCGCCGGATATGGTCGCGCGAGGCCAGTTCGGGCACCACGCCGCCGTATTCGGCATGCAGATCGACCTGCGTGTGCACGGCGTTGGCGCGCAGGCCGGCCGCGGTGTCGTAGAGGGCCACGCCAGTTTCATCGCAGGAGGATTCGATACCCAGAACGCGCATGGCAAGGACGCGGTGGCAAAAGCGGCATTCTACGCGACCCGAACGCGGGACTTGGCGCGGCAAACGATCCCGGATATACTGCTTGGCTTTCCGCTCACCGCAAGTCAAGGAATACGAATGCCGGGTATTCGCCTCAAGGAAAACGAGCCGTTCGAAGTGGCGATTCGCCGCTTCAAGCGCACCATTGAAAAAGCTGGCGTGCTGACCGAGTTGCGCTCGCGCGAGTTCTATGAAAAGCCGACCGCCGAGCGCAAGCGCAAGCTGGCGGCCGCCGTGAAGCGCCATCACAAGCGCATCCGCAGCCAGATGCTGCCGCCGAAACTTTACTAAGCCACAGCCGGGAATCGTTTCCATGGCCTGCCCCGCAATGCGCGGCGCAGGCTGTTTGTTTTTATCCGCCGCCGTTTCGATGGGGAATTGCGCATGAGCCTCAAGCAGCAGATCAACGAAGACATGAAATCCGCGATGCGCGCGCGGGACGCGGCGCGCCTTTCGGCGATCCGCCTGTTGATGGCGGCGATCAAGCAACGCGAGGTGGATGATCGCATCGAACTCGACGATGCGGCGGTGGTTGCGGTGATCGACAAGATGCTCAAGCAACGGCGCGACTCCATCAGCCAGTACGAAGCCGCCAAGCGGCACGATCTGGCCGATGCCGAGAAAGCCGAGATCGCGGTGCTGAGCGCCTACATGCCGAAAGCACTGAGCGCCGAGGAGGTTGCGGCCGAAATCGCCGCTGCGATCACGCAGACCGGCGCCGCCGCGCCGTCGGACATCGGCAAGGTGATGGGCGTGCTCAAGGGAAAACTGGCTGGCCGCACCGACATGAGCCAGGTTTCCGGCCTGGTCAAGCAGGCGCTGAGCAAGGGCTAACTTTCGGCGTTCGGGTCGCGCCGCATCATTCCGGGCATTCCGTCGAGGCTTGCCTATAATGAGGCAGGGCCTCTCGACGGGGCCCGCTCCTTAAGGTGAGACAGGGCGTTGATCCCGCAGTCGTTTATCCAGGAACTGCTGAGCAGAGTCGACGTAGTCGAGGTGATCGACCGGCTCGTGCCGCTCAAGAAGGCCGGGGCGAACTACGCCGCATGCTGCCCGTTCCACGCCGAAAAATCGCCCTCCTTTACTGTCAGTCCGACCAAGCAGTTCTACCACTGCTTCGGCTGCGGCGCCCACGGCAGCGCGATCGGCTTCCTGATGGAGTATTCCGGGCTGTCCTACCCGGAGGCGATTCGCGAACTCGCCGGACAGATCGGCCTGAACGTGCCCGAGGACGAATCCGCGACGCGAACGGCGAAGCCCGACACCAGTTCGCTAAGCGAAACCATGGCGCGCGCGGCGAAGTTCTACCGCGAGCAACTCAAGTCCAGCGCCAGGGCTGTGGATTACCTGAAACGGCGCGGCCTCACCGGCGAGATTGCGGCGCAGTTCGGGCTCGGCTACGCGCCGGACGCCTGGCAGGGCCTGGAAGCGGTATTTGCCGACTACGGCGCCAGGGAACTTCTGGAAGCCGGGCTGGTGATCGAAAACGACCAGGGGCGGCGCTACGACCGTTTCCGCGACCGAATCATGTTCCCGATCCAGGACCAGCGCGGCAACGTGATCGGTTTCGGCGGACGGGTGATCGACCAGGGCGAGCCCAAGTATCTGAATTCGCCCGAAACGCCGCTGTTCGAGAAGGGCCGCGAGTTGTACGGGCTGACCCAGGCGCGGGCCGCGATCCGCGACGTGGACAGCGTGATCGTGGTCGAAGGCTATATGGATGTGGTCGCGCTCGCCCAGCATGGCGTGCCTAACGCCGTCGCGACGCTGGGTACCGCGACCACCGGCACGCATGTGCAAAAGCTGCTGCGCCAAGCAGACCGCGTGATCTTCTGTTTCGACGGCGACATTGCCGGCCGCAAAGCGGCCTGGCGCGCACTCGAGGCCAGCTTGGAACAACTTGCAGACGACAAGACCGTCTGCTTTTTGTTTCTGCCTTCGGAGCACGACCCGGATTCCTTCATCCGCGAACGCGGCCGCGACGCGTTCAATGCCGAAGCCGCGCGCGCCGTGCCGCTTGCCGGATTTCTCATGCGCGAATTGCTCGGCCGCCACGACATCGCGAGCGCCGAGGGCCGCGCCGGACTGCTTCACGACGCCAAACCGCTGATCGGCCGGGTGCAGGCGCCGCTGTTGCGTCTGGCGATGGTCAAGGAACTGGCCGCCGCCAGCGGCTTCAGCCAGCCCGAGGTGGAATCCTCGCTCGGACTCAAGCCCTCGGTCCCGCCGTGGTCGCGCAATCCGCGTGCGGCGACCCGTGCCGCGCCGAAACACGCGCCGTCCCTGTCGCGCACCTTGCTCAAATTGATCGTGCATCAACCTGAACTCGCGGCGCGACTGCCTTTCGAACTGATACCGCAGGATCGCATCGAGACGCCGTTGCTGGGCGCCATTGCCGATGCGGTGTCGGTGGGCGATATCGGGCGGGGATCGCCGGCCATGCTGCTGGAACACTTCCGCCAGACGTCGCATGCAAGCTTGCTCGGCGACATCGCCCATGAACTGGTCGACGACCCGTTCGAGGAAAGCGCAATCGAGCCGCTGTTCTGCGACCTGCTCGACGGTCTGCGCGAGCAGGCGCGCGGCGGCGAATTTCGCAAGTTGCAGGAGAAACTTGCCGGTGGCCGTCTCGACCCGCACGAACTCGCCCGCTATCGGGAGCTTCTCACGCAAAAACAGAAACTTGGCTCTGGACAATCTGGGCCGCAAGAAGATAGAATTGCAGGTTTTTCCGACTCTTCGGCGACTTAGCCGAACGCCGTCACCCACCCTCCAGTTTTGAGGAAAGCCATGGCCCGGGACAAAGCAAAACAAAGCGCGAAAACCGATACCAAGATCTCGGCGGCAGTCAAGAAGCCTGCAGCGGCGGCAAAGTCGCCCGTTGTCGAATCGCGCAAGCCCGCGGCTGCGGCGCCGGCCAAGGCGGCGGCGCGCCCGGCGGCGGCCAAGCTTTCGGGCAAGGCCCGGTCGGCCAAGGAGCGTTTGGCGCAGGTTGCCGAGCGGGCCGCCACGCCGCTCGATGCCGATGCCCGCCGCAGCCGCCTGAAGACCCTGATCGCCTTGGGCAAGGAACGCGGTTTTCTGACCTACGCCGAAATCAACGATCACCTGCCCGACGACATGGTGGATGCCGAGCAGATCGAATCGATCATCTCGACGTTCAACGACATGGGCGTGCAGGTTTTCGACGAGGCGCCGGACTCCGAAACCCTGCTGATGAACCAGGAAGTGCCGGCAGTGGTGGTTGACGAGGAAGTCGAGGAACAGGCCGAACAGGCGCTGTCGTCGGTGGATTCGGAATTCGGCCGCACCACCGATCCGGTGCGCATGTACATGCGCGAAATGGGCACCGTCGAACTGCTGACGCGCGAAGGCGAGATCGAGATCGCCAAGCGCATCGAGGACGGCCTCAAGCACATGATCCAGGCAATCTCGGCCTGCCCGACCACGATTGCCGAAATCCTCGACATGGCCGACCGGGTCGCGCGCGAGGAGATGCGCATCGACGAGTTGATCGACGGCCTGATCGACCCGAACGCCGACGAAGAACTCCAGACCATGGCCGAGGCCGAGGAACTCGAGGTCGATGAGGCCGACGAGGATGAAGACGGCGAAGGCGGCGCGATCAGCGCCTCGATGCTGCAACTGAAGGCCGACGCGCTCGAACGCTTTGAAGCGATCCGCGCGCTCTACCAGAAAATGCACAACGCGCTGGTCAAGAAGGGCTCGCAGGACAAAGGCTACCTCAAGGCCCAGCACACGATATCGGCCGAATTGATGAACATCCGCTTCACCGCCCGCATCACCGAACGGTTGTGCGATTCGGTGCGCAGCATGGTCGAGCAGGCGCGCAGCCACGAACGCAAGATCCAGGATCTGTGCGTGAACAAGGCGCACATGCCGCGGCCGCACTTCATCAAGGTGTTTCCCGGCAACGAGACCAACATGGACTGGCTCAAGGCCGAGATCACCTCGGGCAAGGCCTACGCCAGCACACTGATGCGCGCCGCGCCGGCAATCATCGAAGAACAGCAGAAACTGCTCGACCTGCAGACGCGCATCGGCATCCCGCTGCGCGAGCTGAAGGACATCAACAAGCAAATGAGCACCGGCGAAGCCAAGGCCCGCCGCGCCAAGCGCGAAATGACCGAAGCCAACCTGCGCCTGGTCATCTCGATCGCCAAAAAGTACACCAACCGCGGCCTGCAGTTCCTCGACCTGATCCAGGAAGGCAACATCGGCCTGATGAAGGCGGTGGACAAGTTCGAATACCGGCGCGGCTACAAGTTTTCGACCTACGCCACGTGGTGGATTCGCCAGGCCATCACCCGCTCGATCGCCGACCAGGCGCGCACCATCCGCATTCCGGTGCACATGATCGAGACCATCAACAAGATGAACCGCATCTCGCGCCAGATCCTGCAGGAAACCGGCGCCGAGCCCGATCCGGCGACACTGGCAGTCAAGATGGAAATGCCGGAAGAGAAGATCCGCAAGATCCTCAAGATCAGCAAGGAGCCGATCTCGATGGAAACGCCGATCGGCGACGACGACGATTCCCATCTCGGCGATTTCATCGAGGATCTGGCCACGCTCGCCCCGGCCGACGCCGCCATGTTTGCCAGCCTGCGCGAAGTCACCAAGGAAGTGCTGGATTCGCTCACGCCGCGCGAAGCCAAGGTGTTGCGCATGCGCTTCGGCATCGAGATGAACACCGATCACACGCTCGAAGAAGTCGGCAAGCAATTCGACGTCACGCGCGAGCGCATCCGCCAGATCGAAGCCAAGGCCCTGCGCAAGCTGCGCCACCCCAGCCGGTCGGAAAAACTGCGCAGCTTTCTCGACAGCGAAACCTGAGTTGCGGATTCTCGCTCAATGACGAACGGGCGCACGAGCGCCCGTTTTTCTTCCGCCCGCCGCCGCGTCTGCTAAACTTCGCACCCTCTCACCGGGCCTGTAGCTCAGTCGGTTAGAGCAGAGGACTCATAATCCTTTGGTCGTCGGTTCGAGTCCGACCGGGCCCATCCCTGCTCGCCAAATCTGCCCGGCGAGCCGCTCCGATCACTGCTTGAGCCGGCGCATTGCCATCAGGCCGACGATTGCGAGCGCAGCGGCGATCAGGGCGGCGGTGCCGACCTCCGCCGCGGAAGACGAAAAGACCTTGTTGTATTCCTGCGCGAAGCGTTGGGACATGTACGTCAGCAGGGCGAAAAGCGGATCCATTGCTTGATTCCTACGTGTGCCGCGGCGCGCCGCGATAGAGCGGACGGCGGCAAAGGGGGTGGCTTGCGGCGCAGGTTAGCTGACCGGGCATGCCCGCGCGGTGACCTGGGTCACGACCGGCCGAGCGCCGTCGAGTGAAAATCGACCGGGCTGCGAGCCGCGCCAGTCCTCGCCCCCAGACTATATGGCCCCAGGATCGCCTATCCATGCGGCTTGGCGGGCAGTGCCGCTGCGGACGCCCGTTGTGCATGGCCCGCAGGCAGTCGTGCCACGCAAGTTTATGCCGCACCAGTAGGTTTACGGGGCAAACCGGGCGTACATTTGCAAACTGGTGGAGATTGCTGGCCGGTAAAGTCAGGTCGCCCGATGCCGTTATCCCGGAGACGCCAGCTCGGGCAAAAGAAGCGCGTCGGCAACAATCCAACCGCTCGAGCCAGCGGGAGAAAACCATGAGCATTCGCAACATCGTGATCATCGACGACACCGAGATCAACGTCCTCGTGATGGAGGCGCTGGTGGGTAAGGTCGACAACTGCCACGCCGTGCCATTCAGCGATCCGCTGCTGGCGCTGGAATGGTGCCGGGCACATGATCCCGATCTGCTGGTGGTCGATTACATGATGCCGGGGCTCGACGGCATCGAGTTCATCCGCCTGCTGCGCAAGGAACCGGGCAAACTGCACACGCCGATACTGATGGTCACCGCCGATCACCAGAAAGAGGTGCGCTACCGCGCGCTCGAATCGGGCGCGACGGATTTTCTCACCAAGCCGCTCGACAGCATCGAGTTCGTTTCGCGGGTGCGCAACATGCTGGTGCTGCGCGACAGCCACCTGCTGCTGTCGGAGCGCAATCGCTCGCTGGCCGAAGAAGTGAGCAAGGCCACCGCAGAGATCATCAAGCGCGAGCGCGAAACGGTGCTGCGGCTGGCGCGCGCGGCGGAATTCCGCGATCCGGAAACCGGCGCCCACATCCTGCGCATGGCGCACTACTCGCGCCTGATCGCCGACCGGATGGGCCTGGATTCGGAGTTCCAGGATCTGCTGTTGCAGGCGGCGCCGATGCACGATGTCGGCAAACTCGGCACGCCCGACCAGATTCTGCTCAAGCCCGGCCGGCTGACGCCCGAAGAGTTCGAGATCATGAAGCAGCACGCCTCGATCGGCTACGAAATCCTCAAGGACAGCAACAGCCCGATGCTGCAGATGGCGGCGCAGATCGCAAACTCGCACCACGAAAAATGGGATGGCAGCGGCTATCCGAACTGCCTGGCCGGGGCGGCCATCCCCCTGGTCGGACGCATCGTCGCGGTGGCTGACGTGTTCGACGCCCTGACTTCGGAACGTCCCTACAAGAAGGCGTGGACCGACGAGGAGGCCACCCGGCACATGCGCGAACAACGCGGCAAGCACTTCGATCCGGACTGCCTCGACGCCTTCCTCGGCAACTGGCCGGCGGTGCTCGAGATCAAGCACCGCTATCGTGACGACGAAGATTCGCTGTCGCTTGAACGGGCCACCGCAGCAGCGCTGGCCGCGTGATCGGCTGACGACAAGTCACTGGCCATGAACCTGCACTCATTCATGCGCCAATTGTGGCCGCGTCGCCTGTACTTGCAGTTGGGGCTGCTGTTCGCGCTGCTGTTTGCCGGCTCGATTTCCTATTACGCCTACTACACCGCCGCCGACCAGTCGCAATTCGCCGCGGGTCTGCTGCGGGAACAGGCACGGGCCACGGCCGCGAGCTTTGCCGCCGCAGCGGCGCGCGCGCTCGACGAGGGCAACCAGTCGGGCATGGAAGATCTGTTGCGCCATGCGGAGAGTTTCGACGGCTTGCGCACCATCGCCGCGCTGCACGAGAACGGCACGCCGGTTGCGATCATGCTGCGCAATCCCGACGGAAGGTTCGCGGGCAGCGGCAGCACGGCGGCGATCAAGCCGCCCGCGCAGCGCCAGTCGCAGGTGAATCTGGAGCAGATTGGCAGCCGCGGCGCCGATGCGATGTCGATCGTGGCCTGGGCGCCGATCGACGGGCTCGAAAGACTGGGCTGGATGCGCGTCGAACTCGATGCCGATGCGATTCGCGACGTGCACGAACACATTCTTGTCGATGCCCTGCGCATCGGCTTGCTGGCGCTGGTGTTGTCGACCGCCGTGGTGTTGCTGTTCCTGCGCCGGCCGCTTGCCGCGCTGCGCAAGGCGGCACGCTTCGCGGGGGAACTCGATTCCAGCTACGGCAGCATGACACCGGTCAGCGACAGTTCGCTCGAGATCGATCAACTGGAGAATGCGCTCAACTGGACTTCGATTCGCCTGTTCGACCAGAACAATGCGCTGCGCGAGAGCGAGAAGCGCAAGGGGGCAATCCTCGAGGCGGCGCTCGATTGCATCATCACCGTCGATGCCGGCGGCAGCATCATCGAATTCAACCCGGCGGCCGAGCGCACCTTCGGCTACGCGCGCGCCGACGTACTGCAGCGGCAACTGGGCGATACCATCGTTCCGCCGCGCTTGCGCGGTGTCCTCGAAGCGGGCATGCGCCGGTTTCACGATACCGGCGACAGTTCAGTCATTCAGCAGCGCATCGAGATCACCGCAATCCGCAAGGGCGGGGCGGAGTTTCCGGCCGAACTGGCGGTGATCCCCGTCGACACCGGCGAGCGGCAGATGTTTACCGCCTATTTGCGCGACATCAGCGACACGCGGCAGGTTCAACAGGCGCTGAAGGACAGCGAGCAGCGTTACCGTTCCGTTGTCGAGAACCTCTCTGAAATCGTCTTCCAGACCGACTCACAGGCGCGCTGGACTTACCTGAATCCGGCGTGGACCGAAGTCACCGGATTCACGGTCGAGGAGTCGCTGGGTCGGTCGGTGATCGATTTCGCGCCCGAAGCGGAACGTCCGACGGTCGTTGCCGGGTTCAAGCCCTTGTTTGACCGGACGCTCGATTCCACCAGCCTCGAGCTGCACTATCTGAGCAAGAATCGCGGCGAGCGCTGGTGCGAAGTGTTTGTGCGGGCGCTGACCGACCCGTCCGGCGCGCTGGTCGGCTTCGCCGGCTCTGCCGCGGACGTGACCGACCGGCGCATGGCACAGCGACAGGTGCAGGACCAGTTGAACCTTGTCCAGCAACTGATCGAAGTGATTCCAAGCCCGATCTATTTCAAGCACCGCGACGGCCGCTACATCGGCGTCAACAAAGCCTTCGAGAGCTTCTTTGGCATCGGACGCGAGCAACTGGTCGGCCAGACGGTGTTCGCGCTGCTGCCGCGCGATCAGGCCAGACTGCATAACAGCCGCGATGCCGAGTTGCTCGAATCCGGCGGCTTGCAGGTGTTCGAGACGCCGGTCACGCTGCGTAACGGCACCAGCCGCGAATGCCTTTACCAGAAGACGGTGTTTTCCCGCCCGGACGGTGAACCGGCCGGCATTCTCGGCGTCATCACCGACATCACCGAACGCAAGGAGGTGGAACACCGCCTGCGCGCGGCCGCCGAGGCGGCCGAGGCGGCCAACCGGGCGAAGAGCGATTTCCTCGCCAACATGAGCCACGAAATCCGCACGCCGATGAACGCCATCATCGGCATGACCGGATTGACGCTCGATTCCGACCTGCAACCGGAGCAGCGCGAGTACCTGAAACTGGTGAAGGAGTCCGCCGATTCCCTGCTCAACATCATCAACGACATCCTCGACTTCTCCAAGATCGAGGCCGGGCGGCTGGATTTCGAGCAGATTCCGTTCAGCCTGCGCGACTGCCTCGCCCTGGCCTTGCGCACCCTCGCCACGCGCGCCGCCGAGAAGAATCTGCCCCTGCAGATGGCGCTCGACGGCGCGATTCCCGATGCCCTGGTCGGCGACCCGCATCGTCTCCGGCAGGTGCTGATCAACCTGCTGTCCAACGCGATCAAGTTCACCAGCAGCGGCGCGATCGTCGTCACGGTGAGGGCGAACGCGGTCGAGGAATCCACTGCGCTGCTGCAGTTCGCGGTAAGCGACGCGGGCGTCGGCATCGCGAGGGAAAAGCACGGCCACATCTTCGAAGCATTCTCCCAGGCCGACAACTCGACAACCCGCCGCTACGGCGGCACGGGACTTGGCCTGACAATCTCGCGCCGGCTGGTCGAGCAGATGGGCGGCGAAATCTGGGTCGACAGCGAGCCCGGCAAGGGCAGCACGTTCCACTTCACCGCGCGCCTCGGCCGCGACGGCGGCGCGACGTTGCAGTCGCAGGCACTGCTCGACAAAGTGCAAAGCGCACGCGTTCTGGTGGTAGATGCGAACGGCAGCGACACGGCGCTGACACTTGGCATGCTGCAGAGCTGGCAGATGCGGCCGGTGTGCGCTGGCACGCCGCAACAGGCCGTGACGGCCATGCAGCAGGCCGCGGCGGAAGGCGACCCGTTCCGCGCCATTCTGCTCGATACGCTGACCGTCCGGCCAGGCAGTCTCGAAGCGCGGGACTTCGACGCGGCGCTGCCCGAACTGCCGCCGGTGATCCTGCTGGCCGCCGCAGGCACGCAACCCGCCGGCGACGGCACCGGCACCGGTCACGGCATTCTCACCAAGCCGTTGATGCAATCGGAATTGTTCGATGCGCTGATGCTGGTGCTCGGCGCCGGCGCAGGCCCGGCCCAGGCTTTGCCGGGAATCGTCGCGCTTGCGCCCGGACAGGGACTGCGCATCCTGCTCGCTGAAGACAACCCGGTGAATCAGATACTGGCGCTGCGGCTGCTCGAGCGGATCGGCCACCGTACGACGCTGGTTGGAAACGGCCGCGACGCGGTCGACGCCGTCAGGAGCGGCAGTTTCGACGTGATCCTGATGGATCTGCAGATGCCCGAGATGAGCGGTTTCGAGGCCACCCAGCGCATTCGCGAACTTGAGGCGCAACGGCAGCTTTACACGCCGATCGTCGCGATGACCGCACACGCGATGCAGGGCGATCGCGAGCGTTGCCTTGCCGCCGGGATGGACGGTTACGTATCGAAACCGGTCAAGCCGCAGGCGCTTGCCGATGCGCTGCTCCAGGTCACCGGCATGGGCACCGCACGGCTGACGGCATCGGCGAACCAAGCCTTGATCGCAGCGACGCCGCGACTGTGCGCCTACGACCGCGAATCGGCGCTATCCAATCTGGGGGGCGACGAGGAACTGTTGCGCCAGATCGCGGAGGTCATGCTTAAGTCATATATCGGGCAGATCGAGGACATGCGCGAGGCTCTGGCCGCCGGCGATCGGGACCGGCTGTACAGCGTTGCTCACAGCTTGAAGGGATCGGCCGGGAATTTCGCAGCGGCACCCACCGTGCAGGCGGCCAGCCACCTTGAACGGCTGTGCCGTGACGGCCGGTTCGAATCGGCTGCACCGGCCGTGGAGGCGCTTGCGCAAAACGTCGAATCTCTCGCGGAGGCATTGCGACAGGAATTGGCCGCTGCAGCACCCATGGCTGCCGCAAACTGAGTTTTCACGCCTTCTTCTGTATCAGTTCGACCTTGTAGCCGTCGGGATCCTGGACGAAGGCGATCACCGTCGTCCCGTGCTTCATCGGCCCCGCCTCGCGCACCACGACGCCGCCGCGGCGCTTGATTTCCTCGCACGCCTTGTAAGCGTCGTCGACTTCAATGGCCACATGGCCGTAGCCGGTCCCGATCTCGTAGGCAGTGGTATCCCAGTTGTGGGTCAGTTCGAGCACCGCGTTGGCCGATTCATCGCCATAGCCGACGAAAGCCAGGGTGAATCGTCCGTCAGGATAGTCGGCGCGCCGCAACTGGCGCATGCCGAGCACCTCGGTGTAAAAGGCAAGCGCACGATCTAGGTTGCCGACACGCAACATGGTATGAAGTATTCGCATGGCAATTCCTCCGCGGTGTGGCCCGGGTTTCAGATGCGCGGCACTGTCGCGGCCAGCACCTTGAGCCGGTCGCGCGCCGACTGGTAGTCGGGAAACAGACGTTCCACCTGCGACCAGAACCGCGCACTGTGATTCATTTCGACCAGATGCGCCAGTTCGTGCGCAACCACGTAATCGATTTGCGCCGGTGGCAGATGGATCAGCCGCCAGTTGAGCCGGATGCCGCTGCGATGGCTGCAACTGCCCCAGCGCGACTGCGCCGAAGACAGCGCCAGGGCAGGCATCGCGCGGCCCAATTGCACGGCATAGACGCCGACGCGTTCGCGGAAATGATCGAGCGCCCGCTCCTGCAGAGAGCGCCGCAGGAGCTGGCGCGGGTCCGCTCCGCCACGCACCTCCAGCCGGATCTCGCGCTCGGCCGGCTGCCAACGCACGCGCTGCATGCCGCCGGCCAGACGCACGGTCCACGTCTCGCCGAGAACCGGCAAGGTTGCGCCGTCGTGCGCGACATACGGACCGACCGTCGCCGAGGCCCGCCACTCGTCGAGCTTGCGGCAAATCCAGTCAGTGTGCAGGCGCATGAACGACTCGATCTCGAGCAGCCCGGTATGGCGGGGCGCGCCGATCCGCAGGCCGCGCTGGTCGATAGTGATGCCTATCGTGCGCCGGCGCGAGCGCATCAGCTTGTACGCAACGATTCCGCTGCCGAGCTGAATCCGCCGCATTTGCTCGCCCTCGGCGGACGGCGTCAGGAACGGCAGTTCGAGTTGTCCGAGCAGGGGTTGTGTCATATGTTCATTCCGATAGCAATTCGGCCTGGACGCATTTCCGGTATCACGCGCACATGCCCGGGCGAGCACCTGCGGGAACATTTCGCGCGATAGTAGCATCAGCCGCCAATTCAAACGCAGACAGCCCGCGACATTCAGTACCAACAGCAAACCGCGGTTTCTATCGTGCGCGAAGTTTCTCCGGGCGGCGTGCCGGCCCGACAGCCGCCGCCCTCGACACGGATGCGGACCGAAGCGCACCCGCTGCGCCGCAGGCTATACGACAGCGGGGAATCGAACAGCGGCAGCACGAGTTGATCGCCGGGACGTCCCGCCGGCGGCGGATCAAGCAGCAGATCCGGCGATGCCTTGAGCATCGGAGTAGCGATGCGGGCTGATGCGCCGCATCTCGGCCTCGATCCACGCCTCTGCGCGGCGATTGATTTCCTCCGCGTTCAGACCGTTGGCATCGATCGGCGGCCCGATGCTTACGGTGATCAGTCCCGGCCGCTTTACGAACGCATTGCGCGGCCAGAACTCGCCCGCATTGTGCGCCACCGGCACAACCTGCACACCGGTTTTCGCCGCGAGTTGGGCGCCGCCGCCCTTGTAGCGTTTGGTGTGGCCAGGCGCGACCCGCGTGCCCTCGGGGAAAACGACTACCCAGAAACCCTGGGCCAGCAGCGTACGGCCCTGCCGAACCACCTGCTCCAGCGCACCGATACCCGCCTTGCGATCGATCGAGACAATCGGCATGCGCGCCAGTCCCCAGCCGAAGAACGGCACCCGCAGCAGTTCCTTCTTCAGGACGAATGCAACCGGCGGAAAAATGTGCTGCAAGGCCATGGTCTCCCAAGCTGACTGATGCTTGCACAGGATCACCGAGGCTTCGGCCGGCATATTTTCTCGGCCGCGCACCTCGTAGCGTATACCAGTGATCCACTTGACGCCCCACATCACGATGTCGGTCCAGCGGGTGATGATGCGGTAGCGCAGGTGAGGCGGCAACGGATACGAGGCCATGCCCGCCAACGCGAACACCGGCGTCACGACGATCATCAAGAACGCCAGTACGAGCGATCGCAGAAGGCTCATCGGCCGCTCAGGACGCTACTTTCTGCGCAAAGGCGGCAAGCGTCGGGAAGACGATCGTCTGGGCGGGCAGTTCCGCTTCCTTGCGAGTCTTCTCGCCCTTGCCGGTCAGCACCAGGTAAGGCTGCGCGCCGACTGCCACAGCGGACTGCAGATCGCGCAGCGAATCGCCGACTGTCGGCACGCCGGCCAGATCGGTGTTGTAGCGCTCGGCGATCTGGCGCATCAGGCCGGGTTTTGGCTTGCGGCAGTCGCACTTTTCTTCGGACGAGTGCGGGCAGAAGAACACCGCATCGATGCGTCCGCCCGCTTGCATCACCGCCCTGTGCATTCGCTCGTGGATCGCGTTGAGCGTATCCATATCGAACAGGCCGCGACTGACGCCGGACTGGTTGGTCGCCACCAGGACACGATATCCCCATTGGTTCAGCCGCGCGATCGCCTCAAGCGAACCGGCTATCGGCTTCCACTCGTCGGGGGACTTGATGAACTGGTCGGAGTCCTGATTGATTACGCCATCGCGGTCGAGAATGACGAGTTTCATGCGGTTCTATTTCTCCACGGCAAGCCGCGAAATGTCCGCGACGCAGTTCATCAGCCCGGCAAGCTGCGTAAGCAGCCGGAGACGGTTGGCGCGGGTGAGGGGCTCGTCGGCCATCACCATCACCGAATCGAAGAAACTGTCGACCGTGTCGCGCAGCGTTGCCAACTGGCGCAACGCGCCCGTGTAGTCCTCGCCGGCGACCATGGAACGAATCAGTGGCGAGATCTCGTTGACCTGCTGAAACAGCGCGCGTTCGGCTGCCTCCTGCAACAGCGCGACATCCGGCTCGCCTTGCGGTGCCTCGCCACGCTCCTCGGCCTTGCGCAGGATATTGACGATACGCTTGTTGGCGGCGGCCAGTGCGCTCGCCGCTGGCAACGCCACGAACTCATGCACGGCGGCGAGCTTGGCCGGCACGAGATCGATCCGCGTCGGGCGCAGCGCCAGCACGGCGTCGACCGCCGCAGCCGAATGACCGGCTTCGCGCAACTGGTTGCGCAGGCGTTCGAACATGAATTCGATCAGCGCTGCGGCGAATCCGTTCTGCAACACGCCGGCAGAAAAGCCCGCCGTGGCTTCATCGATCAGATCGGCGAGATCCAGCGGCAGCGGCGCTTCCATCAGGATGCGCAGCACACCGAGCGCCGCCCGGCGCAGGCCGAACGGATCCTTGTCGCCGGTCGGAGTCTGGCCGATGCCGAAGAAACCGACCAGCGCATCAAGCTTGTCGGCCAATGCGACTGCGGCAGCGGTGTTGCCTTGCGGCAGCATGTCGCCCGCAAAGCGCGGCCGATAGTGTTGCTCGATGGCATCGGCAACCGCCTGCGGGGCGCCCTCGTGCAGCGCGTAGTAGCGGCCCATGGTGCCCTGCAATTCGGGAAACTCGCCGACCATGTCTGTCACCAGATCTGCCTTGCACAGACGCGCCGCCTGCTCGGCGAGTTGCCGATCGGCACCCAGCCGCCCGGCTATCGCTGCCGCAAGGCGCGTCAATCGACGGACGCGATCGCCCGTGGAGCCGAGCTTGTTGTGGTAGACGACCGCGTCGAGCTTGCCGACCCGCGATTCAAGCCCGTGCTTGCGATCCTGCTCGAAGAAGAATCGCGCATCCGACAGACGCGGGCGCACCACGCGCTGGTTGCCGGAAACGATGTTCGAGGGGTCGGCCAGTTGCATGTTGGAAACGATCAGGAAGCGATTCAGCAGCTTGCCGTTGGCATCGAACAGCGGAAAGTACTTCTGGTTCTGCTTCATCGTGAGGATCAGGCATTCCTGCGGTACCGCCAGGTATTCCGGCTCGAACTCGGCGACGTAGACCGTCGGATGTTCGACCAGTGCGGTCACTTCATCGAGCAGCGCCGCATCCTCGACCGGGTGTACGCCTTCGCCCACCCGTGCGGCAGCCTGCTTGAGGCGCTCGGTGATCAATGCGCGGCGGGCAGCAAACGATGCAATGACGCTCCCCGCCTCGTAGAGGGTTTTCGCGTAGTCCGCGGCCTCGGCAATGATCACCTCGCCCGCGCCCATGAATCGGTGGCCGCGGGTCCGGTTGCCGGCGGATAGGCCGAGCACTTCGCCGGGCACCACGCGGCCGCCATGGAGCATGACAAGCCCATGGACCGGACGCACGAACTGGTGATCGGAATCACCCCAGCGCATCACCTTGGGAATCGGCAACTTCTTGATCGCTTCGGCAACGATGCCGGCCAGCACCGCATCGAGCGCGGCGCCGCGCACCGTCATGTTGCAGTAGAAAGTTTCACTCTTGCCATCGAGTCGTTTCTCGAACGACGACAGCGCATCGAGCGCAATGCCTTTGGCATCGAGCTTCTTCAGCAGGGCAGGTGTCGGCCTGCCGCCTGCATCGAGCGCCACCGAGACCGGCATGATCTTCTCGGCAACCATCCGATCGGCCGCTCGGTCGGCAACATCCGCGATGGTTACCGCAAGACGGCGCGGGCTGGCATAACCGTCGTGACGGGCGCCGGCCGACAGCAGCCGGCAGTCGACCAGCCCCTTGACGATTCCGTCGGCAAAGGCCGCACCCAGGCGCGCCAGCGCCTTGGGCGGCAATTCCTCGGTCAGCAATTCGACCAGCAGGGTGGCGGTGCTCATACGGCCCCCTTCGACGGCTTGGCCATCGGAAAGCCGAGCGCCGCGCGAGCGTCGAAATAAGACTGCGCCACCTCCCGCGCCAGCGCCCTGACCCGGCCGATGTAGGCAGCGCGCTCGGTTACCGAGATGGCGCCGCGCGCATCGAGCAGGTTGAACGTATGCGAACACTTCATGACCATCTCGAAAGCCGGCAAGGCCAGCTTGACCGCCATCAGGCGTTTGGCTTCGCCCTCGAATTCCCCGAACAGGCGGAACAGCCATTCGACATTGCTGTATTCGAAGTTGTACGTGGATTGCTCGACCTCGTTCTGGTGATACACATCGCCGTAGGTCACTACGCCGGTCGGGCTCTCCGCCCACACCAGGTCATACACATTCTCGACGCCCTGCAGGTACATCGCCAGGCGCTCGAGGCCGTAGGTGATCTCGCCGAGCACCGGCTTGCAGGGCAGCGAGCCGACCTCCTGAAAATAGGTAAATTGAGTGACTTCCATGCCGTCGAGCCAGACCTCCCAGCCGAGACCCCAGGCGCCGAGCGTGGGCGACTCCCAGTCGTCCTCGACAAAGCGGATGTCATGGTGCGAAAGGTCGAGGCCGAGCGCCCGCAGGCTGTCGAGGTACAGCGCCTGGATGTCGGACGGCGACGGCTTGAGCACCACCTGATACTGGTAGTAATGCTGCAGGCGGTTCGGGTTGTCGCCGTAGCGGCCGTCCTTGGGACGCCGCGAGGGCTGCACGTAGGCGGCATTCCACGGCTCCGGACCGATGGCACGCAGGAAAGTGGCCGTGTGGAACGTCCCGGCGCCGACTTCTATGTCATACGGCTGCAGCAGCACGCAGCCGTATTCTGCCCAGTAGTTCTGCAGTCGCAGGATCACCTGCTGAAAAGTGGGTTTGGAGGATTCCAGTAAAGGCACAGCGCAAGCCCGGTCAATCGCGAAGCCGCGATTTTACAGGGTTAGTCCACATCACGTGCCGGCGAGCAGGCAGCTCAGCAGTTGGCGCAGGACGCCGGCTTGCCCTGTTGCCGCAACTGCGCTTCAAGATCCTCCACCCGTCGTGCCAGTTCGCGCAGCCGCTGGTTCATCTGGCCGACGTTCAGAAACACTTCGCTGTCGGCCGGCGCATCGAGCTTGGCGGCGTAGCCCAGCCATGAACTGTCATAAACCTTGATGTTGCGAAACCCGAGATCCTGCAGCACGCTGGCGGTCTGTGCCGCGCGCACGCCGCTCTGGCACATGACGACCGTTTCCTTGGCGGGATCGAGTGCGGCATACAGCTTCTTCAGGTCGGCCGACTCCTTCAAACTCATCCCGGAGGAATTGTCGACCTGACGCTGAGCGAATTTCTGCTGGGCCAGCGGATCGCGCCAGTTGTGCTCGTAGGGGATGTTGATTGCGCCGGGGATGTGACCACCGCGGATTGCCCGGATATCCTCGCCGGAGAATTCGCGCGGCGTGCGCGCATCGACGATCTGCACGTCGTTGCGTCCGAGCCGTGCGACGACGTCGCGCGTGCTGATCGCCTGTTCTGGTGCCGGCTTGAGCGCGAGTTTGACCGCCGGACGCGTCACTTCGTCGACACTGGAGGCGCCGCCCGCATCGCGCCAGCTCTCGAAGCCGTCGTGGAACACACGAACCTGCTGCGCGCCGAAATAGCGCAAGGTGTAACGGGCAAAATGCGGCGTGGTGCTGCCGCGCCAGCCGTAGACGACGACTTCCTTCGCCGGGTCGATCCCCGCGCTGCCGAGAATCTCCTCGATGTCCGATTGCGCAATGAAATCCTCGCTGTTCGGATCGCGCAGTTCGCTGGCCGCTTCGCCGATCGAGACCGCGCCCGGGATGTGCCCTTTGCGGTAGTCCTGTTTGGCGCGCACGTCCCAGATCAATGCGCCGCGTTCGATCGCCTGCCGGACGAAGGCGGCATCGACAACCACTGCCGCATGCGCGGCCGCATTCCAGATCAGGACTGCAAGGGCAAGTACCGTCGAGCGCACCATCGCAACCTCCGCAAACCGCATGCTGCCCGCTATGCGCTGCCCCGGCGGCTGACCAGGGCAAAGAACAGCACGAGAATGGACAAACCGATCGCGCCCCAGTTGCCGATGCGTGAATACGGCGTCAGACCAGCATATCCCTGCACGGTTGCCGCGACCACGGCCGGCTCGAAATCGGGTGCATGCGCCGTGACTACGCCTTGCGGCGAGATTACCGCAGTAGTCCCGGTATTGGTGGCCCGCAGCATCGGCCGGCCGGTTTCGAGCGCGCGCATCTGCGACATTTGCAGATGCTGCGGCTGCGCAAGCGAGCGGCCGAACCAGGCTGTGTTGGTAAGGTTGAGCAGCAGTGTCGCTTGTGGCAGCGCCTCGATGATTTCTTCGCCGAACGCGTCTTCGTAGCAGATGTTGATCGCCACCTGCTGGCCGGCGATCGCCAACGGCGGCTGTCCGGGCGGCCCCGGGCTCTGGTCGGACATCGGAATCGACAGCCACCGATAGATCCACGACAGTCCGGGCGGCGAATACTCGCCGAACGCCACCAGATGGCGTTTGCGGTATTGCTGTGAGCCACTGGATCCGAGGCTCACCGCGGTATTGAAGTAACGCGACCCGCGCGCCGACTGCTCGCGCGTGAATACGCCGAAGATCACATCGCCGCCCGCACGTTTCGCCGCCGCTTCGAGGCTGTCGAGGTATGCGGGCGGCAGATCGTCGAGCGACAGCGGGAGCGTCGTTTCGGGCAGGACGATGATCTGTGCCGGATTTGCCTCCACCAGATTCAGGTTGTCCGTCAGCCAACGCCCGAGCAGTTCGGGTTGCCATTTGAGGCTCTGCGGAATGTTCGGCTGCAACAGCTTCACCGAAACGGGCGCGCCCACGGGCTGGGTCCATTCGATGCGGCCCAGGCCCATGCCGGCGGTCGCGACTAGCGCAACCAGCCCCGACGCCGCAAACAGGTGGCGGCGACGGTTGCGGTTCAGCGCCAGACAGGCTGCGCTCGCCAACAGCAGAAAGCTCGATCCGTACATGCCGAACAGCGGCGCGAATCCGGCAAGCGGGCTTGGCGGCGCCTGGGTATTGCCGATAGCGAGCCACGGGAACCCGCTCAGAATCCAGCCGCGTATCCACTCGAACATCGTCCAGGTGGCCGCGGCCAGGGCCGCATCGCGCCAGGGAAGGCCGCTGCGCAGCCAGCCGAATGCCGCCCCCGACGCGGCGGGGAACAAGGCGAGAACACTGCAGAACAGCAGGACTGCAAGGGCGGCAAGCGGCAGCGGCATGCCGCCATGATCGTGAAGGCTGACATAGATCCACGAGACGCCGGTAAGGAACAAGCCCAGTCCGAAGGCAAACCCGAGCGCGGCCGCCTGCCTTGCCGACGCGCTCGACCACAATCCGACCAGCAGGGCGAATGTCAGCAGCGGCAACGGGAACAGGAAGAACGGCGCAAAGCCGGCGACAGTCAGCGCGCCCGAGCAGAAGGCGACGGCCAGCCGCAACCCGAGGGTCATGCAGCCGGCTTGTGCGGGCGCCTCTGCACGGCTTCGTCGGCGGTGGCGTGCGCGGTACGATCGACCAGCAGCGTATGCACGCGGCGGCTGTCGGCGCGCAGCACGGTGACACGCAGGCCGTCCAAAAGAATCACCTCGCCGCGCTTGGGCAAGCGGCCCAGGTTATGGATGACCAACCCGCCAACCGTGTCGAACGCTTCGTCGGAAAACGCGGTATCGAAGGCGACGTTGAAATCCTCAATCTCGGTTGTGGCCTTGACGCGGTATCGCCCGGTCTGGTCAAGCTTGATGTTGTCAGAGGTTTCGTCGAAATCGTACTCGTCTTCAATGTCGCCGACGATCTGCTCCAGCACGTCTTCGATCGTTACGAGCCCGGCGACGCCGCCGTACTCATCGACGACAACCGCCATATGGTTGCGACTGACCCGGAATTCCCGCAACAGTACGTTCAGCCGTTTGGACTCGGGCACGAACACCGCCGGACGCAGCATGTCCCGCAGATCGAATTCCCGGCCGGAAAAATGGCGGAGCATGTCCTTTGCCAGCAGGATGCCGATGACGTCGTCCTTGTTCTCGCCGATCACCGGAAAGCGCGAATGGGTGGCCGCAATCACCCGTTCAACCATCTTGTCGATCGGCTCGTCGACGTCGACGCAGTCCATCTGCGCCCGCGGCACCATGATGTCGCGAACCTGCATTTCGGAAACCTGCAGCGCACCCTCGATGATCGACAGGGCGTCGCTGTCGAGAAGGTTGCGCTCGTAGGCGGAATGAAGCAGGGCGAGCAACTGCTCGCGATCTTCCGGCTCGCGCATCAACAGTGCGGAGATCCGTTCGATGAAGGAAGGTCGGCTACCGGAACTGTCCATGCGCAAGCTGACGGCGACGTTCAGCGTTCGCCCTCGTAAGGGTCCGGGTAACCCAGACCGAAAAGTATGTCGCGTTCGCGGGCTTCCATTGCTACTGCATCCGCCTCGACTTCGTGGTCATATCCCTGCAAATGCAGCATACCATGCACGATGAGGTGGGCAAAATGCGCTTCGGCCGGCTTGCCCTGGCGTATCGCCTCGTTAATCACCACCGGCACGCATACTACAAGATCACCGGCAAGCAGCGGTTCGCGCGAATAGGTAAACGACAACACGTTGGTCGCGCAATCCTTGCCGCGATAGGCACGATTGAGGCCGCGCCCGTCCTCCTCTGCCACAAAGCGTACCGTTACCTCGGCAGCGCCCGCGCAGGCCGCACGCACCCAGCGGCGCACCGCCGTGCGCTGCGGTACGCCATCCGAATCGATGGCATATTGCACCGAAAGCGCGAGCCGCCGGCCGGACCCGCCCTCACGCTTGGCGGCCGCGCGGCTGGCCATTGCTGTCGGCGCCTTGTTGCGCCTGATGTTTTTCGTAGGCGGTGACGATACGTGCGACCAGCGGATGGCGCACCACGTCTTCGGCCGTAAAGTCGGTGAAAGCGATGCCCCGCACGTCCTTGAGGATCTCGCGCGCCTCGACCAGGCCGCTCTTCTGGCCGCGCACCAGATCGATCTGCGTGACATCGCCGGTGATCACCGCCTTGGCGCCGATTCCGATACGCGTCAGGAACATCTTCATCTGCTCGGGCGTCGTGTTCTGCGCCTCGTCGAGAATGATGAACGCGTGGTTGAGCGTGCGCCCGCGCATATACGCCAGCGGCGCCACTTCGATCGCCTGCTTTTCAAACAGCTTGGCGACCCGGTCGAAACCCATCAGATCGTACAGCGCGTCATAGAGCGGCCGCAGGTAGGGATCGACTTTCTGCGCCAGATCGCCGGGCAGGAAGCCGAGCCGCTCGCCCGCCTCCACCGCCGGGCGGGTGAGCACGATGCGCTCCACGTGCTCGCGCTCGAAGGCATCTACCGCGCTGGCAACTGCCAGGTAGGTCTTGCCGGTGCCGGCCGGGCCGATGCCGAAGGTGATGTCGTGTTCCTGGATCTGCCGCAGGTACTGCACCTGCCGGGCAGTGCGGCCGTGCAGGTCGCTCTTTTTCGTCAGCAGGGCCGGTGCGGGCTGCGCGACCTGGCTCCGATTGGCCAGTTCGACCAGACCAAGCTGGATTTCGTCGACCGTCAGGCCGTCGCCCGCGATCTCGTAAAAGTGCTGCAGCGCGACCGCCGCGCGCTGTGCCTGTGCCGGAAAGCCGCTGACGCGAAACCGTTCGCCGCGGCGGGCGATCGCGACATCGAACGCGGTCTCGATCTGGCGCAAATTCTCGTCGAGCGCTCCGCAAAGACTGGCCAGACGCGCGTTGTCCAGCGGATCCAGCGTGACTTCGAGCGCCTTGCTTTTCAAGTGAGGACGGCGGCCGGCGAATCGTGCACGACGATTTCGCCGCGCAGGCTGTGCGGATAGGCACGGGAAATGGTTACATCGACAAACTGGCCGATCAAGCGCGGCTGCCCGACAAAATTCACCACCCGGTTGTTGTCGGTACGCCCGGCCAGTTCCACCGGGTTCTTCTTCGACCGGCCTTCGACCAGGATGCGCTGGCGCGTGCCGATCATTGCCCCGCTCGCCGCATGGGTCTGCTCGTCGATCCGGCGCTGCAGGCGAGCCAGCCGTGCGGCCTTGACCTCGTGCGGCGTATCGTCATGCAGGTCTGCCGCCGGCGTGCCCGGACGCGCGCTGTAGAGAAAACTGAACGAACCGTCGAATCCGATATCGTCGATCAGCTTCATCGTCGCCTCGAAATCGGCCTCGGTCTCGCCGGGAAAGCCGACGATGAAGTCCGAAGACAAGGAAAGATCCGCCCGCGCCGCCCGCAGCCTGCGCACGATCGACTTGAATTCGAGCACCGTGTAGCCGCGCTTCATCGCCGCGAGAATCCGGTCGGAACCCGACTGCACCGGCAGATGCAGTTGCGAAACCAGCTTGGGCAGCCGTGCATAGGCTTCGATCAGACGCGGCGTCATCTCGCGCGGATGCGAGGTGGTGTAGCGGATGCGTTCGATACCCGGAACATCGCTGATGCAATCGAGCAGCAGCGCCAGATCGGCGGAGTCGTCGTCGCCAATCGAACCGCGATAGGCATTGACGTTCTGCCCCAGCAGCGTGACCTCGCGCACACCCTGCTCCGCGAGGCCGGCGATCTCGCTCAGCACATCGTCGAACGGCCGCGAAACCTCATCGCCACGCGTATAGGGGACGACGCAAAAAGTGCAGTACTTGCTGCAACCTTCCATGATCGAGACGAATGCCGAGGCGCCATCGACCTTGGCCGGCGGCATGGCGTCGAACTTCTCGATCTCCGGAAAACTGATGTCGACCTGAACCTTGCCCGACTCGCGACGCCTTGCGATCAACGCCGGCAGGCGATGCAGCGTCTGCGGTCCGAACACGACGTCTACGTAGGGCGCACGCGCAACGATCGCCGCGCCCTCCTGGCTGGCAACGCAGCCGCCGACCCCGATGATCAGATCGGGATTGCGTTGCTTGAGGTGACGCACCCGGCCGAGATCGTGAAACACCTTCTCCTGAGCCTTGTCGCGTACCGAGCAGGTGTTGAAGAGAATTACGTCGGCTTCTTCGGGATTGTCGGTCTTGACGGCGCCTTCGGCGGCGCCCAGCACATCGGCCATCTTGTCAGAATCGTACTCGTTCATCTGACAGCCGAAGGTGCGGATGAACACCTTGGTCATTGAAACTTCGGTGCCGGGAACTCGCGTTCTTCAGGGGTAAGAATCCAGACCTGCGAAACCTGGCCTGACGGATCGATCTTGAACCGCACCAGTTGCTTGTCGAAGAGCGACGCTGGCATAACGACGCGGTTGGACTGGTCGCGGATCTGCGCGCCGGCCGCCATTGGCATCGCCGTGCCATCGAGCAGGACGAACCCGCCCTGTGGCGGATACATTTCCGCCCGCGGAGCGTCGACCGGAATCGTCCGGAAAACGCCGGTCGATACGCTGGGAGCCTGCGGCGACTGAGGCAAATCGCCCTCGGAAAGACCGGGGGCGACCGTGTCGATGATCGTCGTGATGATGGCCGGAATGAGGGGATGCATGTGATACCTCGAATTGCCGCAAATTAAAGGCAAGCACTCAATTATATTCGATGATTTCCAGTTTGCCGGGCAAACCGCACGCTCGCGCACCCTTCTACGGCGGCGACTGCACAGTCTTGAGGATTGCCTGCCGGACCAACCCAACCTTGCCCGGCATGGCGGGCTTCTGCTATTCTCTCGTCCCTTCCGCGCGGTGATGTAGCTCAGCTGGTTAGAGCGACGGATTCATAATCCGTAGGTCGAGGGTTCAAGTCCCCCCATCACCACCAATAACCCTCCTGCTCGTACAACTTGCCGGATTCGGCGGCCGCTGCGGCCCGCGCCACGCGTGAGACAATCGGCAACAAACTCCTGACAACATCCGGGCGATGCAGACACAGTGTTTCGACGTCATCGTGGTGGGCGGCGGACTTGCCGGCGCCAGCCTGGCCGTGGCTCTTGGCGGATCGCGCCTGAGCATTGCGCTTTTCGAGGCGCGGCCGCCGCAACGCCCTACCGACTGGGATGCGCGCGTCTACGCCGTGAGCCCAGCCAACATCGGATTCCTGTCGGATCTCGGCGTCTGGCAACGGCTCGACCAAGGGCGCACCTGCGCCGTGCACGACATGGAGATTTACGGCGATCTGGGCGCGCGGCTGGATTTTTCGGCCTACGGCGCCGGCGTCACCGAACTGGCGCGGATCGTAGAGAGCGCCGCCATGCAGTGCGAGTTGTGGGAAACGGTGCAACGCCTGCCGAACGTGACTGTTCTGTGCCCCGCCCATCCACAGGCGCTGGCGATCGATGACAACGCGGCACGCCTCACCCTATCCGACGGCCGGCAGGTCGAGGCCTCCCTAATCGTTGCGGCGGATGGCGCGAATTCCTGGGTGCGCACCGCCGCCGGGATCGATGCCCGTTTCACGCCCTACGGCGAATCGGGCGTGGTCGCCAATTTCCGCATTTCGGGCAGCCATCTCAACAAAGCCTACCAGTGGTTCCGCCCCGACGGCGTGCTTGCCTGGCTGCCGCTGCCGGGGAATATGATCTCGATGGTCTGGTCGACGCCTGAGGAACATGCGGCCGAACTGGTCGGCCTGGACGCCGCACAGTTATGCGAACGGGTCGCTGCGGCCGGCAGCCACCGGCTGGGGACGCTGGAAGTGGTTACGCCGGCCGCCGCATTCCCGCTGCGGCTGATGCGGGTGGCGCACACCACGCTGCCGCGGCTTGCGCTGATCGGCGATGCGGCCCATGCGATCCACCCGCTTTCGGGACACGGCATCAACCTCGGTTTCCAGGATGCAGCAGTGCTCGCGCGAACACTTTCCGGCGCGGCATCGAGTCAGGACGCGGGTGACCCCGCCCTGCTGCGCCGGTACGCCCGCGCGAGAGCCGAAGAGGTCGCGTTGCTGCAATACACGACGCACGGCCTGCAACGGCTTTTCCGCCCGCAGAACGCACCGCTCGCCGCGTTCCGCAACCTCGGTCTGAACCTCACCAACCGTTTGCCGGTCTTACGCAACTCACTCGTGCGATACGCTCTCGGGTGACCCCCAACTGGAGACAGCGATGAAACATCTTTTTTGGGCAATCGCCGCGTGTGCGGCCCTGCTTGCCGGCCTTGCCCATGCCGACGAAGCATCGATCAGGAAGGCGGTCGAGGAAAAGCTCGGCGGCAAGGTCGATACGGTCACAAAGTCCGGCTACCTGGGACTCTACGAGGTATTTGTCGACGGCAACATCTTTTACACCGACGAGAAGGTCGCGGTGATTATTGCCGGCAACCTGATCGATACCAAAAACATGCAGAACGTGACGCAGGAGCGGCTGCAGAAACTCTCGTCGATCAAGTTCTCGGAGCTGCCCCTCGATCTGGCGGTCAAGACGGTGCGCGGCAAGGGCACGCGCGTTTTCGCCACGTTCGAAGATCCCAACTGTGGATATTGCAAGCGCTTTGCCAAGGATCTTCAGGGGATTGACGACATCACCGTGTATACCTTCCTCTACCCGATCCTTTCGCACGATTCCGAAGTCAAGGCCAAGCAGATCTGGTGTGCGCCCGACAAGACGAAGGCATGGTTGGGCTGGATGGTCGAAGGCAACACGCCGACCGGCGACGGCAAATGCAACCACCCGACCGAGAAGGTCAAGGCGCTGGGGGACAAGCTGCGCATAACGGGCACGCCCACGCTTTTCTTCTCCAACGGAGAGCGCGTCGGCGGCGCCATCCCCGCAGCGCAGGTCGACAAGCGACTCAGGCAGATCGCCGACGCGAAGTAACGCGTTGACTGGTTGATGCGGACGACGACAGACTTCGGTCCGCCGTCTTCGCTCCGCTGACCCAGGTGTGCCGGCGAACGGTCGAACGATGGCGACGCGGTGGATTCGCGGGCGCACGGCCCCGATTCTTTGCCGCAGCGGCGAGTCTCGGCTAAGATGCAGGCAAGCGCCAACAAAAGCGCGAAAAAGCAGTGGCTTGGCCAACCCGGAGAGTTTCCGCATGAACGTTTTTGAGCATGCAGAGATTGCGGATCGCCTGCGCGCGGCGGGAATACCCATCACGCTGCAGCGCTTGGCAATTGCCAACGCACTTTTCGAACGCCCGGTTCACGTAACAGCCGAACAGTTGCTCAGGCAAGTCAAGGCCAGCGTTCCAGAAACCTCCCGTGCCACCGTCTATAACTCGCTCAAGCTTTTCGTCGACAAAGGCTTGTTGAAGGAACTGGTGGTTGATCCGGGGCACGTCGTCTTCGATTCCAATACCGAACCGCATTTCCACCTGTACGACATCGTGACCGGCAATCTCACGGACGTACCGGCGGACCAAATGAGCGTTATCGGCGTACCGGCGTTGCCCCCCGGTATCGAGATGGAACAGATCGATGTGATCGTGCGGGTTCGCCCGCAGCGATAATCGTTCCCTGCTGGGCGTTCGCCCGCACTCCTCTGCCTGATCGAGAACAGCGCCGATCTGCGGCTGCACCCGCCGAACGATCCGCTCGGTTTGTCGAAACGATGGCGCATCCCGCGAATCGCAGTCATTCGGCATCACCGCGCCCGCAATCCGCCAATCGGATCGACACCCCAAAGTCCGGCCAAACCATTGACATCGGTCAAGTGGCTGCGGTTGCCTTCTCGGCTAGCATGAATTCGGGTTGTGGAAGCAAATCGATGGATCGCGCCTGGAGGAACCCGTGAGTCTTGCAGTCGACGACCCGAACGTACGTCGCCTGCTCGATGCCGCAGTCGACCCGATGCTGATTGCAGACCAAGCGGGGTCGATCAGCTTGGCCAACCCTGCGGCCGCTGCGCTGTTCGGCTACTCGACGGCCGAGATGTTGTGCTTGTCGGTAGACGACCTCGTTCCCGAACGACTTCGCGCTCCACACTCGCAGCACCGCCAGGTTTATCTGCGCCAGCCAACGTCGCGCAGCATGGGAGATGCCCAGGTATTCGCAGGGCTGCGCAAGGACGGTAGCGAGATTCCGCTCGAAATCAGCCTCAGTGCGCTCGATGATCTGTGCGTGCTCGCCGGCATGCACGACATAAGCGCCCGGCTGCGTGCCGAGGAAGCCTTGCGCGAGAGCGAATCACGCTTTCGCGCGACCTTCGAACTCGCAGCGGTCGGCATCGCCCACGTCGCGCCGGGCGGGAACTGGCTGCGGGTGAACGCCAAGCTGTGCGACATCTTGGGCTACCCGCGCGAGGAATTGTTGCGGTTGAAAGTCGCGGATGTCACGCCGCCGGAGGATCTCGCAACGCTCAAGACAAGCACCCGCCGACTGCTCAAAGGCGAGATCGGCACGATTTCTGTGGAGAAGCGCTATATCCGCAAGGACCGTCGGTTCGTCTGGGTCAACGTCAGGGTGTCGCTGGTGCGGGGCAAGGATGACAAGGCGGACTACTTCATCTCCATCGTCGAAGACATTGCACAACGGAAGGAAAACGAAGCCGCGTTGCGCGAACTGCGCGCCGAAATGCAGGAGTTGCTCGAACTCAACGTCGCCAGCCAAACGGCCAAAGCCATTGCCCACGAGATCAACCAGCCGCTGAACGCGCTGTCCTCCTATGCCGAGGCGGCCCTGCTGATGTTGCGCGGCGGCAACCCGGATCCGGCCCGCCTGACCCATGCGATCGAGCACAGCGTCCTGCAGGCGCAACGCGCCGGAAAGGTGGCGCGCGAACTGCTGCAATTCCTGCAAAAGGGTGAAACCGAGACCGAAGATGTCGACCTCAACCGCGCGGTACGCAACGCACTCGCCATCGTGGAATCCAACGGGTTCGGCGGTTTTGGGGCGGAACTAGATCTGGAACCCGATCTGCGGCCGGTGCGCGCGAACCGGGTTCAGGTGGAGAAGGTGATGGTCAACCTGATGAGGAACAGCGTCGAGGCAATGCGCGGCGCCGGCTTGGCGACCAAGTCGATACGCATCGTCATCCGTACCAACGCCCAGCAGTCGATGGCACAAGTGACAATCAACGACAGCGGTCCCGGCATCGATGCGGACACCGCCAAACGCATATTCGATCCATTCTTCACCACCAAGCCACGCGGTATCGGCATGGGTCTCGCGGTTTCACGCTCGCTGATCGAAGCGCATGGCGGGCAATTGTGGCTCGACACCGCCAGCGAGACCGGTGCCTGCTTCCACTTCACGCTGCCCTTCGCGCCATGACAAGCGCCAACCGTCTATGTGGTCGACGACGACGCTGCGGTTCGCGACAGTATTGCCTTGCTGCTCGAGACCGCCGGGCCTGACGGTCCAGTGCTTTGGTCGACGCCGAAGCCTTCCGTTCGGCATGGCACAGCGACATGGTCGGCTGCCTGCTGCTTGACCTTCGCATGCCCGGCAGCAGCGGAATCGACTTGCAGACGTTTCTGGTCGAACAACATTCCCGGCTGCCAATCATCTTTCTCACCGCACACGGAGACATTCCGACCTCGGTACGTGCAGTCAAGGCCGGTGCATACGACTTCCTGACCAAGCCGGTAGAAGGTAGCCTGTTGCTCGAACGGGTGCGCGGTGCGCTCGCCTGCGCCGCAGGCGCGCACGAGCGACGAAACGACGAATCCGGCACCGGCGCGCGGCAGGAGCATCTGACCGAGCGTGAGCGCGAAGTCATGAGCCTGGCGCTCTCCGGGATGTCGAACAAGGAAATCGCGCGTCATCTGGACATCAGCTATCGAACCGTCGAGTTCCACCGCTCGCGAATCCTCGCCAAAACGGGCGCCGCGTCGCTGCTTCAGCTTGCCCACCGGTCTGTGGGTTGATCTGCGGCCGTTTGCCGCGCCGGTGCATGGCACACCGAGTCGAGCGGCGTATACGTATTTGCACGAGTTCCCAAAGAACACTCGATCAGCGTCTAATGAAATTGCTTCCAGTCGTACAAGAGGCGAGACGCCAAGGTGGAGGTCAGGTGTTCCACGCGTACGTTGCAGCCCTTGAAGAGCGCAAGCCTCGGAAGCCGAGCCACGCTCAGGAACGGGGCAGGACAGTCCCGGCCTGAGAGTTGGCATTCTCTTCTGCGAGGAATCGGCGTTTCCGCGGCGCTGCCGCGGATCGGCGATCCCAGAAAGGCTCGGTGCTTCCATGAACCATTCATCCGGTCTGTCCGTTCCCGCTTTCTCTGATGCCGTTCGCCTTGCCCACGATTTCGCCGGCGAGCCGTCCGCAGTTCGCCCGCCCGATCCGCGATTGGCCGACGACAACGAGGGCGGCGGAACGCTGCATGTCGACTCCGGCGGCTGCATCCGCGCGTGCAGCATTGGCGCGGCGACATTGTTCGGCCGCGAACCCGAAGAACTGGTGGGCGAACCGATCTGGAACTTTGTGCCGGCCCTGGAGGGGCGGCGGCTGCTTTACGACTCGCGCGTCGACCCGCACCTGGGGTTTCTGTGTCACTGCGGCATCGCTTTTCGCGTGCTTCAGCCCGGCGGCGAAACCATCCCGTGCCGATTGTTCGCCCAGAGCGGCGCCGACAACGGCCAACCGCACCTGCGTCTGATCCTGCGCGCCAACGCTCTGCGGAGCGGGATCTGTCTCTGACGCACGCCCCGCGGCGGGCGGCGAATTGCGACGTAATCTGTCAGCAGATGGCTGCCCCGCCTGCTAGTCCGGTTTTGGCCGGGTTGGTGGCAGGCTGAACCGGCGCTCGAACAGATCCGCATCGTCGTAATGCCGCCGTCCGACGAAGGCTGTCGCGTGGCGGCCCCATTGGCGCATCGCACCGGCGCTAGCCACGCCCATCGGCCAGAACAGGAAGCGCTCGCCGCGTTCGCTGCCGGCGACTATGCCGTCTGGCCCGAACGGGCTGCGGCTGCCCCCGCCGGGCAGGGGCAGGGCGCGCAGTTCGTCGTCAGAAGCGAACGAATAGGGCGAGACATTGCCGATTCGCACGGCATCGATAACGGAGACATGAGTGACGTAGTGTGTGCCGCTGGCGATCCGGATCAGCACCCGGCTGTCCGCGTCGTGCGCGGGCAAGATCGTCGGCACGAACGCCCATTCGATAGGCTCCGCCGGCGGCGGCTTGGCAACGACGCCATTGGCGGGAAAGAACATCTGATAGCAGCCGCAGGAGTGGATCGTGTCGTAGATCAGCGGCGTACCGTCGTCGTCGATGGTGACGCGCCAAATCACGCCATCTAGCCTGCCGCCTAGCAGGTCCAGAGCGCCCTCACGCGGTCTTTCCGGAAACCACAGCGAATACACGAGTTGCAGATGGACGCGGCCGCCCCAGCGCGTATGGGTGAAGCGGTGGTACACCACAGGCCGCGTAACGTCGATCGCCGGTACGCGGGCGTCACTTGCCGGCCAATGCAGTGCGCCGGGCCGATCAAAGTTGCCGCTCAGGTCGACCGCGAACACCGGCGCAAACGCGGCGAACAGCAGGCGCTGCTGCATCTGGTCGGGGCGAGGAATGCCGAGTGCATCGCGGTCGATGCGCGAAACCGTCTCGCGCACGTGTGCCGCGCCCGGTGCGGGCTCGGACGGCACGAAGCGGGAAGAACTGTCCGGCGCATCGGCCGACGGTGTGCGGAATTGCGCCGCGACGCCATCCTGCCAGCGGCTGACCCCGGCGAAGAACGGGATTCGTGTCAGCGCATAGAGGCCGGCAACGCGCTTCCCGGTCGCATAGTCGTCGGGCACCGCGGCGCGAGCGGCAAGTTGGCTGCGCGTCGCCGGCGCGGCGAGGTCGTGTCGGCTCAGCGCTTCGCTGCAAGTGTGCGTCCGCGCCAGCGTAGCGTCGCGCTGCGCGACACCGAGTTCCGTCAGTGCGGCGTCGGGCAGATTGCGGGTTTCGTAACGGCGCGCGGTCGCATCGAGAGAACCGAGGTGCGCGACCCAGGCACGCAGGCGGGCACCGTCCATGTCTTCATCGCGGAACGAAGCCGCGAAGCGATCCACGCGCAGGTAAGGAAAGCCGTCGATGCGGTGGGCGCCACCGTCGCGTACGCCATTCGCATCGATCGCCCGGTCGAGCGCCGCGAGCCAGGCAGCGCAATCGCGCGCGTTCGGGTCAGCCGAGGAAAGGTGTTCGCGTTGTGGCGAGTCGAGCGCAGCGCAGCCTGCAAGCAGGCTGGCGACGACAATGGCGAATCCATGGGCGTGCATAAGTTTCGGGGCGGCGCCGGATCTGGCGGGGCTTGCGTGCGGGAGAGTGGCCAACATCGGGGCTATAGTCAAGCGGCAAGGAGAGACTGAATTGAATCGTTCGCTGGCCGAATTCGGGGGCTGTGGCGCCGCTTCAGTGCATCGGCCAATTCGACGTTGGGATTGGCCACACAGATGTCCAGCAGCTCATTGGCGGCCTGCTCATATGACAAAACGCAGTCACTGGGGGTTTGAAGGCACAGCAGTTCGGGATGAGGGCGCCAATCCGGAAGCGTTGCCAACGGACTGAAAGATGCACTGGCGCCCGCACGGGCACTGCATCCGCACTGAGAATACAAGCGAGAATCCGCCACCCGCAGCATTGCTGAATGCGGTTCGATGGCCGATGCTGGCGCCACCATTGCGAGCCAGGTCCCGGCGACACCCCGCGGACGCCGAGTGAGCCGAAACTGCTGCCTGCATATGCTCGGCGGCGACAATTGACTGCAAACGCGCCGTCAGACCCTTGACTTCGTCCAGTACCAAACCGATGCCAACTTTGCCGGCAACGTTCGCGCCTCGCTCGATCGTCGCAATGCTGTTGCGCCAGCGCTCGTCGTCCGTCACCACCTCGATCGGTATCAGCACTGCACGACTCTCTTTCAACAGTTTTAAGCACGATCTTGAAGGATTCAGCCACGGATTTTGGCCGTTCGCTCCCGGGCTCGCGGAAGCGCCATTCAAATAGGTCGCGAACCGGCTATCACGGGCGGCGCGTTTGAGGCGCCCGGTCGTCAAGACGAGCGAGCAGGTATTATCACGCCCATCGCGCTGGACGGCTCGCTGCATACCGTGCTTCGCGCAAACCCGGCTGGCCCTGATGTCCCCGGTCCGATTGCGTTGGAATGCGATTGGCGAAGCGGGAACGCGGTTCTACCGCCGATCGATCGCGGCGATCCGCCGCCCGCATTTCGTGTTCGCGGCGGATTTGCGGCGGACCCGGCTCCGCGCGAGGCGAAACGGCGACGGTCGCCGCTGGCGACGAGGCGTGCAGCAGAGGATGAACGGAAAGGTGATACTCGCTTCGCCGGCCGATAGTGCCAGACTGCGCCGCCCGTCGTTTCAGCGGGCGAATGCCACCCATGCTTTTCTTCGCCGCAGTAGATGCCGTGGCACTTCTGGGTAGCATGACGGCATCCACTTTCGCGTTGTCCGCCTTAGTCCGCGTGACCGCTGGCGCGGCTATTGGCGCCGATGTCAGCGTTGAGTGGGCGCGCGGCGGGGATATGGCCGAACTCATTTCACGGCGGGGGCCGGCACCTCGGCTTGCCCGCGCCAGCGTCGCTGCTGAAGCCGTTGGGATGCACTTGCTGTCGCATGCCGGTGCATGAAACCGCGATCGCCGCGAACGCTGGTGCTGTTCGGTTTCGACTGGGACCAGTTCGGTTTCGGGCGCTGGGCCGGCAAATTCCCGAACGACCACGCCGGATTCGACCTGTTCAGCTTTCCCAGCAAACTGCGGCTCGTCGGCTTCGACCTGACGCGCTTTGTCGACCGCCTCGCTGCCCGCGCGGAACGCGCCGGCTGGCAGGCGGTGGTCTCCAACCACGAACAGTTCGGCGCGCTGGCGGCGGCGATGCTGGCCGAGCGCATGGGGTGGCCGGGCACGCCGGTGCGCGCGGTCCTGGCCTGCCAGCACAAATTCCATGCCCGGCGGGTAGTGCAGGCGGTGGCCCCGGAAGCCAACACCGGCTTCGGACTGCTACCATGGAGCTACGGCGAACCGGTGCCCGAGAATCTTGCTTATCCGCTGTTCATCAAGCCGGTGAAAGCGGCCTTCTCGGTGTTGGCGCGCAGGGTGCGCAACCGCGACGAACTGGCAGCCATGACACGTTTCAGCCGCGGGGAAATCTGGTTGATGCGAAAACTGTTGGATCCGTTCGAGCGCATCGTCAAGGCGCGCCTGCCCGAGGCCGGCAGCGTCCACCGCCTGCTGCTGGAGCAACCTGTCACAGCCCGCCAGTACAATCTCGACGGCTACGTGTTCGGCGGCGATATGCGCGAACTGGGCATCGTCGAGTCGGTGATGTATCCGGGCACGCAAAGCTTCATGCGCTTCGACTACCCGTGCGCGATTCCGGCGGCCGCGCGGGCGCGCGCAGCGGCTGTCGCGCGGCGTTTTCTCGCCGCCACGGGCTTCACGCACGGGCTGTTCAACATGGAGTTCTTCTACGACGAGACGCAGGACCGGCTCACCGTCATCGAATTCAACCCGCGCATGGCCGCGCAGTTTTCCGATCTCTACCTGCGTGTCGATGGCGTCGATCTGCATCGCGTCGCGCTCGAACTGGCGCACGGCCGCGATCCGGCGCTGCTGCCGCGTGTTCAGGCCACGGCCGGCACGGCTGCGAGCTTCGTCTATCGAAGCTTCGACCCGACGGCGCGGCCTCCCATGCCTTCCGCGGCCCGCCGCCGCGAACTCGCTCGCCAGTTTCCCGATGCCATGCTGTTCTGCTTTCCGAAGACGGCCGGCCAGATCGCGCGAGACTTCAAGTGGCTCGGCAGTTACCGCTATGGCATTGTCCATCTGGGAGGCCGCGACGCGGCGGATCGGGCCTGCCGTTGCGTGGGGGCGAGCCGGTTGCTGGGTTGGCCCGCCCCCTGCGACCAACCCGACGTCGAAGCCGGACCTGCCCCGCAACGACCGGCGCAGGCACTTCCACTGGAAAGCCACCGATGACCATCCGCACTCTGCAACGCCTCGCGCCCGCTGTCGGTTGCGCCCCCGGCGGCGGTTGGGCACGTCCCGTGCCTTCAAGGGAGCCGGCCGCCTTCAAAGCATCTGGCGGTGCCAAGTGAAAATCCCGCGCCTGATCCAGAGCGCGCGCCACGAACCTCAAGCGCTGATGGCCGAACTGCTCGCGGGCCTCATGGCGTCGACGGCGACGGTTGCGCCCAAGTACCTCTACGACGCGCTGGGTTCGCGCCTCTTTGCGGCGATCGTCGAACTGCCCGAATATTATCTGACGCGCGCCGAAGCGGCGATCTTCTCCCGCCACCTCGGCACCATGGCGGGAGCGCTCGGCCCGGTCGCGACACTGGTTGACCTGGGCGCCGGCAATTGCGAGAAGGCCGCACGCCTGTTCGATGCATTCCAGGTGCAGCGTTATGTGGCGGTGGATATTTCGGCGAGCTATCTGCGCGAGTCGCTGGACAAGTTGCAGCGCCAGTATCCGCAAATGGACATGCTGGGCATCGGTCTCGATTTCTCGACGCACCTGAACCTGCCGGCGGAACTTGGCAAAGGCGCGCGCACCCTGTTTTATCCTGGCTCCAGCATCGGCAATTTCGCGCCGGACGAAGCACTGGCGTTGCTTTGTCAGGCCCATGCCGCCGCCCAGGGGGGCGCCCTGCTGATCGGTGTGGACCTGGTCAAACCGATCGACGTCCTGGAGCCCGCCTACGACGATGCGCTGGGAGTGACCGCCGCCTTCAACCGCAACATGCTGCTGCATCTGAATCGCCTGGCCGGCACCGATTTCGACGTTGCCGACTGGCGCCATGTCGCCTTCTTCGATGCTGCCGCCTCGCGCATCGAGATGCATCTTGAAGCCGTGCGCGACGTCACCGCAAGCTGGTCCGGCGGCGCGCGCCACTTCGCTGCGGGCGAGCGCATCCACACCGAGAACTCCTGCAAGTGGCGTATCGACGATTTTGCCGCGCTGCTGAGGCTGGCCGGCTTTTCGCGCCTGCAGCACTGGACCGATGAACGCGAATGGTTCGCCGTCTTTCTTGCCTTTTGCAGGAGTGGGTAGCTTGCGCAGCGTGAATGATCGCCGTGGCGTCAGCGCCGAACCGTCAAAGCGCGCAACTGCGAAAGCCGTTGTGCATGTCGTTGCGTTCCGGCGTAAAGAAATTGCGGTAGCGCGGATGCGTCATGCGCGGCGAAGTGGCCCGGCTCGCGCCGCGCAGCACGTAGCGTTCGCCAAACCATGGCGCCGAGTAATCGCGGTAGGGATGGGCGACGAAACCCGGATAGGGCAGAAAGCGGCTCGCCGTCCATTCCCAGACCTGCCCCCAATCGAAGCGCGCCTGGGTCACGGCGGCCAGTTCCCACTCGGTTTCGGTCGGCAGGCGACGTCCGGCCCATTGGCACCATGCCGCCGCCTCGAACCAGGTGAGGTGAGTCGCCGGCGCGTCCATCTCGAGTGCCAGCCATCGGCCGAACCGGCGGGTTTGCCAACTGCCTCCCTGGCGGCGCAAGTAGCGCGGCGGCGGCGCGCCGCTCGCTTCGAGGTAAGGCAGGTAACGCTCCCAGCTCACCACGTTGCTGTCGATCTCGAACTCAGCGACACTCACCCCATGGGCGCCAAGCTCGTTGTCGAAGGCAAAACCGCGGTCGGCATGACCGAGGGTCCAGGTCTGCGCCGCGACGCCCATCGGTGCGTTTTGTCGCGGCTGCGCGGCCGGTTGCAGCAGCGTGACCGGCACGGCGATGTCCAATGCCTGTGCCATATAGATTGCCGCCTCGGCATGCATGTCTTCGTGAAACAGCGCCAGGCGGTAGAAGTAAAGCGCGTCGTCGGTTTCCGGCGCGCTGGCGAGCAGGGCCAGACTCTCCGCCAGCCCGTCGGCGAGATAGGCACGGGTTGCCGCCAGGTCCGGCAACGCCAGACCCCAGCGCGTGGCATGGTCGACGAGACTGGAATTGTAGAGGGCGTCGGCCTGCGGCAGGCGGCCCGCCGGACGCTGCTGATCGGCATCGCAGCCGATGCCGCGGTCGTGCTGGCGGTTGCGCGCGATCCAGTAGTCCTGGAACCAGCCGATGTGGCCGGCTTCCCACAGCGGCGGGTTGAGTTGCACGGAATAGGGCACGAGCAGTTTCGCCCCGAGTGCGTGGGCATAGGCATCGAGCAAGCTCAGGGTGCGCGTGCGGCAGTCGCGCAACGCTGCGGCGAGAACGTCGCGGCCGCCGCAGCGCGCGGCGATCGCAGGGTGCAGGGAGATGGGCGGGACCGGACACATGGTTAAGGCGGAAAGTATGCCGCAAGTGGTGATCGTCAGCCCGGCCCTGCGCGATGCCAACAACGGCAACTGGCAAACGGCGCGACGCTGGCAGGCGCATCTGTCGCGCAATCATGCCGTACGCGTCGTCCGGCAGTGGCCGGACGCGCTGGCGGGCAACGATGCCGTGATGATCGCGCTGCACGCGCGCCGATCTGCCGAGGCCATCGCAGCGTGGAGCGCCGCGCCCCACGGTCGCCGCCTGGCAGTCGTGCTGACCGGCACCGATCTCTATCGCGATATCGAAACCGACGCATCGGCGCAGCGCTCGCTGGCGCTGGCGCAGGTGCTGGTCGTATTGCAGGAAGACGCGCCGCGCTCGCTGCCCGCCGGGATGCGAGCCAAGTGCCGGGTCATCTACCAGTCCACGTCCGCGCGCAAGCCGCTGCCGAAGTCGCCCAATCGGCTGCGCGCGGTGATGGTCGGTCACCTGCGGGAGGAGAAATCCCCGCAGACGCTCTTTGCCGCCGCACGACTGCTGGCGACGCGGCGCGACATTCACCTCGATCACATCGGCGACGCGCTCGATCCCGCGCTGGCCGAGGCCGCCCGCGTGACGATGGACGCGGTGCCGAACTACCGCTGGCTGGGCGGTTTGCCGCACGAGACGGTGCGGCGACGAATCCAGCGCGCGCACTTGCTGATTCACACCAGCCGGATGGAGGGCGGCGCGCATGTGATCATGGAGGCGGTGGCGAGCGGCACGCCGGTGCTGGCGTCGCGCGTCGAAGGCAATGTCGGCATGCTTGGCGCGGACTACGCGGGATATTTTCCATGGGATGACGCCGCCGCGCTGGCCGCACTGATTTTGCGCTGCCAGGAGAGCCGGCGCCGGCAGCCAGGGGAGGATTTTCTGCGGACGCTCACGGCACTGTGCGCGCAGCGCGCGCCGCTGTTCGATGGGACGGCCGAGCGCGCCGCGCTGCAGCGGCTGCTTGCAGACCTGTTGGGAGCGCACTGAATGCAGGCGGCACAGAGCCCAGTGTTGCGGGATATCGTGTTGATCGGCGGCGGCCACAGCCATGTCGGCGTGCTGTACATGTTCGCCATGCGGCCGCTCCCCGGAGTACGCCTGACGGTGATCTGCACCGACACCGACACCCCCTACTCCGGCATGCTGCCGGGCTACATCGCCGGGCATTACAGATTCGACCAAGTGCATATCGACCTGCGCCGGCTGGCCGAGTTCGCCGGCGCGCGCTACTACCGCGACGAGGTGACCGGCATCGACCGCGCGGCGCGCAAGGTGATCTGCGGCCAGCGCCCGCCGGTCGCCTACGACGCGCTGTCGATCAACATCGGTTCCACGCCACAGCTCGAAAATGTTGCCGGCGCCAGCGAGCACGCGGTGCCGGTGAAACCGATCCGTCGCTTCAACGAGCGCTGGCTGGCGCTGTTCGAACGCGTTTGCAACCATGGCGGTACGACGACGATCGCCGTGGTCGGCGCCGGCGCCGGCGGCGTCGAACTCACGCTTGCCATGCAATACCGGTTGCGCAATGAACTGCTCGCTCGGGGACGGAATCCGGACGACTTGCGCTTTCATCTGTTTTCGGCCGATGCGCAGATCCTGCCGACGCACAACCTGAGGGTGCGGCGGGCGTTCGAGCGTGTCTTGGTCGAACGCGGGGTGACGATCCATCGTGGCGCCGAGGTCAGTCGGGTCGAGGCTGGACGCTTGCACACGCGCACCGGCCAGGTTCTGCGGGCCGACGAGATCGTCTGGGTCACCCAGGCCGGCGGCGCCGCCTGGCTGGCCGGGACGGGCCTGGCGCTCGACGGCCGGGGCTTCATCCGCGTCGGCCAAACCCTGCAGAGCGAGACCGATCCGCTGATATTTGCAGCCGGCGACTGCGCTGCAGTGAGCGGGCACCGGCTGGAGAAGGCCGGCGTGTTTGCCGTGCGCATGGCCGGGCCGCTGGCCGAAAACCTGCGCCGCAGCGTCACCGGGCAGGCGCTGGTGAACTATCGGCCGCAGTCGCACTGGCTGGCGCTGATCAGCACCGGCGACCGCCATGCGGTCGCCTCGCGCGGCGCACTCTACGCACGCGGCGACTGGGTGTGGCGCTGGAAAGACTGGATCGATCGCCGTTTCATGCGCAAGTTCACCGAGTTCGCGGCCATGCGCAGCCCCGCGCCGGTAAGCGGCGAGACGCTGCCGCTCGAACCAGACGAGCAGGCGCAGGCCATATCCGCCATCGCCATGCGCTGTGGCGGCTGTGGCGCCAAGGTTGGTGCCACGGTGCTGTCGCGCGCCCTGGCCGGCGTGCGGCCGATCGCCCGCGATGACGTGCTGATCGGCCTGCATGCGCCGGACGATGCCGCCGTCGTGCGCGTGCCGCCGGGCAAGGCGGTGGTGCATAGCGTCGACTTCTTTCGCGCATTCATCGACGATCCGTGGCTGTTCGGCCGCATCGCCGCCAATCACGCGCTCGGCGACATCTTCGCCATGGGTGCCGAGCCGCAGTGCGCCACCGCCATCGCCACCGTGCCGCCGGGGCTCGAAGCCAAAGTCGAGGACGTGGTGTTCCAGTTGATGTCCGGAGCCGTGTCGGTGCTCGACGCGGCAGGCTGCGCACTGGTCGGCGGCCACACCGGCGAAGGCCGTGAACTGGCGCTCGGCTTCGCCGTCAATGGCCTGATCGACGAGCGCCTGATCGGCGTAATGACCAAGGGCGGCATGCGCGCCGGCGACCTGCTGATCCTGACCAAACCGATGGGCACCGGCACCCTGTTCGCCGCCCACGCCCGGCTCAAGGCGCGCGGTCGCTGGATCGACGCTGCGCTCGATTCCATGCAGGTGTCCAACCGCGCAGCCATGCCGTGCCTGGTTGCCCATGGCGCGACGGCCTGCACCGACCTGACCGGCTTCGGCCTGCTCGGCCATCTGCTCGAAATGACGCGGCCCTCGGCGGTGGATGCGGAACTCGAACTGGATGCCTTGCCCCTGCTCGATGGCGCCGCCGAAACGGCAGCGGCCGGCATCCTCAGCTCCCTGCAGCCGGCCAACGTGCGCCTGCGCCGGGCGCTGCGCAATCAGGAAGAAGCCCTGCGGCACCCGGCCTACCCGTTGCTGTTCGACCCGCAGACGGCGGGCGGCCTGCTGGCCAGCGTGCCGGCCGAGTCGGCCGAGGCCTGCATCCTCGCGCTGCGCGGCCTGGGCTACCCGCACGCGAAGCGCATCGGCCGCGTCCTGGCGCAAGGCGATGCGCTGCAACCGGTCCGCCTGATCGTATGACGACCGACGCCGACGACTCGATTCGATCCCGGTCGATTGCGAAGTATCGCAAGTGCGCGGCCGGCTATGATGCAACCTGCGGACCCACGTGGCGGATTCGCGAGCGCACCGTCGCCGCCTTGCAACTGCAACCCGGGCAGCGCGTGCTCGATGTCGGCTGCGGCACGGGATTGAGCCTGCCGTTATTGCGCGCGGGAGTCGGCGCGACCGGCATGATCTACGGCTTCGACCAGAGTCCCGAGATGCTCGCATTTGCCCGCAAGCGCGCTGCCGAACACAACTGGCCCAACGTGCAACTGCTGCACACTGCCGCGCAGGATCTGCGTCTGCCCGAGCCGGTCGACGCGTTGCTGTTTCATTATGCGCACGACATCCTGCGCTCGCCTGCGGCGCTGGCGCGGATTCTCGCTTGTGCCCGGCCGCAGGCGCGGGTGGCCATCGCCGGGATCAAGTATTTCCCTGCCTGGCTGGCCCCCCTGAATCTGTGGGTTTATCTGAAGAACTACGGATACAACGGGGCGCCCGGGGATCTGCGGGCACCGTGGAATCGCATCGCGCCGTTTCTTGACGGCTGGCAGTTGACGCCGACCCAGTTCGGCATGGGCTACATCGGTGCCGGGCAGCTCGCCGTGACGACCGGCGGGCGAGGTTGAGCGCGCGTATGGCCGGGCGGATGCTGCACGCGGCAATGGACGACCCGCCGCGCACGCCGCTATGGCGCCGCGTCGCGCTGGCCCTTTCGGCATTGCTGTTCCTCAACGGGATGTTGAGTTTCACCACTTGGTGGCCGACGCCCGGCATCCTGCCCGACGAGCGCCTGGCGCCGGAATTCGTCTGGCTATGGCTGGTGCTGCTGGGCACATTGCGCCTGAGCGGAGATCTGTCGCGGCGGGCCGTCAATGTCCTGGCCCTGGGCTACCTGCTGCTGGTGCTCGGCCGCTATCTGGACGTCACGGCTCCCGGCCTGTTCGGGCGCGAAGTCAACCTGTACTGGGACGGGGCGCAGATTCCGCGCTTTCTGTGGGTGACCGCGCAGGATATGCCCTGGTGGGTCAGCGCGGGCGCGCTTGCCGGCGTGGCGCTTTGCCTTAACAGATATATGACGTTTGTCGGTGTGCGGCGGTCAGCGCGGGCGCGCTTGCCGGCGTGGCGCTTTGCCTTTGGCTACTTTACCGATCGCTGCGCTGGGCCATCGCGATCGCCGCCACCGAGGCGGCGCCCTACGCACTGCGCACCCGATGGGTGTGGCTGTTGACCGCAACGGCGGTCGTACTCGTATCGGCCAACTACGCCGGGGTACGGGCGACCTGGCCGGTGGTCTCCAAGCCGGTGATACCGACCTACTGGCGCCAGACGACGATCCTCTACGCGGCACTTTCGCCGCAGCGACTCGACCAGGCGCTACCGCCTTCAACAACGCTGCAGACGGCGCTGGCGGCCCCCGCCGGCACTGCCCTGGCGGCGCTGGCCGGGCGCGACGTATACCTGATATTCATGGAATCCTACGGGGCAGTCGCCTATGACAATCCAAAGGCGTTCGCCGGCCTCGCCGAGGCGCGACGGCGCTTCGCCGCCGATCTTGCTGCCGGCGGCAGAGACGTGGTTTCCGCCTTCGTCAGTTCGCCCACCTTTGGCGGCGCCTCCGATCTTGCGCATCTGAGTCTCCTGTCCGGCATCGACCTGGCGGATCCGCTGCGCCATGACCTGCTTCTGACCAGCACGCGTCCGACGCTCTCTACACTGTTCCGTGCCCACGGGTATCGCGTTTACGGCCTCTACCCCGCTCTGTCATGGGAGTGGCCGGAACGCGCGTTCTACGGCTTCGACGAATTCGACGAGGCCGGCTCTCTCGGCTACCGTGGTCCGCCGCTCGGATACTGGTCGATTCCGGATCAGTATTCGATCGCTCGTTTCGAGCAACTCCATCCGCGCGGTGGCGATGCGCCGCCGCGGCTGGTGTTCTTCCCGACCATTACCTGTCATTTCCCATTCAACCCCGTGCCGCCCTATCAGCCGGACTGGCAGCGCGTGTTGACTGACCAGCCATTCGAACAGGCGGACGTCGCGCGGGCGCTGGCCGAACGGCCCAACTGGCTCGACATGCTTCCCGCTTATGTGCGGATGGTCGAGTACACCTATCGGTGGCTGGGTGGCTTTCTGCGCCAGACCGAGCCGCGCGAGACGGTATTCGTGCTGGTCGGCGACCACCAGCCGACGGCCAATATCAGTGGCGAAGGCGCGCGGTGGGACGTGCCGGTGCACATCGTGTCGCCCGACGCCGCCTTGCTGAAGGGTTTCGTCGATCAGGGGTTCCGCCCCGGACTCGAACCGCCGCGCCAACCGCTCGGGCGTTTGCATGATTTGACTGCCATGCTGCTGCGCGGCTTCGCCCAGCCGGCTTCGGCTGTGGCCGCTGCCGGGCAGCGCTGAGCGCGGCACCTGGCACTCGGCTCCGCAAGTCGCGGCTGAAACCCATCCGAACCCCGCTGCCGATTCGCGCGATGACGATCTCGAGATCCGCTCTCGGCGCATTCGGTTCTGCCAGCCGGTGCCAGTGCCGGGCGCGGCTTGGCGGCGCCTCCGGATGGCTTCAGCCGACAACCTGCGAGGCCAGCTTGTCGGCAATTTGCAGCAGTTCCGCCGAGTGCTCCAGTCCGTCGACGAATCGCTGTGGAATGCCGCCGAGTCCGGTCTGCGCGCCGACGAGCGCGCCGGTCAGCATTGCGCGCGCCTGGTTCTGCCCTCCGCCGTTGATGGCGTGCAGCACCGCCGACTCGAAGTCGTCATGGAAGCGGGCGGCGAGGTAGTAGGCCGCCGGCAACTGATGGTAGACCGCACACGGCATGCCATAGACGATGGAAACCTTCCACGCCGGCTCGATGCGTATGCCGGGATCGATCGCCGCGGCCGCCATGAAACTCGGGGTAAGCAGCGCGTCGGGCGAGGCGAAGCGTCCGGCCCGCGGGGGTTCCGCCTCACCGGGGCGCGGCGACTGCAGGTTGCCGGTGGTCACCACGTGAAACGGCAGGCGACCGGATTTCGACAACTGCATGAGCTTGCCCGACAGAGCGGTATCGAAGGCTTCGCCCTGCACCAGCAATCCGAGAATCGCGCCGTAGGCGACTGTCATCGCGACCACGGTGTCGTCGATCTGGGTCAACGCGGTGTTGCCGGCGATGGTCGCCGCAAGCCGCTCTGGCTGCAGCGCATAGCGCACGGCGAGCGCCAGTGTGCGCTCGATCGCTTCCGTTGTGTCGGCATGTCCGCCGCATTGCGACCACGGCAGGCGCTGCTGGACGCGGCGTCGCCAGGCTTCGCGGATCGACTGGCTGGTGTATCCACCCGGACCGTTCATCGGCGTGCCGTCGAGGTGGGGGAAGAACTCTTCGTCCATGCGGCGACAGAAGTCCGCCTCGTCGTAACCGCCGCATTGCGTGAGCGATTCGATGGTCAGCCGCAGGATCAGCCCGGCCTGCGAAAGCTGCCCCGCCGTCAGGCCGGCATGGTACCGGCCAGGTTTGGGGTCGGTGTAGCCGCTGATCCAGTCTCCATGATCGCGGCGCAGTTCGGCCAGATCGTAGTACCAGTGCGGACCCAGACCGAGTGCGTCGCCAATGAATGCGCCGAGGATCGCACCGGCAGCGCGTTCTTGAACAGAGGGTTTGTGCATGTACAGGCTGCTCCGAGGTCGGGCGGTGGGCAATGATGCACGATAAACGTACTGATGCGCGAGGTGCTTGCGAGACTGCGGCACACGGGTGTCCCGCGAAGCCGCAACTGCTCGAGGCCGGCCAGTTTGGATGCCAGTGTTATTATCGGCCCGACGCACACTCCACAACTTCTTGAGGACGATCCATGGCAACTTCCAAATCCGCCGGCAAGTCGAACGGAAAGGCGGCACCGGCAAACGAAATCAAGCCCGCAAAGACGACCAAGCCCGTATCGGCCGCGGCGCCGGAAAGGGTGACGCTCAATGTCGCCGTCAAGGCGACCACCCGCGCCGGGCTCGCCAAACTCAAGTTGCGCTTTGGTTTTAGCAATCAGGGTGCGGTGCTGGACAAGCTGGTGCGTGACGGCCTTTCCGCGACCAAGGCGCGCTGAGGTCGACTGACGACAACGCGGCGCCGGCCCTGCGGGCTGCCGCCGCAACGCTTCGCGCAGCACGACCCATGCCCATGTCGCCCGAGGACCGGGAAGATCTCGCGATCGCGAAGACGCTACTCGAGAATCCCGGCATCGCCGCCAAACTGGCCGATCTGCTGGGTACGCCGATCGAGCAAGGCTTTGCGCTTCTTCCGGGCGACTGGCGCGACAGGATCACAACCGCGACCCGGGATGCGCTGATGATGTCGTTGAAGAGCGCCTTGCTGACCATGGATGCCGGCGGCCGGGAGTCATTCCCGCGCTGGCACAAGTTTGCGGCGGGCTTTGCCGGCGGCGTGGGTGGCGCTTTCGGTCTGCCCGCGCTGATTGTCGAATTGCCGGTGTCGACAACCATCATGTTGCGTTCGATCGCGGATATCGCGCGCTCGAACGGCGAAGACCTCACGAGCCCGCAGTCGCGCATCGCCTGCCTGCAGGTGTTTGCGCTGGGCGGGCCGGCGGCGCAGGACGACGCGGGAGAATCCGGCTATTTCGCGATCCGCGGCGCGCTGGCGCGCGCGGTGACCGAGGCATCGGAATACCTGGCGGAGAAAGCGATCCTCGAAGAAGGCGCACCCGCGCTGCTGCGCCTGATCGCGAAGATTGCCATGCGCTTCCAGATCCAGGTGTCGGAGAAGGCCGCCGCCATGGCGGTGCCAGTGCTCGGGGCGATCGGCGGTGCAGGTATCAACCTGCTGTTCATCGACCACTTCCAGGACATGAGTCGCGGCCACTTCGTGGTCAGGAAACTCGAACGAAAATACGGCGAGGCGCTGGTCCGCGAAGCCTATCGATCCGTTTGACATCAACGCGGCGGATGATCGCGCGCGACAGAACGGTTCGGCAGAGAAGTTCGGCGGCTTTCGCAGCGCGGTTCGGGAACAGGGCGAACGCCCGGACAGCCCCAGGCAGTCAGGACAACGATGTGCAGACTCCCGGGGCCGACCGGTGCGGTGCGGCTACGCCTTAGTGCATGCCTGCAGTCGAACGCCGGACGATCTGTGCGATCGCTTCGGCGCCGGCCTCGGTCTGCATCTGGTCGGCGGCGTACTGGGTTGCGATGATGTGGGGGAAGCTGTGGTGCGCGGCTAGCGCTTCGATGGCCTCGGGGTCGAGGCCGCTGAATGCAATGCAATCCTGCAATGTAATCATGCTGTTCTCCATTGGGTGAATGGGTTCTTCGTGCGATGCTGCAGGGTGCTTCTGGCCCCCTGAGCGCCAATGCCAGTTGCAACTTCATCGATGAGGTGGCACCGATGAGGGCGCACCATACCCGATTAATGTTACAGGGAGATTTCACTCCCTTTCGTTCGGGCGATCTCCGTACCTCATAGTCTAGGAATCGGCGATCTTGCCCGCTGCGCCTGGCTTCGTCGTTGGCATCGCTGCCGGCGACACCCTTCCCTAAGCACTACTCGTGCCAACAGATCCGACTGTGCGACGTATCCGCTGGCCGGCAAACCCCGGACCCGCATTGCGCGGCGGCACGACGTCGCCTCGGCCGGCGCTGGAACGGGCCGGGAGATTGTCCGGCCGCCTGCAGGATCGCGCGCCAGTCGCGCGGTCGTACTGTCGGCGGAAAACGACGCGGGGCAGTGCCCCATGCACCGAAATCGCGCTTTCTGCCCGTCCGCCAAGGCGCGGCGGTGCATCATCGTGTGCCGCAATTGCACGACGCCGCGACCAAACCGCGCTTGCGCCCCCCCCACATCAACCCCTGATATTCATGACAAATTCATTGTTACACACATTGCTGCGCCGGACGGCAGATTTCTCCGTTAAAGTTGCGGCAAAGAAACGGTGTGTCGATGGCCGCGGATGCGTTTGCCCGCCGCTGCGCGACGCGACCTGAGCGGTGACGGCCAATTCGCCATGTACAACCTTCCGATTACGATAATGTGGTCCGGCCAACCCTTTCCCCTCGGGGCGACCTGGGACGGCGGGGGCGTCAATTTCGCCCTGTTTTCGGCCCATGCCGAAGCGGTGCATTTGTGCATCTTTGACGCAGCTGGGCGGCACGAACTACAGCGCCTCGAGATCAAGACACGCACCGACGACGTCTGGCACTGCTATCTGCCGCAGGCACGGCCGGGCATGCTTTACGGATACCGTGTGCACGGCCCCTACAGACCGCAGGACGGCCACCGTTTCAATGCGCACAAGCTTCTGATCGACCCCTACGTCAAGTCGCTTGCCGGGGAGATTGAGTGGAGCGATGCCCACTTCGGCTATCGCATCGGACACGACAACCAGGATCTGTCGTTCGACCGCAGCGACAATGCGCGCGCGATGCCCAAGTGCCGGGTGGTCGATCCGGCCTATGACTGGGGCGACGACCAGCCGCCGCGCATTCCGTGGCCCGACACGGTGATCTACGAGACCCATGTAAAGGGCTTCACCATGCGCCATCCGGCGGTACCACCGGAACTGCGCGGCACCTACGCCGGGCTTGCCAGCGCGCCGGCGATCGAGCATTTCCGGCGGCTCGGCATCACCGCGGTGGAGTTGATGCCGGTGCACGCCTTCGCCCACGACCGCCATCTGATCGACCGGAATCTGTGCAACTACTGGGGTTACAACTCGCTAGCCTTCCTGGCGCCTGAGCCGCGCTATGCCGCCACCGGCCGGGTCACCGAATTCAAGACCATGGTAAAGGCGCTCCATGCGGCCGGCATCGAGGTGATTCTCGACGTGGTCTACAACCACACAGCCGAAGGCAACCAACTCGGCCCGACCCTGAGTCTGCGCGGCATCGACAATGTCAGCTACTACCGCCTGGTGTCCGGCAACCCGCGCTACTACATGGACTTCACCGGTTGCGGCAACACCCTGCGCACGGCCAATCCGCGCGTGCTGCAACTGGTCCGCGACAGCCTGCGCTATTGGGTCGAGGAAATGCATGTCGACGGCTTCCGTTTCGATCTCGCAGTCGCCTTGACCCGTGGCGCCAATAACGTCGAGATGAGCAGCGCGTTCCTCGACGAAATTGCCCGCGATCCGGTGCTGTCCCAGGTCAAACTGATCGCCGAGCCGTGGGATCTCGGACTCGGCGGCTACCAGTTGGGCGGATTCCCGCGCGGCTGGGGGGAATGGAACGATCGTTACCGCGACACCCTGCGCGCCTTCGGCAAAGCCGACGCCGACACGATCGGGCAGTTCGCCACCCGGTTTACCGGCTCCAGCGACCTCTACGAACGCAGCGGGCGCGCACCGTACTCCAGCATCAACTTCATCACCTCGCATGACGGCTTTACCCTGCACGACCTGGTGAGCTACAACGCCAAGCACAACGAGGCCAACCTCGAAGGCAACCGCGACGGCAATGACAACAACTTGAGCTGGAACTGCGGCGCCGAGGGGCCCACCGATGACTCGGCGGTCAACGCCCTGCGTCGGCGCCAGAAGCGCAACTTCCTCACCATGTTGTTCCTCTCGCAGGGCGTGCCCATGCTGCTCGGCGGAGACGAAATCGGGCGCACCCAGGGCGGCAACAACAACGCCTACTGCCAGGACAACGAGATCTCCTGGCTGAACTGGAATCTGGGCGACGAGGAGCGCCAGTTGCTCGGGTTCGTCCGCCGGCTGATCCGGCTGCGCAGCCGGCGTTCTGCGTTCCACCGCGACAAGTTCTTTCAGGGACGCCCGGTTCGTCCCAGCGGTCTGCGCGACATCATCTGGTTCAACCCGCAGGGCCGCGAGATGGATCAGGAGAGTTGGCGTCAGTCACAGGCACGCTGCCTCGGTGTTTTTCTTGCCGGCGATCCGGTCGAGCGCCGACCCGGGCGACACCCGTCGCCGGCGGACAAGTTGTGGCACTGGCTGATCTCGTGGGTGCGCAGCGCGGTTCGCAGCAAGCTGCCGGAGGAAACTCGGGTTCCGGGCATCGCGCTGCTGAAACGGCTGGTGCACTGGATTCTGTTCCAACTGCGCGCCAATGCCGATGGCAGCATTCTGATACTGCTCAACGCCAATCACGAGCCGGTTACGTTCTCGATTCCGGCCCTGGACGAACGCCTGGTCTGGTCGCCGCTCATCGACACGTTTTACGAGGACGGGCGGAAGTCTTTCGCGCAACTCGATCCGGGCGACAATTATTGCCTCTACGGTCGATCCATCGCCGTGCTGCATACCCGGCGAAACAAGCGTTTTCTGCCGGGAACCCTCGCCAGCAAGTGACGCGCCCGGCAACGCCGGCCGGAGCGTCAGCCGCCTGCCGAGCGCGCAATCCAGTCGTCGATCTTGCGTTCGAGCACCGCCAGCGGAATCGCGCCGCTGCCCAGCACCTGCGCGTGAAACTCGCGGATATCGAAACGCGCGCCAAGCCGGTTCTCGGCCTTGGCCCGCAGGCGCTTGATGAATAGTTCGCCAACCTTGTAGGCGGTGGCCTGGCCGGGCCAGACAATGTAGCGGTCGACCTCCTGCGTGACTGCCGCGCGGTCGAGCGATGTGTTGTCGAGCATGTATCGGATCGCGCGTTCGCGGTCCCACGCCTTCGCATGCAAACCGCTGTCTACCACCAGCCGGGCGGCGCGAAACATCTCCATGTCGAGCTGGCCGAAGCCCTGGAACGGGTCGTCGTAGAGTCCCATCTCGCGGCCCAGCCATTCGCAGTACAGCGCCCAACCCTCGCTGTAGCCGGCGTTCCAGCCGAAGCGCAACAGCGCCGGCAGGGCGGCGTCCTCTTGCGCGAGCGAGCCCTGCAGGTGATGGCCGGGCAAGGCTTCATGCAGAAAGAGTGCCGTCGTGCGCGAGGCGTTGCGGGTCGGCAGATTCGACGTATTGACATAAAAGATGCCGGGCCGCTTGCCGTCCGGCGTCCCGATCTGGTAGTAGGCGCCGCCGGCCGAGTTTTCCTGCTCCGCCGGTACCGGGCGGATTTCGAAGCCGCCCCTGGGCAGGGCGCGGAACAGCCCGGGCAGGGCGGCGTCAACCCGCTGGCCGACCGCGCGATAGGCGCCCATCAACGCGTCCCTGGTGTCGAACTGGAAGCGCGCGTCGTTCTGCAGGCGGCTGAACATCTGCCGCAGCGATCCGGCATATCCGGTGCGCTGGCGGATCGCATTCATCTCGCCGCGGATGCGCGCCACCTCGGCCAGCCCGAGCCGGTGGATTTCGTCGGCAGTCATCTCGGTGGTGGTAAGTTCGCGCAACATCAGCGCGTAGAGCCCGGCGCCATCGTGCATCGAGGCCAGCCCTGGCGGCCCGCCGCGACTCGCCGGCAGGTACTCCGAACGCATGAAATCGAGCAGCCGGCTGGTGGCCGGCCGCAGCTTGCCGGCGATCGCGGCGCGGTAGGCTTCGCTCAGCCGCGCCTTGTCGGTTGCGGCGAAATCCTCCGGCAGGTTCCTGATCGGACGGTAATACGGGCTGTCTTCCACCGATTGTGCGAGCGTCGATTCCAGTTGGCCGATCACCTTGCGGGTGACCACGCGCGGTTGCACGTGCCCGGCGCGTATCCCGCGTCGCATCAAACTGATCGCCTGGCCGAGGTAGGCCACATAGCCGTCGATCCGTTGCAGGCCGCTGTCATAGTCCGCCAGCGTTCGGAACGCTGCGATCCCCTCGCCCGAGGCAAGCTGCGCGAACGTGATGTGGGCACCGAGAAAATGATCGATCGGCAGTTGCTGGCGCACCCGCACCAGGCCGGCATCGAACCCGCGCAGATCGCGTTCGACCTGATAGCGGAACACGTCGTAGGCAATGCGCTCGTTGGGTGAGAGCGCGGGGCGCTCGATGCGCCGGATCCCCTCCAGTTGTTCGCGCAGCGTCGATTCGAGTTCGCGGAAGTGTTTGTCCGAGATGTCGTCATACTCGCCGGCGCGGCGCAGATCGCCGCGCTGCAGTCCGTTGAGCGGGTTGAGCCGCAGATCGGCCTCGTCGGCGGCAGCGAGCAATGCCGCCAGTTGCTCGCCGGCGGGGGATTTGGTGTCACTTGCGGGGCCACTTGCTGGGCCATTTTCGGTTGCCGACCCGGGCGGCGCCGCGACCAGCGCGACTGCCATGAGCAATGCCATTGCAAAAGACTTGTGGTTCATTCAGTCCCCCCAGGGCCGAAACCGGCACGTTCGATCAAGCATGGCATCATGGTTCCGACGCCGGCGAACCGGCCGCGTCGCAGTAGAGCTTGTCGGTATCCGCGCGCAACAACGGCTTGGCCGGCTCGGCCAGCACCAGCGCTTCCCAGTGCCGAAAATCGGCATCGGCGAGTAGCAACTCGCCGTAGGCTTGCGCGGCGGCAGACAGCGTCACCCCGTAAGTGCGCATGCGCGTGGCAACCGGCAGGTAGAACGCATCGGCCAGCGAACGTTCGCCGAACAGGTAGGGTCCGCGCGCGTCATGGCGTTCGCGCAGGGCTGACCACATCTGGTCGATGCGCCCGATGTCGGCCTGCGCGGCCGGCGACAGGCCGCTCGCCCGGCAGCGCCGGCGGATGTTCATCGACAGTTCGCGCCGCAGCGCGGCGAAGCCGGCATGCATCTCGCCGACCGTCGACCTCACCTGCGCGCGCGCAAGCGGATCGGCGGGGAGCAGCGGCGCGCCGCGGGAGTTTTCCGCCGCCCATTCGGCAATCGCCAGGGTGTCCCAGACGGTCTCGTCGCCGAGCCTTAACACCGGCACCATGCCGGTGGGCGAGACGGCAAGGACATCGGCTATGCGACATTCGCCGTAGCCGGGCTGGTCGAGTTCGATCAGCGTCTCGTCGAAATCGATGTTGGCCCAGCGCAGGCACAGCCATCCACGCAGCGACCAGCTCGAATAGTTGCGGTTGCCGATGAAAAGGTGCGGTTTCATGTCGTGTCCTCGTTTCCTGTGGCCGCCGTTGAATCCCAGGCGCAGCTTAACGCCGCCGGCACCCCGGCTGAAAGTGGCGAAAATGACGATATATGGTATGTTTTCGCCAACATGAGGAAACCCGGTCTGCTTGCCCTGGTCGCTTACGACGGTCTGCGCGTGTTCGAGTACGCGATCGCCGTGGAAGTGTTCGCGCTGCAGCGCCCCGGTCTCGGTGTGCCATGGTACCGGACGGTGGTGGTATCGCCCGAGCGCGGGCGCCTGGGCGGCATCGGCGGGGTGGCGGTAAAGCCGGATGCGCCGTTCGCGACCATCGCCGAGGCCGACACCATCGTCGTTCCCGGCTGGCGCGACGTGGCCGAGCGGCCGCCGCCGCGGCTGCTCGATGCAATCGCCGCCGCCTCGCGGCGCAAGGCACGGGTGCTCTCGATCTGCAGCGGCGCGTTCGTGCTCGGCCATGCCGGCGTGCTCGACGGCCGCCGCGCCACCACCCACTGGCTCTACGCAGGAGATTTCGCACGGGCGTTTCCGGCCGCGCGTTTCGCGCCGGACGTGCTCTATGTCGACGAGGGTCACATCATCACCTCGGCCGGCAGCGCCGCCGGCCTCGACGCCTGCCTGCACCTGGTGCGGCGCGACTTCGGCGTCGGCGTCGCCAACACGGTGGCGCGCCGCATGGTCACGCCGCCGCACCGCGACGGCGGGCAGGCCCAGTATGTCGAAGCGCCGGTGTGTGCGCGGCCCGACCGCAGCATCGGCGTGGCGATGGATTGGGCACGCGCCCGTCTCGATCGTCCGATCGCGGTAGGCGAACTCGCCGCACGCAGCGCGATGAGCGGCCGCACCTTCCTGCGCCGCTTTGTCGATGCGACGGGCATGGCGCCCAACGCATGGCTGCAGCGTCAGCGCATCGCCCGCGCCCGCGCGTTGATCGAGACTTCCGCCGCCACCACGGCCGAGATTGCGGCGCAATGCGGCTACGAGTCGCCGGAGACGTTTCGCGCCGCCTTCCGCCGGATTGCAGGGGTATCGCCGGCGGCATACCGTTCGCGCTTTACGGCGCGCTAGCCGGGCCGCCCCTCCGAGCGGCTGCGCCGCGGCGGCAGCGCGGTCCGGTCGCCGCAGCGGGGTTGCGCTATGATTTGCCCTCCGCGAGGCAGACACAGGGCGTTGATGAGAATACTCAGGTATATGGCCTTCGCGCTGGGAGGCGTGGCCGCTCTGCTGGGTGCGCTCGGCCTGTTCGTTTACGCGACCTTCGATGCCAACAAGCTGAAGTCGGAAGTCGTCCAGATCGTCAAGGACAAGAAACAGCGCACCCTGGCGATCGACGGCGACATGGCGCTGTCGTTCTGGCCGTCGCTCGGATTGCGGCTCGGCCGCGTCAGGCTGTCCGAGCACGCGTCGGACGGCGAATTCGCGGCGCTCGATTCGGCGCGCGTTTCGCTGGCGCTGCTGCCGCTGCTGTCGAGGCAGGTGGTGATCGATCAGCTCGAACTGGCCGGCGTCAGCGCGGCGCTGGTGCGCGGCAAGGACGGCAAGCTCAATATCGACGACCTGCTCACGAGGGACGAGCCGCCGGAAAACCAGAGCCTGCGTTTCGATATCGCCTCGATCAAACTCACCGACAGCCGGTTCGACCTGCGCGACGAGCAATCCGGACGCAGCGCCACGCTGTCGGCATTGAACCTCGCCACCGGCAGGATCGCCAACGTCGCACATGGCCACCTGCAGCTCGCCGGCAGGCTGGCGGTCGACAAGCCCGCAGTCGGCACCGATCTGCTGCTGGCCAGCGATTACGACATCGATCTCGACCAGAAGCGCCTGGCGCTCGCCGCGGTCGACCTGCGGCTCAAGGGCGACGCGGCAACACTGAGCAAGCTTGATTTCACCCTGACCGCGGGCCGGCTCGGCTTCGATCCCGCCTCGGCCCAGGTCGAAGCGGACAAGCTGCGGCTGATCGCCCGCGCCATGCTCGACGACGATACGATAGACGTCCGGCTCGATGCGCCAAAGCTGCAGGCGAGCAGCGAGAAAACCAGCGGCGAGACGCTCAACATCGCGGCCCGATTCGCCGGCGCGCAGCGCGCGGTGGATGCCAAGCTCGATCTCGCCGGCATACAGGGTTCGGCCAAGGCGCTGCAGGTAGCAAGGCTCGCCCTGAGCTTCGACGCCAAAGCGGGCGAAGTGGTCGCCAAGGGCAGCGCCGACTCGCCGCTCAGCGTCAATCTGCAGACGCTGGCCGTCGAGATGCCGGCGTTCGCGCTCGATTTCGATGCCACGGCCGGCGCCAATACGATCAAGGGCCGGCTCACTACGCCGCTCAAGGCCAGCCTGCAGGCGATGACGGCCGAATTGACGAAAATCGGCGGCGAGGTGAACGTGGCCAATCCGCAGATGCCGATGAAGAGCGTGCGTCTGCCGCTCGCCGGCCAGGCGCGCGCCGACCTGAACAAGCAGTCGGCCAGCGGCCAGTTGTCGTCGGCGTTCGACGAAAGCACGCTGCGCAGCAAGTTCAGCGTCAGCCGCTTCAGCCCGCTGGCGCTGGGTTTTGAACTGGATGTCGATCGTCTCAACGTGGATAAATACTTCCCGCCTGCCGCGCCGGATGCTAAGAAGGCACCCGCCGACAAGCCGGTCGACCTCTCGGCGCTCAAGGGCATCAATGCCAGCGGTGTCGTGCGCATCGGCGCGCTGCAGGCGGCCGGCGTCAAGGTGTCGAACCTCAAGCTGGAGATCAAGGCGGCCAACGGCAAGCTCGAAGTCGCGCCGCACTCGGCCAGCCTGTACGACGGCGCGCTCGCCGGCAGCTTCAGCGCCGATGCCAACGGCAACCGCATCGTCGCCCGCGAGACGCTGAGCAACGTCAATATCCATCCCTTGCTGCGCGATGCCACGGGCACCGACATGCTCGAAGGCCGCGGCAACCTGTCGTTCGACATCGCCACCGGCGGCGCCAGCGTGGCGGCGATCCGGCGCGCGCTCGCCGGCACCGCCCGGCTGTCGCTGCGTGACGGGGCGGTAAAGGGCGTCAATATCGCCAGGACCCTGCGCGACTACAGGACGTTGGCGCGGACCGGCGCGACGAAGCGGGCGGTGGCCGGCGAGAAGACAGATTTCACCGAACTCAGCGCCTCGTTCCGCGTCGCTGGCGGGGTGGCGCACAATGACGACCTGCAGGCCAGATCGCCGCTGCTGCGGCTCAGCGGCTCGGGCAACATCCACCTCGCCGACAGCCGCATCAACTATCTGGCCAGGGCCACGGTGGTCAACACCGCGACCGGCCAGGAAGGCAAGGATCTGGCCAGCCTCAAGGGCATCAGCGTGCCGGTGCGCCTCGCCGGCCCGTTCGACGCGCTGACCTTCCAGCCCGACTTCGCGGCCGTCGCGGGCGACCCCGCCAGGGCCAGGCTCGGCCCGGCACCGCAGCAGTCGCAGCAGGCCGCGCAGGACAAGATCAGCGCGCAGGTGCCCGACAAGCTCAAAGGCGTGTTGGGGCGTTGAGGCGGCACAGCCGAATGCCCGTGTCAGACATGATTCCAGCGGCATCCGGTGCGCTGAAACGCGCCCGATGAGCGGGCAGTGGGCCGCGCCGGCCGCCGATAGCGCAGCGGCGACTGACCGCAAGGCGCTGGAAATTCTGCGCACCACCTTCGGCCATGCGGCATTTCGCGGCGCGCAGGAGCAAATCGTCGCCCATGTTGCGGGCGGCGGCGACGCGCTGGTGCTGATGCCGACCGGCGGCGGCAAGTCGCTGTGCTACCAGGTGCCGGCGCTGCTGCGCGAGGGCACGGCGATCGTCGTCTCGCCGCTGATCGCGTTGATGCAGGACCAGGTCGGCGCGCTGAGCCAGCTCGGTGTGCGCGCGGCGTTCCTCAACTCGACGCAGGACGCGTTCCAGTCGCGCGACACCGAGCGCGCGCTCGAAGCCGGCGAGCTCGATCTGCTGTACGTCGCACCCGAGCGGCTGGCCACGCCGCGCTGCCTCGAACTGCTGGCGCGCTCGAAGATCGCGCTGTTCGCCATCGACGAAGCGCATTGCGTGTCGCAGTGGGGCCACGATTTCCGGCCCGAGTACCTGCAACTGTCGATCCTGCACGAGCGCTTTCCCGCCGTGCCGCGCATCGCGCTGACCGCCACCGCCGATCCGCAGACGCGCGACGAGATCAGGCGTCGCCTCGGGCTGGGCGAAGCGCGCGTGTTCGTCTCCAGCTTCGACCGGCCGAACATCCGCTACGCGATCGTGGACAAGCTCGATGCGCGCGCGCAACTGCTGCGCTTCATCCGCGACGAGCACGCGGGCGATGCCGGCATCGTCTATTGCCTGAGCCGGCGCAAAGTCGACGAAACGGCGGCCTGGCTTGCCGCGCAGGGCATCGTGGCCCTGCCGTACCACGCCGGCATGGATGCGCAATCGCGCGCGCAGAACCAGGCACGCTTCCAGCGCGAGGACGGCATCGTGGTAGTCGCCACCATCGCCTTCGGCATGGGCATCGACAAGCCGGACGTGCGCTTCGTCGCCCACCTCGACCTGCCCAAGAGCATCGAGGGCTACTACCAGGAAACCGGCCGCGCCGGGCGCGACGGCGAGCCGGCCGACGCGTGGATGGCCTACGGGCTGGCCGATCTGGTGCAGCAGCGCCGGCTGATCGACATGTCGGAGGCGAGCGAGGAATTCAAGCGCGTATCCACCGCCAAGCTCGATGCGCTGCTCGGCCTGTGCGAGACCGCCGGCTGCCGGCGCGTGCGCCTGCTCGCCTATTTCGGCGAGCAGAGCGCGCCCTGCGGCAACTGCGACACCTGCCTCGTGCCGCCGCAGACCTGGGACGCCACCGAGGCCGCGCGCAAGGCGCTCTCGGCGATCTATCGCACCGGCCAGCGCTTCGGCGCGGTCCACCTGATCGACGTGCTGCGCGGGCGCGACAACGAACGCGTGCTGCGCTGGGATCACCACAAGCTGTCGGTGTTCGGCATCGGCGCCGATCTCGACGAGAACGCCTGGCGCAGCATTTTTCGCCAACTGGTGGCGATGGGGCTGGCGCGGGTCGATCATGAGGCGCACGGCGCGCTCCGGCTCACCGAAGCCGCCCGCCCGGTGTTGCGCGGCGAGCAGCCGGTGGCGATGCGCCGCGCGGTCGAGCGCAAGCGTGCGGCCGCCAAGCCGAGCCGGGCGCCGGGCGGCGAGCTGCCGCCGGCCGGCGCCGATCTGCTGGCGCGGCTCAAGGCTTGGCGGCTGGCGCAGGCGCGCGAACAGGCGGTGCCGGCCTACGTGATCTTTCACGATGCCACGTTGGCCGAAATCGCGCGCTGCCAGCCGGGCGATCTCGACGCGCTGGCCAGCATCGCCGGCATCGGCGCGCGCAAGCTGGAACGTTACGGCGCGGCACTGATCGCCGTGGTGCGCGAAGCCGGCTGAATCCGCTGTAGGGCATGCTGGAAAGCCGCATGGACAGGGCATCTCCGGGCGGAATGCCGTGACACGTCCAAACCACAAGGGTTTCCGGCTTGCCATGCTGTAGAGCGCCTATCCATGCGGTCTGCAGGCCGGTGCACGGGGCCGCCCCGTGCCCGACCCGGCTGCTACACTGGCGTCGTGACTGCCGCCCTGCTCCTGCTGCCCGATTTTGCGCTGATCCTGCTCGGCGCGTTGCTGCGCCGGCTGCTGCACCTGGGCGATGCGTTCTGGAGCGGGCTGGAGAAACTCGTTTATGTCGTGCTGTTTCCGGCCCTGCTGTTCGCTACGCTGGCGCGCACCCGCATCGACTTCGCCGCCGCGGCGCCGCTGGTCGGCACCGGGCTGGCGGCGCTGCTCGGCGGCGCGCTGCTCGGGCTGCTGGCGCGGCCGCTGTTTCGCCACAACGCGCTGGCCTTCGCCTCGCAGTTCCAGTGCGCGTTTCGTTACAACTCCTACATCGGTCTGGCGGTGGCGGCCAAGCTGCATGGCGCGCAGGGCGTGGCGGCGATGGGCATCCTGATCGGCACCCTGGTGCCGGTGGCCAACCTGCTGGCGGTCGGCATGCTGGCGCGCCACGGCCGCAGCGGCTTGCTGCGCGAACTGGCGCGCAATCCGCTGATCCTGGCCACGCTGTCCGGGCTCGCCTGCAATGCCGCCGGGGTCGCGTTGCCGGGCCTGCTGCTGCAGATCGTCGCGCGTCTGGGCGAGGCGTCGATCGCGCTCGGCCTGCTGTCGGTGGGCGCGGCGCTCAAGCTGCGCGGCGCCAGCGGCGACCGCGCGGCAACGATCTACTTCACGGCAGTCAAGCTGCTGGCGTTGCCGGCGCTGGCCTGGTGGGTGGGCCGCGCGCTCGGCCTGAATGGCGTGTATTTCGACAGCGCGGTGCTGTTCGCCGCGCTGCCGACCGCGACCTCGGCCTACATTCTCGCGGTGCGCATGGGCGGCGACGGCGCGGGCGTGGCGCGGCTGGTGTCGGCCAGCACGCTGGCGGCGATGCTGACGCTGCCGCTGTGGATTTCGCTGCTGTGAGGCGGACTACAGGAACAGTGTGAGCACGCCGGTGTAGCCGTAGAGCCGGTCGTGCGAGATCTCGCCGTTGGCGAAAAAACCGGCCAGGGGAATCTCCCCCAGCTTGGCGCGGATCATCCCGACTTCACTCGAATCCTCGCCGAACATCGCCCCGCCGCGCCCGGTGCAGGAGAAATACAGCCCGGCCCGGGGCGGGGCGGGCAGGTTGTCGACCAGTTCGGCGAGCATGCGCTGCATGTCGCGCTGCGCGGCGAGCGTGCTGCGGTGGACGAACATCAGGCCCTGGCCGGTGTGCACCGGTTCGTTGATCGCCAGCAGGCCGTTGCGCGGGTCGATGCCGACCACGCTGCGCACGATGTAGTCGGCGCTGTCGCTGCCGCGGGTGGGCAGGCCGACCAGCACCACCGAGGCCGCCTGGCGCAAGTCGTGCATGCCGCAGCGCGCGGCGGTTTCGCGGTAGCAGTCGAGCGCCAGGCGTCCGTCGAGGCGGCCGATGATGTTGCCCTCGGCTTCGGAAATTTCGAAACGGTCGGCGAACGGCTCGCAGCTTTGCGTCAGCCGGGTGGCGATGCTGACCGATTCGGTGAATGCCACCCCCGAGATGCCGCCGCTCAACACGCCGTCGGCGATCTGCAAGGTGGTGCGGCGCGCCGACGACAATCCGCCGGTGATGAATCCGCTGCTGACCTTGGAAGACATGTCGGCGACCAGACCGGACATGTCTTCGGTATGGGGATCGCCATGCACGACGGCAAAGTACGGTTCTTCGTCGTCCTTGCCGGTGCGCAACGGGGCGCGGCCGGAAAACACGCGGAAGCTGTCGTCGGGGAAGCAGCCGACCAGCATCGACATGCCGGGGCGCCCGATGTGCGCCTCGCCGCTGCCGATGACGCCGAGGCCGACCGAGCCGACCCAGTGCTCGATGCCGCTTTCCTCGCGTACCGCGGCGAACAGGTTTTCGGCCTCGTCGGCGTAGCGGTCGGAGAAATAGAGGAAGCCGAGATTGGCCCCGGCAGGTAGCGCGATGCCGTCCATGCACTCACCCAGCGCGCGCTCCCACACCGGCTCGAAGGCGCAGGCGCCGGCGAACGCGGCCCCGGACATCGCCGGTGGTCCCTAGCTGCCGGCGTCTTCCGGCTTGCCTGCGGCCGGCGCCACAGCCTGTGCGGCCGCCTGCTGGATGAGGTTCCACGGCCACATCGTCGGCGTGATGAACGGGTTGGCGCTGGGTTCAGGCGCTTCACCCGGTTTCGCCGACTGGCCGAACGCCTTCAGGGTAGTCAGCGTCGCACGCTGGACTTCCAGGGTGTTGATGCTGGCCGAAAGCATGTTGAGATTCATCCGCAACCAGCCCTCGACCGCGCGCAGATCCTTGATGCGCTTATCCAGCTCATCGGGATCCATCGTCGGAACCATCATGCCGGGCAGCGTGACGCCCATGCTCGACCACATGCCCTTGATGAAAGCGAGCGGATCCTGCGAGTTTTCATTGGCTGACATTGTCTTTTGCCTCCGCGAGGTTGCAACGAATCGGGAGGCCATCTTACACCGTGCGCGCCCGCGGGGCATTGTCCCGCCCGGCAAGAAAAAACGCGGCATGCGCCGCGTCGAAGGGGAGGAGTCGGATTTCGCGACGGCGCGACCGCCGCGCTATGGGTCGGGAAGCGAACTATTGGGTGGCGGTCGGCGCGCCGAGCTGCGGGGCGGCGACGGTCTGAATGGCCTGCGCGCTAATGCCGCGCGTGCTGGCGGAGACGGCGATCGACTGGCCGACCCGGTCGAGCGATTCGTGGATTTCGTACAGCGCGAACAGCGCGATGACGGCGGCAATCGCGATGATCAGCGCCTCGGTCAGCGACGGCAGCACGCCTGCCTCGGGTTCCGACGGATCGTAGTAGGGGTCGTGTTCGTCGCGCGCCTTGCCGAATGTTGCCATGATGGTTCTCCAGTTTCGGGCAACCTGTTTCCGGATTCCCGGATTCCTGTATCCGGCGCCGTCGATTGCATGACTCAAGTATCGTCGGCCGCGCGGCCCGGCGAAATCGTCTTTTTGGCTGATCCGGCTGCCCGACACAGCCGGGCGACCGGCTGGAGAGCCGCACCAGTGCTTGCTCTGCGGCCTGCCGCCGGAAACGGCGGGGTCATAAGACTAAGGGATGAGGCGGGCGCCGCGTCTGCCGGCAGCCGGCGCGTCAGTCGGTGCGCGGCACCGACAGGCGCTGTTGCAGCTTGAAGTTGATCAGCGTGCGCAGCTTGGCCGGCATCACCGGTTTGAGCAGCAGATGCAGATCGTGCTGGCGGGCTTCCTCGATGTTCTCCGGCGCGGTGCTGCCGGTGACCAGGATGGCCGGCAAATCGCTGCCGTAGCGCGCGCGCAGATCGGCGATCGCGTCGACGCCGGTGACGTGGTTCTGCAGCCGGAAGTCCACGATCGCCAGCGCGGGCGTGACTTCCTCTGCGGCGAGTTCCTGCAGCACCAACTCGGCCGACGCACCGCCCACCACATGCGCGCCCCAGCCGGAGAGCAGCACGCGCATGCCTTCGACGATGGCCTCTTCATCGTCGATCACCGCGATGACTATGCCGTCGAGGCTGCCCGGTGCGCGTTCGGTCGCGCGCCGGTTGCGGATTTCCACTGGCGGCGCGGTGTCTGCAGCAGCGACAAGCCGGAACAGCGTGCCGCGGCCGGCGGCCGAGCGCAGTTCGAGCGGATGGTCGAGCAGGGTGCAAAGGCGGCGCACGATCGACAGGCCGAGGCCCAGCCCCTTCTTCGACGAGCGTTCGGGATTGGCGAGCTGGACGAACTCGTCGAACACGTGTTCGTGCTGCTCGGCCGGGATGCCGATGCCGCTGTCCCAGACCTCGATCGACACCTTGCCGGCGCGCCGGCGCGCCGCTACCAGCACGCCGCCCCGGCGCGTGTAGCGCAAGGCGTTGGTGAGCAGATTGCGTACGATGCGCTCGAGCAGGATCGGGTCGCTGCGTACCCACAGGTCGGTGCGACGGACTGACAGCCGCAATTCCTTGTCATGGGCTTCGGGTTCGAAGTCCATGCGCAACCGGTCGAACAGCTTGCCCAGCGAGACCGGCTGCGGCACCGCCTGGATGGCGCCGGCATCGATCTTCGAGATGTCGAGCAACTCGTTGAACAGCCCTTCGAGTGCGCCCACCGACGAGTTGATGCTGTGCACGACATTGAGCACGTCGGGCTCCCGGATCTTGTCCGACAGCGCGCTGGCAAACAGGCCCAGCGCGTGCAGCGGCTGGCGCAAGTCGTGGCTGGCGGCGGCGAAAAACTTGGTCTTTGCCCGATTGGCGGCTTCGGCCTGGGAACGGGCCTGCTCGGCAATCGACTTCTGTCGCGACAGTTCCTCGACCAGATCGACGTTTTCGAAACGCTGGTCGAACGACTCGGCGATCACCCGGTGCAGGGTGCGGCCGAAGGCCAGCGCAACGGCCATGGCGATACCAACCGCCGCGGCCAGCCAGGAACTTGTGCTGGTGCCTTCGACCAGCAGGCGAAGCAGCAGCGGCACCAGCATCAGAGGAATCAGCGTGATGAAACCCGGCCAGAACGCCGACAGGCCGCCGATCGAGACGCCGGAAATCGCGATCATGAACATGGCCAACCCGACCTGCTGCGGCGGGGAATCCGGCACCAGCAGAAACCAGCTTGCCGCACCCCAGATCAACCCGGCGCTCAGCGTGGCCAGCCAGTAGCGGGTGCCCCAGGGTTGCATCTGCTCGGCAGTCGGCCTGGCCTTGCGCCACGACAGGTAGTCGTACACCCGGAAAGCCTGGTGCAGGGCGAGGGCGGCGAACCAGGCCAGCAGCAGGCGATGGTCGATCGCGCCCCACAGCATGAACAACAGCGAAACACCTGCGGCAAGCGAGCCGATGGTGGTGGTCGGCGAATGGTTGTAGACGGTGGCGATCTGTTCGGCGCGGACGCGCAATGCGCGCGGCACGTGCGTGCCCGGTAGCGGCTTGGGATCGATCATGGGACTGGCGCTCATGCGATCGCGACTTTCTCGCCGCGATGTCGGCCGGCTGATCGCGCAAGGCGCACGGCAAAGGGCTGTTGCGAGTCGAGCCAATGGGGCAGCACACAGCCCGCCGCGTCGGTCACCGCCAGCGGCTGGAGGATTGCGCTGCGCTCAACCTCGCTGGCGAAATCGGCGTCGCTCAGCGGCACACGCTCCGGTGGCGGGCGGTCGCTGCCGGCGAGCAGACTGCGCGAGGCGGCGGGCGGAAACAGGCCCTGCAGCCCGGCCATGTCGAGCGCATCGACCAGCGCACAGCCTGGCCGGCCGGCGCGCAGGAAACGCGGAACGTCGTCCGCCAGTTTGCGCAGCCGATTGCCGATCGAGAAAATCTCGCCGCAGGCCTTGCGGTAGGCGTCGAGGAATTCCTCGACGCTGGCGTGGCGCGGACGGTTGACCAGCGTGTAGCCGGTGAAATCGCGCAACAGGGCGTTGGGCAGAAAGGCGCCTTCGTCGCCGGCCAGCCGGTGGAAATGCGGCGTGCCGGGGATCGGCGATTCGAAGCACAGGAAGGTCGGCACATGCAGCCCGGCGTCGCGTAGCCGCGCCGGCAGACTCGCGATGTATTCGAGCGTGTCGATCTGCGGCGATAGCATCAATCCGGAGATCACCAGCATTCCGTGTTCGCGGCAACTGTCGATCGCGGCACGGGTCTTGTGCGCGATGTTCTGGTGCTTGTGCATGTCGGCCAACGCGGCCGGATTGAAACTCTCGAGGCCGACGAAAACGCACATGCAGCCAGCCTCGCTCATGGCCCGCACCAGGTCGCGGTTGGCGATGACGTTGAAGGTCACCGCGCAGTACCAACGCAGTTTGAGCGGCTTGAGCGCCGCGCAAAGCTCGCGCAGGAAGGCAAGGCTGCCGCCCAGATTGTTGTCGGTGAAGCCGACCAGGCGGTGGCGCAGGCGGCGGCCCTGCCGCGCCAGTTGCGCCTGGCCACAGCGAATGTCGTCAATAACCCGTTCGACATCACGCGTTTCGTACCGTGTGCCCAGGCCGGTCAACACGCAGAACTCGCAGAAGTAGGGGCAGCCGCGGGTGGCCTCAAGGGCGAAGCTGAGCGGAGCGCGCCGGTCCGCAAGTTCGAATCTCGGCGTGCCCACCGCCCCGGCGCGGTAAGGTCCGCCGCGGTACAGGCGTTTGAGGCGGCGCTGGCAGAAATCGCGATACACCTGCGGCACCGCGGTTTCCGGGTCGCCGATCACTATCGCATCGAAAAAGGGCTGCACCACTTGTGGATAGCTGCTGGCGAGCGAGCCGCCGAATACCGTGGTCGCACCGCGGCGGCGGTAGTAGTGCGAGATTTGCCGCGCCCGGTCGAAGTCCGAATGCAGCGCCGAGATGAACAAAAGGTCGTAGTGGCGGTTGAAATCGATGCCGCGCGCGGTTTCGTTAATCACCTCGACATCCGCATCCGGGGGCAGCAATCCCGCCAGCAGCGGGCCGATCTGCGGTTGCAGCGCCTGCGGATTGCGCCGCCCTCGACGATGGTAGTCAACGTAGACCGACATGATGCCGATGCGCAGCGGTATCTCCCGATTCACGTTCCGGCCGGCGTTCCGGCGGTTTTTCAGGAATCCGACAGGTTGCCGACGCGCAGCCCCATGCGGCTGGCGGCGATTACAGCCTGCGTGCGATTGGATGCGCCGAGTGCCTTGAGGATCGCCGTCACATGTATCTTTACTGTGCCCTCGGCCAGATTTAGCTCGCGGCATATCACCTTGTTGGGCATGCCCTTGCAGCATCAGGGCCAGCACTTCGGTCTGCCGTTCTGTAAGCCCGATTTCCGCCGCGTCGATTCGTGGCGCCAGCCCTGCTGGCTCGGCCGCCAGCGGATCGTCGTGCGGCCCGCCGGCGATGGCCTGTGGCGGCACATACACGCCGCCCGAGAAGACCAGCCGCAGCGCCGAGAGCATCAGTTCATTAGACGACGTCTTCGGGATGAAGCCCATTGCGCCTGCGTCCAGTGCGCCGACCACCACGCCAGGTTCGTCGCGCGCCGAAAGCACGACTACCGGAACTGCCGGGAATTGCTCGCGCAGCGATTCGAGAGCGGACAGCCCGCTGGAGCCTGGCAGAGACAGATCAAGCAGCACCAGGTCGAGATCGGGATGGGCGAGTATCTGCTCGGTGGCCGCCGCGCAATTGTCGGCGTCGAATACTTCGACAGCCTCGTCGAGTTGTGCCAGCACATGCCGCACCGCCTCGCGGATCAGCGGATGGTCGTCGACTACCAGAATCTTCATTTCCGCGCTGACCCCCGTTTGAGTCTGCGGCAAACCTGCTCTTGCGGCAGGGATTGCAGCTACAGGCTCAGTATAGCCGAAGCCCCTTTGCGCCAGTAAGACCGCCGTGCAGGCGTTGCGAGGCCTTGCTCCGGATGGTCGGCGCGCGGATCAGGGGCGCTCGAAACGCGACTTCCGCGGCAGCGGATCCCGTCATCCCCCATTTTGCCTAGGCCGAATGGGCTAGGCTGTCTTTAACGACTTTCCACAATGACGCGAGGATTGAGTACTACTATAGAGGGAGGCGGGGCGACTCTGTTATTTGTCATTTTTGCGATTCTGCTTGCGCCGGGCGGGGTCGTCCGGAACCAGCCGACGGAGGCGTTTCAATGAAACTCCTGGTGGTGGAAGACCACGCGCTGGTACGCGAGGGAATGGTGTTGACCTTGCGCAGACTCGACCGTCGTGTCGAAGTGCTTGAAGCCAGCACTGCCGCGGAAGCGTTTGTGTTGATCGAGCGTCATGGCGATCTCGACCTGATCCTGCTGGATCTGCTGTTGCCCGATGCCAACGGTCTGTCGTTGCTTCATACGGTGCGCGGGCAGTCGCCGATGCTGCCGGTGATCGTGGTGTCCGCGCTCGACGACGCGGGGACCATCAAGCGTTACATCCAGGCCGGGGCGAATGGATTCGTCCCCAAGTCGAGCACGTCGGACGTACTGCTCGACGCGGTTCGCGCGGTTCTGGCGGGCGGGCTGTTCGTTCCCGAAGGCAGCGATGCGGCCGGCGCACGCGGCGCGGAACCGGGCGCACCGGGCGAGGCGAAAGACCTCGACCTGACGATCGCCCAGCGCCGCGTTTTCAATCTACTGGTAATGGGTCTGAGCAATCGAGAGATCGGCCAGTCGCTGGGCCTCACCGAAGGTACGGTGAAGATTCACGTTTCGAAGATTCTGCGCGTCCTCGGTGTGACCAGCCGTTCGCAGGCGGTGATCGTGGCGGCGCGCCGCGGTCTGAAGCTGTAATCGTCCCGCGCAAGTCGGGGCAAGTCCCGGCGCGTTCCGGCACTGGCGCGGCTAATGCGCCAGCGTGCCGGCGGGCATTGCGGATTCGTCCTGATGCGTCCGCGCGTCGTTGCACTCGGCTTCCGCCTCGTCGGTCACATCTTCATACAGCACTTCGAGCAGGTCCAGCACCTGGCGCGCAATGCCACGACAGGCATTGGCCAGCGGCGTTGGAAGCTGTGCCGGAATTTGCTTTTGCAGCAGGAGCTTGGAACTCGAAAGCGCGCCGACCGGTTCCAGGATGCGATCCCTGAATCCGGCCAGTTGTGTCGCGACGGTCCGCTCGGCGGCCTCGCGCTGCCACGGATTTGTCGGCCACTGCGAGGGCAACGCCCAGGCACGCGGAAACGTTTCGAGATCCTTTACCACTGCGCGGATGTCCTCGTGCGAATCGCGAAATGGCAGCACTACCAGATCAGCCAACGAATAGAGCTTTCGATCGATTTCGCTGCGGTTGCCGCCACCGTCGATGACACCCATCCACCCGTTGAGCGAGCGCAGCTTGTCCATGACCTTGCCCAGCGCCTCGGGGGAACGGGCGTCGGCGGTGAGGTAGCGGCGACCTTCCGGCGACAGGGGTTCGCGCGCGGTGTCGGTCAGCACGCACGCGGAGCGCTGGCCGAGCAGGCCGAAGCCCTGCGCCAGCATGTGCGATATCGTCGTCTTGCCGGTGCCGCCCTTGTTGCCGATGATGCAAATGATCTGCGCCATGATGTTCCCTCCGATCGACGCGGTCATTTTCCGCGCCGGCCGTCCGCTGCGAAACGTTGATCAGAACCGGGAATCGCCGCCTTTTCGACTCTCAGATCCGGTAGAGATACAGGCGAGTGCCGCGCCGGTCGCCCACATCGACCACCCGCTCGGGCGCCGCCTCAGGGACCGGGAAACTGTTGGAAATCAGCAGGCTGCCGGGCCGCATCTCGGTCTTGAGCTTGCGCCAGAGTCGGGGCATCGGCACCGGCGACAGGAACGCATAGACCACATCGAACTCAGCGAACTTCGCTTGCCAGAAATCCCCGCGCCGCATGCTGCAGTTGGGCAGCGACCGTGCCGCCAAGCGCGAGATCAGGTAAGGGACCGGCGCGCTCTCGATCCCGACGAAGCGCGATTCGGGACGTTGCACGGCGAGTATCCGCAACAGCCTGCCGGTTCCGCTGCCGAGGTCGACCATCGCGATCGAACGACCGGCCGGCAGCAACTCGGCTACCACCCGCGCGGTGTCGCGGTTGGAGAGGAACAGCGGCACCTGGGTGCGGAAACTCGATCCGTAGATCAGCAGCAACAGCACGAACCCGACGAGGTACCAGGCCGGGTGCAGCCCGAGCCGCGTGGCGAAGAACAGCGCTGGCGCAAAGGCGAGGTGTATCGGAATCCACCAGTTGTCGGCGCGCAAGGCGAGCGAGGCTGCAGCGGCGACACCGGCCTGAAAAACCATCAGCGCCAGCGGCTGGTCGGCCGGCATCAGGCCGAAGACCAGCGTTGACGTCATCAGGCCGAAGCCGACCAACTGTGCGACGAGTGCTTTCAGGGCGGGCGGCATCGGGGGCGGCGGCGTTCCGCCATGTTGGCCAAATCACTCCCAGCTGTTGATATCGGCGGCCTCGTCGGTCCCGCCGGCCTGGCCGTCCTTGCCGAACGACCACAGGTCGTATTCGCCGTGTTCGCCCGGCCGCTTGTACTGATAGGCCGTGCCCCACGGGTCGGCCGGCACGGCTTTCTTCAGATACGGCCCGTCCCACTTGGTTTCGTTGGCCGGCTTGGCCATCAGCGCCGCCAGCCCCTGCTCGGTGCTCGGATAGTGGCCGGTGTCCAGCCGGTACTGGTCGAGCGCCTTGCCCAGCGCCTCGATCTGCGCCCGCGCCGTCTTGACCTCGGATTTGCCGACCTGCTTGAAGTACTGCGGGGCAACGTAGCCGGCCAGCAGCCCGATGATCAGCATCACCACCAGCAGTTCGAGCAGCGTGAAACCGCGCTGCCTCGGGCCGCCGGCGCGGCCGCATCGAGTAATGGTTTTCAAGTCGGCTTCCTGCGATGGTGCGGTCGGTCAAGACCGCGGATAGATGGCGATTCTACCGAATCACCAGCCGGCGGCCCTTCGCTATCGCCGGAAAGGTACCGATGACCGCATTGGCGCGGCGGGATCGGCGGTCGGCGTCGACGGCAGATGGCGGTGTACCGGCGGGTGATGCGGCTTGACAATGATCGGTCGGCGCACCGGATTGACGATGATGGTCGGTTCATGGCTCCCGTAGGGGTCGCTTTCGCAATTGACCCGGCGCTGCGCCTCGCAGTCGGCACGCGCCCGGGCGAGCCGGTCGCCTTCCGCCGCCTGCACCTGCGCGCGCAGGCGGCGTTCTTCTTCGACTTGCGATTCAAGTCTGCGAACACGTTCGCGCAGGGCTGATTGTTCCGAAGGCGCAGGCGCGGCAGGTTTGGCCGGCGCGGGGACGACACTGACCCGGCTGTTTTCCGCGTCGATCGGCTTTGCATTGCTGCCGGCTGGCGGGCGGCTGCCGTAATTGACTACCCCGTGTTCGTCGGTCCAGCGGAAGACATCAGCCGATGCCTGCAACGCCAGCAGCAATGCAATGGCACCGGAAAACAGCGGAATCCTGGGCATCGGGTTCGCTTCCGATCATGCGCCGGACATCGGCAGGCGATTCCCGTCCGGATTCGGCGCGCTTACTTCTTCGCAGCCCGATGCTGCCGCGTCTTGTGCGCAATGAGTTGCGCAATCGCGCACGACGCGGCGCGCGTCTCTGCCGAATCCGCCCGGCTGGTCAGCACGATCGGCACCCGGGTGCCGAGCACCACGCCAGCCATCAAGGCATCGGCCAGATATTCGAGCTGCTTGGCCACCATGTTGCCGGCTTCGAGGTCGGGCACCACCAGAATGTCGGCACGCCCGGCAACGCCGGAGACGATTCCCTTGGTCTTGGCGGCCACCAGTGAAACCGCGTTGTCGAAAGCCAGCGGACCGTCGAGAAGCCCGCCATGGATCTGCCCGCGATCGGCCATCTTGCACAATGCGGCGGCGTCGATGGTCGAGCGCATTTTCGACGACACCGTCTCGACCGCTGCAAGAATCGCAACCTTCGGCTCGGCGATGCCCATCATGTGGGCGAGGTCGATCGCGTTCTGGATGATATCGACCTTGTCATCGAGCAGCGGCTCGATGTTGACCGCAGCGTCGGTGATCAGCAGCGGGCGCGGATAAGTCGGCACGTCGGCGATGAAGACGTGGCTGATGCGCCGCGCCGTGCGCAGCCCGGTTTCCTTGGCGACCACCTCGCTCATCAATTCGTCGGTATGCAGGCTGCCTTTCATGACGGCATCGACCTCGCCGCGATGCGCCAGTTGGACCGCCCGCGCGGCGGCGGCATGGCTGTGCGGCTGATCCACGACCTTGACGCCGGACATGTCGAGTCCGAGTTCCTCGGCCAGCGCGCGTATGCGCTTCTCCGGCCCGACCAGCAACGGGATCACCAGCCCCAGATCGCGCGCCTCGAGGGCGCCGCGCAGCGATTCCGTGTCGCACGGGTGCGCCACCGCGATGGGGATCGGCGACAGGCCGGCGGCGGCGGACAGCAGGTGCCGGTAGCGCAGTTGTTTGTCGGAGATCGTCACTTCCGGCAGCGACATGCGCGGGCGCTTGATTTTTTCAGTTGGCGCCAGGACTTCAGCGGTACCCGAAATGACCTTCAGGTCGTCCTGGTTTACCGCCATGCAGTCGAACAGGACGTGGTGATTGTGGGCGAACTTCTGGCTTACAGTGATCGTTATCGTGATCGTGTCGCCGATGGTCACCGGTCGATGAAAACGAAAGGTCTGGCCGATGTATACGGTTCCCGGACCCGGATATTCGGTTCCGAGCAGGCTCGAAATCAGGGTGCCGCCCCACATGCCGTGGGCGACCACCTCGCGGAATTCGCTCGATCTCGCATACTCGACGTCGACATGGGTCGGATTGACATCGCCCGACATCGCCGCGAACAGATGAATATCCTCAGGGCGCAGCGTGCGCACCAGCGTTGCCGTGGCGCCGACCTCGATCTCGTCGAAAGTGACGTTCTGGATGTAATGGGGTTTTGGTTCGAGCATTTGTCGCAACTCCGCGAGGTTTGGCGCATTTTAGCTGCGTCATTGTGCCGCGCGATGACGCAGGTCAATCCGTGTCGTGCTTCCTGGCCGGGTTTGCGCTGCATGTTAAGATTTCGGCCTGACCCCCTCTTTCGCGAAAAGGCGCCCGCCGACCCCAATGCAGGTTGTCATTCTTGCCGCCGGCCAAGGCAAGCGCATGCGGTCCGACTTGCCCAAGGTCTTGCAGCCGCTTGCCGGCAGGCCGCTGCTCGGCCATGTGCTCAAGGCGGCAAGGGCCGCCGCGCGCGAGGGAATCTGCGTGGTCTATGGACATGGCGGCGAAAGGGTTCGCGAGGCCTTTGCCGATCCGGCGATTGCCTGGGCCAGGCAGGAGCCCCAGCTTGGCACCGGCCATGCCGTGCAGCAGGCGATGCCGCACCTTTCGGACACTGGCACGGTTCTGGTGCTCTACGGCGACGTGCCGCTCATTGGCGCGGACACACTGGCCAGATTGACCGCCGCCGCAGGTGCAGACCGCCTGGCCCTGCTGACGGTCGAGGCGAAGGATCCCAGCGGCTACGGTCGCATCATCCGCGACCAGCGCGGTTGCGTGCAGCGAATCGTCGAGCAGAAGGATGCGAGCCCCGACGAACTGCGCGTGTGCGAGATCAATACCGGAATCCTCGTCGCGCCGGTTGCGCGCCTGCGCATCTGGCTGGAGCGGATCGGCAACCGCAATGCCCAGGGCGAGTACTATCTGACTGACATTGTTGGCCTCGCGGTGGGCGACGGCGTGGAGGTCGTCACAGCGCATCCCGGCCATGAATGGGAAACGCTCGGTGTCAACAGCAAGGCGCAGCTCGCCGAGATGGAGCGCATTTTCCAGCGCGCCCTTGCCGAGCGCCTGCTCGAACAGGGCGTGACGCTGATCGACCCTTCGCGGATCGACATTCGCGGCGAGCTGGTTTGCGGGCGCGATGTGGAGATCGACGTCAACTGCGTGTTCGAGGGCCGCGTCGAACTGGGCGACCGGGTCAGGGTGGCATCGCACTGCGTGCTGCGCGATGTGGTAGTGGGTGCCGGCAGCCGGATCAATCCGTTTTCGCATATCGAGAAGTCCGAAACCGGCGAGGACTGCCAGATCGGCCCCTACTCCCGCATGCGGCCGGGCTGCCGCCTGGGCGACGACGTGCATCTGGGCAACTTCGTCGAGGTCAAGAACAGCGTGGTCGCCGACCATTCGAAGGCCAATCACCTCGCCTACGTCGGCGACGCTGACATCGGCAGCCGGGTCAACGTCGGTGCCGGTACCATCACCTGCAACTACGATGGCGCCAACAAGTTCCGCACCGTGATCGAGGATGACGTTTTCATTGGTTCGGATACCCAGCTGGTCGCGCCGGTGCGTATCGGGCGCGGTGCAACACTTGGAGCGGGCACCACGTTAACCGCCGATGCGCCGGCCGGCCAGCTCACCTTGTCGCGCACCAAACAGGTGACGATCGCCGGGTGGAAGCGACCGGTGAAGAAGAAGTGAGGTCCTAGCAATGTGCGGAATCGTCACCGCAGTCGCCGCGCGCAACATCGTGCCGGTGCTGCTCGAAGGACTTGCGCGGCTTGAGTATCGCGGCTACGACTCGGCCGGCCTGGCAGTGATCGACGGCACGCTGCAGCGGCTGCGTTCGGTTGGCCGGGTGGCCGAACTGGCGGACCACGCCAAGGGCGTCGCCGCCCACATCGGGATTGCCCACACCCGCTGGGCGACCCACGGCGTGCCTTCGGAGCGCAACGCGCATCCGCACATCTCCGGCAATCTGGCCGTCGTGCATAACGGCATCATCGAGAACTTCGAGGAGATCAAGACTCGCCTCTCGGCGAAGGGCTATGTATTCGTCTCCGACACAGATACCGAAGCCATCGCTCACCTGATCGAGGACAAGCGCGCGACGCACCCGTCGCTGTTCGATGCCGTGCGCGTGGCGACCCTGGAGCTGGTCGGCGCCTACGCGATCGGCGTAATCTGTCTCGACACGCCCGAGTATGCGATCGTCGCGCGCAACGGCGCGCCGCTGCTGCTGGGTGTGGGTGAAGACGGCAACTACGCCGCGTCCGACGCCGCTGCCTTGCTGCAGGTGACGCGCAGGATCATCTATCTCGAGGACGGCGACATTGCCGAACTCAGCCAGGGTTCGGTGCGCATCGCGCGGGCCGACGGCACGCCGGTCGAGCGCCCGATCAGTGTCAGCAGCCTGTCGCCCGACGCGGTGGAACTGGGCAGCTTTCGTCACTACATGCAGAAGGAGATCTTCGAGCAGCCGCAGGCGCTGGCCAATACGCTCGAAATGATCGGCGGTGCGCAGTCGATCGTGCCGCAGTTGTTCGGCGCCGAGGCGTCCCAGGTGTTCGATGGCGTTTCCGGCGTTCTGATTCTCGCCTGCGGGACCAGCTATCACGCCGGACTGGTGGCGCGCTATTGGATCGAAGCGCTCGCGCAAGTGCCGGTTACCGTCGAGGTTGCCAGCGAGTATCGCTACCGCAGTTCGGTGGCCGATCCGAACCAGCTGGTGGTGGCGATTTCCCAATCCGGCGAGACCGCCGATACCCTCGCGGCGCTCAAGCACGCCCGATCGCTGGGCCAGCAGCGCACGCTGTCCATCTGCAACGTCGCCGAGTCGGCAATCGTGCGCGAGACCCGGCTGCGCTTTCTGACGCGCGCCGGCCCGGAAATCGGGGTCGCATCGACCAAGGCGTTCACTACCCAGTTGGCCGCCCTGTTCCTGCTCGCCTGCGTGTTGGCCAAGCAGCGCGGGCGACTCAATGCCGACCAGGAAGCCGGCCATCTCAATGCCCTGCGCCACCTGCCGGTTGCGGTTGCGAAGGTGCTCGAACTGGAACCGGAAATCGCCGTCTGGGCGCAGCGCTTTGCCCTCAAACACCATGCCTTGTTCCTCGGTCGCGGCCGCCATTACCCGGTCGCGCTGGAAGGCGCGCTCAAGCTCAAGGAGATCTCGTACATCCACGCCGAGGCCTATCCGGCCGGCGAACTCAAGCACGGCCCGCTGGCGCTGGTCGATGCCGACATGCCGGTCATTGCGGTCGCGCCGCACGACAACCTGCTGGAAAAGCTCAAGAGCAACCTGCAGGAAGTCAAGGCCCGCGGCGGCGAGCTTTTCGTCTTTGCCGATGCCGAAAGCGAAATCGGCGAGAGCAGTGGCGTGAACATCATCCGCATGCCGGAGCACTACGGATTGCTGTCACCGGTGCTGCATGTCGTGCCCCTCCAATTGCTCGCATATCATGCCGCGCTAGTCAAGGGAACCGATGTCGACAAGCCACGCAACCTGGCCAAGAGCGTCACGGTCGAATGACGTACGATTGAACAATGTTAGCAGGAACTAAGTCCGTCGGATCCGAATAGGGTCCGTCGGATACTTCGTCGATGTAAGGTCCGTCGGGCGGCCATGCCGGGGTACCAGAGCAGCGCGTCCGGCGGCGACGGGACCGGGGTGACTATTTGTCCTCTCTCACGTTGCACACGCTGGCAATTCGATTGCCACACGCGGCCTTACGAACCTATAGATCGGCTGCTCGGCCTCAGCTACCGTTGACAAAGCAGCGAACCAATGACCGAAGAGCGCCGGTAACCCGACGCTGGCAAGTCAACCAAACCGAACGGCAGCTCCTTTAACATGCCAACGGCAACTGTCGGCCATGACCGGTCGTTCGAGGTGTCGCCGAAAATTCAATCGCCGAATTCCGATAGATGGCCGGTTTACGGCGAGCAAATTGAAACCCGCTCTGCCTCGACTCGGCCATTTGCCGCCATTCGCGCCCCCAAAACCATGAACTTCTGTAGGGCCGCTTTAAACTGCGTCATGACGAGGCCAAGTTTGGCGCAAGCGTCCGGGGTTGGGGGTGGAGCGGCCGTTCGAAGTCGCCGAGGGAAGAACGAGCGTTTTCACAGTCAAGGACAGCTTCCCAAGGAGCACACCGACTCTTGCCTCCCAACGGCCCGAAGGTCGAGTGCCGATCCACCCGCACCGCAGCCTATCGCCGCCGGGCACGGCCCGGCACCACCTGATCTGGTTCGATCTCCTACATCCGAGCAATCGCGGCCGTCGGCAACCACAGCGTCAGTGGAGCGTCTGGCAGGCGTTCGAACTCGTAACGCTCGTACCAGCCGCGCGCCCGCTCGTCCTTGGCATCAACCATCACGCCGAGCATGCCGATCGATTCCGATAATTGCAGGCAGCGTTGCAAGGCGTCGGCCAGCAGCAGTTCGCCGAGGCCCCGGCCCTGATGATTCAGGTCCACGGCCAAGCGGGCCAGGCGAGCGACCGGGAGTGGAAAGTTCGGGAAGCGACTCAGATACTTCTCGGGGAGGTTCTCTCTGCGAATCCCCGACATCGCCAGGCTATAGAATCCATGAACGGTCGAACCGCTGACGGCCACGTAGGTACGGCTGATGTTCGCGTCCGCGTGCTGGCGGGCAAAGCGCTTCAGATAGAGATCAAGCGCCTCGACGCCGCAGGAGAACGCGCGGCGATCGTGGCCTTTCGCCAAGGGCTCGATGGTGACCGGAGCCATTGGGCTCAACGTTTCTGCCAATCACGGTGACGCTTCATCGCGGCGGCGAGTTTCGGCCGCGACTTCTCGGTGTTGTCCAGTGCCTTGGCAAAGGCAATCCAGTCGCGCGACGAGAGCGTCACCGTCTCCTTCTCTGCGAGGATTTCCCTCGCCCGCTCCTGGGCCGTCCCAAGCAGGAATGCGCTGACGGTCATCCCCACGGACGAAGCGGCTCGGACAATCAACTCTTTGACCTCGGGCGAGGTGCGCAAATCGATCCGTTCGTGGGCTTGTGTGCTTGCCGACATGCTCCGATGCTCCTGTACGGAAAAGTTACGGATGATTGTATCGCGCGACAGCTTGAGGGACAAGCCCGTCCGTACAACTTCCGTAACGAAGTCACGATAGAGACGCACCGTGGCTGTCCGCCTTTTTGCGGGGACCGATCAACCGGCGCGATGATCTCGCCGCTCCGCCTACGATCGCTCATGGCCAATTGTACGTATACATCATCCACGCCGAGAGCCGCCGTTGGCCCTGAAGTAGAACAATCAGACTCCGATCAACAACGAAGGAGTCTGTCATGGAATCCACTCAGCACCGGGAACCCTGGAACAAAGGCAAGCTGGTTGGTCAGAAACCGCCGCTGAAGCCGAAGGACGTCTGGGCAATCCGTTTTCAGCTGCAGAGCGCCCATCAGGTTCGAGACTTGGCGATGTTCAACCTCGCGATCTGAGCACGGTCACCAATCTCGATGGCAATCGCTGCCGAAATGGTCAAACAGCGTGATGTTGAGCAGGTGATCCCCCTCGGGGAACTTGAACAAACGAACCCTTTGGGGGAGTCTCTGGTTACCAAGCCTAGAGACCGTTCAAGTGTGCCATGCCCTGCTGCAAGACCCCAAGTTTTTCCGACTACTGCTGAGCATTGACGAGGAACTGGCGGCCGACGTGCATGCTGGCCGATGCGCGTGTGGCGGCATTCTCCACCGCGCCAACTACCCGCGAAAGCCGCGTGCCTGCCTGAACGAGGTTCGCGCCGAGTTTGAGTCGCGGTTCAGCTTCTGCTGTGCCGATTGCCGCAAGCGCAAGACATCGACATCGGTTCGTTTCCTCGGCCGGCGCGTTTATCTGGCGCTGGCGGTGGTGCTGTGTTCTGCCCGGCATGCCGGGCAGAACACAGCGGCGGCGCGGGTCTCCACCGACCTGGCCGTTCCGGTCCGTACCCTTCAGCGCTGGCGCCAATGGTGGGTGGATCTGTTTCCACTGACGCCGTTGTGGCAGGCCCACTGTGCGCGCTTCATGCCGCCGGTCGACAGCGATCTGTTCCCCGCGGGTCTGCTGGAGCGCTTCGTTGGCGAGGCCGCCGAGCAGTTGATGCGACTGCTCGTCTTTCTCAGCCCGATCAGCGTCACGGCGATCTCGTTGTCTGAAGGGCGCTGATCACCCGCAGAGGATGCGCATAGGCAAGGTCCGCGAGGGTTTGTAGCCTTCACTTCCAGCAGCGACGCCGTCGGCGCCGCCTCACCGGGAGACCGTCTTGAGTAGTGAATTCGATCCACCGCAACGTGACGCTTTAGCGCGGCTGCGCTTCGCGATCATCGGCCCCTTGCTCGCCGCACCACCGGCGTCCAGGGAACTGTCCGCGGCGATGACCACACTTGCCGCCGTGACCTGGCGACATCCGGTCTCCGGCCTGGACATCCGTTTCGGCGTCTCGACCCTTGAGCGCTGGTACTACACCGCCCGCGCCGCTGCCGATCCGGTGGCCGCGCTGCGTAACCGTCTGCGCGGCGATGTCGGCCGTTTCCCCAGTCTCACGCCGGCCGCTATCACTCTCCTGACGACCCAGTATCGCGAACATCCGAACTGGAGCGCGCAACTGCATTTCGACAACCTTCGCGTTGCCCTGGACAGTGCTTCGCCGTTGCCGTCCTACCCGACGGTGCGCCGCTACCTCAAGGCGCAAGGAATGTACCGCCAGGCCCGCCCGAAACGCGCCACCGACGGCGCGCTGCTGGCCCGCGACCGGCTCGAGCAACTGGAAGTCAGGAGTTTCGAGGTCGACCATGTGTCTGCTCTATGGCATCTTGATTTCCACCACGGCGCACGCAAGGTGCTCACGCGCGCCGGCACTTGGGCCAAGCCGATGCTGCTCGGGGTCATCGACGATCGCTCGCGCCTCGTCTGCCACCTGCAGTGGTACCTCGACGAAACCGCCGAAACTCTGGTGCATGGTCTGTCGCAGGCATTCATGAAACGCGGCCTGCCGCGGGCCCTGATGACCGACAACGGCGCCGCGATGCTGGCCGAGGAGACCGTCAGCGGGCTGGCCGCCCTGGGCATCGTGCATCAGACGACGCTGCCATATTCTCCGTATCAAAATGCCAAACAGGAGTCGTTCTGGGGACGTGTCGAGGCTCGCTTGATGGCGATGCTCGAAGGCGAGGAGACCCTCACCCTCGATTCTCTCAATCAGGCGACGCAAGCCTGGGTCGAGCAGGAGTATCACCGCACGCACCATTCCGAGATCGATGCCACCCCGCTGGACCGCTATCTCGCCGGCCCCAATGTCCGGCGCGAATGCCCGGACACCGCGACGCTCTGTGCCGCCTTCCGCATCGAGGTCGCGCGCCGGCAGCGCCGCGCCGACGGTACGGTGAGTCTGGAAGGCTCGCGCTTCGAGATTCCTGCCCGCTATCGCCACCTCACCACCGTCCATCTGCGCTACGCCCGCTGGGATCTGACCCGGGTCGTGTTGACGCGCGAGCGAAAGTACCCAGTTTTGTAAGGTGGTGCGCGTTGAAAATTACCCAGGGTGATTTACCTTCGCTGCTCATTTGTTGAGCAGGGATAAAGGAGATGATCACCATGAAGCAATTGGGAAGAGTTCGACGCTTGTATTACCGTGATGGTCTGTCGTTATCGGAGATAGAGAGACGTACGGGCCTCACGCGCAAGACTGTGAGGGGCTGGCTGAAGGCGGCGGAAGGGACGGAACCGGTGTATCGACGGCGCCCCGCCGAGGACACCAAGATTGCGCCCTTCGCGGAGCATCTGACCAAAGCCCTGGAGATTGATGGGCGCCGCCCCAAGCGCGACCGGCGCACCGCGCTGAAACTGTTTCGCGAGATTCAGACTGCCGGCTTTGACGGCGACTACTGCCGGGTCACCGAGTTTGTTCGGCGCTGGCGCGAGGCCGGTGGGCAGGCGCTGGCCAAAGCCTATGTTCCGCTGAGATTCAAGCTGGGCGAAGCGTTTCCAGTTCGACTGGAGCGAAGAACGGCTGGTAATCGGCGGCGTCTGGCGCAAGATTCTGGCCTCTCACCTGAAACTCTGTGCCAGCCGGGCTTTCGTCGTACAGGCGTACCCGACGCAGAGCCATGAGATGCTGTTCGATGCGCATACGCGGGCCTTCACCACGCTGGGCGGCATACCGCGTCGTGGCATCTACGACAACATGAAGACCGCCGTCGACAAGGTCAAGAAGGGCAAGGGCGAATCGTCAATACGCGCTTTGCCGCCATGGCCTCGCACTACCTGTTCGATGCCGACTTCTGCAATGTTGCCAGCGGATGGGAGAAAGGCGTCGTCGAGAAGAACGTGCAGGACAGCCGGCGGCGTATTTGGCAGGAGGCTGCTCAGGAACGATTTGGCTGCTTTGCCGAACTCAATGTCTGGCTGCTGGCGCGCTGTCGGGCACTGTGGCAGGAACTGCGCCACACGGAGTACGAGAACCTGAGCATTGCCGAAATGCTCGAACACGAACAGCCCAGTCTGATGCCGATGGTCACGCCCTTCGACGGTTACGTGGAAACCTTGGGCAAGGTCTACAGCACATGCTTGGTCATCGAGGATCGCAATCGTTACTCGGCACCGTGCGAACTGGTCGGGCAGATGGTCAGCATTCGGATCTACCCGGAGCGCATCGAGCTGGTTGCCCACGATGCCGTGGTGGCCAGCCATGTGCGTTGCTTCGAGCGCAACCAGATCCGCTACGACTGGCAGCACTACATCCCGCTGATCGAGAGAAACCTGGAGCACTTCGAAATGGCGCGCCGTTTGCCGACATGCCCGAGCCACTGCTGCGCCTGCGCGGCTTGTTGCTCAAGCGCGAAGGCGGCGACCGCGTCATGGCGAAGGTGCTGGCCGCGGTACCCAAGTCCGGGCTTGAGGCCGTGCTGGTCGCCGTGGAACTGGTGCTGGAGTCGGGAAACCCGAGTGCCGAGCATGTCGAGAATGTGCTCAATCGGCTCAAGGCGGCAGCCCCGCCCGAGTGCGTGGAGACCAGTCTGGAGGTTGCCGAGGCGCCCATTGCCGATACCGGGCGCTATGACCGCCTGCGCGGGGAGATGAGCCATGCGTGATGTCGCTGCGCAACTCAAGGCATTGCGCCTGTATGGGATGGCCGGCGCATGGGAGGAACTCGTTGCTCAGGGCAACTCGGCAGGGCTTCAGTCCGCCCGTTGGCTAATCGAGCATCTACTGGACACCGAGCACGCGGATCGGGCCATACGCTCGATCAGTTACCAGTTGCACACCGCCAAGTTTCCGGTGCATCGCGATCTCGCCGGATTCGAATTCGAGCAGTCGAAGGTGGATCGTGGCCTGATCACGGAGCTGTCCGGCTCTCCTTCGCGGAGGCAGCCCACAACGTCGTGTTCATCGGTGGGACCGGAACGGGCAAGACGCATCTGGCCACAGCGCTTGGCATCTCCGGCATCACCGGCCACGGCAAGCGGGTGCGCTTCTACTCGACGGTCGATCTGGTGAACCTACTGGAGCAAGAAAAGGCGGCCGGCAAAGCCGGGAAACTGGCCTTTGCCCTGTTGCGCATGGACCTGGTGATTCTGGACGAACTGGGCTATCTGCCCTTCAGTCAGGCCGGCGGCGCCTTGCTGTTCCACCTGCTGTCCAAGCTCTATGAGCACACCAGCGTGATGATCACGACGAACCTGACCTTCGGCGAGTGGGCCAGCGTGTTTGGCGACGCAAAGATGACGACGGCGCTGCTGGACCGCCTGACGCATCACTGTCATATCGTGGAGACAGGCAATGAGTCCTACCGGTTTCGCCATAGCAGCGCGACGGCAAAGTCGCGCATCAAGGCCAGAGAGCAGAGCAAGCGCCCCAGACCAACCACCGAGGAGACGCCCATTTGAGTCGCGGCCGCGCGGGGAAATCCGCTCCGGGCTACGCCCTACGCGGCTTCCCCCGCGCAACCGAGGACCTTCTGATTACGTCACAAGAAGACAACCGCAATGATTGGAGGTGCCCCACACCTTGTGAATACGCTAAACTTATCCACAGATCGCCCTATGATGGGCAGCTAAAGCCCCTGGGTAAAATTCAACGCGCACCCCTGGGTATTATTAAACGCGCGCCGACAGCCCCGCCCCAACTTATGCGCTGCGACGGCGCTTGATAGCCTGAATCACACTGCGGGCGTCCTTCACCTTGCCGGCGGCCACATCGTCCAGCCCCTTGGAGGCCTCGTCGATCAACAGCAGGTGAATGCGCTCGCGCTCCAGTTGGTGGTAGTAGTCCAAACGGCTGGCGTCGATCAGGGCGATATAGCTCTCGCCGTTCTTGGTGATGAGCTTCTCGGCACCTGCTTTAACCTCTTCGGCCAGCTCCGAGAAGTTCGCTCTGGCGTGCGAGAGGGGAATAACGTCGCTTGCGGAAATACCCATGATGGCCTCCTGAACCACACAAGGTGTGCAGTATTTTGTACATCATACGCTTTGGGTGCCAGGGGCGAAAGTGAATCCTGCTTGGTGCTTTGCGGTGTTTAGCCGGGAAATGACCGCATTCAACTGACTCGCGATATGGCGATCCAGCGCGTCAAAGACATCGAACATCGGGGTGTCGTCCTCGTAACGATTGAACCAGTCTTCGTTGGAGAACGCCATCACCAAGTCCGCTTCACGCTGCAGACGGTTGATTGCGGCATCGGCCCTGCGGTTACGGGCGCCCTCGTACTCGAAGGGCGTTACCACGGCGGCAACCGTCACCGCCCCGGCAGCACGAGACAAGCCGGCCATAAGGGGCGAAACGCCGCTACCGGTCCCTCCACCGAGTCCAGCGAGCAGAACGACCATGTCGGAACCGGCGAGCATGTCCTCAAAGATGGCCCGATGGCGCAAAAAGGCGGCGCGTGCAGCGTTGACTCGTCCGCCAGCACGGACCGGCGCGATCATCAGCGGCTTGATTGGTGCCAACAAAGGTTTGGCGTCGTTGGCAGATTCAACAAAGTGCAACGCGTGGGGGCCGAGGTCGACGCACACATAGCTCAGAGCCGCACCCGCTCGATTCAATACATCGCTCGCCCGTAGCGCAGTGGCAAGGTTGCAGCCAGCGGCACCGATACCGATGATCTTGCATGAGGGTGCTGGCGATGCGAAAACGGGAAGACTCAGGCCGGCAACACCTGCGCCAAACGTTTGCAGGAACAGCCTGCGATTCATGTTGTGCTCCCAATTGAAGAGGCGCGATCACCAGTTGGCGAGTACCTCCTCGTCAGTGGGCGCTCCTTGTTTAATTTTTGGAGGCGCGTCATCCCTTGCGTAACCCGCATGAACGTCGCGCTCCTTCACGGGCCGAATGACAATGTCCCCGGCGTCGGTGAGGCGCACAAACAAGTAATCGCCGGGACGCAGCCCAGTGCGCTCAATCACGTACTGGGGCAGGCGTAATCCCAGGCTGTTGCCCCACTTGCATAGTTTTGTCGGCATGGCAGTTCGATAACCTCGCTGATATGTAATGGCTATCATCAAATTGCCGATCCGAGGTATCGGGGCACCCTTACGGTTGTCCGGCTGCGGCGCAGGGCTGTTGCTCAGAATACGACCAGCGCCGATTGAACGCCGGTCGCTTCCGGATTGCTATTTCGCCTTAGCCATGGGAGAGAGCGGCATGAACCACGTCAGCTCCAGATCATCCAACTCGCTGGTCACCTGTTTCCCCGAGTTCGTCTGAGCTGCAGGGTCAATAACGTAGGCGAATGGTTGTTTCGGGTTGGCAACATCGCGCATGCGATGGAACAGCATCACCCTGCCAAAGCCTTGCTCGACATCTGTGTCTTGCCACACCAGCGCCAAGTCCGGCAGGTCGGAGATCGACGTCAATTCCTTGTAATTGCCCGCAACGTAGCCAAACGTGGCGAAGAGAATTTGCAGCCGCGCTTCATTGATGTCATACGGACCATGTGTGCCGCGCAGACCGAACTTTTCCACGGCAATCTTAAAAATCTCGGCAATGGGTTTGCCGGTTACCATCGAGATGCCTGCGATGCCGTCCAGACTGTCGGACGGTGACTGAACCCGCTTGTAAGCAGTTGAGGGTAGGGTGTTTGCCATTTTGGCGCTCCTTGAAGAATGATGCGAAGGAAACGCGCAGCAGCACTCGCCCGGGCGACTAGGCGTCTGGGATCGCTGTTTTCGAGAAGGGATTTTGCTCGACGGTGCCGCCTCTGGGCGGTCTGCTCAAGCGAGAGTTGCTGCGCAGGATGACACGCTTGCGAACCTCTTGGCTGCTCACGTGCGAGTTCAGCTTACTTGGAAACTTTGCGCTTCAGTCGAACTAAAAAACTTTGCCGTGTACGCAATCTCTGATTCAAGAGCCACGATTCGACGTACTCTCTCGGGATTGCTGGCGTCCGGTTGCGGTGGTGTGGGAAAATGCACGCTTTGTGGGCGGCCTCGCAGCGATTCTGGATACTGTTGGCGACCCGAATCTAATGAATGCAACGGTAGAAGCGACGGTATGCGAATGTTCTTGAAGTCAGCAGTAAACAAACCTGTTCAGTCATCGACTGGATTGCATACTTTCGCACGCTACGTCGAACGCATGGTGAGCGGCGATGCTTCCACCAGCGTCCAGCCGGGGTGAGATGCCGATGAACGACCGCAGCGAAAGCGTGCTGGCGCCGATCGGCGAAATCATCGCCGAACTGCGCGCCGGCCGGATGGTGATCCTGGTCGACGAAGAAGACCGCGAGGACGAGGGCGACTTGGTGCTCGCCGCCGAATTCGTCACGCCGGAGGCGATCAACTTCATGGCGCGCTTCGGTCGCGGGCTGATCTGCCTGACGCTCGCCGAAGCGCGCTGCCGCCAGCTCAACCTGCCGCTGATGGTGCGCGACAACCGCACCCCGCACGGCACCGCGTTCACGGTGTCGATCGAAGCCGCAGAGGGCGTGACCACCGGCATCTCGGCGCAGGATCGCGCGCGCACCGTGCAGGCCGCGGTGGCGCGCAACGCCCGGCCGGCAGACATCGTGCAGCCGGGCCACATCTTCCCGCTGATGGCGCAACCCGGAGGCGTGCTGGTGCGCGCCGGCCATACCGAGGCCGGCTGTGATCTGGCGCAGCTTGCGGGGCTCGAGCCGGCGGCGGTGATCTGCGAGATCCTCAACGAAGACGGCAGCATGGCGCGCCTGCCCGACCTGATCGGGTTCGGCCGCCAGCACGGGCTGAAGATCGGCACCATCGCCGATCTGATCCACCACCGGGCCGGCGCCGAACAACTGGTCGAATGCGTGCACACCAAGCCGGTCGTCACCGCACACGGCGAATTCACCCTGCATGCCTTCGAGGACAAGACCTCGGGTGGCGTGCATCTGGCGCTGGTCAAGGGCAAGATCGCGACGGACGAGGAAACCCTGGTGCGCGTGCACGAGCCGATCCAGGTGCTGGATTTTCTCGACACCACCAGCGGACGCCATTCGTTCGGCATCGACCGGGCGATGCGCGTGATCGCCCGCGAGGGCAAGGGCGTCATCGTCATGCTGCGCCGGCCCACCAGCAACGAGGATGTGCTGGCCACCCTAAGGGCGGAGGCGGCCGCGACGAGTCCGGCCGCAAAGTGGGACCCGCGCACCTACGGCATCGGTGCGCAGATCCTGCGCGCGCTGGGCGTCGGCAAGATGCGGCTGCTCTCCAGCCCGCGCAAGATGCCGTCGATGGCCGGCTGGAATCTGGAGATCGCCGGCTACCTTTCCACCGATGAAGCGGATCTGTGAATCATGGCACGCTACGACAACATCGAAGAACTCGAACCCGGCCTGGCAGGCAGCGGCCTGCGCATCGGCATCGCGATGAGCCGCTTCAACGTCGAAGTCGGCGAAGGCCTGCTCTCCGGCGCGGTCGAGGAACTCAAGCGCCTCGGCGTGCGCGACGAAGATGTGTTGCTCGCCAGCGTGCCCGGCGCGCTGGAACTGCCGCTGATCCTGCAGACCATGGCGCAGAGCGGCCGCTTCGACGCCCTGCTGGCGCTCGGCTGCGTGATTCGCGGCGAGACCTACCACTTCGAGATCGTTTCCAACGAATCGGCGCGCGGCATCACCGACGTGCAGTTGCAGACCGGCGTGCCGGTTGCCAACGGCGTGCTGACCACCGAGGACGACGACCAGGCGCTGTCGCGCATGTATGCCAAAGGCTGCGATGCGGCGCAGGCCGCGGTGGAGATGGCAAACCTGCTGCGGCAGTTGCACGCGCGGCACACATGAGCCGGTCGGCGCGGCGACGCGCACGCGAATTCGCGCTGCAGGGCATCTACCAGTGGCTGGTCTCGGGCAACAGCGTGGCGCCGATCGAAGAACACATGATGCAGGTCACCGCCTTCGACAAGGCCGATGCAGCGCTGTTTCGCGCCCTGCTGCGCGGCTCGATCGCCGATGCCGAGGCCTTGCGCGAGGCCTTTGCGCCGCACCTGACTCGGCCGCTGGCCGAGGTGTCGCCGGTCGAACATGCGCTGCTGCTGCTGGCCGCGCACGAACTGAAGTCCCATCCCGAGACGCCTTACCGCGTGGTGCTCAACGAAGCGATCGAACTGGCCAAGGAGTACGGCGCCACCGACGGCCACAAGTTCATCAATGGCGTGGTGGATAAACTCGCCGCCAGCTTGCGCACGGCCGAAATCCAGGCCGCCCGCCAGGGCTGACGCGCAGCGCAATCCGCGGCCGCGATGGTTTCCGAATTCGACCTGATCAAGCGCCACTTCCAGCGCCCCACCCGGCATACCGAACTCGGGGTCGGCGACGATGCGGCACTGATGCGCGCCACGCCCGGGTGCGAGCTGGTGGTGTCGACCGACATGCTGGTTGCCGGCACCCATTTTCTGCCCGACGACGAGCCCGAGTCGCTGGGCTGGAAGGCGCTGGCGGTCAGTGTTTCCGATATCGCGGCGATGGGCGCGGTGCCGAAATGGGCGCTGCTGGCGCTCGCGCTGCCGCAGCCGCGCGAAACTTTCGTGGCGGCATTTGCGCGCGGCCTGTTCGCTTGCGCCGATGCGTTCGGCATCGATCTGGTCGGCGGCGACACGACGCGCGGGCCGCTGAATTTCTGCGTCACGATTGTCGGCGAGGTGCCGCAGGGCGGCGCACTGCGCCGCGACGGGGCCTGGCCCGACGAGGACATCTGGATTTCCGGCCGGCCGGGACGCGCCGCGCTGGGCCTGGCGCAGGCGCGCGGCCTGACGGTGCTGGGCGAAGCCGGCCGCGCCGACTGCCTGACCGCGCTGCGCCGGCCCCAGCCCCGGTTGGCGCTGGGCATGGCGCTGCGCGGCATCGCCAGCAGCGCGATCGACGTTTCCGACGGGCTGCTGGCCGATCTCGGCCACATCCTCGAACGCTCGGGCGTGGGTGCGATCGTCGACGTCGCGGCGCTGCCGCGCGACGGCCTCGATCGCTGCTGCGACGATGCCGAACTGGTGCGCGATTGCCTGCTGGCGGGCGGCGACGACTACGAACTGGTCTTCACCGCCGCCGCGGAGCGCCGCGACGACATCGACCTGCTGGCCAGGCGCCTGGGCCTGCCGCTCACGCGTATCGGCAGCATCGCCGACGAGCCGGCTGGCACGCTGCACCTGCGCGAAGCCGACGGCAGCCTGAGCGTGCCGGCGCGTCGCGGCTACGACCATTTCGCACCATGACATTCGCCTGACCATGCGCCCCGATCTGCGCTTCGTGTTTTCCCACCCGGCCCATTTTCTGGCCTGCGGTTTCGGCAGCGGCCTGTCGCCATGGGCGCCCGGCACCGCCGGCACGCTGGCGGCCTGGCTGCTGTACCCGCTGATCCGGCCGCAATTTTCCGACCTCGGTTTCGCGCTGTTTCTGCTCGCCGGATTCGTGCTCGGTGTATTTGCCGCGGCACGCACCGGCCGCGCGCTCGGGGTGGTCGACCACGGCGCGATCGTGTGGGACGAGATAGTGCCGTTCTGGCTGGTGCTGTTGCTCGCGCCGCCGGGTTGGCTGTGGCAGAGCGCGGCGTTCTTCCTGTTCCGCATCTTCGATATCGTCAAGCCGCAGCCGGCGCGCTGGATCGACACCCATGTCAAATCCGGCTTCGGCGTGATGGCGGACGACGTGATCGCCGCCGGCTACACGCTGCTGGTGCTTGCCCTGGCGCTGAAGGTGCTCGGCTGATGGATGCGGATCTGGAAACCCTCTCGGCGCAGGTCGGCGCCTGGCTGAAGGGCCGCGGACTGCGCCTGGCGACCGCCGAATCGTGCACCGGCGGCTGGGTCGCGCAGGTGGTTACCGCCACCGCGGGCAGCAGCGCGTGGTTCGAGCGCGGCTTCATCACCTACTCCAACGAGGCCAAGCGCGAGTTGCTCGGCGTCGCCGAACAGACGCTGGCGAGCAAGGGCGCGGTGAGCGAGCAGACCGCGGCGGAGATGGCGCAAGGCGCGCTGGCCGCAAGCCACGCCGACGTGGCGCTGGCGATTACCGGCATCGCCGGCCCGACCGGCGGCTCGGCCTCCCGGCCGGTCGGCACCGTGTGTTTCGCCTGGGCGGTGCGCGGCGCGCCGCCGGTGAGCCAGCGCGCGCAGTTCGACGGCGACCGCGAAGCGGTGCGCCGCGCCTCGGTGATTTTCGCGCTGACGCGCCTGATCGCTGCGGCCACGCTGCCGGCACTCAATCAGTAAGCGGCCCCCGCAGCGGGCATCGCCAGCGGCCAGCAACCATGCGGGTCTGCGCGATCGATGCCTGTAGACGCCCTATCCATAAGGGTCTGCGTGATCGATGCCCGGAGAGGCCCTATCCATGCGGCTTCCGGCAGGGCCGCCGGTGCGGGTGGACGACTCAGCCGCCGCGGTGCTCGTTGCGCCGGCCGGTGCTGATCACCTTGCCGTCCTGGTTGAGCGTGACATCGAAGAACATCTCGCGCGGGAACACGTCGTCATAGGCCCACGACCACACATCTTCTGGCTTCAACGGCATGCGCATGGTCTGGGTCGGCTTGCCGAGCAGGCGGCGCAACTCTTCCTTGGTCATGCCGGCCTGCACCTTGGCGAAGGTTTCCTCGCTCACCACCTGCTTGAGTTCGCGCAGGATGTTGTCGGCGCCGACGGTGGCCATGAAGTTCTTCTTGCCGGCCGGCATGCGGGTGAATTCCCAGGTGGTGCTGCCGTCGTCGTTCTTCCATTCCATCGACGGCGGCCCCATCGCCTCGCGCACTTCGAAGCCGGTCGATACGCCCGGCTTCAGGTTTGCCTGCAACAGCGGCCGTTCGTTGCAGCCGCCGGCCAGTGTGGCCAGGACGGCGAGCACGGCGGTAAACATGCGCATCGCATTCTCCTTGATTGATGGTGCTGGACTGACGGCAAACGGCCGAAGCGGGGTCGCGGCGCGCCTTACCCGATATCCGGGCAAGGCGGCTGTGCCATGGCTGATTCGCCGCCCGACCGGTCTGCCCGCCCATTATCGCCGATGCGCATGGCGCGACCAACGCAGGGGGCGAGCGCCGAAGCACAGGCGCCGCTACTTGCAGGGGATCGGCCGAACCGTGCCGCGGCTGCCATCGACTTCCACCAGTTGCCCGTTTTTGACCGATTGCATGATTGCACGAACGCCCATGACAGCCGGCTTCTGCAATTCGCGGGCCGTGACGGCGCCATGCGAGAGCGGGCCGCCGGACTCGGTCACTACCGCGCAAGCGCCGTAGAACAGCGGTGTCCAAGCCGGATTGGTGGTTCGCGCGACGAGCACCGCATGCTTCGGGAATCGGCCGAAATCGTCGGTGCCATGCACCAGATAGACCGAACCGCTCACCTTGCCGGGACTGCCCGGGATGCCCTGCCAACCCTCGTCTCCAGCCGGGTCGAACGTCTCGTCTTCATGCAGGTTCCAGGGCGGCGTGCGATTGCGGGCGCGTTCATGCCGCAACTTGTTCTCGCCGATTTCGGCGGCAAGCACGCTCCATTGCGCCGCGGTCGGATTGCAGATTGCCGAGTCCAGTGTCTGAAGCCGCGCAAAGAACACATCCATCGGTTCGGCGGCCACGCCGAGGTCGTGCAGTCTGCCCCCCAGTTCGCGCAACGCGCGGCGCAACGGAAGCGTGAGCCGGGTCGTCTGGTAGTGCTCCAGATCGTCGAGGCTGGTGTAGGTCTGTGCCAGGCGAACCACCTCGGTGAAAAAGTAGCGCAAATCCTGCGGCACCTGCTGCTGGAGCGCGAACAGCGTCTCCTGCATGCGCTGCTTCAACTGGCGGTCGTTTTCGTGAGGATTGCGCAGCGCGCCCTGTGCCATGACACGCAAGGTGCTCAGCACCACTTCGGGCGCTTCCAGCCAGGTCGGCACGTAGGGGTCGAACTCGGTCTCGCGGTGTCCGTGTTCGGCCAGCAGCCGGTCGAAATCGGCGACAAACCCGGGCAGCTCTCGCGTGACCAGCGAACGCCAATTGGCCAGCAAGGTTGCGTTGTCGTGTCGGGCGAAGAAGGCAGCGTTGTCCTGGACCTGGCGCGCGAGGCGGTACAGTTCGGCGTTGATCGCCCCGGTCTTGGTATCGCAATGCGCCATCAGCGCGTCGAACAGGGCGGGCGCCTGTGCCGGACCGGCCATCAAACCGAGCATGCCCTGCAGGATCTTGTACAGCGCGCGCTGGGTGATGGAAATCGCGATGTTGGGCAGGAAATAGCGCGCCCCGGTATCGCTGACCTCGAGCGCATGCGCCCAAAGCCCCTTCAGCGACAGGCCCGACAGCGACTTTGCATTGAATTCGCCCAGTCGCAGCAGGTACCAGTCGAGGTCGCGCGACCAGCGCAGCGGCAACTCCTGCACCCAGCCGTATCGCTCGGCGATGGTGGGCAGCAGGGCTCTCAGCTCGTCGATCGAGGACATCGACAAGGGGACACCATTGGCATAGAGCTCGACCGCGTTCTGATTGCCGTAGATGTAGCTGTCGAACAGCGCGAACCACTTGCCTTCAAAGGGCGGAAGCCCCATCAGGTCGAACGAGTAGTTGAGCGACTTGTGGAATCCGTCTTCCACCAGGTCCCAGGCAAGCGGCGAAACCGGATTGGGGAAGCGTTCCGCCGATTCCTCGCGCGTCCAGCGCGGTGCGATCGACGTGATGGGGCGGGCCTGCAGCACAAACAGTTCGCCGCCGGCGAACGCCCATTCGATGTCCTGGGGAAAACCATAGAAACGTTCGATGGTCCCCGCGAGCAGTGCGATGTCCGACAACTGTTGCGGCGAAAGCGAGGGCGCAAGACGTGCGTGCGCATCGAGAACGACCACCTCGGTGCCGCCGTCGGCAAGCGAAACCACCTTGCGCGATTTCTCCGCCAGGCGCTGGCTGACGATCGTGCCGGTGGCCTTGTCGACTTCCCAATGATCGACTTTGGCTTCGCCGCTGACGACGGATTCGCCCAGTCCGAAATTGGCGTCTACCACCACGGTGTGCAACTGACCCGCAACCGGATCGACAGAAAATGCGACGCCGGCCACGTCGGCCTCGACCATCGTCTGCACCACGACCGCCATCGACGTGTCGAGGGCGCCGAGACCCGCATGGTGGCGATACATGACTGCCCGATCGCTCCACAGCGATATCCAGCAATCCTTGATGCGCCCCGGCACATCGCCCAACGCCACGTTCAGATACGTTTCGTGTTGGCCGGCAAACGCAGCCGACGCCGTGTCTTCCGCGGTGGCGGACGAGCGCACCGATACCCGCGCAACACCGGGTGCCTGCACTTGTGCGAGGCGCCCGGCCAACTGCTCGCGCACTTCTGCAGGCAACGGCAGGGCGCGCAACCGGTCCTGTATTGCGCCGGTCTGGCCGGCAAGTGCCGCCGGGGAGGAATGGTCGAGATTGGCCACGCATCGGGCAAAATCCTCGCCGGCCTGCGCCAGGAAAATGTCATAGGCGGCGCGCGTCACCACGATGCCGTGGGGCACGTTGAAGCCCGCCCCGGTGAGCCGCGCAAGGTTTGCGCCTTTGCCGCCGGACAAGGCGACCTGTTGCGCTGACTGGTCGGCAAATGCCAATACGTATTCGGTGGTTTCGGTCATGATCGTTCAGGCAGGCGGGCGAAGCACGGGAACCGGAGCGGCACCGGCGCATGGCGGCGAACGCGGCTTCTGGCGCAGTGCCGTGAGGGCAAAGACCGGCAACGCCAGCGCGAATCCGGCCACGACATCGATGAAATAGTGGTAGCGCAAATAGACGGTGGATACCCACAGAAGAAGCAGGATCGGTGTCAGCGACCACCCGAGCTTGCGGTGGTCGAGCAGCAGGGTGAGCCACAGAAAAGTCGACACCGCGATATGGAGGCTCGGGAACACGTCCACATGATTGCTCCCGGCTGCGACCATTTGATTGTTGAGCGCAGTCAGCCAGCCACCGGCGATTTCACCGGGGAACTGCTCCGCGAGGGCAACATACGGGCCAGCCGCCGGTATCAGCGCATAGCCTGCGAACCCGAGACCGTAAACGGAAAACAGGCCGCGGTAGCAGCGTGCCAGATGCGGGCTCCAGAACAGGTAATAAACCAGGCTGCAGAACAGCAACACCATGAAGAACATGTAGCCGAGGCTCATGGCATCGTTGAGGGCCGGGCTGTGCCAGGGTTCCATGCGCAAGCTCAGGTTGCGGCCGATCAGCGCCGCGTCGATTCGTTGCAGCGGTGCATCGGCACGCCAGTCGGAGACGGCCTTGATCGTCGGCCCCAGCAGCATGAACGACAGGTTCATCGCGACTGCATAGTACGCCCATCCCCAGCGACGCTTGGGTTCCGGCGCCACGCGCGTCTGCCGCACGGCGAACATGAAACCGGTCGCCATCGCCGCCCAGCCGAGCAGGATCGGCACAGGCGCGACGCGCGCGCCGAGCAGCGTTGCCTTGAGCATCGCGATCAGCAGAAAGCCGCCCCAGCAGTATTCGTGGCTCTCCAGGGCGCGCAGCCCGGCTCTCATGCGCCGCTCCGGTCCTGCGCCATCCGCGAGCGCACAAACTGCACGATCCCGTCATGGAGCCGGTGCAGCAGCCGACGGGTTTGCGCCGAGGCCCGGATCTGGTTGTACAGTGCGATCGACAGTTTCCGCCAACGATACAGACCCTTCAGGCCGGCAACGGAAACCGCCAAGTAGGCCAGGGCGGCAAGCACGCCGAACACTCCCAGCAAGACGCCTGCTGTCAGCGGAACCCAGACATAAGCCGAGACGACGCCGGCCAGCGAGCGCCAGAGCGATATCACATTCGGACCGTCCGCGAGCTTGCGTGGCGCATACCAGGCAAACACGACCACCGGCAGATTGAGAACGGCCGCGAGCACGACGAATGGCGTGAGAAACACCCACAGCACAGCATAGAGCCAAGGTGTGCGCGTCGGCACCAGCGGTATCCCCTGATGCAGACGCAGTCCTTCCTGTCGTGCGCATGCCCACAACGGCTGCATTTGCCCCGCCTGGCTGCCGTGAAGCAGTTTCAGCGCTTGCGCATAGCCGATGTCGGGCTGGCCAAGCGTCGCGGCGTAGGCGAGCGCCTCCAGTTCGGTGCGTTCCTCGATGCTTGCGCAATCGACGCCAACGGATTCCAGCATCGATGTGATCCGCGCCATGATGTGCCCGGTGGCCAGGTCGCCGGAAAAGTCCTCGCCGGGTCCCACCACCACCTCGACATCGCTTTGCCATTCGGTGGGCGCCTCGTAGTGCGCGGCCAATGCGACAACCTTCAGTGCGGGAATCCGTGCCAGCGTCGTCGACTGGATCAAGTTCGCGACGCCGTTGCGAAATTTCAGATGGTGCGGACCGAGTTCGCTGGTGCCCTCGGGAAAGAACAGGATGGCGCCGCCATCGGCCAGATGCGCGACGCACTTTACGAAGGCGTCGCGATTGCTCACGCGAGCGCCGTCCTGCGCCGTATCCTTCGGCCGCACGATCTCGATGCCGTCGAACAGCATCCTGGCCAGCATGCCGCGCCGCAGTTGGCTCGACAGCGTGCGTTGCGCATGCGGCACCGCCTGCCCATAGACGGCTCCATCGAGCGCGCCATTGCGATGCAGGCACACGTACAACACCGGCTCTTTCGACGGCAGGTTGCAGCCGACCACGCGAATACGGCGAAAGGCAAAGTGCGCCATGTTGGCATACAGCGCGCGAAACCAAAGAGATCGAATCGAGACTGGCATTCTGTCGAGATGGCGCAATTCGGCCGCTATGGCCTCGCCATAATGCGAAGTATATCCACTCCTGCCTGCGGGGCAGGATTCGGTCGAATCGGCTCGCCGATTCCGCAAGCATGGAGCGGAGGAATCATGCCGGACGTGTGTGGATTCCGCCCGGTGTGGCATCGGCATTTCCGATTCCGCTGACGGCGGTCAAACTCGCCGCCGTCGACGCCAATGACGTCGGCGTGGAGACGCCCGCGATCTTGACGGCGGCCGGGGACGCTTTTCCGGCAGCGCCGCGGCGGCGCAAACAAACATCGAATTTGCCCGCCAGACGCCCAGGCGAGCGGCTTCAACAGTCTGCGCGCCGCTCGCCACAACCACCGGCAGACGAGGCTGCAGGCCTTATGGATAGGCGATCTTAAGGCGTGACGCGCCAAGAGCGCCGGTTGACGAGGCCTGCACGGCAGGCATCTCGCAGATGCCCTACTGGTGTAGCTCGCAGGCCATCCATCGGGCATCGCCAAGGGCCAACAACCATGCGGGCCTGCGCAGCTTCATGCTGTCAGGCGCGATCCGATGGCGCACGGCAATATGAGCGAGGCTGATACCCCAAAATTTCGCCCGCATCAAATTGCGAAGGCCGTTTCCGGCAGGAGTTGCCGGCCTTTGACCCCGGATAGCCGTCATGGCAACCGCATCTTTGATCTTGGACGCGCCCTGCACCCGATCGGTGCGATTCTCCACCCACCCGGGATGCTGGGGCTTTGCCGACCATCAATTTCCTAGCTGGATGGCCATGTCTGCCGGCGTGCCCGGCGCCCCGCATCGCGATCTATATCGGGGTCAGCCGGCCATACGTTGGTGGCAGGTGAAGGATATCTATCCCTTGGACTGCCCGCGTCAAGCTTGGCCGGCACGCTCCGGCCGCCATTCACGGCCAAGCGGGCCAAGCTGCCGATTTGGCGGCACGTGCCGATGAAGCCGCTGGTGTAGACCCAAAAGAGTGCCGCAACCCTGATGGGCTCCGCACTCAAGTTCGGCGGGTCTCGTGCCGACAATGGGGTTGGGAGGAAGATCCGTGGCCCAGCGAACTAGCGGGCGCAGTATCGCGGAATCCATTCGATAACCAACCACGAGAGCGCTTATGACCGCGCGAAAAGAATCGTCGCGCCCATGTGGCTCGGCGCACTGCTGATTCTAGGCATGTCCCTGATCGCTACCGCGTCCCGGGCTGAGCCGCTGCGAATCGGCGGTAACGGCGCGGGCAGCGCACTGATGGAGCGCTTGGCTCAGGAATACAAGCGCGTCGAGCCTGCTGCGGAAGTGCGGGTGATCATGCCGCCGCTAGGCAGCGGCGGCGGGCTCCGTGCCCTGTCTGCCGGCGAGGTCGATATCGCAGTCGTCGGCAGGGCGCTGAAGCCCGATGAAGCGGCACTGCGCGGCGTGGGACGAGGTTTCGAATACGTGAAGACCCCCTTCGTGATTGCGAGCAACTCGCCCAAGGTTTCCGATCTGTCGCTGGCGCAACTGGCGCAGATCTACGCCGGGCACGTTGTGCGCTGGCCCGACGGTAGCTCGATACGCCTCATCCTGCGATCCAAGTTCGAAAGCGATACCGTGTTGATGCGTGACTTCTCTGCGGAGATGAGTGCGGCGATCGACGCGTCCTACGAGCGCAAGGGGATGACCATCGCCGACAATGACATCGATGCCTTGGATCTCCTGGCGAAAACGCCGAATGCACTCGGGCCGACCACCCTCGGACTGGTGCGAATCGATGGGCGGCCGTTGACCCCGCTGCGCATCGACGGCATCGAACCGACCGTCAAGGCGATGAGTTCCGGTGCCTATCGCTGGACCAAGTCGGTTCATCTGGTGACTGCTTCGGCTCTCACGCCGCAGGCGCGCAAGTTCCTCGCCTTCCTGCATTCCGACCGGGCGCGGCGCCTATTGGCGGCAACTGGCCAACTGCCGGTCTCGACGTGGCCACCAGCAGCCAACGACAAATAACCCGCCGCCTGACCCGGCTCGCCGCCGTCGGCGCGTTAGTGGCGACGCTGGTACCGCCGGTCGGCTTCTTCCTCATCGAGCGAGAGGGATTGGTGCGCCGCCTGGAAAGCAAGGCCGCTGCCGAAGCGATTCTGGTTTCACGGGCGATCGGGCGTAACCCCAAGATCTGGCGCTTTGCCGCGGAACGATTGACTGGCGCAATCGAGGATCTCGCAAACCTGGACCCCGACTATGCGGTCTTCATTCGCGACGATCGAGGCGGCGCGATGGGCACCATTGAGGCCGACGTGGAATCCCCTTGGATCGAGCGCTCGGCTCCGCTGCACGAGTTCGGCGAACCGGTCGGTACGCTTTCGCTGCGCGCATCTTTGCGGCCGGCACTGCTGCAGTCGGCGCTCGTCCTGGCGGCGAGCGCGCTGCTTGGCCTACTCGTTTATCTGCCGCTGCGGCGCGGGCCGCTGAAGGAGCTCGACCGTGCACAAAATGCACTGGCGGCCAGCGAACAGCGCTTTCGCGACTTCACCACCTCCGCGTCCGACTGGTATTGGGAGATGGACGCAGAGCTGCGCTATACCTTCTTTTCTGAGAACTTCGATCGCGTGTTGGGTGCCGATTCCGGGCGCTACCTCGGCCTGCGGTGCAAAGACCTCGCGGTGCCCGAGGCGGTCGATGTGGAGCACTGGCAACAGTACCTCGAAGACCTTGACCGCCATCGGGCCTTTCGCGACATCGAGTTTCCCCTGAATTCCCGCGACGGTGCGAAGCGATGGGTGCGAATCAGCGGCACACCGATCGTCGGCAGCGACGGCAACTTCCAGGGTTACCGCGGTGTCGGCGTCGAGGTCACCGAGCAGAAGCAGCGCGATCTGGCCGACGCCATAGCCCGCGAGGTCGCCGACGCAAAGTACGCTGTGGCGCGGATCTTTCAGAACGCCGATCTGTCGCTGCAGCAGCGGGTCGAAGCCGCACTTCAGGCGCTGACGCTACACTTCAGGCTGAACGCGGTGCGGCAGGCCAGCGCCTTTGTCCTCGAACCAGGCAGCGCTTGCCCCGAACTGCTTGAGAGCCACGGCGCATTGCCCACTTGTCAGGGCAAACCGCAGTGTGCATTTCCCTGCGCGCAGGCGGCGCAGGGCGGCAAGCTCCTGAGCTCGCAGGGCACAGCGGACGACGCGACGCCAGGATGTGGCAACGATTGCGACTACTCCGTTCCACTCTTGCATGGCGACACTTGTGTCGGCATGCTGTTCCTGTCCGCTACCGCACCCACGACGGATTCGATACGGGTCGAAGCCCCTGGCCAGATCGCCGAACTGTTCGCCTTGGCCATTGTGAATGATCGGGCGGCAAAGCTCGTTGCCCAGGCTAAGGAGCAAGCTGAAGCCGCCAGTCGGGCCAAGAGCGCGTTCTTGGCCACGATGAGCCACGAGATCAGGACGCCGATGAACGGGATTCTCGGCATGACCGAGTTACTGCGCGGAACCGCTCTCAGCTCGCAACAGCGCCGGTTCGCCGATGCCGTCTACCAGTCGGGCGAACACCTCCTGGCGATCATCAACGATATTCTTGACTTCTCCAAGATCGAGGCCGGGAAGCTCGAGATCGAGACAATCGAATTCAGCCTGCGAGAACTGGTGGCGGACGTGAGCTACATGTACGCCCAAGCTGCCGCAGCCAAAGGCCTGGAGCTGCTCTGCGCGGTGCCCCACGATCTGCCGGGGGCGCTCAAAGGCGACCCAGTGCGGATACGCCAGATCCTGACCAATCTGCTGGGCAACGCCGTCAAGTTCACCAGCCGCGGCAAGATCACGGTTCGCGTCGGCGTGCTGCACGAGACTGCAAAGCAGGCGCGCTTTCGCTTCGAAGTTCAAGACACAGGCATTGGCATCGACGAGGCGGTGCAGTGCCGGATGTTCAACGCATTTTCCCAAGCAGACAGTTCGACCACCCGCCGCTACGGCGGCAGCGGCCTCGGTCTCGCGATCGCCAAGCGACTGGTGGAGATGATGCGCGGCGAGCTCGGCTTGGACAGCAAGCTTGGCCACGGCTCGGTTTTTTGGTTCGAGATTCCGCTCGCAAAGCGGAACAACCATGTGCGCAGGTCAATTGATTCGGCAGCGCGGGTGAGGGGCATGCGAGTGCTGGTGGCCGACGGGAATGCTCCGAACCGCGAGGCCCTCGAGCGCCAGCTCATCGATTGGTCGATGCAATGCGCTGGCGTCGGGAGCGGGGCGGAAGCCCTGCACGAGTTGGGATATACGGCCGCGCGCGGTAATTCCTTCGACCTGGTAATTCTTGACTCGCACATGCCGGACATTGATGGTCTGGATCTGGCACGGGCGATCAAGGCCGATCGACGCTTCGCAGCGTTGCCGCTGATCATGTTGTCCTCTGTTACCGCCAGCGCAGACCACAACGATCCTCGTCCTACGCAAATCGACTACTACCTCGGCAGGCCGGTGAGCCAATCGGATCTCTACGACGCGATTGCCACAGCCATGTCCCTGCGGTACGTCGCCGCACCTGACCCGGTCGGGCAAACCATTACCGCCGGTCCGGAAGAGCAGGTCGGGCGCGTGCTGTTGGTCGAGGACAGCCCGGTCAACCAGGAGGTCGCCGGTGCGATGCTCGAGTCACTAGGAGTGGCATTTGGAACAGCCGAGAACGGGTTGGTTGCGCTGGAACAGGTGTGCCGGGAATCCTTCGATCTGGTGCTGATGGATTGCCAGATGCCCGGGATGGACGGTTTCGAGGCTACTGGCGAGATCCGCCGCCGGGAGCGCGACGGGCGCCTGAGCCGCACGCTGCCAGTGGTTGCGCTTACGGCCAATGCCATTGACGGAGATCGCGAGCGCTGCATCGCTGCGGGTATGGACGATTACCTCAGCAAGCCCTACACCCGCGACCAGCTCGCCGCGGTGCTTGGGCGGTGGCTTCCGGCGCAGGGCACTGGTCCAAATTCGCTAACGGCGGTGGCGAAACGGAAGGGCAGCCGCGCCCAAGAGGCGCGCGGCGCGCGGCCCGAATCCGCCGAGGTGGCGATCAATCCTCACGCATAGGAGCCGCTCCCGAAGTGAATGTGGTCGCCCGATTTGATGGTCTGATTTTCACGTTCGCGGATGGTTTTGGTGGTGCTCTCGCCGCTCACCATCCTGTATGGCGCCAATGCTACCCCGCCGTTTGACGTTCGTGAGAACACCGAGGCGTTGGGCCGTACCGGCAGCACCGAGAGTGCAGAGCCGCCGCTAGTCGGCGCCGAGAAGGAACAGGTGGGCATGATGGGACAGGAGGCGCAGGTCGGATCCGCCGCCATAGCCGTGGAGAATGGCGAACGGAGTGTGTTTGGCTTGGTGTGGTACGCGCTCGGAGTCGGTTGCGGAAAACGTGCGGTCATTGGGGCGATGTAGGGCCAGGTTGTCATTTCCATAAACCAGTCACGGGCGATCGGACCGTTCTGCGGTTCTCCGCTGACCGGATCGGCCGAGCCGACCACAGCCGTCTCCTCGGCAATGACCGCCCAAGCGCCAGGATCCGCCATTCGCCTGACGAGCAGCTGGCCGATCGCAATGGGTGGGCAGGCGTCATTGACTGGTCAAGGAGAACTGACCGTCCGCCTTTTCCAGTCTGCCTCGCGCAATGTTGCGGAAGTGGCCCAAACAGTTGGAATTGACTGCGACCTTGAATACGATTGACGCGATGTACGGTATTTGCCCGAAGGTGCCGATGCTCTCTTCTTGCCCAACGCCAACTGCCTTGGCGAAGACTGTGACTGCCCGTGGTTTGGATTGCGGGCTAACATCGGTACTTTTGTCCGCCACAGCCGGCGGAGTCGCTCGGCCGAGTGGGCTGAGGAACACCGCTTGAAGATCGAACTGCAACGCGGCGCGGAACTTGCGCGCGAGCCGCGGCAACTGCCGGCGGCGGTGTACAACCTCACCCGCAATCTGCTGGCGCGCGGCGGCGATGCGGTGTTCGTGCCGATCCGCAGCATGCAGGTGCTGGCGATCATCGACCGCGACGAGATCGTGTTCGTCGACAGCGATCGCAAGCACGTCGTCGAGACGGCCTGGCAGTCGTTTGCGCCGCGCAACCGCATCGCCCTCGATGCGCCGGTGCCCTACGAACTGGTGCATTACGGCCGGCAGAGTCTGGCCTTCATGGCGCGTTTGCAGGCGGAGTTCGCGCGTGCCTTGCAGGCGCTTGCCGCCAAGGCGCCGCCGCACGGCACGGCAACCGTGCTGCCGATTCCGCCCTCCGCCCGCGAAGGCGGACAGTAGCGCAGCTTGCCGCGCCGGGCGCTCAGTGCAGCGCGGCGGTCAGCGACTTCAGTTCGTGCGCTGACTCGGCCATGATCTCCGACAGGCTCGCCTTGCCCACCACCATGTCGATCGACGCGCGCAGCCCTTCGCGGTGCACGCCGTCGAGCACCCGCAGCGGGCTGTCCATCGGCGACAGTTCCTCGGCCAGCAGCAGCGTATCGCCGAGGGTTGTCGGCGGCAGCGCGAGGTAGCCTTGCCAGCAAGCCTCGATCGCTTCGACCACGCTGTCGGGCACCTCGAGCATGCGCAGCACCACGCGGCCGATCTCGGCCTCGCCGCACTCGCTCCAGGCGGAGAAATCTTCGTCGAGCAGGCCGGGGAAGTCCGCCGAGCGTGAAATCACGTAAAAGCCGCCGACCTCATGCACCACGCCGGCGAACAACGCGGTTTCCGGGTCGAGGCCGGTGACGTTGCGGGCGATCACGTAGGCGAGGGCGGCCACGTGGGTCGTGTGTTCCCACAATCTTGCCGCGAAGCGCCGGTCCATCGGCGTGGTGGCGTGCGCCAGTTGCCGTGTCACCAGCGAAGTTGTGAGCGTATGCAGCGTGCGAAAGCCGATGCGCGAGACGGCCGAGCGCACGTCGGTGATCGGCCGGCCCGAGGTGTTGAACACCGACGCATTGGCCAGCGCCACCACTTTTGCGGAAAGCAGCGGCTCGGCCTTGATCAGCCGGGCCGCCTGGTCGACATGGCATTCCGGATCGCTCAGCGCGCGCCGCAGTTCGAGCGCCAGCATGGCGTTGGTGGGGAAGGCGACTTCGCCGCTTGAAAGTTCGGCGGCGATCTGCTTGAGGATTTCGCAGCGGTTCATGGTTGTGCTCGCGGTATCGTGCGTTCGGTGTTCATTGCGTCTGGGCCTGGATCAGTGCCGCCGGAATATGGTCGAGCGCCATCACCCGGTCGGCGGCGCCGAGCTTGATGGCTTCCTTGGGCATGCCGAAGACCACGCTGGAGGCTTCGTCCTGGGCGATCGTGGCGGCGCCGGCGTCGTGCATTTCTTTCAGGCCGCGCGCGCCGTCGTCGCCCATGCCGGTCATGATGATGCCCAGCGCGTTGCTGCCGGCAATGCTGGCGACCGAGCGGAACAGCACATCCACCGAAGGCCGGTGCCGATTGACCAGCGGCCCGTCGACCACCTCGACGTGGTATTGCGCGCCGTTGCGCTTGAGCATCATGTGCCTGCCGCCCGGCGCGATCAGCGCCCGGCCCGGCATGATGCGGTCATTGTTCCTCGCCTCGCGCACTTCGATCTGGCACAGCGAATTCAGCCGCTCGGCGAACATCGCGGTGAATTGCTCTGGCATGTGCTGCACAATGACCACGCCCGGCACCGTCACCGGCAGCCGGGTCAGCACGGTTTCGAGCGCCTGGGTGCCGCCGGTCGAGGTGCCGATGGCGATCACCCGGTCGGTCGTCTTGACCATCGCGCCGGCGCCCGCCGCCAAAATCACGTCGGCGCTGTTGGAACGCTGCGGGGGCGGCGGGGTCGCCGCGGGCCGTCCGGCTGCGCTCGCGCCGCCGGACGGGCGCACCAGCAGGCGCACGTTGGCGCGGGCCGCCCCGCGTATCGCCGCAATGATGTCGTTCGACGCGTCGTCGAGAAAGTCCTTAAGGCCCGACTTGGGTTTGGTGATGATGCTGACCGCGCCGGCCGCCAGCGCCTGCATCAGCGTGTCGCTGCCTGCCTCGGCCAGCGACGAACAGATCACCACCGGCGTGGGCCGTTCGGCCATCAGCTTGCGCAGGAACGAAATGCCGTCCATGCGCGGCATTTCGATGTCGAGGATGATCACGTCCGGCCAGGCCTGGCGCATCTTTTCGATTGCGAACAGCGGGTCCGATGCCGTCGCCAGCACCTCGATGCCCGGTTCCCTGGCGATGGCCTTGGCTACTACCTGGCGCACCAGCGCCGAGTCGTCGACGATCATGACTTTGATGGCGGGCACGCTACTCATCTTGCGCCAGGCTTGTGGTAAATCGTCGGTTTGACCGCCTGCAAGCGGTTGGTGATGCCGTTGAGCGATTCCGAGTGACCGACGATGAAATAGCCGCCGGGCTTGAGATTCGGCAACATGTTCTCGACCACCTTGCTCTTGGTTTCGGGGTCGAAGTAGATCATCACGTTGCGCAGGAAGATCACGTCGAAGTCGCCGACGCCGCTAATCGGCTGCGTCAGGTTCACCTGGCCGAAGCGCACGTTCTGGCGCAGCGCGCTATCCACCAGCAGATTGCCCTGCTGCGAGCGCACGCCCTTGAGGCAGTATTTGCGCAGGTATTTCTGCGGAATGCCGGCAACCCGTTCGGCCGGATACAGTCCGGCCCGCGCCTTGTCCAGCACCGTCAGGCTGATATCCGATCCGAATACGTCCCACGGCCCGTCGCGGTGTTCGGCCAGCACCATCGCCATCGAGTAGGCTTCCTCGCCGCTCGAACTCGCGCCGCTCCAGATGCGGAAGGTGGCGGGGCCGCGCCGTTCGGGCAGGATCACGTCGCGCAGGAAATCGAAATGCTGCGGCTCGCGGAAGAAGTAGGTTTCGTTGGTGGTCAGCAGGTCGACCATCGTCTGTAGCTCTTCCGGGTGCTCGCCGCTGCTGAGCATCCGGTAATACTGGGAAAACGACGTGAAGTCGTGGGCCTTCAGGCGGCGGGTCAGGCGGCCGACCAGCAGAACCTTTTTCGCATCGCTCAGGCTGATGCCGGCAATCTTGTAGATCAGCCGCTGAAACAGCGCGAACTCCTGGTTGGTAATGGTGCAGGGTTCGGCCATCAGAACAACTCGACTTTCTTGTCGTCGGGTTTGGGTTTCGCGGCCAGCGTTGCCGCGTAGGCGGCTTCTTCGCGGGCGATGGTTTCGGCGGTCGCCATGCTGGTGGCCATGCGCCGGCACAACACCTCGCCAATGTGCGGCAGGAACAGCACCTTGCGCGACCACGGACCAAGAAAGTCCGACGCCATCAACGGGATGCTCTCGCGATCCAGCCATTGGCGGGTGAACTCGGCATTGCGCAGGCCGATGCTCATCGACTGGCCGGAGACGTTGATGATCGTGCCGCCACCGAATGCCTTGGCCTGTACACGCACTTTCCGCGCGCCCCGCTGCAGCAGCCCGTTGAGCAAGGCCTCCATGGCAAAGTCGCCCGACAGCAAGGAGTCAACATCGTCGTGGCTGCTGCGGCGGATGTTGGGCAGCATGAAATGGTTCATTCCGCCGATGCGCAACTGCGGATCGAACAGGCATACCGCCACGCAGGAACCGAGCAGTGTGGCCAGCGGCCGTTCCGAGTCGATCGCCCAGGCGCCCGGATTGATGTTGTGGGCGAGGCGTTCGATTTCCTGCGAGGGCAGTTTGCTGTAGTCCACTTTTTCGGGCGTCCGGTAAGGGAGCAGGTTTGCCGCCAGGTCGGTGAAACGTCAGTCAGTTTCTATCGGCGGATCGGCCCGCCCCACGGGACCGGCTATCAAGCAAAGGCCGATGCGCTGCCGAACGCCGCCGCGCCTTGCCGGCGGCGCCCGCAGCAAACCGCTGTCAGTGCACACCGGCCTCCGCTACCGCGTCGACTGTCGTCTCGCCGACCGATGCCAGCGCCGCCATTTCATCGACCGAGAGCACGCGCTCGATGTCGAGAATGATGACGAACCTGCCGGCCACCTTGCCCATGCCGTCGATGAAGTCGGCGCGGATCTTGGTGCCGAAAGCCGGCGGCGGCTCGATCTCGGCGTGGGCGATTTCCAGCACTTCGGAAACCGCATCGACCATGATCCCGATGTCGATCTTGCCGTCCTCCTGCGCCACCTCGACGATGACGATGCAGGTACGCCGCTGCACCGCGCTGGCATGGCCGCCGAAGCGGGCCGCCAGGTCGACCACCGGCACCACCGCGCCGCGCAGGTTGATCACCCCGCGAATCGAGGCCGGCATCATCGGAATCTCGGTCAGTTGGCCGTACTCGATGATCTCCTTGACGTTGAGTATGCCCAGCGCGTACATCTCGCCGCCCAGCACGAAGGTCAGGAACTGCTGGGTGTCCGAGCCGCCGGCGCCGGCCATTTTGCCGGCCTTGGCCGCCTGGGCGGCCTTGGCCGTCGGGGCGGCCGGTTGTTGTTGCATGAGTTGTCCCATGGCCGCCATCCTCAGAAGCGCTCGAAGTCGTTCTCGTCGGATACCGCGACCAGGCGCGATGCGCGAGCGCTCCGGCTGGCTGTGGGTGCCGCCGATTCCCGCGCGACGGGTTTTGCCCGCTTCGCTTGGCCGCCGTCCTCGATCTTGAAGAAGGCCATCAGGTTTTGCAGCTGGTTGGCCTGGCCGCCCATTTCTTCTGCGGTGGCGGCGAGTTCCTCGGACGCCGACGCGTTCTGCTGGGTGGCCTTGTTGAGCTGGCCCATGGCGCCATTGATCTGACCGACGCCCGACGACTGCTCCTGGCTGGCGGCGGCGATTTCCTGCACCAGATCCGAGGTCTTCTTGATGCTGGGCACCATTTCATCGAGCAGATGACCGGCCTTCTCGGCCAGTTTCACCGACGAGGAGGCGACCTGTCCGATCTCCTGCGCGGCGACCTGGCTGCGTTCGGCCAGCTTGCGCACTTCCGCCGCCACCACCGCGAAGCCCTTGCCGTGCTCGCCGGCGCGGGCCGCCTCGATGGCGGCGTTGAGGGCCAGCAGGTTGGTCTGGTAGGCGATGTCGTCGATGATGCCGATCTTCTGGGCGATCTGCTTCATCGCATCGACGGTTTCGGTCACCGCGCCGCCGCCCTCCACCGCCTGTTGCGCCGATTTGGTCGCCATGCCGTCGGTCACCTTGGCGTTCTCGGTGTTCTGCGAGATCGAGGCGGTCATCTGTTCCATCGACGCCGTGGTTTCCTCGACCGAAGCCGCCTGTTCGCTGGAGCTTTGCGACAGCGACTGCGCTGTGGCCGACACCTGGCCGGAAGCGCTGGTCAGCGCATCGGCGGCGGTATTGATCTGGCTCACCGTGTCCGACAGCTTGCCGATGGTGCCGTTGATCGCCTGCTTGAGGGTGTCGAAATCGCCCTGGTAGCTGCGCGTAATGGTTTCCGTCAGGTCGCCATTGGCCATCGCGCCCATCACCCGCTGCACGTCGTTGATCGGCCCGATCACCGCATCCAGCGTGTCGTTGACACCCTTGACCACGCGCTGGAAGTCGCCCTGGTGCTTGCTGGCGTCGGCGCGGGTTTCCAGCTTGCCGTCGACGGCGGCCTTGGACAGCATGGCGGCGTCGGCCACCAGCGCGTTGACTGCATCGATACAGGTATTGAGGTTGTTCTTGATGGCGTTGAAATCGCCGTTGTAGCTGTCGGTGATCTTCGGCGGGATGTCGCCCTTGGAAATGCGGTCCACGTAGTTGGCGGCGACGTTGAGCGGGCCGATCACGGCGTCCAGCGTTTCGTTCACGCCCTTGACCACGCGCTGGAAATCGCCCTGGTGTTTGCTGGCGTCGGCACGGGTTTCCAGCTTGCCATCGACCGCCGCCTTGGACAGCATGGCCGCGTCGGCCACCAGCGCGTTGACTGCATCGATACAGGTATTGAGGTTGTTCTTGATGGCGTTGAAATCGCCGTTGTAGCTGTCGGTGATCTTGCTCGGGATGTCGCCCTTGGAGATGCGGTCCACATAGTTGGCGGCGACGTTGAGCGGGCCGATCACGGCGTCCAGTGTCTGGTTGATGCCGCACACCATGTCCTTGAAGCTGTATTGGAACTTGTCCGGATTGGCGCGGGTAGCAAGCTTGCCCTGCACCGCGGCGTCAGCCAGTAACATGATCTCTGCTTGCAGGGACTGCAGACTGGCCTTGACGGCGTCGATAGCGGCGGTGATTTGTGCCTTCTTGCCGGGCAGGCGGTCCATATCGACCGAGAAGTCGCCGAGCGAGTACTTCTTGACGATCTCGACGACCTTCATTTTCACGGCAATGTGCGAGGCCACAAGGACGTTGATGCTCGTCGCCATGCCACCATATACGCCGGGGAAGTTCTCGGCCGGAATGGTTTGATCAATCAGCCCCTTCTCGTGCTGCTCCGCCATCAAGTTTTGCGCGGCGACGAAACCGTTGAAGGTTTCGACCAGGCTGTTGAGGTTGTTCTTGATGGTGTTGAAATCGCCGTTGTAGGCGTCGGTGATCTTGCTCGGGATGTCGCCCTTGGAGATGCGGTCCACATAATTGGCGGCGACGTTGAGCGGGCCGATCACGGCGTCCAGCGTTTCGTTCACGCCCTTGACGATGCCCTGGAAATCGCCCTGGTGTTTGGACGCGTCGGCGCGGGTCGCGAGCTTGCCGTCGATGGCCGCCTTGACCAGTACCTTGGCGTCGGCCGTCATCGCCTGCACCGATTGCTGGATGGCGCCGACCGAGCGGATCACCTCGCCCACTTCGTCTTTCGCCTCCGATTTGAGTTCGAAGTCGAAGTCGCCGGCGGCCATCTTCTTCGCCGCATCGACGACGCGGTTCACCGGGCGCGTGATGCTGCGCGTGGCGATGTAACCGATCAGCACGCCGAGTATCATCGCAAGCGCCATGGCGCCGACCATCAGGTTGCGGCTATTCTCATAGATGGCGTTGTTGTCGGCGGTACGTTTGGCCGAAATGTCCTCCTTGATTTTGGTCAGCGCTGTCAATTGGTCGTCGGCCTTGTTCACCGTGGTGCGGAACTCGTCGCCGAACAGATAGGCGGTGGCTTCACCCGGCGCCCCGATCGGCTGCTTCATCGCCAGCGCGACCGCCTTGTTGGCAACCTTGACGTATTCGTCCCATATGGCATCGAACTGGCGGATCGCCTCCTTGCCCTTTTCGGAGTAGTAGCGCGGCTTGGCTTCCTCGTATTCCTTGCGCAGCTTGGCGATCGATTCGTCGAAATTGGCCTTGGCCTTGTCACGCGCCTCCTGGCTGGGGGCGAGGATGATGTTGCGGATCGCACGGCCGGCGTAGATCAGGTTGATGTTGGCTTCCTTGATGTTTGAGAGGCCGAGCAGTTCCTTCTCGTAGAGCGCCTGCGAGCCCTCGTTGATGCTCGCCTGGCCGTTGATGCCGACCAGGCCGACGATCACCGCCATGGCGGCGACGATCAGAAAGCCGGCAATGAGCCGTGAGCCGATGCGTAGATTTGACAACATGAGTTTCTCCTTTTGTAGCCGCTGATGCTTCGGGGTCATGAAAAAATGGGTGAGTCGGGTTCGATTGTGTGGCGCGGGACGCGTGGCTGGCCTCGTCAGGCGTGGTCCGCCAGCAGCGACATCTCGTGCCTGCGCGTGGCATTGCCGGCGTGCGCGGCCTGCTCCTCGCGCTTGACGCAGCGGTTGACCAGGGCCTGCACGTCGAGGATCAGGGCGACTTCGCCGCTGCCCAGGATGGTGGAACCGCCGATGCCGCGCATGTTGCGGAACAGGCTGCCCAGCGGCTTGATCACGGTCTGGAATTCGCCCAGCAACTGGTCGACCACGATGCCGGCCTTGCGCCCGGCGCATTGCACGACCACCACGTTCTCGCGCGTCGGCGGATCGCCGGTTACCTCGAACCACTCGCGCAGCCGCACGAACGGCAGCACTTCGCCGCGCAGGTTGATGTAGGTGCGGTCGGCGCTGTCGGCGTCGAGTTCGATGCACTCCACCACCATGTCGAGCGGAATCACATAGGAGGCCTTGTCCACAGCAGTGAGGAAGCCATCGATGATCGCCAGGGTGAGCGGCAGGCGGATGGTGAAGGTCGCGCCCTGACCTTCGACCGAGGCCACGTCCACCGTGCCGCGCAAGGCCAGGATGTTGCGTCTGACGACATCCATTCCGACACCGCGGCCGGACAGGTTGGAGACTTTCTCCACCGTCGAGAAACCGGGTTCGAAGATGAGGTTCACGATCTCTGCGTCGGACAGCGTCTGCCCGGGCTGGATCACGCCGCGTTCGAGCGCCTTGGCGGTGATCTTCTCCTTGTTCAGTCCGCCGCCGTCGTCGGAAATTTCAATGACGACGTTGCCCGAATCGTGACGCGCGTTGAGCGTTACCCGGCCGCAGGCCGGCTTGCCCTGCGCCACGCGCACCGCCGCCGGCTCGATGCCGTGATCGAGCGAATTCCTGACCAGGTGCATCAGCGGGTCGCCGATCTTCTCGACCACGGTCTTGTCGAGTTCGGTCTCGGCGCCGTTGATGACCAACTCGATTTCCTTGCCGAGTTCCTTGGAAACGTCGCGCACCACGCGGTTGAAGCGGTGGAAAGTCTCGCCGATCTGCACCATGCGCAATTGCAGCGCCGAGTCGCGGATGTTCTCGACCAGGCGCGAGAGCACTGAAGTCGATTCGATCAGATCGGTCTTGGCGCTTTTCTGGGCGAGCAGGCTGGCGCTGGCGCCGGCGATCACGAGTTCGCCGACCAGATCGATCAGTTGGTCGAGCTTGTCGGCCTGCACGCGGATCGTGCGCGCCTCGACCGCCCTCTTCTCGGTCACCGTCGCCTGCTTCTGCGCCGCCGCCTCGACAACTTCCTTCTGGATGCTCTTTTGTTCGACCAGGATTTCGCCGATCGGCGGGCCTTTGGGTGGGGCAGGTTCGCCGGATTCGCTGGTTTCGTCCGCAATGCGGCGGGCGATCTCGCCCTGCAGGCCAAGCCCCTGATCGAGTTCCGCCTGGGTCAGCGCGCCGCAGCGCACGAGGATTTCGCCGAGCCGCAGATTGTCCTCGGGCAGCGACTCGATCAGCGCGACATACTCCGAAACCTTGCTCCGCGGCGGCAGGATGTTAAGCGTGCAATCGTCGCGGCAGAACTCGAACACCCGTTCAATGTCTGCCTTCTTGCCGCGGGTCTGGAAGCGAATCTCGAAACCGAGGTAGCAGGATTCGGGGTCCATCGCCGCAGCGGCCGGCATGGCGTCGGGAATGGTTTCCATCGACACGATCTCGCCCTGGCCGGCAAGAAAGCGCAGGAACGACAGCGGGTCCATGCCCTGGCGCAGCACGTTCTGGCCAAAGCGCAGCGAAATATGCCAGGCCTCGGTGGTCACCGCGCCGCCGCCGCTGGCCACCACGTCATCAACCTGCTCGACCGGAACGCCGTCTTTCGCGGGCTGCGCCACGGCTTCGTTCATGTATCGGGTCGATAGTTCGGTGGTCAAGGCGTCGCCCTTGGCTTTGAGATCTGCCGGCGGCTCGGCCCGGCCGGCGACCAGCACCTCGAGCAGATCGCCCATGTGATCGCAGCAGGCGAGCATCACGCTTGCCAGTTCGCCGGTGGCGGTGATCTCTCCATTGCGCAGCCGGTCGAGTACGTTCTCGACCTTGTGCGTGAATGACTCGATGTATCGGCACTCGATCACGCCCGAGCCGCCCTTGATTGTGTGCGCGGCGCGGAAGATCGCGTTCAGGTTGTCCTTGTCGTCGGGATTCTGTTCGAGGGTCAGCAGACCGTCTTCCATCGCGACCAGTTGGTCGCGGCTTTCATTGACGAAGGCGCTGGTCAGTTCATCCATCGTGGTTCCTTTTGATTGTTCAGGCGCCGGCCGGTATGACCAGCGGGTCGCCGAAGACGCCGACCAGATTGCAGAAGTCGAGGGTCTGCTGAACGGCAGAACTGTGGCCGCTGATCGCCAGCGACTTGCCGCCGCGCGCGGCTTCGCGCTTGACGAGCATCAGGATTTGCAGCCCTGCCGTGTCGATCTCGGCAACGCGCGACAGGTCGAGTTCGAGATTGTCGGTCGTCCCCAGCGCAGACAGCAGCAGGTCTTTCTGCGCCTGTGCCTGGTAGATCGTCATGTTCTCCTGGATGGCAAGCCGGTTTGCATCGGTCATCGTGAAGTCCTCGGAAAGTTGGCGCGGCTCAGAACAGTTCGACGTTGCTCGGCTTGGCGGACGCGGCAGGTGCCTGCCCCGGGCCTGCGCGCCGTATGTTGGTAGCCGTTGCACCGGCCGGCTTCGGCCCGGCGGAACCGGCAGCCTGCTTGTGGGCATCGCGCTGCTGGTCCATGACGTAGTTCGAGAACACATGGTCGAGCTGTTCGGACAGGGGGACCACCGCGTCCTGGGGCGTGGCACCGGTGCTGCCCTCGAGGATGCCGGCAAGCGATTCGGCATGGCTGTTGAGGCGGCCGATGCCGCCGACGACCTGCTCGATCTGCTGGCGCGTCACGTCCTGGAATTGCACGCTCGCCAGCGTGTCCATGAACATCGAACCCAGCCGGGCGCTGCTGTCGTTGATGGTCGACAGAATCGTCCGCTCGCGTTGCGTGGTGCTCTCGTAGCGTTCGCCAAGCGCGGCGAGTTGCTGCGCGAATTGCTTGAGACTGGCGCGCTCTTCTTCGATGTTCGAGCGGGCGAGTTTGTCGGTGAACTGGCTCTCGATGATGCTGGTCACCGAGACGATTCCGTCGTTGATCTTCTTGACCGCGGTTTCTGTCTCGTGCGAGAGCTTGCGCACTTCATCTGCAACCACCGCAAAGCCGCGCCCGGTCTCGCCGGCGCGGGCGGCTTCGATTGCGGCGTTGAGTGCGAGCAGGTTCGTCTGCCCGGCGATGTGCTTGATCAGTTCGACCAGCGCCTGCAGCGACTTTGCCTGGCGCACCGCGTCGGCGCTGCGGCGTTCGTCTTCGGCGGCCTCGTCGATGTGCTGGGCGATGAAACTTTCCAGCTTGTCGATCAGATCGCGGTTGTCCTCGATCATTTCCGCAGAATTGCGGGCCATGGTCTCCGATTCTGCCGCGGCAGCGTTCACGAAGTCGTTGAGTTCCGTGGCGACGATGTCGATGGTCTGCAGGCGCGAAACAACGTCGAAGGCGGCCTTTTCGGTCTGCTCGACAACACTGTTGAGCTGGTTTGTCAGGACGTTGTTGAAGCGCGGGAATTCGCGCAGTTCGGGCAGGGCGACGCGCTGGCAGGCGAAGTCGGTGGGGCAAACCTTCGGTTGCGCTTCGAGGAGGCTCTGGATGTCCATTCCGTCGCCCTTGCACAGCCACGCGGCGGCGCGGTGCTGGATCGCCATGCACGACAGCAGAGCGGCAAGCAGGAGCAGGCCGTCGACTGCCGGCTGGCTCAAGCCGATGCGTTGGTCGAGCGCGTGGCGAGCAGGTAGTGCAACAGCATGACGCCAATGCTGACGACGATGGCGGACCACCCACCGGCGATCAGCGTCCGCCGACGATATTCACGGTATCGTGTTTGGGCGGATGGACTCATGTCTACTTGATGACCAGTTTGATCGTGTTGAGCAGATCATCGGCGGTTGCCGGCTTGACGATCCAGCCCGATGCTCCGGCGGCTTTCGCTTCTGCCTTGCGGCTCTGCTGCGATTCGGTGGTGAGGAAGAGGATCGGCAGGAACTTGTAGGCCTGGAGGGTGCGTACCTGCTTGATCAGGTCGATGCCGTTCATGCCGGGCATGTTGAGATCGGTGATCAGCAGATCGACCTTGACGCCAGCCGCGAATTTCTTCAGCGCTTCTTCGGCACTTGCGGCCTTCTCGACGGCAAAACCTGCTTTGCTGAGAATGCCCGAAACGCTGAGCAGGATGGTCGTTGAATCGTCGACCAGGAAAATTGTCTTCGGCATGTTCTGACTACTCCGACTTGGGGACACTCGTATCGAACGGCTTATTTGGTGTTCGCGGCCGGGGACTCGCACCGGGCAGGGTCAAACGACATGATTCCATCGGCGCTTGGGGGCTCGTGCGGCCGAGCCGGCTCTCGGAACCCGCCCCGTCTTCGCCGCGACGCGTGGAGTTTGGACTGGCGCATGCCTGTGCGGGATTCGGCAAGTTTGATGACATGTTTTCCGCCCTACGGGGTCATCCTATTGGTGTTGTTCCGACACAAGGCTAGCTAACGGCGGTCGACTGGAAAACTGTAGTGGCCGGTAGGAGAAAGTTATTCAGGTTGTGGCCAACTCGCCCGGTCACACGGTCGCCGGCTCGATCAGTCCCGCGGTAGGCGCACGGTGGTCGTGAGCCTACCGCGGGACTTGAGGAGGACGCGCCCCGGGGGGCGGGACTAGATGGGGGGCGACGTCGTGTGCGGCTTGCCCGCGTAGGCGAAAAAGCAGATCAGCGACAGGCCGAGAAAGCCCGTCATGCCGAGCGCCAGAGTCAGCGTCGAATCCCACAACAGCGGCACGAAGAAGGCGGCCGCGAGCGAGGTGACGAGGCTCTGGGCAAAGCTCTGGCAACTGGCCGCCAGGCCACGCTGAGGCAGTTGTTCGAGGCCGAGCAGGGTCAGGTTGGGCATCGCCAGGGCCATCCCGACGTTGTAGAGCGGAATCGGCAGGATGCTCTGAGGTACGCCGGGCGCCGCGAAGCTGTTGATCAGCACGTTGAGCAGGGTGGCGCCGACCATGATCGCGAAGGCGATCGACACGGTGCGGATCGGCGTGATCTTGCCGGCCAGCCGCCCCGACAGGAACGAGCCGAACATCATGCCCAGCACCGTCGGCACGAACATTGTGGCAAAGCCCTGCGGCGACACGCCGAGATGCTCGATCAGGAACTTCGGCGCGGCGAGCACGTAGAGAAAGAAGCCGCCGAAATTGAGCGACAGCGCGGTGATCAGCAGCAGGAACTGGCGATGGGTGAAGGCGTGCAGGTAGGCGCGGCCCAGCTTCACCGGATGCAGGCTGTGGCGCTTGTCTGGCGGCAGGGTTTCCGGCAGCAAGCGCCAGCACAGGCCGAACAGCAGCAGCGCGAACAGCAGCAGGAAGCCGAAGGTCGCCCGCCAGCCCAGCGCCACATAGATCCAGCCACCGATGACGGGTGCCACCGCCGGCGAGATGGCGAAGATCATCGCCACCCGCGCCATCATCCGTTGGGCCTCCGGACCCGCGAGAAGGTCGCGCACGATGGCGCGGCCGACCACCATCCCGGCGCCCGAGGTAATGCCCTGCAGCGCGCGGCCGAACCAGAGCATCTCGATCGAGGGCGCGACCATGCAGACCGCCGAGGCGCCGGCAAAGCCAAGCAGGCTTACCAGCACCACGATGCGCCGCCCCAGCGCATCGGAAATCGAACCGTGCCACAGTGTCATGAAGGCGAACGGCGCGAGGTAGGCAGTGAGCGACTGCTGTACCTGCAGGTCGCCGGTGGCGAGCGACCTGGCGATGGTCGGAAAGGCCGGCAGGTAGGTATCTATCGCGAACGGGCCGATCGCGGCGAGCAGGGCCAGCAGGATGGCGAGTCTGGCGTGGTCCGCTGCGGCGGCTGGCGCTGCGATGGCGAGGTTTTTCGTCAGTTGGCCGGGCGGGCGGGCGGTGCGACGGGCGCGGTGCCCGGCGGCGTCTGATAGTCGATCGCCTCGACCGGCTTGATGGCCTTGACGAAGTGTTGCGTCTCGCCGAAGCAGGACGTCGGTACGCCGATGTGCTGGTCGTAGGCCAGCGCAACGCGCTTGCCCATGGTCTCGTTGATCTTTGCCGCGATGGCGGGGTCGCGCACCGAGAACTCGAACTTGTCGGTCACGGTGCCGGGCAAGCTGACCATCGCGAGTTCGCCTTCCCAGGTCTTGCAGATCCAGCCCTTGTGGGAGAACTTCTGCACGTAGCCGGCGCGCTCGCCCTGGGAATAGCTCCAGGTCAGCACGACCCAGGTGTAGCCGGCGAACAGCAGGGCGATGATCAGAAGGAATCCGAACAGCCAGACGAGCCAGCCGGATTTGCGGCCGGCGACCGACGATGGGGCAGCACTCATTGCGTCCTCGACTAGGTGATGGAATTCAATTGTCGCCGAGATTGCGGCGGTAATGGATGGCCTCGGCGATGTGCGCGCTGCCGATCGTCTCGCTGGCCGCGAGATCGGCAACGGTGCGGGCGAGCTTGAGCACCCGATGATACCCCCGTGCCGAGAGCTTGAGCCGCACCAGTGCGGCCGAGAGCAGTTTCGCGCCGCTGTCGTCCGGGGCGCACCAGCGGTCGATCTCGGCGGTCGCCAGCGCGGCGTTGGCTTTGTCCTGGCGCGCGATCTGGCGGCTGCGGGCGGCAATCACCCGGGCCTGAACGGTTGCGGTGGGTTCGCCATCGGCCGCCCCCTGCAATTCCGCCGCCGACAGGGCGGGGACGTCGAGCGTCATGTCGATGCGGTCGAGCAGCGGACCGGACAGCTTGGCCCGGTAGCGCGCCACCTGATCCGGCGTGCAGCGGCATTTCGCACTGCCCAGATAGCCGCACGGGCACGGATTCATGGCCGCGACCAACTGGAAGCGCGCCGGAAAATCCACCCGCCGCGCCGCCCGCGCAATGCTGACATGCCCGGTTTCAAGCGGTTCGCGCAGGGCTTCCAGCGTGCGCCGCTCGAATTCGGGCAACTCGTCGAGGAACAGCACGCCATTGTGGGAAAGCGATATTTCCCCGGGGCGCGGATCGGTGCCGCCGCCTACCAGCGCGGCGGTCGACGCGGTGTGGTGCGGAGACCTGAAATTGCGCTGCAGGAATCGCTCGGGGCGGAACGTGCCGGCGATCGACTGGACGGCGGCCGCCTGCATCGCTTCGTCCGCGGTCAGCGGCGGTAGCAGACCGGGGAAACGCTGCGCGAGCATGGATTTGCCGGTGCCGGGTGGCCCCACCATCAACAGACTGTGGCCGCCGGCGGCGGCAACTTCGAGCGCCCGCTTGGCCTTGGCCTGGCCTTTCACCTCGGCAAGATCGGGGTAATGCCGCTGCGCTTCGGTGTGCGGAATCGAATGCGGCGCGATCGGCGCCTGCCCGCCCAGGTGTGCCACCGCTTCGAGCAGCGAGCGCACCGGAAGAACGGTCGCAGTGCGCACCAGCGCGGCTTCGTCGGCGCTGGCGGCGGGCAGCATCAGGGTGCGCCCTTCGCCGCTGGCGCGCCAGGTCATTGCCAGCGCGCCGCGGATCGGCCGCAGGTCGCCGGTCAGCGACAGTTCGCCGGCAAACTCGTAACCGTCGAGCCCAGGCGCATCGAGCTGGCCCGATGCGATCAACAGGCCGAGGGCGATCGGCAGGTCGAACCTGCCGGATTCCTTTGGCAGATCGGCCGGCGCCAGATTGACCGTGATGCGCCGCGCCGGGAACTCGAAGCGCGAGGTCTGGATCGCCGCCCGCACGCGGTCGCGCGCTTCCTTGACCTCGGTGTCCGGCAGACCGACCAGGGTGAAATTCGGCAGCCCGTTGGCCAGATGCACTTCGACCGTGACCTCGGGCGCGTCCATTCCGGCAAGGGCACGGCTGCGCAGAACGGCGAGTGACATGATCGATGCCGGGGTGACGGAAGGGTGGCCGCAGTTTACCGCAAGGCTGCGCCCGTCATGACAAACAAAAACGGAGCGCCGCGCGCTCCGTTGCCCGGCTTGGTGGCGGGTCAGTCCTTGAAGGCTTCGACCGGCATGAAGATTTTGACTTCGTCGGACACGCCGGGCACGTATTTGGTCATGCCCCATTCCGAGCGCTTGATGGTGGTGCTGATGTCGGCAGCGCACAGCGACTTCTTGTTGATCGGGTGCGTACCGCAGGTGAAACCGGACAGCTTGAGGCTGACCTGCTTGGTGATGCCGAGCAGGGTCAGCGAACCTTCGGCGGCTACCGGCTTGTCGCCGTCGAAGACGAACTTGTCCGACTTGAAGGTCATGCTCGGGAACATCTCGACGTTGAAGAAATCGTCGCTCCTCATGTGGGTGTTCCACTTCTCCAGCCCCATGTCGATCGAAGCGGTGTCGATGCTGACCTCGACCGACCCCTTGCGCGCCTCGCGGTCGAGCGTGATCTTGCCGCTGGTCTTGTTGAATCGGCCATGCTGGGTGGAGAAACCGAGGTGATTGATCTCGAAGTAGGGCCAGGTGTGGGTAGGGTCGATGGTGAAGGATTCGGCGGCTGCAAAGGCCGGACCGGTCAGGGCGGCGAATATCAGGCCGAGGGCGGTTTTCTTCATGCGAGAGTCTCCGGGAGGGATTGCGCGGGCGTGGCTATTTCTTTGCGCCGGCCACGACCTTGAATTTGATCTGCACGTCATTGGCGACGGTATCGAAGTCGGCCCATACGCCCTGGCCGATGCCGAAGTCGGCGCGCTTGATGATGAAGCTGCCGTCGAACTGGACGTTCGCGCCTTGCGCCGTCATGGCGAACGGCGCCTGTACGTCGCGCGTCTTGTCGCGGATAGTCAGCTTGCCGGCGACTTCGAACTTGCCGCCACCGAGCGGTTTGACGCTGGTCGAGACGAAGCTTGCCTTTGGAAACTGCTTGACGTGGAACCAGTTCTTGCCCACCACTTCCTCGTTGGCCTCCGCGCTGCCGGCGTCGATGCTCGCCATGTCGATGTCGATCTGGGCGCGGCCGGCTTCGGGCTTGGCCGGGTCGAAACTCAACTGAACGGTGAACTTGCGGAATTCGCCATCGACCGGCACGCCCATCTGCCGCGAGACGAACGCGATCCGGCTTTTGTCGGCCTGCACCGCGCCGACCTCGGCCGCGGCTGCAGCGCATGGAAGCAGTGCGGCAAGAACCAGGGCGAGGGTTTTTCTCATTGGGCGGCCCTGTTCAGGAACGGCAACATCCGGGCAAGCACGTCGTCGCGATCGACCAGATGATGTTTGACGGCCGCGCCGACGTGGGCAATCACCAGCGCGGCCATGCCGAAGTTGAGCGCTTCATGTACCTCTGCCAGCGTCTCGCCGAGTTCCTTGTTCTTGTCCAGCAGGTCAGGCAGCGGTAGCACGCCGAACCACACGGTCTGGAAGCCCTTGGCCGAACTCATCAGCCAGCCGGTCAGCGGTATGGCCAGGATCAGCAGGTACAGCAGATGGTGGATCGAGTGCGCGGCCAGGCGCTGCCAGCGCGGCATGTGTCCGGGCAGCGGCGGTGCCGGATGGGTTGCCCGCCAGGCCAGGCGTGCCAGCATCAACAGGAAGATCGTCACCCCGGCCCACTTGTGGTACGAGTAGAGCTTGAGCTTGGTCGGCGACAGCGGCAGCTCGTGCATGTAGAGCCCGAGCGAAAACGCGCCGAAGATACCGAGCGCGACTACCCAGTGCAGGGCTATCGCGGTACGCGTGTATCCGATTGCCCGGGAGGCCAGCGCCATCAGGCGGCCCGGCGCGGCCGCGATCGCGCGGAACCGGTCATCTCGGCTTCCTCGAGCGTCAGTTCGTGGGCTGCCTCGAACAGCTCACGCAGGCGGCGCAGTGTCAGTTCGTTGTGCTGCAACTGGGTCTCGGTCACGGTTTCGAAGGCGGTTCCCAGGTGCGCGACATGCGACGGGAACACCCGGCGAAACAACTTTTCACCCGCAGCGGTCAGCACCACGATCTGGCTGCGTCCGTCGTGCGGGCATTCGGTCCGGCGCACCAGCTCGCGCGATTCGAGACGATCGACAACGCCGGTCAGCGTGCCTTTGGTGATAAGTGTGCGCTCACAAAGCTCCTTGAAACTGAGGCCCTTGGTGTTGCCCAGCGTGGCGATGATGTCGAACTGTGGCGGCGTCAGGCCTGTGGTGCGGATGTGGGCGTCGGAAAACGACTCGAACGCCTGGTAGCAACGGGCGAGTTCGCGCAGGGTGCGCATGAATTTGGCGTCGGCTTGGGTCACGATGACAATCCCCGAGCAGGAATAACAGTGCGGAAAAGGTACGAATAGTACCGGATAGTACGCGTTAGGACTAAGCGGGCGGGCGGAAAGTTCCCCCAGCCGCGCGAAGCCGGGACGACCGGCTCAGCCCTCCGGGGACGTACCGCGCTGTGCCAGTTTCGCTTCCAGCGACGCGATGCGCGCTTCGAGTTCGGCAAGCTTCTGGCGCGAGCGCGCCAGGACTTCGCGCTGGACGTCGAATTCCTCGCGGGTCACCAGATCGAGCCGGGAAAACGCGTTGGTCATCATCGCCTTGGCGTTTTTCTCCAGATCGGCGGCAGGGCTGGCGGCCAGCATCTGGGCGATCTTGCCCGAGAGATCTTCGAAGAATTTTGGATTGAGCATGGCTATCTCCGATTGGTTGTGTCGACTCTAGCACAGCCAAATGAGCTGTCCGGACAACACGACAACCGCACCAAAGCAGTGCGCAATATGCGATGGTCGCGCTTCAAGGTAGTGCGGCCGGCCACAGCGAAATCTTGACGCCGGTCGATGAGTTGCCATAACTAAATGAAAAAGATGTACTTTTACTGCCTGGCACAACTTCTGCGTAATGCTCCTTGCGGATTTCAACTGACCTTTGAGGAGTATTTACGATGCGTAGAACGACGCTGGTCGCAACGGCGATTGCGGCTGTGCTTTGCCTCCCCAACCTCGCGCTGGCCCAAGCAGCCGCGGCGCCGGCGCCCGCCGAGCCCGTCTCGCCGCACACCTTTACCGGCAACATCGGGTTGTTCAGCCAGTACGTGTTCCGCGGCCTGGCCCAGACCAACCGGGAACCGGCCATCCAGGGCGGATTCGACTACTCGCACGCGAGCGGTCCGTACATCGGCCTGTGGGGCTCGAATATCAGCTGGTTGCGCGACAACAGTTCGTACCGGGCCGGCGGCAGCGCGGAAATCGACATCTACGGCGGCTACAAGGGCGCGGTGGGCGATTTCAGCTACGACGTGGGCGTGCTGCAGTACTGGTATCCGGGCGATGCCGCGGCCGGCTTCATCAAGGGCGACACCACGGAGCTCTACATTGCCGGCGGCTGGAAGTGGATCACGCTCAAGTATTCGAACGCAATTTCCAAGAAGGTCTTCGGCGTGCGCGATGCGCGCGGCACCGACTACTGGGATCTTTCGGCGGCGTTCCCGATCGGCGAATCCGGCGTCACGCTGGGCGCGCACTACGGTATCCAGAAGTACAAGGGCACCGACCCCGCGCTGGTCGGCATCGGCAGCAACGACAGCGTTTATTCCTATAACGACTGGCGCCTCAGCGTGGCCTACGACCTGGGCAAGCTCGGTCCCAAGCTGACGGGCACCGAAGTCGGCTTGATCTACACCGACACCAGCAGCGCCAGCAACATCGGCTACGGCAATGTCGCGGAAGGCGGCGTCTATCCGAAGAACATCGCCAAGGATCAGGTCACCGCGTACATCAAGCGCACGTTCTAACCGGACTCAACCAATCGACGCCGGGCGCACTTGCCGCCCGGCTGTGTAGAGGGGAAGCACTCATGAAACTGGTCACCGCCATTATCAAGCCGTTCAAGCTTGACGAAGTGCGTGAAGCGCTGTCCGCCATCGGCGTACAGGGTGTCACCGTCACCGAGGTCAAGGGCTTCGGCCGGCAGAAGGGCCATACCGAGCTTTACCGCGGAGCGGAATACGTGGTCGATTTTCTGCCCAAGGTCAAGATCGAGGCCGCCATCAAGGACGAGATGCTCGACCAGGTGATCGAGGCTGTCGAAAAATCGGCCAGCACCGGCAAGATCGGCGACGGCAAGATATTCATTTTCGACGTCGAGCAGGTCATCCGTATCCGCACCGGTGAATCCGGCGTCGACGCGCTCTAAAGGGGATTTCGACATGAAGAAGTTTCTCGCAGTCCTGCTGACGGCATTGACCGTCACTTTTGCAGGCGGTGCGCTGGCCGAGGACAAACCGGCGGCGCCCGCTGCAACCATGGCGGATGCCAAGCCCGCCGATGCCGCGCCGGCGGCGGCCGCAGTCTCCGCTGCGCCGGCAGCGGCAGCCGCAACCGCCACGCCGGTGCCCAACAAGGGCGACACCGCCTGGATGATCGTCGCCACCGCGATGGTCATCCTGATGTCCATCCCCGGCCTGGCCTTGTTCTACGGCGGCCTGGTGCGCACCAAGAACATGCTGTCGGTGCTGATGCAGGTGTTCGCGGTGTTCTCGATGTGCAGCGTGCTGTGGGTGCTCTACGGCTACTCGGTCGCTTTCACCGAGGGTGGGGCCTTCATCGGCGGTCTGGACAAGCTGTTCCTCAAGGGCATCACAACGGATTCGGTCGCCGCCACCTTCAGCAAGGGCGTGGTGATACCGGAGTACATCTACGTGGCGTTCCAGGCGACCTTTGCGGCGATCACCCCGGCGCTGATCATCGGCGCCTTTGCCGAGCGCATGAAGTTCTCCGCGGTGCTGGTCTTCATACTGCTGTGGTTCACCTTCAGCTACCTGCCGATCGCGCACATGGTCTGGTACTGGGCCGGTCCCGATGCCTATACCGATGCCGCTGCGGGCGAGAAGGCGCTGGCGACCGCCGGCTTCCTGTTCCAGAAGGGCGCGCTCGACTTCGCCGGCGGCACGGTGGTGCACATCAACGCAGGTATCGCCGGCCTGATGGCGGCGCTGATGATCGGCAAGCGCGTCGGTTACGGCAAGGAATCGATGACCCCGCACAGCCTGACCATGACCATGATCGGCGCCTCGCTGCTGTGGGTGGGCTGGTTCGGCTTCAACGCCGGCTCCAACCTCGAAGCCACCGGCACCGCTGCGCTGGCCTTCGTCAATACCTACGTCGCTACAGCTGTCGCCACCCTCTCCTGGCTGTTCGCGGAATGGCTGATCAAGGGCAAACCCTCGATGCTGGGCGGCGCTTCGGGTGCGGTGGCCGGTCTGGTGGCCATCACGCCGGCGGCAGGCTTCGTCGGTCCGATGGGTGCGATCGCCATCGGCGCCGCGGCAGGCGTGGTCTGCCTGTGGGGCGTCAATGGCCTGAAGCGGATGATCGGCGCCGACGACGCGCTCGACGTGTTCGGTGTGCACTGCGTCGGCGGCATCCTCGGCGCCATTCTCACCGGCGTGTTCGTCGCGCCCTCGCTGGGTGGCACCGGTGTCTATGACTACGTCGCCAACAAGGTCGGCGACTTCGACATGACAGCGCAGGTCGTCAGCCAGTTGTGGGCGGTCGGCACCTCGGTGGTGTGGTCGGCGGTCGTTTCGCTGGTTTCCCTCAAACTGGTTGATATCTTCGTCGGGCTGCGGGTCGCCGAAGATGCCGAACGTGAAGGCCTCGACATCACCTCCCACGGTGAAACGGCCTACCACTACTGAGCGTCACTCCTCCTCGAAGCAATTCGGGCGCCCTCGGGCGCCCGTTTTTTTGCTGCCCCGAGAGCCGCGCCGGATGGCGATCTTCAGGGTGGCATGCCCAGACACCGCATGGATAATGGCTCCCAGCCCGATGCCGCGGCAAAGCGCCATTCCACGCGGCCCGCAGCCCGGGCGGCTTCAGCGCTTGCGGTACGCCCACGCCAGCAACGCAATGCCGGCGGCCACCATCGGCAGCGACAGCCACTGCCCCATCGACAGCCCGAGCGCCAGCAGGCCGAGAAAGTCGTCCGGTTCGCGGCCGAATTCGGCAATGAAGCGCAGCACCCCGTAACCGAGCAGAAAGGCGCCCGACAGCGCGCCACGCGGCCGCGACCGGGCGCCAAACCACCACAGCAGCGCGAACAGCAGCAGCCCTTCGAGTGCGAACTGGTAGAGCTGCGAAGGATGGCGCGGCAGGTTGTCCACGCTCGGGAAGATCATCGCCCACGGCGCGTCGGTCACCCGGCCGACCAGTTCGGCGTTGATGAAGTTGCCCAGCCGGCCGGCGGCCAGCCCCAGCGGCACCAGCGGGGCGATGAAGTCGGTCACGTCGAGCCAGCGCCGTCCGCTGTTGCGGGCGTAGAACCAGACCGCGACCAGCACACCGAGAAAGCCGCCATGGAAACTCATGCCGCCCTGCCACACCGCGAGTATCTCCAGCGGGTTGGCGAGGTAATAGCCGGGCTTGTAGAACAGCACGTAGCCGAGCCGGCCGCCGAGAATGACGCCCAGCACGCCGTAGAACAGCAGGTCGTCGATGTCGCGCGGGATCCATCCCGACAGCACGTTGCGCCGCGCCCGCACCCGCCCCAGTGCCATGAACAGCATGAAGGCGATCAGGTACATCAGCCCGTACCAGCGGATGGCGATCGGGCCGAGCGAAATGGCGATGGGGTCGAACTCCGGATGAACGAGCATGGGATCGGGGGACGATTGCGATGGCGGCATTTTACCCGCAGCGCCGGCACCGCCTGCCGCACGCTACGCCACGGCGTTGACTGGCGAACGTATCGGCTAGAATCGGGCCGATCATCCTGCCGCCGCAACCCGTGCAGGCAGCCTCGCGAGAAAGACGACCATGCCCGAATACCGCTCCCGCACCACCACCCACGGCCGCAACATGGCCGGCGCGCGCGCCCTGTGGCGCGCCACCGGCATGAAGGACGGCGATTTCGGCAAGCCGATCATCGCCATCGCCAACAGCTTCACCCAGTTCGTGCCGGGCCACGTGCACCTCAAGGATCTCGGCCAGCTGGTCGCGCGCGAGATCGAGGCCGCCGGCGGCGTGGCCAAGGAATTCAACACCATCGCGGTCGACGACGGCATCGCCATGGGCCACGGCGGCATGCTCTATTCGCTGCCTTCGCGCGAGCTGATCGCCGACTCGGTCGAGTACATGGTCAACGCCCATTGCGCCGACGCGCTGGTGTGCATCTCCAACTGCGACAAGATCACCCCGGGCATGCTGATGGCCGCGCTGCGCCTGAACATTCCGGCGGTGTTCGTCTCGGGCGGGCCGATGGAAGCCGGCAAAGTCCAATTGGGGCCCGAAGGTGATTGCGATCGACCTGGTGGACGCCATGGTCAAGGGCGCCGATTCGAACTGCAGCGACGAGGAATCCGATGCCTACGAGCGCTCCGCCTGCCCGACCTGCGGTTCCTGCTCGGGCATGTTCACCGCCAACTCGATGAACTGCCTGACCGAGGCGCTCGGCCTCTCGCTGCCCGGCAACGGCTCGATCGTCGCCACCCACGCCGACCGCAAGGAACTGTTCCTGCGCGCCGGCCGGGTGATCGTCGACATCGCCCGGCGTCATTACGAAGGCAACGACGCCTCGGTGCTGCCGCGCTCGATCGCCAGCTTTGCCGCGTTCGAGAACGCGATGAGCCTCGACGTCGCGATGGGCGGCTCGACCAACACCGTGCTGCACCTGCTGGCCGCCGCGCACGAAGCCGGCGTCGATTTCACCATGAAGGATATCGACCGCATCTCGCGCCGTGTGCCCTGCCTGTCGAAAGTGGCGCCGGCGAAATCCGATGTGCATATGGAGGACGTGCATCGCGCTGGCGGCATCATGGCCATTCTCGGCGAACTCAGCCGCGCCGGCCTGCTCAACTGCGGGCTGCCCACCGTGCATTCCAGAACGATGGGCGAGGCCATCGCGCACTACGACATCGCGGTCAGTCAAAGCGATGAAGTGAAGGATTTTTACCGCGCCGCGCCGGGCGGCATTCCGACCCAGGTGGCGTTTTCGCAGAGCCGGCGCTATCCGGAACTCGATGTCGACCGCAAGGGCGGGGTGATCCGCGACAAGGCCAACGCCTTCAGCCAGGACGGCGGGCTGGCCGTGCTCTACGGCAACATCGCGAGGAACGGCTGTATCGTCAAGACCGCCGGTGTGGACGAGTCGATCCTCAAGTTCACCGGCAGCGCGAAAGTCTACGAGAGCCAGGAAGACGCGGTCAGCGCGATCCTCGGCGACCGGATCGTGGCCGGCGACGTGGTGGTGATCCGCTACGAAGGGCCGAAGGGCGGCCCCGGCATGCAGGAGATGCTCTACCCCACCAGCTACCTGAAGACCAAGGGCCTGGGCAAGGAATGCGCGCTGCTGACCGACGGCCGCTTCTCCGGCGGCACCTCGGGCCTGTCGATCGGGCACGTCAGCCCGGAGGCGGCGATGGGCGGCGAGATCGCGCTGATCGAAAATGGCGACACGATCGAGATCGACATCCCCAATCGCAGCATCCACCTGGCCGTCAGCGCCGAGCAGATGGAGCGCCGCCGCGCCTTGCAGGCGACCCGCGGCGCCGACGCCTGGAAGCCGAAGGACCGTCAGCGGCAGGTTTCTGCCGCGCTGCAGGCTTACGCCGCCATGACGACCAGCGCCGACACCGGCGCCGTGCGCGACATCGGCCAACTCCGCCGCTGAGAACCTAGCGCCAGAAATGGGAAAGGCCGCCGATGCGGCCTTTCTCCCTTTTGCCTGCGGACTCGTGCTCAGGTTGCGCGTTCGCGCGCGTCGGCGGCGCTGCGTGCCGGGCGTGCCCAGAGCGCCTCGGCATAGGTTTCGAGCGCCGGCGAGGCATGCGTGACACCGGCCGAACGCGCCCACATCACGGTGTGGGAAATCAGGATGTCGGCGCCGGTGAAGGCATCGCCGACCGCGAACCGGCGACCGGCGAGCCGGGCGTCGGCGACTTTGGCGGCGCGGGCAAATTCGCGCAGCGCGGTCGCTTCGATCGCCGGCACCCGCCAGTCGGGCGGCAGGGCGAAGCGATGCTTGGCGATGGTCCACAGCGGCTGCTCCAGTTCCGACAGCACGAAGAAGCACCACTCGAAGTATTGCGCGCGCAGCGCCTCATCGACGGGCACCAGTCCGGCTTGCGGGAAACGCTCCCCGATGTGGGTGAGGATCGCGCCCGACTCGGTAACGACGATGCTGCCGTCGATCAGCGCCGGAACCTTGCCGCCGGGGTTCACCGCTAGAAAGGCAGGCGTGCGGTGCTCGCCCTTGAACAGATCGACGTGTTGATAGTCGTACTCGGCAGCCGCTTCCTCAAGCGCCCAAGCGGCGCGCAGCGAGCGCGTGTTCGGGCAGCCATAGAGTTTGAGCATGATGAGATCCCCGGTGGACAGTCCGCCCGATTGGCCGCGACGGCAAGCCGGCATGGTAGCGGAATCGGCGCGACGTGGTCACCGCCCGAGCGGCGCTGAGCGGCGCAATGGCATACTGGGCGACTTACCGTCACGCGGATTCGCGCAGCGAGCGCGTCATGACAGACCCGGCCGGCGACATTCTGGTAATCGGCATCGGTAACCTTCTGTGGGCCGACGAAGGCTTCGGCGTCCGCTGCGTCGAGGCCTTCGACGCCGCCTACGTCGCGCCGCCCGGCATGCGGGTGATCGACGGCGGCACGCAGGGCCTGTACCTGCTGCCTTACGTTACCGCGGCACGGAAAATGGTGATCTTCGACGCCATCGACTTCGGCCTGCCGCCGGGAACCTTGCGCGTTCTCGAAAACGGCGACGTGCCCGCCTTCATGGGCGCCAAGAAAATGAGCCTGCATCAGACCGGCTTCCAGGATGTGCTGGCGGCCGCGCGGCTGGTCGGCCGCTTTCCTGAGGAACTGGTGCTGATCGGCTGCCAGCCGGTGGAACTCGACGATTACGGCGGCAGCCTGCGCGACGAAGTGAAGGCGCAGATCGAGCCGGCGTTGCGGCTCGCACATGACTGGCTGCGCGCACGGGCAATCGTGCTGGCGCGGCGCGATGCCACGTCGGCGCGGGCATTGAATCCGGCCGGGCTGGCGATCGATGCCTACGAATCCGGCCTGGCGCAACGCCGTGCTGCCGATCGCTGACATGGCTGCCGCAAGTCCACCATCGCCGCACCACGGCAACCCGGCGCCGCAGGTGCGCGCGGTGTTCGAGCACATCTGGCGCACGCGCATGGCGCAGGTGCCGATACTCAACCCCAAGCTGCAGGTCGACATCGTGGGTTGGCGCGCCTGGCAGGGCGAATGGCTCGGCGTGCTGGTTACGCCGTGGTCGATCAACCTGATGCTGTTGCCCGGCAGCGGCGGCAGGTTTCGGAAATTGGCGATGGACGAGCGGCAGAGCTGGTCCTTTCCCTCGGGTAGCTACGATTTCATGGGCGGCGACGAGGAAGGGCTGGGCGCCTACCAGATTTGTTCGCTGTTTTCGCCGGTGCTGCAGTTCGACAGCCATGAACAGGCAGTGGCGGCAGCGCGCGCAGCCATCGATGCGCTTATGGGTGCCGAATCCGGAGAGGCTGTCGTTGCGGCACGACTTGACAAGGCGCGGGCCGACGTTCAACCGGTCGCCGAGCGGCGGATGTCGCGCCGACTGTTCCTGCGCGGCGGGCGGTGACCTGCAGGCGACCGGTGGGGGGTCGGACTGCCGATCTTGAAGTTGCGCCGCCCCATTCAATTCGGACCTGGCGCGGGAATTGCGTGGGTATTTGTTCCGCACAACTCGCCGCGCGGCTGTTCGCAGCGGAGTGACGCATGCATGAGATGTCGCTTGCCGAAGGTATCCTGCAGGTCATCGACGACGCTGCGCGGGAACAGGGGTTTTCCCGCGTCCGTGTGGTGCGGCTGGAGATCGGGCAATTGTCGGCGGTCGAGGTGGAGGCGTTGCGTTTCTGTTTCGATGCCGTGACACGCGCTTCGCTGGCTGAAGGCGCGCGGTTGCAGATCGACAGCGTGCCCGGTGCCGGCTGGTGCATGATGTGCAGCAAGACCGTCCCGTTGCCGGCCTTGTACGAAGCCTGCCCGCATTGCGGCGGCTACCAGATTCAGCCGACCGCAGGCACCGAAATGCGCGTCAAGGAACTCGAGGTCGACTAGGCGGGGCCGGCCGGCGGACGAATCGAAGGAGAAAATCATGTGCACCACTTGCGGCTGCGGCGCGGGCGAAACCCGGATCGAGGGGGAGGCACCCGCGCACGACCATGCCGGCGAACACGCCCATGAACATGAGCATGTCGCGGCAGACGGCAGCGTCTACCGCCATGTGCATACGCACACTTCCCATGTTCACGCGCATGTTCACTCTCACGCCCATTCGCATCCCCATGCCGACGGGTCGGAGCATGGGCACGAGCACGGCCACGCCGACGCCCATCTGCACGACCATGCCCGGGGCGCTCCCGACCGGATGGATTTCGGCGGCGGTCTGGCCGGCGCCCACGCGCCGGGCATGTCGCAGGCGCGGATGGTGCAGATCGAGCGCGACATCCTGTCCAAGAACGACGATTTTGCAGCGCAGAATCGCAAGCGCTTCGACGATCTGGGCGTGTTCGCGCTCAATCTCGTCTCGAGCCCCGGCTCGGGCAAGACCACGCTGCTGGTGCGCACCATCGAGGCGCTCAAGTCCAGGCTGCCGCTGGCGGTGATCGAAGGCGACCAGCAAACCAGCTTCGATGCCGAACGCATTCGCGCCACCGGCGCGCCGGCGATCCAGATCAATACCGGCAAGGGCTGCCATCTCGATGCGCAGATGGTCGGCCGTGCGCTCGATCGGATCGGCCTTGCCGACGGTTCGGCGCTGATGATCGAAAACGTCGGCAACCTGGTCTGCCCGGCCGCCTTCGATCTGGGCGAGGCGGCACAAGGTCGTCATCCTTTCGGTCACCGAGGGCGAGGACAAGCCGCTCAAGTATCCGGACATGTTCCGCGCCGCCCGCCTGATGCTGCTCAACAAGGCCGACCTTTTGCCGCACCTGACGTTCAACGCCGAACTGGCGATCGACTACGCGCGGCGCATCAATCCGGCACTGAAGGTCATCCGCACCTCGTCGACCAGCGGCGAAGGCTTCGACGAATGGCTGGCCTGGATCGAGCAGGGCGTTGCCGCACAGCGTACCCGGCGGGCGGCCAATGTCGTCGCCCTGCAAGGCCGGATCGCCGCGCTCGAAGCGGAACTGGCGCAACTCAAGCGCTGATCGTCCGATGTTGATGGACCCGCGAATCAGCAACCATGCCATGCACATCCGCTGCCGCGGGCTGGTGCAGGGCGTGGGCTTTCGTCCCTTCGTGTGGCGGCTGGCCAGCGAACTCAATCTGCACGGCTATGTGCGCAACGACGGCGACGGCGTGTTCATCGAGGTCTTCGGCAAGCCCACCGCGCTGGCGCTGTTCCGCGAACGGCTGGCGCAGGATGCCCCGCCGCGCGCGCATATCGAACGCATCGAGGCTGAGAGCGGTAACCGCACCAGCGCAAACGAGGGCTTCGTGATTGCCGACAGCGCTCCCGGCGCCAGCGGCGAGATCCGTACCGCGATCGGGCCGGACAGCGCGGTCTGCGACGACTGCCTGGTGGAATTGTTCAGCCCGCGCGACCGCCGCCACCGCTATGCATTCATCAACTGCACGCAGTGCGGTCCGCGCTACACCATCACGCGCAGCCTGCCCTACGACCGCGCGCGCACCAGCATGTCGGCGTTCGTGCAATGCGCGCGCTGCGAGGCCGAATATCGCGATCCGGCGCACCGGCGTTTTCATGCCGAGCCCAACGCCTGCCCCGATTGCGGGCCGCGGCTGTGGCTGGTCGATGGCGCCGGCCATGAGCTGGCCGCGGGCGATGCGGTGCACGCCACGCTGGCTGCCATACAGCGCGGCGAGGTCGTCGCCATCAAGGGTCTGGGCGGCTTTCACCTGGCCTGCGACGCGCGCAACGGCGACGCTGTGGCGCGGTTGCGCAGCCGCAAGCAGCGCGAAGAAAAGCCTTTCGCGCTGATGCTGGCCGGCACCGCATCGGCGCGCGAGTTCGTGCACATCTGCGACGACGAACGCGCAGTGCTCGAATCGCCCGAGCGGCCGATCGTGTTGCTTCAGAAGCGTCCCGGTGCCGATGCGGCGCTGCCCGGCGTGGCGCCCGGCATCGCGCGGCTCGGCGTCATGCTGCCGTACACGCCGCTGCACTACATGCTGTTCCACGAGGCGGCCGGACGCTTGACCGGTACCGCGTGGCTCGATTCGGTGCAACCGCTCGCCCTGGTGATGACCAGCGCCAATCCGCATGGCGAACCGCTGGTCGCCGACAACGCCGAAGCGCTGGCGCGCTTGCAGGGCATTGCCGATCTTTACCTGCTGCACAACCGGGAAATCGTCGCCCGATGCGACGATTCGGTGGTGCGCGTCGCCGATGACGCCGAACCGTCGTTCGTCCGCCGCGCCCGCGGCTACACGCCCCGGCCGATCAGGCTGGCCCGATCTGTTCCGCCGCTGGTTGCATTCGGCGGCTGGTACAAGAACAGCGTGGTCCTGACGCGTGGCGACGAGGCCTTCGTCTCGCCGCACATCGGCGACCTCGACAACGCCGCCACCTGCGAGGCGCTGCTCGAGACCGTCGAACACATGAAGCGTGTGCTCGACATCGAACCGCGTTACGTCGCGCACGACCTGCATCCGGATTTCTTCAGCACCCGCTCGGCGCTTGCCTATGCGCAGGAACGCGGGCTGCCTGCCCTCGGCGTGCAGCATCATCATGCGCACATCGCCGCCTTGCTCGCCGAGCATCGCGTGGAGCAGCAGGTGCTGGGGCTGGCCCTCGACGGGGTCGGATTGGGCAGCGACGGCGCGGCATGGGGCGGCGAACTGCTGCGCGTCGACGGCGCGCAGTTCGAACGGCTCGGCCACTTGCGCCAGCTCGCCTTGCCCGGCGCCGACCGCGCGGCGCGCGAACCCTGGCGCATGGCGGCGAGTGCGCTGCACGCGCTCGACCAGGGCCAGACAATCGCCGCCCGCTTCGCCCATCAGCCGGCTGCGGCGACCATTGCCGCGATGCTCGAGCGCGACGCGCGCTGCCCAGCCACCTCCAGCATGGGACGCTGGTTCGACGCCGCGGCGGGTTTGCTCGGCGTGCGCGACCTGATGTCCTTCGAGGGGCAGGCGGCGATGCTGCTGGAAGGACTGGCCGAGGAATACGGCGAGGTCGAGGCGGAAGACTGTTTTGCCGTGCAGGCCGACGGCACCCTCGATCTGCTGCCGCTGCTCGCCGTGCTGAGCGCCGAGCGCGATGCCACGCGCGGGGCGGCGCGCTTTCATGCGACGCTCGCCGCCGCGCTCGACCTCTGGGTGTGCAAGGCGGCCCAGCAACAGGGCATCGGAACCGTGGCGCTCGGCGGCGGTTGCTTCCTCAATCGCGTCCTGTCGCGCGGGCTGGGCGCGCGACTGGCCGCGCACGGTCTCGACGTGCTGGCGGCGCGCGCCGTGCCGCCCAACGACGGCGGCCTGTCGCTCGGCCAGGCCTGGATCGCGGCGCGGCATTTCATGGAGTGATCGGAACATGTGTCTTGCCATTCCCGCGCGCATCACGGAAAAGCTCTTTGACGACATGGCGGTCGTCGACCTCGGCGGTGTGCGCAAGGAAATTTCGCTGGCGCTGGTCGACGATGCCGAGATCGGCGACTACGTGATCGTGCACGTCGGTTACGCGCTGTCGAAGCTCGACGCCGACGAAGCGGCAAAGACGCTGGCGCTGTTTGCCGAAATCGCCGCCGCGTTGCCGCCGCAATGAAGTACGTCGACGAATTCCGCGATGGCGATGTGGCGCGCGGTCTGGCCGCGGCGATCACACGCGAAGCGCGCGCCGATCGCAATTACAGTTTCATGGAGTTCTGCGGCGGCCACACCCACGCGATCTCGCGCTATGGCGTGACCGATCTGTTGCCGCCCAACGTGCGCATGATCCACGGCCCCGGCTGCCCAGTATGCGTGCTGCCGATCGGGCGCATCGATTTGGCGATCGAGCTCGCGCTGGAGCGCGGCGTCACCATCTGCACCTATGGCGACTGCCTGCGGGTGCCGGCTTCCGAAAACCTTTCGCTGCTCAAGGCGAAAGCCCTGGTCGACAAGTCTCGCGCGGACATCCGCATGATCTATTCGGCGACCGATGCGCTGGCGCTGGCGCGCGCCGAGCCGCAGCGCGAGGTGGTGTTTTTCGCCATCGGCTTCGAGACCACCACGCCGCCGACCGCGCTGGTCATCCAGCAGGCGAAGGCCGAAGGCCTGACCAACTTCAGCGTGCTGTGCAATCACGTGCTGACGCCGGCCGCGATCTCCAACATTCTCGAATCGCCCGAAGTGCGCCAGTACGGCACCCTGCCGCTCGACGGCTTCGTCGGCCCGGCCCACGTCAGCACCGTCATCGGCTCGCAGCCCTACGAATTCTTCGCCGAGGAATATCGCAAGCCGGTGGTGATCGCCGGCTTCGAGCCGCTCGACGTGATGCAGGCGATCCGCATGCTGGTGCGCCAGGTCAATGAGGGCCGCGCCGAGGTCGAGAATGAATTCACCCGCGCGGTCACGCGCGAGGGCAACCTCAAGGCGCAACAACTGGTGAGCGAGGTGTTCGAGTTGCGCCGCAGCTTCGAGTGGCGCGGGCTGGGCGAAGTGCCCTACTCGGCGCTGCGCATCCGCAGTGCGTATGCGGCACACGATGCCGAAGCGAAGTTCGCGCTCGACTACCGGTCGGTGCCGGACAACAAGGCATGCGAATGCGGTGCGATCCTGCGCGGCGTCAAGAAACCGCAGGACTGCAAATTGTTCGCAACCGTCTGCACGCCGGAAAATCCGATGGGCTCGTGCATGGTGTCGTCCGAGGGCGCGTGCGCCGCGCACTTCACCTACGGACGCTTCCGCGATATCGATGTCGTGACGATATGAGCGCAGAGGTGAAGAAGGCCTACGTGCGGCCGCTCGATCTGAAGCACGGACGCGTCGACATGAGTCACGGTGCAGGCGGCCGGGCGATGGCGCAATTGATCGAGGAAATGTTCCTCAAGGCATTCGACAACGAGTGGCTGCGCCAGCACAACGACCAGGCGAGCTTTGCGATCACGGGCGGGCGCATGGTGATGGCGACCGATTCGCATGTCGTTTCGCCGCTGTTCTTTCCCGGCGGCGACATCGGCTGCCTGTCGGTGCATGGCACCATCAATGACGTTGCAATGGCCGGTGCAAAACCGCTCTACCTCGCCGCGAGTTTCATTCTCGAAGAAGGCTTCGCGCTGGGCGAGCTGGCGCGCATCGTCGAGTCGATGGCGCGCGCCGCGCGCGAGGCCGGCGTGCCCATCGTCACCGGCGATACCAAGGTGGTCGAACAGGGCAAGGGTGACGGCGTATTCATCACGACTACCGGTGTCGGCGTAGTTCCGCCGGGCGTCAACATCTCCGGCGATCGCGCGCTGCCCGGCGATGTCATTCTGCTCTCCGGCTTCATCGGCGATCACGGCACCGCGATCATGAGCAAGCGCGAGTCGCTGGCCTTCGATACCGAAATCGTATCGGACACCGCGGCGCTGCATGGTCTGGTCGCCGCGATGATCGACGCGGTGCCCGACATCCATGTTCTGCGCGATCCGACGCGGGGCGGACTGGCCACCACGCTCAACGAGATCGCCCAGCAGTCGGGCGTCGGCATAATGCTCGACGAAGCGGCCGTTCCCGTCCAGCCGCAGGTCAACGCGGCCTGCGAATTCCTCGGCCTCGATCCGCTCTATGTCGCCAACGAAGGCAAGCTGGTCGCCATCTGCGCGGCCGAGCATGCCGATGCCCTGCTTGCCGCGATGCGTGCGCATCCGCTGGGCGCCAACGCGGCGCGCATCGGCAGCGTGCATGCCGATGCGCATCGCTTCGTGCAGATGACGACCGGCTTTGGCGGGCGGCGCATCGTCGACTGGCTGTCGGGCGAGCAGTTGCCGCGAATATGCTAGTGTGGTGAGCGGTCGGAGTGAGGCGGGAGGGGTGAGGGGTTGCGCAGGATGTGCGTGTTGAGCAGTGATCTACCGCAGAAGGACTGATGCCGGCTGACTCCTCACCCCTTACTCCTGACGACCCGGCCACCCGCATGCGCATCCTGTTCCTTACCCACAGCTTCAACAGCCTGGCACAACGCCTGTTCTGCGAATTGCGGGCGCGGGGTCATGACGTCTCGATCGAGTTCGACATCTCGGACTCCGTCGCCGAGGAGGCGGTGGCGCTGCTTCGTCCGGACCTGATCGTTGCGCCGTATTTGCGGCGGGCGATACCCGAATCGATCTGGAGGCATCGCACTTGCCTGATCGTGCACCCGGGCATAGTCGGCGACCGCGGCCCGTCCTCGCTCGACTGGGCGATCCAGCAAGGCGAGCCGGAATGGGGTGTTACCGTGCTGCAGGCCAACGCCGAGATGGATGCCGGCGACATCTGGGCGGCCGAAACCTTCGCCATGCGCCGTGCGAAGAAGTCGAGCATCTACCGCAACGAAGTGACCGAGGCGGCGTGCCGCGCGGTGCTGGCGGCGGTAGAGCGTTTTTCCTCGGGCACGTTCAGCCCGACACCGCTGGCGCGGACGGCTGCGCGGGGCCAATGGCGGGCGCCGATGCGCCAGCACGACCGGCGCATCGACTGGTTGCGCGACGAGACGGCGACGATCATCGCGAAGGTCAACGCGGCCGACGGTTTTCCGGGCGTCGCCGACGAACTGTTCGGCATCGGTTGCCGGCTGTTCGACGTGCATGCCGAAGCGGTGCGACCAGCCGGCCCACCCGGTGCCGTCGTGGCCCGCCGCGACGGCGCGCTGCTGCGGCTCACCCGCGATGGCGCGCTGTGGATCGGCCATGCCAGGCGGGAAGATCGGGAGGACGCATTCAAGCTGCCGGCTGCCGCCGCCTTCGCGGAGCAGGCGGCAGCGCTGCCGGACTCGCCCGCAGATCTGATGCGCGACGACGGGCTCTGGAGCGAACTGCGCTATCGCGAGGCAGGGCAGGTCGGCTACCTCGCTTTCGAGTTCTACAACGGCGCGATGTCCACCGACCAGTGCCGGCGGCTGCGCGAAGCCTATGCGTATGCCATCGCACGCCCGACGCGGGTGATCGTGCTCGAAGGCGGCCTCGACTTCTGGAGCAACGGCATTCACCTCAACATGATCGAGGCAGCCGCCAGCCCGGCCGACGAGTCGTGGGCCAACATCAACGCGATCGACGACTTCGCCCGCGACGTGATCGAGACCGACACGCATCTGACGGTGGCCGCGTTGTGCGGCAATGCCGGTGCCGGCGGCGCCTTCCTCGCGCTGGCCGCCGACCAGGTGTGGGCGCGCGCCGGGGTGATACTCAATCCGCATTACAAGAACATGGGCAACCTCTACGGCTCGGAGTACTGGACCTACCTGCTGCCGCGGCGGGTCGGCGCCGATCGGGCTCGACGCATCATGGCCAACCGCTTGCCGCTTCCGGCGCCGCAGGCGCTGCGTGAAGAACTGATCGATGCGGCGATCGACGTACCGCCTCCGGCATTCGCCGCGCAAGTCGCCGAGCGTGCCCGGGCGCTTGCGGAGTCGGCAGACTTCGCGTCGCAGCTCGACGCCAAGCGGGCGCGCCGCGCGCGTGACGAGGCGATCAAACCGCTCGCCGCCTATCGCGAGGAAGAACTGAGCAGCATGCGTCGCAATTTCTATGGTTTCGATCCGAGCTATCACGTGGCGCGCTATCACTTCGTCATCAAGAGCCCGAGTTCCTGGACGCCGCGCCACCTTGCGCTGCACCGCGAGCTTGGCTGGCGAGTGCCCGAGTGCCCGTGAAGCAACCGGCCTGCAAGCCGCATGGAATGGCGATCTGCGGGCATGCAATGCCGGAACCCGCATGGGTTGGACGCTCCAGAACGGCATGCCTGGAAACGCCCTGTCCATGCGGCTCTCAGGCCGGTGTTGGTCAGCGCATTGCCTGCGCTACACTCCGTGCAACGCACCCCGCCGTGTTCACCGGACACCGACATGGACCGCTTCACGATTTCCCTCGACGAGGATTTGGCACGCGATTTCGATCGGCTGATCGCGGCCCGCGGCTACAGCAACCGCTCGGAGGCGGTGCGCGACATCCTGCGCGGCCAGCTCGAACGCTACCGCCAGGAAACCGAGCAGGCGCCCCATTGCGTGGCCAACCTGAGCTACGTGTACAACCATCATGAGCGCGAACTGGCCGAGCGACTGACCCGCCTGCAGCACGACCACCATGACCTGTGCATTGCAACCATGCACGCCCACCTCGACCATGAGAATTGCATCGAGAGCGTCCTGCTGCGCGGTCCGACCGCCGAGCTGCGCCGATTTGCCGACGCGATTGCCGCTGAGCGCGGGGTGCGCCATGGAAGCCTCAACCTGGTCACCGTCGATCTGCAGTCGGGTGCCAAGTATCGCCATCCGAGCGGGCGCGGACACACCCACACAAGGCCGCGAAACTAGCCTGGCGATCTGGGACAGATCGAGCCCAGGGCGCCGATGGCGGCTGGTTCCGGCACGGCCGGGGCGGCAAACCCCTGCGCAGAGCGACTTTTCTGTTGACGCAAGTCAACGGAATCGTGCGTCACGATTTCTCACACTGGCCGGAGGCTTTTCCCGTCCGGGGGGGCGAACCGGAGTGCCGGTTTGCTTAAGCCCGGCTTAATCCTTCGAACGATCCCTTGTGAACGCGGGGCGATCGCGAGGCAGGCGATGCGAAATGCAAATATGCGAGACGGATCGAGCGTCCGGCAAACGCACCTCATTCGCAAGAAAGCTGTCGCCAGGAGTAGACAGGTGAGTTGAGTTGTGGGGCATATCACCAGTTGACGCCTAAAACATCGGCTTGTTAGCGTCCACCCCGGTGTGCAACCCGGACGCATTCGGTATTGGCAGTTCGGCGCCTCGACGTTGCAAAGCTCGTGCGACGGTTGGACGGATGAATTCCAGCCTGCCCCGTCCACCGCCCAAGGGAGATCAGATGTCACGACTTTCCGAGATTCCGATTCGCGTGGACTTCGTTCCGGCTTCGTTGCGCCAAACCGATGGCATATCGCCGGCCGGCGTCGCCATCCTGAGCGAGATCGAAAGTCTGCTCGAGCAGTACCAGGCGTTCGGCCGCAATGGGTCGATCGATCTGCGCTGGCTGTCGTTGTTGCCGGGCGATCTGGACCGGCTGCACGATGTGCTCGGCACCGGCGAAGTGAGCGCGCAGGTCAATGCATTGGGTATGTCCACCGCGCGCGAGACGGCGATTCAGTGCGTCTGGTGGGTCGAGCATTGCGGACCTGAGGGCGAGTCGCTCGGTCAGTGGATCGAGGTCACCGAGGTTCCCTCGCTGCTGCGCAGCGATCGCGCGTCGATCGCCTACGGACTGGAGGCGCTGCGCGATCGCATCGTGTCGTTCGGCGGCGAATCAATGAAGGAGCTGCCAACTGTTCAGGGAGAGCAAGCATGAAGACGCAGGAAACGATATTCGATGTGCTCCAGTCGCGTGGCGTCTCGCGCCGCGCCTTCATGAAGTTCTGCACGGTCACCGCTTCGACGCTGGCTCTCGGCTCGCACGAAGCAAGCGTCTTTGCGCAGGCGCTGGCCAGCGCGCCCCGTCCGTCGGTGATCTGGCTCTCCTTTCAGCAATGCACCGGCTGTTCGGAATCCATCCTGCGTTCGTTCGATCCGACACTCGAGAATCTGCTGCTCAACTATCTCTCGCTGGACTACCACGAGTCGCTGCAGGCTGCGGCTGGCTTCCAGGCCGAGGCGGCGCGCAAGAAGGCGATGGCCGACAACATCGGCCGCTATGTGCTGATCGTCGACGGATCGATACCGACCGGGGACAAGGAATACTGGTCGGCCGCCGCCGGCGAATCGAATCTCGAAGTGCTGCGGGATGCGGTCCGCAATGCCGGCGTGGTGATCGCGCTGGGTGCCTGCGCAACCTTCGGCGGAATCCCGGCTGCCAAGCCGAATCCTTCGCAGGCCACCGGCGTCGATGACCTGATGACGCGTGGCCTGATCGATACCAAGCCGCTGGTGAACGTCTCCGGCTGTCCGCCGATTCCCGAAGTGATCACCGGCACCATCGCCTACTACCTGGCGAACGGACAACTTCCGGAACTCGACGCCCTGAAACGTCCCAAGGTCTTCTACGGCAAGACCGTCCATGACAATTGCGCGCGTCTGCCGCACTTCAATGCGGGTCGGTTTGCCCAGTCCTTCGACGACGCCGGGGCGCGCCAGGGACACTGCCTGTACATGCTTGGCTGCAAGGGGCCGCAGACGTTCAACGCCTGCACGACGATGAAGTGGAATCAGGGCACCAGCTACCCGATGAACTCCGGCCACGGCTGCCTCGGCTGTTCCGAGCCGGGCTTCTGGGACAATTCTTTGGGCTTCTATTCAAATTGAAAGTGAGCCAGGCGGCTGCATTTTCATTGACAAGTTCTCGCTGACGCCAGCCCGAGCGGCGCGTTCCCGACAAATCCAATCCCAGATCCGGAGTCCGACATGAGTACAGTCGTCGTCGATCCAATCACCAGAATCGAAGGGCACCTGCGCATCGAGGCGGAAACCGATGCGCGCGGTGTCATCACCAAGGCCTATTCAAGCGGCACCATGATGCGCGGCATCGAGATCATCCTGCTCGGCCGCGATCCGCGCGATGCCTGGGCGTTCACCCAGCGCATCTGCGGCGTGTGTACCGTGGTCCATTCGGTGGCGGCGATACGGGCTGTCGAGAATGCGCTCAACTACCCGATTCCGGCCAACGCGCGGCTGATCCGCAACATCCTTGCCGCCAGCCAGATCGGCCAGGACCAGGTGGTGCATTTCTACCAGCTCAGCCTGCTCGACTGGGTGGATATCACCTCGGCGGCCAAGGCAGATCCGCTGAAGACTTCGAATCTGCAGAAATGTCTGTCGACGTGGACCAACAACTCCGCGGCCTACTTCGAGAGCGTGCGACAAAAGCTCGTCACGCTGATCAACTCGGGGCAACTCGGATTGTTCGCCAACGGCTACTGGGGCCATCCGGAATACAAGCTGCCGCCCGAGATGAACCTGATGCTGTTTGCGCACTATCTCGAAGCACTCGAGTGGCAGCGAAAGGTGATCAAGCTGCATGCGGTGTTCGGCGGACGCAATCCGCATCCGAACTTCGTCGTCGGCGGCGTGCCGTGCGCAATCAGCGCGGCGCCGAACGGCACTGGCGGTTTCACGCCGACGCCCGGCTTTACCGCGGTCGATGCCAATGGACTGGCGCTGGTCAAGACCTGCATGGACGAGATGCAGGCTTTCATCGCGCAGGTCTATTACCCGGATTGCGTGGCGATGGCCAAGTTCTACAAGGACTGGTTCAAGAAGGGCGAGGGCATCGGCAATTTCCTGACCTTCGGCGACTTCCCGGAAACCGATGCAAACGACCCGGCGAATCTCTTCGTGCCGCGCGGGGCCATCGTCAATCGCGATCTGTCGGCGATCCAGCCGGTGGATCTCAACAATCCGAACGAGATTCAGGAGTTCGTCGCCAACTCCTGGTACGACTACAGCCACGGCAAGACTGCCGGGCTGCATCCGTACGACGGCGAAACCACGCCCAACTACACCGGCCCGCGCGCCCCCTACCAGAACCTCGACAACAGCCAGCCGTATTCGTGGGAGAAGACGCCGCGCTGGAAGGGCAAGCCGATGGAAGTCGGCGCACTGGCCCGGGTGCTGATGCTCTATGCCAAGGGCAATGCGCCGACGCGGCAGTATCTGAACGCTGCGCTGTCGGATCTCAAGCAGCCGCTGTCGTCGCTGTACTCGACGATGGGGCGCATCGTCGCGCAATCGATCGATACGCGGGTGATCGTCGAGCGCATGCAGACCTGGTACAGCCAGTTGATGGCCAACATCGCGCGCGGCGAACTGGCCACCCACAACGCTGCCAAGTTCAATCCTTCAACCTGGCCGGCAAGCTCGAAAGGGGTCGGCTTCACCGAGGCGCCGCGCGGCGGGCTGGGCCACTGGGTCAGCATCACCAACGGGAAGATTTCGAATTACCAGTGCGTCGTGCCATCGACCTGGAATTCGTCGCCGCGCGATCAACTTGGCCAGCCCAGCGCCTACGAGGCGGCGCTGGTCGGCCATTCGCTTGCGGTAGCGGATCAACCGCTGGAGATTCTGCGCACGATCCACAGCTTCAATCCCTGCATGGCCTGTGCCGTGCATCTGATGTCACCGGAAGGGCAGGAACTGCTCAGCGTGAAGGTCTGCTGAGGCAGACCCATTCTTCCGACAAGGGGCGAACCATCATGAATCCGCAAAGAATCCGGAACCTGCTTGCAAAGACGGCGACCGCCGTGGGATTGCTTGTCGTGGCGGGGGCGGCTTTGGCGTTTCCGAATTACGGCACGACGACCAACAGCTACTGCACCGCGTTCAACCAGACCGCGCCCTATACGGGCGACTGCACGCTTTGCCACGTGGCCGGCAACACGGCGACTCGCAAAGACCCGCAATGGACCTGGTATCAGACCACGCCAAAAGGCGCCTCGACGCAGATGCAGAACTTCTGTCCGCCGACTGCGGCCAACCAGGCGCCCAACGGCAGCATCACGACCCCGGCCGCCAACGTCACTGTCACACAAGGCGCGACGGTTGCGTTCGTCGGCAGCGGTACCGATCCGGACAACAACCTGCCACTGACATATAGCTGGAATTTCGGCGGCGGCGCTGCCAATTCGACGCAGCAGAACCCGTCTGTCGCATTCAACACCGTCGGCACGTTCACTGTCTCGCTTACCGTTACCGATGCCAAGGGATTGGCCGATCCGACGCCGGCCACGCGTACGGTTACGGTCACGGCAGCCGCAAACCAGGCGCCGAACGGCACTATCACGACGCCGGCCGCCAACGTCACCGTCACACAAGGCACGACAGTCGCGTTCGCTGGAAGCGGAACCGATCCCGACAACAACACACCACTGACGTACAGTTGGAACTTTGGTGGCGGTGCAACCAATTCGACGCAGCAGAATCCTTCGATCGTATTCGGCACGCCAGGAACATTCACGGTCTCGCTGACAGTGGCCGATGCGCGGGGGCTTGCCGACCCGACGCCGGCCACCCGCGCGATCACCGTGACGCCGTCGACTACCGCAAACCAGCCGCCGGCGGGAACCATCACGCAGCCGGCATCAGACGTGGTGATCAACATTGGTCAGTCGGTCAGCTTCGTCGGCAGCGGCACAGACCCGGATAACAACACGCCATTGACCTACGCGTGGAACTTCGGCGGCGGTGCGGCGAATTCGACCGTGCAGTCCCCGACTGTCGTCTTCGCCACGGCCGGAACCTTCGCCGTGAGTTTGACTGTCACCGACGCCAAGGGGCTTGCTGATGCGACGCCGGCTACCCGCACGGTGACTGTACTCGCGCCGAACAATCAGCCACCGACTGCCAGCATCACTGCGCCGGCCAGCGACGTGTCGATTCTCAAGGGGGCGAGCGTCGCCTTCGCGGGAAGTGGCAGCGACCCGGACGGCAACACGCCATTGTCCTACCGCTGGAGCTTCGGCGGCGGCGGTCTGCCGGACTCGACGCTGCAGAACCCGACGGTCCGCTTCGACAGCGTCGGCACCTACAGCGTCACGCTGACGGTGACCGACAGCGCGGGCGCCTCGAACGTCGCGCCGCCGGTGCGGATCGTCACGGTTCGCGAACCGCTGCCGACCGGTTGTCGCGACAACGACAAGGACGGCTTTTCGCCCGACGGTGGCGTCTGCGGTCCGGTCGATTGCAACGACAACAATGCGTCGATCAATCCCGGCATGGTAGAGCGTTGCGGCGACGGCATCGACAATGACTGCAACGGCAAGATCGATTCCGCCGACCCGGCTTGCAACGGTACCGACTGCCTTGCCGCGCTGACGCAGCGCCCGCCGGTTGTCATCGACAAGGCGCGCTGGGACGCCGGGGACCGCGAACTCGATGTCGAGGGCAGCAAGGCGCCGCCCGGCAGCGCAGCCAACCTGTTCGATGCGAATTCGGGGGCGCTGCTAGCCAGCGTTGCGGTAAGGAGCGACGGCAGATGGGAGTTCGAACTGGAACGTCTCGCGACCGTACCGTGCAAGGTGCGCGTGGACATCGCCGGCCAGAGCGCCGAGGCCGTTGTGAGCGGTGCGCCGGCCACTTGTGGCGGCGGCGGAAACCCGCCGCCGGGAAATCTTGCGCCCGAAGGGCGGATAACGGCGCCGGCTGACGGCGTGCGGGTTCGTCGCGGCCGTGCCGTTCAGTTCAGTGGCAGCGGATCGGATCCCGACGGCAATCTTCCGCTGACCTACGCCTGGGACTTCGGCGGCGGGGCGCCGGCCTCCACAGCGCAGAACCCGAGCGTCACGTTCCGTAGTGCCGGAACCTATGTCGTCCGCCTCACAGTGAGGGATGCGAAGGGATTGGCCGATCCGACGCCGGCACAGATCACGGTGCGTGTTGTCAGGGACGATTGATGACGGCGGGAAGGCACGCCTGCGTCGTGACGACAAAATGCAGAATGGCGTGCCTCGCCGGAAACCCAAAGCGGAAGGATTTGAAATGAGGTTTGCAGCAACGTGCCTGATTTTTGCGGGCTGCCTGGCAATTTCGCAGCACGCCGCCGCCGGCAACGGCTGGCGCAACCTGGGTGGAGCAGGCGATCGCCATTTCGTCGTGATTGACGGGTCGGCAGCGGATGACGCGGCGGTATACCAGGATGCGGCGTCGGCGCTGTGCAAGGCGGGCCGCACCTGCGTGGTGATGTTCTGGGATGACGAACGGGTTGCGGCATCGAAGATGCCGCTGTCTGCCGAACAGGCCGGATCGCGCGTCGCGCAGTTCACGCGCAGCCCGGCCACCGGCAGCGAGCGCCTGCTGTTTCGCTGCCGCGGCAGCGAGCCGGCGGGTAGCTGCCTGAAATAGGCGAGGGTGCGGGTCCGTGTGTCTGGCGATTCCGGCTCGGGTGGTCGAACTGCGGCCGTGCCAGCGCGCCCTGGTCGAAGTCGGCGGCGTGCGCCGCGAGGTGTCGGTGCAACTGGTTGACGATGTACGGCTCGACGACTATTTGATCGTCCATGTCGGCTTTGCACTGAGCCGACTCGACCCGCAGGAAGCCGCGCAAACACTTGCGCTGTTCGAGGAGATCGCTGCGCAGTTTCCGGCGGCGTGATTGCCGCAGCGGCAGCCGTGGGAACCGCCTGAGACCGCGCGCTTCGCCGCCTGCTGCAACAGCCCGGATGGCTCGCTGGTTGGCCAAGGACACGTGACAAGCGCGCCGCAGCGTAAGATGAACTATCTCTTTTTCACACTTCTTGTGTCGCAATGATGCGGAGGCGCGATGAACACGCTGCCCGGTGACTGGACCGCCCTGCTTGTGCTGGTGTTCATGCTGGGGATCAAGCATGGTTTCGATGCCGATCATCTGGCCACCATCGACGGATTGACGCGCTTCAATGCGCGAGCCAATCCACGCATCGCGCGACTGTGCGGAACGCTGTTTTCGCTTGGCCATGGCGCGGTGGTGGTCGCCATTGCGCTGGCGGTCAGCACGCTAGCGCAACACTGGCAGGTGCCGCAATGGATCGAGACCGCCGGGGCGTGGATATCGATCGGCGTCCTGACCCTGCTCGGCCTGATCAATCTGCATGCGGTGGCGACGGCGCAGCCGCACGAGATGGTTGCGCCGGCGGGCATCAAGGCACGCTGGGTGGGTCGATTGGCGCGCGCTTCGCATCCGGGCTGGGTGATGCTGGTCGGCGCGCTATTCGCCTTGTCGTTCGATACGCTGAGCCAGGCGGCACTGTTCGCGCTGACCGCGGCCCGCTTCGGCGGCTGGGAGCACGCGCTGATATTGGGGCTGCTGTTCATGGCCGGTATGCTGGTTACCGACGGCGTCAATGGCTTGTGGATCTCGCGCCTGATTGCGCGCGCCGACCAGATCGCGCTGGTTGCCTCACGCGTGATGAGTCTGGTGGTGTCGTCGATGTCGCTTCTGGTGGCCGGCTTCGGCGTGGCGAAGTTGACCTCGCCCGAGATCGATGCCTGGTCCGAGGGGCGCGAAGCGCTTTTTGGTGCCGCGGTCGTGTGCTGTGTTGCCGGCAGCTATCTCATCGCGTTGCGGCTGGTCCGCATCGGGAACCCGGCGGCGCGGGTCGTCGCCGCGACCGGCTCGGTCAACTGAAACGGCCGTTCTTTACCGCCGGCCGGATCGGTGAGGTCCGGCACGGCTCGCCGAAAACAGGACGGGCGCCTTGCGGCGCCCGTCCTTCCCTCTGGCTGGGCCTATCCTCAGGCTGCCTTCTTCTTGCCCTTCGGCAGCGCCGTCACGTTGGTCAGTGCCTTGACCGCGGTGTCGGTTGCGGCCGTCAAATTCGATTCGGCCAGTTCGCCGACTTGCTTGGCGGCCTTGGCGATGGCGTTGTACGCCGAGTCGGTCGCTTCCATGGTCGACTTGATCGCGGCGAGCGCAGGCTCGCTGCCGGCCGGCGCCGACTTGAGCGCCTGATTGATTGCAGCGTTGGTTTCGGCCTTGATCACGTTGATCTGCGCACCGGTGACCCGGTTGATTTCTTCGGCTGTCTCGGTGCATATCGCGTAGGCGGCACGCGCGTAGCTCACCGCGGCTTCCACCGTCGGCCGGGCGGCTTCGGACTGGAATGCGACCAGTTGTTCGGGACTCTTGATCAACAGCAAGCCCTTGTTGTTCTCCACAATCAGAGCCAGCAGGTTGCGTGCTGTGTTGAGGTTCAATGCGGCAAGCCGCTCAATGCAACTCAGCGCCGTACCGGAAATGGTCAGGGCGGAATCGAGATTGGACTTGGCTGCATCGGTCAGTTTTTGCGGCGTGGTGCTCATGAAATTCTCCTTACTCAAGCTTTGATCGAAGCGATCAGTCTGCAGAGCTGAACCTGGGTCAGGTCTCGTTGTTGCGCTGCAGCATAGTGCGATTATAGGCTCGTGCTGGAGAAAATCAAGAGCAAATGGTGCGCTGCACCAAAAATTTTGTTCCGGCTAAACGCATGACCGAAAACCGCTTTCTCGCCTTCTGCCGGCGCATGCGGGCCGCGAAAACGGGGTCCGATCCGGGCCAAAGTTGACAGATTCGTTCGGGTAATAAATTGCCGGTGTTAGACTCGACGCGCCGTCCAGCCGTGGGAATTGCCATGCCGAACCGACTCGCTCAGGAAACCTCGCCCTACCTGCAGCAGCATTCCGAAAACCCGGTCGATTGGTATGCCTGGGGACATGAAGCCGTGGCTTTGGCGCGCGCGACGGATCGCCCGATTCTGCTTTCAATCGGTTATTCGGCCTGCCACTGGTGCCACGTGATGGCCCACGAGTCGTTCGAAGATGCCGAAGTGGCCGCGGTGATGAATCGGCTGTATGTGAACGTCAAGGTCGACCGCGAGGAGCGGCCGGATCTCGATCAGATCTATCAGAGCGCGCATCATCTGCTCACCCGCCGCGCCGGCGGCTGGCCACTGACGCTGTTTCTCACGCCCGATGGCACGCCGTTTTTCGCCGGCACCTATTTCCCGAAGACGCCGCGCTACAACCTTCCCGGCTTCGTTGATCTGCTCGAACGGGTTGCCGGGGCCTACGCGCGCAAGCGCGGCGAAATCGACCAGCAGAATCAGGCTCTGCGCGACGCCCTGGCAGGCGAGCCCGAAAACGTCGAACACAGTCCGGCCGCCCTCTCGTCCGCGCCGGGCGACGTGCTGTTCCGGCTGCTCGAATCGAGTTTCGATCCGCAGTGGGGTGGGTTCGGCGGCGCACCGAAATTTCCCCACCCCGGCGATCTGGCTTTCCTGCTGCGCCGGCACATTGCATCGGGCGACCCGCGCGCGCGCCAGATGGTGCTGACCACACTGGATCGCATGGCGGCCGGCGGCCTCTACGATCACCTGGGCGGCGGCTTCAGCCGCTACAGCGTCGACGGGCAGTGGATGATTCCGCACTTTGAAAAAATGCTCTACGACAACGGCCCGCTGCTGGCGCTGTATGCCGAAGCCGCAGTTCTTACCGGGGCGCCGCGCTATCGCCAGGTTGCCGGAGAAACCGCGGCGTGGGTGATGCGCGAGATGCAGAGTCCGCAGGGAGGCTATTTCTCGTCGCTGGACGCCGATTCGGAAGGCGAGGAAGGCAAGTTCTATGTCTGGGCCGCGGGTGAAGTCGAGGCGCTGCTTTCCGCCGCCGAGTTTGCCGTCGTGTCCCGTCATTATGGCCTCGATCAACCTGCCAACTTCGAGGGGCGGCATTGGCACCTGCGGGTTGCGACCGATCTGCAGCAGATTGCCGATAGAGCTGGTCTGGGCCTTGCCGAGTGTAAGCACCGGCTCGCGTGCGCTCGCGCCAAGCTTGCCGAGGCGCGGGAGCGTCGGGTACGGCCGGCGCGCGACGACAAGATACTTACGAGCTGGAACGCGTTGATGATCGCCGGCATGGCGCGGGCGGGCATGCTGCTGGCGCGTCCCGACTGGGTCGATTCGGCGCGCCGCGCTTCGGACTTTTTGCGCCGAACACTGTGGCAGGGCGGCCGCTTGCTCGCCACCTGCAAGGACGGGCGGGCGCACCTGAACGCCTACCTCGACGACTACGCGTTCCTGCTCAACGCCCAGCTTGAGCTTCTGCAGGCGGATTTTCGGGCAGAAGATATCGACTGGGCGATCGCGCTGGCCGACGTGTTGCTCGATCAGTTCGAAGACCCGGATCGGGGCGGATTCTTTTTCACCAGCCACGACCATGAGTCGCTGATCGCCCGCCCGAAACCGGCCCACGACAACGCCACGCCTTCGGGCAACGCAGTGGCCGCCTACGCGTTGCAGCGCCTCGGTCACCTGGTCGGCGAACCGCGCTACCTCGATGCGGCGGCGCGATGCCTGGCCGCCTTTTTTGGAATGGCGCAACGCGCACCCGGGGGATTCGCCACCTTTGCGATCGCGCTCGAAGAGCACCTGCGGCCGCCGACATCGATCGTCCTGCGCGGACCGGCCGGCGAGGTCGCCCAATGGCATGCGCGGCTGCTGTCCCGCTTGCGGCCGGCAACACTGGTGATTCCCGTTGCCGAGAACCGTTTGCCGCTGCCGGCACCACTCGATCACCCGTACAGCGAAACCGTCAACGCCTGGGTGTGCAAGGGCGTTAGTTGCATGCCGCCGGTGACTGATCGGGCGGAACTCGAACGCATATGCAGCGCCCCGGACATCGGGTAGACTCCGATGCGGGTTCAACCACACAGTGAAGGGAAGATCACCATCATGAAGATTGCCGTTATTGCTTCGGTCGCCGCCGGTCTGCTGGTTGCCGCGCCCGTCATGGCGAGCCAGGAACTTGCCCAGAAGAAGAATTGCCTTGCCTGCCACGCGGTCGACAAGAAGCTGGTCGGCCCGTCCTACAAGGAAGTTGCCACCAAGTACAAGGGCGACAAGGCGGCTGAAGCCAAACTCGCCGAGAAGATCATGAAGGGTGGCTCCGGCGTTTGGGGCCAGGTGCCGATGCCCGCCAATCCCCAGGTCAATGCCGACGAGGCCAAGACCCTGGCTAAGTGGGTTCTCGGCATGTAACTGCATGTCGGACCTGGAAAGGCCAGCCTCCGGGCTGGCTTTTTTGTTTCCGCATTCGTCGCGCGTGCCGCAGCCGCAAGATGCCGATTGACAGGCGACGATACGGCACAGCACAATCGGCCGCGCGTTTTCCCATCCTCAGGATCTCTCTGTTTTGGAGAAGCATCGAATGAATCGACACGCAAGAAGCCTGCTGCTTTCCCTGGCTGCCGCCACGATGCTGGTGGCTTGTGGCAAGAAAGAAGACAAAACTCCTGCTGCCGGCGCCGCTGATGCGCTGGTGGTCGTCAAGATCGGCGCTGCGTCGCCGCTTACCGGGCCGCAGGCGCATATCGGCGTCGATATCCGCAACGGCACGCAACTCGCGGTCGATGACTTGAATGCGTCGGGGCTGATGGTCGGCGGCAAGAAGCTCAAGCTGGAACTGATCGCCGAAGACGATGAAGCCAATCCGACCAAGGCCACCACGGTTGCGCAGAAGCTGGTGGATGCCAAGGTCGTCGCGGTGGTCGGCCACTTCAATTCGGGCGCCTCGATTCCCGCTTCGAAAATCTACTCCGATGCCGGCATCGTGCAGATTTCGCCCGGGTCCACCAATCCGAAATACACCCAGCAAGGCTTCAAGACGACCTATCGCGTCGTCGCCAACGACGACCAGCAGGGTCCGGTCGGCGCCCAGTTCGCGGTGCAGAAGATCGGCGCGAAGAACATTGCCGTCATCGACGACTCGACCGCCTACGGTCAGGGCTTGGCCAACACGTTCGAGGCCAAGGCTGTGGCGCTCGGCGCGACCGTGGTGGCGCGCGAACACACGACCGACAAGGACACGGATTTCACCGCGATCCTCACCGCGATCAAGGCGAAGAATCCCGATCTGGTGTTTTTCGGCGGCATCGATACCCAGGCCGGCCCGATGGCAAAGCAGATGGCCGGTCTCGGCATCAAGGCGAAATTCCTTGGCGGCGACGGCATGCAGACGCCGAACTTCATCAAGCTCGCCGGCGATTCGGCCGAGGGCGCGATGGCCTCGATACCCGGATTGCCGAAGGACAAGATGCCCGGCGGCAAGGCGTTCCTCGACCGCTTCAAGGCCAAATACAACGCAGAAGTGGAGTTGTTCGCGCCGATGGGTTATGACGCGGTGTTCGTGATCGCCGAGGCGATGAAGCGCGCCGGTTCGACCGAGCCGGCAAAGATTCTCGCCGAAATGCCCAGGACCAGCTTCAAGGGCGTGATCGGCCCGATCGCCTTCGACGACAAGGGCGACCTGAAGGACGGCCCGCTGACGATTTACGCGGTCAAGGGCGGCAAGTGGGAGCCGCTGGAGATTGTCGGCGGCCCGCCGGTCGCGGCGGCAGCGGTGGCGGTAGACGTCGCCAAGGATGCGGCGAAGGATGCCGCCAAGGCCGTCGGCGAGGCGGCCAAGGAAGTCGCCAAGGAAGCCGTCAAGGAAGGCGCCGACAAGGTCAAGGAAGCTGCCGATGCGGCCAAAGCCGCCGTCGACAAGAAATAGCCTCGCCGCGACCCGCTGGAAAAACGGCGCCTGCGGGCGCCGTTTTGTTTCCCCCGAACGCCGCATCCGGCGCCCGGCGATGCCCGGGAACCCGCATGGATATTGGCTCTCCGGGCATGCTGCGGAGCCACCCGCGGCTCTGCCGGCCGCCTGCGCCGCTCAACTCTTGCGGGCGCGCAAGTGCTGGACGATTTCTTCCATCGGCGGATTGTTCGGCAGCATCACGCCGTTGACGTCGAGAATCGGCGTGCCGTAGCTCTGTCGCGGCATGCCCGCCTGTTCAAGCCGGGCGGAAAGTTGCTCCTGCGCATTGCCCGGACCGTCGATGAACAACTCGGTATAGCGGATGCCCATGCCGTCGAGTTCGTGGCGCTTGGCCTCGCAATAGCCGCAGGTCGTGAGCGAGTACATGATGACGGTGTTGGACTTCGGATCGTAGTCTTCGATCGTCGCCAGCGAATTGCCGGCGGCATGCGAGTTCTTGATCCCGTAGGCGGCAAGCATCGGCATGACCTTGGTCAGTTGCGTGAACCCGAGCAGGCTGGCCAGTACCAGCGCCACCACGCTTGCCGCAACGGCCGGCATGCCCGGCGGGCGCGAAGGGCGGCCAAAATCATTGTTGCCGCGCGTGCCGGGGACGATCAGCAGGATCAGGTTGAACAGCGAGCCTGCGTATGGCACCAGCGACACCAGCGACCACCAGCCGCTCCAGCCGATGTCGTGACAGCGGAGAACAACCAGGCGCAGCGACACGAACAGTGCGCCGAGCAGCAGCGGGACCATCAGCAGCCAGACCCCGCTTTTCAGTGCCGCAACTGCAACCAGGACGCAAATCGCGCTGATCACGAAACCGCCGATCAGGTACGCGACGCGGCCGATGCGCCCATCGAAGCTCGACCCGACCATGCCGACCCCTTCGGCGGCATAGTCTGCTTCGGTGGCCTCACCTGGCGCAGCCACGGGCGCGGTCGCCCCCTTGAGCGCCGCCAGCCGTGCCGCCCGCTCCTCATCCTTCAGCGTCTTCTGCGCGGCGGCGTAACGCGGCATGTCGGTCGAACAGCTCAGGCAAAGGGTGCGCTTGGGTTGGCGGGTTGCGCACTTGGGGCAGGTCACTTCCTCGACCGGCGCCGTGCTGTCTGCCGGTGGCGCGTCCTCGACCAGCGCGAGCGTTGCGGCGGTCGGTGCGGGTGCGGTAACGGCGGCTGCGGGAAGCGGTTGCGGCGCCGTCACAGCCGACGTGTCGGTTTCCGGCTCGGCCCGGGCGACGATGCCGATCCGTTCCAGCTTGGCGAGATAGCGTGGTGCTTCGTCTGCCGGCACTCCCTTCTTCAGGACGACGCGACGGCCGGAGAAAACTTCCTCGATCTGCTGCGGCGCGATGCCCACGGCCGCCGCCAGTTTGCGTTTGGCGTCCTCGGGCGCATGCCCGCTGACGATTTCGCCACGGAACACCAGTTGCACAAGCGCCGGGGCGGGGGTTTGGTTTGTCATGGAGACTGGCCGGTCTGAGAGATCGCGCGATCATAGCCGCGTTTCGCGCCGGCCAGAAGCCGAGTAGTTCCGGCTTTGTCGCATGTTTGGCGCGCCGGGCACCGGCGCGACGGTGCTTTGTTATGATTCGCAGATGGAAAGCCGCCGCGCCTGAGCGTCCGCCGCATGGACACCTTCATCCAGCAGATCGTCAATGGCCTGGTGCTCGGCAGCATCTATGCGCTGGTCGCGCTCGGCTACACCATGGTGTACGGCATTCTCGGGCTGATCAACTTCGCCCATGGCGAAGTGGTGATGGTGGGCGCGCTGACCGCGCTTTCCATCGTCAAGGCCCTGTCGGGCAGCGGCCTGCCCGGGCCGGTAATCGCGCTGCTCGGCCTGATGGGGGCGATTCCCGTCTGCATGGCGCTCGGATTCACGATCGAGCGGGTGGCCTACCGGCCCCTGCGCAATGCGCCGCGGCTCGCGCCACTGATCACCGCGATCGGCGTGTCGATTGTCCTGCAACAGGTGATGATGCTCGGCTGGGGCAGTACCTACCTGTCGTTTCCAGCGCTGTTTTCCGAGACGCCGCACAGCCTGATGGGCGCGCACATCAACGATCTGCAGATCATGATCGTCTGCGTCGCCGGCGCCACCATGGCCGGGCTGATCCTGCTGGTGCAGAAAACCCGCATCGGCCGCGCGATGCGGGCCGCCGCGGAGAATCCAGCGATGGCCAGCCTGATGGGCGTCAACGTCGATCGCATCATCAGCTTCACTTTCGTGGTCGGCTCGGCGCTGGCCGCGGTCGCCGGCCTGATGGTCAGCGCGAATTACTCGATCGCGCACTACAGCATGGGTTTCATGCTCGGACTGAAAGCCTTTACCGCCGCGGTGCTCGGCGGCATCGGCAATCTCGCCGGGGCAATGCTGGGCGGGGTGCTGCTGGGGCTGATCGAATCGCTCGGTTCCGGGTACATCAGCGACCTGACCGGCGGGGTGCTCGGGTCGAACTATCGCGACGTGTTCGCCTTTTTCGTCCTGATTCTGGTGCTGGTGCTGCGCCCGTCCGGATTGATGGGCGAGCAGGTTTCGGAGCGGGCGTGACCACCCTTGAGGGCAAGCGGCGCGATCCGCGGGTGGCGCTTGCCGGGACGCTGCTGCTGGCCGTAGCACTCGCCCTTGCCCCGTTCGCGGTCGGTGCGGGGGCCGGCATCGCGTGGGTGCGGGTGATCGATTTTGCGCTGCTCTACATCATGCTGGCGCTCGGCTTAAACATCGTGGTCGGTTTCGCCGGTCTGCTTGATCTCGGCTACATCGCTTTCTACGCGGTTGGCGCCTACCTATATGCGCTGCTCAGTTCGCCCCATCTGGCGGGCGCCTTTCCGTCCCTGGCGCCAGGCCTGCACTGGCCGATCTGGGCGATCCTGCCGCTCGGGGCGCTGGTGGCCGGGGCGTTCGGTGTGATCCTCGGTGCGCCGACCCTGCGCCTGCGGGGCGACTATCTGGCGATCGTCACCCTTGGTTTCGGCGAAATCATCCGCATCTTCATGAACAATCTGAACCGCCCGGTCAATCTGACCAACGGGCCGCAAGGCATCACGCAGATCGACCCGATCGGCATCGGCGGCGTTTCGTTCGGCCGTACTCTCGATGTATTCGGCATCGGCCTGCCGTCGGTGTATCTGTACTACTACCTGTTCCTGGGCGCGACCCTGCTGGTGGTGTTCGTGTCGATCCGCCTCGAGGATTCGCGCATCGGCCGCGCCTGGGTGGCGATTCGCGAGGACGAGATCGCCGCCAAGGCCTGTGGCATCAATACCCGCAACATCAAGCTGCTGGCGTTTGCCATGGGCGCCTCGTTCGGCGGCGTGGCCGGCGGCCTGTTCGCCGGATTCCAGCAGTTCGTCAGCCCGGAGAGCTTCACCCTGATGGAATCGGTGATGGTGCTCTGCATGGTTGTTCTGGGCGGGATGGGGCACATCCCGGGCGTGATATTCGGCGGCATCCTGCTCACGCTGCTGCCCGAGGCGCTGCGCTACGGCGCCGGGCCGGTGCAGACCGCGCTGTTCGGCAAGGTGCTGGTGCCGCCGGAGTCGCTGCGGATGCTGCTGTTCGGACTGGCCTTGATTCTGGTCATGCTCTATCGGCCGGCCGGTTTGTGGCCGTCGGCGATCCGCCGGCGCGAGTTCGCAGGCGCCGGAAATAGCCCGGAAAATGGCGCGGGAAGCGAGCGTGAGTGAAGTGCTGCTCGATGCGCGCGGCATCGCCAAGTCGTTCGGTGGCGTGCAGGCGCTGCGCGATGTTTCGCTGACGATCGGACGCGGCGAAATCTACGGGCTGATCGGCCCCAACGGCGCCGGCAAGACGACGTTCTTCAACGTCCTGACCGGCCTCTACTCGGCCGACAGCGGCGAGGTGCAGTTCGATGGTGCGCGACTCGACATCGGTTTGCCGCATCTGGTCACGCGCCAAGGCATCGCACGGACCTTCCAGAACATCCGTCTGTTCGCCAACATGAGTGCGCTGGAGAACGTGATGGTCGGGCGCCACTTGCGCAGCCACGCCAGCGTGATCGGCGCGGTGTTGCGCAATCGGGCGACCCGCAGGGAAGAGGCGGACATCGTCGATCGGGCACACCGGCTGTTGCGATACGTCGGCGTCGACGCGCGCGCCAACGATCTGGCACGACACCTCTCGTATGGCGACCAGCGGCGCCTCGAAATCGCCCGCGCGCTGGCGACCGAGCCCAAGCTGCTGGCGCTGGACGAGCCGGCCGCCGGCATGAATGCCACCGAAACCGCGTCGCTGCGCCAATTGGTCGAATCGATACGCGCCGACGGCGTCACCGTGCTGTTGATCGAGCATGATGTCAAGCTGGTGATGGGGCTGTGCGATCGCGTTGCCGTGCTCGACTACGGCGAGAAGATCGCGGAAGACGTTCCCGACCGGGTGCAGCGGGATCCGAAGGTGGTCGAGGCATATCTCGGCGGGGCGCTCGCCTGATGCTCAAGGTGCGCGAACTGCGGGTTTCCTACGGCGGCATTTCGGCGGTCAAGTCGATCGATTTCGATGTTGCCGACGGCGAACTGGTCTGTCTGATCGGCGCCAACGGCGCCGGCAAGACCAGCACCCTCAAGGCACTGGCGCGCATGCTTCCCGCGCATGGCGAGATTCGCTACCGCGGCGACGATATCGTGCACTGGCCGGCGCACCGCCTGATCGGCGAAGGCCTGGCGCTGGTGCCCGAAGGACGCGGCGTGTTCGCGCGGCTGAGCATCGCCGAGAACCTTGCGATGGGCGCCTATTGCCGCAGCGACACGAGCGCAATCGAGGCCGATCTGGCCCGCGTCTACGATCTGCTGCCGCGGCTCAAGGAGCGCGCCGGGCAGCTGGCCGGCACCTTGTCGGGCGGCGAACAGCAAATGCTGGCGATTGGTCGCGCCCTGATGGGCCGACCCAAACTGTTGTTGCTCGACGAGCCTTCGATGGGACTCGCGCCGATCATGGTGCAGAAGGTCTACGACGTGATTCGCTCGGTCGCGGCGGACGGCATGACCATCCTGCTGGTCGAACAGAATGCCAAGCTGGCGCTGTCGGTATCGACACGGGGTTACGTGATGGAAAGCGGTCGCATCACGCTTGCCGACAGCGCGGCGATGCTGCTGGACAATCCTGGAGTGCGCGAAGCCTATCTGGGCGGCGACTAGCCGGGCGCGGGTCGTGGCGAAGTTCGGGCGGCCCGGCGCCTGGCGCCTTGCGGCGCACGAGTCGCCTGACGGAACCCGGGAGCTTGTCGTGCAGCGCCAGTTGCGACGCAGTTGCGTGCTCTGCCACCTTTGCAGTTTGGCCGGATCGCGCAGTACCCTGCGAATGGTGCCGAATTCTGCCGGCGAACGATGCGCCGGGAATCGGTGCGGTCTTCAGTCGCCCTGAAGGGTGTCGGCAAATGAAACCGCCGACAGTTGCGCGCGGTTGATGGCCTGGAAGTCCAGGCCGAGGTTTTCCGCCTGGCCGGCGAGATTGCGCGGGTCGTCCTCGCAGGCGCGCGCGAGGTCGAGAAACGGTTTGTATACGCCGCCCTTGCCGGTAAGCGCCGCAGAAATGGCGTCCGGCAGGTGCATCTCGCTGAGAACCGCTTCCATGCTTGTTCCCAGCAGCACGTTGAGCAGCGAGAAGGCGCCGGTGATAAACAGGTTGTCGTGCTCGCCCCGGTCGAAAAACACCTGCCCGACCTGTTCCATGAAGCGGCCCCGCGCGATCGCGGCCTGCATGATTGCGGGCGCGCCGGGCTCCTTGCTCGCCGTGACGAGAAGCAGGGACAGCCATTTGTTCAGCTTGTCGTAGCCTAGCATGGTGACCGCGTGGCGGAACGACTGAATCTCGACCGGCAGGCCGAAGCCGGCCGAGTTGATGTAGCGCAGCAGTTTGTAGGAGAGCGCGACATCCTGTTTCAGCGCCGCTTCAATCTCCTTGACTTCGGCGTCGCGCCGCACCAGATTCAGCACGCGGACGATCTGTGCGTGTCCCGGCGACAGGCGATGCGCCTTTGGTCCGCCATTGAGAAAGAACCAACCGGTCGCACCGGCATAGCCGTTTGCCATTGCGGCATCGAAGCCGGCGGCGTTCAGCAGCCCGACTGCCAAAGGCACGCCCACACCGTGGAGCGCGCGCGGATGGGCGACTACGTCGACCAGTCCGAACCGCAGCGGCACGTCGGCCGGCAGCTTCTCGCCGTGGCCGACCTGCGACGCACACAGGCCGATACCCTTTTCCGCAAGCGCCTTCGCCAGTTGGGCGCCTTCGCCGGTAGCCAACAGGCTTGCCGGCAGCTCGACCAGCGTGTTTTCCGGCAGCTCCCATTCCACCAGCGTTGCATCCAGCGCGATGCCCGACAGGCTAAGCAGGACGGTGCGCTCCATCGGCCAGCTTGGGGCAATCTCGTTCAAGGCATCGCAGGCCTCGCCCATCGACTCGGCATGGACCACCAGGCGGTTGGCGGTAATCGCGCGCGACTTATTGACGACGGGTTCGTGGGTAAGCAGGACGGTCATCGGCTGGGCAGGCTGTCTGCAGAGTAAGTGAACGAATCGGCAAAGAATTCTTCCTCGGGCAACCGGCAGGCGTCAACGAAGCTTTTCCTGGCGGCATCGATCATCGCCGGCGCGCCACAGGCATATACCTGACAAGCCGACAGATCCGGCAAATCGTCGATCACCGCCTGATGGACCAGTCCCGTTCGGCCGTGCCAGTCGTCCTCCGCAAGGTTATCGGACAGAACAGGAACATACTTGAATCCAGCAAGCGTCGTCGCCCAGCTTTGCGCGAGTTCGTGCAGGTACAGCCCCGCGCGATCGCGCGCACCCCAGTAAAGCGTCATCGGCCGCTTGATCTTGTGGTGGCTGGCGTGTTCGACGATCGCCTTGATCGGTGCAAAACCGGTGCCGCCCGCAACCAGAATGATCGGCTTGCCCGGCGCGCCGCCTTCCACTTGGCCGTCCGCTTCGCGCAGGTAGAAGCTGCCCAGCGGTCCCTCGAACCGCAGGATGTCGCGCTCTTTCATGGTGTGGAACACGTGCTCCGTAAACTGCCCGCCGGGAATGTGGCGGATATGCAGTTGCAGGCACGCGTCGTCATGCGGTGCGTTGGCGATCGAAAAGCTGCGGCGCTTGCCGTCTTTGAGCAGAATGTCGATGTATTGGCCGGCCAGGAACTGCAGCCGTTCGTTGGCCGGGAGTTTCAGGTGAAGGATCACGACGTCCCCGGCCGGACGCTCGATCTTCTGTACCCGGCAGGGAAGAATGCGAACCGGGATGTCCTTCAGCGCACGCACCTCGCGGCATTCGATCGTGATGTCGCCCCGCGGGCGGGCGCAGCAGAACAGTGCGTAGCCTCGCCTGCGTTCGTCGGAACTCAGGGCGCTTTCCTGATGCTCGCCATGTGCGATCTCGCCGGCGAGCACCTTGCCCTTGCACGAGCCGCAGGCGCCATTGCGGCATCCATACGGGAGAATGAATCCGGCATCGAGCGCAGTCTGCAGGATGCTTTGCTCCGGATCGGCCTGGTAGCCGTGGCCGCTGGGCTTGATCGTGACCTGGACCGTCATGGTTGAAACTGCCTCGAAAGCGTGTCGTGAGATAATCGCACAGTGAGAAGATTGTTGATCATCGGCTGCGGCGATGTGGCCAAGCGCGCATTGCCCTGGCTTGCGCAGCGTTTTCGGGTCTATGCGCTGGTGCGCAATGCCGACGACAAAGCGATAGTCCGCAGCCTTGGGGCGATCCCGCTGCGCGGCGATCTGGACGTGCCGGGCACCTTGCGGCGGCTGGCCGGAATTGCGCATTGCGTATTGCATGCCGCCCCGCCGCCGGAAGGCGGAGCCGGAGATCGGCGCACCCGCCACCTGCTTGCCGCCTTATCCACCCGGGCGAGTCTACCACAGCGGATTTCCTACATTTCCACCTCCGGCGTCTATGGCGATTGCATGGGCGAGCGGGTTTCCGAGACCAGGCCTGTGCGGCCGGCCACGGCGCGGGCGCGGCGTCGCGTCGACGCGGAAGCCGCGTTGCGCGAGTTCGGGATTCGCAGCGGCTGCGCCGTGGCGATCCTGCGCGCCCCGGGCATCTATGCTGCCGACCGGCTGCCGATCGATCGTCTGCGCCGCGGTGACCCCGTGCTGGCCGTCGAGGACGATGTGTTCACCAACCACATCCATGCAACCGATCTGGCGCGACTGGCCGGCATGGCATTGTTTCGGGCACGCGGCGGACGCGTCTTCAATGCCAGCGACGACAGCGATCTGCGCATGGGCGATTACTTCGATCTGGTCGCCGACGGCCTCGGATTGCCTCACCCGCCGCGAATCCGGCGGGCCGCCGCGGCCGAGCGCCTGTCGCCTCTGACCTTGTCGTTCATGTCCGAGTCGCGGCGGTTGATAAACGATCGATTCAAGCGCGAATTGCGGATCAAGTTGCGGTTTCCGCAGGTTCGAGACGGTCTGCGCGCAGCGCTGGAGGGATGAGTGGTCACTATCAGCGGTCTCTGTATCTATCCGATCAAGTCCTGCGGCAGCATCGAACAGAGGTCGGCCCTATTGACCCGGGACGGGTTGGCGCGAGACCGGCACTGGATGGTGGTCGATCGCGAGGGCACGTTCCTGACACAGCGCCAGCTTCCGCAGATGGCGCTGATTGAACCGCAACTCGGCGACGATGCGCTGCGTGTCAGCGCCCCCGGCATGGCCGACCTGGAGGTCGCGCTCGGGCGCCCGGGAGCAAGCGTTGCGGCAACGGTATGGAACGACAAATGCGCGGCTTTCGATGCCGGCGAGGCTGCGGCCGACTGGTTTTCGCAAGTCCTTGGTCGGCAGTGCCGGCTGGTCGAATTCGACCAGCGCAGCGCGCGTTTCAGCGACCGGGGCTATGCAGGAGAAGCCGTTGCCACCACGCAGTTCTCCGATGGCTTTGCGCTGCTCGTCATCAGCGAAGCGTCGCTGGGCGCGCTCAACGAACGATTGCTGGAAAAGGGCGCGCAAGCGGTTCGGATGGCGCGTTTTCGGCCCAATCTGACGCTGCATGGCGTCGAAGCGTTCGACGAGGACCACGTTCACGAGTTGCGCGGCCCGAACGGTATCGCATTGCGTCTGGTCAAGCCCTGTGCGCGTTGCCGGATCACTACCGTCGATCCGGCAACCGGTGTGAGAGATGAGGATGCGGAGCCGCTCGCGACGCTAAGCAGCTTTCGCAGCACTCACGAGGCCGGTACGATTTTCGGCCAGAACGCGATCGTGCTCGGCGGTGCCGGGCAGCGGCTGGCTGTCGGCGACGAACTGCAGGTCGTCTGGAACTTCTGAACGGATTGCCGGAACCATGCTTTGGGTCAAATCATTGCACATTGTGTTTGTCGTAAGCTGGTTCGCTGGGCTGTTTTACCTGCCGCGGATTTTCGTGAATCTGGCGATGGTTCCCGCGGATAGCAAAGCGGAGCGGGATCGCTTGTTGATGATGGCCAACAAGCTCTACCGGTTCATGACGCCGCTGGGAGTGCTTGCGGTCGTTCTGGGTTTGGTTCTCTGGGTCGTCTATGACGACTACTTCGTCAAAGGTGCGTGGTTGCATGTCAAGACTTTGCTCGCCTTGGTGCTGGTTGCCTACCACCTGTACTGTGGCCGCCTGCTGCGCGGATTCGCCGCCGATCGCAACGCGCGCGGACACGTCTGGTTTCGCTGGTTCAACGAAATGCCGGTGATCGTTCTGTTTGTGGCTGTGTGGCTCGTCATCTTCAAACCGTTCTGATCCAGGAACCACGTCCGTGACACTGACCCGGCTTCGGCGCGTTCCTACTGTCCCAACCTCTGTCCTAAACGCACGGGCCGGCCTGTATCTCGGACCGCAGGAATTCTTTTGCCCGTGTCCGCGCGGCCTTGAGGCCTTGCTGGCGGAGGAACTGAGCGGGCTGGGGGCTGCCTCGGTGGAACCGGTGCCTGGTGGTGTGCACTTCGTCGCCGACTGGCGCGGCTGCTATCGCGTCAATTTGTGGAGCCGACTTGCGACCCGCGTGCTCTGGCGAGTTGCACATTGCCCGTATCGCAACGAGGACGACATTTATGCCATGGCGCGCAACCTGCCGTGGCACGAATGGTTCTCGGTCGAACAGACGATTCGCGTCTATGTCACCGCGATCCGCAGCCCGTTGAAAAGTCTCGAGTTCCTTGCGTTGCGCACCAAGGATGCCGTGTGCGACGGCTTTCGCGCGGCATTGGGCAAACGGCCGAGCGTCGATACCGCCAATCCGGACATGCGCATCCACCTGTTCGTCGACGACCGGTCGGCGATGCTCTACCTGGATACCTCCGGGGAACCGCTCTACAAGCGGGGACTCAAGCGGGCACGGGTCGAAGCGCCGCTCAAAGAGAATCTGGCGGCCGGAATCCTGATGCTCGCCGGCTGGAAACCGGAGGAGCCGCTGTTCGATCCGATGTGCGGCAGTGGCACATTTCTGCTGGAGGCGGCGCAGATTGCGCTCGACATCGCGCCGGGACTCGGGCGCAACTTCGGCTTCGAGCGCTTCCGCCGCTTCGATCAGCCGCTGTGGCGACTCATGGTGTCCGACGCACGTGCTGTCAAGCGGGAGAGCGTTTTCCAGATCAGTGGGGCGGATCTCGACCCGGTCGAAGCAGACCGCGGGCGCCGCAACCTGCAGTACGCCAGTCTCGATGGCCGGATAAGGGTCGTCCAGGCCGACATACTGAACGTCAATGCGCCAGCCGAGTCCGGGGTCATGGTCACCAATCCGCCGTACGGCGTGCGCCTGGGCGAGCAGAAATCGCTGGACCTCCTGTACCCGAAGCTTGGCGACGCCCTGAAGCAGCGCTTTGCCGGCTGGCGGTGCTACTTCTTCTCCGGCGACGAAAACCTGCCGAAGCTGATCGGGCTCAAGGCGACCAAGCGAACCCCGCTCTACAACGGCGCGCTGGAATGCCGGCTCTACGAGTACCGGGTGGTTGCCGGGAAACTGGCCAAGCGCCGCGCTGCCGAAGCAGACGCGCCGCCTAAATGATGTCGAGGTGGCTGACCCCGGCGGTCAGGTCTCGATCCTTCGATTCCTTGCCTTGCAGTTTGATCGTAAGGCGCAGGTCGTTCACGGAATCGGCATTGCGCAGCGCGTCTTCGTAAGTGATCTTGTCGGCCTCGTGGAGTTCAAACAAAGCCATGTCGAAGGTCTTCATCCCGAGTTCGCGTGAACGCTTCATCACATCCTTGATCTCGGTCACTTCGCCCTTGAAGATCAGGTCGGCGATAAGCGGCGAATTGAGCATTATCTCGACCGCCGGCACGCGGCCCTTGCTGTTTTTCATCGGCAACAGGCGCTGCGAAACCATGGCGCGCAGGTTGAGCGACAGATCCATCAACAATTGCGATCGGCGCTCTTCCGGGAAGAAGTTGATGATGCGGTCGATTGCCTGGTTCGCGCTGTTGGCGTGCAGCGTCGCCAGACACAGGTGGCCGGTTTCGGCGAACGCGATGGCGTAATCCATGGTCTCGCGGTCGCGGATTTCGCCCATCAGGATCACGTCCGGCGCCTGACGCAGGGTGTTCTTCAGAGCGGCGCCCCAGGAGTCGGTATCGACGCCGATTTCGCGCTGGGTCACGATGCAGTTCTTGTGATCGTGTACATATTCGATCGGATCCTCGACCGTCACGATGTGGCCGTAGCTGTTGGTGTTGCGGTAATCGACCAGGGCGGCCAGTGAAGTGGTTTTGCCGGTACCGGTGCCGCCGACGAAGATCACCAGACCGCGCTTGGTCATTGCGATGTCCTTCAACACCGGCGGCATGCCCAGTTCGTCGAAGGTCGGAATCTTCTGCTGGATGGTTCGCAGCACGCAGCCGATGCGCCCCTGCTGCACGAACGCATTGACGCGGAAGCGGCCGATTCCGCTCGGCGAAATGGCGAAGTTGCATTCCTTGGTCGATTCGAATTCTGCCGCCTGGCGGTCGTTCATGATCGAGCGCGCCAGTTCGGCCGTGTGCTGCGGTGTCAGCGTCTGGTTGGACTGCGGTGTGATCTTGCCGTCGATCTTGATCGCCGGCGGAAAACCCGAGGTAATGAAAAGGTCCGAGCCACGCTTGCTGACCATCAGGCGCAGCAGATCGTGCATGAACTTGAGTGCCTGATCGCGTTCCATCCTGCTTCTCCCGCTGTGCCACCGAACCCGGTACGCCCGGCCGGCCGCCTTTGTCCTGGCCGACTACGCGGCGAAATTGTCCTTGTTCTGCGCCCTGACGCGCGCCTCGGGCGCCGACACGACATTGCGCCGGACCAGATCGAGCAGGCACTGATCGAGCGTCTGCATGCCGGCGTTCTGACCGGTCTGGATCATCGAGTACATCTGCGCGATCTTGTTCTCGCGGATCAGGTTGCGGATGGCGGGCGTGCCGATCATGATTTCGTGGGCGGCAACGCGGCCGGAACCGTCCTTGGTCTTGAGCAGCGTCTGCGAGATGACTGCGCGCAGCGACTCGGAAAGCATCGCGCGAACCATGTCCTTCTCGGCGGCCGGGAACACGTCGACGATCCGGTCGATGGTCTTGGCGGCCGAACTCGTGTGCAGCGTGCCGAACACCAGGTGGCCGGTTTCCGCGGCGGTGAGGGCGAGACGGATGGTTTCGAGGTCGCGCATTTCGCCGACCAGGATTACGTCCGGATCCTCGCGCAGCGCAGAGCGCAATGCGTTGTTGAACGACAGCGTGTCCTTGCCGACTTCGCGCTGGTTGATCAGGCAGCGCTTCGATTCATGCACGAACTCGATCGGATCCTCGATGGTCAGGATATGGCCGTATTCGTTGTCGTTGACGTAGTCGACCATCGCCGCCAGCGTGGTCGACTTGCCGGAGCCGGTCGGGCCGGTTACCAGCACGATGCCGCGTGGCTGGTTGGAGATCTCCTTGAAGATTTTCGGCGCCTCCAGTTCCTCGAGTGTCAACACCTTCGATGGAATGGTCCGGAACACTGCGCCGGCGCCGCGCATCTGCACATAGGCATTGACCCGGAAACGCGCCAGATTGGGGACGGCAAACGAGAAGTCGCACTCCAGATGTTCTTCATAGACCTTGCGCTGGCCGTCGTTCATGATGTCGTACACCATGCCGTGCACGTCCTTGTGCTCCATCGGCGGCAGATTGATGCGCCGGATGTCGCCGTGAACACGAATCATCGGCGGCAAACCCGATGAGAGGTGAAGGTCGGAGGCCTTGTTCTTTACCGCAAAGGCCAGCAGTTCGGTGATATCCATTTGCCATTCCCTGTCGTGACGCCCGCCGGATCGCCGGAGCTACCCGTCGAAGCCGATGCGGCTGGACGGGTGATATAATTTCCGTACTGTTTTCAATTGATTATGACAAAAATTCAAGCCCGCCTGGACGCCGTGAGGCAGCGCATCGAGTCGGCCTGCCGGCAAGCGCATCGCGCCCCCGCGAGTGTACTACTGCTGGCCATTTCCAAGACGGTTTCCGCGCCGAGCATAAGAGACGCATATTTTGCCGGACAGCGCAGTTTTGGCGAAAACTATGTTCAGGAAGGCGTCGAAAAGATCACGGAACTGGCCGATCTGAATCTCGACTGGCATTTCACCGGACCGCTCCAGAGCAACAAGACACGCCAGGTCGCGGCGCGTTTCGGTTGGGTTCACGCGGTCGACCGGCTGAAGATCGCCCGTCGCCTGGCTGACGCACGCGCCCCCGACCTGCCGGATCTCAACGTGTGCATCCAGGTTAACTTGAGCGGCGAATCGACCAAGAGCGGCGTTTCTGCCGGCGAAGTCGCCGCCCTCGCGCTAGCGGTGCGCGCGCTGCCGCGCCTCAGGCTGCGCGGACTGACCACCATCCCCGAGCCGACCGACGATCCCGCGCTGGTGCGGGGGCGCTTCGCCCAGTTGCGGCGGCTCTTGGAGACATTGAACACGGACGGCCTCGGCCTTGATACGCTATCAATGGGAATGTCGTCCGATCTCGAGGCTGCGATTCTCGAAGGTGCGACGATCGTGCGGGTCGGCACGGCGATTTTCGGTTCCCGAACTGCGGCAGACAGGGCGATGCAATGAAAGTCAGTTTTCTCGGTGGCGGCAACATGGCGGCGGCGCTGATCGGGGGCATGGTCAAGCGCGGTTTTTCCGCGGTGGCGATCCAGGTGGTCGAGTTGATGGCCGAGACGCGTGAGCGCCTCACAGACCAGTTCGGCGTGCGCTGCGCCGCAGTGGCCGACGACTCGGTACTCGCCTGCGACGTGCTGGTGCTGGCGGTCAAGCCGCAGCAGTTGCGCGATGCGCTCGTTCCCCTGACCGGTCGGCTGCAGCGCCAACTGGTGGTGAGCATCGCCGCCGGCGTCAGGATCGCGGATATCGCGCGCTGGCTGGGCGGTTACCGGCGCATCGTGCGGGCGATGCCCAACACGCCGGCGCTGGTCGGCGCGGGAATCAGCGGGCTGTGTGCCGACGCCTCGGTTGCGCTCGACGAGCGCGAGATCGCCGACAGCGTGCTGGCCGCAGTCGGGCATACGGTGTGGATCGACGACGAGTCGCAGATGGATGCGGTGACCGCCGTCTCCGGCAGCGGCCCGGCCTACGTGTTCTATTTTATCGAGGCATTGCAGGCTGCTGGCGAGGAACTGGGATTCGATCCGGAGGCCGCGCGCAAGCTTGCCATCGAAACGTTTTCCGGCGCCACCAGGCTGGCGGCCCAGTCGGCTGAGTCGCCGGCCGTGCTGCGCGGGCGGGTGACCTCCAGGGGCGGCACCACCGAAGCGGCGCTCGATTCGCTCGAAGCCGATCGGGTCGCGGCGGCGATATCGCGTGCGGTTGCGGCCGCCTGCGCGCGCGGCAAGGTGCTCGGCGACGAACTTGGCGCGAGGGATTGACCGATGCTGACCACCATTGTCCTGATGATCGTCGATGCCGTCGTCAGCCTGCTTACGGTCACGCTGCTGCTGCGGCTGTACATGCAGTGGATGCGGGTGTCGTTTCGCAACCAGCTCGGCGCCTTCGTCACCCAGCTTACCGACTGGGTTGTGCTGCCCTTGCGCCGGATCGTGCCGAGTCTCGGCGGGCTCGATCTGTCGAGTCTGGTGCCGGCGATCCTGTTGCAGGCGGTGAAAGTCGCCCTGGTGGTGTGGCTGCGCGGCGTGCCGATCGAACTCGATCCGGCACGGCTCGGTGCTATCGTGCTGGCGGTCGGCGTGCTCGAGGTGATCCGGCTTTCGGTCTGGCTGCTGATCATCGTGGTGTTCGCTTCCGCGATCCTTTCGTGGGTGAGCCCGCGTTCGCCTATCGCCCCGGCACTCGACGGCCTGGCGCGGCCGTTCCTGCGCCCGATTCAGAAGGTGATTCCGTCGATCGCCAATATCGATCTGTCGCCGCTGGTGCTGTTGCTGCTGCTGCAGATCGTGCTGATGGTGATCGGCCAGGTTCGGGTCTCGCTGCTGCCCGTGATGCTCTGATGGTTCGGCCGTGGGCGCGTGCCGACGGCGACACGGTGCTGCTGGCGATCCATGCTCAGCCCGGCGCCTCGCGCAGCGAAGCCGCGGGCGAACATGGCGCGGCGCTGAAAATCCGGCTGGCCGCCCCGCCGGTAGACGGCAAGGCCAATGCAGCACTGATCGCGTTTGTCGCCCAACGTCTCGATGTGCCGCGCAGCCAGGTCGAACTGATCGGCGGCGCGGCCTCCCGGCAAAAGCGTTTGCGGGTAACAGGGGTGTCGCTGGATGCCATCGACGCCGCGTTCCCGGTCGAAGTGGCTCTGCCGAAGGCCGATCCGGCGCAATTCCGGCGCCGATCGATGCCCTGAGAGCCAGTATCCATGCGCCTTCCAGGGCATCGTTTCGCGCGACCGGGCGGCTCGCCGGCTGCCCCGCCTTGATCGCGGGTCAGCGCCGCTCGAACACCACCTGTCCGTCTGTCAGTGTGTAGCGCGCACACCCGGTCAGTTCCAGCCCGAGGAATGGCGTGTTCTTGCCCTGGCTTCTCAGCGATTCGCGGCTGACCGGTGCGGGGGCACGCGGATCGATGATGCACACGTCGGCGGCCGCGCCCGGCCTCAGGGTGCCGGCCGCGATGCCGAGAATCCGCGCCGCATCCGAGGTGATGCGCGCCAGCGCGGTCGCCAGCGGCAATTTCATCTCTTGCGCCCATTTCAAGGTCAGCGGCAGCAACAGTTCGAGCCCGGTCGCGCCCGCTTCTGCCTCGCCGAACGGCACCTGCTTGGCGTCATCGTCCACCGGGGTATGGTCCGAGCACACCGCGTCGATGCGGCCGTCGGCCAGCGCCCGGCGCAGTGCGTCGCGGTCGGTGTGCGAACGCAACGGCGGCTGCAGCCGGCAATGGGTGTTGAAGTAGCCGATGTCCACGTCGCACAGGTGCAGGTGATTGACCGATACATCGCAGGTCACCGCGATGCCGCGCGCGCGTGCCTCGTCGATCAGCGCCAGCCCGGCCGCGCTGGAAATGCGCGCGAAATGCAGCCGCACGCCGGTCGCCCGCACCAGTTGCAGCATGGTTGAGATCGCCACCGTTTCGGCCAGTACCGGGATGCCGGCCAGGCCGAGGCGCGAGGCGACCTCGCCGTCGTGCGCCACGCCCTCGCCGGCGAGATAGCCGTCCTGCGGCTGCAGCCACACGCTGTGGCCGAAGGTTGCCGCGTACTGCAGCGCGCGCAACAGCACCTGCGTGTCCCGAACTTGGGTGTTGGCCTGGCTGAATGCCACGCAACCGGCCTCGGCCAGTTCGCCCATCTCGGTCAGCGTCTGGCCCTTGAGCTTGATGGTCAGAGCGCCGTGCGGATAAACGTGGGCGAGATTCAGGTTGCGCGCGCGGTGCTTGAGCATCTCGACCAGACCCGGCTCGTCGAGCGGCGGTTCGGTGTCGGGCGGGCAGGCCAGGCTGGTCACGCCGCCGGCCACCGCCGCGGTAAGTTCCGACTCCAGCGTGGCCTTGTACTCATAACCCGGTTCGCGTAGCCGCGCGGACAGGTCGATCAGACCGGGCGCGACGATCAGCCCGCGCGCGTCGATGGTGCGATTGGCGGTAAAGCCGTCCGGTGCCCGGCCCACCGCGACGATCCGGCCGGCGGCGATGAACACGTCGTGCGGCGCATCGATCTGGTTGGCCGGGTCGATGACGTGGCCGTTGGCGATATGAATTTTCATCCCGTCACCCGTGCGCCAGCATGCTCATCACCGCCATGCGGACCGCGATGCCAAAGGTCACCTGCGGCAGGATCACCGCCTGGCCGCCGTCGGCCACCGCCGAGTCGATCTCCACGCCGCGGTTCATCGGCCCCGGGTGCAGCACGATCGCATCCGGCTTGGCCAGCGCCAGCTTGTCTTCGGTCAGGCCGAAGAATTTGAAGTACTCCTGCGGGCTGGGCAGCAGCGAGCCGGTCATGCGTTCGTTCTGAAGCCGCAGCATCATCACCACGTCGACGCCCCTGAGCCCTTCGCGCATGTCGTGGAACACCCGTACACCCAGGCGTTCGACCTCGCTCGGCAGCAGCGTCTTGGGCGCGATGGCGCGCACCTCGGGCACGCCGAGCGTGGTCAGCGCGTGGATCTGGCTGCGCGCCACGCGCGAATGCAGGATGTCGCCGACCACCGCCACCGTGAGTTGCGTGAAATCGCGCTTGTAGTGGCGAATCGTGTACATGTCGAGCAGGCCCTGCGTCGGGTGCGCATGGCGGCCGTCGCCGGCGTTGACCACATGCACGTTCGGGCGGCGGGTGGCTTCGAGATGCTGGGCGATCAGGTAAGGCGCGCCGCTCGACGCGTGGCGCACGACGAACATGTCGGCCTGCATCGCCACCAGGTTATCCACCGTGTCGAGCAGGGTCTCGCCCTTGGCGGTGGAGGAGGTGGAGACGTTGAGGTTGATCACGTCGGCCGACAGGCGCTTGGCGGCGATCTCGAAGGTGGTGCGGGTGCGCGTCGAGTTCTCGAAAAACAGGTTGAACACGCTCTTGCCGCGCAGCAGCGGCAGTTTCTTTACCTCGCGTTCGGCCACTTCGGTGAACGGCTCGGCGGTGTCGAGAATGGCCACCACGATCTCGCGCGGGAGCCCTTCGATCGACAGCAGGTGGCGCAGCCCGCCGTGGGAGTTGAGTTGGGGATTTCTGGCCATTTTTCTCGCGCTGCCCGGACTACCGTGTGTCGATCAGGCGCAGCGAGAACGCGCCGTCGGCGTCGCGCTCCAGTCGAAGATTCCGGTTCGGCGCAAGCGGCTGGGCGAGGCGATGCGCGCAATAGCGCGCATCGATCGGCAGCTCGCGTCCGCCGCGGTCGACCAGCACAGCCAGATCGACGCGCGCCGGCCGGCCGTAGTCGAACAGCTCGTTGAGCGCGGCGCGCGTGGTGCGGCCGGTGTAGACCACGTCATCGACGATCACCACCGGCCGGCCTTCCACCTCGAACGGAATGTCGGAGCGCCGCGCCTTGGCGTGCAGGCCGCGCCCGCTCAGGTCGTCGCGGTAAAAGGCGACGTCGATGTTGCCCAGCGGCGCGGCGATCCGCAGTTCCGCATGCAGCCGCTCGGCCAGCCATGCGCCGCCGGTGTGGATGCCGACCAGCGCGGTATCGGCCGAGATCGCCGGGCGCATTTGCGCGACCAGTTGTTCGATCAGTCGTTCAGCCTCGGGCAGTTCCATGTTGCTCCTGGAGGTAGGCTTGCAGAATCACTTTTGCCGCATGCGCGTCGATCACCGCCTTGCGGTCCCGCCAGCCGGCGCCTTGCTGCTTCAGGGCGGCGTCGGCCTCGAGCGAGCTGTAGCGCTCGTCGACCAGCGCGACCGGCAATCCGAAACGGCCATGCAACTGGTTGGCGAAGCGCCGGCACCGCGTACCGATCGCATGCTCGCCGGCTTCGTCGTTGCAGGGCAGGCCGACTACCAGCCGCGCCGGCTGCCATTGACCGATCAAGCGCCCGATCGCCGCAAAGCGGGCCTCGCTTGCCGGCTCGGCGATCGTCGTCAATGGGCGCGCGATGCCCACCAGCGATTCGCCGACTGCGACGCCGATCCGCTTCTCGCCGAAATCGAAGGCAAGGATGGTCTCGGAAGCGGCGGCGGGTTGCGCGGAAAGCAGGGCCGGTTGCGCCGGATGCTCACGCATGCCCGGCGACTTCGGACAGGTTGGCGAAATCGATACCGAGCAATTGCATCGCCGCCGGCAGGCGTTCTTCGGCCGGCAGGTCGAACATGATCGCGTGATCGGCCGCCACCGTCAGCCAGGCGTTCTGCGCCAGTTCGTGTTCGAGCTGGCCGGCCGACCAGCCGGCGTAGCCCAGCGTCACCAGAATTTCGGCGGGCTCGCCCGAATGACCGACCGATTCCAGAATGTCGCGCGACGAGGTCAGCGCGATCGATTCCCCGATCGACAGCGTCGAATGCCAGGTGCCGGCCGGCCGGTGCAGCACGAAGCCGCGATCGGTCTGCACCGGGCCGCCGAAGTAAACCGGCATGTCGTGAAACTGCGCGGTCTCCAGCTTCAGATCGATGCGGTCGAACAGGGCATCGAGCGACATGTCCATCGGCCGATTGACGATGACCCCGAGCGCGCCCTGCTCGGAATGCTCGCAAATGAAAGTCAGCGTGCGGGCAAAGTTCGGGTCGACCATGGCCGGCATGGCGATCAGGAAGTGGTTCGTCAGATTGACGTTATGCGTCGGCGCTTTGGTCACAGTGCGATTTTACCGCTCCGCGCCGCCGCAGTTCAAACGCCAGCGATGACCGCGTTCGTCGGCAAGATCGGTGAGCCCGGCGCATCGGCCTGCACACCGCACCGGACGGGCTTCTTCGCGTCTGCCATTCGCGAAGCCGCATGGATGCTGGCCCTGCGCCACTGCCATGCCAGGGCGCCCGTGTTTACTGGCTCTCCGGCACGGTGCATGATGGCATGCCGGTTCGCTTCGATTGCTGCTTTCCCGCGTCCCGAACCCTGCCCTGGCCATGACATGAACGTTGCGCCACCCGCCGCCCTCGTCTGGTTCCGTCGCGACCTGCGCGATGCCGATCACGCCGCCCTGTCGCATGCGCTGGCCGAGTTCGAGCGGGTTTTTTGCGTCTTCGTGTTCGACAGCGAGATTCTCGATGCGCTGCCGACGCGCGCCGATCGCCGGGTCGAGTTCATCCGCGAAAGTCTGGTCGAACTCGATGCGCGGCTGCGCGAACAGGGCGGCGGCCTGATCGTTCGCCACGGCCGGGCGCGCAGCGAAATCCCGCGGCTGGCCCATGAGCTTGCGGTGGCGGCGGTGTTCTGCAACCGCGACTACGAGCCGCAGGCGCTCGCGCGCGACGCTGCGGTGGCCGATGCGCTGCAAGCGCAGGGCGTGGCGCTGCGCACGTTCAAGGATCAGGTGATTTTCGAGCGGCGCGAAGTGTTGAGCGGCGGCGGCAAGCCTTTTTCGGTATTCACGCCGTACCGCAACGCCTGGCTCAGGCACCTGAGCCCGCGCGACCTCGCGCCGTACCTGTGCAGCGCGCGTGGCCGCCTTGCCGCGGGGCCCGGCGACGGCACGGTGCCCACTCTTGCGCAGATCGGCTTCGAACCGACCAACCTGCCCGGCCTCAAGCTGCCGTGCGGCATGCGCGGCGCGCGCCAGTCGTTCGACGAATTTCTCACCCGCATCGACGCCTACCATGAGCGGCGCGACTTTCCGGCGCTGAAGGGGCCGTCCTACCTGTCGGTGCATCTGCGCTTCGGCACGATTTCGATCCGGACGCTGGCCGGCGAGGCGCATGCGCGCATGCTCCACGGCAGCAAGGGCGCCGAGACCTGGCTCAACGAACTGGTTTGGCGCGATTTCTACCACATGATTCTCGCGCTCAATCCGCACGTGGTCGGCGCTGCCTTTCGCCCGGAGTACGATGCGCTGGCCTTCGACACGCGCCCGGACTGGTACGCCGCCTGGTGCGGGGGCCGCACCGGCTATCCGCTGGTAGACGCGGCGATGCGCCAGCTCAACGGTACCGGCTACATGCACAACCGCCTGCGCATGGTGGCGGCGTCGTTTCTGGTCAAGGATCTGGGCATCGACTGGCGCCTCGGCGAGGCCTGGTTCGCCCGCCAGCTCAACGACTTCGATCTGGCGGCCAACAACGGCGGCTGGCAGTGGGCGGCATCGACCGGCTGCGACGCGCAGCCCTATTTCCGCATATTCAACCCGGTGACGCAGTCGGAGAAATTCGATGCCGCCGGCGCGTTCATTCGCCGCTATGTGCCCGAACTGGCGCAAGTGCCGGACAAGCACATCCATGCGCCGTGGCAGATGCCGCTGGCCGAACAGCAGGCGGCACAATGCGTGATCGGCCGCGACTATCCGGCGCCGCTGGTCGACCATGCCGCGGCGCGCAGCCGCACGCTGGAACGCTACAAGCGGGTTTAGGCCGGCGCGAGCGCGTAAGAACCAGCCCGTTACTTCGTGGCGGCGCCGGAGTCCACCAGACGGCACTCGCCGATCGACTTGCGCCCGCCCGGCTCGTCGACCGCCGTCAGCAGGGTGCGCGGCATCCACAGGCCGCCTGCCACATCCTGGCGCACGAAGTAAGCCTTGCCCGGTTCGGTCCTGAGCGCCAACTGACTGATGTTTTCACCGTAGGCGAGGATTTCGTGGGCGCCGGGATCGACCTCCCACAGCAGGTAGCTGCACGGGCCGGTGCGCGCGGTCAGCTTGTCGTCGAGCACGACCGAGAGCGCCTGGTTGCGCACCGCCTCGGGCCGCACCACGTAGATCGCCGACTTGCCGGGCGTGACCACAAAAGCCTTGGCCTTCGCGTCGTCCGAGGCGCTGCGGAAACTGACGTTCTTGCATCCCGCCAGGGCAAAGGCGGCGAATAGCGCCGCCACCGCGGCGCGCTTGGCAATCGGACTCATGATGACCCTTCCCCGGGTGCGATCAAGCGGTGGCCGGCACGGCGGCGTAACCGGCGATCAGCGCCAACAGTTCCTCTTCCTGGTAAGGCTTGCCGAGGTAGTGATTGACGCCGATTTCCATCGCGTAATTGCGGTGCTTGTCGGCAATGCGCGAGGTTATCATGATGATCGGCACCCGTTTCGTGCGCTCGTCGGCACGCACGTTGCGCGTCAGGTCGAAGCCGTCCATGCGCGGCATTTCGATATCGACAAGCATGACCTCCGGCACCACGTCGATCAACTGTTCCAGAGCGTCGACGCCGTCCTTGGCCGTCAACACTTCGTAGCCGGCGCGTTCGAGCAGGCGCCCGGTGATCTTGCGCACCGTCAGCGAATCATCGACCACCATGACGGTCGGCGCGCGCGGCGGCTCGACGCGCGGGGCGACCGGCACAGCGCCATGCGGGCTGCGCAGTTCGCGCGCGGCAAGCGCAATCGGGTTGAGCATCAGCACGATCTCGCCATCGCCCAGTACCGTGGCGCCGGCGATGCCGATGACGCGCGCCAGTTGCGGGCCGGTCTTTTTCAGCACGATTTCCTGGTTGCCGCGCAGTGCGTCAACGCGCAACGCGATCCGCTGCGCACCGGCGCGCAACAGCAGAATCCAGTGCAGCCGGCCGGTTTCCGGCAGGCTCTCGAAATCGCCCAGCAGGCGCGGCAGGTAGTGGTAGGGGTAGCGCTCGCCCATCCACTCGGTCACGCCCTCGGCGACGATCTTGTCCAGCGCGGCCTGCTTGAGTTCGCTGACCTGCTCGACCATCGACGACGGAATCGCGTAGGTTCTGCCGGCGCAATGCACCAGCAATGCCTGCGTGACCGCGGTGGTCTGCGGCAGGACGATGGAAAACCGCGCGCCCGCGCCGGCCTCGGAGTGAATCTCGATGCGACCGCCGACGGTTGCGGTTTCGCTTTGCACCACGTCCATGCCGACGCCGCGGCCGGCCACTTCGGTAAGCTGCTCGGCGGTGGAGAAGCCGGGCGCGAAAATCAGGTTGGTCAGTAACGTCTGGTCATGGGCCTGGTCCGGCTGCAGCATGCCGAGGGCCAGCCCCTTGGCGCGGATGCGATCGAAATCCAGCCCGCCGCCATCGTCGGTCATGGTGATGGCGACGTCATTGCCCTCCTGGGTGAGCGCGAGCACGATCTGCCCGATCTCCGGCTTGCCGCGTTGGGCGCGCAATTGGCGCGATTCGATGCCGTGGGTGACCGAGTTGCGCAGCAGATGCTCGATCGGCGCGGTCATCTTGTCGAGCACGCCGCGGTCGATTTCGATCTGGCCGCCGCGCAGGTCGAGATTGACCTTCTTGCCCTGATCCTTGGCGGTCTGCCGCACCACGCGATAGAGCCGCTCGGCGATCGAGTCGAATGGCATCAGCCGCATGCTCATCAGACCCTGGTGCAGGTCGCGGTTGAGCCGCGACTGCGCGGTCAGCGCCGCGTCGGCCGCGTCGAGGTTGCGCAGCAGGTTGTGCTGGACGGTGGTCACGTCGTTGACCGATTCGGCCATCATCCGCGTGACTTCCTGCAGCCGCGTGTAGCGGTCCATTTCCAGCGGATCGAAGTCCGCCTCGGTGGTTTGCGCGAGCGCCAAGCGCGACTGCATCTGCGATTCGGCCTGGATCTCGATTTCGCGCAACTGGTTGCGCAAACGGATCACGTTTTCGGTCAGGTCGAGCAACGAGGAACGCAACGTGCGCATCTCGCCCTCGATGCGGGTGCGCGAAATGCTGATCTCGCCGGCTTCGTTGACGAAACGGTCGATCAGTTCGGCGCGCACGCGCACCATCGCGCGCTGTGCCGCCAGTTCGGTTTCTAGGTCTTCCAGCGTCGAGGTCGAAATCGCGGCGGCGGCGTTTGCCACCGGTTCCGGCGCCGCCTCGGCCGCCGCTGGCGGGGTCGAGGGTTCGCCACTGCGCAGCCGCTCGATCATCGCGCCGGCGTGATCGTAGGAGGCTTCCAGTTCGTCGAGGAACGCCGCCGTGACCGCGCCTTCCGCGCCCGCCTGCTCGACGCGCGATTCCATCGCATGGACCAGTTCGCCCAGCCCCATCGCGCCGGCCATGCGGGCGCTGCCCTTGAGCGTGTGCAGCAGCCGCGACAGGGATTGCGCATGCTCCGCCAGCTCCGGCTCACCGCGCCATTGGCGCAACTTCGCGCCAATCTCGCGTTGCAGGTCATCGGCCTCTTCGAGGAACATCGGCAGCAACTGTTCGTCGAGATCGTCGGACAGGCGCAGCTTGCGGCGCCGCTCTTCATGCGCGGTCGGCAGTTCGGCGGCCGGCAGGAAATCGGCTTGCGCGGGCGGGGTCGGCTCATGCACGGCCGGCGTTTCGACCACAGCGGGCGGCGGCACGGGGTGTTCAAGGGCGGCGGGGACGTCGGCGAAGGCCGGCGGACTGACCACCCGCAAGGCGATGACGTCGGCCTTGGCAGGGGCGGCAACGATCGACGCCAGGCGATCGATCAAGTCAGGTGCCGGATGCGGCATCAGACGTTCGGCTATCGATGCGACCATGCCCTCCAGTACCGTCGCCACGCTGTTGAGCAGCGCCGACTGGTCGGCGTTGGGCGCGAGATCGGCGCGGATCAGCCGGGTCTGTGCGCTTTCCAGTGCGCGGCCCAAATCGTGGATCGGCTCCGCGCCGATCGTGCTGGCAATGCCCGCCAGGGTGTGCGCGGCACGCACCGCCGGCTCCGGCGGCAGCAGCGCCGGATTGACATGCAGCCGGGCCAGTTCGCGTCGCAGGGTGGCAATGTGGCCGCGCGCCTCGGTGAGGAACATGTCGAGCAGTCCGGGCGATATGTCGCGTCCACCGAGCGATATCGACGCCGGCTCGGCCGGGCGTGCCGGCTGTTCGGCCGGCGGCGTGTCCACCGGTGTCTCTAACGACCCGGCGGCCGGTTCGTTGGCGGCTTCGTCGCCGAGCGTCGGCAAATGCTGTACGTCGAACGACGAGTCCTCGAGATTGATCACTTCGTCGCCGGCCGGCTCGTCGAAAGTCAGTTCGGCCATCAGGGTCTCCGACTCGGACGGCGCGTCTAATTCATCCGCTTGGCCGGCCCGCAGGGCATCGCCCATCACGATCGTTTCGGCGAAATGTACGGACGAATCGTCTTCCGGTCCGCTGGCCGGCAGCGCCGGCGCCAGACTGGTTGCGGCAGGTGGCGGCATGCCTTCGGCAGGGGTCGCCGGGGCCGGTGTTACCACGTCTTCGCCGGCCTTGACGCGTTCGGCAAGCGCCAGCGCGGCGCTGGCGTCGCGGTAAGTCGGACCGCCGGTTTCGAGCTGCCTGACCCACGCCGAGAACAGTTGGCGCGCCTCATCGATCAGCAAGAACAGCGACGGCGAGGCGCAGGCTTCGTCGTCCTGCAGCAGGCGGTTCATGACCTGTTCGACGCCCCAGGCCGCTTCGCCGAATTCCTTCAGCCCGACCATGCGGCTGCTCCCCTTGAGGGTGTGGAATCCGCGGCGGATCGTTGTCAACACCTCGCGGTCGCGCGGGTTGTTGCGAGCCGGCACCAAGTTGTCGCCGATGGTGCCGAGAACCTCGTGCGCTTCCTGCAGGAAGATCTCCAGCAGTTCCGCATCGATCTGCTCGCTGCTCGACTCGGCCAGACGCGTTGTGTCGGCGGACGGCCCGGGCATCGCCGCAGGCTCGGACGCGGCACTGGCAAGCAATGCCTGTACGTCGGTGGCCGTCGCATCGAACTTCTGTTCCGGCGCGGCAAGCGCGTGCAGCGCATCGCGGGCATGTTGTTCGAGCGAGGAATCCGCGACGATGGTGGCGTCCTTGCGGATCGCTTCGAGGTTGTGCCGGAGTTCCTGGCGCAGCGAGTCGTCCTCGGGTTTGTCCTTGAGTTGTGCGGCGAGAACCTGCGCATCTCGCAATTGCTGCGCGAGCTGGTCTTCCATCGCCGCACCGGGCGGCTCTTCCCGCAGCGGGGCGGTCTTGCTGCCAGGAGAGAGCAAGGTTTCCAGATTGGCATTGCCGTGCTGCAGGGATTCGACGTAAAAGCCCAGCGCCGACAGCTTGTGCGCCACCGACTCGAATTGCTTCGGGTCGGCAAGCGACCCGAGTTGGGAGAAATCGCGAATCTCCGCCGCGGCCTCGCGCAACACGGTGATGGCCCGGATCTCGCCCAGCATCGCCAGCGCGCCCTCGACCTGCTTCAGTGGTGCATCGAGCTGGCCCAGTTCGCCATGGCGCGCCGGGTCGCGAAAATAGGTGTCGAGCGCCTGCTCGATCTGACCTAGGCTGGCCTGGATTTCCCGCGCCACCTGGGACAACAGCAGGCGTTCCTGTGCGCGGCGCGACAGTTCGCCGAGCAGCGGCGCCTGCGCCGCGGGCGCGGCCTCGCCGCGCTGGAGCGCGCCAAGCCGCGCGACCATGGCTGCGCCCTGCTGGGCGAAATCGGAACCCGGCTGGGCAAACTGCTCGATGCCGGTTTCCAGCACCAGCAGGGCGGTTGCCATTTCCATCGCCACCTGGTCGCTGTGGCGCAAGGGATCCTTGCGCAGCCATTGCGTGGTGTCCTGAACTGCCTGCGCCAAGGCGGCGAAATCGGCGCGGCCAAGCCCCTCGATTTCAGTGCGTAACGCTTGGATCTTTTCCTCGAACTGCGGCAGGGCGACCGCGGTACCTGCACCGAAGCGATTCCAGGCTTCCTTGGCCTCGGTCAGCAACTCGCGCAGGGTGCGCAGCCGGGGCTTGTGAACCGATGCCTCGAGTGCCGAGTCGGCGGTCGGGATCAGGCTGTCGACCCGATAGGTGGACTGGATTTCGCGAATCAGCGGCGTCGCCGGCGGCGCCACGGCCACCTGATAAAGCACGTCGCGCATGAGGCGCTCGCCGACTACCGTCGAGCCTTCGGCAAGCTTGCGCATCTGGCCGTCGATACGGGCACAGAGTTTCTTGATCTCGGTGCTCAGTTCGACATGTCCGCCGAGCAGGCCGTCGATCAACCCCAGCGTGACCCACCACAGCGCCCGCGTTGCCGGCAGGGTTTGCGCGCGTTCGACAGTGGCGACGGCGGTGCGCATGAATTGCAGGCCGATGCCGGTCTTGCCGCGCAGGATTTCCAGCACGCCGCGTTCCAGCCGGGCGCGTTCAAGACGCAATTGCGGCGGCGTAAGCGGGGCTGCCGGCACTTCGCGCCTCGGCGGACGCAGCATCAGGTCGGGGAAGAACAATTCGCTGCGGGCGGGTTTGGGCTGGCCCCGCGCGAGCTGGATTTCCTCGTACAGCGGCATCAGGCGCAGCGGCTGGTTCGCCGAACCAGCAACCAGTTCGTCGAGGAACTGGCGCATTGCCCCAATGGCGCGCTTTGCGAGCGCGATACGTTCCCCGGTGACGTTATCCGCGGTGAGTTCGCCGACCAGTTGCTCGAGCGCCTCGGAGAACTGGGTCAGTCCGTCCAGACCGACGATGGACAGCGCGCCATGCGCCTGGTGCAGGTGGGTATGGGCGAATCGAAGCTGCGCGTTGTCGCCATCGGAGGCAAGGTCAAGCGCCTCGGCGCTGCGTCCGAGCGCGAGGTCGATTTCTCCCTTTACCCAGGATAGCGGTCCCAGATCGGTGTCGGCGGCGCTATGCATCATGTTTGGCTCACGGGCTGCTGGCTGTAGAGGGCGAGGTCAGACCTTGAAGCCGGAAACCGAACCCTTGAGTTCGACCGCCAGCTCGGCCAGCTGGCCGATCGATACCGCGGTCTCCTGGGTTCCCTGGGTGGTCTGCTCGGTCACCCGCAGGATGCTCTTCATGGTCTGTGCAACCTGCGTGGCGCGCGACGATTGTTGCTGCGTCTGCTGGGTGATCTGCTCGATCAGTCCGGCCAGGCGTTTCGATACGTCGGAAATCTCGGCCAGCGCCTGACCGGCGTTGTCGGACAGCTTGGCGCCGTCAACCACGCCACGGGTGGAACTCTCCATCGCGGTCACTGCATCCTGGGTGTCGGTCTGAATCGTTTTGACGATGGCGGCAATCTGTTTGGTGGCCTCGCCGGAGCGTTCGGCCAGTCGCTGCACTTCTTCGGCCACCACCGTGAAGCCGCGCCCTGCTTCACCGGCGCTCGCTGCCTGGATGGCGGCATTCAGGGCCAGTACGTTGGTCTGCTCGGTAATGTCGGAAATCAGTTCCACGATTTCGCCGATTTCCTGCGAGGATTCGCCGAGGCGCTTGATTCGTTTCGAGGTTTCCTGGATCTGTTCGCGGATGTCGTTCATGCCGCGAATCGAATTGGTTACCGCCTGCGCACCCTTTTCCGCTGCATCCAGAGACTGCCGCGCAACCTGGGCCGACTGCGTCGCGTTGCCCGACACCTCGCTCATCGAGCGCGCCATCGCAAGGACCGCATCGCCGGCCTCGGTAATCTCCTGCGACTGACGCTCCGTGGCTGACAGTAGTTCGTTCGAGGTGCGCTGGGCGGAGGTGGTGGCCAGAGACACGCGCTGTGCGGCATCGTTGATCCGGCGTACCAGGACTGCGAGTTCTTCAATGGTGTAGTTCACCGAGTCTGCAATCGCGCCAGTGACGTCTTCGGTCACGGTTGCCCGGACGGTCAGATCGCCATCGGCCAGATCGCCCATCTCGTTCATCAACCGCAGGATCGCCTGCTGGGTGCCGCTGCGGTCGATTTCGGAGCGGGACATTTGTTCCTCCGCCTCGATCCGGCGGCGCTCGATGTCGCGGCGATAGAGTTGTGCCAGGAGGTAAACAGCACCCAGTGCCAGCAGGGCGAATACTACCGCCAGGACGGTGGTCCAGCTCAGGCCGCCGTGCTGAGCGTCGTACGCTTCGTCGAGCTTGTCGGCGGCATTGAACAGCGCGGTACTGTCGCGAACGACCGCACTTCCGGCCTGCTTGGCCTGGAGCAGCGGCTGCACGTTGCCGAGAATGCCGCTGATCGATTGTTCGCCTTCCTGCGCCGCCTTGTCCAGTTGCCCCAGCCGCTCCTTCACGTCCGAGTCGGTGGCGGCAGTGAGTCTAAGTGCGTCGGAACCGCTGGCGAGTCCGGTGATCAGTTGCCGGAAAGTCGTGCTGTCCTTGCCGAGCAGGAACGCGACCTCCGGCGCAATCGCGTCGCCGACCAGCAGCTGGTTGGCGTTCTTGGCGATCCGCTGCGTGAGCATCACAACCTGATTGGCGGCGGCGGTTTCGCGGGCGTTGGCACCCTGCTGGAGTTTCATTGCCGCAATCTGTTCTGCCAGTTCCAGTTGCTTCTGGTTCTTGGCATTGATGGACGCCACCGCACTTCCGAGCGCCACGAGATTCTTTTCCTGCGCAAGCACCACGGATATGTTCCGGTCGGTCTTGTCCCATTCGGCCGCCAGCGCATCCAGTTCGGGGCCAACCGACGAGGGGCTGGCCGGCACCGTGCGGGCATCGACCTGCCCTCCCTTGGACAGCGCTTCCAGCAACAATTTGAACTTGTTCCGGCTGTCGCCCAGTTCCTGCAGGGCCGCCTGGTTGCCCAGCAGCGAGACCTGTGCAGCTTTGGCAACCCGCTGCGAGAGCATGCGCATTTGCCCTGCAGCCGAGATGTAGCTCGAGACGTGGCTGTTGCTGCGCAGGGTGAGCAACATCATCACCGTCGCCAGCAACGCCAGGATCGCAATGGTCACCGCAAGTATCTTGATCTGTTCCTGCTGGGGTTTGCTACCGATGATCGGCAGCACGGCAGCCGACAGTGGTTTGTCACCCCCACCCTGACCGGGAACGACGATCAGCGTCTTGTCGGCGCTGCCGCTCTCCGGTGCGGACTGGTTTGCGAGCGACGAGAGTTTCAATGCCATCTTGCGATCTCCGTTTGGCCGTAGTGGCCGGACCCACGTTCAGGGTCGAATTGAATTGGTCAAACGCCCACGTCGAGGAAGCGCGGCTGCATGACCAGATTACGCACCAGCAACTTGTTCCAGGTTCTACCCTGCAGGTCGACGTAGGCATTACCAACCCATGGCCGGATCTCGTCGGTTCTGGGCGCACTCTCGAGTTCATCCAGGTTGCGCAATCCCAGGGCGCGGCTTACCAGGATTGCACTGTTCAAGCCGAGCCGCGTGCCGATCAGAAGCAGTCTTGACTCGCTGGTGGCGGGCGTTGGGTCGCCGCCTTGAAACGCCGCAAAGTCGACCACGCTGTACAGGCTGCCGCGGATGTTGGCGAGGCCGCGGAACCAGGATTGGGTCAGCGGAACCGAGGACAGGTGCGGCGTCGGAACGATCTCGCCCGAATCGGTGAGGTCGACCAGCCAGAACTCGCGTCCTGCCTGAATGCCGAGTGCGGCACGGGTGGTCTGTCCCTGCTGAGCCGTGGTAAGTCGCTGGACCAGATTTTCCTGGAACTCGCGCAAGCTGATCTTCTTCGACATGGTGGCGTGGGATCCCTAGCCGAGTTCCTGGATCTTCTTGATCAGCGAGTCGAAATCGACCGGTTTGACGATGTAGCCCAGCGCGCCCTGACGCATTCCCCAGATCTTGTCGGTATCCTCGCCCTTGCTGGTGCACATGATGATCGGGATATTGCGCGTCGTTTCGTCGCGGGAAATCGTCCGGGTCGCCTGGTAGCCGTTAATGCCGGGCATCACGACATCCATCAAAATCAGGTCAGGCGACTCGCTGCGCGCCTTGGCGATGGCTTCTTCCCCGCTTTCGGCGGTCACCACGTTGAATCCCTGACGGCTCAGGAATTCGTTCAACGCGAAGCGTTCTGTGGGCGAATCGTCCACCACGAGTATCTTCTGGACTGGCATGTTTTGCGCTCTCGGTGCCGGCTGCCTCGGCTCAGGCTGCCCGGGAAGCGTGCGTGGCGACCGCTTTGAGCAGGCTGTCCTTGGTAAAGGGTTTGGTCAGGTATTCGTCCGAGCCCACCATGCGTCCGCGGGCGCGGTCGAACAAGCCATCCTTGGAAGAGAGCATGATCACCGGCGTCGCGCCGAAGCGGGCGTTCTTCTTGATCAGCGCGCAGGTCTGATAGCCGTCGAGCCGCGGCATCATGATGTCGACGAAAACGACATCCGGATGATGATCGGCGATCTTGGCCAGCGCATCGAACCCATCCTCGGCGAGAATCACCTGACAGCCGGCCTGCACGAGAAATATCTCGGCGCTGCGACGGATGGTGTTGCTGTCGTCAATCACCATTACCTTGACGCCGCTGAGATTGACGGATTCAGCCACGCGTTCTCCTTGGAAATGGATGACGGCACGGACATCCTTGCCGCGCAGACGGTCGTCACCCACAGATGCGCGCAGATTCTATACCTTCTTCTCCGCTTTCGCGTCTATCTGTCAGTGCGGTAACGTGATTTTGTTGTCAGATCCGGCTTTTGCCGCGCCTGGCTACGTGTCCAGTCAGATCTCGATCAGCTCGAAATCGTCCTTTCGCGCCGCGCATTCCGGGCACGTCCAGTTGGGCGGCACGTCGCTCCAGCGCGTACCCGGGGCGATGCCTTCGCCGGGCAGTCCATGCTCTTCTTCGTAGATGAAGCCGCAAATCAGGCACATGTAGGATTTGTACGGGGCCTCGGCGGCTGCGGTCATGGTGGCCAAACTTTTCGGTTAGAATCGGCCCGATATTACCGCAACTCGGCCTTGTGCTGGCGCGGCCCGCCGCCGGGCTCCGGCGCCGCATCCGGGCGGCTTCGATTCCCGTCCTCCCGCACCTCGCCCATGTCCAACACGTCCCAGGCAACACCCAATTCGCACGACCTCGTGCCCCCGATCGTGCTGACCTTCGCCGGGTCGGATCCGTCAGGCGGCGCCGGCCTGCAGGCCGACATCATGACGCTGTCGAGCATGGGATGCCATCCGCTGACGGTCGTTACGGCTATCACCGTGCAGGATTCGGCCGGCGTGGAGGACGTGATGGCGATCGACGCCGACTGGGTTTCCGATCAGGCGCGCGCGTTGCTGGAAGACATGCCGGTCGCCGCATTCAAGATCGGACTGCTGGGCAGCGTCGAGAACATCGCGGTGATTGCCGAGATCCTGTCCGACTACCCGCAGATTCCGCTGGTCCTCGATCCGATACTGACGTCGGGCCGTGGCGACGAACTTGCCAACGAAGAGATGATCGCCGCACTTTCCGAGTTGCTGCTGCCGCAGACTACGATTCTGACGCCCAACAGCCTCGAGGCCCGTCGTCTGGCGCGGGACGACGATATCGAGGACGACGAACCCGATCTCGCCGAGTGCGCGCGCCGTCTGATCGATGCCGGCGCCGAGTATGTGCTGGTTACCGGCACTCATGAAACCGCCCCCAGGGTCATCAATACCCTGTACGGCGACACCGGGATCGTGCGCAGCGACCAATGGGACCGCCTGCCGGGCAGCTATCATGGTTCCGGATGCACCTTGGCATCGGCCATCGCCGCCAATCTGGCCAACGGCCTCGACATCGAGGATGCCGTCCGCGACGCCCAGGAATACACCTGGCAGGCGCTTGCCAGCGGTTTCCGGCCCGGCATGGGGCAATACCTGCCGGACCGCTTCTTCTGGGCGCGCGAAGTGGAGGACGATGGCGATCCGGCCTGACCGCCTGCGCGGCCTGTACGCGGTAACGCCCGACTGGCCCGACACTGACCGCTTGGCCTCCGCGGTTCGCGACGCGGTAGCCGGCGGCGCGGCGCTGGTCCAGTACCGCAACAAGGCCGCCGTCCCCGCGCTCAGGCGCCGCCAGGCAGGCGTTCTACAGGCGATCTGTGCTGCCGGCGGTGTGCCGCTGATAATCAACGACGACCTCGATATTGCGCTGGAGATCGGCGCCGCGGGCGTCCACGTCGGTCGAGACGACGCAGGCGCGCGCGCCGCGCGAACCAGGATCGGTGCCGGCCGCCTGCTCGGGGTTTCCTGCTACAACGAGATCGCCCGCGTCGGAGTGGCGGTCGCGGCCGGTGCCAACATCGTGGGCATCGGCGCGGTGTTTGCCTCGGCCACCAAGCCGTCCGCAGTGCAGGCGCCGCTGGCGTTGCTGGGCGATGCACGTTCGCGCGGCGTCGCGGTGGCTGCGATCGGCGGGATTACGCTCGGCAACGCGCCGGAACTGATCCGCGCCGGGGCCGACCTGCTCGCCGTGATTTCGGATCTGTTCGACAATCCCGATGTTGCAGCCCGCGCCGCTGCCTACGCGGAACTGTTTGCCTCGATGGAGCCCCTGCATGACCAGCCAGAATGAAACCCTGTTTGCCCGCGCCCAGCGCACCATTCCCGGCGGTGTCAACTCGCCGGTGCGCGCCTTCCGATCGGTCGGCGGCACGCCGCGGTTCTTTGTCAGAGGCTGCGGCTCGCGCCTGACCGACGCCGATGGCAGGGAGTACATCGACTACGTCGGCTCATGGGGGCCGGCCATCGTCGGCCATGCCCATCCGGCGGTAATCGAAGCGGTGCAGCGTGCCGCCGCCTGCGGGCTGTCGTTCGGCGCTCCGACCGAGGCCGAGATCGAACTTGCCGAGCTGCTTTGCGACATGCTGCCCAGCCTGGATCTGGTGCGGCTGGTCAGCTCGGGCACCGAGGCGACCATGAGCGCCATCCGCCTGGCGCGTGGCTTCACCGGGCGCGATGACATAATCAAATTCGAGGGCTGCTACCACGGCCATGCCGACAGCCTGCTGGTCAAGGCCGGGAGCGGTCTGCTCACCTTCGGCAATCCGAGTTCCGGCGGCGTGCCGGCGGATTTTGCCAAGCACACGCTGGTGCTCGACTACAACAACCTGACGCAGCTTGAAGACAGCTTCGCCAAGGCGGCAGATCGAATTGCGGCCGTGATCATCGAGCCGGTGGTCGGCAACATGAACCTGATACAGCCGACGCCGCAGTTCTTGCGCCGGCTGCGCGATCTGTGCACCCAACATGGCGCATTGCTGATTTACGACGAGGTGATGACCGGCTTTCGTGTCGGACCCCAAGGCGCGCAAGGGCTGCACGGTATCCGCCCCGACCTCACAACGCTGGGCAAGGTGATAGGCGGCGGCATGCCGGTGGGCGCATTCGGTGGACGGCGCGACGTGATGCAGCAGATCGCGCCGCTCGGCCCGGTCTACCAGGCCGGCACGCTGTCGGGCAACCCGGTTGCGGTTGCCGCGGGAATCGCCACCCTGAAGCTGGTGCGCGAGCCGGGCTTCCACGCGCGGCTGGAGGCCGCCACCGGGCGCCTTGTCGACGGCCTGGCGCGGGCCGGGCGAGAAGTCGGGGTCGATTTCTGCGCCCAGTCGGTCGGCGGCATGTTCGGCATCTATTTCCGCGACGGTTTGCCAACGACCTACGGCGAGGTCATGGAATCGAACCGGGAACTGTTCAACCGTTTCTTTCATTCGATGCTCGATCGCGGCGTGTACTTCGCGCCATCGGCATTCGAGGCGGGATTCGTTTCGGCCGAACACAGCGATGCGGATATCGACCAAACCGTGGCGCATGCCCGCGCGGTCTTCGTCGACCTGAGCAAGGGCTGACGAGCGGCCACGCCGCGCGCCGTGCCGCCCGGCTCAAGCCGGATCGCTTCGTGCCGTAGACCCGTCGGACAATCAATAGGCAGGCTGGCGGTGGGAATTCCATGAACGACCTATCCGAAGGGTCGCGCGTGCTGCAGAGCGATGCGCACCCCGAGAACGATTTGCAGCGAATAGTCCTGGTCAACGAGCAGATCAAGGCTGTGGTTGCGACCGCGTTTTCCATCAACCTGATGGCACTCAACGCCATCTTTCTAGCCAAGCGCGCCGGTCAGGCCGCCCTCGGGTTCGGCGTGCTGTCGAACGAACTGCGCACCTTCTCGGTCGACCTGGCCGATGTGATGAAAGCACTCAGGGACATGACGTCGGATTCGGTAAACGTCGTTTCCGATCAGGTGCGCCTCGCGCGAACCCTGGGCATCCTGTCGCGCCTCAAGGCAGCCGGCGTCGCGCGCGGTCAGCAGGCGGTGGACGCGGCGTTCGCCCGCCATGCTGCCAGAGTCGAGCGCGACGAGGCTGCACTGCGCGAACGCCAGCGCAAGCTGCGACAGGTGCTGGCGGACGCCCGGCAGCGCGTGGAACTCGGCGGCGTGCTGGCGCGATCGGCGAAAATCGAAGCGGCCTATGGCGGCGGTTTTGCGCAACCGCTGATGCAGGTGTCGAGCGAATTCGACAGAACCATCCAGGCAATCCGCGGATCGCTCGATGCGCTGGCTGCAATCTGAACGGCAAGGTTGGATGACATGAAGACAGCAACCACAATCTACAGTGCGGGTGATCACCAGTGGCTGGCTGTAACCCGCGATCCGCAGCGCCCCGACTACCTGATCGACACCAACGAGTATCTGGTGTCCCACGGCGAGGCTGCGATTCTTTGCGATCCCGGCGGAATGGAGATTTTTCCCGCCGTGTTCTCGGCCATCAGCGAGCATGTCGATCCGCGCAACATCCAGCACATTTTCGCCTCGCACCAGGATCCGGACATCGTTTCCTCGCTGGCGCTCTGGCTGGAATTCAACCCCCGCCTGAAGTGTTATCTGTCGTGGCTCTGGGCCTCGTTCGTTCCGCACTTCGGCGGCGATCGCGAAACCTTCATCCCGATTCCCGACGCGGGGATGAAAATCCCGCTCGGCAATGCGTCGCTAGAGGCAGTGCCGGCGCACTTTCTCCATTCGTCCGGAAATTTCCACTTGTACGATGCGCAAGCACGCATCCTGTTCTCGGGCGATGTCGGCGCTGCGTTGCTGCCGCCGGACGAGGACGACTTGATCGTCAAGAACTTCGACACCCACATCCGCCATGCCGAGGCGTTTCACCGGCGCTGGATGGGGTCAGACCGCGCCAAGCGCGACTGGTGCGAGCGTGCGGCGGCGATGCAGATCGACATGCTGTGCCCACAGCACGGGGCGATCTACCAGGGCGAGGATGTGCGCCGATTCATCGAATGGTTTCACGACCTCGAAGTCGGCCAGTTGCGGGTCTGAGCCTGCCCGGATATCGCGGCCCGTTCTGCCCGCGATGTGTCATCCCTGTCAGAGCAGGAACAGCGTCGCCAGGCCAAGAAAGATGAAGAACCCGCCGGAATCGGTAACCGCGGTGATCAGCACGCTGGACCCGACCGCCGGGTCGCGGCCCAGGCGTGCCAGGGTCATCGGAATGAACACGCCCACCGTCGCGGCCAGCATGAGGTTGAGCGTCATCGCCGATGTCATCACGACGCCGAGCTTCAGGCTACCGTAAAGCCACCAGGCGAGAATGCCGAGCAAGCCGCCCCAGACCAGTCCGTTGATCGCGGCAACGCCGAGTTCCTTGCGGAACAGCTTGCGCGCGGCGTCCGGCTCCACTTGGCCGAGCGCGATCGCCCGCACGATCATTGTGATGGTCTGATTGCCCGAATTGCCGCCGATGCCGGCGACAATCGGCATTAACGCCGCGAGTGCGACGAGCTTCTCGATCGAACCCTCGAAAGCGCCGATCACGCGCGAGGCGATGAATGCGGTCACCAGATTGATCGCCAGCCAGGCCCAGCGGTTTCTCACCGATTTCCAGACCGAGGCAAAGATGTCCTCCTCTTCTTTCAGGCCGGCCTGCGCAAGGATTTCCGACTCGCTGTCTTCGCGTATGAAGTCGACCACCGAGTCGACGGTAACCCGGCCCACCAGCCGGTTTTCCGGGTCGACCACCGGCGCCGAAACCAGGTCGTAGCGCTGGAACGCCTGCGCCGCCGAATCGGCCTTGTCGTCCGGGTGCAGCAGCATCATGTCGGTCTGCATGATGGCCGACACGTCGATCTCGGGATCGTTGACCAGCAGCAGGTCCAGCGGCAGCACGCCCTGCAGATGTTCCTCGCGATCGACCACGAACAACTGGTCGGTATGGTCGGGCAGCTCGTCGAAACGGCGCAGGTAGCGTAGTACCACCTCGAGCGAGACATCCTCGCGCACCGTCACCATCTCGAAGTCCATCAGCGCGCCGACTGAATCCTCCGGGTAGGACATCGCCGCCCGCAACTGCTCGCGCTCTTCGGTGTCGAGCCCGAGGTAGACATCCTGCATGACCTCCTGCGGTAGCGCCGGGGCAAGGTCGGCAAGCTCGTCGGTATCCAGCGTTTCGGCCGCGGCGACCAGCTCGTTGGGCTCCATCGAGCGGATCAGCGTCTCGCGCACCGCGTCGGAGACTTCGAGCAGGACTTCGCCTTGGCGGTCCGCCTCGAGCAGATCCCAGACCAGCAGGCGGTCGGCCAATGGCAGCGCTTCCAGCACGTAGGCGACATCCGCCGGGTGCATGTCGCTGAGCTTGCGCGACAGCTCAGCAGTGTGCTGCTTGTGCACCAGGTTCTCGACGATGTCGTGCTTCGCCATTTCCTGGCGATGCACGAGGCCTTCGACCAGACGATGCCGCGCCAGCAGCTCCTGCACCTCGCGCATACGCTGCTGAACGTCTTCCTGATGCAGGAGTTCTTCGGATTCGGCCATCGGCTGGGGGCGTGCTGGAGAAGGGGGGCGGAGCCGCAAAGGCTCAAGATTCTACCGCCTCGGCGTAGCGGCGGCCCCGCCGCTTCTCACGCTTTGCCGGCGAAGCTGGCGCTCGATGCGGTCAATCAGCGGCGCGGGATGCTTCTGCTCTTGCCAAGCCGCTCGCCCAGGCTGAAGACGCCGCGCGCTAAAGCGGCCGCATGCCGTTAATGTCGGGGCGCCGCGCCATCTCAAAGCTGGCGCGGCGGGATCTGCTTCAGGTACGCGTCGCGGTCGCTGCCGCTCAGGTGTGCCGACAGCAGCGAATACAGATGCCGTTCGTCGGTGGCAACTGCCGCCGCCTTGCGCGCTAGGACGTTGGCGATCGGGCCGATGTAGTGCGCCAGGATCCGTGCTGCGCGCTCGACCACGCCCGGCGCCAGTTGCGCGCCGGAGAGCGGACCGGATGGCGGACCGGAGGTCGGCCGCGTCGTCACGCCCGGCGTTGCCGCCGGTTGCGATACCGGACCGGACCCCGTGGCGGGCGCCAGACGGCGGATGTCGCTGAGGAAGCTGTGGCGGGCCGCGTCGGTATCGAGGTTCTCGGCGAGTAGCACGCACAACTGGCCGAAGTCCGTCGTGCGCGTCGAGGCATTGCGTACATGTAGCCGCGCCACCGGGCCGATGAACGCGGCAAGATGCCGCTCGACAGTCCGCAGGGTTTCGTCGCGCCAGATCGACGGCGACGAGTGGGTGCCCGGAAGTGACGAGCCGGTCACCCGCTTGGGCTCCTGGATCAGGACGGAGGTCATCATGATCGTGTTTTCGGAAACGTCCGCGCTGGGCGTTGCGGAGAAGACCGACTCGTGCACTTGCCGGATGGCATCGGCAAATGCGGCTGCACTCTGGTAGCGTGCCGCGGGATCCTTCGCCAGCGCCCGCGCCACCACCGCATCGAAGCACGGCGAGAGCGTCGGAACGATTTCCGAGGGCTTGCGCTCCTGTTCGTTGCAGACGCGATGGACGATGGCTTCCGACGGTCCGGCAAACGGGCGCTGATGGGTGAGCATTTCATAGAAGATCACGCCGGCGGAAAAAATGTCGGCGCGATGGTCCACCTCGGTTTGCCGGAAATGTTCTGGCGCCATGTACCCGGGCGTGCCCATCGTGGTGCCGACCCGCGTCAGCGTTGTGCCGTCGATGCGCGCGATGCCGAAGTCGGCCAGCTTGAGCCTGCCGGCGCGGGTGATCATCGCATTGGACGGCTTGATGTCGCGGTGAATCACGCCGGCCCGGTGCGCGTAGTCGAGCGCATCGAGCAGTTGCAGCAGGAAGCCGCAGGCGTCGGCCACCGGCAGTGCCACCTTCTCGCGCAGCAGCACGCGCAACTCGCAACCTTCCACGTATTCCATGGCAATAAAGGCGAAATCGCCGTCCTCGCCGTAGTCGTGGATGGCGACGATTCCCGGGTGGTTCAAACGGCCGGCGGCGCGGGCTTCGTTCTGGAAGCGCTGGATGATCTCCGGCCCGTTTTCTTCCAGCAGATCCTTGCGGATTGCCTTGAGCGCCACCTGGCGCTGGATGATCGAATCCTGGCCAAGATAGACCGTCCCCATGCCGCCCTTGCCGAGCACGCTGGTGATTTCGTACTTGCCAAGTCGTTGGGGGTGTTTCATGCGATGACTTCGAGTCGCTCAGCCGGAAATCATCTGAAACGCCTGCACCAGGCTCTTCTTCATGCGGTTGAAGGATTCGCCGAGCCTGGCGATCTCGTCACGCCCCTTGACCACGAACTCCGGCGCGTCCATCTCGCCCAGGCTCACCTGGTCGGCGATCCGGGCAAGCCGGTTGACCGGGCGCACCACCAGCAGCCAGAGCAGCAGGTTCATCGAGACGAAGAGAAAGGCGAACACGGTTCCGAACAGCAGCATGAACACGCGGAACGCATTGTTGGCGCGCTCGACCGGCACTTCCATCGGCACCGAGACGATCTGCGCGCCGATGGTTTCATTGAAGTTCCAGCCGAAGCCGTTGGCCGGGCCGTATTTGTCCAGCATGGTCTTCGGCGCGGCCTCGACCGTGCTGTGGCAAAGCAGGCAGGCGGGATCCTTGATGGTCAGCGGACGGGCCAGATAAAGGGCGCGGCCGTTCGGCGTGTCGCGCTCGCCGAAAACCTCGGTCTTGGCCTGGCCGGAGCGGAAGGCGTTGACGATGTCCGCCTCCCAGTCGGCGGCGCGGTCGCGCGGATTGGTCGGGTTGAGCGCGGCCTCCTTGTACGAATACTCGGGATACTTGCGATGCACCTCGGCGAAGTATTCGGTCGCCGAGTAGCTGGGTACCGACTGCGGCAGGAATTCGTACTTCATCTGGGTTTCCAGCAGCGGCTTGATCTGCTCGCTGGTGTACTTGCGCACCGCCAGCGCGGAATCCATCAGGATGCGCGCGTTTTCGCGGATTTCTGCCCGGGCGTTGGTCTGCAGCAGCTCGTGCGAAACGTAGCCGGTCGCCAGCATGCCGAGCAGGAAGACCAGCAGCAGAACCAGGTTGAACTTGACGATCAGCTTCATTGCGCTTGCTCCCTTTGCTGGCTGTCCCTGTTTCGCGGCGACGCATGCCCGGCCTCGTGCCGCCGCGGCGGGTAGAGGATCGGCTGCCATTCCGGATGATGGGCAAGGTTGGCGGCCAGCGCCTTGCGGAAATCCGCATCGCGCAGCCGCACGGTGAACCGTCGCACCAATTCGCCGCGCCAGGACTGCGGCATCTGCAGCCAGTCCTTGACCTCGTCGTAGCGAACGTCGTGATCGAACTTGGGCGCCTTCGGATTGGCCTTGAGCCGATCGGGCCGCGCCGGCAGGGCATCGCGAAATCCCTTGGGCATGCCCGCCAGGAAGGCGGCGTCCGGCCTGGGCTGCAGCGACGTGCGTTGCGCTGCCACCCGGCTGGCGAACTGGCCGGCGGCAAGCGTGCCGGCCTTGTTGGTCTTTCCTGTTCGTCCGGTTCGAGCAGGCGCCCGGCGCCGGACTCCAGAAACACGCTGGCGCGTTGTTCCGCGGCGTGGGCGAGCAGCCTGCCATCGCCGGTCGACACGCCGAGCGCCGCGCCCAGCACGCGATAGCCGTCGGCCGGCGCCTGCTTGCCCGCTTGCAGCTTGCACCAGCCGGCGAGCAGGATGATCGGCTGGCCGGGCTCGTCGCGGCGCGACCGCGAATTGCCGTCCGCCAGGTAGAGCCGGGTGCGCGGGCCGAGTCCGAGCAGCAGGCCATCGGCGAATTCGATCACGCTGATGCCGCGCTCGTCGGTTTCGAGGATGTCGCCCGGCTGGATCTGCACGCCCTCGCCGGCCAGCAGCACGGAAGGTCCGCGCAGCAGCCGCAGCGCGCCTTCGGCCAGCGTGATCGTGCCGGTCTGCGCCGCACTGAGCGCGGTGTACAGGACGAGCAATACGGCTCCGGCAACGCGGAGCAACCGGGCAATCATGGCGCTGCGGTTCTCTCTGCTGACTGCGCCGGGCGGCGTATCGGCCCGGCGATTGTTGTGATTCTGGCGACTCAGTGCCCCATCGTAAGCGGGCGCGCGGCCGGAATCAATCGTACCCTTGGACTAGAACCCAACGACTAGCGCACTCTGTCCCCGACATCCCTGCAGTTTCAACCCGCATCAGGGCAGTTCGGCAGCACTCATGCGGCTCTGGATACGGTTGGCGTGGGCCTGCAGCCGGGCGCCGAACTGGGTTTCGTACTTGCGCGGATTGGGCAGCATCACCGCCAAGTGTGCAGCTTGCGCCGGGCCTAGCTGGGCCGCCGATGTTTTGTAGTAACGCTGTGCGGCCGCCTCGATGCCGAAGATGCCGTTGCCCCACTCGACCACGTTCAGGTAGATCTCGAGGATGCGCTGCTTGTCCAGCATCGATTCCAGCATCAGCGTGATGGCGGCCTCCTGCAGCTTGCGCCACGGCGTCTTGGAGGGCGACAGGAACAGGTTCTTCGCCAGTTGCTGCGAGATGGTCGAGCCGCCGGCGACCACCTTGCCCTTGCGCTGGTTCTTCTCGATCGCCTTTTGCATGCCTTCCCAGTCGAAACCTTCGTGGTCGATGAACTTGTCGTCCTCGGCGGCGATCACGGCGCGCTTCACATGGGTCGAGATCTTTTCGTAGGGCATCCAGGTATGCTGGATCGCGGCGCGCGGATCGTTCGCCCGCATTTCGTCGAGGCGGATTTCCATGAAGCTGGTGAGGTGCGGGTTGGCGTAGCGCCAATAGACGATGTGCAGGAAGTACCAGCTCTGCAGCGCAACAAAGCCCAGCAGCGCCAGCAGCAGCCCGCGCCTGATCCAGCGGCCGACCCGTGTCATGCGCGGTGCAGCTCGCCGGCGAGTTCGGCCAGCACCGGCCGGGTATCGGGCCGCACGCCACGCCACAGCAGGAAAGATTCTGCAGCCTGCTCGACCAGCATGCCCAGCCCGTCTGCCAGGCGGCCCGCCCCCTGCGCCTGTGCGGCTGCCAGAAAGGGCGTCAGACCCCGGCCGTACATCATGTCGTAGGCGGTCGAACCCGGCGCATAGAGCCCGGGCGGAATCGCCGGCGCCGCGCCGGCCAGACTGGCGCTGGTGGCATTGATCACCACATCGAACTGCTGGCCGGCCAACTCGGCGAATGCCAGCGCCGCGAGATTGCCGTGTCCGGCGAAGGCATCGCGCAGTTGCGCGGCACGCGAGGCGGTGCGGTTGGCAACGGTCAGCGAAGCCGGCGACTGGTCGAGCAACGGCAGGATCACGCCGCGCGCTGCGCCGCCGGCACCCAGCAGCAACAGGCGATTGCCGGCCAGCGGGCAGCCGATGTTGCGCAGCAAATCGGCGACCAGGCCGGCACCGTCGGTGTTGTCGCCGAGAATCTCGCCCTGCTCGAACTTGAGCGTGTTGACCGCCCCCGCCGCCTCGGCGCGGGCGGTGTGACGATCGGCCAGCGCAAAGGCCTCGAGCTTGAACGGCACGGTGACATTCATGCCGCGTCCGCCGCTGGCGACGAATTGCGCGACGGCCGCGGCGAACCCGTCGAGCGGGGCGAGGATGGCCCGGTAATCCAGGTCCTGCGCGCTCTGGCGGGCGAAAGCCGCATGGATGCGCGGCGACTTGCTGTGAGCGATCGGATTGCCGATCACGGCGTAGCGGTCGGTCATGCCGGCGAGCCGCTCAATCCCTGGCCGCCGAGGTCGCCAGCGAGTCGCTGTTGGTGAAGGTCCAGGTGCGGGCGAAGGCCAGAATGTCGAATTTCTCCCGCATCTCCGGCGGGAAGGCGGCAAACGGGCTCGACAGGCGCACGATGCGCAGCGCGGCGTCGTCCAGGATCTTGTTGCCCGACGAACGCTGGATGTCCACCTTGGCGATGTCGCCGTCGGCCTTGATTTCGATGTACAGCAGCAGGCTGCCGTAATGCTTGCCGCGCGCCGCCTCGGGGTAGTTGAGCGTGCCGATGCGCTCGACTTTCTGCCGCCAGGCCTCGATGTACTGCGCCGGCGCATATTCCGAGGTCCGCGCGCCGATGAATTTCTTGCGCGGGCGCTTCTGGTACTCCTCGAGATCCTTCTCGATCTGCGCTTCGAGCTTGGCCACCGCCAGCGCGCGGTCGGCCAGATCGCGGCCGGAAACCGGCGGCGGCGTGTCATGCGGTTCGGTGGTCGGGTTCTGCTCGGCGAGCACCGCTGCCTTGGCCTTCACCTGGGTCATCAACCGCTGCTGCATGGCCTCCAGTTGTTCGACCCGGCGTTGCGTTTCGACCAGCGCGTCGCCCTCGCGTTTTTGCAGGGATGCCGGAAGCGGAGTTTTTGCGCGCCGGTCCTCGTCGGTGTTGCCGCCGCCGTCGAGATTGTTCTGCGCGCGCGCATGCGGCTTGTCCGGGCGGGTCGCGCTCTTGGAATTGACCAGCACCACCTCGAGCTGGCTTTCCTGATGGCGGAACAGCGACGCATCGGGGAACTTGAAATGAAGCGTCAGCGCGATCAGGTGCACGAAGACCGATATCCCGATCGCCAACTGCATGCGGTTGTCCGGGTTGGCCATGAGGCCGCGCAGCACCGGCCGCGGAATGTTGGACGCGACCTTTGCGCGGGCCGCCCGCGCAGCGCGCCGGGCAGGGTCCGGCTGGCCCGAACCCCTGGCGGGCTTTTCAGCGGGTCGCGCCGCCGGACTGGCGGGCGAGGCAACGGATTTGGCGGCCCGGGCTGGCTTCGACATGGCCGGGGATTCTACTCCGCCGCAGCCTCCGGCTCCATCGCATCAGAGGAGGGTTCCGGGGCCAATTCCAGGTATCGGGCGCGGATTTCAGCGTCCATCAGATCGATCGCCTCGATCTCCAGCCGCACCGCAGTGCCGGGGTCCAGCGCCGGCAGCGAGGGTACGCGCAAAACCAGCGGCAGGTGCGCCACGCGCACCAGAGACTCGCGCAGCACCCGCGCCTCGACATGCGCAGCCTGCTCCTGACGCAGCAAGCGCAGGCACCAGTAGCGTTCCATGCCGCGCTGGAACTCGGCGTAAGTGGCGTAGGTCAGTTCGAAGTCGCGCATCGCCGCGAGCAGGGCTTCCGACTTGGGCGCGAAAGGTGGCGGCTCGCCGCGCAGCAGGGCGATCAACTGCCACTGGTTGACCAGGTCGACATAGCGGCGTAGCGGACTCGAAGACCAGGCATAGCAATCGACGCCGAGTCCTTCGTGCGGCGCGGCGACGGTGGTCATGCGCACCTTGCCGCTGCTTTGCGCGCGATAGAGGCCGGGGATTTTCGCCTGATCGAGCAGGCGGCCCCAGGTGCTGTTGGCGATGATCATGGTCTCGGCCACCAGCTTGTCGAGCGGGCTGCCGCGCTTGCGTTCCTCGATCTCGATGCGTCCCGGGCCGTCGGCGCCGGCCGCGTCCCACTCCACGCGGAAGTTGTAATCCTTGCCCAACTGGCTGGCCGAGGCCTTGCCGCGGCCGGCCTCGCAGACGGTGGCGAACTGCCACAGCAGCATCAGCTCGTCGCGGAAATCGAACGGCGGCACGTTGCCGCTGGCCACGGTGTCGTCGTTGAACAGCGGCTCGATGTCGTGATGGCGCAGGTTGGCGACGATCGGCACGCACTCGATGCGCGATTCGCTGCCGGCGATGCGCAGGTCGCTCGATACATCGAGGTAGAGCGAGAGCGCCGGCCGGCTGGTGCCGGCGGCCAGCGTGAAACGCTCGACCAGCGAATCGGGCAGCATGGTGATCTTGCGCCCCGGCATGTACACCGTCGACAGCCGGCGCCGCGCGATCGCGTCGAGCGGCGAGCCGGGCGCGAAGCCGAGTCCAGGCGCCGCGATGTGGATCCCCAGGCGCCAGCCGCCGCCCTCGCGCGGCGTTACCGACAGCGCGTCGTCGATTTCCGTGGTGTGCGCATCGTCGACCGAAAATGCGCGCACCGCGGCCAGCGGCAGATCGGCCGGGTCGCCCGCCTCGTCATGCGGCGGAAAGTCGGTGCCCTCGGGAAACTGCTCGAACAGAAAGCGGCCGAGGTGGTAATCGTGCGACGAACGCAGTCCGCCGGCGCGGGCCAACAGCTTGGGTGCCGACAGGCCGCTGTCGCCGCAGGCCGCTTCCAGCGCCTTGGTTTCCAGCCGGTTGCGGTCGGGCTTGTAGAGCAGGTGCTCGAGCAGCGGCGGAAACTCGGGCGGCAGCGTGCCGGCCAGCAATTCGCCGCACATGCGCTCGACAGCGGCTGCCTGCAGTTTCTTCTTCTCCAGGCCGGCCAGCGCAGCCTGAAGGATCTCAGGCGGCGCCTTGCGGAAGCGCCCCTTGCCCTTGCGGTGGAACCAGATCGGCGCCGAATGCAGGCGCAGCAGGATCGCGGTCGATTCGACGGCATCGGGCGGGTGGCCGAAGTATTCGCTCGCCAGGTCGGCGAAACCGAATTCGGCCTCGCCGCTGACTTCGTAGAGGAATTCGGTGTCGATGGACTCGGCCTGCGCCTGGGCAGCATCGAGCAGGTCGGCGCAGCCGGGCTCGCGAAAGCGCAGCAGCACGTTCGCCGCCTTGATCTTGGCGCGGCGCCCGGTTGGCGTTTCGACCTGCAGGGAGCTGTCGTTATCGGTGAGGATGCTGGCGGCCTTGAAGGCGCCGTCTTCCTCGAACAGGACGTTCATTGCGGCGTGGAGTCGATGCTCGGGCGCGGATTATAGCGGAGGCGCACCCGCAAAACCGGCCTGCCCTGCGAGCAAGGCAGGACAAGGCAAGGCGTTTCAGCCTGCCACCGCCAACAGCGCCGCTGCATGCGGATCTTCGGCATGCATGGCCGCAGAGCGCCATTCCACGCGGCTCACAGCCGCATCAAGAATTACCGGTCGGTGCCGATACTTCCCTGTACCGACAATCTCCCAACCTTGACCAACCGATGCTCAAACGCATTCCCGCAACCGAACTGCGCACCGGCATGTTCCTCCACGAGTTGTGCGGCTCGTGGATGGATCATCCGTTCTGGCGCACCGCCTTCAAGATCAGCGACCCCAAGGATATCCGCCGGGTGGTCGAATCCGGTGTCCGCGAGGTCTGGATCGATACCTCGAAAGGGCGCGACGTTGTGCCGCCGCAGTCGTCCGCCCCGGCCGCGCCGCCCGAACCGTTGCCGCCGGCCGCCGGCGAACCGCCGCCGGCGAAGACCGAAACCGCGGCCGAACTGGTGCGCGCCGCCAAAATCTGCGCCAAGTCCCGCGCCGCGGTGACCTCGATGTTCCAGGAAGCGCGCATGGGTCAGGCGGTCGATGCCGAAGCCGCCGCGCCGCTGGTCGAGGAGATCGCCAGTTCCGTGCTGCGCAACCCCGGTGCGCTGATCAGCCTGGCGCGCCTGAAGACCAAGGACGACTACACCTACATGCATTCGGTGGCGGTGTGCGCGCTGATGATCGCGCTCGGCCGCGAACTGGGCCAGGACGAAGCGATGATCCGCGAAGTCGGCACGGCCGGCCTGCTCCACGACATCGGCAAGATGGCGATTCCGGACGACATCCTCAACAAGCCGGGCAAGCTCACCGACGCGGAATTCGGCAACGTGCGCCGCCATCCCGAAGAAGGCTGGAAGATGCTGCAGGAAAGCCGCGGCGTCTCCGAAACCGCGCTCGACGTCTGCCTGCACCACCACGAGAAGGTCGACGGCAGCGGCTACCCGCACCGGCTGGCCAATGATGCGATCAGCCTGGTCGCCAAGATGGGCGCGGTGTGCGACGTCTACGACGCCATCACCTCCGACCGGCCCTACAAGGCGGGCTGGGCGCCGACCGAATCGCTGCGCAAGATGACCGAGTGGGCAAACGGGCATTTCGACCCGACGGTTTTCCGCGCCTTCGTCAAGGCGGTGGGTATCTACCCGCTGGGCAGTCTGGTGCGTCTGCAATCGGGGCGCCTCGGGGTGGTCGTCGCGCAGACTGGCAAGTCCCTGCTGACGCCGCAGGTCAAGGTGTTCTTCTCGACCCGTTCCAATGCGCGCATCAAACCCGAGACGGTCGACCTCGACCGTCCCGGCTGCCCCGATCGCATCGTCGATCACGAAGACCCCGTGCGCTGGGGCTTCCACGACCTGGCGCATATGTGGGTCGTGCCGGCGTGACGGCGGAATAATCAGGTTTCTCGCTCCGCCGTGCCCGGTGCATAATGGTTGCGCAGGGCTGTGCCGCCGGGACGAACGTCGTCCCCCGCCGTGAATGGCTGCTCCCGGCGCGCCACCAACCCGCCATATGACGGAGATTGAGCGTTGCCCTCAACCCTGAACCTGCTGGTCATCGAAGACAACGCCGACGATCTGGCTTTGATCGAGCGCGAACTGAGCCGGCAGGGGTTGCGCGCAAGCTGCACCCAGGCATCGCATCCGGATGAGATCGACAAGGCTTTGAGAAGCGCCGCCTGGGACGCCGTGCTGGTCGATTACCACGTGCCCGGGGTCGGCTTTCCCGAGCTGATCGCGGCACTGGCGGCCCGGCTCCCGGATGTGCCGGTGATTCTCGTCTCGGGCGGCGTCGGCGAAGAGCAGGCGGTTGATCTGCTCAAGTCCGGGATAACCGATTTCGTGCTCAAGAACCGGCTGGCGCGCGTAGTGCCGGCCCTTCAACGCGCGCTCGCCGAGGCAGCCGAGCGCCATGCCCGCAGGCTCGCCGAACGCAAGCTGAGGGAGAGTGAATCGCGCCTGTCCGCATTCCTCGAAAGCGCGCACAGCGTTGCCTGTGTCCGGGATCTCGACGGCCGATTCGTTAGCGTCAATCGCTACGCCGAACAGACCCTTGGCATGTCGCGCGCGGAGATGCTGGGCCGCACGCTGTTCGACCTGTTTCCCCGCGATTTCGCCGAGGCGAGCGCGCGCAACGACCGGGCGGTGATCGAGTCCGGCGAGTCGATGGAATTCGAGGAAACGGTGGCGATCGGCGGTGCGGCGAGGATTTTCAGTTCGGTGAGGTTCCCGATTCGCGATGCCGGCGGGCAGGTCTGTGCCATCGGATCGCTGAGCACCGACGTCACGACGCAACGACGCGAGCATGCCGCGCTCGCCGACGCCGAGGCGCGCTGGCAGTTCGCGCTGGACGGCTCGGACCTTGGCGTGTGGGACTGGAATCCGCAGACTGGCGAGGTGTTGTGTTCGCCGCGCTGGAAATCCATGCTCGGCTACTCGGCAGACGAAATCGTCGGCCGGATCGAGGCCATTACCGCGCTCGTACATCCGGACGATCTGGCGCGCGTGACCGAAGCGATCGAGCGCCACTTGCGCGGCCAGACCGACTCCTTCAAGTTCGAACTTCGCATGCGTTGCCGGGACGGCAGCTACAAGTGGGTGCTCTCGCGCGGCAAGGTCATCGCACGGGATCGCGATGGCAAGCCCGCGCGCATGGTCGGCACCCATGCCGACATCACCGGCCGCCGTGTCCTGGAAATGTCGCTCAAGGAGAGCGAGGCGCGCGCCAACCTGATTTTCGACAGCGCGCCCGAGGCGACGCTTCTGGTCGATTCGCGAGGCATCATCGTCCGCAGCAACCGGAGCGCCGACCAGAGCTTCGGCTACCCGCCCGGCGATCTGATCGGAAAGTCTTACGAAATGCTGGTCCCGGAGGAATTGCGCGAGCGTCACCGCGCGCACCATGCGTATTTCATGAGCCGCCCGATGCCGCGACCCATGGCCCGCGGGCGCAACCTGCAAGCCCGGCGGCTCGATGCCAGCGTGTTTGCCGCCGAGATCTCGCTGGTGCCGATCATGGTCGGCGACGAGCAGCAGGTGATCGTGACCATTCTCGACATCAGCCTGCGCAAGCAGACGGAACTCGATCTGCGGCGTTACGAGCGGATCGTCGAAGTCTCCGGCGAGCTGCTGGCGATGGTCGATCGGGACCTCAACTACATCGTCGCCAACCCGGCCTATGCGGCCCATGCCGGGGCGACGCCGGAATCGCTGCGCGGTCGGAACCTGCGCGACGTATTCGGCGCCAGACTGTTCGACGAGATCGAACCGCGCCTCGACGCGGTACTGGCCGGCGACGAGCAGCGCTTCCGGACCGAACGCACATTCGACGACGGCCGCCACTATGTACTCGACGGCGAATATCGGCCGTTCCGCGTCGATGGTGCAGTCCAGGGCATCGTCGCCAGCCTGCGCGACGTCACCGCCGTCGTGGAAACCGAACTTCTGCTGGAGCGCGCGCAATCGACGGCCAAGGTCGGCAACTGGACCTACGAGGCGGCAGGCGACGTGTTCATTCTCTCGCGCCAGAGCCAGCGCATGCTCGGCCGGCCGAGCCAAGTCCTGCCGGGCGCCGAGATGGTCGCCATGCTGCACCCAGATGACCGGGCGCGGCTCCATGCCGAAGGGATGGCGGCGATAAGGCATGGCAAACCCTTCGACATCGAGTACCGCTATGTCGTGAATGGGGCGATCGTCCACGTCCACGTGGTCGTCGAACTGGTGCGCGACGCGGACGGCCGGATGACCAGGGCCATCGGCGTCATGCAGGACATCAGCGATGTGCGCGAGGCCCAGCTTGCGCTGCAGGCTCAGCACGAGCAACTCGAACATCTGGTTGCCGAACGCACGGCCGAACTGCGCCAGCAACAGAGCTACCTGCATGCGCTGATCGACAACTTTCCGTTTCGCGTCTGGCTCAAGGACGCCGGCGGGCGTTATCTGGCCGCCAACCGCAGCAACCTGGCGCTGGAAATCGACGATGTTCCCGATCGTCCCGGCAGCACCGACCACGATCTGCGGCCGCGCGAGATTGCCGACCGCTACCGCGGCGAAGACGAACAGGTCATGCGTGAGCGCCGGCCGAGCATTCGCGAAGTCGTCCGCGACGGCGCGGCCGGGACGCTCTGGTTCGAAACCTACAAGGCGCCGGTCTTGGGGGGCGACGGCGCCGTGTTGGGTACGGTCGGCTACGTGCGCGACATTACCCAGCAGAAAGCGCTGGACGCGGCGCGCGAGGCGGCGCTGCAGGAGGCGCAGCGGCTGGCGCGCGTGCGCAGTGAATTTGTCGCCAACATGAGCCATGAAATCCGCACCCCGCTGTCGGCGATGCTCGGGCTGGCGGAGGTCGGCCTGCGCGACGATCTGGGCAGGCGCTCGGCCCAGGTGTTTGCGCGGATTCTCGAATCGGGGCAATTGTTGCTGCGGGTGATCAACGACATCCTCGATTTCTCGAAGATCGAGGCCGGCAAGTTCAGTGTCGAGAGCGTGCCGTTCGACCCGTGCGAGGCCATCGACCGCGCGGTGGATTATGTCCGCGCCCAGGCGCGGGCCAAGGGGCTGGCGTTTGAAGTCGACGAAGCGGCCGATTTGCCGGCATCTTGCCTGGGCGATGCCCTGCGGGTGTCGCAGGTGCTGGTGAACCTTCTGTCCAACGCGGTGAAGTTCACCACCGTCGGCGAGGTCGGCGTGTCGGCGTTGCGCGAGGGGCAATGGCTGCGCTTCGAAGTCGTCGACAGCGGCATCGGCATGCACCCCGACCAGGTCGGGCGGCTGTTCCGGCCGTTCGAGCAGGCCGACACTTCGACCACCCGGCGCTTCGGTGGGACTGGCCTGGGTCTGGCGATTTCGCATCGGCTGGTGGAACTGATGGGCGGCGAACTGACGGTGCAAAGCCAGCCCGGCAAAGGTTCGCGCTTCACGCTGCGCCTGCCGCTGGCCGGCGCAACCGACGCGGTTCTGGGCGAGTCGCTCGCCATCGATCTGGTCGGCCTGGAACAGACAGACGCCGGCCGGCTCGCCGCCGCGCTTGCCGCACGCGGCGTCGCGGCGCGAATCGCTTCGGCTGCCGCAGCGCTGCACGACACGGCCGATCTGCTGGTCATCGGTTGCCGCGCGCTGGACGACCGGGTGGGCGATCTGACGGCGCTCGCGGCGCTGGATTCGGCAATCTACCGGGGGCGCCGGATTGCCGTGGCCTGCAATTGCCCGCTGCCCTGTGCGCCGACCGAACGATTGAGCGCGCGTGCCGTGCCGATTGCCTACCCGCTGCGGGCGCGCCACCTGATCGGCGCCGCGCGCATTCCCGCCCGCGACCGCCGCGCGGCGGCGGCAGGCGATCGTTTGCGCGGCGTGCGCGTGCTGGCGGCCGAGGACAACGAGTTGAATCGCCTGGTGCTGAGCGAGATCATGCGACTGGAGGGCGCACATCTGTCTCTGGCGGAGGACGGTGAGCGGGCGCTCGATTTGCTGCAATCGCTGGGCTCGCAGGCATTCGATATCGCCCTCACCGACATCCAGATGCCGGGCATCGACGGCTACGAAACGGCGCGCCGCATGCGCGAACTCGCACCGGCGTTGCCGGTGATCGGCCTGACCGCCCACGCCATGCGCGAGGAGCGCGAACGCTGTCTGGTCGCCGGGATGGTTGAGCACCTCGCCAAGCCGATCGATATCGAGGCGCTGGTTGCCGCCGTGTTGCGGCATCTGCCGCCATCGACCCGGCCGGCGCCGGCTGCCGGGACTGTGCAGCGGGCTGTCGACGAGGTGACGCCGCCCGGCAGCGAACCGGCGCCGGCCACGCTGGAGGCAATCGACTGGCAGGCGCTGGCGCGGCGCTTCCCGGATCGCAGCACGTTCATCGATCGCCTGGCCGATACCCTTCTGAAGACGCACGGACAGACGTCGGCGCGCCTGCGCGCTGCGGCGCCGAACAACGATCGCGAGACGATAGTCTTCCTGGCGCACTCACTCAAGGGTGTCGCCGGCAGCATAATGGCATCGCACTTGCTGGCGCAGGCGCGCGATACCGAGGAAGCCGGCAGCCAGGATTCCGCCGACCTGGGGCCGTTCGCGCTGTCCCTGGCCGACGCGCTCGACGAGGCGCTGGAAGCGGCAAGGGCACGCCTGGCGCGGCGATGAATTCGCGCCCGCGGCCGTGGCGATGCGTGCGTCCGTGACGGGTTCGACTTGGCAAGCCGCTGTCCGCCGGATAGAATCCGCGCATTGCTGAGGGGCGCTGCGACCCGTCGAGACGGGCCAGGCTCAGCAACCGAACAACGGCGCTCGCAAACCCTGTCTGGTTTGGAGCGCCGCGTCGTTTTTGGGTGCTCCGCTTTTGCTTAGGAGACATCCATGTCCGCAGTACCGCAGTCGAACGCCGCATTCACAGATTTCAAGGTTGCCGACCTGTCGCTGTCGGCGTGGGGCCGCAAGGAAATCGCCATTGCCGAAACCGAAATGCCCGGCCTGATGGCGATCCGCGAGGAATACGCCGCCAGCCGGCCGCTGGCCGGTGCGCGCATCACCGGCTCGCTGCACATGACCATCCAGACCGCCGTGCTGATCGAGACGCTCCGGGCGCTCGGCGCCGAGGTGCGCTGGGCCTCGTGCAACATCTACTCGACGCAGGACCACGCCGCCGCCGCGATTGCCGCCGGCGGCACGCCGGTGTTCGCCGTCAAGGGCGAGTCGCTGGACGACTACTGGGATTACACCCACCGCATCTTCGAGTGGGCCGACGGCGGCTACTCGAACATGATCCTCGACGACGGCGGCGATGCCACGCTGCTGCTGCACCTGGGCACGCGCGCCGAGAGCGATGCTTCGCTGCTCGCCAAGCCGGCCAGTGAGGAAGAGGTCTGCCTGTTCAACTCGATCAAGGCCAAGTTGAAGACCGACCCGAAGTGGTATTCCACCCGCCTGGCGAAGATCAAGGGCGTGACCGAGGAAACCACCACCGGCGTGCATCGCCTGTACCAGATGCACAAGGAAGGCAAGCTCGCCTTCCCGGCGATCAACGTCAATGATTCGGTGACCAAGAGCAAATTCGACAATCTCTACGGTTGCCGCGAGTCGCTGGTCGATGGCATCAAGCGCGCCACCGACGTGATGGTCGCCGGCAAGGTCGCGCTGGTCTGCGGCTACGGCGATGTCGGCAAGGGCAGCGCCCAGGCCCTGCGCGCGCTGTCGGCACAGGTGTGGGTGACCGAGATCGACCCGATCTGCGCGCTGCAGGCGGCGATGGAAGGCTACCGCGTGGTGACCATGGACTACGCCTGCGAGCACGCCGACATCTTCGTCACCGCCACCGGCAACTACCACGTGATCACCCACGATCACATGAAGAAGATGAAGGACCAGGCGATCGTCTGCAACATCGGCCATTTCGACAACGAGATCGACGTCGCCTCGCTGTCGAAGTACGAGTGGGACGAGATCAAGCCGCAGGTCGATCACGTGATCTTCCCCGACGGCAAGCGCATCATCCTGCTCGCCAAGGGCCGGCTGGTGAACCTGGGCTGCGGCACCGGCCATCCGAGCTACGTGATGAGCTCGTCGTTCGCCAACCAGACCATCGCGCAGATCGAGCTGTTTACCAACACGGCGAAGTACCCGGTCGGCGTCTATACGCTGCCCAAGCACCTCGACGAAAAGGTCGCGCGGCTGCAGTTGCGCAAGCTCAATGCGCAACTCACCACGCTCACCGACGCGCAAGCCAGCTACATCGGCGTCGAAAAGGCCGGCCCGTACAAGTCGGATCACTACCGCTATTGAGTCTTGCCGCGCAAGCTTCGCGTTGAACCGGCCGCGCTGCGCGTGTGACATGCGCGGCGGCCGGCAAGGCTCACTTTCAATTCGACACGAGTGATCGCATGACCGCCAAACCCACCTTCAGTGCGGAGTTCTTCCCGCCGCAGACTGCCGAAGGCATCGAGAAACTGCGCTCGGTGCGCAGGCAGCTTGCGCAACTGCCGCTGCAGTTTTTTTCCGTCACCTTCGGTGCCGGCGGTTCGACGCGCGACCGCACGCTCGAGACGGTGCTCGAAATCCGCGCCGAAGGCCACGAGGCGGCGCCGCACCTGTCGTGCATCGGCACTACGCGCGAGACGGTGCGCGCGCTGCTCGATCGCTATCACGCAGCCGGCATCCGGCGCATCGTCGCGCTGCGCGGCGACCTGCCGTCCGGAGTCGGCGACATGGGCGATTTCCATTATGCCAACGAGCTGGTCGGCTACATCCGCGAGGTCAGCGGCGACTGGTTCCACATCGAGGTCGCCGGCTATCCCGAAGTGCATCCGCAGGCCCGCAGCCCGCGCGACGACCTGATGGCGTTGAAGCGCAAGTTCGACGCCGGCGCCAATTCGGCCATCACCCAGTATTTCTACAATTCCGACGCCTATGCCGCATTCATCGACGACTGCGCCAGGGCCGGCATCGTCGCGCCGATCGTGCCCGGCATCATGCCGATCGCCAACTTCAGCAAGATCGCGCGCTTTTCCGAAGCCTGCGGCGCCGACATTCCGCGCTGGATGCGCCGGCGCTTCGAGGGCTATGGCGACGACGCGGCCAGCGTGCGCGCCTTCGGCCTCGACGTGGTCACCGCGCTGTGCGAACGCCTGCTCGAGCAGGGCGCGCCCGGCCTGCACTTTTACACGCTCAACCAGGCCGGGCTCACCAACACCATCATGCAGCGGCTCGGTGCAAGCTGAGCGGCGCGCGCTACTCGTCGGCCAGCCGCTGCTCGACGCGGTCCAGCCACGCCGCGTAGGCCGATTCGTAGTCCCGCCGGGCTGCGCTGTAGCGCGTCCACACGCAGTCCTCGCAGCCGGATTCGCAGCACTCGCCCTCCTGCGGCGCATCCGGCGGCAGGGGGGCCGGATCGTCCGGCGGCGAATCGGGTTTCGGGCGTGGATGCATCCGTCGTTGCGCGGCGCTATGCTTTGCCTCGCACGTTACCAGAGTTGACCATGATCCGACCGCTGCGCCAAGTTTGCGCCGTGCTGGGCATGGCGGCGGCCGCCGCCGCACTGGCCGATCCGGCGCCGAAAATCGAGCCGATGCTGCGCGAAGACCTGCGGCCGGGTTGCGGCTGCGCCTTTTACGCGCAGCGCAACCGGCAGAACGTCTCCCACGACGGGCCGCTGCTGCACTGGTCGCTCGACGAGCGCGGCTGGGGCAGGGCCAAGCTCGACAGCGAAGTCCGCCGCCTCAAGCTGCTGCAGGAAAAGCGCCTGCCCGAAGCGCGCGACCCGCCGCAGCGCGGCGACCGGCTGATCCTGGTATTCCAGGAAGATCGCTACCACGTGCAGGCGATCGGCTCGGTGACGCAGGCCTGCAGCGCGCGCGCCCCGCGCTGCGCCACGCTCTACGCCACCCGCCTGATCTTCCGCCGCGCCGGCGAGCCGCCGCGCGAGATCGACGGCATCGGCGAATGCGCCTGCTCAATGCCAACCGGGTAGCTGGTCGATGATCTGGGGATTCCCCGCCGCAACCCTCGGCCTGCTGCTGGTGGTCGCCGGCCAGGTGCGCGACCGCCGCGGCGCGCGCCTGTGCGGGGCCACGCTTCTGGCATTCGCGCTGTGGGATTTTTCCGCCGCGTCCTGGCGCTCGTCGACTGGCGATGCGGCGATCCGCATCGACCTGGTGTTCCTGCTGCCCATAGCGTTCGCCGCGGCCGCAGGCGGCATCCTCAACCTGATGTCGCGCCCCGTGCCGCCCGAGGCCGCTGCCGACCCGCCGCCGGAAGATACGCAGGATCGATGACGCCGGAAGCGACGAAGCGCTGCGCCTGCCGCACGGAAGCTGCCCCGTAAGCCGCATGGAATGGCGCTCTCCGGGCAGGCCAAGCTGGAGGGCGCATGCACTGGACTTCGTGGGACGGCATACCCGGAGAAGCCCTATCCATGCGGGGCGCGGGCAGGTATCAAGTGGCGCATTTCGCGCCGGTCGCCATCGCCCGCAACCGCCGACACACCGCTTCCCTCCCCCTTCGAGGGGCAAGGCCAGGGTGGGGGTGCGGCATTCAACTTCCTGGATTCGTGCCTCGCGACTGCCGACGTCGCATGCAAAGAACAAGACGTGACCCCATCGCCCCGCCGCCGCCGCTCTGGCTCGCTGCCGGGGGAATTCCAGAAAGCTATTTGCTACAGCGCTCCGACCCCGGCGCCCATGGTCCGGGCTCTTCCAACAATCGGTTCAGGTCGTGGCAAGCACGATCTAACCTTGTCGTTAGCCGGCATTTTTGTTGGGAGTATTGCCCCTTACCTTTCTGCGCCAGATGGAGAAATAGATAAGCCAGAGGGGGATGATAAAGGCATTTGCACCAAGAAATGATTGCCAAGGGAAAGTCGGATTAAAAATGACTTGAGAGAGCGCAAAGAACTCGCCGTAAAAAAGTGGACCAACAATGAAGATGAGAAACCAGGTCTTCTTGACCCATGGCTTGTGAGAGGTGCCGATACTTGCGATGGCGTGCGCCTCGTCGATTGAGGCGCCAAAAGGGTCGTTAGGGCGATAAATATACTGCTGTTCTTCAAGCTGCTCTGGTTCTTCAGGCTTTTCTGCTTTGGTGACTCGGTTGGTAGGAACGAGTTGCAGTGAACTTTCTGCGCCTTGTGGCAGCTCCAGATATACCTCGCCAACCTTTATGCGTTGAACCATGGGGACGCTTTAGTGACGGCTAACGAATGAAAGGGACTTCCCCGTCCCGAGGTCGGTGCGGTTGGGCACGCGGGACGGTGGTGCCGGGATGGGAAGTGCGAAATCTCATCAACTCAATCGGAAAGGGGAAGACCATGACTATTATTGCCGTTGGCATCGATCTCGCCAAGCACGTTTTTGCCGTCCACGGTGTCGTTATGTGAAGGCTGCGAGGTCGGCCAGCATATGCGCAAACATGACGGGCCAGACCTGCCTAAAGCGCCAATAGAACAAAGTGACGACGATGCCAAACCCAAGAACTAGAATGGCTCCGAGCGGCCCTTGATACAAATGACACATGACCCGAACCAAAGCGCTCACGCCGAGGGCGACTGCAGGGCCAAACTTGGTAAGGGCCTCGACAAGATAGCGGCACAGAAAGGACTCTTCGAAGAAGCCGTTGACAACGGACAGGAGTAGCGCAACAGGCAAGGAAACTGAAATTGCCTGGGAGAATTGCTTGAGAAACTCGCGCCCGCCAATCGTATGGCCGAGTAGCTCCCAAAGCGCAACGTTGAGAAGAATGGTGCCGCCGAATAGAAGGAGGCCCACAAATGAATGAAGCCAAGTGACTTGGATTCCAAGGTCCTTTAACCTCCAACCGCGAACCCAAAGCACGGCGAAAGCGACCGGAAAAGCGAAGCATTCAGACAGGAGTAGGCCCAGTGCTTCTTTATCCGACAGGTGTGGAGTAGGAAAACCGGAGAGTACGGCCTGAACCGACGAGTAGATGAACCAGCCCGCAAAGATCGCTACAACGAGGACAATCTCGTGAAGGGATAACGGGCTACGAGCGACTGGGGGCACGGACTTGGCCTCAAACTTTGTTATCGGGAGACAGTTTCGCCGGTTAGCGCCGACGCCTGCTCCCTAAATCGGCGTCGTTCATTGTGTGGAAACCCGCTTGCATAGTGGCTTTCCGGCTTGCGTAGGGCTTTTCCATCCACTACAAAAAAACCGTCAAAAGCGGCACTCCCCCGGCGCCACTCCTGAAGTCGGTGAAAGCGCTCGACCCGTTGCGCGAGCGCATTCGCGATTTGCACGACAGCATACGGATCGAAGCGGTTTATGTCCATTGGGTGCGCGTCTTGATCCGCTTCCACGTTCCGCGCCCGCCCGCAACCCTCGGCGGCGCCGCGGTCGAGGTGTTCGGTTCGCGGCTGGCCAAGATCCGCTGCGCAAAGGTCCTGCGTTGGCAACCCTTTCGGGAATCCGACGGTGACGCTCACCCCGCCTGCGGTTGGGGCGGTGGGACGTCCGCGCGCCGGCCGCTCCCCCGCGCCATGCCGCCAGAACCCAGTATCCATGCGGTCCGCAGCCTGATGCACGTGGAGATCGCCATTCCACGCGGTTCGCAGGGCGGGGCCGACGCGCCACCGCCGCGGCGCGCAGTGCGGTGGTAATATCCGGGCTCTGATCGCGCACCACTGCCGGTGCGCCCAACCCGGAGGAGCCAGCATGAGCACACGCCCGTTTCGCATTCTCGGCATCCAGCAGGTCGCCATCGGCGGCCCGGACAAGGCGCGGCTGCGCCGCTTGTGGGTCGACATGTTCGGCCTCGAAGTCACCGGCAACTTCAAGTCCGAGCGCGAGAATGTCGACGAGGACATCACCGCGATGGGCAAGGGGCCGTTCAAGGTGGAAGTCGACCTGATGCAGCCGATCGATGCGAGCAAGAAACCCGCCGTGCATGAGCCGCCGCTCAACCACATCGGCCTGTGGGTGGATAACCTGCCGGTGGCGGTGGAATGGCTCGGCTCGCAGGGCGTGCGCTTCGCGCCGGGCGGCATCCGCCGCGGTGCGGCCGGCTACGACATCACCTTCATGCATCCGAAGGGCAACGAGCAGCTTCCGATCAGCGGCGAAGGTGTGCTGATCGAGTTGGTGCAGGCACCGCCCGAAGTGATCGAGGCGTTCTCGAAGTTCGCTTCCTGAGTTAGCTCAAAGATCGCGCCAGCGGCCGATCCGTGCCGCCTGGCCGACCGGTTTGCCGCCTTCGTCGGAGACGTTCCAGATCGTCGCCTGTTCGATCAGGAAGCGGCGTCCGTCGGCGGCGATCCGCACGCCGCTGTAGTCGTCGACAAAACCCGCATCCGCCACGCGCGCCAGCAGACTTGCGCGCTGCGCGCGCTCGTCGGCTTGTGCCGAAAGGCGCGAGGGCATCCGGGTGAAGGCGGCCCAGTCCATGCCGAACAGGTCAAGCGCGCAGCGATTGGCGTAGTTGAAAACCGGATCGGCCTCGCTGCCGTGCGAGAGCACGCCGAATGGCGCCGCATCGAGCAGCGCGGGTGCGTCGGCCGCGCCGGTAGCGACGGCGATCAGGTCGCGACCGGTGAGGCGGCGATAGCTTTCGCGCAGGCGGGCGACGTGGCGTTGCAGCCAGCGGGCATCGGCTGGGTGCTCAGAGCTGCCGCGTGGCAAAGGTGTCGCACTGGCGCAGGTCGCCGGATTCCAGGCCGCGCTTGAACCAGCGCACCCGCTGCGCCGAACTGCCATGGGTGAAGCTCTCCGGCACCACCGTGCCGCGGGTCTGGCGTTGCAGGGTGTCGTCGCCGATCGCGGTGGCGGCGTTGAGGCCTTCCTCGATGTCGCCCGATTCGAGCACCTTGCGCGAGCGATCCGCCTGGTTGGCCCAGATGCCGGCGAAGCAGTCGGCCTGCAGTTCGAGGCGCACCGATAGCTGATTGCCCTCGGCCTCGCCCGCGCGCTGGCGCATGCGGTCGACCTTTTCCGAGATGCCGAGCTGGTTCTGCACGTGGTGGCCGATCTCATGGGCGATTACGTAGGCCTGGGCGAAGTCGCCCGGTGCGCGGAAGCGGTTCTTCAGTTCGTCATAGAAACGCAGGTCGATGTAGACCTTCTGGTCGCCCGGGCAATAGAACGGTCCCATCGCCGCCTGGCCGGTGCCGCAGGCGGTCGGCGTGGCGCCGGAGAACAGGACGAGCTTGGGTTCGACATACCGCTTGCCGTTCTGCGCGAAGATCGCCTTCCACGTGTCCTCGGTGTCGGCCAGCACTTGCGACATGAACTTGGCGCCGCGATCGTCGGGCGGCGGCTTGGCGGCCGGTCCGGCCGGTGCCTCGATCGGCGCCGGGCCGGTCGCGGTGTTGAGCACGATCGATGGATCGACGCCGAAGTACATCGCAACCAGCGCCAGCACGATGGTGCCGATGCCGATCGAGCGGCCGCCGATTCCCAGTCCGCCGCCGCCGTAACTCTCGCCGCGGCGGTCTTCCACATTCTCGCTTTCGCGACCGTCTTCGATACGCATGACCTGAGTCTCCTGCCGGTGTTTTGCCGCCATTCTGGCACAGCGGCAGGAGCGTGGCCTCAGCGCATCAGAAATGTTACGACCGCGACCACCCAGACCAGCAGCAGCAACCCGGCCCAGCCCCGCGCCCCCACAATGGCGGCATTCGCCGCGCCGCGCTTGAGGCCGGAGAACATCGAGCCGATCAGGTTCTCGCGATGGATCAGGCTGCCGGTCGCGACGCCGATCAGGTGGATTCCTACCACGGCCAGCGCGGCATTGGAGGCGCCTTCGTGCAGTTCTTCGAACAACTCGCCGCCGACCTCGTTGAAGGTCAGCCAGCCGGAGACCACACTGATCGCGCCCAGCACCAGCAGCGCGACGATCGCCCAGGCGCCGGCCGGGTTGTGCCCGACCGTATGTTGCGGTCGCGGGCCGAGCAGGCTGGTCAGATAGCGCCAGGCGGCGCGCGGCGATTTGACGAACTCGCTGAAGCGGGCGTAGCGCGTGCCGACCAGGCCCCAAACCAGCCGGAATGCGACGACCGCGCCGAACAGGTAGCCGCTGGCCACGTGCACATTGCGCCACGATTCGCTCTCGGCGGTCAGCCACGCAATGGCGAAGCTGCCGGCGAGCAGCCAGTGGCCGATGCGGGTCGGCCAGTCCCACACCAGAATGCGGCCGCTGGCGGCGGCGTTGTCGGGTGCGGCGGTGCTGCCTGCGGCAACCCGCTCGGGGTGTGTCGAGATGTTCATGTTGTTCTCCAGGTTTCGTCTCAGCGCCGGGTCACCGGCATGACGATGTTGCGTTCCTTGTACAGGCCGCGGTCGGTATCGGTGTGGCAGGCGGCGCAGTTGGCCGCACTCTTCACCTTCGGATCGCGCCAGGTCGCGGGCGAGACCTCGTCGTGCTCATGTACGAACCAGCTCGTGTCAGTGATGCGCAGGGTGCTCGATGCGTTGCGCTGGCCGCGGCTCGATGCGTTGCGTTCGAGAAACGCGCTGATTTTCGCCGCCGAATCGGCGTCGAGCGAGGCGTTGGCGCCGAAGTGCTTGTCGAGTCCGCCCATCATGCGGCGCCAGTTGTCGGCGGTCAGCATCGAAGGCGGAAACGCGATGTGGCAACTGCCGCACTCTTCCAGCCAGGTCTTGTCCAGTTCGCGCGGCAGGCGCGGTCCGTCGGCCAGCACAGTGCCGCTGGCCATCAGCAGGCCGCACAGCAACAGCAATCGGTTTTTCATCATGCACCTCCGGCAGTGGCGAGAAACTGGACAAAATCGGCTTTTTCCGCGGCCGAGCATTCGCGGCCGACCACTTCGGTGCAGTTGCGGCGGAACCACTTCTCGACCTTGGCCAGACTGCTGAAGCGCTCCGGATTGGCGGCCGGCGCCAGCGGCTTGATCGGCTTGGCGGTGATGACATGGCTGCCCTCGGCATTGGGCCGCTCGCCATGGCAGGCGGCGCAACTGGGCATCTTGTCCGTTACGTTCCACTTGCGCGCGAAGAACGTGCGCCCGCGCTCGGCCGACGCCGCAAAGCCGGGCTGGTTCCGGACCGCTTCTTGCGTGTAGCCGGCGATCATGTCTCTGGGCGTTTCGGCATGGGCGGGAAATGTGGCAAACCCGGCTGCGAAGCCGGCGGCCAGGGCAAGCGTCATGACGATTGATCGGAACATGGAAAACCTCCTTCGGGAATGACGGGATTTCATGCGATACAGTCTGGGCGGAGGCCATTAACCAACCGTTAAGTTCACCTTAATTCCGGCTTAGTAGTCTCGATCGGTAGCCTCACTCGACTTTCCCTGCCCAACCACGACACATGAGAATCCTGCTGGTCGAAGACGACGCGCTGCTCGGCGACGGCCTGCAGGCCGGGCTGACGCATCTGGGATTCCAGCTCGACTGGGTGCGCGACGGCATCGAGGCGCTCAACGCGGTGTTCAGCCAGGACTACGCCGCGGTGGTGCTCGATCTGGGCCTGCCGCGCATGGACGGGCTGTCGCTGCTCGGGCGGATTCGCGGCGGCGGCAGCCTGGTGCCGGTGATCATTCTGACCGCGCACGACACCAAGCAGGACAAACTCGCCGGTCTCGATGGCGGCGCCGACGACTATGTCGTCAAACCGGTCGATCTGGACGAACTGGCGGCACGGCTGCGCGCGCTGATCCGCCGTGCCGGCGGGCGCGCCGCACCGCAACTGGTGTGCGGTCAGGTGGCGCTCGACCCGGCGGCGCGACGCGTCTGGCTGCGCGGCGAGCCGGTGGAGGTCTCGGCGCGCGAGCTGGCGATACTCGAGGCCTTGATGGAAAACGCCGGCCGCGTCATGTCGCGCGCCCAGCTCGAAGGCGCGATCTACGGCTGGGGCGAGGGTGCCGAAAGCAACACCGTCGAGGTGTACGTGCACTACCTGCGCAAGAAGTTCGGTGCAGATTTCATCCGCACGCTGCGCGGCGTCGGCTACATGATCGAGAAGCCGGAGCGGTGATACCGCGCGCGCTCAATTGGCTGGCGCTGCGCATGCTGCTGCTGACCCTGCTGGTGGTCGCAGTGTGCGGGGGCATCGCGGTGATGATCAGCTATCGCAATGCCTTGCACGAAGCCGATGAACTGCTCGACGCGCAGATGGCGGAGTCGGCGCAGACGCTGCTGGCGCTCAACGCCCAGCACGGCCCAGCCACGCCTGCGGTGGGCGAAACCATTGCCGGCGCGACCGGCGAACCGCGCCACAAGTACCAGATCAAGCTGATGTTCCAGCTCTGGCACGATGAGGCGAGCGGCGCCCACCTGGTGCTGCGCTCGCCCAATGCGCCGGCCGCGATGCTGCTGGGCGGGCAACAGGCCGGCTTTGTGACCGCGGACTGGCAGGGTCGTCCCTGGCGCTTCTACTCGCAGCGCGATCCGGCGCAGTCGATGCTCGCGATAGTCGGCCAGGATTTCGCGATCCGCGAAGAGCTGGCAACCGAAACCGCGCGCCACGGCGTGGTTCCCTTTGTCGCCGGCCTGCCGGTGCTGGCGCTGTTGCTGTTCATCGCGATTCGCGCCGCCTGCGCGCCGGTGCGCAGGCTGGCCGACGACCTGGCGACGCGCGACCCGGACAACCTTCAGCCGGTGGCGATCGGCAACGTCGCGCGCGAAATCGAGCCGGTGACCGATGCACTCAACCGTCTGTTCGCGCGGCTCGAATCGACCCTGCAGAACGAGCGCCGCTTCACCGCGGATGCCGCGCACGAATTGCGCAATCCGCTGGCCGCGCTGATCGCGCAGTTGCAGGTGGCGCAGATGGGCGAGGGCGGCGGCGAAGGTCGCAGCGTGCTGAAAAAATGCGAGCACGGCGCGCGCCGCATGTCGCACCTGGTCGAGCAAATGCTCACCCTGTCGCGGCTTGATGTCGGGCCGGCCGCCCCGGCGCGCGAGCCGCTAGACCTGGCCGCCGAGACCGCCGCCGTCTGTGCCGATCTCGGGCCGGCCGCGATCGCCGGGGGGCTCGCGCTGGCGCTCGATGCGCCCGGCCCGCTGCCGTTGCGCGGACAGGCCGAATTGCTGCGGGTGATGCTGCGCAACCTCATCGATAACGCGATCCGCTATACCCCGGCCGGCGGGCGGATCGACGTGTCGCTGATGCGTGAGGGCGCGTGGGCTGTCTGCGCGGTGCAGGACGACGGCCCCGGCGTGCCGGCGGACCAACTGGCGCTGCTCGGGCAACGTTTCCGCAGACTGGGGCCGCATGAAGTCGAAGGTGTCGGGCTCGGGCTGTCGATCGTCCGGCGCATTGTCGAACTGCATGGCGGGCGGATCGACTTCGCCAACATTCCCTCGCCGCACGGGCTGCGGGTTACGCTGCGCCTGCCGGCAACGGGCGAAACAGCAAGCTGAACGCTGCCCGGGCATAATCCCTCCCACGCCCCCTGCCGGGCGGTGCTGGAGCCGACGCGCATGAATGCCCCTTCCGTCCTGCCGGCTGTCGCCGGGCCACGCCGCTATCGTTTCCATGTTCATGTCGCCGTGATTTTCACGGCGTTCAGCCTGCTGATCGGGACGCTGATGATGTGGCACAGCCATCGCGAAATCAGCCGGCTGGCGCTGTCGGCCTCGTTCGACGTGTTTCGCCAGATCGGCCGCGAAACCGTCGGCGAAGTGCGGCGGCTGCAGGCGCCGATCGAAACCCTGGTCGATCTGCTGGCCAACGCGCCGCTGGTGCATGCGGCGACCCTCGAACAGCGCCTCGCCAGCGTGGCCTGGTTGCGCGAGGCGCTCGAACAGAACACGCAGATTTCGGCGCTCTACGTCGGCTACGCGGGCGGGGACTTCTTCCTGTTCCGCACGCTGCGCGATCCGGCGCAGCGCGAGCGGCTCGGCGCGCCGGCCTCGGCGCGCTACATGGTGCAGTCGGTCGAGCGGGCGGCCGGCGCCGATGTGCGCGGCATCTACCTGTTCCTCGGCGCGGATCTGCAAACCGTGCGGCGTGAGGAGCGTGTCGACTACCGCTTCGATCCGCGCACCCGCGGCTGGTACGCCACCGCCGCGGCACAGGCGACACAGACGCAGACCGAGCCCTACGTGTTTTTCACCACGCGCGAGGTGGGCACCACCTTTGCGCGTCGCACGCCGGCGGCCGATGCGGTGGTCGGGGCCGACCTGGTTCTGACCGAATTGTCGCGCGCGCTGGCCGGCCAGCGGGTTTCGCCGTCGGCGGAACTGGCGCTGTTCGGCCCCGGCGGCGGCGTGGTCGCCTACCGCGAGCATGCGCGTGCCGTGCGCGAGCAGGATGGCGTGGTGCGCCTGGCGCAACTCGACGAACTCGGCGTGCCGGTGTTGCAGCAGGCGCTGGCGCGCTTCAGGGCCGGCGCGCTCGGCTCGGCGGTCGAGTTGCGCGTCGGCAACCGCGACTGGGTCGGCCTGATCGCCGAATTGCCCGGCCATCTCGGCCAGCCGATGTTTCTCGCGGTGACGGCGCCGCGCGACGAACTGCTCACCGAGGCGGCGCGCATATTGCGCGAAGAGACGCTGATCTCGATCGCGATGCTGATCCTGATCGTGCCGCTGGTCTGGCTGCTGGCGCGCCGGGTCGCGCAGCCGTTGCGCCGGCTCGCCGGCGAAGTCGAGGCAATCCGCCGCTTCGACTTTCGCGCGCCGGTGGCGGTGCGCTCGAGGGTGCTGGAAATCGATGAACTCGCCCGCTCGATGGGTACCCTGAAGACCACCATCGCCAATTTTCTCGATATCGGATCGGCGCTCGCCGGCGAACGGGATTTCGATCGCCTGCTGGCGGCTCTGCTGGAGGAAACGCTGACGGTGTCGGAGGCGCGTGCCGGGGTGATCTACCTGATGACCGACGACGGGCAGACGCTGCGGCCGGCCGCGCTGCGCCGCGCCGACGGACCGGTTTCGCACATGGAACTGGCGCCACTGCCGGTCGGAAGCGATTCGCCCTACCCGCAGTTGGCGCAGGCGCTGGGGCGGCGCGAAACGCTGGTGTTCGAGGTGAGCCGCATCACCGCCGGCAACGAGGGCTTCGCCGCGGCGCTGGAGGAGGGCGCCGACGGCGCCACGCTGGTCGCCGTGCCGCTGGTCAATCGGCAGGAGGAAGTGGTCGGCATGCTCGGCCTGCTGGCCGGCTCCCACGAGACGATCAGCGGCGAGCGACTGTCGCTGATCAACGCGCTCTCCGGCCCGGCCGCGCTGTCGATCGAATCGCACCGCCTGCTGCAGGCGCAGAAGGATCTGCTGCGTTCGCTGATCGAAATGCTGGCCGGCGCGATCGATGCCAAGTCGCGCTATACCGGCGGCCATTGCCAGCGCGTGCCGGAACTGGCCGAGCGGCTCGCCCGCGCCGCCTGCAGCGCCGGCGACGGGCCGTTCCGCGATTTCCGGCTCGACGCCGATCAATGGGAGGCGCTGCATATCGCCGCCTGGCTGCACGATTGCGGCAAGGTGACCACGCCAGATTTCGTGGTGGACAAGGCGACCAAGCTGGAGACGCTGTACGACCGCATCCACGAGATTCGCATGCGCTTCGAAGTATTGAAGCGCGACGCGCAGATCGAATGTCTGCGCGCAATCGCCGGCGGCGGCGATGCCGCAGTACTGGAGGCGGAACGTCAGTCGCGCTGGGCGCAGCTCGACGAGGAGTTCGGCTTCGTCGCCAGGTGCAACCTGGGCGGCGAATCGCTCGACGCCGCGGCGGTGGCGCGCCTGCAGTTGATCGCGCAGCGCACCTGGCTGCGCACGCTCGACGATCGCATCGGCATCGCGTGGGAGGAGCACGAGCGCAAGGCACGCGCACCGGCTGCGGCACTGCCGGTGCGCGAGCCGCTGCTGGCCGACAAGGCCTGGCATCGGGTCGAGCGCAGTGCCGCCGAGATCATGCCCGCCGACAATCCGTGGGGATTCCGCCTCGACGTGCCGCAGCTCAAGTACAACCGCGGCGAGCTGTACAACCTGGCGGTCGGCCGCGGCACGCTGACCGCCGAGGAGCGCTTCCAGATCAACGACCACATGGCCCAGACCATCATCATGCTGTCGCGGCTGCCGTTTCCGCGCCACCTGCGCAATGTGCCGGAGATCGCCGGCGGGCACCACGAGAAGATGGACGGCACCGGCTACCCGAAACGGCTGACCCGCGCGCAGATGAGCGTGCCGGCGCGGATGATGGCGATCGCCGATATCTTCGAGGCGCTGACCGCGGTCGACCGGCCCTACAAGCGCGGCAAGACGCTGTCCGAATCGCTCGCCATCATGGCGCGGATGAAACGCGAATCGCATATCGACGGCGAACTCTTCGATCTGTTCGTAAGCAGCGGCGTGTATCTCGACTACGCGCGGCGCTACCTGCGGCCCGAGCAGATCGATGCGGTGGACGCCGAGGCGCTGCTGCGCGCGGCCTAGCATCCGGTACTAGCCGGGCGGCCTAGGACTTCAGCCCGATTTTCATTGCAGGCGAAATTTGGCAAAGTTGTTCCTGCCGGCCGACGGTGTGCGACGGAAGAAAAAACAGGAACTGTGCTTGGCCTCCTCCGCCGTCTCGTTGTTTCGCCTTCGTATGCTGTCGGTCGACACCAGCCAGGAATCTTCGAGACTGCGCAACGCGAACCAGAGCGCGTTGCGCAGAATCGGGTCCGCTCAGGCGCGGCACGCCGATGCCGCCCTTCCCGTATCGTGATTTTGTTCTCGCATGGCCGTTGCGCCTGATCCAAGGCGCGCCGCTGGCGGCGTGGCCGATTTCACGCCGCCCTGCATTTGGCGCGGATTGCCCGCGCAAAGGCGTAATGTTCCGCAGCGCGATTCCGTCGTTCATCGTGAAATGCCTTGATGACGGATTGCGGGAGGATTCGATGCGGGACGGAATGCCGGACAATATTTTCGAGACGATCATGGTCGAGCCGGGCGAGGGGCGCGAGACGCAACTGGTGCACTGGTTTCGCGTCTGCGTGGCCGAGTGGCACAACGGTGTGAGCCCGCGTCTCGGCCTGGCCGAGGAAGAACTGCTGGTGTGGGACAAGGGGCGCGAGCGCTACCTCCTCGAGACGCACTGGTACGGCCGCGAGCAGTCGCACCGGTGCGAGCGCACGCTGCTCGACCACGAATCGATCCGCGCCTGGATCGTGCGCCGCGGCAGCGCCATCGTCTGGCGCGACGACGCGCAGGCTTTCTATCCGCTGTTCGTGCACGCGCGGCCGGCGCAGACGCAGCAGAGCACGCAACGCGCCGCCGCCTGAGCCCGCCGCGGCACATCGCCGCGGGCCGCATGGAATGGCGTTCTCCAGCCAGGCAGGCCGAAAGACCGCGTGGAATGGCGCTTGCAGCCTGGCATGCCTGAAGAACGCCTGTCCATGCGGGCTCCAGCCGCCACAAAGCAGAACGGCCCGCACAGCGGGCCGTTCGCATTGATCGGCTGCGCGGCTACTTGAAGCTGATGATCGGCTGGTCGACCGACAGGCTTTCGCCCTGCTTGGCCAGCAGCGCGTCGACCACGCAGTCCTGCTCGGCGCGCAACACGTTCTCCATCTTCATCGCCTCGATCACCGCCAGCTTCTCGCCGGCCTTGACCTCCTGACCGGCCGCCACCGCCAGTTCGCGCAGCAGGCCGGGCATCGGCGAGAGCAGGAACTTGGACATGTCTGGCGGAACCTTTTCCGGCATCAGCGCGAGCAGTTCGGCGGCGCGAGCGGTCATGACGGTGGCTTTGCAGATCACGCCGTTGTGCGCGACCCGGAACATCAGGCCGATGCGTTCGATCTGCACGCAGATCGGCTCGCCGTTGCAGGTGCCGCTGAATATCGGCAGGCCGAAGTGCCAGTCGGAGATGATGCGGTAGCTCTTGTCCGCCATCTGCACCTGATAGCCGGTCACATGGGGCGAGTCGATGGGCATGAGCGAAAGCGGGTAGTACTGGTTGCCGATCAGTACGGTCCACTCGGCGCCGACCTTGCGCCCCATGCCGCGTGCCTGATGCGAAATGCGTACGGCGCGGTCGATGTACTTGCGGCGCGCGCAGGCGGCGACCGCGGCGAGGAATCCGAAATCCTCGTGCGGCACGTCCTCGGCGTGAAAGCCCTTCGGATACTCTTCGGCGATGAAGCCGGTGTTGAAGCTACCCGAGCAAAAGCGCGGATGCTGCATCAGCGCCGCCTGGAACGGTATGCTGCTGCTGACGCCGCGGATATAGAAAGCGTTGAGCGCGTCGCGCATCTGCTGGATGGCTTCGGTGCGGTCCTTGCCGTGCACGATGAGCTTGGCGATCATCGAATCGTAGTACATCGAGATTTCGCCGCCCTCATACACGCCGGTGTCGACCCGCACCTTGAGCGGAATCTCCGCCGGCGGCTGGAACTTCACCAGCCGGCCGGTCGAGGGCAGGAAGCCGCGGAACGGGTCTTCGGCGTTGATCCGGCATTCCATCGCCCAGCCGTCGAGCTTGACCTCGGCCTGGGTCAGCGGCAGCTTCTCGCCGGCGGCCACGCGGATCATCAGTTCCACCAGGTCGAGCCCGGTGATGAGTTCGGTGACCGGGTGTTCCACCTGCAGGCGGGTGTTCATTTCGAGGAAGTAGAAGCTCTTGTCGGCGCCGACCACGAATTCCACCGTCCCTGCCGATTCGTACTGCACGGCGCGGGCCAGCGCGACCGCCTGTTCGCCCATCGCCTTGCGGGTGGCCGGGTCGATGAAGGGCGAGGGCGCCTCCTCGATGACTTTCTGGTGCCGGCGCTGGATCGAGCAGTCGCGCTCGTTCAGATAGACGTAGTTGCCGAACGAATCGCCCAGCACCTGGATCTCGATGTGGCGCGGCTCGACCACGAATTTCTCGATGAACACCCGGTCGTCGCCGAACGCCGTCTTGGCTTCATTGACGCAGGAGGAGAAGCCCTCGAAGGCCTCCTTGTCGTTGTAAGCCACGCGCAGGCCCTTGCCGCCGCCGCCGGCCGAAGCCTTGATCATCACCGGATAGCCGATGCCCTTGGCGATCTCGACCGCCTGCTGCGGGCCGTCGATCGGCTTGTTGTAGCCGGGGATGGTGTTGACCTTGTGTTCCAGCGCCAGCTTCTTCGACTCGATCTTGTCGCCCATCTTGCCGATCGAGTAATGCTTCGGCCCGATGAACTTGATGCCTTCCTCTTCCACCCGGCGCGAGAACTCGGCATTTTCCGACAGGAAACCGTAGCCCGGATGGACGGCCTCGGCGCCGGTCTGCTTGCAGGCGGCGATGATCTTGTCCATCGACAGGTAGGATTCCTTCGAGGCCGCCGGGCCGATGCACACGGCCTCGTCGGCCAGTTGCACATGCAGCGAGTCCTTGTCCGCCTCGGAATGAACGGCGACGGCCTTGATGCCCATCTTGTGCGCGGTCTTGATGACCCGGCAGGCGATCTCTCCGCGATTCGCGATCAGTATCTTCTTGAACATTTCATAATCCCCTTGAGGAGTGAGGGGTGAGGCGCAAGAGGGGAAACCCTCGCGGCAATCACATCCACACTCGATCCTCTTGAATGGCTAATCCCCCTGGGACTGAAAACGCCGGGGTGTTCGCACCTTTCCCCGCCGCTTCGCCCCTCACCGAACGCCCGCCTCAAAGCGGAATGTTGCCGTGCTTGCGCCAGGGATTCTCCAGCTTCTTGTCCTTGAGCATGGCCAGGCTGCGGCAGATGCGCTTGCGCGTCTCGTGCGGCTGGATCACGTCGTCGATGAAGCCGCGCGCGCCGGCCACGAAGGGGTTGGCGAACTTGGTGCGGTACTCGGTTTCGCGCTCGGCCAGCTTGGCCGGGTCGCCCTTTTCCTCGCGGAAGATGATCTCCACCGCGCCCTTCGGGCCCATCACCGCGATTTCGGCCGCCGGCCAGACCAGGTTCACGTCGCCGCGCAGGTGCTTGGACGACATTACGTCGTAGGCGCCGCCGTAGGCCTTGCGGGTGATGATCGTGATCTTGGGCACCGTGCATTCGGCAAACGCGTAGAGCAGCTTGGCGCCGTGCTTGATGATGCCGCCGTACTCCTGCGAAGTGCCCGGCATGAAGCCCGGCACATCGACGAAGGTCACCACCGGAATGTTGAAGGCATCGCAGAAGCGCACGAAGCGCGCGGCCTTGATCGCGCTCTTGATGTCGAGGCAGCCGGCCAGCACCAGCGGCTGGTTGGCCACCACGCCGATGGCCGAACCGTCCATGCGGGCAAAGCCGACGATGATGTTCTTGGCGTACTCGGGCTGCAGTTCGAAGAAGTCGCCGTCATCCACCACCTTGATGATCAACTCCTTCATGTTGTAGGGCTGGTTGGTGTTGTCCGGCACCAGCGTGTCGAGCGACATGTCGATGCGGTCGGTGGGGTCGAACGGCGGCACCACCGGCGGCTTCTCGCGGTTGTTCGAGGGCAGGAAGCCGATCAGCCGGCGCATCATCATCAGCGCTTCGACGTCGTTCTCGAACGCCAGGTCGGCAACGCCGGACTTGGTGGTGTGGGTGACCGCGCCGCCGAGTTCCTGCGCCGTGACATCCTCGTGGGTCACCGTCTTGACCACTTCCGGGCCGGTGACGAACATGTACGACGAATCCTTCACCATGAAGATGAAGTCGGTCATCGCCGGCGAATACACCGCGCCGCCGGCGCACGGTCCCATGATCAGCGAGATCTGCGGGATCACGCCGCTGGCCATCACGTTGCGCTGGAACACGTCGGCATAGCCGCCGAGCGAGGCCACGCCTTCCTGGATGCGCGCGCCGCCCGAGTCGTTCAAGCCGATCACCGGCGCGCCGACCTTCATGGCGTGATCCATGATCTTGCAGATCTTCTCGGCGTGGGTTTCCGACAGCGAACCGCCGAACACCGTGAAGTCCTGCGAGAACACGAACACCACGCGGCCGTTGACCGTGCCGTAGCCGGTCACCACGCCGTCGCCCGGCGTCTTGTCGGTCTCCATGCCGAAGTCGGTGCAGCGGTGCTCCTTGAACATGTCCCATTCCTCGAAGGAATCGGGATCGAGCAGCAGTTCGATGCGCTCGCGCGCGGTCAGCTTGCCCTTGGAATGCTGCGAATCGATGCGCTTTTGTCCGCCGCCCAGGCGTGCTGCGGCGCGTTTTTCGTCGAGTTGCCGGATGATTTCCTGCATGTTTCGCTCCCCAGATGAATTTCCCTGCTATTTGCCTTCAAACAATCCGAGCAGACGCTGCGCGGCGAGCGTCGGCATGGTGTGGCCCAGCGCAACCGCCTCGACCAGGGCCGGCATCTTGGCCTTGACCTGCGGATTGCCGCGAAAGCGGGCGCTCAGGCCGCGGTCGATCAGTTCCCACATCCAGGCCAGCGCCTGGCCGCGCCGCTTGGCGATGAACTCGCCGCTGGCGCTCATGGTTTCGCGATAGCGCGTCACCTCTGCCCAGAACGCGGCCACGCCGTCGCTCTTGAGCGCCGAAAGAATCAGTACCGGCGGCTCCCAACCCGGCGTCGTATGCCGCAGCATCGACAGCGCGCTCTTCAGTTGCGCCTGCGCCAGCGCCGCCGCCTGGGGGTCGAGGTCGGCCTTGTTGATGACGATCAGGTCGGCCAGTTCGACGATGCCCTTCTTGATCGCCTGCAGGTCGTCGCCGGCATTGGGCAACTGCAGCAGCATGAAGATGTCGGTCATCGCGGCCACCGAGGTTTCCGACTGGCCGACGCCGACGGTCTCGACGATCACCACGTCGAAGCCGGCGGCCTCGCACAGCAGCAGCGTCTCGCGCGTGCGATCGGCCACCCCGCCCAGCGAGCCAGCCGAGGGCGAGGGCCGGATGAACGCTTCCGGCCGTTGCGAGAGCAATTCCATGCGGGTCTTGTCGCCGAGTATCGAGCCGCCCGATACGCTCGACGACGGATCGACCGCGAGCACCGCGACTTTGAGCCCCTGCTCGATCAGGTACAGGCCGAAAGTCTCGATGAAGGTCGATTTGCCGACCCCCGGCACGCCCGAGATGCCGATGCGGATCGAATTGCCGGTATGCGCCAGCAGCGCTTCGATCACCTGATGGGCGCGCTGCTGGTGATCGTGCCGCGTCGACTCGATCAGCGTGATGCTCTTGGCCAGCGAGCGGCGGTTTTTCGCCAGCACGCCGTCGACCAGGTGCTGGTCGGCGGCTGCCAGTGGCGGACGGGCGTCGGTGCGGTTCATCGGCGGGGTGCCGGAAGACATGCCGCCCGGTCAGGCCGCGGCGCGTGCCTTGCGGATCGCCGCCAGAACGTCCTTCGCCGCCGCCGGAATCGGCGTGCCCGGGCCGAAGATGCCCGAAACGCCGGCCTGCCAGAGGAAATCGTAGTCCTGCGGCGGAATTACGCCGCCGACGAACACGATGATGTCGTTGGCGCCTTCCTGCTTGAGCGCGCTGAGCAGTTCCGGCACCAGCGTCTTGTGTCCGGCCGCCAGCGTCGACACGCCGACCGCATGAACGTCGTTCTCCACCGCCTGGCGGGCGGCTTCGGCGGGGGTCTGGAACAGCGGCCCGATGTCGATATCGAAACCCAGATCGGCGAAGGCCGAGGCCACCACCTTGGCGCCGCGGTCGTGGCCGTCCTGGCCGAGCTTGGAGATCATGATGCGCGGGCGCCGCCCGTCGTCGGTGGCGAACTGCTCGATCTCCTGCTGCAGTTCCTTCCAGCCGGCATCGGCTTCGAAGCCCGCGCCATACACGCCCGATACCCGCTGCGAATCGGCGCGGTAGCGGCCCCAGGCGGCTTCCAGCGCATCGGAAATCTCGCCCACGGTGGCGCGCACGCGCATCGCGGTGATCGCCAGTTCGAGCAGGTTGCCCTGTCCACTGCGCGCGGCCTCGCCGATCGCTGCCAGCGCGTGCTCAACCGCCTTGCCATCGCGGCTCGCCCGGATCGTCTTCAGCCGCGCGATCTGCGAGTCGCGCACCGCGCTGTTGTCGATTTCACGCGTATCGAGCTTCGCTTCTTCCTTGAGCTTGTACTTGTTGACGCCGACGATCACGTCCTTGCCGGAATCGATGCGCGCCTGCTTGTCGGCCGCCGCCGCCTCGATCTTCAGCTTGGCCCAGCCGCTGCCGACCGCCTTGGTCATGCCGCCCATGCGGTCGACTTCCTCGATGATCTTCCAGGCCTGATCGGCCATTTCCTGGGTCAGCCTCTCCATCATGTAGGAGCCGGCCCACGGATCGATCACGTTGCAGATGTGCGTCTCTTCCTGAATGATCAACTGCGTGTTGCGGGCGATGCGCGAGGAAAAATCGGTCGGCAGCGCGATCGCCTCGTCGAGCGAGTTGGTATGCAGCGACTGGGTGCCGCCGAATACCGAGGCCATCGCTTCGATGGTGGTGCGCACGACGTTGTTGTACGGATCCTGCTCGGTCAGCGACCAGCCGGAGGTCTGGCTGTGGGTGCGCAGCATCGACGACTTCGGGCTCTTCGGGTTGAACGCCTGCATGATCTTCCACCACAGCATGCGCGCGGCGCGCATCTTGGCGATTTCCAGATAGAAGTTCATGCCGATGCCCCAGAAGAAGCTCAGGCGCCCGGCGAATTCATCCACGTCCAGCCCCTTGGCCAGCGCGGTCTTCACGTATTCCTTGCCGTCGGCCAGGGTGAAGGCCAGTTCCAGCGCCTGGTTGGCGCCGGCTTCCTGCATGTGGTAGCCGGAAATGCTGATCGAGTTGAACTTGGGCATCTTGTGCGCCGTGTACTCGATGATGTCGCCGACGATGCGCATCGACGGCTCCGGCGGGTAGATGTAGGTGTTGCGGACCATGAACTCCTTGAGGATGTCGTTCTGGATCGTGCCGCTCAACTTGTCCTGCGGCACGCCCTGTTCCTCGGCGGCCACCACGTAGCCGGCCAGCACCGGCAGCACCGCGCCGTTCATGGTCATCGAGACGCTGATTTTCTCGAGCGGAATGCCGTCGAACAGAATCTTCATGTCCTCGACCGAGTCGATCGCCACGCCGGCCTTGCCGACGTCGCCGGTCACCCGCGGGTGGTCCGAGTCATAGCCGCGGTGGGTGGCCAGATCGAAGGCCACCGACACGCCCTGGCCGCCGGCGGCCAGATTGCGGCGGTAGAAGGCGTTCGATTCCTCGGCGGTGGAAAAGCCCGCGTACTGGCGAATCGTCCACGGCCGCACCGCGTACATCGTCGCCTGCGGGCCGCGCAGGTAGGGCGCGAGTCCGGGCAGGGAATCGACGTAGGGCAGGCCTTCGATATCGCGCTTGGTGTACAGCGGCTTGACGGTGATGCCGTCGGAAGTCTTCCAGTCGAGCTTGGAGATATCGCCACCCGGCGCCGACTTGGTGGCGGCCTTGGCCCAGAGGTCGAGTTGAGAAGAATCGGGACACTTCGCGGAGTCGGACATGGTTGTCTCCCAAGAATTGGTCGCAGTGAGTTCGTTCGGACGGTTGCCGCGCCGGCTGCTTCTATTGTTGCCGAGGCGGATTTCCAGCTTATCCCGAAACCGGGGCAACAGAACAGCCCCGCTTTCCCCGATCAGGGAAACCGGCCGCCGCCACAGGCAGGATCGCCTTGACAATCAATGCCCTGCATAATACGTTATCCATAATTATGAGTGCAAGAGCCGTGTTGCACCGCACTATCTCGAATCAATAAAGTGGCCTGACTGCGTTAGCGCCCACTTCCAATATGAGCCCCGGCGCTATTGTCTCGACCGCCCTTTATCAGGAAGTTGCCGAACGTTTGCGGCAGCGCATTTTCGCGCACGATCTGGCACCCGGAAGCTGGATAGACGAACAGGCGTTGGCCGAGCATTACGGCATTTCCCGCACGCCGCTGCGCGAGGCGCTCAAGGTGCTGGCCTCGGAAGGGCTGGTCACGCTCAAGCCGCGCCGCGGCTGTTACGTCACCGAACTGACCGAGCAGGATCTCGACGACATCTTTCCCGTGCTCGCCCTGCTCGAAGGGCGCTGCGCCCAGCAGGCGGTCAGCCGCGCGCGGCCGGTCGACCTGGTCCGCCTGCGCGCCGCCCACGATCTGCTCGAGCGCACCGCCGCCAGCGGCGACGTGGACGCCTTCTTCGAGGCCAACCAGCAGTTCCACCGGCTGGTGCAGCAGCTTGCCGGGAACCGCTGGCTGCTCCAGGTGATCGATGACATGCGCAAAGTGCTCAAGCTCAACCGCCACGATTCGCTGTCGCGCGAAGGCCGGGTCGGCGAATCGCTCAACGAGCACCGCGCGATCATGCAGGCCATCGAAGCCGGCGACGCCGCCGCCGCCCAGGCGCGCATGCACGACCACCTGCTCAACGGCCGCGCCGCGCTGGCCGCGCTGGCCGCGCGGTAGCGAGCGCCGCCGCGGGCTACACTGGCGCCAATTCCATTGCAGGAGCAGCCCATGATCGATCACACCGGCCTCGTCGTTACCGACCTCGCCCGCGGCAAGGCCTTCTACACGGCCGCTCTCGGCGCCATCGAACTCCGGTTGCTGAAGGAATTCCCCGCCTCGGTCACCGGCGGCAGCGATGTCGCCGGCTATGGCGAGGTCGCGCCCGCCGGCGAGTCGCGCAGCCCGGAATTCTGGATCTCCAACGGCGATCCCGGCTCGAACCGGGTGCACGTCGCCTTCCGCGTTGCGCAACGCGCTGCGGTCGACGCCTTCCATCGCGCCGCGCTGGCAGCGGGAGGCCGCGACAACGGCGGTCCCGGCCTGCGCCCGCACTACCATCCCGACTACTACGCCGCCTTTGTGCTCGACCCGGACGGCCACAACATCGAGGCGGTTTGCCGCGACAAGGCATGAGCGCGCGCATCGACAGCACGCGCGACGGCGCCATCGCCACCGTCGCCCTGGTCAATGAAGACAAGCTCAACGCCGTCACCGCGCAGATGTGGCGCGACCTCAAAGCCGCCTTCGACACCCTCTCGGGCGACGACAGCCTGCGCTGCGTGATCGTGCGCGGCGCAGGCAGCGCCTTTGCCGCCGGCGGCGACATCGGCGAATTCGCCGATTTGCGCGACACCCTCGAGCGCGCCCGCCGCCTCCATGAAGAATGGGTGGCCCCCGCGCTGGCCGCCGTTCGCGATTGCCTGCACCCGACCATCGCCGCCATCCGCGGCCCCTGCATCGGCGGCGGGCTGGAGATCGCCTGCGCCTGCGACATCCGCATCGCCGCCGCCGATGCGCGCTTCGGCGCGCCGATCAACCGGCTCGGCTTTTCCATGGCGCCGGACGAACTGGCGGCGGTGATGGCGGTCACCGGCCCGGCCACCGCGCTCGAACTGCTGCTCGAAGGGCGCATCATCCCCGCCGACGAAGCGCTGCGGCGCGGGCTGGTGAGCCGCGCGGTGGCGGTCGAACTGTTCGAGGCCGCGGTCAGCGGCAGCGCGCAGCAGATCGCCGCCGGCGCCCCGCTGGTCGCCCGCGCCCACAAACGGCTCGTCCGCCGCCTGCAGCAGCCCGCGCCGCTGAGCGAAGCCGAGGTGATCGCCAGCTACGACTGGCTGACCCACGACGACTACCGCGAAGGCCTCGCCGCCTTCGCCGCCCGCCGCAAGCCGGAATTCACCGGCCGCTGAACGGCCGCCGCGCTCGCCGCCGCCGCGCGGTGCCGACGCCTCCCGCGCCCGGCACCGCTGGAAGCCGCACCGGATGGCGCGCTGCGGCATGGCAAGCCTGCGAGCCAGTACTGGTGCGGCTCTCCGGGCAGGCATGCCGAAGATCGCCTGTCCATGCGGCCTGCTGGGCGATGACTTGCGATGCGCCGCCGCCCGTCCCGCTACGCGCCCGCCGGCTTGCGACGGTTCTCACTCGCCGGCCCGCCGCTTCAGCTCGTCGATCATCCAGGCGTCGCGCGGCGCGAGAATGCCGCGCTGCTGCATGTCCTGCGCGATGCCCAGCGCCCTCGCCGCGAACGCCGCATCGCCGGTTGCCTCACCGAGCTTGACGAAGCTGACAACCAGATCGCGCTGCCATTCGGCATTGAGCGGATCGCGCGCGGCCAGTGCCTCGCGGATGGCGAGGCTCTTGCGGAAGGCGGCCAGTGCGCCCGGCCCGTCGCCCTGGGCAAGCAGCACGTCGCCGATCTTGTTGTGGCTGACCGAGAGATCGCGCTGCCATTCGGTATTGGCCGGATCGCGCGCGGCCAGCGCCTCGCGGATGGCGAGGCTCTTGCGGAAGGCGGCCAGTGCGCCCGGCCCGTCGCCCTGGGCCAGCAGCACGTCGCCGATCTTGTTGTGGCTGACCGAGAGATCGCGCTGCCACTCGGTATTGGCCGGATCGCGCCCGGCCAGCGCCTCGGCGATGGCGAGGCTCTTGCGGAAGGCGGCCAGTGCGCCCGGCCCGTCGCCCTGGGCTCGCAGCACGTCGCCGATCCTGTCATGGCTGACCGAGAGATCGCGCTGCCATTGGGTATTGGCCGGATCGCGCGCCGCCAGCGCCTCGCGGATGGCGAGGCTGTTGCGGAAGGCGGCCAGTGCGCCCGGCCCGTCGCCCTGGGCCACCAGCACGTCGCCGATCTTCTCAAAGCTGATCGAGAGATCGCGCTGCCATTGGGTATTGGCCGGATCGCGCGCCGCCAGCGCCTCGCGGATGGCGAGGCTCTTGCGGAAGGCGGCCAGTGCGCCCGGCCCGTCGCCCTGGGCTCGCAGCACGTCGCCGATCCTGTCATGGCTGACCGAGAGATCGCGCTGCCATTGGGTATTGGCCGGATCGCGCGCCGCCAGCGCCTCGCGGATGGCGAGGCTGTTGCGGAAGGCGGCCAGTGCGCCCGGCCCGTCGCCCTGGGCCACCAGCACGTCGCCGATCTTGTCGTGGCTGACCGAGAGATCGCGCTGCCACGCGGTATTGGCCGGATCGCGCGCGGCCAGCGCCTCGGCGATGGCGAGGCTCTTGCGGTAGGCGGCCAGTGCGCCCGGCCCGTCGCCCTGGGCTCGCAGCACGTCGCCGATCCTGGCATGGCTGACCGAGAGATCGCGGTGCCATTGGGTATTGCCCGGATCGGTCGCAAGGCGCTGCTCGGCAAGGCCAAGTGCCGCCGTGTATGCGCTGTTGGCAGCCGCCAAATCGCCGCTCGCCAGAAAGAAATCGCCCAGTCCACCCTGGGCGGCCATTTCGCCCCAGGAATCGCCGGCGGCGCGCGCCGATTCGAGGGAGTGGGTGAACATCGCGGGCGCCTTCGATGTCGCCGAGCGCGATCAGCGCGTGGCCGAGCAGCCTTGCGGTTTCGGCATGCTCGGGCTCGGCGTCGAGCGCCTTGCGATAGAAGTCGGCGGCCTTGGCCACGTCGCGCAGCAGCGCCAGGTTGGCGACGTTGCGCGCGGCCTCGGCCTGGTCGCGCTGCGCCTGGTCGGCAAGCCGGACCTGGGCCTCGTATTCGCGCTCGAAGGCGTCCTCGGCTGCCAGCGTGTTGCCACGCGCGAGTTCGGCGAACGCATTGGCCAGGCCGGGCCGCTCGCCGGCCGTGGCGCCGGCGAGCCTGGCCGCGAGGTCGTCAATCGTGCGGCGCAGGTTCTCGATCTGCTGGGCGTCGTGCTGGCGCGCCTGCTCGAGTTCGGCAACGCGCTGCCGCGCGGCGGTGACGTCATGCAGCAGCGTGTCGAGATCCGGCCCGACCGGCAGCCGCGTGGCCGCAGCAATCTCGGCGATCAGGCGGCGGATGTCGTCTTCCCAGCCGCCCTCGCTGACCGGGCGGGCGTTCCAGTCGAACAGCGGCCGCAGTTCGGCCGGCAGGTCGGCAAGCGGCGGGATGGCCGCGCCTTCCACCAGCGTGGGCACCAGCGTGATGTCCGCGCACGACAGCGCGCTGACCAGTTCGTGGCGCACCATGTCGTCCGGGTCGTGCAGGCGCGGCAGGTTGTCGGCGTTGGCCCAGCGCGGGCCGATCACCGCCACGCAGGCTGCGCTCTTCGCCAGCGCGCCGTCGATCGCCTCGCACCACTTGCCGACGCCGATGCTCGCCACGTCGCGGAACACCTGCTCGCGGCCGAAGCCGATGCGCAGCCAGTCGTAGATGCGCCCGCTGGCGCCGCGCGCGTCGTCGCGGCGGTAGCTGATGAAAATGCGGTCGCGTTGCGTGGATGAAGATTGGGCGCTCATCGATTTGCCGGCGTGGCGGTGGGCGAACCGGCTGGGCGGCCGGTTGATGCCGGATGGATTGTATGCGTTTCGCCGGCCGCCGGCGTGACCGCCAATCGGCTCGCCATGCGGCCATTCGTCGCGGCCGCGCAGGGCCAATGCCGCTCATGCCCGGCATCGCTGGAAGCCGCGCCGGGTGGCGTTCTGCAGCATGGCAAGGCCGCGAGCAAGCACTGGTGCGGCTTTCGAGGCAGGCATGCCGAAGAGCGCCTGTCCATGCGGCGCGCAGGCAGACGCGTTGGCGGTCCGGCTTCCCGCCGGGCGTTGCGCAGCGGCGTTCGCTACGGCGCTTGCAGCGACGCAACCTGCGGCAACCGGGCCAGTTCGTCGTCGAACCACGCGATCCAGTCCTGATTCGGCAGCAATCGCCCGGCGGCTTTCAACGTGAGCAGGATGTCCCGGCCGCGCAGCAAATGGCCGCGCCGCGCCCGACGCTCTGCCCGCGATCCAGGCGACCGAGCCTGGCGCATGACAATGCCACATCGGTTTGACATTGCAGGCTGGCCGGATCGTGTGCCAGGCGCTGCTCGGCCAGGTGCAGCGCCGCCTTGTAGGCCATGATGGCGGCGGCCGCCCTTCCGCTTGCCCGGTACACGTCGCCGAGCCCGGTCTGCGCGGCCATCCTGCCCCACGAGTTGCCGATCACACGGGCCCGTTCGAGCGAGCGGTCAAACATCGCTTGCGCCCCGTCCAGGTCGCCCAGCGCAATCAGCACCTGGCCGAGCAGCCGCGTGGTTTCGCCGTGGTCCGGCTCGGCCGCCAGCGCTTTGCGATAGAAGGTTGCCGCCTTGGCCGAATCGCGCAGCAGCGCGAAGTTGGCGACATTGCGCGCGGCTTGCGCGATGCCGTGGCGCGCATCCGTGCCCCGGTCCGCTTGCGCCTCGCAGTCGCGCTCGAAAGCGGCTTCGGCGGGCAGCGGGTTGCCTTGCGCCAGTTCGGCGAACGCCGCGGCCAGGGCGCGGCGCTCGCCGGCCGGGGCCAGCGCCAGCTTGCCGGCCAGCTCGTCGATACTGCGACGCTGCGCGCCGATCTGCTCCGGCTGCAGTTGCAGCGCCCGTTCCCGTTCGGCCACGCGCTGGCGGGCGCGGATCATGATGTCGATATCCGGCGCGACGGCGAGCCCGGTGGCCGCCGCGATTTCGTCGCTCAGTGCGCGGATGTCGTCGTTCCAGCAGCTCTCGCGCAGCAGGCGGGTGCTGCGCCCGCTGAACAGCGCCTTCAGTGCGGCGGGCAGATCGGCAAGTTCGGGCACCGTCGCGCCTTCGACCAGCGTGGGCAGCAGCGTGATGTCGGCACAGGCCAGCGCGCCCAGCAGTTCGTGGCGCACCCTGTCGTGCGGATCGTGCAGCCGGGCCAGGTTGTCGGCGTCGGCGCAGCGCGGGCCGATCAGCGCCACGAAGACGGCGCTCTTTGCCAGCGCGGCATCGATCCGGTCGCGCCACGTGTCCTCATCGAGGCTTGTCGAGTCGTGAAGCACGCGCTCGCCGCCGAAACCGACACGCAGCCAGTCGACGACGCGCCCGCTCACCCCGCGGGCATCGTCGCCACAGTAGTTGATGAAAATGTGCTGGCGTGCGGTGGGCTGCAATTGGCGGTTTGTCTATGCCATTGGTTGGTGGCGGGCGAAAGGCAAATTTCGCCGCTTCGATGTCGCAGGCACTATATGCCATTTGGCAGGGTGGTTCGCCCCCCTCTCCAGACTCGCGCGTTTCGCTGTAAAGTGGCGACCCTCGAACGCTGGCGCAATCCACCGCAAGGACCGCACCGCACATGCCATCGATCTACGATCTGAAACCGCGCTTCCAGGCGCTGCTGCGCCCGCTGGTGGTGCGGCTCCATGCCGCCGGGGTGACCGCCAATCAGGTCACCCTGCTGGCGTGCGCGGTGTCGCTGGCGGTCGGCGCCGCACTCTGCCTGGCGCCGGAACGCCGGCCGCTGTTCGCGCTGATTCCGCTGTGGATGCTGCTGCGCATGGGGCTCAACGCGATCGACGGCATGCTGGCGCGCGAGTTCGGGCAGAAGTCTTCGCTCGGCGCCTACCTGAACGAACTGACCGACGTGTTCTCCGACGCGGCGCTTTATCTGCCGTTCGCCTTCCTGCCGCACTTCGCGCCGTTGTGGGTGTGTGCCGCGATCGGCCTGGCGATGGCAAGCGAATACGCCGGCGTGCTCGGCCTGATGGTCGGCGCCACGCGCCGCTACGACGGTCCGCTGGGCAAGAGCGACCGCGCATTCGTGTTCGGCCTGCTCGGCCTGTGCATCGCGCTCGGCATGGCGCCGGCGCCCTGGCAGGACTGGATCATGCCCGCGCTTTGCGTGCTGCTCGCGCTCACCCTGATCAACCGCGTGCGCGCCGGTCTGGCAGAATCGCGCCTCGGCGGCGGCTGAGCCGGCCGCGCCCTTACCAAACCCTCGTCATGGTCGAACATCTTCTGGCAAGTGCCATTTCCGCAGTGGCCCGTGCGCTCACCGGCGCGCGGGCGCTGTGGCGCGGCTGCGCGCCGCAGCCGGTGCAGCGCGTGTATTTCGGCAACCACAGCAGCCATGCCGATTTCGTGCTGATCTGGTCGTCGCTGCCGCCGGATTTGCGGCGGCAGACGCGCCCGGTGGCGGGCGCCGACTACTGGGACCGCGGCGGCCTGCGCGGCTACATCATCCACCGCGTGTTTCGCGGCGTGCTGGTCGAGCGCGAGCGCAGGGAGGGCGGCGCCGACCCGATCGCGACGATGGTCGGCGCGCTCGACGAAGGCGCCTCGCTGATCGTCTTTCCCGAGGGCACGCGCAATCTGCAGGATGGCCTGCTGCCGTTCAAGAGCGGCATCTTCCGCCTCGCCCAGGCGCGCCCGGCGGTCGAGTTCGTGCCGGTGTGGCTGGACAACCTCAAGCGCGTGATGCCCAAGGGCAAGCTGCTGCCGCTGCCGATTCTATGCACGGTGAGTTTCGGTGCGCCGATCAGGCTGGCCGACGGCGAATCGCGCGAGGCTTTTCTGGCGCGCACCCGCGCGGCGCTGCTCGGCCTGGCGCCGCAGGAGAGCGGATCATGATGACTTCGGGCATGTCGCCGGCGGCGCAGGCGCAGACCATGCTGCTGTTCCAGGGCATCGGCGGTGCGCTGCTGGTGGCCTCGCTGGCCGGCTTTGCGCTCAAGCTCAAAGTCGGCCTGGCTACCGCGCATCCGGTGATCGACAACCTCAATTCGCGCATCAAGGCCTGGTGGGCGATGGTGGCGGTGATCGGCCTGTCGTTCGTGTTCGGCGCGGCCGGCGTGATCGTGCTGTTCTTCCTGATCTCGTTTTTCGCGCTGCGCGAGTTCATCACGCTCACCCCCACCCGCGCCGGCGATTACCACGCGCTGGCCGCCAGCTTCTACCTCGCGCTGCCGCTGCAGTACCTGCTGATCTGGTTCGACTGGTACGGCCTCTATTCGATCTTCATTCCAGTCTATGGCTTCCTGGTGCTGGCGATCCTCGCCACCGCCGGCGGCGAAACCGCGCGCTTTCTCGAGCGCGCCGCCAAGGTGCAGTGGGGGCTGATGATCTGCGTCTACTGCATCTCGCATGTGCCGGCGCTGCTCACGCTGCCAATTCCCGGCTACGAGGGGCGCAACCTGTTGCTGATCGCCTTTCTCGTCATCGTCGTGCAGTCGTCGGACGTTCTGCAGTACGTGTGGGGCAAGCTGCTGGGCAGGCACAAGATCGCGCCGCAGTTGTCGCCGTCGAAAACCGTCGAGGGCTTCGTCGGCGGTGTCGCTTCGGCCACCGCGCTGGGTGCGGCGCTGTGGTGGGTCACGCCGTTCGCGCCCTGGCAGGCGGCGCTGATGGCGCTGGCGATCAACCTGATGGGATTTCTCGGCGGCCTGGTCATGTCCGCCATCAAGCGCGACCGCGGCGTGAAAGACTGGGGCCAGATGATCGAAGGCCACGGCGGCATGCTCGACCGCCTCGATTCGGTGTGCTTCGCCGCGCCGATCTTCTTCCACTTGACGCGCTATTGGTGGGTGCCGTAGAAGTTGAACGCGATGAACCCGCCCGCACCCGCCAGCACGGTCGACGATCGCGTCGAACTCGAGCGCATCCGCGTCTTCTTCGGCCATGCCGCCGGCAACATGGTCAACGTGATGATCGGCGCGGTGCTGATCGTCATCGTGCTGCGCATGGGCGGCGTTGGCGACGCGCTGCTGGCCGCCTGGTTCCTGCCGCTGGCGGCGGTGTGCGCCGGCGTGCCGCTGTTCGAGCGCCATGTCAAGCGGGTCGGCATCAACGCCGCCAATTGCCGGCGCCTGCGCGACATCCGCATCGGCTTCGGCGCCGTCATGGCATCGTTCTACGGCATCGCCGGCTTCCTGCTGCCCGAGTCGGGGGTGCAGGTGCACGACACCTTCCTGTTCATCATCGTCTCGGCGATGGTGATGGTGGCCACCCTCGGCTACACGGTGATGCCTCTGTACTACCTGGTGCTCGACGGCGTGAGCCTGCTGCCGCTGACCGCGCACTTCGCCTGGCGCGCCGCCACGGGCGGCGACAGCTACTACCTGCTGCTGCTGATCGTCGCCATCGTCTGGCAGGCGGTGGTGCTGGCCAAGGCGCGGCGCGTCTCGGCCACCACCATCGGCGCGATCGAACTCAATTGGCGCCTGCGCGACGAGATCGAGGAACACGACCGCACCAAGGAGGCGATACGCCACATGGCGCTGCACGACGTGCTGACCGGCCTGGCCAACCGCCGCTACTTCGAAGACATGCTGGCGCGGGCGTTGAGCAACGCCCTGCGCGAAGGCGGCTGCTTCGGCCTGGTGCTGATCGACCTGGACGGATTCAAGCCGATCAACGACCGCTACGGCCACGCGGTCGGCGACGTGGTGCTCAAGGCGGTGGCCGAGCGCCTGCTGCGCATGACGCGCGCCGGCGATTTCTGCGCGCGCATCGGCGGCGACGAATTCACCGTGATCTTGGGCGGCATCGACGGCGAGGCCGACCTGATCCAGGTTGCCGACAAGATTCGCGCCGCGCTGGCCGAGCCGGTGCCGCTTGGCGACGGCAAGTCGGTGGCGATCGGCGCCAGCGTCGGCCACGCGATCTGCCCCGACGACGGCCCCGGCCCGGAAAACCTGGTTGCCGTGGCCGACCGGCGCATGTACCAGGCCAAACAAGGCGGCAAGGCGCGCGCGGAGGCGCAGTAGCCAGGAAAATCGCCCAACCACCGGCCTGCGAGCCGCGTGGAATGGCGATCTTCAGGGTGGCAAGGCTGCAAGCCAGCAGTGGCGCGGCCTGTGCGGCAGGCAGGCTGTAGAGCGCCTGTCCATGCGCCTCGCAGGCCGGCAGGTGGCGGAATTTCTGCGCGTTACGGCCGCTTCAGCAGCGCGGCCAACTTGGCGGCGATCTCGTCTTCCGTCCTGCCCATGGCCTGCAGCAGGCCGAGGTAGTTGCCCCCGACCGTCTGCGAATTCGGGTGATCGCTACCCAGGCTGGCGACAAAAATCTGCAACGCGCGGCGCATCAGCGGCTCGGCTTCGGTCAGCCGGTTGGTGGCTTGGAGCAATTGGGCCAGATTGTTGAGGTCGCGGGCGACATCGGGATGATCGTCGCCGAAGCTCGCCTGGTCGATGGCGAGTGCGCGGCGCATCAACGGCTCGGCCTCGTCCAGGCGGTTGGTGGTCTGGAGCAACGCGGCCAGGTTGTTGAGATCGGTGGCGACATTGGGATGATCGGTGCCGAAGCTCGCCTCGTCGATCGCCAGCGCGCGGCGCATCAGCGGCTCGGCCTCGGCCAGGCGGTTGGTGGCCTTGAGCAACTGGGCCAGGTTGTTGAGGCGGATGGCGACCTTGGGATGATCGGCGCCGAAGCTCGCCTCGTCGATGGCCAGCGCGCGGCGCATCAGCGGCTCGGCCTCGGCCAGGCGGTTGGTGGCCTGGAGCAATTGCGCCAGGTTGTTGAGGTCGCGGGCGACGTCGGGATGCTCGGCGCCGAAGCTCGCCTCGTCGATGGCCAGCGCGCGGCGCATCAGCGGCTCGGCCTCGGCCAGGCGGTTGGTGGCCTGGAGCAACTGGGCCAGGTTGTTGAGGTCGATGGCAACGTTGGGATGATCGGGGCCGAAGCTCGCCTCGTCGATGGCCAGCGCGCGGCGCATCAGCGGCTCGGCCTCGGCCAGGCGGTTGGTGCCCTGTAGCAACTGGGCCAGGTTGTTGAGTGCGGCGGCAACTCTGGGATGATCGTCGCCGAAGCTCGCCTGGTCGATGGCGAGGGCGCGGCGCATCAACGGCTCGGCCTCGGCCAGGCGGTTGGTGGCCTGGAGCAATGCCGCCAGGTTGTTGAGGTCGATGACGACCCTGGGATGCTCGGCGCCGAAGCTCGCCTCGTCGATGGCCAGCGCGCGGCGCATCAGCGGCTCGGCCTCGGCCAGGCGGTTGGTGTCCTGGAGCAACCCGGCCAGGTTGTTGAGGTGGGTGGCGACCTTGGGATGATCGTCGCCGAAGCTCGCCTGGTCGATGGCGAGGGCGCGACGCATCAGCGGCTCGGCTTCGGCATATCGAGCCCCTACAAAGAGTAGCAAGCCAAGCTGGTTCAATAGCCATGCAGTCGGCCCCGCGATGCCGGCCGCGTCGGCACTAGCGGCGACGGCGCGTACGTGCGGTGCCAACGGTTCGAGCACCGGCCAGTCGCGCACGTCGTCAGGATCGCCGACGAAAGCACCGTCGATCCACTGCAGCGCTTCGACCAGCGCGCAGTGCGCCGGGTCGTCGCGCTGGGTGCGGCGGGTGACTTCCTGCACCAGCCGGTGCACGCTGAAGCCCGGCGTGTCGGCGGCGCGCTTGAGCAGCGAATACGACTCCAGTTCGGCCAGGGCTGCGAACGGGTCGGCATCGGCGGCAGCGGCGCCCGGCACGGCGACATCGAGCAGCGATTCGGGAATCGCATCCGGTGCCAGCCAGGCCAGCCGTTCGAGCAGCCGCCGGGCGGTTGCGCCGAGCTGGTCGAACGAGGTCTGCCAGGTGATCGCCACGCTCTTCGGGTATTGCATCAGGCGCGGGTCGTACCAGCCCAGCACCTTGTCGCGCTCGGCCTGCCATTGCGCCAAGTATTGCGCGAAGCCGAGGCGCCGCTGCGCGATGTAGGCGCCGGCCTGTTCCAGCGCCAGCGCGAGGCCGCCGAGTTCTTCGGCGAGCTGCAATGCCTGCGCGGCATCGTCGGCCCGCCCGCGCCGTTTGCCGTCGGTACGTGCAAGCAGAAAATCGGCGGCGGCTTCGGGCGAGAGCACATCCAGCGCCAGCGCGGCGATGCTGCCGCTCCAGTTGGCGAGCCGGCTGGTCAGCAGCGCATGGCCGCCGGCCAGTTGCGGCAGCAGTGCTTCGACCGCCGCGGCGGCGGGTTCCGAATCGATGTTGTCGAGGATCAGCAGCCAGCCGGGGTGCCGGCGCAGCCAGTCGAGCACGGCTTCGTGCTGTTTGCCCTGGTCGGTCTCGGCTTGCTCGGGCAGGTCGAGCACCGTGCGGGCGCACAGCGCGGCCAGGTTGCGCTGCAGTGATTCGGGGCTGTCGGCATTGACGAACAGCAGCGCCGTGTAGTCGGCGGCCCGCCGCCATGCGTACTCGATGGTGAGCCGCGTCTTGCCGACGCCGCCCATGCCGCCCAGCACCGTCGCGGCGAGCGGGCTGGCGGCTGTCTCGGGGACGCCGCCGAGGCGGGCGGTCAGCGCGTCGAGCAGCGGCTCGCGGCCCTTGAACAGGTCGCCGATGCTGCGGAACGGCAGATTGCCGGGCCTGGTCGGCGGCCCGGCGCGCGCGACGATCTCTTGCAGCCGCGAACGCAGCATATCCACCGCCAGGCGGTCGGCATTGGCGAAGCGGATTTCCACGTAGTGCCCGGCGCTGCGCAGGCGTTCGAGGTGCGCCTGCTGGGCGGCGCGCTGGCTTTCGTCCAGACGGTAGCCGGCGTCGCGCGGGGCGCCGGGCTCGGGCGCGGCGATCAACAGTGTCTTGCCGTGATAGAGCGCCAGCCAGGCTTCCCATTGCGTGTACGAGAGGGCGGGCGCGCCGTCGTCGAGGAACCCGGCCAGCGCCGGCGGGCGGGCGGCGAAATCGGGGTAGCGCCGACGGATCAGTGCCACGGAACTGCCCTTGGCCGACGCGCCGGTCATGTCGCCGACCAGGTGGATCACCGCGTCGCACTGGCGGATGTAATCGTCGAGCTTGTCCAGAGTCTCGCTGCCGCTGGCGATGAAATCCTCCTGCACCTTGACCGTGACGTTGGGGCGGTCGAGGTCGCGGCGCAAGGCGTCGCGATAGCTGCGGAATTCCGCAGTCACGGTGGACAGAAAGATCGCCACGTTCGCCATCGCCAGCCTTTCCACGCTTTTGCCCGAGGCATCGACGCGCCGGCGTGCAAGCGCATCTGCATCGTCCCGTCCAGCATTCTGGCATGACGATCGGGCACGCGGGCCAGGGCGCGGCTGGCGGCCTGCGAGCCGCGTGGAATGGCGATCTGCAGGGTGGCAAGGCTGCGAGCCAGCAGCGGTGCGGCTTGCGCGACAGGCAGGCCGCAGAACGCCTGTCCATGCGGCTCACAGGCCGGTCAGTGGGGCAGGCCGAGCACCTTGCAGCGGTAGTTGAACTGGCGCAATGTCAGGCCGAGCAGTTGCGCGGCGCGCGACTTGATGCCGCCGGCGTTCGACAGCGCGAGCTGCAGGCGCGGCCGGTCGCTCGCGTCGACGCGCTGATAGACGCGCAGCGCAGGCGGCGGCGAGCCGGGGCACGGCGTGCTCTGCGGCGGCAGCGGCGGCGAGCCGGCCTCGATCGGTGACGTGGCGGTCAGAAGGTGCGCGATCTCGTGCACGATGCGCACCGGATCGCGGCTCCTGCCGAGCAGCCGGGCCGCTTCGCGCAACAGCAGCAACTCGTCCTCGGCCAAGGGTTCACGGCCCGGCGCGGTTGGCGTGGGGGTCGGCAGCGGCGCGCTGTGCAGCGCGGCGAATTCGGCCTGCCGATGGTCGGCGGCTGGCGGTGGGGCCTCGGGTAAACGCTGGGGTAAACTGTCCATGCCGCTTTCTTAGCAATTTGCATGCAAAGGAATTCGCGCCCATGCCCGCGATCATTTATCTGCACGGATTCCGCTCTGCGCCTCAGTCTGCCAAGGCCACCGTGCTCAAGGCGCGGATGGCGGCGCGCGGATTGGCTGATCGATTCTGGTGCGAGCAGCTTCCTGTCGGTGCATCCGAAGTGGTGGCGCTGGCCGAGTCGGCCATCGCGCGCTTCGATGCGCCGACGCTGGTCGGCAGTTCGCTCGGTGGCTACTACGCGACCTGGCTGGCCGAGCGCCACGGCCTGCGCGCGGTGCTGATCAACCCGGCGGTGATCGCGCCGCTGTCGCTGGCGCAATACATCGGGCCGCAGACCAATCTGTACAGCGGCGAGACGTTCCAGTTCACCGCGGCGCACGTCGATCAACTGCGCCACATCGAGGTGCCCGAGATCGCCGACCCGACGCGCTACTGGCTGCTGGCCGAGACCGGCGACGAACTGCTCGAGTACCGCCACGCCGTCGCCAAATACGCCGGCGCGCGGCAGACCGTGCTCGAAGGCGGCGACCACAGCTTCACCCGCTGGGCCGACTACCTCGACCCGGTGATCGATTTCGCCGGGCTGTAGTGCGCCTCAGACGCCGTTGGCCTTGAACCACGCCAGCATGCGCTGCCAGCCGTCTTCGGCCTCGGCCTTGCGGTAGGACGGCCGGTAGTCGGCGTGGAAGGCGTGCGGCGCATCCGGGTACACGTGGATCTGCGATTTGCCGCCCGCCGCGGCCAGCGCCTTGTTCATGGCGTCGACATCGGCCGGCGGAATGCCCTGGTCCTGCCCGCCGTAGAGACCGAGCACCGGCACCTTTAGCTGCGCGGCGAAGTCGAGCGGGTGGCGGGGCTGGTTGGCCGTGACCGCATCGCGGATGCGGCCGTACCAGGCCACGCCGGCGGCGACTTTGGGGTTGCGGGCACAGTAGAGCCAGGTCTGGCGGCCGCCCCAGCAAAAACCGGTGACCGCGACGCGCGCCGCATCGCCGCCGTTGGCCAGCGCCCAGGCGAGCGTGGCATCGAGGTCGGCCTGCACCTGCGCGTCGCCGACCTTGGAGACGATCTCGCTGATGATCTGCTGGATGTTGTCGAGCTTGCGCGGGTCGCCCTGGCGCGCGAAAAGCTCCGGCGCCAGCGCCAGGTAGCCGCGCTTGGCGAGCCGCCGCGTCACATCGGCGATATGTTCATGCACGCCGAAGATCTCCGAGATCACCAGCACCACCGGCAGTTTCCTTGCGCCGGCAGGCATCGCGCGATAGGCGGCGATCTCGCCGTCTTTGGTGGCGATTTTCACCTCGCCGGCGGTCAGGCCCTCGCTGTCGGTCTTGATGACCTGCTGCGCCATCACCGGCTGGACTGCCAGGGCAAAACCGCTGCCGAGCAGGGTCGCAACGAAGCCGCGGCGGGTAAACGCAACTGCCGGCGCCAGGCTGTCGAAGTGCGGATCGCGCGGCGGTGTGTCGATGTGCTGCATGGCAGTCTCCCTCGGGTTGGCATGCGGTTCGGGTTGCCGGCAACGGGCGAAGTTCCCGCCTCAATCCGTGCGCCACAGCGCCATCAGCGAGGCCCCGGCCAGCCACAGCGCAGCGAGCCAGATCAGCACGATGACCGCGGCGGCCCGGTAGTCGGTCTTGCCGCGCAGCGCGTGCGCGTCGGCCCGGGCGCGGGCATCGATCATGACTTGCGGCGGGATCAGGCGCAAGGCCAGCCAGATGCCCAGCGGCAGCAGCAGCAGGTCGTCGACGAAGCCCAGCACCGGCACGAAGTCCGGGATCAGGTCGATCGGGCTTGCCGCGTAGGCCAGCACCACCGCCAGCAGCAGCCTGGCGTACCAGGGCGTGCGGGCGTCGCGCGCCACGTATACCAGCGCGGTCAGTTCGCGCTTGAGACGGCGCGCGGCTTCGCCCAGGCGTTCGCGCAGCGCCATTACAGCAGCACGATGTCGAACTGCTCCTGGGCGTAGCCGCTCTCCGGGTGCAGGGAAATCGGCTTGCCGATGAAATCGGAAAGCATCGCCAGGCCCTGCGATTCCTCGTCGAGAAACAGGTCGACCACGCACGGCGCGGCGATGATGCGGAACTCGCGCGCATTGAACTGGCGCGCCTCGCGCAGCAACTCGCGCAGGACTTCGTAACAGACGGTGCGCGCCGTCTTGACCTCGCCGCGGCCGCCGCAGGTCGGGCATTCCTCGCACAGCATGTGGGCGAGCGACTCGCGCGTGCGCTTGCGCGTCATCTCGACCAGGCCGAGCTGGGTGAAGCCATTTAGCGACAGCCGCGTGTGGTCGCGCGCCAGCGCCTTGTTCAGCTCGGCCAGCACGGCGTTGCGGTGCTCCTCGTTCTCCATGTCGATGAAGTCGATGATGATGATGCCGCCCAGATTGCGCAGCCGCAACTGGCGCGCGATGGTATGCGCCGCCTCGAGGTTGGTCTTGAAGATGGTGTCGTCGAAATTGCGGCTGCCGACGAAGCCGCCGGTGTTGACGTCGATGGTGGTCATCGCCTCGGTCTGGTCGATGATCAGGTAACCGCCGCTCTTGAGTTCGACCCGGCGCGCCAGCGCCTTCTGGATCTCGTCCTCGACGCCGTGCAGGTCGAACAGCGGGCGCTCGCCGGTGTAGTGGTCGAGCAGGCCCTCGAGCTGCGGCATGTATTCATGGGCGAAGGCCTGTATCTTGGTGAAGTTCTCCCGCGAATCGATGACGATGCGCGAGGTCTCGGGCGTCACCAGGTCGCGCAGCACGCGCTGGCTCAGCCGCAGGTCTTCGTGCAGCAGCGACGGCGGGTGGGAGACGTGCGCCGCACTGCGGATGTCGGCCCAGGTCTTGCGCAGGTAGTCGATGTCGCTCGCCAGTTCGGCTTCGGAGGCGGTTTCGGCAACCGTGCGCACGATGAATCCGCCCGGCTCGTCGCTGCCGGCCAGACGTTGCAGTTTATCGCGCAGCGCTTCGCGCTCGACCTCGCTTTCGATGCGCTGCGAGATGCCGATATGCCGCTCCTGCGGCAAATAGACCAGCAGCCGTCCGGCCAGGCTGATTTGCGTCGACAGCCGCGCGCCCTTGCTGCCGATGGGGTCTTTGAGCACCTGCACGACCAGGCTTTGACCTTCCGCCAGGATGCGTTCGATCGGCTTGCCGGCATCGCCGTTGCCGTTGCGCTGCACCCAGATGTCGGCAACATGCAGAAAGGCGGTGCGTTCCAGCCCGATGTCGATGAACGCCGACTGCATGCCCGGCAGCACCCGCACCACCTTGCCCAGATAGACGTTGCTGACCAGCCCGCGGCTGCCGACGCGCTCAATGTGCAGTTCCTGCACTACGCCCTGCTGCATCAGCGCGACGCGGGTTTCCTGCGGAGTGAAATTGATGAGGAACTGGTCTTCCACGGCGCTCGGGGACCGGAATGCTGGGAAGCAAGGATTCTACCCATCCGGCGGCCGAATCCCCAAGTTACCGCGCCGGCACGCTTTGGCCACCCGGCCCGCAATCCTCATGGCATCGATCGCACGGGCGCCGTCGCAGCCCGGATTGCCGGTTCCGGCGCACCGCGCCCACCGACCCGGAGTTGCCGCGACAAAACTTCTCGGCTAGACTCCGCGCTCGTTTCAGGTGTCCGGAGAGCTTTCGCTCGACGGATTAAACGGGAAGCCGGTGCGCATACGACTGCGGTCGTTGCAATGCCGGCGCTGCCCCCGCAACGGTAAGCGAGTCGAGACGCGGCAACAGGCCACTATGCGCAAGCATGGGAAGGCGCCGCGTCCGGCAGGTGTCTCCAGCTACGGAGACGCCCTGCCGCTCGCCAGCCCGGAGACCGGCCCGAAGCGCTCGTTGCGGCATTGCGGAGGGCCATGCCAGGTGCTTAGCACGGGAACGACGCCTGGCTTGCGGTTGGCAGTTTCGAAGTTTGCCGCGACGCGTTGATTCCGGGTTGTTCGCCTGTTTCTCCTCTGTGTTCCGCTGTTCAGAACTCGTCGCGCGGGCGTGCGCGGAGGAGAGCACCATCATGTATCGCCGTTCCCGCAAAGCGGGCAAGTACCTTCGTCTCGAAATATCAATCGGGGCCGTTCGCCCCAGTGCCTGTCATGCCGTGGTCTTCGCATTGACGTTTTCGGCCGCCTGCGTTCGGGCTGAAAGCGACCCGCCGACACTTCCGCCGGTACAGGTCACCGCCTCGCGCGTCGCGCAGCAGGCCGACGATGCGCTTGCCGCGGTAAGCGTCATTACACGCGAACAGATCGAGCGCAGCCAGACGCAGTCGCTGCCCGAATTGCTGCGCGCGACACCCGGTCTCGGCGTGACGGGCAATGGCGGACCCGGCAAGTTGGCGCCGATCTTTCTGCGCGGAACCAATTCCGACCATGTTCTGGTGTTGATCGACGGCGTCAGAATCGGTTCCGCCACGTTGGGCACCGCAGCGTTGCAGGACATTCCGCTGGCGCAGATCGACCACGTCGAGGTTGTGCGCGGGCCGCGCTCGAGTCTGTATGGTTCCGAAGCCATCGGCGGGGTCATCCAGATCTTCACCCGGCGCGGCGGCGGACCACTGCGCTTCGATGCGAGTCTGGGCGCCGGTTCCGCCGGCACCTATGCAAGCTCGGTGGGCTGGTCGGGCGGCGCCGGGGCGGGGTGGTACGCGCTGAGCATGAGCAGCCTCAATACGAACGGCTTCGATGCCTGCCGCGGCAAGCCCTCGCCCGCCGGCGCCGGCTGCTTTACCAACGAGCCAGACCGCGACGGATATCGAAGTCTGTCCGGTTCGCTGCGGGCCGGCTACCGCGTTGGGGAGTCGACCGAAGTCGATGTCCACTGGCTGCGCGCCAAAGGACGCAACGAGTACGACGGTTCCTACTCCAACGAGGGAACGTTCCTGCAGGATGTGCTGGGTGCGCGCCTTCGCACCAAGCCGTTCGATTTTTGGCATGTGAGCCTGGCGGCGGGGCGAAGCCGCGACGAAACCGACAACTTCCTGAACGGTAATTACCGCAGTTCCTTCGACACGCGGCGAGACACCTTATCGCTTCAGAACGACTTCACGGTGGCCGGCGGTCACACGCTGAGCGTGGGCGTCGACTATCTGAACGAGACCGTCGCCAGCACGACGGCATACCGGATTTCATCGCGCGACAACACCGGCGTGTTCGTCCAGTACCTGGGTGAAAGCGGCCCCGTGCAGGTCCAGGCGGCGCTGCGCCAGGATGACAACCAGCAATTCGGCCGCCATGGCACCGGCAGCGCCGCTCTCGGCTACCGTTTCGGCGAGGCGCTTCGCGCAAGCGCAAGCTACGGAACGGCGTTCAAATCGCCGACATTCAATCAGCTCTACTTCCCGGACTTCGGCAATCCGGATCTGCGCCCGGAAGAATCCGCGAATCTGGAACTCGGACTCGACGGGCGCGCCGCGCAAATCAACTGGTCGTTGCGTGCCTACCGCAACAGGATCACCAATCTGGTCTCGGGTTTTCCGGTTTCCAATATCGCCTCGGCGCGCATCGATGGCGTGGAGGCAACGCTGTCGACCGAAGTTGCCGGCTGGATGCTGGCGACGAACCTGTCGTTGCTCGATCCGCAGAGCCGGGCCGACGACGCCAACTGCGGCAGACAATTGCCCCGGCGCGCCCGCCAACTGTTCAATCTCGAGGTCGACCGCGACTGGGGCGCACTGCGCACCGGTCTTACGCTGCACAGCGAAGGCAGGCGCTTTGAAGACCTTGCCAATGCGGTCGCGCTGGGCGGTTTCACCACGCTCGACCTGCGATTCGAAACCATGCTGGCGCCGGATTGGCGGCTGCAGGCGCGCCTGGCCAACGTATTCGACAAGCGCTACGAAACGGCTGCCTTCTACAATCAGCCCGGACGTGAAGTGATGTTCACGCTGCGCTGGCAACCGAAATGACCCGCTCCCCCGTCCACAATTGAAGGAGAACATCATGAACGCTGCTTCGATCGCCGCCGCCGGGCGGTTCCATGTCGTCGTGCTGGCACTGCTGGCGCTGATGATGGCGGCAACCCGCTATCACCATTTCGGCTCGGCGCTGCATCTGCCCGACGCGTCGCTGGCGGTTTTCTTCGCTGCCGGGTTCTATTTGCGGCAGCGCTGGCCGCTCGCGCTTCTCCTGGGCGAGGCCGCCCTGATCGACTATCTGGCAACCGGGGCGAGCGGCGCCGGCGGCTGGTGCATTTCGCCTGCCTATCCGTTCCTGATCCCGGCCTATGCCGCGATGTGGCTCGGCGGCCGCTGGTATTCCGCGCGCCACGATACCGGTTGGCCCGCGGTCACCGCGCTTGTCACCGTGCTGGCGATTGCCGGCAGCGCCGCATTCCTGATCTCCAACGGCTCGTTCTACCTGCTTTCCGGAGCGTTTCCTGATCTGTCCTGGGCGCAGTTCACGGCGCGCGCCGCACTGTACTACTGGCCCTACCTGAGCAGCGCCTTTGTCTACCTTGCGTCGATCGCGCTGGTACACACGCTGGTCGTAGCGGCCATGCGTGCTCGCGGCCTCGGCCGGATGCCTCTCCAATGAAACAGGCGGCGCACCAATGCCTGCGCTCGGCCCTGCCGCGCAGCAAGTCCGTAATCGACCACATGGCGCCCGGGTACGCGCTTCGGCTTGCCGACCGGGCGCCGACGGGCATCGCGCCGTAATGCCGACACGCGCCTGCCCCGCCATGCTCATCGGCGCGCCGGCTTCCGGTCAGGGCAAGACCTGCGTCACGGCGGCCATCACACGCTTTCATGCGTTGCAGGGGCGGCGGGTGCAGGTGTTCAAGACCGGGCCGGACTTCATCGACCCGCTGTTCCTGGCGCGCGCAGCGGGGCGGCCCGCTTACCAGCTCGATCTGTGGATGGGGGGCGAGACCCACTGCCGCAGCCTGCTGTCGGCAGCCGCGTCTGAAGCCGATCTGATTCTGGTCGAAGGCGCGATGGGTCTTTTCGACGGTTCACCATCGAGCGCCGATCTTGCGGCTGCGTTCGGGCTGCCGGTGCTTGCCGTGATCGATGCCGGCGCGATGGCGCAAACCTTCGGTGCGATTGCCTATGGACTTGCGCACTACCGCGACGGAATCCGCCTGGCGGGCGTTGTCGCCAACCGCGTCGGCGGCCCCGCCCATGCCGGCATGCTCGAAAGCGCATTGCCGCCCGGCATCCGGATGAAGGCGGCGCTGCCCCACGATGCGCGGCTGGCGCTGCCCGAACGCCATCTCGGACTCGTCCAGGCTAGCGAACTCGACGACCTCGAGTTGCGGCTCGACCGCTGGGCCGATGCCTGGGCCGAGCATGGCACGGCCGATCTGCCGCCGGCGGTGGCGTTCCCCCTCTGCGGCGCGGCGCCGTTCGATGCCTCGGCGGGCGCCAGCATGCGCGGCTTGCGCATCGCAATCGCGCAGGATGCGGCGTTCTCGTTCATCTACCCGGCGAATCTGGACCTACTGCACGCACTGGGTGCGGAAACGGTGTTCTTCTCGCCGATCGGGGATTCAGCCATCCCGCGTGCTGACGCGCTCTGGCTGCCCGGTGGCTATCCGGAACTGCACCTGGACGCATTGGCGCACAATGAGGCGATGATTACCTCGATCCGCGCGCATCACGCTGCCGGCAAAGCCATCGTCGCCGAATGCGGCGGCATGCTCTATCTGCTCGATTCGCTGGCCGACGGTCGCGGCCGGCGAGCCTCGCTGGTCGGCCTGATGCCGGGGTCGGCGGCCATGCAGCCGCGCCTGGCCGCGCTGGGCCTGCAAGCGGTGAACCTGCCCGAAGGCGCGCTGCGCGGACACAGCTTCCATTTCTCGCGCTCGAATATCCACCTCGAACCGCTCGCAGCGGGGCGCTGCCCCAACGGCGGGGCGACCGCCGAGGCGGTCTACCGCGCGGGGTCCCTCACCGCGAGCTACATGCATTTCTATTTTCCGTCCAACCCGCTCGCCGTTGCCCGGCTGTTTTCGCGATGAGCAGCGGCAGAGTCCGCGGCGCGCAACGCATAGTCTGCCTGACCGAGGAGACCGTCGAGGCGCTCTACTGCATGAACGAGCAGGCGCGCATCGTCGGCGTGTCCGGGTTCTGCGTGCGGCCGCCCCAGGTGCGGCGCGAGAAACCACGCGTCAGTGCATTCACCAGCGCGAAGATCGGCAAGATCCTGGCGCTCGAACCGGATCTGGTGTTGGGCTTCTCGGACATGCAGGCCGACATCGCGGCGCAACTGGTTCGCGCCGGCGTCGAGGTGCACGTCTTCAACCAGCGCAGCATCGCCCGGATACTCGCGATGATCGAAACCCTCGGCGGTCTGATCGGCGAACCGGGCAAGGCGGCAGCGCTGGTCGACGATCTCGAGCGCAATGTGGCGGCGCTGCGCCGTCGCGGCGCTGCCCTGCCGCGACGGCCGCGAGTGTATTTCGAGGAATGGAACGATCCGCTGATTTGCGGCATCCAGTGGGTCTCGGAGCTGATCGAGATTGCCGGTGGTGAGGATGTCTTCGGCGAGCGGTCGCGGCAGGGTTTGGCGCGCCAGCGCATCATCGCCGATCCGCTCGAGGTCGTCCGGCGGGCGCCAGAATTGATCATCGGTTCCTGGTGCGGCAAGAAGTTCCAGCCCGCCAGTGTGGTCGATCGTCCGGGATGGGATGCCATACCGGCCGTGCGTTGCCGCCGACTGCACGAGATCAAATCGTGCGACATCCTGCAGCCGGGTCCGGCAGCCTTGACCGACGGGCTGGCGCGACTGCACACGCTCATCGCCGCGACTGCCGCCGACGATAGCGCGGACCGGCAGCGTTGAATTGACCAAGCCGCCACCACCGCCGCCGCCGCTTCGAGGGGCCGTCACATGAGCATGGCATTCGCGTTGATCCTCGGCGTGATCCTCGATGCGTTGCTCGGCGAACCGAAGCGATGGCATCCGCTGGTCGGCTTCGGCCGGGTCGCGAGCCGGATAGAGCAACGGCTCTATCGCCCGTCGCGCGGCGCCGGCGTCGTGGCCCTGTGCGCGCTGCTCGTTCCGGCAACATTCGCCGCTGCGGTGTTGGCGGCCCTGCCGCTGTTCGGGGCCGTGTCGGCGGTCGTCCTGCTCTATCTGGCGATCGGCCATCGCAGCCTGCGCGAACATGCGCGCGCGGTGGCCGATGCGCTGGATGCAGGCGACCTCGCGCAGGCGCGACTGTGTGTCGGGCGCATGGTCAGTCGCGATACCGCCGAGATGCAGGCTTCCGATGTCGCGCGCGCGACCGTCGAATCGGTGCTCGAGAACGGCAACGATGCGCTCTTCGGCGCCGTGTTCTGGTTTGCGCTCGCCGGCGCGCCGGGCGTGGTGCTCTATCGCCTGGCCAATACGCTGGACGCGATGTGGGGCTACCGCACCGAACGCTACCTCCATTTCGGCTGGGCCGCGGCGCGGCTGGACGACGCGCTGAACTTCGTTCCGGCACGGCTCACCGCGCTGTCCTACGCGCTGTGCGGTCGCTTTGCCGCTGCGCTCGCCTGCTGGCGCGTCCAGGCGCCGGCCTGGGACAGTCCGAATGCCGGCCCGGTCATGGCGGCAGGTGCCGGTGCGCTGGGTATCGAACTTGGCGGGCCGGCAAGCTATGACGGCCAGTTGCACGTGCGGCCCGCGCTGGGTGCCGGCCACGGCGCAAGCGCCACCGACATCGGTGCCGCGCTGAAGCTGGTGCGAAACAGTCTCTGGCTCTGGCTGGGCATCGTCCTGCTGCTTGGCGGTGCGGCACAGTTGTTGGGGAGTCTTCATGCTTGAACATGGCGGCAGGGTGCGCAGCGCGGCGGTGCGCTTCGGCATTCCGGTTTCCGACTGGCTGGACCTTTCCACCGGCATCAACCCGCTAGCCTGGCCGGTACCCGCGTTGCCGGCGCAGGCCTGGCAGCGGCTGCCGGAAGATGACGGCGGACTCGAGATCGCCGCCCGGCATCACTACGGCGCCGCTCACCTGCTTGCGGTTGCCGGCACCCAGGCCGCGCTGCGGGCGCTGCCCGGGCTGCGCCCGCGTTCGCGCGTCGCCATGCGCTTTCCGAGCTATGCCGAACACGCGCACGCGTGGCGCCGCGCCGGTCACGCGGTGGAACACATCGAGGCGGACGGCTTGGCGCAGGCGTCGGCGATCTTCGACGTGCTGGTACTGGTCAATCCCAACAACCCGACCGGCGAAGTCCATTCACAGGCCACCCTGCTCGCGCTGCATTCGCGTCTGGCCGCCCGCGGCGGCTGGCTGGTGGTCGATGAGGCCTACCTCGACGCGACGCCCGAAGCGAGTCTGATCGAATTGTGCGATCGGCCCGGCCTCGTCGTTCTGCGCTCGTTCGGCAAGTTTTTCGGACTGGCCGGCGCGCGCGTCGGATTTGTCGCCGCGGACGCCGATTTCCTGTCGAGCCTGTCAGCCGAACTGGGGCCGTGGACGGTCAGCGGACCGGCGCGCCAGGTCGCCGCGCAAGCGCTGCTGGATGTCGCCTGGCAACAGGAAACGCAAGCACGGCTGATGCACGATTCGCGCCGCCTTGCCGGCTTGCTCCAGGCGAACGGGCTTGCTCCCGGCGGCGGCTGCGCGCTGTTCCAGTGGGTTAAGTTCGCCAGGGCGGCCGAGTGCTTCGAGGCGCTTGCCAGGGCGGGAATCCTGGTACGCCTGTTCCAGGAGCCGGCGAGCCTGCGCTTCGGCCTGCCTGGCAACGAGGCCGACTGGCGGCGTCTCGAACGCGCGTTGGCACAGCAGGCGGGGCGAACATGAGCGCCAGCGTCCCGAATGCCGTGCGAGCACGAACGCTGATGGTCCAGGGCACCACCTCGGACGCCGGCAAAAGCACGCTGGTCGCCGGACTGTGCCGCTGGCTTGCACGGCGCGGCGTGCGGGTGGCGCCGTTCAAGCCGCAGAACATGTCGCTCAACAGCGCGGTGACCATCGACGGCGGAGAGATCGGCCGTGCGCAGGCGGTGCAGGCAATGGCCTGCCGACTCGCCCCGCACAGCGACATGAACCCGGTGCTGCTCAAACCGAACACCGACATCGGCGCGCAGGTGATCATCCAGGGTCGCGCGATCGGCAACATGAACGCCGCCGACTACCACGACTACAAGCGCCGCGCCCGCGCGGCGATGCTCGAATCGCATGCGCGGCTGGCCGCCGCCTACCAGGTCGTCGTCGCGGAAGGCGCGGGCTCGCCGGCCGAAATCAACCTGCGCGACAATGACATCGCCAACATGGGATTTGCCGAGGCGGTCGATTGCCCGGTGATCCTGATCGCCGACATCGATCGCGGCGGCGTATTCGCGCATCTGGTCGGCACGCTCGCGCTGCTCGCGCCGGGCGAGCGCGAGCGGGTGAAGGGTTTTGTCATCAATCGCTTTCGCGGCGACATGGCGTTACTGCAGTCCGGACTCGACTGGCTGGAAAGAGAGACCGGCAAACCGGTGCTCGGCGTGTTGCCGTACCTGCATGGACTGCACCTCGAAGCCGAGGACGCGCTGCCGATAAACGACCCTGCGCAGAACATGGCCGGACGGTTCAAGGTGATCGTTCCGGTCTGGCCCAGGATCAGCAATCACACCGACTTCGATCCGTTGCGCATGCATCCGCAAGTCGATCTGGAGTTCGTCCCGCCGGGCGAAAGCCTGCCGCCGGCAGACCTGATCGTGCTGCCCGGCTCGAAATCGGTGCGTGCCGATGTCGACTGGCTGCGCCAGTCCGGCTGGGAGCAGGCGATACGCCGCCACTTGCGCTATGGCGGCAGACTGATCGGCATCTGCGGCGGGTTTCAAATTCTCGGCCGGCGCATCGTCGACGCACACGGCTTCGAAGGAAGTCCGGGAAGCAGCGAAGGCCTCGGCCTGCTCGACGTCGACACCGATCTGGAAACCGAGAAACAATTGCGCAATGTGCACGGCAGGCTGCTGCTCGACGACGCGCCGGTGCAGGGCTACGAGATTCACGCCGGTGTATCTCGCGGCGCGGGGCTCGCGCGACCGTTCTGCCTGCTCGACGAGCCGGCGGGCCAGCGCAGCGAAGGCGCCGTGTCGGCGGACGGACAAATCATCGGAACCTATTTGCATGGAGTATTCGATGCGGCGCCGGCGTGCGCGGCGTTGCTCGGGTGGGCCGGGCTAGGTGACGCGCAGCCATGCGACTATGCTGCGCTGCGCGAAGCGGCGCTCGAGCGTCTGGCCGACGCGGTGGAGCACCACCTCGACACCGCGTTACTGCAACGGCTGATGCTCGGTGCCGGGTTCGCCAGCGGGCAGCGTTGTGCATCTGCCCTCGACGGATAAACCTGACAGCGGCCGCCTGGCGGCGCCCGAACGGCCCTTGCGCACTGCCCTGGAAGGCGCATGGATAGGGCATCTCCAGGCAGTGCCCGGGCGGCTGTGGTGCCTGCCTGGCGATCCGCGGCGAACCGGATGCGGCAGGCTGGCTAGAAGCGGTAGCCGAACTTCGCCAGCAGCAGCGAGGTTTCGTACAGCGGCAATCCCATGATTCCCGAATAGGAGCCGTGAATTTCGCTGATCAGCATGCCGGCGCGGCCCTGCACGGCGTAGGCGCCGGCCTTGTCCATCGGTTCGCCGGTGGCGACGTAGCGGCGGATTTCCCCGGCGTCGAGTTGGCGGAATCGCACCTGGCTTACGCACAACTGGTGTTCGACGTGATCGGAATCGGCCACCGCGATCGCCGTCAGCACCCGATGCGCGCGGCCGGAAAGCTGGGCGAGAATCTGTTCGGCATGGTCGGCATTCTCCGGCTTGCCGACCACCTTGCCATCGAGTTCGATCGTGGTATCGGCGGCCAGCACCGGGTGCGGCATGAGCCGCCGTGCGCCGACGCGCTCGACGCCGGCCAGTGCCTTGGCATGGGCGATGCGCTGCACGTAGTCCTCCGGCGCTTCGCCTGCGATCACGTCTTCGCTGACGTCGACATCCTCGCGCATGCCGCCGCGGAACAGCAGGATCTCGAAATTGACATGTATCTGGTGCAGCAGTTCGCGCCGGCGCGGGCTGCGCGATGCCAGGTAGATGCGACTTTGCAGATCGTGGGGCATGGTCCGGCTACTCGCGATGATAGGGATGATGGCGTGTCACGCTCCAGGCGCGGTACAGTGCCTCGGCCAGCACCACCCGCACCAGCGCATGGGGCAGGGTCAGACTGGACAGGCGCAGGGTTTCATGGGCATCGCGCTTCAGGCCGGCTGCCAGTCCGTCCGGGCCGCCGATCACGAACGCCACGTCGTCGCCCTCAGTTTGCCAGTGTTCAAGCCTGGCCGCGAGATCGCGCGTGGTGGTGTCGTCGCCGCGCTCGTCGAGCGCGACAAGCCTGGCGCGCTGAGGCAGCGCGGCGCGTATCCGCGATTCCTCGGCACCCAGCAAGGCGTCGAACGGTTTTCCGTTGCGCGGCTCGGGGCGGATTTGCGCCAGCGTCAGTGGCAATTCGCGGGGCATGCGCCGCGCATAATCGTCGAATCCGGCATCGACCCAGGCCGGCATGCGTGTGCCGACGGCGCATACCACCAGCTTCATCGCTCAGCGCGCGTCCTGAACCGTGGCCGCAGCCGCGGGCGCGCGCCGCACCGGCTTGGCCTGCCACAGTTCTTCCAGGTTGTAGTAACTGCGTACCGCCGGCTGCATGATGTGCACGACGATGCTGCCGAGGTCGACCAGTACCCATTCGCCGCTGTCGGCACCCTCGATCGACAGCACCTCGCCGCCGGCTTCGGTGACCTTGTCATGGACGTTGCGGGCGAGCGCCTTGGTCTGGCGCGTGGAGTCGGCGCTGGCGATGACGATGCGATCGAACATGGCCGACAGCTTGGCGGTGTTGAACACGTCGATATCGCGCGCCTTGATGTCCTCGAGCGCGGCGACTACGATCTTCTGGAGCTTGGGCAGGTACATGCGTCAAGTGTAAAGGCGATGGGAACGAATATAGTCGAGAACCGAATCCGGGAGCAAATAGCGCACCGACTGTCCGGCGGCCAGACGAGCGCGTATCAGCGACGCGGAGATGGCCAGCGGCGTCATCTCGAAGGGCAGGACGCGGCCCGCGGGTGCGCCGAACAGGTCTTCGACGCGCGCAGCGAGGCGCGGCTCGGCCTCGGCGGCCAGCGCCGCCGAAGGTGTCTGGGGCGGGTGTCCCGGCCGGTTGGCGACGGCAATATGGGCGAGCGCGAACAGCTCGCGCCAGCGGTACCATGAAGCCAGGCCGGCGAAGGCGTCCGCCCCGAGCAGCAGCACCAGCGGCCTTGCCGGGCCTAACTGCCTGCGCAGCCGCTCCAGCGTGAGTACGCTGTAGCTCGGCGTTGCCGATTCGACTTCGGCCGGGTCGACGGTGATTGACCGATTGGCGGTGGCGGCCAGTTGCGCCATCGCCAGGCGGTGGTTCGCCGGCGTTTGCGGCGCATCGCGATGCGGTGGCTGCCCCGATGGAATCAGCACGATCTGCTCTAGCGACAAAGCCTCTCGCGCTTCCTCGGCCAGCCGCAGATGGCCGTAGTGTATCGGGTCGAAGGTCCCGCCGAAAATGCCGATGGATGCGAGCAAGCGGCTATTCCGCGCGGTCGGGCCGGGGGGGCGTCGGGGCGAACTCGACGAAGATGTCGCGGGCGCTGGTGTAGAAGCTCGCGAACAGCGTCGGCAGGAACACGAACACCAGCGCCAGCAGGACGACCACGCTCAACAGGCTGATGGCCGACTCCGAAGCCGCAGCGGCCGCACCGAGGATGATGCCCGGCACCACCGCGCTGATCAGCATCACACCGACGCCATAAACCAGAAACGGCCGCCAGTTGGTCATGCAGGCAAAGAAGCTGAAGAACAGCGCCTTGCCCGCCGGCATTTCCGCCCAGGCTGCGAGCAGCGGCGCGAACCAATACGCCAGCATCACCGGCATGAACAGAACCAGCACGAGTTCCAGCGCGGCTATCAGGTTGCTTTCGGCGAAGGTTTCGAGCGAAACCTTCTGTCCCTTCATCATGGTCTGCCACAGCAGGCCGCCGTCGACCAGAGTGCTGAGGCCGAACACCGTCAGAGTGGCCAGCAGATAGATCGCCCCCAGGCGCAACAGGCTCGGCAGGTTGAGTCGGAATCCGGAGAAAATCAGATCGAAGCCGCCTCTTTCGCCGCGATCGATGGCGCGGCATCCGTTGGCCACACCCACCGACAAGGCGGGCATGGCCAGCGAAGCCGCCACCTGGCCCACCAGAGGAAACACGCCGATCGCTGCCAGCAGAAACCAGTAGGCGATGACCAGAAAGGTGATCAGCGGCGGGTTGCGCCTGAACAGCGCGAACCCCTCGACGATCCATGCCCAGCCGCGCGAGGCCGGCAGCCGCCTAGCCTGCATGGCGCTTCATCGGCCGGCCTTCAGGCATACACGTCGAGGTAGGACGCATAGGCCGCGCCGATCATCACCGGCGCGAGGACGATCAGGCCCAGCCCCATCGGCAGCATGGCGATAAAGCCGGCGACCGTGGCCAGTATGCCGAACACGAGAAAGACGATGAAATTCTGCAGGCAGGCACCCAGACTGGCTTTCATCGCGTCGAACGGTGCCAGGCCGCGCAACACGACCAGCGCCGGGGCGAACCAGAACGCCATGCCCAGCAGTACCGACAGCGCAAACCAGACCAGCAGCCCAAGGGCCATGCTGCCCGCCGCAAGGCTCGCGCCGGACCAACCCTGGGCGATCGCGCCGCCCAGCGCACCGCCGCTGCCGATCAGCAAGGCAGCGCCGAAAGCCAGCAGGCCGCCGGCCGCATACAGCACCCCGACCACCGCGAGCGATGCGCCGTGGCTTTGAAAACCCGCAAGCAGGTGGTCGATGCGCAGTTCGCCGCCCTCGCTGAGCGACTTGCAGCCCAGTACCAATCCGCCGCCGGCGACAGGCATCGCCAGCAGCACGGCCAACTGGCCGAGCAGCGGAATCATGCTCAACACGAAGAGGGTGACCAGCATGATGACGGAGATGGCGATCCAGATGCCCGGATTCTTGAGGAACAGGTTCCAGCCGGCCTTGAACCATTCGACGCTGCGGCCGGCATCGACGGTACGCGCGACCGGCGCCAGGGGCACTACCGAGCTGCCGGACGGGACTGCTTCAACCATGCTTGCGACTCCGCTTGCTCATAGGGGTAGGGAAGTGCGGGAATGCGCGCTACGCCGGACCATGCTATCCGATGGGTAGCAACAATTCAAACCGCCCACGGCACGGCGTCACCGGCCGCCACGCGCAGCCGCAGGATGTCGCGGAAGCGCGTCGGATCGTGCGCGTTGACGATCTCGCCCGGCCGCGGCAGATGGTAGTCGTGCACCCGCGACAGCCAGAATCGCAGCGCCGCCCCGCGCAGCATGGTCGGCCAAGCACAGCGCTCCGCTTCACTCAACGGCCGCTCTGCCTGGTAAGCCGCCAGCAGTGCCTGGGCGCGCTCGTCGTCCAGTTCTCCGCTCGCATCCGAACACCAGTCGTTTACCGTGACGGCGACGTCGAACAGCAGAACGTCGTTGCCGGCGAAGTAAAAGTCGATGATGCCGCCGACGCGCGGCATGCCGGCGGTGCTCTCGAACAGACAGTTGTCGCGGAACAGGTCGGCATGCACCACGCCGCGCGGCAACTGGTCGAGGCGGTGGCTGTCCTGAAAGCGCAGTTCCTCGCGCAGCATGGCCTGTTCATCGGGTGCCAGAAAGGGCATCACCTGCGGGGCGGTGTCGTGCCACCAGCGCGGACCACGCGGATTGTCGAGCCGGCGGCCATACGACTGCCCGGCGATATGCATGTCGGCGAGGATGGCGCCGATCGCCGCGCAGTGTGAAACGCTCGGCGCCATCTCGGAGGCGCCGGCAAGGCGCGAGACGATTGCCGCCGGCTTGCCGTTGAGCTGACCCAGAATTTCGCTGTCGCGGTCGGCGATCGGTGCCGGGCACGGTATGCCGTGCCGTGCCAGATGCGCCATCAGGTGAATATAGAACGGAAGTTCGCTGCGCGTGAGCTTCTCGAACAGCGTCAGCACGTATTGGCCGTGGGTGGTGGTGAGAAAGTAATTGCTGTTCTCGACACCCGACGAAATGCCCTTGAGTTCGAGCGCCGTGCCGATCGAGTAATTCTTCAGCCAGATGGCGAGTTGCTCTTGGGTGACGGGCGTATAGACGGCCATGGACGGTCAGAGGGGTGGGGCGAGAAGCGGCGTTGCGGCTGCCTCCCCGCACTTTGCCCGGTATTCACTTCGCGATTGCTAGAATTCCTTGGTCACCCAAAGCGGCACACGCAGGCCGCTGTCGAGGTCGTCGCGGCGCGAGAAGGTTCCGCTGCCTTTGTCGTCGATCAGGTAATACGGGCGACCGTGCGGCGGCGTGACCTTCACCATGTAGAGCTTGCCGTTGAGGCGGAATTCCTCGACCGTCTCCTCGCCGCGCTTCTTGATCGTGACCTGCGGCTCTTGCGCGCCGTCGTCGATACCTGGCGGCGGGGGCGGGGGTTCCGGGAGCGGCTCCAGGTTCGCAGGCTTTTGCGCCTGCGCATAAGTGCCGGCGGCAAACAGCAGGCTCAGCAACAACGGGCGGGCGGGGCGGCGCATTGGCAATTCCTTTTGCGTGAAGCGCAATTCTATCAAAGACCCGCTGTCCGAATTTCCGGTTCGCCAACCGCTACAGGTTGAGCATCAGTTCGTGTTCGTCGGGAAGCGGCGCGAAGCCGCGACGCTCGTAGAACTTGAAGATGTGTTCGACCACGTCCTCGGGTCGATCGATGAGCTGGACTAGGTCGATGTCCTGCGGATCGATCATGCCTTCGCCGACCAGCCGTTCGCGAAACCAGTCGATGAGCCCGCGCCAGAACGGCGTGTGCACCAAGATGATCGGTATCTTGCGGCTCTTGGCGGTCTGCACCAGCGTCAGCGCCTCGAACAGTTCGTCGAGCGTGCCGAAGCCGCCCGGCAGCACCACATAGGCGGTGGCGAACTTGACGAACATGGATTTGCGGGCGAAGAAGTGCTGGAACGTCTGCGAGATGTCCTGGTAGGGGTTCGACCCCTGTTCCATCGGCAACTGGATATTCAGACCGACCGATGGCGACTTGCCGAAATAGGCGCCCTTGTTGGCCGCCTCCATGATGCCCGGGCCGCCGCCCGAGATCACCGCGAACCCCGAATCCGACAGCAATCGCGCAATGCGTTCGGCGAGCATGTAATAGGCCGAATCGGGTGGGGTTCGCGCGCTGCCGAATATGCTGACTGCCGGGCGAATCGCCGCCAGCCGCTCGGTCGCCTCGACGAACTCTGCCATAATGCCAAAAATGCGCCACGCCTCGCGCGCACTGCTGAGCGACTGCGCCGTCCCGGGCGCCACGACCTTCGGAAGTTTCTCTTTTGCGGTCATCATGAAATGTGCGGATTTTGAATCTGTGTACGCCGTACCGGTGCGCGGCGCAACCCGCGACTGCGCGGATTTTGTCTGAATGATGCCGCCGATGCTGCTGCTGGTCGATGGGTCGTCGTATCTGTACCGCGCATTTCACGCATTGCCCGATCTGCGCAATTCGCGCGGCGAACCTACCGGCGCAGTCAGGGGTGTGCTCAGCATGCTACGCCGGCTGGTTTCCGACTACAAGGCGCAGTACCGGGCGTGCGTATTCGATGCAAAGGGCAAAACCTTTCGCAACGACCTGTATCCGGCTTACAAGGCGAACCGACCGCCGATGCCGGACGATCTGGCGCGGCAGATCGAACCGCTGCATGCCGCCATCAAGGCCCTGGGCTGGCCGTTGCTGATGCTCGACGGTGTCGAAGCCGACGATGTGATCGGCACCCTGGCGTGCGAGGCCGTTGCCAACGGCATGGAGTGCGTGATCTCGACCGGCGACAAGGATCTGGCGCAACTGGTCGGTCCACGGGTGCGGCTGATCAATACCATGAGCAACGAGTTGCTCGACGAGGCGGGCGTGCTCGCCAAGTTCGGTGTCGAGCCTGCGCGCATCGTGGATTACCTGTCGCTGGTTGGCGATGCCGTCGACAACGTGCCGGGAGTGAACAAGGTCGGTCCCAAGACCGCAGTCAAATGGTTGCAGCAGTTCGGCACGCTGGATCAGGTGATGGCGCATGCCGCCGAAATCGGCGGCGCGGTCGGCGAGAATCTGCGCCACGCGCTGGCGTTCCTTCCGCTCGGCCGCAAGCTGGTCACGATTGCCTGCGACGTCCCGCTGCCGGTGCATGTCTTTCAACTCGAACCGGCGGCGCCGGACGGCGCGCGGTTGCGTGAGCTGTACGGCCGTCTGGAGTTCAAGACTTGGCTGCGCGAGGTGCAGGCCGGGACGCACGCCGAGGACGCGTCGGACTCCGCGTCCGTTGAGTTGTCGGTCGAAGAGGATGGGCCGGCACGGCCGGACGACGGCTCGCACCGGCGCGCCTACGAATGCATCCTCGCTCCGGCGCAACTGGACGATTGGCTGGGGCGCATCGAGCGGGCTGAACTGGTCGCGCTCGATACCGAGACCGACAGCCTAGATCCACTGACCGCCAATCTGGTCGGCATATCGTTCGCGGTCGCGCCGGGCGAGGCGGCCTACCTGCCGCTGCGCCACGCCGGCCCCGCTGCGCCGGCGCAACTGGCGTTCGACGCTACGCTCGCGCGCCTGCGGCCGTGGCTGGAATCGGACAAGGCGGCGAAGGTCGGCCAGAACCTCAAGTACGACATGCATGTGTTCGCCAATGCCGGCATCGGCGTGCGTGGTGTCGCTCACGACACGCTGCTCGAGTCCTACATTCTGGAATCCGACAAGGGACACGACCTCGATACGCTGTCTCAGCGGCACCTTGGCATCACCACCATCAAATATGCGGAGGTGGCCGGCAAGGGTGCCGGGCAGATCGGCTTCGCGCAGGTAGATGTCGCGCGCGCCACAGAGTATTCGGCTGAGGATTCCGACATTGCGTTGCGGCTGCACCATGCGCTACACGGCCGGCTGCGCAGCGAAGCGCGGCTCGAAGCGCTTTACCGCGACATCGAAATGCCGGTGCTCGACATCCTGTTCCAGATGGAGCGCACCGGCGTGCTGATCGATTCGGCGGCACTGGGTCGGCAAAGCCACGAACTCGGCAAGAAGATGATGGAGGTCGAGCAGGCGGCCCACGCCGCGGCGAAGCAGCCGTTCAACTTGAATTCGCCCAAGCAGATTCAGGAGATCCTGTTCGAGCGCGAAAAGCTCCCGGTGGTGAAGAAGACGCCGTCCGGCGCTCCGTCGACCGATGAAGAAGTGCTCCAGCAGCTGGCGCTCGACTATCCGCTGCCCAAGCTGATCCTCGAATACCGCACGCTGGCGAAACTCAAGAGCACCTACACCGACAAGTTGCCGCGCATGGTGAATGCGCGCACCGGCCGGGTGCACACGAGCTTCTCGCAGGCGGTCGCGGTTACCGGGCGTCTCGCCAGTTCCGAACCGAATCTGCAGAACATTCCGGTCCGCACGGCCGAAGGGCGGCGCATCCGTGCGGCATTCGTCGCGCCGCCAGGCTGGCGCATCGTCTCGGCCGACTACTCGCAGATCGAGCTGCGCATCATGGCGCACCTGTCGGGCGACGAACGACTGCTCGATGCCTTCGCCAAGGGTGAGGACGTACACCGTGCCACGGCCGCCGAAATTTTCGCTGCGACGCCCGCAGAGATCACCAGCGAACAGCGCCGCTATGCCAAAGTGATCAACTTCGGCCTCATCTACGGCATGAGCGCCTTCGGCCTGGCGCGCGAACTGGGTCTGGAGCGAGGCGCCGCGCAGGCCTACATCCAGCGCTATTTCGCGCGCTACCCGGGCGTCAAACGCTACATGGATGCAACGCGCGAATCGGCGCGCAGCAAGGGCTACGTCGAAACCGTATTCGGCCGCCGCCTGTGGATGCCGGAGATCCGCAGCAGCAACGCGGGCCGCCGGCAGGGCGCAGAACGCGCCGCCATTAATGCGCCGATGCAGGGCACCGCGGCCGATCTGGTCAAGTTGGCGATGATTGCAGTGGCCGACTGGCTCGCAGCAAACGGGCGGCAGTCACGCCTGGTGCTGCAGGTTCATGACGAACTGGTTCTCGAAGTGCCGCAGGGCGAACTCGAAAGCATCCGCGACAGTCTGCCTGGTCTGATGGGCGATGTGGCGCAGCTGGCCGTGCCCTTGCTGGTGGAAGTCGGCGTCGGCGACAACTGGGACGAGGCGCACTGAGCGACCCTCGTAAGGCAAGGCTGGCGGCGGCGGCAGACTATCGAGCTGCGGCCGATTGTGATGAGCCCGCCGCCATAGATGGCAGGCTGTCGATTCTTCGCATTCCAGTGCCCAGCGCCATTCCGGCAAGCGACCAGAACAGCAGCGCGTTTTCGCGCACGATCGTGTCGTCGGCCAGGCTGCGAACAAACATGCAGGCAAGCAGCGCAAGGCCGAAGGCGCCGAGCGAGCGGACAAGCGAGTCTTGCTGGCGCACCAGGCGCAAGAAGGCCGAACAGAGCGCCAGCAGCATCAGGCAATAGGCGGCCAGCCCCGGGATTCCTCCCGATATCACCTGGTTGAGGAACACGTTGTGGGCATGCCACGCAAGCTCGTTGCCGATGTTCGCGCGGAAGTCCTTGCGCAGTATGCCGCGGCCGTAGCCGAATCCGGTGAGGGGGCGGTCAGTGGCGCGCTGCAGCGCGTATTTCCAGATCGGAACCCGCTCGTCGTTGATCACCGTAGTCACCACGCCTTGGGCCGCAGACTGTTCGCTGCGCCGGATTTTGGTGGTCAAAAAGAATTGCGTCGTGCTGATCGCCGCAATCAGCACGACGAGCAGCGCGCCGACCAGACGATTGCGCGGTGTCTGCAACCGTTTCGCGTTGCAGGCCAGGAGATAGACGATCGCTGCCGCGCCGAGCGCGGGCCACATCGTGCGATTGAGCGTTAGGGTGGCGGCGATCAGCCCCAGCGCCAGTACCAGCCAGGCAAACAGCGGCGGTGCGAGCGCCAGGCGACGATTGGTCAATACCAGCATGAATGCCACGCTGGCTAGAGAAATGGTTGTGCTGAAGGCATTGCGGTCGCCGATGCCGATCGACTTGCCGGTCAGCCAATCATCCGCTCGAACAAAATTGACGATGGCAAAGGCCGACGCCACGCCGACGCCGGCGAGAAGCGCAAACATCAGACGGCGGATGTCGTGTTCGGTACGGCCAAGCGCGTAGAAGCTGAAGTAGGCTGCCATCGCGTAGCCGATCTCGTTGATGACTTCGCCGCTCGAATACTCGCGATCGACGCTCCACGCCAGCGACGCGACGGCGATTGCCGCCCACAGCGCCAGGAATCCTCTCGCCGGAAGCGGCGGATGCGACTCGCGCATCCACGCGCGCAGGGCGATGCCAAGCGTCAGCGCGAGCAGCAGCAGCCGCAATGCGATGGTGTGCGTGAGCGGCAGAATCGCGATCAGCAGACAGGCCGGTAAAAGGGTCCGCCAGGTGCGGGACGGGATCGCGCTCATCGCATGTCCCGGCTTCCGGCTGACGGCAGGGCCGCATGCTGCGCGAGAGCATGTTCGACGGCCTCGGCCACGCGTTCGACCGACAGACGCCGCACATCTTCGTAGTCGCCGACGAGCGGGCTGTGCACCAGCAGGGCGTTGGGCGAGGCCACCGCCTGCTTGAGCACGCCCTGCCGCGGGTCCGACCACAGCGACACCACCTGCAGCGGAAACTGTTCGTCCACGTAAAACACCAGCGAGAGAATGCCACTGTCAACGGCAACGAGAATCCCGGTGCGGTTGCGCAGGATGGACAGCACTTCGGGCAGGCTGGTGGCGCCGCGCAGGTCCACGACATCGGGTCGATCGAACGCCTGCGGCTGTGCATGACCGACCAGCACCCACTGCACCGCATGCCGGTCGCCGATGCGCGCGAAAAGTTCTCGCCAGCGTTCCCACGGCCAATCCTTGACATAGCCGTAGAACTGGCCGGTCTCGGAGCTGACATGCGCGACGATCACAAACCGATCGGTGCGGATCGCCTCGAATCGATCGGCCAGCGCGTTCCATTGTGCGGGCCAGCGCAGGCGCGGCGTGAAGTTGCCGAGCGTCCGGGCCAGCCACGCGGTCGGATCCGGGCGATCCAGAACGATGTCGAACCCGCTTGGCGCAATGCGCAACGCGGCGCAACTGCGCGCGAAACCATCCCTGTCGCCGCGTGCCAGAGCCGGCCAGACCAGGACTTCGTCGACCGCTGTCATCGCAAAAGCCTGCTGCAGGTCGCTGCGCGTGATGACGCTGATATGCGCCGCGGGAAAATCGCCGCGAATGCGTTCGATCAGCGCAACCAAGCCGAGCGCGATGTCGCCCAGTCCGCGGTTCCAGTACAGCAGCACCCGCGGCGTGCCGCTGTTGCGAGCACGCCGCAGCGCGCGCTCGAAGGCGTTGCCGATCAGGCGGTCGCGTGCTCGTCCGACGATGCGCTTGAGACTCATGTACCTTGCGCCTTGCTGTCGAGCAGCGATATCGCCTGGCGCACCACGCCATCGACATCGAGCCGGTCCATGCAGCGCGGATGCGCGCACTCCCGCGTGCTGCGTCCGCAGCGCCGGACCCAGGCGATCTCGCGCTTGAACAACACGCGCTGATCGCGGCACTCGAAGGCCTCCTCGCCCAGTGCGACATAAGGCGAATTGCGCCAGAATCGTCCGCGCCCGCAGATCGTCGCCGAGCCCGGGCCGAACAGCGTGACTGTCCGCGTGCCGACGATGCGCCCGAGGTGCGCAATGCCGGTATCCGGACACACCAGCAGGGCAGCGTCGGCGAGCAGGTGCCAGAGTTGCGGCAGGCTCAGGCGACCGGCATAACTGCAATACCGCTGCTGCGGGTCGATCGATTCGACGATCCGCTGTTCGCCGCGCCCGCCGCTCCAGACGACACGCAGCCCCGCCTGCTCGAGCCTGCGCGCGAGCGCCATCCACCGCTCGGGCGCCCACAGTTTCAACGGCGAACTGGCGCCGACATGCAGCACCGCATAGGGTGCGGCGGGCCTGGCGAAGGATTCCGCAGCGGGTGGCGTCCAGTCAGCGAGCGAATACGCAGGGGCCTCGCCGCCGTCGATCAAGCCGGCAACGGCGTCGCCCCAGGCGCCAGGCATGGCCGGGTAGGCGCGCAATTCGTCTACCGGCCAGCTCTTGTAGGCCGGGCGGTCACCGGCGAAGGCGACGATCCAGCGCGCGCCCATCGCCGCGGCCAGCCAGCTGAAACGGTTGTCGCCCGGAACGACGGCAAGGTCGAATCCCGGCTCGCGCCACAGTGCTCGCAGGCTGGTGCGATCCTTCGGCTCGAATGCCAGCGCCCGCACGCCGTAGGGGCGCGCCGAGTAGAGTGGCAAGAATGCTGACGACACGGTCATCGCCAGATCCGCATCCGGCCAGCGCTGCCGGATCTTGGCCAGCAGCGGTGTGAGCATCAGCGTATCGCCGAGAAGCAGGTGGTGTGCGACCAGTATGCGCCGCGGATGCGTTGGCGGGTGCCGTCGGCCGCGCGTGGCGAGGCGCGCCTGGCCGGCGCGCACGATCGTCTCAATGCGTCCGCGCAGCCGCGACGACATTGCGGAATACCGTTTCCATCTTGTCGAGCATGGTTTCGAGGCCGAAGCCGTCCATGCAATGTGCCCGCGCCGCCGCGCCTAGCTGCTGGCGCAACGCCTCGCTTTCCAGCAGGCGGGTCAGCGCGGCGGAGAGTGGCGCGCCGTCCAGTACCGGCACCAGTAGCGCGGTGGCCCCGTCCTTCGCAATCTCGCCGATACTGCCGACGCTGGTCGTGACGCAAGGCAGGCCGCACAGCATTGCCTGCAGCAGCGCCTGCGGCACGCCCTCATTGGCATAGGAGGGCAGTGCGAATGCGTCCATCGCGTGCAGCCAGGGCCGCACGTCCTGCTGGTTGCCGGCAAAGCGAACCCGCGAAGTCAGGCCTAGCGCGGCGACTTGCGCCGCGAGCGCCTCACGCTGCGGCCCGTCACCGACGATCAGCAGCATGGCCCGATGATCGGCGAGCGATGCGAATGCGTCGATGAGGTAGCGATGCCCTTTCCAACTGCGCAGCGTCGCTACGATGCCGACCACAGGCGCGTCCTTCGGCAGGTCCAGCATTGCCCGTGCTTCCCCCCGGTTGCCGGGTGCGAAGCGTTGTGTGTCGATGCCGGTCGGAATCGACGTGATGCTATCGGCCGGATAGCCGTTGTCGTCGATCAACGTCCTGCGCAGCGTTTCGCCGGTGGTGACGATGTGGCGCGTGGCACGCGTGTATAGCCAGCGAGTTGCGGCATTGCGCGGCGTGGGCGCCGAAATGTGGCGGGTACGCACGATGGGGGCCGCACCCGGCAGGGTCGCGGAAGCCAGCGCGACCAGCCAGCTATCGGTGGAACTGTGGGTGTTGACGACATCGCACGGAGTTTCCTGCAGCCAGCGTCGCAGGGCGAACACGCCGCCCGGCCTCTTGCGGCCGATCGGCAACGCGTGAACCGCGATCGCCCGTGAGCGCGCTTCGTCATGGATGCGCGCCTCGTCCGGACAAACGAGCGTGATGCGATGGCCGCGCCCGATCATGCCTTCGGCTTCCGCAAGTATGCGCAGTTCCTGCCCGCCCCAGCCGCACGAGGCTTCGCTGTGCACGATGTGCATGTCAGGCGCCGTCCTCGCTGTCCGCCCGATCCTGGGCGTACTGGATGCGGTGCAGATGGGCGTAGATTCCTCCGGCGGCAAGCAGGTCCGCGTGCTTGCCGATCTCGACGATGCGGCCCTTGTCGAGCACCACGATGCGGTCGGCGCGTTCGATCGTCGATAGCCGGTGCGCGATCACCAGCGTAGTGCGATTCTCCATCAGCGCGTCGAGCGCGGCCTGCACATGACGCTCGGATTCAGAGTCGAGCGCCGAGGTGGCCTCGTCGAGAATCAGCACCGGCGCATCCTTGAGGATTGCGCGAGCGATGGCCAGGCGCTGCCGCTGGCCGCCCGACAGGCGCACGCCATTTTCGCCGATCAGGGTGTTGAAGCCCTGCGGCATGTCGCGGATGAACTCAAGCGCATGGGCGGCGACCGTGGCCGCTTCGATCTCTGCCATGCCGGCGTCGCGCTTGCTGCCGTAGGCGATGTTGGCGGCCACCGTGTCGTTGAACAGCACAACGTCCTGGCTTACCAGCGCGATGTTGTTGCGCAGGCTGGCGAGCTTGAGGTTCTCGATGTCATGGCCGTCGAGCAGTATGCGGCCCGACTGGAGGTGGTAGAACCGCGGCAGCAGGTTCGCCAACGTCGTTTTCCCTGATCCGGACGATCCCACCAGCGCGACCGTTTCGCCCGGTGCGATCGACAGATTGATGCGGGTGAGCACGACCCTGTCGTGCGCCGGGTAGCTGAACGTCACATTGTCGAAATCGATGCGTCCAAGCGCGCGCGCGATCTCCACCGTGCCTCGGTCGTCTTCCGATTGCTCGTCGACCAGATCGAATACGCTCTCGGCCGCGGCGAGTCCGCGCTGCAGCGATGCATTGACCTCGGTCAGCCGCTTGAGCGGCGCGGTCAGCATCAGCATGGCAGTGATGAACGAAACGAAGCCGCCGACCGTGGTGCGATCCGTCACCGATTCATGCAGCGCGAAGGCGATGACGATAGACAGCGCGGCCGAGGTGAAGAGCTGTACCGAAGGTGGCACCGCCGAGGCGGCAACCACATGGCGCATGTTGGCGCGGCGCTGGGCGCGCGCCGCCTTCTCGAACCGTGTCTCCTCGTAGGCCTGGCCGCCGAAGATCTTCACCACCTTCTGCGCCTCGATGCCCTCTTGCAGCGTATGCGAGATGTTGCCCATCGCCTGCTGCGCCGAGCGGCTGGCGGCTCGTATGCGCGCCGAGAACAGGCGGGTTACGAATGCCACGCAGGGAATCATCACCAGCGTGATAAGAGTCAGGCGCCAGTTGAGATAGAGCAACCAGCCGAGCATGCCCGCCACCACCAGCGAATCCTTGACGATGGTCGTTACCACCGAGGTAGCCGCGGAGGTGACACCGGTCACGTCGTAAGCCACCTTGGAGACCAGCACGCCGGACGAATGGTTGTCGAAGTAGGTGGTCGGCAGAGTGACCAGGCGGCGGAACATCGCGCGCCGCAGATCCAGCACCAGTTCGTTGCCCAACCAGCCGAAACCGTAGTCGGCGACGAACCCGACCGCGCCTCGCACCACGAACAGCCCGACGATCAGCGCCGGATAAAACCACAATGCATGGGCATCCTTGTTGCCGAAACCGTTGTCGAGCAATTCCTTCATCAAGGCAGGCAGCACCGGTTCGGCGGCGCCGGCAAGCCCCATGCAGATGACCGACAGCAGAAATACGCGCCAATGCGGACGCACGTAGCCGAGCAGGCGGAAGTAGATTTGTCGGCTCGATGCGCCGGGGGTGGGCATTGCGTGGGCAGGACGGCTGGATGACAGGCGGCGATTATATCGGATGCCCCTGATCGAGCCCGCGCCGGCGGCTTGCCCGAAGCCCGCGCGCACGCCAAGCGATGCCCTGGAAGCCGCATGGATACTGGCTCTCCGGGCACCTCTTCAGGCGCACGAGCGGGCTGTCAGGCCAGCAACGAGCGATAGAGGTGGATCAATTGCCCGGCCATCGCCTGCTGCGACAGCGGCAGTGCGGCGGCGCGTGCCGCCGGACGCATGGTCGCGGCGGCACCCGGCGCCGACAGCATGTCCAGCGCGCGGGTGAGCGCCGCGATGTCCAGGGCGTCGCAGACGAAACCGCTGCGTCCCGGCTCGACCAGCTCGCTCGCGCCGCAAGTCTTGGAGACGACGACCGGCATTCCGCAGGCCAGCGCCTCGAGCGCCGCGTTGGGAAACGGGTCGTAGAGCGTCGGCAGCGCGAAGGCATCGGCGGCACCGTAGAAGGGCCTGACATCCTGCTGCGGGCCGAAGAAGCGGATGCGATTGCCGAGGCCTTTGCGCTCGGCGTAAGCCTGGTAGCGGGCGCTGTGTTTGTCCTTGCCGACGATCCACAACCGCGCCCGCGTTTCGGCCATCGCGGCGGCCGCGTCGATCAGCGAGCGCACGCCCTTGCGCTCGAAGCCGGAACCCACGTAAAGGATCACTGGAACGTCATCGTCCACGCCCAGTTCGCCGCGCAGCAGCGAACGATGCGCCTCGCGCAGCGCGGGCGAGTAGGCGTCGAGGTCGATGCCGTTGTGGATGACAAATAGTTTGGCTGGGTCGACTCCGAAGCGGCGGGCGATATCGTCGTGAACCATGTGCGAATTGCAGATCACCGCTTTCAGGCGCGGATCGGCGAACATCGCGGCCTCGGCGGCCAGCGTGTAGCGATGCCAGGGCGACAGCGCCTGCCCGAGGCGAACCATGGCGCCGCCGGCGCGCGCGCGCAATTCCAGCCAGGTGGCATGGACGCCGTCGCCGGCGCGATAGATGTCGCAGCCGGCGATCCGCTCGTGGCTCTGCACCAGATCGAAGCGCTGTCGGCCGGTCAGTTTCTGCACGCAGCGGGCAAATCCGGCGTCGCGCCAGGTACGGCCGAGGTAAAACGGATCGCAGCGCACGACGGTGTGGGTCGGTGCGCCGCGCCATTTGCGGGCGACGATCGTCAGCGCCAGATCGTCGTTGCCGAGCGCTGCGACCGCGCGTTCGACAAAGCGCTCGGCGCCGCCGAACGGCGTGTAGCTCTGGCGCACGATCGCCAGCCTCATGTCGAGGCGAGCAGTTCGCGCGCGGCTTGCAGAACGCGCTCTACCGGCAGCGTGGTCAGGCATTCGCTGATCTTGCCGCCGCCGCAGCCGTCCAACCCGCAGGGGCGGCAGGCATGGCGGGCGCTGGTGATCACGCGGTGCTCGACGCACCACGGACCCCAGTCGATGTCCGAACTCGGGCCGAACAGAGCCACCAGCGGCGTGCCGACCGCCGCGGCGATATGCATCGGTGCCGAGTCCACGCCGACAAACAGGCGCGCCTGCGCGGTCAGCGCGGCGAGTTCCTTGAGCGATAGCTGACCGGCCAGGTTGACCGATGGCGACCGGCTTGCAGCGACGATACCGGCGACCATGTTCTGCTCGCGCGGGTCGGGCGCGGCGGTCAGCACCACCGGCCAACCGTCGGCCCGCAGTGCATCGAGCAGCGCTGCGTTGCGCTCGACCGGCCAGCACTTGAACAGCCAGCGCGAGGCCGCATGTAGTTGAATGAAGCCGCGCGGCGGCAGCCGGTACTGAGCGAGCAGGTCGCTCACGCGGCGAAGCGCGTCTTCGCCCGCGACCAGCGTCAGCGCGCGTTCGTCCTCTTTCGGCTGGATGCCGATGCGCCGCAGCGCGTCGAGATTGCGCTCTACCGTGTGCCGGCCGATGCGATTGACCTGTGCATATCGATGGGTGAAGCTGCGGCGCCACCACTGGCGCTCGTTGTTGCGCTTCGGCCCGACTGCATGACGGGCGCCGAGCAGGCGTGCCAGCCACGCGCCGCGCGGGTGATCGGTCAGATGCACGATCAGGTCGTAGCGGCGCGCGCGCAGCGCCGAGAACAAACGCCATTCGGCGCCGGCCTGGGCGAGCGCGCCGGCGCGCTTCCAGTTGCGGTCGATGGTATGCAGTTGCGCCAGCGCCGGATGCAGGCTGAGCATCGGCGCGGTATCGGCATAGACCAGCGCGTCGATCTCGGCGTGCGGCGCATGATTCTTGAGTACCGACAGCAGCGGCGAGGCGAGCAGAACGTCGCCATGGTGGCGCAGCTTGACCACCAGCGCCCGGCGCACCCCGTCGAGTGGAACGGCATCCTCAGTCATGGCGCGCACCATAGCAAAGAATGCGGCGGGCGAACATCAGCGATCGCGCCAGACGATGCTCGCCTTACCGTCCACGATGTCGATGCGCGTGGCGCGGCCGAAGTCGAATGAGAGGCCAAGCCAATCGCTGCGCGGCACGCCGGCAAGCTGGCCGGCGATCACCCGCAGCGGCCCGCCGTGGGCGACGATGACCAGCCCCGCATGTTCGCGCAAACCGAGATCCTGCAAGGCATCCAGAACCCGGCTCGCCATTTCCGCGGCGGTTTCCCCGCCGGGCGGGCGGAAACCGAAGGGGTCGGCGGCCCACGCGTCGATCGCACTGCGTGGCAGCCGGTCGAAGCTTTGCATCTCCCAGTCGCCGAAATCCATCTCGCGCAGGCGTTCGTCCACTTGCGGCGTCGGGCCGAGCAGTTGCGCAAGTTGCAGGCAACGTGTTGCCGGACTGCTGGCCAGCGTGTAGCGCGCGGGCAGCAATTCGTGCAACCGGTCGGCGGCGCTGCGCGGGTCGTGCGCGAGGGCGAGATCGGTTGCGCCGTAGCAGGTTCCGGCCGGGGCGACCGTGCGTGGGTGGCGAATCAGATGGAGTTCGATAAATCCTCCGCCTCCGTCATCAACCACGAGAAGTTCAGCGCGAGGTACACGGCCAGTTCCGCAAGTTGCTGGGTGGCGCCGAGGCAATCGCCGGTGTAGCCGCCGATGCGCCGGCGGAAGTAGCGCGCGGCCCAGAGCGTGACCATCACCACCATCACCACCACGCCGATCGCTTCGAGGCCGGTCAGCAACAGCAGCGGGGCGCAGCCGAGCAGCCCGGCGCAGGCCAGTTCGCCTGCCGAAAGCCGGTGCGCCAGCGGCTTGGCGCGGGCGATCTCGTCAGGTTGATCTTCGCGCGCGTAGTCGAGCGCGTAGATCAGCGTGGTTGAGGCAAAACGCGACAGCGGATGCGCCGCCAGCAGCGCGATCGGCACCAGTTCTTCGCCCATCTCGAGCAGCGCGAGGAACTTTGCGATCAGCATCAGGACCACTCCGATGGCGCCGTAGGCGCCGATGCGCGAGTCCTTCATGATCGACAAAATCTGCGCGCGTTCCCAGCCGCCGCCGAAGCCGTCGCAGACATCGCCGAAGCCGTCCTCGTGGAACGCGCCGGTGAAGCGTATCGTCGCCGCCATCGAGAGCAGGATTGCCAGCGAGACAGGCAGCGCCAGGCCGGCAACCAGGAATACCGCCGCACCGACCAATGCGACCAGCCAGCCGACCAGCGGAAAATAGCGCGCCGAATGGTTGAGCAACTCGGTCGAATGCCCGACCCAGCGCGGCACCGGCATGCGCGTGAAGAAGCGCAACGCGTTGAAGAACAGTTCAATCTCGCGCCGGATCATGGCGCGTCGCGGGTCGCGACGCCCGCCTGTTCGAAGCTCGCCATGTCGTTGAGCATGGCCACTGCAGCGCGAAGCAGCGGCCAGGCCAGCGCGGCGCCGGTGCCTTCGCCCAGCCGCAAGCCGAGATCGAGCAGCGGACGGGCTTGCAGATGGTCGAGCTGCACGGCATGGCCACTTTCCTGCGAGCGGTGCGAGAACACGCAGTACGGCAGCATGGCTGGCGCCATCGCATGCGCCACCAATAGCGCGGCAGTGACGATGAAACCGTCGATCAGCAATACCATGCGCAACTGCGCCGCCGCCAGCATGGCGCCCGCCAGCATCGCGATCTCGAAACCGCCGAACTGGGCGAGCAGCGCCGCCGCGTCGCGAGCGCCGCGGTAATCGGCCGCCAGGCGGTGCAACGTCGCCCGCTTGCGTGCCAATCCGGCATCGTCGAGTCCGGTACCGCGCCCAACGCAGTCGTCGAGCGGCGCGCCGCAGATGAAATGCGTGAGCAAGGCGGCCGATGCCGTGTTGCCGATGCCCATTTCGCCGAACCCGATCGCATTGCAGCCTTTGCCGTGCAGCAGGCGCACCACTGCTGCACCGTTGTCGATGGCTTGGGCGCATTGGATCGCGCTCATCGCCGGTCCGTCGAACCAGCTTGCCGTGCCAGGGGCGAGCTTGGCGTCGAACAACTCCTGGCGCGTGCCGAAGTCATGCGCGACGCCGGCATCGGCAATCGTCAGACTCATTCCGGATGCGCGAGCCAGCACGTTGATCGCCGCCCCGCCGGCAAGAAAGTTCTCCACCATCTGCCAGGTCACTGCCTGCGGAAAGGCCGAGAGCCCGCGGCCGCGCGGATCGGCCAGCGCGCCGTGGTCGCCGGCGCACACCAGCACATGCGGATGTGCCAGCATCGGCGACAGGCTGCCCTGGATCAGGCCGATCTGCAGCGCCAGTTGTTCGAGCCGGCCGAGGCTGCCCGGCGGCTTGGTCTTGCCGTCCAGCTTGGCCTGCAGTTGTGCGGCGAGGCGTGGGTCGGGCGCTTCCACATTCAATGCGATATTCATGACAATGGCTCGATTCAAGGTTGAGATTCTCTCACGCCGGGTGCGGCGCGACCGCTAGAATGCAGGGTTTTCGCTTCCGGAACATCACTCTTGCGCGCTGCCTACGTGTTTGCCCTGCTGATCGCCGCCGCCGGCCTGTCGCTGCTCGTCGGGCTTGGCGTCGGATCAACCGCGCAGCCATTCTGGCCGGCGCTGAGCGGTGCCGATGCGGCCGCACACGAGGTGCTGTTTTCACTGCGCCTGCCGCGCGCGCTGGCGGCGTTCGGCGTCGGTGCACTGCTCGCCCTTGCCGGCGCGCTGATGCAGGCGCTGCTGCGCAACCCGCTCGCCGACCCGTATGTGCTCGGCGTATCCGGCGGTGCGGCGACCCTGGCGCTGTGCGCCATGCTGGTCGGGCTGCCGGTTGCCGGCGTGCAGGCCGCGGCGTTCGCAGGCGCACTGGGTTCGACGTTGCTGGTATTCGCTCTGGCGCACTCGCGACACGATCTGGCGCCCTCGCGCCTGCTGCTCACCGGCGTGGTGCTGGCCTCGGGCTGGGGCGCGGCGGTCAGCCTGATTCTGTCGCTGGCACCCGAAGCGCGTTTGCGCGGCATGGTGTTCTGGCTGCTGGGCGACTTTGCGGGCAGCGAAACGCCGTGGCCGGCGCTGGCCGCCGCCGTGTTGATTCTCGCGGCCTGCCTGTTCGAGGCGCGGGCGCTGAACCTGCTCGCTCGCGGCGAACTGCGCGCGGCATCGCTCGGTGTCGACGTGCCGCGGCTGCGCTGGAAAATCTATCTGGTCGCGTCGGCCGCCGCTGCGGTGGCGGTGACCACGGCCGGCAGCGTCGGATTCGTCGGTCTGGTCACCCCGCACTTGTTGCGCCTGAGCGGGCTGCGCGACTATCGGCTGCTGCTGCCGGCTTCGGTGCTCTCTGGTGGCACGCTGCTGACGGTCGCCGACGCCGTTGCGCGCAGCGTGATCGCCCCGCAGCAACTGCCGGTGGGCGTGATAACCGCGCTGATCGGCGTTCCCCTGTTCCTCTTTCTGCTGCGGCGGGAATCGGCATGAGCACGCCGCTATGCGACGTCCGGGGGCTACATATCGTGGTCGGCGGTACCGCGATATGCCAATCGCTCGACTTGACCGTTCGCGCGGGGGAATGCTGGGCGATACTCGGCATGAATGGCGTCGGCAAGACGACGCTGCTGCACACGCTTGCCGGACTGCGCGCGGCCGAGTCCGGCGACATCCGGGTGGGTGGCTCACGCTTGGCCGAATTGTCGCGACGGGAGATCGCCAAGCGTCTCGCGCTGATGCCGCAATTGGTCGAGGACGCCTTTCCGGCAACCGTGTTCGAGGAGACCCTGGCCGGCCGCAATCCCCACCTTTCGCCGTGGGCATGGGAGTCAACCGAAGATGAGGCGATCGCCCGGACCGCGCTGGCCGAGGTGGGCCTGACGGCACTCGAATCGCGCCTGACCACAACGCTGTCCGGCGGCGAGCGCCGGCGGGTGCAGCTCGCGGCGCTGCTGGTGCAGGACGCACCGCTGATGCTGCTCGACGAACCGGTGAATCACCTGGACCTGCATCGGCAGGTCATGCTGCTGGAACTGGTGAAACAGAAGGTTGCCGGCAACCCGCGCGCGGCCATCATGAGCCTGCACGACGTGAACCTCGCGTCGCGTTTCTGCGACCACGTGCTGCTGATGTTCGGCACCGGCGAGTGCGCATCCGGAACCGCCGCCGACATGCTTACCGAAAACATGCTCTCGCGCGTCTACTGCCACAGCCTGCGTGTGTTCGAGGTCGACGGCCGGCGCTACTTCGTCGCCGCCTGAGAGCGGGCCATCGAACCCGAGCGCGCCGCCATTCGTGCACCACCCCGATCGACCATCCGCAGCGGCACATTGGATGAGTGCTTCGCCGAAGCCGAACCGGAAGAATTGTTTCGTTGCGGTTCATTTGGGCAGACCTCTGGTCTCGTGCAAGACCGCCCTTTGGGCCAGGCCGATGAATTGCGCCGCGGACATTTGACTGAGAGAATAAAGTCAAACGTCCGTGGAGAAAACAGTGGCTTCCGTATCGACCGTAGCGAGTGTTCTCGGGGGGCAGGCGGGGCTTCAAGCGCGTCCGCGCAGTGCCCACGATTGGCATGAACTGATTCGGCGTGGATTGCCCGTGGCTGCCATGGACGCCTTCAAGCAACAAGCGATGTTGGCCGACGCGGAATTGGCGCAGCTCATCGGCGTTAGCGAGAAGACGCTCTCACGTGCCAGGGTAGGTCATTTGAATCTTGACTCGATTGCAAGCGATCGGCTCTATCGGGTCGCACGATTGGTCGTGTTGGCCACCGAGGTATTGGAATCCCCGCAAGGGGCGTTGCGCTGGATCAAGCGGACGCAGGTAGGCTTGGGCGGCGCTACGCCCCTAGAGATGATGACAACCGACGCCGGTTCGGCCGAGGTGGAGAAACTGCTGTTGCGGATCGAGCACGGTGTCTATTCGTGATCTTGGCGTGGCGCATTGCCAAGCGCGCGCATGCCAACGCCGCCTTCTCCGGCGAGGGGGCAAGGATCGCGGGGGGCCGGTGGAATCTGCCCGGCGAGCCGGTCGTTTATACCTCCTCAACGCTCGCACTGGCCGCGATGGAGACGTTCATACACCTTGGTGAGGAAGGTCTGGGCATCGCCTTCGTCTATTTCCGGATCGAGATACCGGATTCGGTGAGCATCGCACGCTGCGACAGGGCGCCAAGGGGATGGCGTAGCGAGCCGCCCGGTGACGCAACTATGCGCTATGGAATCGCCTGGCTGCGGGAGGGCAGAACGGCGGTACTGGATGTGCCTTCGGCAATCGTGCAGGTGGAGCGCAACCTTCTTCTGAATCCGCGCCACGCGGAGTTTGCGAAGCTCGTCATCAGTCGGTCAAAACCGTTCGCATTCGATCCGCGCATGTGGAAGTCCTGAGCCGCACCCGTGCGGCAGTCTGCCGAGGCATGCCGGGCGGACCGGTTGCCGGGAAGCGAGGGACGACAACCGACCGGATACAGCCAGAGTACCGACGATCAGAGTGTAGGTCGCCAATGCTTGCTGATCGGCCATTGCTGCCGCTGGCGTCGTGTCAGTTGAATGGCCGGTCTCGCGCGGCTTGCCGCCGTTGATGTGGTAAGCCAGAAAAACGGCTGCTTCCGTCACCAGCGGATGAGTCCTCCGTACCCTCTTCTACCGCTCGCAACGATGTCAGGTTCCAGGAGTGCAGACGCTGAACTTTGACGAGTGAATGCCAGCAAACGATCTAAAGCTTGTGTCCAGCAAGAATTGGGCAAAGCGGCCATTGCGGATCGAGGATGAGAGTGTGAACTTTCGCCCGCGTGATGCCGACTCGGAGAACACGGCGGCTCTTGGGAAATGGAGGGGCGTCGCCGCGCCAGACGAAGGACGATTCGACAACAGGTCCAGTCCGCCGGGCCTCGCGGACGATGATGACGCCGTCAAATTGCTTTCCCTTGGCCTTGTGAAAAGTCATGACCTGCAAGCCACTTAAGGGCTCGACGCCATCGAGTATTTGCTCCTGCGCCAAGGCTTGATCGAGGGCTGCTCGGGCATGGGTGTAAGCGCCGTCTCGCAGCCACTCGGCGGCGAGCGAGGCGGAGATGCGATGGCCACGACGAAATGCCACCAAGAAGTCCAGTTGCGCAGCCACCCGTGTGAGCTCGTCTTGGTTGGCCGCTCGCAGCGCGTGTTTGACGGTCAGCCAGTCCTCCGCTGGATCGCCACTGAAATCGGAGACGGCCAGCGCTGAAATCAACCCGCGGAGAGCGTTGGTGACGTTGACGTTGAGCACCTTGCCGCTTCTGAGCTTGTTGGCTTGCTCCAAGAGCTTGGCCACTTCCTTGGTGCCTTTCCCTGTGGCCCGCTTGGCGGCTGCGATCATCTCCATACTGGTCGCCACATCGGCTTCCAGTTGGGCGAGGTTCTTGGGCTCGAGTAGAAAAGCGGCAAACCGCGCCGACAGCAAGGCCTCGGCTTCATCGAACAGCAGCTTGTGTTTCACCGGCTTGCCGACATTGGCCCCCAATGCGTTGAGGGCGTTCGACATCTTCAACGCACTGCGATTATTGGAGACCAGAATCGCGATCGTCTCCGGTTTCTCATCTGTTTGCGCCCGGATGGCCTCGAACAGTTCGGAGAGAGCCCGGCGCAGCACATGGTTCCAGTTTGGCGGCGGCTTCTCGGGTCTGTACCGCAGCGCGGATACTCCCTTGTAGGGAGCACCTCGCGCCTTGCCCTTTAGGATGTCATTGCCGAACGCCAAGATCTCGGAGTCGGGGCTGCGGTGATTCTGCGTCCCCAGATCAACCTCGTGCGGCTTCAAGGCGTCACGGATGGCGATCACACGCTCCGGTCCGACACCCGGCAGGTAGTCAAAGATTTGCTGTTCGAGATCGGCTAGGCATAGCACCTGTGTATATGGCGCGAGCATTTGGATGCACTGCCATGCAAACTGTCCGGTGTCTTGGGCCTCATCGACGATGATGAGTGGATGCCGCCCGGCGATCGAGGACAACAGATGTGAGCTGCGCGTGAGGAGCTCGGTCGCATTGGGCGCGAACAGGTCGAATGCGATCCGACCCTCCTCGCGAAACAGGCGCTCACGCTCAACGACCCATTCGTCCCACCCTTCGTCTTCGTCCCCGAGGCCGCCCGACATAGCCTTTTCGTCCTGCGGCAGCAGGATTGAAAGCTTGTGTGGAGCGCCGAGCAGGTAGGCGTGGGCTTTGAGGATGTCCCAGAAGAACGAGTGGAACGTCTGAATGGAAAGCTGTGCCTGTTCGGCCTTGCTGGATTCAAGTTTGGAGGCGTCGAGGATTCGGGCCACTGCTGCGCGCGAAAAGCTCAGGAACAGTGCCGACTGGCCTGGAAGCAGGCCGTCGCGGATGCGCTTGACCGCCTTGCGCAGCGCAAGCGTCGTCTTGCCGCTACCGGGTCCACCGATCACCAGAGCATGGCCCTCGCAAGCCATGACGCTCTCGCGCAGGGCGCAGGGCTCGTTCATGGGATGGTGGGCGCCGGGTCGGCCTCCGCATGCGCGCCGTCGTCATCGTCGATCGCGGGTGGTGGTGGGAACAACGCGAACACCGATGCTAGAAAATTCCTCACAGTGGCTGGCAGCTCGTTGAACTCGCATTCCTCGAAGAGGCGGGCACACCAACCAGCGCCCTTGTTGCCGCCGAGAGCCTCCTTGGCGATGGCCTTGACGGCATCGTCATCGGGACGCTCGGCAGGAATGCCGACATTGCCGTGCTCGTCGTTGGCTTTGAGACCCGATAGGAACGACCAGAGCCTGTCCACCGGCACTTCCGCGACGACGAGGTCTTCAAATCCTTTGTAGGCATGCTCTACGTTGATTACGAAGCTATCTGCCAGCGCCTGCGCTTGTTCGGCCTTGCGCTTCTTCTTGTAATCGAGGTCGTAGAAGGCGAAGGTGTGCAGCCCCAGCGTCTTGAAGAACCTCCCGAACTTGGGCATGTTTGATTCACCATCGGCATCGAAAAAGGCGACGCCTGCGATGTCCAGCGGCTGTAAGTTTGGATCGTTTTCCTCCATGCGCCGCGCGACAACGGGCATCGCGTGCAACTCGGTGACGCCTTCCACGACGATAGCGGCGCGCCCAAGCATGCATTCGGAGAGCCCCGAGCGGGAGAATCGCTTGTAGTCGTTGTCCTTAAGGCCGGTGGCATCGGAGACTTTGCGCGCCGTGACGACGCCAGCATTGCGCGCCAGCAGCAGGGTCTTCGACGGTTCGAACTTCTCGATCACAAAGGGCGAGTGGGAGGTCACGAAGGCCTGCGTCGTCTTGGTCAGTAGGTATTGGGCGATCCGACGCTGAGTGTGCGGCGGCACCGCTATTTCCGGCTCCTCCATGGCGAAGATCACCGTGTCGGGCTTGAGGTCGGCGATGAAGGAGAGCAGCGCGAGCACCAGCGTGTTGATAGTACCGGTGCCGGCGTGGGGAAAGGGGACATGCCCTTGGTCGGCGGACAATGCCAAGAAGAACGTCATTGTCTTGCGTAGATGCTCTCGCGTGAGCTCGGAGACATGCAGTTTGGTCGCGTTAGCGGGAGATTCCAGCGCGATGTAGCGAGCGAGGCGCTTTTCCACGGAGCGCAGCACCGGGGCGATTTCAGTCGCATCGCTTTCGATGTCGAGGCCGCGCAGCCGCTCGATGGTCTTCTCCCACAGGCTGGTGCGGACGCCCTTGGTCCGCAAGATGATGTCCAACAGCGATCCGCGCTCCAAGCTCAGTGCCCTCGAACCGGTCCTGAGTGCCCGAAGATAGAGGAAGCCGAACAGCCGCTTGATCGGCTTGGGAACTGAAGTCAGCTCGCCAGCCGGCGCGTCCGGGCTGCGCGAGAAATAGGTCCGGGCCTCGAACTCATCCTCCTCGCGGTTGTATTGACCGAGGGTTTCGATCCGCAGGCAAGGGACGACATCGGGCGGATTCGCTGCGGCCGCTTCCCCTGGCCCCAGCAGCCGCTGCTCGGTCAGATGCCAAAACTCGATGTTGCCCCCGCATTTGGCGTCGATTTCGGGGCCAGGTTCAATGAGGATAGCCTCGATTCGAAGCGGGATCGGTGCGCGCTCAACCCCTTCCTCAGTGGCGGGCGCCAAATACTCAGCGTTGTAGAAGTCGAACTCGTCAATGGGCGGAAAGCGGTTGAGACGATCGGGGCCGAGGACGAGGTCGAGGGCCTCGCAAAGCGTGCTCTTACCGACATTGTTCGAACCCACCATGAGAGTGTGCCCGTCGAACAGCAACTCGGCAGACTTGATGCCCCGAAAGTTGGAGATGCTCAGCCGGACAACTGTAAGCGTCCACCGCGACCACCTGTACTCATCGGTTGAACTCGTGCGATGTTGTCGCCTGTTTTTGAGGCGCGACGAATGGCGAAGAGACACGGACCGGCTTACTGGCGAGAGCACATTCAAAACTGGGTTCGAAGTGATCTGACGCAGCGCGAATACTGCGCGAACAACGGACTGAGCGAGCGAGCGTTCCATCGCTGGCGCAGTCGGGAGAAGCAGACCATCGCGGCGGCAAAGTCATCGCTGACCCTGGTGCCGGTGAGCGTGGGCAAGGCGGAAACGGGTAGCGTCGTGCGCCTGCGCAGTCCGGATGGTTGGGAAATTGAGTTGCCGGGTAGCAGTGTCCCGTTGCTGGTCGAGTTCTTGAAACAACTGTCATGATCCCGAGCCCGCACCAGGTCTGGCTGGTTGTCGAACCGATTGACATGCGCGCCGGCATCGACGGACTGTCGCAGCGCATACAGAACACGCTGGGACGCTCGCCCTGCGATGGCAGTGCCTATGCCTTTCGCAACCGGCGTCTGAATCGGCTCAAGCTTCTGGTGTGGGATGGCACCGGCGTGTGGCTGTGTCATCGGCGCCTGCATCGGGGGCACTTCATCTGGCCGCGTGCCGACACCGCGGTCTTTACCCTCAGCGCTGCGCAGTGGCAATGGCTCGTCAGCGGGGTCGATTGGCAGCGACTCGAAGCGCCAGCGCCGGCGCACTGGCGGGTCTGAACCGGGCCACGAAGACCTGCAAGAAGAATCTCGGCAAATATCGCTGAAAGGCCCTGTGCATGCGGCTCTTCGGCCTGTTGCAGAGTATAATATCGGCATGAATTTGGACGCTGAACTGGCCCGCCTGAATGCCACGCCCGCACTGCCGGATTGGGTACTCGGCACCGTTCAGAAGCTCATCGACCAGGCACAAGAAGAAGAAGCCGAAGCGCTTCGGCTGAGCGAACAAATCACCCGCCGCGACAGCGAGCTTCACGCCGCCAGGATCAAGATCCAGGCCCTCACGCTGGGCTCCGCGCACCTGCGCCGGATGCGCTTTGGCGCGCGCAGCGAAGCCTTCTCGGCCGAAGCAGGCGATCTGTTCCAGGAGACGCTGGCCAGCGATATCGCCGCCGCCCAGGCCGAACTGGCCAGGAAACAGGCCGAGGCCGCAGCGACCAGCGAGCCGCAGGTGCCCCGCACGCCTCGCCTGCGCGCCGGTCGTCAGCCGCTGCCAGATCATCTGCCGCGCATCGAGCACCGGCATGAACCGATCTCCTGCACCTGTGGGCAGTGCGGTACGGCGCTGGTCAAGATCGGCGAGGACATCAGCGAACAGTTGGACGTCGAGCCGGCCCGTTTCTTCGTGCATCGGCACATCCGCCCGCAGTACGCCTGCCGTGCATGCGAGACGGTGTCAGCCGCACCGATTGCGCCGGCCGTGATCGACGCGGGCATGGCGGCCACGGGGCTGCTGAGCTGGGTGGCCATCAGCAAGTTTCTCGATCACCTGCCGCTGTACCGGCTGGAGCAGATTGCGGCCCGCGATGGAGTCAGCCTCTCGCGTACCACGATGGCCGAATGGGTGGGACGCATCGGCGTGGCCCTGCAGCCGCTGGTCGATCGGCTGGCGGTGATGCTGCTCAAAGGCCGCGTGCTGCATGCCGATGAAACACCGGTCAAGCAACTGGACCCGGGTCGAGGCAAGACCAAGCGCGCCTATCTGTGGGCGTACCGGAGCAACGCGCTGGAGACGGGTCCGCCGATCGTGGTGTTCGATTACCAACCCAGTCGCGCCGGCGCCCATGCCCAAGCGTTTCTCTCGGGCTGGCAAGGCCATCTGATGGTCGATGACTACGCTGGCTACAAGGCCTTGTTTGCCGACGGGCTGACCGAGCTTGGCTGTATGGCCCATGCGCGCAGGAAGTTCTTCGATCTGAATGCCGCCGAGCCCAATGCCATTGCGCAGGAGGCGTTGCGTCGGATCGGCGCCTTGTATGCCATCGAGGCGCAAGGCCGCGACATGGATGGCGTGGCACGCACGCATCTGCGCCAGGACCAAAGCGCAGCCGCAACTCCCAAGCCATGCACGATTGGTTGCTGCGAACGCGGGTGAATGTGGCCAATGGCGGGGGCACGGCGAAGGCGATCGACTACAGTCTGAAGCGCTGGCCAGCCTTGAGCCGGTATGCCAGCGACGGAAGCCTGCCGATCGACAACAATCCGGTGGAGAACGCCATCAGGCCGATCGCTATCGGCAAAAAGAACTGGCTCTTCACCGGATCCGAGCGCGCTGGAAAGCGGGCTGCAGCCATTCAGAGCCTGCTCTACACTGCAAAGCTCAACGGGCTCGACCCGGCAGCCTGGTTGCGCGAGACCCTGGAAAAACTGCCCACCTGCCCGAACAGCCGAATCGATTCGCTGCTGCCGTTGCGCACCCCAGCCCTACAGCACTGATCGCCGCACATCAAGGTGGGCGCGTTGCGCGCTTACCGTTGTTCGCGCAGTATTCGCGCTGCGTCAGATCGCTTCGAACCCAGTTTTGAATGTGCTCTCGCCAGTAAGCCGGTCCGTGTCGCTTCGCCATTTGTCGCGCCTCAAAAACAGGCGACAACATCGCACGAGCTCACCCGATCAGTACAGGTGGTGGGGGTGGACGCTTACGGACAACTTTCATGTGTTCTCCCTTTGTGGCGGGAAAGGCACTTAACTTATGCTCTTTTCCCAGGCGATGATATTGGAATTGTATTGCGTGTGGCCAATCGCTTGGTCAAGACCGGCCGTCACGTAGTATGAGTTCGCCGAGAGGGTGAGCAGCCGGTAGGAGCATCTCTGGTACCAATGGCCGCTAACTGCTGCATTGCCGACCGATTGGCGTCGGCGATCCAATGGCCGTTCAGGCCGAGGCAGAGACATTCAGCAAGCATCGCCGAATGTCGGCTGCGAATGCCTGACCCGACGCTCGGTTACGTGTCTTTGAGATACCGGCAATGGCCGTTTGAAGGGGGCGAGTTCTTCACTGAACGCATCCGGTTATGCAACACGCGCGCTTTTTGCCGATTGTGCGCAGCGCGATATGAGTTGCAGAATTCCCTGGACATTGCCACGCGGATGCGCTGCAACCCGCATGGATTGGCGTTCTCCGGGCAGCCACCGTGGTGAAGCCCATCCCATGCGGCTCGCAGGCTTGCCCGTTCTGGAAGCAAGGCGTGATCGGTTTCGCACGCGGATCGTGCTTGGTCACGCAACGCCCGCAATCGGCGCGGCGACGCCAAACTGTCAGCGATGCTTGGCCCTTTCCTCGACGTTTGGCGGGAATCCGGCCGCGGATATGCCGATGGCTGCAACAGTTGCAACCGTCGCCGGCTGCCAGCCGACTATCCCGCCCGCACAACGCGGGTTCAAACGCTGCTGCGCGGCGGCGTTGCGCCATCGCGCATCGAATCGGTCGCAGGATGGCAAGAGTACGCCGCATGGCATTCGACCCTGCCTCGCCGGCCGGCCACTTCGTTTTCGGATCATCGGGCTGGAAGCCGCATGGTTGCTTGCTCCTGGGCATGGCAAGCGGGAGAGCCAATATCCATGCGCTTCTCGGCGCTGTGCCTGCGCGCAGAACGCTTCAGGGGTTTGGCCGGTACACGGGGGTTTCCATGGTGCGCTATCGCGCGGTCGCCCGCGCAGCGCGCACGGCCTCGAGACGCTCGCAGACGATTTGCGCGGCATCGAGTATGCGCGGCGCGTGACGCACAAGAATATCCGGCGGCATCTGGAAGATGTTGCCGCGCCGTGTGGCGGTCAGTCGCGGCCAGCGCTGCCAGATGTCGAGCGCATCGCTGCGCGCGCCGGCTTCTTCGCTGCCGATCACGATTTCCGGGTCGGCGGCCAGCACGGCCTCGACGTCGACGGTCGGCGCCAGGGTCGACAGCGATCCGAAGACGTTGCGCCCGCCGCAGAGCTGCAGCACCTTGCTGATCAGGTGTGCGTCGTTTACCGTCATCAACGGTTGATCCCAAACCTGGTAGAAGACCTTGACCGGCGAACGCGTCGAATAGCGTGCGCGAATCTGCGCGGCGAGCCGGCGGAATTCCGCCGCTGCGAGATTTGCGGCGGACTCTGCGCCGGCGAGCCGGCCCAGCGTCTGCAGTGAGGTCGCAACGTCGTCGAGGCTGCGCGGTTCGGAGACGAACAGGGGGATCCCGAGTGCGCGCAGTTGATCGATCACCGACTGCGGGTTGCCGCTGCCCCAGGCGACGACCAGATCGGGCCGCAGTGCGACGATGCGTTCGACATCGAGCGTTTCGTAACCGCCAACCCGCGGCAGCCGCTTCGCCTCGGGCGGGTAGTCGCTGAACTCGACGGTCGCGATGATCCGGGCGCCGGCGCCGGCGGCGAACAGCAATTCGGTTGCATGCGGCGCCAGGGTGACGATGCGCTGCGCGGGGCGCGCCAGGCGCAGTTCCTTTCCGGTGTCATCATTCAGCGCGATCTGTGCCCGAGCGTTCGCGGCGACCAACACCATGACGAGCGCCAGCAGGACGCGCGGCTTCATGGCCGGTCCTTCAGCCGCAGCGGCAGTCCGGCGGCAACCAGCGTTACCCGATCGCAGCGCTGCGCCAATGCCTGGTTGAGCCGGCCGACTTCGTCGACGAAGCGGCGCGTGGCCTCGCCCAGCGGCACCACACCCCAGCCGATCTCGTTGGATACGAACACGATCTGCCCGTGCAGGCCTGGCACGGCGTCGAGCAGGTCGTCGCGCGACGCGGCCCAGTCGGAGAGTTGAGTGGGGGGCAACTCCGGCGGACAGAGAAGGTTGGTTGCCCACAGCGTGAGGCAATCGACGATCAGGAATCGGCCGTCCTCCGCCTCGGCGCGCAGTGCCCCGGCCAGATCGAACGGCGCCTCGACGGTGCGCCAGTGTGCGGGCCGCTGCGCGCGATGATGGGCGATTCTTGCGGCCATCTCGTCATCGAGCGACCGTGCGGTGACGATCATTGTCACCGCACGGCCGGACTCGATGGCTTGCCGCTCGGCGTAGGCGCTTTTGCCCGAGCGCGCGCCACCGAGGACCAACTCGACCGGCATCGCCGCCGCCTACCAGCAATAGCCGACGCTGACGTAGCCGTTTCGGCGCGCTTCGGGATAGGCGTTGAAGGAAGTCGGCGCCAGCGGGTCGTCAACCAGCGCATAGGAGTAATACTTGCGGTCGAACAGGTTGTTGATTCCGGCGCCGAGGGTTACCGCCCCGACCGTGTGGGTGAGCTTGAAGTCGGTTACCGTGTATGACGGCATGCGGCTGAAACGATTTGCCTGGTCGTTGTCGTAACGCTGTGCGCCGATGTAGGTGAGCGAGAGCACTGCGCGGGTCGACGGCAATGCCAGCCAGTTCACCGAGGCGCTGGCGCGATGACGCGGCACCGCGGGTACCTCGTTGCCGACAATCTCCACGCCGCTGAAATTGCCGTCGCGGAACTCGGCTTGCGTGTAGGCGTAGCGGGCGGACAGGTCGATTGTCCGGCTGGCGGAGAACGATGTTTCCAATTCGACGCCGCGGCGGCGAGTTTTGGGCAGGTTTTCGTTTTGCCCGAAGAAGCCGGAAAGCCGGTTGAAGTGAATCTCGCGGTTCAGCGAAATATCGAACAGCGCCAGTTGCGCCGCCAATTCGGCGGTTCGGTATTCGAGCCCGAGTTCCCGGTCGTTCGATGTCTGCGGCTCGAGCAAGGCCTGGCAGGGCGGGAATGCACAACGCACTTCATCGACATTGGCGACGCGGAAACTGCGGCCGACTCGTACATAAGCGGCCAGAGCGGCGCTGAAGTTGTGACGCAGTCCGGCCTCCCAGGCATTGAGCGAGTAGGTGCGGCTGCGCTCCGGAATCGGGGTTTCCGATTCTGCTGCCTTCAGTTGGACTCGCTCGTGACGCGCGCCCAGCGTAAGGCGTGTGGCAGGGGCAAGCTGCAGATTGTTCTGCAAGTATGCGGCGCGGTTGCGCTGGGTGGCGCGCTCGTTGGTCGGGGCTGAGAAGCCATCGCCGGCGAACACGGAACGGTTCTTGTACTGCCAGTCGCTCCAGTCGACACCGGCGATCAGGATGTTCCGCATGCCGCCGAGCGCACCGTTCCACTTGATGCGCGGCGCAAAGGTCGTGGCGTGCGCGTCTACCTCGGAAGTGAATGTTCCGGAGTCGAAGCCATTGAAGTAATCGCTGGATTTTTCCCGGTAACCGATATCGGCAGCAAGGTCGACACTGCCGATGCGATGCTTCGCGTTGAGCGTGGCGTCCCAGCCGTCGAGCCTGCCCAAATCGTTGGGCGTCGAGGTGCCGCGCGGATCGTCGTGAAACTGCCGCTCGCTGCGCGGGCCGGGAAGCCGCACCCGCTGCCGGTTGCCCGAGACGCGCAAGCTTGCGCGGCTGGTCCCCTCGCCCAAGGCGACTTCGCCGCCGACATTGTCGACCGTCGCATGATTGTTCTGCCGGTAATTGTCGCTATCGGTGCGGTTGGCGTATACCGCAAAACCCAGGTTGTCGTTGCCGCCGTTGGCGGCTGCCCGCAGTTCGCTGGCGCCGTAGCTGCCGGCCGAGCCGAAGACCGAGCCGCCGGGCTTGTGGCCGAGCGCGCCGCGGGTCACGATGTTGATGGTGCCGCCGGTACCACCACCGCCGTACAGCACGCTGCCGCTGCCGCGCAGAATCTCGATCCGTTCGATCGAGTTCAACGGCACCGCGCTGATCCTGGCCGAGACCAGTTCGTTTTCGCTGATGCGCTGGCCGTTGATCAGCACCAGCGTGTTCTGGTCGCCGGACGCGCCGAAACCGCGCAGGTCGAGCGGCTGGTCCGGCGTGCCGCTGAGGTTCTGCCGGACATGTACACCGCCCAGCCGCGACAGCACTTCGCCGAGCGAGGTGGCGGTACTGTTGGCGATGTCCTCGCCGGTGATGATGGTCATGCCCACCGGTTGTTCGAGCGCGGCGGGAAAACGGCTCGCCGTGACCACCATTCGGCCGACTACCGGGACTTCATCGGCGGCGCAAAGGCCGGCTTGAACGAGGGCTGCAATGGTGGAAACGACAAGAAGGCGGGCCGATGACGGCCCTTTGCGAGGATGCACGGAGTTCTCCCTGATTCCGGCGGGCGTCCCCGCGCGCCGGAGATTGTCATTGGAAACAGGGGAGCAGGCTGTCGGTGCATCGGGATGCGCCGGATGCCGCTTCCCCGCGGCGTTTCCGTCCTTGCGCACCACGGCCGGTATCCGGGCTCGCAGGGAGTCGTGATCGACGATCACTTGGCACACCGCCTTCCCGCGCACGATCTGCGCAGTGGCTGCCGACATTGGGGGCCGGCTTGATGTACCCGCACCTGCTTACCGTTGCGGGGGCAGCACAGGCATGGCGAAGTCAACACTCCGCGCACCTGTTTCCCGTTTAACCCGCGACATCGAGTCGCGCGGCACCGTGCTGCAATGTGTCGGCAGCCTGCATGCGCGCCACAGCATGTACGCCCCATTGTGGGCGGCGCACGCCGCTCTTCGACACGTCGGGGATTGTACCGCATCGTCACAAATTCCGTTTCGTGCCGGCAATCACCTTGACCCGCCCGGCTGCTTGGGGGGAAGATTCGCGGCATGAACGATCAACTTTCCTCACTTGAGCAGCGCATCGACCAACTGCTTGGCCACTTCACCCAGGTTCGTGGCGAGAACCATGATTTGCGTATCCGCGTCGCCAATCTCGAAAGCGAGAACAAGCGCCTGCGCGAGAAAATCGATTCGGCGGCAGAGCGGGTCGAAGTGCTTATCGAGGGGTTGCCGTCAGCATGAGCGATCAAACACTGCTCGACATCACGCTGCTCGGCCGCGAGTACCGCGTCGCCTGCCCGCCGGACGAGCGCGATGCGTTGTTGAAGGCGGCGTCGTACGTGGATGAAAAGATGCGCGACATCCGCGGCAAGACGCAAAGCGCCGGCGAAAAACTCGCCGTGATGACTGCGCTCAACATTGCGCATGAACTGCTGCAGATGAAACTGCCGGGTGGCATTGACCTGCAGGATTTCCGGCGTAGAATCGATTCCATGCAATCGCGTGTCGATCAGGCGCTCGCCCTGCAGGAAAAGTTGTTCTAGTGCGGGTGGCGGATCGGCAGTGATTGCAGGGTCAATCCCCTGCGGTGCCCGTTAAGGTCATAGATTCCTTGAACCTATGTTTGTTTGCATCCGGTTGCCGACCGATCGTCGCTGTTGTGAGCACCCCATAGCCGGGTGCGCCTGATGCGGCGGGAACGCGACCACCCTGGACCCACGGTTCAGGATGCCGGCCTGACGACACACGCGGGGGTCCAGTACCGCAAACGCGAAGCCCCGGCTTCGCGTTTGTTTTTGCGCTTGCCGATATGCGCCATTGGCTGATGAAATCGGAGCCCGACGAGGTCGCCATTGACGATCTCGAACGGGCACCCGGGCAGCGGCTGCCGTGGTTCGGCGTGCGCAACTACCAGGCGCGCAATTTCATGCGCGACCAGATGCAGGTTGGCGACCGGGCGTTCTTCTATCATTCCGGTTGCAAGTTACCAGGCATTGCCGGTATCTGCGAGGTCTCCCGTACGGCATTTCCGGACGCAACCCAGTTCGATCGGTCGAGTCCGTACTTCGATCCAAAATCATCGATAACGGCTCCGCGCTGGTTCAATGTCGAGGTCAGGTTCGTCTGCAAGACACCCTATATCGGCCTTGACGCGCTGCGCGATCATCCGCAGTTGGCCGGGATGCTGCTGCTTCGGCGCGGCAACCGCCTTTCGATCACGCCGGTCGAGGCGGCACATTGGCACTTCATTTCCCGGGAACTGATGGGCATCACGGCGTGACGGCGTCCGGCGACGGCGAGTTCGGGTTCTACCTTTCTCACGCCGGCCGAGACTGGCAGCAGCCCGCGAATCACGGCGCTGGTTGGCAGCATGGTCGAACTCAGCCGCATCACCGCCACGCCGGCGCCGACCATCGACGCGCTTTATGCGGCGCCGGCGTGCTGTACAAGACCCCAAGGTATGCACGTGGGCGTTCGGATTCTTCCGCCTGACTGAGCCCGCGCGCCAGCCGGGGTTGCAGGCGGTACACTGCAGTCCCCTCTTAAGAGCGCGCCGCCATGCTGTGGACCTCGTGGTACCTGGCCTATATCGCCATCGGTTTGTTCACCGGATTTGTCGCCGGCCTGTTCGGTATCGGCGGCGGCGTCATTCTGGTGCCGCTGCTGGCGATGTTGTTCGAGGCGCAGCATTTTCCCGCCGAACACGTGTTGCACCTGGCGCTCGGCACTTCGATGGCGACCATCATCTTTACCGCCATATCCAGTGCCCGCACCCACGACAAGCACGGTGCGGTGCTGTGGCCGGTGGTCATGCGCATTGTTCCGGGCATCCTGCTCGGCACCGTACTCGGCACCTTGCTGGCGGCGCGCATACCGACCCGCGGGCTGGCAGTGTTCTTCGCTTTTTTCATCCTCTACGTTGCGCTTCAGATGTTCGTCAGTTTCAAGCCGAAGGCCTCGCGCGAAATGCCGGGCACCAGCGGCATCCTCGCAGCCGGTACGCTGATCGGCGCATTGTCTGCGCTGGTTGCGATTGGTGGCGGCACCATCACGATTCCGTTTCTGACCTGGTGCAACGTCAAGGTACATAACGCAATCGGAACGTCGGCCGCGGTCGGGGTGCCGATTGCTCTTGGCGGCAGCGCCGGATACATGTGGAATGGCATTCATGCAAACGGCTTGCCGCCCGCCAGTCTTGGCTTCGTCTACCTGCCCGCGCTGATGTTCGTGATGGTGGCCAGCATCGTCACCGCGCCACTCGGCGCGCGGCTTGCACATCGCCTGCCGGTCGATACGCTCAAGCGACTGTTTGCGGTGCTGTTGGTCTTGCTGGCAGCCAAGATGCTGCATGGCTTGTTCTGGTCCGCTTGATTCCATGCCGCCGATGATCGTTTGATTGGAAACTGCCGGCACATGCATTGTCACCATGTCCGCCATACGGAATGGCGGTAGAGTAGAACCTCCACTCCCTGAGCTGACAGTCTCGACCGAATCCCATGATCCATTCCACTCGCGGTGTTCGCGGCATGGCGGTAGCGCCGCACTCGCTGGCTGCCCAATCGGCGCTCGCCGTGCTGCGCGAAGGCGGCAACGCGCTCGAGGCAGCGATTGCCTGCGCGGCGACCACTGCCGTCGCCTATCCGCACATGAATTCGATCGGCGGCGATTCGTTCTGGCTGGTTTCGGTTCCCGGACAGGCGCCGCGCGCCATCGATGCCTGCGGTGCGGCCGCCGCCGCCGCGTCGGTGCAGTGGTATGCCGAGCGCGGCGTGACGGCGCAACTGCCGGCGCGCGGCCCGCTGGCGGCGCTGACAGTGGCGGGCACGGTTTCCGGCTGGGAACTGGCGTTCGGGTTGGCCAGGCAACTGGGCGGCAAGATGCCGCTCTCGCGCCTGCTTGCCGATGCGATCGATTACGCGATTCGCGGCGTGCCGGTCTGCGAAAGCCTCGCTCGTTCCATCGCCGCCAAGCGCGACGAGTTGGCCCCACAACCCGGCTTTGCCGGGCTGTTTCTGCCCGGCGGCGATGCACCGCCGATTGGCGGGCGGCTGATGCAACCGCGGTTGGCGGCCGCGCTGCATCACTTGAGCGATGTCGGCCTCGACGCATTTTATCGCGGCGATCTTGCGCGCAGCATCGCCGCCGACCTGGAACGGCTGGGCAGTCCGATCGCCCTCAATGACCTGATCGTGCATCGCGCCCGCTGGCGCGCACCGCTGCAACTCGCCCTTCGCCGCGGCGCGGTCTACAACTTGCCGCCACCGACGCAGGGACTGGTCTCGCTGCTGATTCTCGGCCAGCTCGATGCGCTGGGCATCGACGCCCTGACGCATGACGATCCCCGCTTCGTCCACCTGGTTGTGGAGGCGACCAAGCAGGCGTTCGCGGTCAAGGATCGCTACATCACCGATCCGATTTACATGGCGGTCGAGGCGCAGGGCTTCCTCGATCCGGCCGCGATCCGCGCCATGGCCGGCCGCATATCGCCGGAGCGCGCGGCACCGTGGCCGCCGCTGCCGGGGCCGGGCGATACGGTCTGGATGGGCGTGATCGACGATGCGGGCCGCGCCGTCAGTTGCATTCAGAGCATCTACCACGAGTTCGGCAGCGGCATCGTGCTCGGCGAATCGGGCATCAACTGGCAGAACCGCGGCGTCAGCTTTTCGCTCGAGTCGGACGCGCTAAACCGGCTGATGCCCGGACGCAAGCCGTTCCACACGCTCAACCCGGCGCTGGCGCAACTGAACGACGGGCGCACCGTGGTCTATGGAACCATGGGCGGTGACGGCCAGCCGCAGACTCAGGCGGCGATCTTCTCGCGGTACGTGAATTTCGGCCTCGATGCGCAGGCGGCGATCGCCGCGCCGCGCTGGCGCCTGGGGCGCGCATGGGGGCAGGATTCCGACACCCTGAAACTCGAAGGACGCTTTCCCGCCGCGACGCTTGACGGCTTGCGCGGCCTTGGTCACGAAATCGAAGTCCTCGGCGACTATGATGAATCGATGGGCCATGCGGGCATGGTGGTGCGGCACGCAAACGGAACCTTCGAGGGTGGCGCCGATCCGCGATCCAACGGCTGCGTTGCGGCCTTCTGACGCAGGTCAGTCAGCGGTCCAGTTCACGACGCCGGTCCACGCCGTCCACAGCACGACGATGCCGAAGGCGATGCGATACCAGGCGAACAGCGTGAAGTCGTGCGTACTGATGTAGCGCAGCAGCCAGCGTACGCACAGAAAGGCGGAAACGAAGGCGGAGACGAAGCCGACTACCCACATGCCGAGGTCGTCGGCATTGAGCAGCGCGCGCTCCTTGTAAAGCTGATACGCGGTTGCGACGGTCAGCGTGGGGATGGCGAGGAAGAACGAAAACTCGGTTGCCGCCTTGCGGGAAAGCCCGAACAACAGGCCGCCGATTATCGTGGCGCCGGAGCGCGACGTACCCGGAATCAGCGCCAGCGCCTGCGCGAAACCCAGTTTCAAGGCGTCCGGCCACTGGATGTCGTCGACCGAATGAACGCGGACCACGTGTTTGCGCCGCTCGGCCCAGATGATGATGAATGCGCCGACGATGAACGCCAGCGCCACCGGCACCGGCTGGAACAGGTGCGCCTTGATCGCCTTGCCGAATGCGAGTCCGAGTATGGCAAGCGGCAGGAAGGCAATGAACAGATTGACCAACAGGCGCTGCGATTTGGGATCGGAGCCCATTGTGCCCAGCACCTGGCCGATCTTGGCGCGATACTCCCAGCATACGGCGAGGATGGCGCCCAACTGGATGACGATCTCGAACAGTTTGCCGCGCTCGTTATTGAAGTTCAGCAGATCGCCCGCGAGAATCAGGTGGCCGGTGCTGGAGATCGGCAGGAACTCGGTCAGCCCCTCGACCATGCCGAGGATCAAAGCCTTGAAAAGCAGTGCGAGGTCCATGAGCGCGCCTGAAAAAGGGCGGATTATACCCGTCGCGTGACGCCCGCCTGGCGCTCGTGGCGCCGGTCCGGCTCGTGCGCACGACCGGGCATCGGCAGCCGGCACTCGCTTCGCCGGCCGAACCCGCGTTCAAGGGCGGGTCATCTCGTCGAGACGGGCGATCCACGACATTGCGTGTTCCCGAGTGTCGCCGCACATCTCGTCCGAGGGCTGCAGGCCGGCGCAGCAGGCCGGGCGGTCGCGATGCCCGAATATCGCGCAGCGCAGGTCATCGGTGAGCCGAACGCAGCGAACCCCGGCTGGTTTGCCGTTCGGCATGCCCGGAATCGGACTTGAGATCGACGGTGCGATGCAGCAGGCAGCGCAGCCGGGGCGGCAGGTTCGCGTCATTTGCACCTCTGTGTATACAGCAGTGGTGCCGGGTGGCATGGCAGCTTGTCACGCAATTTGACCAACACTTTCGCCGGCCGGCAATAGAATTCTTGTCGAGCGTCGACGCACGCGGTGCTCGCCCGCTAGTCGCATCGGGAGCGCGTCCGGCAGCGCCAACTATCGTGCTCCCGTTCTCGTCCGGTGCCGCGGCCGGCTCCGGGCCAAGGCCCAGTCCACGTGCATACATTCGCCGGCCCCATCCTGTTGCGCGGCCTTCGTTTCTGCGGCCACGCAGCAGCGCTGCTGATGCTCCTGTGGGCGAGCGCCGGTGCGCCTGCTGCGGCCATGATGGCGGTCGAAATCGGTTCCGTGGATCGCCAGTCGCTCGCGCCGTTCGTGGATATTCTGCGCGATCCATCGGGGAAGCTGGAGTTCGAACGCGTGCGCGAGCTGGACGCCGCGGGCGGCTTTCGTGCCGCCGCCAATACCACCGAAGGGCGCGGTTTCCTCGAAGGCGCGACCTGGGTACGCTTGGTCGTAGCAAACCCCGGCCGGACCACGCTGGAGCGCTGGATCGAGGCCGGCTACCTTTTTCAGCAGTCATACATGCTGTTTGTCGTCGGTCAGGACGGCAAGACCCTGCAGATGGAAAGCGGCACCCGGATTGCCGCCGCGCAGCGACCCTTGGCCTCGCGGCTGGTGCTCTTTCCGCTGCGGTTCGAGCCCGGCGAGCGCAAAGTCCTCTACCTGCGGGTAGCCGGCCGCGGTGCCACCGCCCTCGACCTGGCGTTGTGGGAGCCGGGCGCGCTGCTCGACCATCAGGCGCAGCGCAGCGCCTGGAAATATCTCGGGCTGGGCGCATCGCTATTGGTGGTCGTGTACAGCTTCATTGCCTGGCGCGCCGGCCGCCGCGCGGCATTTCTCGCGGTGGGTGCGGCTCACGTGTTGGCCATTGCGGTCGGCACCATGCTAGACGGGTTCCATTTCTCGCTCGTGCCGGCCGACGACAATCACTGGTTGGGTCGGTTGCCCAATGTCGCCTTGTTCCTCGGCATGTCCTGCCACGCCGTATTCGCCCGGGAGTACCTTGCGCTGGAGCGACATTCGAGACGACTCTCGGCCGTCATGCTCGGCGTCGCCGCGCTCTGTCTCATGCTTGCCTTGCTGCCGCTGGTAGTGATTGCCGCTGCGTGGTTCTCTGCGCTCGCCATGGCGGCGGGCCTGCTGCTGACACTGGCCACCATCGTCGCACTACGCTGGGAACCTCAGGCGGGCGGCTTCTACCTCGCGGCCTGGGGGCTGTTCTGGGCGGCGCTGGTGATGCGCAACCTGCAGTTGATGGGCTGGCTGCCGGGTGCCGAATTCGTCGGCGACCTTCCGTTCGTGTTCGTCATCGGCATGACCTGCGTGCTCGCCTATGCCCTGCATGTCGAGGTGCGGACGATCCGCGAGCGCAGCGAAATCGCGCAGCGGCGTTTGTTCGAGATGCAGCAGGACGAACAGGCGCGGTTGCTGCGGGCGGTTGAAATGCGTACCGCTGAATTGGGCGAAGCGAAACGCCGCGCCGAGCAGGCAAGCGAAGCGAAATCGGCGTTTCTGTCGACCGTCAGCCACGAGTTGCGCACGCCGCTGCATACGATCCTAGGTTACGTGCAGTTGCTGCGTCGGCCGGGGCGGCGCGAAGCCGACGAAAAGCTGGCGATCGTCGAACGCGCCGGAACGCATCTGCTGCGCCTGATCGACGAAGTGCTCGACTACAGCCGCAGCGAATCCCGGCGGCCAATGCTCGAAAAACGCCCGATGCGCCTGGCCGATCTGACGCAGCACCTTCAGGACAGTGCCAGCCTGATGGTCCGCGAGCACGGCAATCGTTTCGTGCTGGAACTCGACCCTGCCTTGCCGGCGGTGGTGCTGGCCGACGAGCAGCGTTTGTCGCAGGTGTTGCTCAACCTGACGCGCAATGCATGCACCCACACCCGGCGCGGCACGGTTCGGCTGCGCATTCACCTGGTAAAGGACGCGGCGGCGGTGCCGAGGGTGCCGCTTTTGCACGATACCCGCTGGCATGCGATACGCTTTGAGGTCGAAGACGACGGCTGCGGCATCGATGGCAACGATCTGAAGCGCATCTTCGAGCCGTTCACCCGCGTCGGTGTCGACAGCGGCGCCGGTTTGGGGCTCGGTCTGACGATCTCGAACCAACTGGTGCTGGCGATGGGCGGGACGATCGAGGTGGAAAGCCAACGCGGACTCGGCAGCCGGTTTCAGTTCTTGCTCAGGTTGTGCGAAGTCGATTCGCTCGAACAGGGTCCGCAGCGGACCCATTCCAGGCGGATCGTCGGACACCGCGGCCGGCGGCGCCAGTTGCTGATCATCGACGACATCGCCGACAACCGCACGTTCCTGCGCGACCTGTGTGCGAGCTGGGGCTTCGTGGTTGCAGAATCTGCGGATGCCGCCTCGGTGCTCGATGCCTGCTGCGCCCCCGATGCGCCCTTCGACGCGGTGGTGGTCGATCAGTTCATGCCGCTGATGGATGGCTGGGCCTTCCTGGCGGAACTGCGCCAACGAGCGGCACGCGATGGGAACCGCTTGCCGGTAATCCTGCTTTCGGCCGCCGCGCCAGTGCCGCCGAAGGATTTCCCGGCCGACCTGAGCTTCGATCGTGTACTGATCAAGCCGCTGCGCTTCGAGGCGCTGGCCAGCGAACTGCAGTCGCTGCTGGGAATCGACTGGATCGAGGAAGACTTCGAGAAACGGCTGGCCGACAGCGTCGCTGGCCGGCGCAACGATCAGAACAGCTCGACGTCGTAGGAGTGGGCGAGCTTGGGCTTGATGGCGCCGCGCGCCAGCAGGATTTCGTGGCATTGCACGAGGTTGCGGCCGTTCTGCTTGGCATAGTAGAGCGCCTCGTCGGCACGGTCGAACGCCGCCGACACCGTGTCGGTGGCCGTGACCGCGGTGTACCCGATGCTGATCGTCACTTGGCCGACTTGCGGAAAGCTGAATCCTTCGACAGCGGCGCGGAAGCGTTCCAGGGTTTCATGCGCCGATGTCGGCGACATGCGTCCCAGCATCATCACGAACTCCTCGCCGCCGAATCGAAACAGCTTGTCGGTCGCGCGGAAGGTCGATCGCATCAGTCGCGCCAGCAGCAGCAAGACTTCGTCGCCGTAGAGGTGGCCGAAACGGTCGTTGACGCGCTTGAAATGGTCGATGTCCGCCACCGCCAGCCAATGCTGTTCCAGCGGATCCGCGACGCCGCGACGACCGACCCATTCGATGTCGTGCCTCGGCAGATTTACCCGAACGTCGCGCGCAAGCAGGCGCTCGAACGCGCGGTCGAAGGTCTTTCGGTTGAGCAGACCGGTCAGTTCGTCGCGTTCGCCATAGTCGAGCACCGCCAGATAGTTGCGGTAGATGCGCAGCAAGCCGTCGACCAGCCGCTCCTGTTCATCCCCCAGCGGCGCCACATGCTCGACTTCCAGCAGTCCCATCACCGCATGTTCGTTGGTTACAGGGTAGATGTGCGAATACGAGCCGTTTACCGCATCGGCGAGGCGCAGCGGCGCGTTGCTGTCGAAGCAGGCGCGAAACTCGGCGCGCGAATCCAGCAGCGGCAGTTCGTCGGGATCGATGCCGGGGTCGGAAATCGCCACCGGCTGCCCTGCCCGCAGGCCGGCGCGCAAGCGCAGACGCAGCGATCCGGCATGCTCGAACACGCGCCAGAACATCAGCCGGCGCGGGTTGAGCAGCTCGAACAGCACGGATGCGACCGTCACCTCGAGCGAGTCGCGGTCGCGCTTGCCGGTCATGTCGGCAACGGAGTCGATCAGGGACATGGTTCAGCCGATACCAATTCTTGCCTGGGCATTTGCCTGATCTACGGCCCGCTTCGCTATGTCTTTAGTAGCCAGGCGATCGCCAGCCCTGCCGCCGCGCTGGCGCCGATCACCCACATCACGCCGATCTTGTAGCGCGTCAGCGCGGCAAAGGCCGCCGCCGCGATCAGCGCAGCCGGCCACTCGAAGCGCCCGGAGAATCCCGCCGGCCACAGCACATGCCAGGCGAAGAACAGCGCCAGATTGACGATCACGCCGACCACCGCAGCGGTGATGCCGGTCAGCGGGGCGGTGAACTTCTGGTCGCCGTGCGTGGTTTCGATCAATGGCGCGCCGGCGAAAATGAAGATGAACGAGGGCAGGAAGGTGAAGAAAGTGGCCACGCAGGCCCCTGCAATCGCCATCAGCACGATGCCAGGCCCCGACAGCAACGCCCCGGCCGCCAGCCGCACACTGTCCGTCCAGCCGCCGACGAAGCCGACGAACGCGACCACCATGATCAGCGGCCCCGGGGTGGTTTCGCCGAGCGCCAGTCCGTCGATCATCTGCGTCGCAGTGAGCCACTGGTGCTTTTCCACTGCGGCCTGATACACATAGGGCAGCACCGCGTAAGCGCCGCCGAAGGTCAGCAGCGCAGCCTTGGTGAAGAACCAGCCCATCTGCGTCAGCAGCCCGTGCCAGCCGAAGGCGCCGATCAACAATCCTGTCGCCGCTGTCCAGATGCCGATGCCGGCTGCGGCGATGCGCGTCAGTCGGCCGCGCGAGGCACGGGCGTGGGGCGGAGGCGGCGTGTCGTCGCCGATCAGGGCCGGGCCGTAGTCTGCCTTGGCGACACCGTGGCCGCCGCCGGTGACGAACTGCTGCGGGGCGACCTGACCGCCGACGTAACCGAGCACGCCCGCCGCCAGCACGATCGCCGGAAACGGCAACGAGAAGACGAAGATGGCGACGAAAGCCGCCGCCGCGATCGCCCACAGCGGCGGGCTCTTCAGCGCGCGGCTGCCGATGCGCCAGGCCGCGGCGAGCACGATCGCCGTCACCGCCGGCTTGATGCCGTAGAGCACACCGGCCACCACGGGCTGCGAGCCGAGCGCGAGGTAGATCCACGACAGCGCGATGATCAGAAACAGCGACGGCAGCACGAACAGCACGCCGGCCGCGATGCCGCCCCGGGTGCCATGCATCAACCAGCCGATGTAGGTGGCGAGCTGCTGTGCCTCCGGCCCCGGCAGCACCATGCAATAGTTGAGCGCGTGCAAGAAGCGGCGTTCGGAAATCCATCGCCGCCGCTCCACCAATTCCTGATGCATGATCGCGATCTGCCCGGCCGGTCCGCCGAAGCTGATGCATCCCAGCCGGAACCACCAGCCCAGCGCCTCGCGGAACGAAACCGCTGGCGGCGGCCCGGTGGTGCGTCCGTTCATGCCCCCCTACTTCCCCGGGTCGCGCCCCACGCCGAGTTCGGCATAAATCCGCTCGACCAGCGCACGCAGTTCAGACACCTCGCCGCGCAATTGGGCGACGTTAATCTTCAGGGCCGCGAGTTCGCCGGTGGTCACCGACTCGTCGCCCGCCACCGCAGCGGACACATCGAACGCCACCTCGCCGCACAGCAGATGCGCCCAGCGCGCTTCGCGCGAACCGGGCTGGCGCGGCAGCTTCACCGCCAGCGCACCGGCGCTGCGCGTCGCCATCTCCTCGAGGTAGGCTTCGAGCGCCGAGATGTCGGGAAACCTGTAGAAGCGGTCGGCTGCGCTGCGCAGTTCCCCCGGCGTTTGCGGGCCGCGCAGAATCAATGCGGTGAGCAGGGCGAGCAGCGGCTGCGAAATCTTCAGCACCCGATCAACATTGTGGGCGTAACGCATCACGCGGCCCGAGGCGCCGTAGCTCTCGATCACCAGCGTGCGCGAGCGCAACTCGTCGAGCGCCATCTGCGCTTCGCTCTCGCTCACGTTCATCACCGGCTCGCGGCTGGTCTTCTGGTTGCAGCCCGCCACCAGCGTGTTGAGCGTCAGCGGATAAGTGTCGGGCACGGTGAACTGCTTCTCCACCAGCACGCCGAGAATGCGCGCTTCGAGCGGGGAGAGGGTGATCGGAGGGGTAACGGTTTCTGTCATGTGGGTCGGTCGTGAGGGTTCGATGCTCCGATTAAATTGAGCGTTACGCAAGTAGCTGACATTGAATCGGCAACTCGGCGGCGCAGAAACTCGCCCAACCTCGATCCCCACGCGAACGGCCAAGTGGCCGTTTCGGCATGGATAGGTGAACGTTACGCTGTAAGACCCGAAGACCCAAGTTGCGCAGCAGTTCAGTGGCGATCCGCTCCTCGCCTCACCTCACACTGCCTTCTCATCTGCCATCCGCCGGATGCGTCGGCGTAGCTCCACAGAAATCGGTAGATTTCCCTGCCTTGACTTCTATCGTCAGAACAGGCGCCAGCCGGCAGGGTGCCAGCGAATCATCGTTTCAGGTTGCGCCACGACCCGTGCATCGCGCCAGCCAGCCTGCCGCGAAAGGAATGCGAGAGACAGACGTGCAGAGGTATCGACAAGTTTGGGCCTGACGCCGCGGTCCTTCAACAAAGTAAGCTCGCGGCGGAGAAACAGGTTTTCCGCTTCGATCGATCGGCGGCGCGTGGCCGAGAGCGTAATCGGGCCGGCAAGGTCGAACAACAGTCGAACGATGTTCTCAAGGAGAGCGATCACGCTTGTGATCAAGCTAAACGGATCGAGGACGCGTCAAGCCTGCGAGGCAGTGTGGATAGTTCTGTTGCGGAGCCCAGTTGCTTTTGTTGGACTAACCCGCCAGAAACCCGCATCCAATCGTGAAAACTGTTCGGTACTCTATTCCGCAGAACCCTTTCTTGTTTCAGCGAAATGGAACAGGAAGAAGCGGCCCGCCCGCCGCGCCACGACCTCAAGGCCGGCATCCTCGTACTGTCGTTGGCGATTGCCTTGCTGTTGTGGACCTGGGCCTTCGATTGGCGCAAGGCGCTTGCGCTGGTCGTCATTCTGCTGATCCATGAATCCGGCCATGCGATTGCCATGCGCGCCTTCGGCTGGAAGGATCTGACGATGTTCTTCGTGCCCTTTATCGGCGCCATCGTCACCGGTCGCCCGCGCGAGGCCGCCACTTGGCAGCAGGCCGTGGTGCTGCTGGCCGGCCCGCTTCCAGGCCTCGTCGCCGGACTTGCGCTGCTGCTGACGGTCGACCCGGCGCAACAAACCTGGCGCATGGTCGCGACCATGGCGGTGATGATCAATCTGTTCAACCTCTTGCCGGTCACGCCGCTCGATGGCGGGCGCCTGGTCGAGTCCGCGTTGTTCGCTCGCTGGCCTCGGGTGCGCGTCGCTTTCTTCACGGTCGGCATTGCGGCCTTTTTCGGGCTCGGCCTGTGGCTCGAAAGCAAAGCCGTACTGGTCATCGCGCTGTTCCTGCTGACCAGCCTGCCCAACCAGCTCCGCCTTGCCCGCCTGCAGGCAGTCTGGCACGACGGCCTCGCGCGCGAACAGCAGGACGGCCGCCTGTTCGTCGTCGCAACGCAAGGTAAGCGGGCGGCGTCATTGCCCAGTCTGATCATGCTGGTGAAAAGCGTGTTCGCGCTCCAGCTTGTGCGCCGGCCGCGGCTTGCCGAGAGCGTTGTCTCGATCGCGCTGTTCGCCGGCGACACGTCGCGCCCGGCGGAGCAGCGCAGCAGCGCACAGCGGGCGTTCGACCTCGCCTGGGTCGCGGCGAACGAATTCGAACAGAAGGCGCGCGCCAGCGCTTGCTCGATGCGGCAGTAGCGCTCGATGCCGGCGATCCGCGCCGAGTCGATCTCCAGGCCTGGCTTGCGCGGGAGCTGGAACCGGCAGAGCGGCGCCGGCGCAGCGAGACCATCCTGCGCGACGCGATCGCCTGGGCCGAGTACGCCGAACCCGCGATGCTGGCGCCGACCATCGGCATCCGCCTGCGCCTTGCCGAGGCGCTCGACGCCAGCGGCGATGCGGCGGCTGCGCAGCGTATGCTGCTTGAGTGGCGCGAGCGCGCCGCGACTGCCGACGATTGTCGCTGCGAACTGGTGCAAGTGGTGCGCGCGCAGGCCTGGTATCACCTGCAGCATGGTGAGGCAACACAGGCTCTGCAGGTGCTCGAAGCCTCGCCCTTCGCCGCCGAGATGATGCGACCGGGCGGGCGCCTCGGCCTCGATTACGGCTGGGCACTGCTGCAGGCCGGGCGCCATGACGATGCTGTAGCCGCATGCGACTGGCCGCGCGAGACACAGTCTCGGACAGCTCAGCCAGCGGCGCCAGGGCCGGTACGGTCAGGCTGTGGTATCCAATGGAACTTGCCCACGCATTGAGGGCAACTGGCCAACTCGACGAGGCGCGCCGGATCGTCCAGCAGGAACAGCCGTGGGAGTGCTGGCATTACGCCACGGACCAACCGCTGGCCGCGCAAGGCGGGCCGTGGGAGCAATCGCGCGTTCACGCCTTGCGCGAATCGGCCCGCGTTCTGTGTCCGCCGGAAGCGGATCGCGCGTTGCCCTCTGGCGGGTAGCCGAGCAAAGCCGCGGCGCCCCGCTGCCGCAGGCCTGCGCGCCGCACGTATGCTGGCAAGCCAAGCTGGCATGTCCCACAGCCGGTCGGCAAACGCCTGTCCAGGCGGGCATGCCGTGAAGGCTTGCCGGATGTGGCTCTCTGCCGATCAAGATTCGGGCAGCGCGTCGATCTGCTGCACGGCTTCCTCGCCGAGCGAACCGGAAGCGGGTTCAAGTCGTGGTTGCCGGCGCAGGGTATCTTGGCCGGCCTTGCGCACGTGTCGGCGCGCAGTCAATTCCCTCTCTGGCTTGGTGGCTCGTTCGGGGGACGTTCTGCTTCCAATCGCTCGCCGACCCCGGGGCACTCCCCGAAGGCACGCCCGCGCCTATTCTATGGGAACGTCAGATGGCGTCCAAAAAGCGGGGGGGCCCGGAGTAGGCGGCGCTCCAGGAGCCGGTTCCAACAGGTGCCGGGCTCTAGGACGGCCCGGTTGGCATGGCCCGAGCAGTGTTGTCTCGTTTGCCGTGGCTTACTGCGCGACGATCAGCGCAGGCGTCCGGGCAAGGATCGCACGCGTGACTGTGGTTGGCGGACCGTCTCCTGGTGGGCAGAGTACACCGGTCTGGCGAGGCGGCCGACCGAGCGACCCACAGAAGATTTAGTTGACCGTCGGCTTTGAACGTGCAACCTGCCGGTGAACTTCCAATTGGCATCAGACGGCAACGGGTCGGAAGATCCCGGTGACGAGTGGCCGCTTTCCGGAAGCGAAATTTCACCGACCGCTTTCCGGCGATGAACCGTAAGCGTCCACCGCGACCACCTGTACTCATCGGTTGAACTCGTGCGATGTTGTCGCCTGTTTTTGAGGCGCGACGAATGGCGAAGAGACACGGACCGGCTTACTGGCGAGAGCACATTCAAAACTGGGTTCGAAGTGATCTGACGCAGCGCGAATACTGCGCGAACAACGGACTGAGCGAGCGAGCGTTCCATCGCTGGCGCAGTCGGGAGAAGCAGACCATCGCGGCGGCAAAGTCATCGCTGACCCTGGTGCCGGTGAGCGTGGGCAAGGCGGAAACGGGTAGCGTCGTGCGCCTGCGCAGTCCGGATGGTTGGGAAATTGAGTTGCCGGGTAGCAGTGTCCCGTTGCTGGTCGAGTTCTTGAAACAACTGTCATGATCCCGAGCCCGCACCAGGTCTGGCTGGTTGTCGAACCGATTGACATGCGCGCCGGCATCGACGGACTGTCGCAGCGCATACAGAACACGCTGGGACGCTCGCCCTGCGATGGCAGTGCCTATGCCTTTCGCAACCGGCGTCTGAATCGGCTCAAGCTTCTGGTGTGGGATGGCACCGGCGTGTGGCTGTGTCATCGGCGCCTGCATCGGGGGCACTTCATCTGGCCGCGTGCCGACACCGCGGTCTTTACCCTCAGCGCTGCGCAGTGGCAATGGCTCGTCAGCGGGGTCGATTGGCAGCGACTCGAAGCGCCAGCGCCGGCGCACTGGCGGGTCTGAACCGGGCCACGAAGACCTGCAAGAAGAATCTCGGCAAATATCGCTGAAAGGCCCTGTGCATGCGGCTCTTCGGCCTGTTGCAGAGTATAATATCGGCATGAATTTGGACGCTGAACTGGCCCGCCTGAATGCCACGCCCGCACTGCCGGATTGGGTACTCGGCACCGTTCAGAAGCTCATCGACCAGGCACAAGAAGAAGAAGCCGAAGCGCTTCGGCTGAGCGAACAAATCACCCGCCGCGACAGCGAGCTTCACGCCGCCAGGATCAAGATCCAGGCCCTCACGCTGGAGCTCGCGCACCTGCGCCGGATGCGCTTTGGCGCGCGCAGCGAAGCCTTCTCGGCCGAAGCAGGCGATCTGTTCCAGGAGACGCTGGCCAGCGATATCGCCGCCGCCCAGGCCGAACTGGCCAGGAAACAGGCCGAGGCCGCAGCGACCAGCGAGCCGCAGGTGCCCCGCACGCCTCGCCTGCGCGCCGGTCGTCAGCCGCTGCCAGATCATCTGCCGCGCATCGAGCACCGGCATGAACCGATCTCCTGCACCTGTGGGCAGTGCGGTACGGCGCTGGTCAAGATCGGCGAGGACATCAGCGAACAGTTGGACGTCGAGCCGGCCCGTTTCTTCGTGCATCGGCACATCCGCCCGCAGTACGCCTGCCGTGCATGCGAGACGGTGTCAGCCGCACCGATTGCGCCGGCCGTGATCGACGCGGGCATGGCGGCCACGGGGCTGCTGAGCTGGGTGGCCATCAGCAAGTTTCTCGATCACCTGCCGCTGTACCGGCTGGAGCAGATTGCGGCCCGCGATGGAGTCAGCCTCTCGCGTACCACGATGGCCGAATGGGTGGGACGCATCGGCGTGGCCCTGCAGCCGCTGGTCGATCGGCTGGCGGTGATGCTGCTCAAAGGCCGCGTGCTGCATGCCGATGAAACACCGGTCAAGCAACTGGACCCGGGTCGAGGCAAGACCAAGCGCGCGCCTATCTGTGGGCGTACCGGAGCAACGTGCTGGAGACGGGTCCGCCGATCGTGGTGTTCGATTACCAACCCAGTCGCGCCGGCGCCCATGCCCAAGCGTTTCTCTCGGGCTGGCAAGGCCATCTGATGGTCGATGACTACGCTGGCTACAAGGCCTTGTTTGCCGACGGGCTGACCGAGCTTGGCTGTATGGCCCATGCGCGCAGGAAGTTCTTCGATCTGAATGCCGCCGAGCCCAATGCCATTGCGCAGGAGGCGTTGCGTCGGATCGGCGCCTTGTATGCCATCGAGGCGCAAGGCCGCGACATGGATGGCGTGGCACGCACGCATCTGCGCCAGGACCAAGCGCAGCCGCAACTCCAAGCCATGCACGATTGGTTGCTGCGAACGCGGGTGAATGTGGCCAATGGCGGGGGCACGGCGAAGGCGATCGACTACAGTCTGAAGCGCTGGCCAGCCTTGAGCCGGTATGCCAGCGACGGAAGCCTGCCGATCGACAACAATCCGGTGGAGAACGCCATCAGGCCGATCGCTATCGGCAAAAAGAACTGGCTCTTCACCGGATCCGAGCGCGCTGGAAAGCGGGCTGCAGCCATTCAGAGCCTGCTCTACACTGCAAAGCTCAACGGGCTCGACCCGGCAGCCTGGTTGCGCGAGACCCTGGAAAAACTGCCCACCTGCCCGAACAGCCGAATCGATTCGCTGCTGCCGTTGCGCACCCCAGCCCTACAGCACTGATCGCCGCACATCAAGGTGGGCGCGTTGCGCGCTTACGATGAACCTAAAGAGAAGCCCGTCGCATCCCGACCCTTTGCGGACGCTCAGGCTTTTGAAAAGCAGTCATTCAACGATGTGCATGAGCCGCCGAGCGAGCGGGCGACGCTCGCTTGCGAAGGTCGGTCTCGATGCGCTGGTTAGTCCTTTTCATGGGTCAGACGGATATCGACTTCACGTTCGACGTACTCCCACTCGGCTGACGCACGCAGGGCTTGCACAAGTTCTTCGAACGCGGCCGAGTCCGAAGACGCGTACTCGAACCAAGTGAGAAAGTCGAATGGCTCGTCGGGGCCGAGATCGCGGCAGTGATGCAGCTTCCTGGCAACGGCAGGAAGGTACTTCAAGCCACTTGCGATTTGGCGCGATCGTGCTTCGAAGATCTCTCGACGCTCGTCTTGGGGAAGTGCCCACGAGGCGGCGCTTTTGCGTATTGGAATGAGCGCTGCGCGCGTTGAAGCCTGTCGGCCGAGGCCTTCCTGCTTGCTCACAAGAGCCGCCTTTTCTTCGCGTACGACATAGCGTGTCGGCGCGCGTTTAATAATACCCAGGGGTGCGCGTTGAATTTTACCCAGGGGCTTTAGCTGCCCATCATAGGGCGATCTGTGGATAAGTTTAGCGTATTCACAAGGTGTGGGGCACCTCCAATCATTGCGGTTGTCTTCTTGTGACGTAATCAGAAGGTCCTCGGTTGCGCGGGGAAGCCGCGTAGGGCGTAGCCCGGAGCGGATTTCCCCGCGCGGCCGCGACTCAAATGGGCGTCTCCTCGGTGGTTGGTCTGGGGCGCTTGCTCTGCTCTCTGGCCTTGATGCGCGACTTTGCCGTCGCGCTGCTATGGCGAAACCGGTAGGACTCATTGCCTGTCTCCACGATATGACAGTGATGCGTCAGGCGGTCCAGCAGCGCCGTCGTCATCTTTGCGTCGCCAAACACGCTGGCCCACTCGCCGAAGGTCAGGTTCGTCGTGATCATCACGCTGGTGTGCTCATAGAGCTTGGACAGCAGGTGGAACAGCAAGGCGCCGCCGGCCTGACTGAAGGGCAGATAGCCCAGTTCGTCCAGAATCACCAGGTCCATGCGCAACAGGGCAAAGGCCAGTTTCCCGGCTTTGCCGGCCGCCTTTCTTGCTCCAGTAGGTTCACCAGATCGACCGTCGAGTAGAAGCGCACCCGCTTGCCGTGGCCGGTGATGCCGGAGATGCCAAGCGCTGTGGCCAGATGCGTCTTGCCCGTTCCGGTCCCACCGATGAACACGACGTTGTGGGCTGCCTCCGCGAAGGAGAGCCGGACAGCTCCGTGATCAGGCCACGATCCACCTTCGACTGCTCGAATTCGAATCCGGCGAGATCGCGATGCACCGGAAACTTGGCGGTGTGCAACTGGTAACTGATCGAGCGTATGGCCCGATCCGCGTGCTCGGTGTCCAGTAGATGCTCGATTAGCCAACGGGCGGACTGAAGCCCTGCCGAGTTGCCCTGAGCAACGAGTTCCTCCCATGCGCCGGCCATCCCATACAGGCGCAATGCCTTGAGTTGCGCAGCGACATCACGCATGGCTCATCTCCCCGCGCAGGCGGTCATAGCGCCCGGTATCGGCAATGGGCGCCTCGGCAACCTCCAGACTGGTCTCCACGCACTCGGGCGGGGCTGCCGCCTTGAGCCGATTGAGCACATTCTCGACATGCTCGGCACTCGGGTTTCCCGACTCCAGCACCAGTTCCACGGCGACCAGCACGGCCTCAAGCCCGGACTTGGGTACCGCGGCCAGCACCTTCGCCATGACGCGGTCGCCGCCTTCGCGCTTGAGCAACAAGCCGCGCAGGCGCAGCAGTGGCTCGGGCATGTCGGCAAACGGCGCGCCATTTCGAAGTGCTCCAGGTTTCCTCTCGATCAGCGGGATGTAGTGCTGCCAGTCGTAGCGGATCTGGTTGCGCTCGAAGCAACGCACATGGCTGGCCACCACGGCATCGTGGGCAACCAGTTCGATGCGCTCCGGGTAGATCCGAATGCTGACCATCTGCCCGACCAGTTCGCACGGTGCCGAGTAACGATTGCGATCCTCGATGACCAAGCATGTGCTGTAGACCTTGCCCAAGGTTTCCACGTAACCGTCGAAGGGCGTGACCATCGGCATCAGACTGGGCTGTTCGTGTTCGAGCATTTCGGCAATGCTCAGGTTCTCGTACTCCGTGTGGCGCAGTTCCTGCCACAGTGCCCGACAGCGCGCCAGCAGCCAGACATTGAGTTCGGCAAAGCAGCCAAATCGTTCCTGAGCAGCCTCCTGCCAAATACGCCGCCGGCTGTCCTGCACGTTCTTCTCGACGACGCCTTTCTCCCATCCGCTGGCAACATTGCAGAAGTCGGCATCGAACAGGTAGTGCGAGGCCATGGCGGCAAAGCGCGTATTGACGATTCGCCCCTTGCCCTTCTTGACCTTGTCGACGGCGGTCTTCATGTTGTCGTAGATGCCACGACGCGGTATGCCGCCCAGCGTGGTGAAGGCCCGCGTATGCGCATCGAACAGCATCTCATGGCTCTGCGTCGGGTACGCCTGTACGACGAAAGCCCGGCTGGCACAGAGTTTCAGGTGAGAGGCCAGAATCTTGCGCCAGACGCCGCCGATTACCAGCCGTTCTTCGCTCCAGTCGAACTGAAACGCTTCGCCCAGTTCGAATCTCAGCGGAACATAGGCTTTGGCCAGCGCCTGCCCACCGGCCTCGCGCCAGCGCCGAACAAACTCGGTGACCCGGCAGTAGTCGCCGTCAAAGCCGGCAGTCTGAATCTCGCGAAACAGTTTCAGCGCGGTGCGCCGGTCGCGCTTGGGGCGGCGCCCATCAATCTCCAGGGCTTTGGTCAGATGCTCCGCGAAGGGCGCAATCTTGGTGTCCTCGGCGGGGCGCCGTCGATACACCGGTTCCGTCCCTTCCGCCGCCTTCAGCCAGCCCCTCACAGTCTTGCGCGTGAGGCCCGTACGTCTCTCTATCTCCGATAACGACAGACCATCACGGTAATACAAGCGTCGAACTCTTCCCAATTGCTTCATGGTGATCATCTCCTTTATCCCTGCTCAACAAATGAGCAGCGAAGGTAAATCACCCTGGGTAATTTTCAACGCGCACCACCTTACAAAACTGGGTACTTTCGCTCGCGCGTCAACACAGGTTGCAAAGGCCTATTTTTGGGGGCTCAGAAGCCGTTCGCAATAGCGTGCGATCAGGTCGACCTCGAGGTTGACCCGGACGCCGGCAGCGAGGCGCTTGAGCGTTGTCACCGCGACGGTATGCGGAATCAGGTTCACCCGGAACACGTCCGCCTCCACAAGATTGACGGTCAGGCTCACCCCGTCGATGGTGATCGAGCCCTTGCGCGCGATGTACCGGGCCAGCTCTCGCGGCGCGCGCACCGCCAGCTCCCAGCTCTCGCCGATCTGCCTGAATCCGACCACCTGGCCGACGCCATCGACATGGCCGGTGACCAGATGCCCGCCGAGCCGGTCCGACAGGCGCAGCGCCTTCTCCAGGTTGACTTCGCCCGGCGCGTCGAGTCCGGCCGTGCACGACAAGGTCTCGCCCGACACATCGAAATCGAGTTGCCCGCCGGCGATGCCGACCACCGTCAGGCAGACACCGCTGCAGGCCACGCTGTCGCCGATTGCGATATCCACGGTGCCGAGCGCCGAGGCGTCGATCGACAAGCGATAGCCGTTGTCGAGCGCCGCGACGCGGGTAATGCTGCCGACGGCAGCAACGATTCCGGAGAACATGACGTGTTGGCGAGGGGAAACAGCGGGGAAGGCGCCATTGTAGGCGATTTCACCCGGAGGCGCGGCGCGCGGCGCCCGCCGGCTGGCGATCGGGATGGTGCGCCGTCGGCATTCGCGAGCACGCAGGCGCGGCCCGCGGGCAGCCCCTTGAAGCGCGCCGACCGCGCCCCCAGTTTGGTGTAATATCGGCTGCACATCCGGACGCCGCAGCTTCGATCGCCTCGACTGCGGCGTTTCTGCTGCAGCGACTCCCAAGGACTCGCCCATGGTTCCCCATCTCACGACCGCACTGACCGGCCCGCTGCTCGATCTGGAGAAGCGCTTTCTTGCGAGCCAGGCGCAGATCGAACAATGGCTGCGCACGCAGTGGCAGGAACACACGCCGCCGTTCTACGCCTCGTGCGATCTGCGCAATAGCGGCTTCAAGCTGGCGCCGGTAGATACCAACCTGTTTCCCGGCGGATTCAACAATCTCAATCCGGCCTTCCTGCCGCTGTGCGTGCAGGCGGCGATGTCGGCGGTGGAAAAAGTCTGCCCGGAAGCGCGCAACCTGCTGCTGGTGCCGGAGAACCACACGCGCAACCTGTTCTACCTGCAGAATGTCGCCCAGCTCGCGCTGATCATGCGCCACGCCGGTCTTAACGTGCGCGTCGGCACGCTGCTGCCGGACATCGACCGGCCGACGCCGGTGGAACTGCCCGCTGGCGGCTCGCTTCTGCTCGAGCCGCTGGCTCGATCGGCCAACGGCCGGCGCCTGACGCTCAGGAACGACCCCGGATTCGACCCCTGCACTGTGCTGCTCAACAACGATCTTTCCGGCGGCGTTCCCGCGCTGCTGCAGGATCTCGACGAGCAGTACGTGATCCCGCCGCTGCACGCCGGCTGGCATGTGCGGCGCAAGTCCAACCACTTCGCTGCCTACGAGGAGGTTGCCACCGATTTCGCCGCGGCGGTCGGCATCGATCCGTGGCTGATCAATCCGCTGTTCGGCGTCTGCGGCGAGATCGATTTCCACGAACGCAAGGGCGAGGAATGCCTGGCTTCCAACGTCGATATGCTGCTGCGGCGCATCGGCGCCAAGTATCGCGAATATGGCATCGGCGAACCCCCGTTCGTCATCGTCAAGGCCGACGCCGGCACCTACGGCATGGGCATCATGACGGTGCGCGACGCCAGCGAGGTCAGGGGCCTGAACCGCAAGCAGCGCAACAAGATGTCGGTGATCAAGGAAGGCCAGCAGGTCACCGAGGTAATGATCCAGGAAGGCGTGCATACGGTCGAGACAGTCAATGAAGGTGTGGCCGAGCCGGTGGTCTACATGATCGACCGCTACGTGGTGGGCGGCTTCTACCGTGTCAACACCGAACGCGGGCGCGACGAGAACCTCAACGCGCCGGGCATGACCTTCCAGCCACTTGCCTTCGAATTGCCCTGCTCGCTGCCCGACTGCGCGGGCGAGCCCGACGCGCCGCCGAACCGCTTCTATACCTATGGCGTGATTGCCCGGCTCACCCTGCTCGCCGCCTCGCTCGAACTCGAGCGCACGGCTCCTGCCGAGGCGCTGGCGGCGTGAGCGGCATGAAGTTCGCCTTCATCGTCGATCCGCTCGACAAGCTCAAGGCTTGCAAGGATTCGAGCATTGCGATGATGCGCGAGGCCGCCGCCCGGGGCCACGCGGTGTACACGATCCAGCGCCCGACCCTGGCCGCGCGCGACGGCGTGGTCAGCGCGCGTGCGCAGCGGCTGGCGCTGGCTGCCGACGACCAGGACTGGTACCGCGTCGAAGCCGAATCGATCGAGCCGCTGACCGCTTTCGACGCGGTGCTGATGCGCCAGGATCCGCCGTTCGACTTCGAATATGTCGCCGCCACCTGGCTGCTTGAACGCGCGCAAGCCGCTGGCGCGACGGTCTGGAACGATCCGCGTGCCATCCGCGACCACAGCGAGAAAGTGGCATCGTCGAGTTTGCCCAGTTCATCGCCACCACACTGGTGGCGCGCGATGCGCGCGATCTCGATGCCTTCATCGACGAACTGGGCGACGTGATCCTCAAGCCGCTCGACGGTATGGGCGGACGCCAGATCTTCCGCGTACGGCGCGGCGACCCGAACCGCAACGTGATCATCGAAACGCTGACTCGCGACGGCACCCGCAGCGTGATGGCGCAGCGCTACATCCCCGAGATTGCGGCCGGCGACAAACGCGTGCTGATCGTCGGCGGCGAGGTGATTCCGCATTGCCTGGCGCGCATTCCCAAGGCCGGCGAGACGCGCGGCAACCTGGCTGCCGGCGGGCGTGGCGTGGCGCAGCCGATCTCGCCGCGCGACCGTGAAATCGCCGAGTATCTGGCGCCGATCCTGTTCGCGCGCGGGCTCATGATCGTCGGGCTGGACGTGATCGGCGACTATCTGACCGAGATCAACGTCACCAGCCCGACCTGCTTCGTCGAGATCGCGCAGCAGACCGGCTACAGTGTCGCGGCACGGCTGGTCGATGCGCTCGAACGGCAGTGAGTCGCATCCCACACAGCGGGTGACGAGGGCGGAAGAACGTGACCGGTAAGGCGGTGGGCGGCGGATCGCTGGCGACCTGTCGGCCGCACCATGGGGCGATTTTCGGTTTTGCTGCGCGCCACACCCCGGGCGGCACCGGCCAGCTGCCACGCCTGGCTTGTTGCCTTTTGCTGATCGTGGCGCTGGCCGCATGCAGCAAGCCACCGCCGCTGCACCATCAGGAATCCTACGTTTTCGGCACCCGGGTCGAGGTGCTGGTGTTCGGCGAGCGCGAAGGCAAGGCACGTTCCGCCGCTGCCGCCGTGCTGCAGGAATTCGATCGCCTGCACCATATGCTGCACGCCTGGCAGGCGTCGGACCTGACGCGGCTCAACGACGCGATTGCGCGCGGCGAAACGGCCACGGTGACGCCGGAGCTGGCCACACTGCTGACCGACGCACAGTCGATCGCGGCGCTGGGCGAGCAGTTGTTCGACCCGGCGATCGGCCGCCTGATCGCGTTGTGGGGTTTCCATTCCGACGAGTTCAAGCCACGCTTGCCGCCGCAGGACGAGGTTGACGAGCTGGTCGAAGCCGCACCGACCATGGCCGACCTGCGTATCGAGGGCGAACGCATCGGCAGCAAGAAATCCGAACTGGCGCTCGATCTTGGCGGTTACGCCAAGGGCTACGCGCTCGACCGCGCGGCGGTGATCCTGCGCGGCCGCGGCGTCAACAACGCGCTCATCAACATCGGCGGCAATGTCATGGCGCTCGGCAGCAAGGACGGGCAGCCGTGGCGGGTGGGCATCCAGCATCCGCGCGCGCCCACGGCACTGGCCTACCTGCCGTTGCACGACGGCGAAGCGATCGGCACCTCGGGCGACTACCAGCGCTATTTCGAACTCGACGGCAAGCGCTATTGCCATCTGCTCGATCCGCGCAGCGGCCGCCCCGCGACCGCTGCGCAGGCGGTCACGGTGCTGGTCACGCCGCGCGAGCGCGCCGGGGCGCTGTCGGACGCCGCGAGCAAGCCGCTGTTCATTGCCGCCGAGGCCGACTGGCGCCGGCTCGCCGCGCAACTCGGCGTGCAACATGTTCTGCGCGTCGATGCCGGCGGCCAACTGGCTGCCACCCGGGCGCTCGCCGAGCGGCTCGAACTCGCGCCGGGTATCAAGATCGACCGCCTGGTTGACTAGTTCCTGATCAAGGATGCGGGCGGACTTGCCCGCGCAGCCGCCTGCGCGCCGGCAACCCATGACATGCGACCGCGCTCGGGTACAATCGAGACGAGGCGCGGGCCGGGTGGGTCGGCGGCGGGAGAATCGGGCATGATCGGAATTTTCGTCATCGCGCATGGCACCCTGGGCGAGGCCTTGGTGCACAACGTTGTGCACGTTTTGAACAAGCGTCCGCCGCATCTGGTGCAGTTGGGGGTCGCCGCGCAGGAGGATCCGCTCGATCTGCTGCCGATCGCGCAGTCGCTGCTGCGCAGCGTGGACACCGGCAATGGCGTGTTGATTCTCACTGACATGTGGGGCGCGACACCATCCAACGTGGCCGTCAAACTCTTGCAGCCGGGGCGCGTCGAGGGCGTGGCCGGCGTCAGCCTGCCGATGCTGCTGCGCGCCATCACCTACCGCAACCGGGACATGGCAACCCTGGTCACCAAGGCCGTCAGCGGCGGGCGCGACGGTGTGATACTCATGGAGCCGATCTGATCGTGCTGAAACGCGACGTCGAAATCATCAACAAGCTGGGGCTGCACGCGCGTGCATCTGCCAAACTTACGCAGACTGCGTCTAGCTTCCCGTGCGAAGTCTGGCTGGAGCGCAGCAACCGCCGCATCAATGCAAAAAGCATCATGGGCGTGATGATGCTGGCCGCCGCCAAGGGGGTAACCATCACCGTCGAGACCGACGGAACCGACGAGGAAGCGGCGATGCAGGCGATTGTCCAGCTTATCGCCGACAAGTTCGGCGAAGGCGAGTGATCCGGTGAGCTTCGCACTCTTCGGCCTTGCGGTTTCACCCGGCATCGCCATCGGGCGGGTGCAGCTGGTTTCCCATGCCACGCTGGAAGTCTCGCACTATACGGTGCCGGTGCGGCAGGTGGAGGCCGAGGTGGCGCGCTTCGACGCGGCGATCGCCGCGGTGCGCGGCGAACTGGCGGGCCTGAAGACCATCTCTCACGTCGGCGCGCCATCGGAAGTCGGCGCCTTCGTCGATCTGCACATGATGATCCTCGCCGACCCGCTGCTGTGCGAAGTACCGCGCAAGATCATCGCCGAGCGCCGCTGCAATGCCGAGTGGGCACTGGTGCAGGAGATGGACGAACTGGTCGCCCAGTTCGACCAGATCGAGGATGCCTACCTGCGGGAACGCAAGCAGGACATCGTCCAGGTGGTCGAGCGGGTGGTCAAGGCGCTGCTCGGCAAGCCCGGGCGGCTGACCGCGCGCAAGGACTCGGACGAGGCGGCGATCGTGATCGCACACGACCTGTCGCCGGCCGACACGATCGATTTTCGCCAGTTGCGCATCGCCGGTTTCGCCACCGATCTGGGCGGGGCGACCTCGCACACCGCGATCGTCGCGCGCGGCATGTCGATTCCCGCGGTGGTCGGCATGCACCACGTACGCCAGTTGGTGAAGGACGAGGATCTGGTGATCATCGACGGCACGCGCGGCGTGGTCATCGTCGATCCGGACAAGCAGGTGCTCGAGGAATACCGGCTGCGCAAGACCGAGCTGGAACTCGAACGCAACAAGCTGAAGCGCCTGAAGACCACCCGTTCCGAGACGCTCGACGGCGAGGCCATTTCGCTGCAGGCCAACATCGAGCAGCCGGGCGACGTGGCACAGGCGCGCGATGTCGATGCCGCCGGCATCGGCTTGTACCGCACCGAATTCCTCTTTCTGGGCCGCGACGATCTGCCCGACGAGGACGAGCAGTTCGAGGCCTACCGCAGCGTGGTGCAGGCGATGCGCGGCCGCTGTGTCACCATCCGCACGCTTGATGTCGGTGCCGACAAGGCTTTGCGCGGCGTCGCCCGGATCGAGGCCAACCCGGCGCTCGGACTGCGGGCGATCCGTTTCTGCCTGTCCGAGCCCAAGCTGTTCCTGATGCAGTTGCGCGCCATTCTGCGGGCGTCGAACTACGGCACGATCCGGCTGCTGATTCCGATGCTCGCCCATGCGCACGAGATCGACCAGGCGCTGGCGATGATCGAGATGGCCAAGACGCAATTGCGCGGCACCCGCCATCGCTTCAACGACGACATCGAAGTCGGCGGCATGATCGAGATTCCGGCCGCCGCGCTGTCGCTCGGGGTGTTCGTCAAGCGGCTGGATTTTCTTTCGATCGGCACGAACGACCTGATCCAGTACACGCTGGCGATCGACCGTACCGACGAAGCGGTCGCACACCTCTACGACCCACGCCATCCGGCGGTACTGCGGCTGATCCACCAGACCATCCAGACCGGCACCCGCGCCGGCCTGCCGGTTTCGGTGTGCGGCGAGATGGCCGGCGACCCGGATCTGACGCGGCTGCTGATCGGCATGGGCCTGCGCCAGTTCTCGATGCACCCGGCACAAATACTGGAAGTCAAACAGGAGGTGCTGCGCGCCGACGCCGCGGAACTCGGCGCGCGGGTGGCGCGCGCACTGCGCTTCGACGAACCGGAACGGCTGCGCGAAGCGCTCGAGAAGCTCTGACCGGGCGCATCGCACCCGGCGCCAAGCAGGTCAATGCAGCCCGTCGTGGCCGGGCGCGGGGAATTCGGCGGCGTGCTTCTCGATCCACTCCATGGCGGCCTCCTCCGAGGTGATCGGGCGCCCCTCGTCGCGCAGCACCGCCTGACGGTATTCCTCGATGTGGCACACCTGTTCGACCATGCGGGCGCGAAAGGCATCCTCGGGGTCGAGAAACTCTACCCCCAATTCATAGCCCGCCTGCCCAGCCCGGCACCACACAACGCGCGCAGCAGTCGCGAACACCGGCCGCACCACCGGAATGCGAACGGCAATGACGCTGCCCGGATCGACCTCGTGCTGGCACAGGAATGCCAGCCCGCCCAGGCCCAGGTTGCTGGTGTGATGCGGGCCGCCAAACGAGGGATCGCCGGCGCTGATCTCGATCGGAATGTCGGCCGGATGGCGTATGAATTGTCGCGTCATCGATGCACTCGCTGGAGAATGAAGGGTGGGTCGAATCGAATGCCGGCCGTCCGGTCTGTCGCGCAATGCCTGAAGTATAGGCAGGGTTTTGCCCGGCCGGTCGCGCTGTGGCGGAAAACGCACACTCAATCGAGCACGTAGCCCAGTGCCAGCGGAATGAACAGCAGCGAGGCGAGGTTGCCGATCATCACGATCGAGGCAACCTTGTCCGGCTCCTGCCGATAGCGTTCGGCAAACACGTAGTTGAGCACCGCCGGCGGCAGCGCACCGAACACCAGCAGCAGTGCGCGCTGCTGACCTTCGAGCCCGAGCAGCCAGGCGATCGCCAGGGTCAGGGAAAAGCCGATCAGGGGGCGCGCGATTGCGCCCGCCATGCCGACGCGCCAGGCCTGCAGCGACGAATCGGCCAGCCGCACGCCGAGCGCGAACAACAGCAGCGGCACCGATATGTCTCCAAGCATGCGGATGGCGACCATCAGCGGCGGCCAGATCCCGATGCCGGCCAGGCTCGCCAGCAGGCCGCCGATCGAGGCCAGCACCACCGGCATGCGCCACAGGCTGGCGAGCCGCGCGTCATGGTCGAGCAGGTAGGTGCCGAGCGAAAAGTGCAGGACGTTCGAGATGACGAACAGGACCACCGCCGGCGCCAGTGCCGCATCGCCGAACGCGAGCACCGCCAGCGGCAGGCCGAGGTTGCCGCAGTTGTTGAACATGATCGGCGGGGCGAAGGTACGCGGCGCAATGCCGAGCAGGCGCGCGGCGAGCCAGCCGGCGAGCCCCGATCCGATCACGGTCAGCAGGCCGGCAACGGCGAGCAACTGGTACTGCGCGGGCTGGAACGACTTGGCGGCGATCGCGAACACCGGAAAGACGATGGCAAGAATGCGCAGGATCATGAGCGTGGCCGCTGGCCGGAGCGACCCGCAGCATACTCCAGCGGCAGGGCCGTGGCTGCAACCCTTGCCATGAGGCAGGCCTGCGAGCCAGTATCGATGCGCCTCTTCGGCCTGTATGGCGGGAAAGCCGCGCTCCTGCCGGGCCGCAGGAGTGGTGCCTCAGAGAACGTAGCGCGCGAGATCCTCGCTCTTGGACAGCTCGCCGAGGCGGCTGTCGACATAGCCGGCGTCGATGACGACCTGCTTTGCGGCACCGTTGCCGGCCTCGAACGAGACTTCCTCGAGCAGCTTTTCGATCACGGTGTACAGGCGCCGGGCGCCGATGTTCTCGGTTTTCTCGTTCACCGCGAAGGCGATTTCGGCCATCCGGCGAATGCCGTCGGGATGGAAATCGAGGCTGACATCGTCGGTGCCGAGCAGTGCCTGGTACTGCCGCGTCAGGCAGGCGTCGGTGCTGGTGAGGATGCGTTCGAAGTCGCCGACGGACAGCGAATCGAGCTCGACGCGAATCGGGAAGCGGCCCTGCAGCTCCGGAATCAGATCCGAGGGCTTGGACAGATGGAACGCGCCGCTGGCGATGAACAGGATGTGATCGGTCTTGATCATGCCGTACTTGGTCGACACCGTGGTGCCTTCGACCAGCGGCAGCAGGTCGCGCTGCACGCCCTGGCGTGAAACGTCGATGCCCTGGCTGTCAGAGCGGGTCGCGATCTTGTCGATTTCGTCGAGGAACACGATGCCGTTCTGCTCGACGTTGTGCACCGCCTGGGTCTTCACTTCGTCGTCGTTGATCAGACGCGCGGCCTCCTCCTCGGCGAGCAGGCGCAGCGCATCCTTGATCGCCAGCTTGCGCAGCTTCTTCTTGCCGCCGCCGAAGTTCTGGAACAGGTTCTGGATTTGCGCCGTCATCTCCTCCATGCCGGCCGGGGCGAACATCTCGACATGCGGCGCGGCCTGCGCCACCTCGATCTCGATTTCCTTGTCGTCGAGTTCGCCTTCGCGCAGCTTCTTGCGGAATTTCTGCCGGGTGGCGTTCTCCTCTGCGGCAGGCTGCTCGGTGAAGCCGATCTGGCGTGCCGGCGGCAGCAGCGCGTCGAGCACCCGGTCTTCGGCGGCGTCGGCCGCGCGGCCGTGCACGCCGCGCATCGCCGCTTCGCGCCCGTCCTTGATGGCGGTTTCGACCAGATCGCGAATGATGGTGTCCACGTCGCGCCCGACATAGCCGACCTCGGTGAACTTGGTCGCCTCGACCTTGACGAACGGGGCATTGGCCAGCCGCGCCAGGCGGCGCGCGATCTCGGTCTTGCCGACGCCGGTCGGACCGATCATCAGGATGTTCTTAGGCGTGATCTCCGAGCGCAAGGGTTCGGCAACCTGGGCGCGGCGCCAGCGATTGCGCAGCGCGATCGCCACCGAGCGCTTGGCGCGATCCTGGCCGACGATGTTCTTGTCCAGTTCGGAAACGATTTCCTGCGGGGTCATTTGGGTCATTGCGGTGAGGGGGCGAGGGTGAGGCGTGAGGGGTGAGAAGTGCGGGACGAAGCGCAAGGGGTGTGCAATTCAGGTGAATCGTGTCGGGTTGTCCTCCCCACTCCTGACCCCTTTCCCCTCACCGCCCCACTCACTCAAGGGTTTCGATGACGTGCGACTGATTGGTATAAATGCACAGGTCGCCGGCGATGGTGAGCGACTTCCTGACGATCTCGACCGGCGGGAATTCGGTGTTCTCCAGCAGCGCGCGGGCAGCGGACTGGGCATAGGCGCCGCCGCTGCCGATGGCGACGATACCCTGTTCGGGTTCCAGGACGTCGCCGTTGCCGGTGATCACCAGCGAACTGGTGCGGTCCACCACCGCCAGCATCGCTTCGAGCCGGCGCAGCATGCGGTCTGTACGCCAGTCCTTGGCCAGTTCGACCGCGCTGCGCAGCAGGTTGCCCTGGTGCTTTTCCAGCTTGGATTCGAAACGCTCGAACAGCGTGAATGCATCGGCGGTGCCGCCGGCGAATCCGGCGAGGATTTTGTCCTGATAGAGCCGGCGCACCTTGCGCGCGCTGGCCTTGATGACGATGTTGCCGAGCGTCACCTGGCCGTCGCCGCCGAGCGCAACCGAGGCGCCGCGCCGCACCGACAGGATGGTCGTGCCGTGATACTGCTCCATGGGAGATGTCCGATCCGCCGTAGAAAGTCGGCTATAGCTGGAGTCGTCCGGGGAAAATTCAAGTGCCGTGCGGCGCCGGCCCGGCCGGTCAGGCTTTCTTCGAGCGCTGCAGGGTGACGATCTGGTCGATGCCCAGGACGATGAACAAGCCTTCGACCAGGGCATTGAGGTCGGTGAATCTGAGTTGCTTGCCGCTGGTCTGCCACTTTACGATCAGGTTCAGCAGCGTGCCGGCACTGACGAAGTCCATGCGCCGCAGGGCCGAGCAATCGACATCGATGGTGTCGCTTTCCGCAGCGAGCGCGGTGAGCCCGGCAAAGGCATCGGCGCTTGCGCCGAGCACGTCGCCGCACAACGCGTTGGCGGGCGGCCGGGCCGAGGCCGGAGGCGCGGCCTCGCGCGTGACCACCGCCTTGTCTTCCCAGGCCGGCGGCGACTTCTCGAAGGTAACGGCGTAGTTGAGCGCGAGATCCTCGAACGCGTCGTGCCGGCCGAGTTGCTGGTAGGCCTCGAGCAGCAGCAGCCAGAGCGACTCCTGCTGCGGCTGACCGGGCTGGATCTTCTTCTCCAGCAGGCCGACCAGCACCGGCGCGTTGACCAGGAAGAACGGCAGTTTGCGACGCTTGAAATCGGCAATCGCGTCCACCAGCAGCGCGCCGCCGGCGGCATCCGCGTCCTTCAGCCGATTGACGTCGATGCGCATTTCCCTGGCGCGCTCGGAGAGCCGGCGCAATTGCTCGATCGACGCGGCGCTCGCCTGGCTCAGCACGCCGGAGAGCGAGATCAGCGGCGCATTCGCCTGCACGCCTGATGCGGCATCGGGCGAATTCCATGACGGCGGCGACTTCTCGAACGCCACCGCGTAGTCGACGCCATGCGACTCGAAGGCCTCGCGCTGGCCAAGAAACTGGCACAGGTCGAACAGCATGCGCCAGAGCAGCTCGGGCGCCTTCGGATCGGCCCGCACCGCGGCCTGGAGGACTTTCAGCGCGTCGGCATCGTGGCCGTTGGCAAAACCCATGGCCGCCTGTTCGGCCGCCGGGTCGAGCGAGCGGCTGGTTTCGGTCAACTGCAGGTGGGCATTGCCGACGATCAGCCCGCCTTCGCCGCTGGTCGTGAAATCGAGGGAAGCGAGATCGTAATCGTCGGGAAACTCGGACGGCGGTGGTGCCTCTGCCGTGGCGGCGGGCGGCGTTTGCGGTTCGGCCGCCGGCACGGCGCGCGCCACCGGAGTGACCGGCGGTTTGGCGACTACCCGCGTTTCTTTCTTGCCGAAGAACGGAAAGGCCACTTGTCGATTCCTGCCTGCGAAACGGAGGATGCCCGAGACCAAAACCACTAAGGGGATCGGTGCCGCGAGTGTCGAATCCGTGGTCTGGAAGGCCACTAAGAATAGCACCGACAAGCACCGGCCGGGCTGTGCCGGAGTGCACAAGGGCGCCGCATTCTCAGCCACGAACAGCCAGTATAGCGGCGGATAGCCGGGAATTCCGGCGCAGCAGCCTGCCGTATCAAGATACCTGCAAAGGAGTGGCCTCTTGGCGCCCGCCCGTCCGTCGGCAGCGACGGTTCGGCGGGCGGGTTGCCGCGCGATCGTGGCGGGCGGAGGGCTCAGAACGACGCGCGAATCCCGGCCACCAGCGAGCGGCCGCCGAGTGGGGCAATGTCCTTGAGATAGGACGTATGCAACCTGGCCTCGCGGTCGAGCAGGTTGGCTGCCTTGACGAATGCCTCCAGGGTCGCCGACTGCAGCTTCAGGCGGTAACTGACGGCAGCACCGACAAGGGTGTAGGCATCGGTCGGCAGTTCGTTGTCGGCGGTACGTTTCTGCCGCATTGCGTGGGTGACGTCGAGCCTCGCCTCCCACGGCCCCGACGTCCAGTTCAACCCGCCGCCGACGCGCAGCGGCGAAATCCGCGGCAATGGCTGGCCGGTATCGCTGTCCTTCGCGTGCACGTAGTCGGCGCGCAGATTGCCGTCAATACGACTGCCGCTGCCTTCCAGCAACCGCAACTTGCCCTGCGCCTCGAAGCCGTAAAACTCGGCGCGCACCGGCCGCACCACGGATTCGGGCAGAATGTCGCCCCCGTCGAGCGTGAGCCCCGGGTTGGCCGGGTCTTCCGCCGGATTCAGTTCGCCCTCGGGGCTGCGCGTGTTGCCGCTGTTGAACAGCGCAACGTAGTTGCGGAAGCGGTTGTAGTAGGCCCCGACGCTGCCGGAGAACGCCTCCGAGCGAACCTTCAACTGCAGGTCGATGCCGTTGGCCTTTTCCAGCGAGAGATTCGGATCGCCGACTTCGTAAAGACCGGTCGCAGCATGGTTGCCATTGGCAAACAGCTCGTAGTAGCTGGGCGCGCGCTGGGTGTGCGACAGGCTGGCCGAAAGTGCAATGTCCGGCGTCAGTGAGTACTGCCCCCCGAACGTCAGGCTCTTGGCTGAGAAGCGACGTTCCTGGGCCGCGCCGAAGCGCGGCAAACCGGTATTCGGATCATCCGGGCCGCCGCCGTCCGACTCGACGCGCGCACGCTCAATGCGTCCGCCGACGTTCAGCTTCAGCGCACCGAGCGTCAGTTCCTCGAACACGAAGAAAGCTGCCGACTTGTTGCCGGTCTTTGGCACGAAAGCCTCTTCGCCGAGCGCCGAAAAATCGAAATCCGCAAGCTGCACGCCGAAGGCGCCGACCAGTGGCCCGAAAGGGCGATGGGTCGCTTCGACCCGCATCTCGCGTCCCTTGTTGATGAACTGCGTTTCCGGCACGCCACCGGCGATTTCCTGGTGTTCGTAGTCGGTGTAGCCCGCCTTGAACCTGACGCCGGTGATGAATCCGTCGATCTGGCGCAGTTCGCCCGCCAGATCCCAGCGTGCGTTCCTCATCTGGATGCGCACATCCGGTTCGGCAACGGTGCCGTAGTTCTGGTTGTAAGCCGCGTAGGACAGTCCGGCGAAGCCACGTTCGCCGAAAGTCAGCGAGGCGCCCAGCGCGCCGCCGTCGCCGTGATTCGAGCTATTGGGCAGGCGGTCGCGGGGTTCCTCCGGCTGTGGGTCGAGCGCGCGCAAGCGCGCCGAGCGGGCGAAGTCCGGAATCTTCAAGTCCGCCGACTTGCGCCAGTAGCCATCGGCATGCAGCGCGAGCAGGCCGTTGCCGGCTTCCAGCAGCGCGGCGCCGCTGCGCTCGCCATCGCCACTGCCGGCGCGCGCTTCGAAGCGGCCGGAGACGCCCTGCCGCGCTTCGCTGGGGATGCGATTGTCGATGGCGTTAACCAAGCCGCCGACCGCATTGCCGCCGTAAAGCAGGGCGGCGGCGCCGCGCACCACCTCTAGCCGCTCGACGATCAGCGGGTCGACCGGCACGCCGTGGTCCTGCGACAGGCCGGAGGCATCGAGCACGCCCAGCCCGTTGCTCATGACACGGATGCGGTCAGCATCGAGCCCGCGGATGATCGGCCGCCCGACGTTCGGGCCGAAGTAGCTGGTGCTGACACCGGGTATGCCGTCAAGCGTTTCGCCGATGGTCGAACCGCGACGCAGATCGAGATCCCGGCCGGTCAACACGGAGACCGGCGGAACCATGTCGAACAGGTCCGAGCCGAGCGGGTTGGCGGTAATGACGACGGTTTCCAATTGCTGGGGCTTGGTGACAGTCTGCGCTTGGACTGCCGAGGCAAATGCGAACGATAGCGCGCCGATAATGGGCTTGCGAGGAAACATGCAGCTCTCCGGTTTCGAGTTCACGACAAGACGTTTCGTCCCGTTGCGCAGCGCGAAACGGGGCAGGTCGATGCGTTGAATCAGGAGAGGAAAAGAGGCGGACCGCGCGAACAAGCAGTCGGGGCTTGGCAGGGCAGGAACAGCGGCGGAGCGGAAGGGGCGAGCGTGACGTTGTCGAAATCGCTTGCCAGCAGTGCGTTCGGATTGGACGTGAAGTGGTCGAGGCTGGCAAACGCCAGGCACTTGGCACAGACGAACTCAGGCGCACTGCCGCCGGCATCGCCCGGTGCCAGATTCAAACTCCGGGCCTCATGCCCGGCACCGATGTGCTCCACCGCGTGCCAAGACGCGGCGTGCTGAGCGAACAGCAGCGCGGCAATCAGCCAGCCGGCAAGCCGGCGCAGGCTTCTATTTGATCGCAACCGCATCGGCTATCCGGTAGTAAATGCCCATTGGGTCGTTCTTCATCACCGCCAGTTTCCCGCTTATCGTGACGGGTTCGAAGCCGTACTTTACCGGATCCTTGAGTCTGACTTCGACAAGCGATTCCGGCCCGCCCGGCATGCAGTAGGCGCAGGTCTGTGGTGAGGCAGAGAGCAGGAAGTGTTTCTGCTTTTCGCCGGCTTCGAGTGGCACGATGAAACCCTGGATCTTCACCGTTTTGTCGGCCAGCGCCTGCACGTCTTGGGAGAACCTCGGCGAATAGCGGTTGTTCTCCTTCACCAGGTCGACTTGAGCCAGGGTTCTCCAGGACACCACGCCGGCACTTTCGGGTAGCGGGCGAGGAGCCATCTGCGCCGAATCGCGTAGCGCCGGGTCATTGCGCGGAACCTGCAACTGTGCGAACGCCGACGTCGCTACCAGCGCAACAAGCCACACTATTGATCGTCCGGATTGCGACTTCATTTCAACCCTTCGCGAGAAGCCCTGCAACATCGGTGCGCGCTGCCCGGATTGCCGGCAGCAAAGCAGCCACCAGGCCGATCAGCCAGGCCAGCGGCAACAGCCAGAGTTCCTCCATCAGTCCTTGTCGACCGCTGATCGCCGGCTGGCCCTCGGCAGCGAGCCATAGGCCCAGCCCCTCGGCAAGCAGATGTCCCAACGCCAGGCCACCCAGAGCGCCCAGCGTGGTGAGCAGCAACGACTCGATCACCATAGTGGCGAAGATCTTCGCCCTTGAGGCGCCAAGCAGGCGCATGACCGCGATATCGTACTGCCGTCCGCGCAGCGTGGAAAGCAAGGCCACCAGCAGTGCCGCCGCCGAGGCTGCGATCAACAGCACCGCAAAGGCGTTCATGACATCCCGCCCAACACCGATCAGTCGCATCAGCCGGGCAATCTCGAATGCCGGAGAGGCCGCCTGCAGAACCCCGGACTGGTTCACCAGCCGCGGCAATTGCACCGCGGCGAGCGGGCTGGCGTATTGAATCAAAACGACAGTGACTTCGCGCGCCGGTTCGCCGCCTTGCTCATGTGCCTGCCCGGGCTTATGGTCGCCGTCGTGTACCGGCTCCGCGGCCTCCACGTGCTCGCCGTGCGCCTCGTGAACCGCCCAGACGCTTTCGATCGGCGTCAGCACCAGTCGATCAAGTGGGGTGCCGGTCGGCTTGAGAATTCCGACGATTTGGTACGGTTTGTCGCCATGCGCGTCGCCACCCTCGGCGATGCCATGGCTGCCGACAAAGCTGCCGCCAGGCGCCAATGCTGCGGTCCTTGCGACTTCCGCCCCCAACACCGCCTCCATCGGTTTTCCATATAGTCTGCCGGTAGCGAGCGTCGCCTCGTAATGCTCGATGTAGTCGATCGGCGCGCCGACGATGCGGAATCCCATGAAGCTGTCGCCCAAGCCGAGCGGTATCGCCTTGCCGACCATCGGCAACTGCGCTAACCGCTCGGCCTCGGCGAGTGGAATGTTGCCGGTGGGTGCATCGAGGTGATAGATGCCGGAAAGGATCAACTGCATAGGACTTCCCTTGGCCCCGACCACCAGATCGATGCCGCGCGCGTCCCGAGTAAAACGTCCTTCGATCTGTCGCACAAACAGCAATAGAACCACCAAGGTAGCGATGCCGAAGGCCAGCAGCAGCGCGGCGAGCAGCGCCGACAGCGGATTGGCGCGCAGTTCCCGAGTAGCCAGGCGCAGCAGGTTCACGGTGATGCTGCCAACGCAAGCTGCCGCACGAAACCCGGCTTGACCCGCGCATCATGCGTCGCCACGATCAGCGTAGCCTCGCTGGCGGCTGCCGTTTCCCGCAGCAGATCCAGAGTCGCGCTGCATGCTGCATCGTCCAGGTTGGCGGTCGGCTCGTCTGCCAGCAGCAGCGCCGGCCGGTTGATTGTCGCGCGAGCCAAGGTGACGCGCTGCGCCTCACCGCGCGACAGGCTGGCCGGGTTGGCCTGCGCACGGTCGGCAACGCCCAAGCGCGCAAGCAGCGAACGCGCAAGCGCGCGATTCTGCGCCACGCCGGCTAGAAACTGGGCAAGCAGGAGATTCTCGATCACCGTCAGCGTCGCCAGCAGGTGCGGTACCTGTGGCACGAAGCCGATATGCTGGCCGCGAAAGCGGTCGCGCCGGGACTCCTGCATCGGCGCGATGTTCTGACCGATCACGCGAACGCTGCCCGATGTCGGACGCAGCAGACCCGTGACCACCGCCAGCAAAGTGGATTTGCCGCAGCCGGAAGGTCCGGTGACCAGCCATGCTTCACCGCGCTCGACCTGCCAGCGGTCGAGTGAGAGCACCGTGCGCTCACCGTAGCGGTGGGCCAGATCCTCGATGCAGAGTGCAGCATTCGGACTCATGCTCTGCGATGAAGTCTGCGCGGCTTCGGCTGAAATCTCTGCTCCATCAGCAGATCAACGACCGTGCGATGTTCCCCTTGGCCCAACGATTCGGCATGATCGGCGATGAAATCGCTTGATGAATGGTCGCTCAGGAAGTTCCAGGCATCGAGCAGGTAACGGCATATCGCCGCATCCGGTGGGCGTGGGTAGACGACGACGTTGACTTGTGGGTCAGAGATTCCGACACGGTCGGCAAGTTCTGTCGCCGTTGGTGCTGTGGGCATGCCCACCACGGTTCGCGCAATCGAACTGTCGGCCAACAATGTGGTCATGGATCCAACCCCGCTGTGTTCGATTCGGCTCAGTGCGCCAGTTGGTTGCCGGCGACGATGAGGCCGATGCCCAGCGCCATCGCACCGCTTTGCGCGAGGGCGGCACGATGTCTGAGTTCGGCGCGCATCAGTGGCAACAGATCGGCCATCGCGATGTAGATAAAGGTTCCGCCAGCCATTGCCAGCAGGTAAGGGGTTGCCTGCTGCATGCGTTCGAGTGCGACGTAGCCTGCCAGTCCGCCGGCCACGCTGGCCAGACTCGAGGCGCCGTTCAAGTACAGCGCCCGGGCCCGTGACAGCCCCGCTTCGCGCAACATCAGGAAGTCGCCGATCTCTTGCGGGATCTCGTGCGCGACAACGGCAACAGTTGCCGTCCAGCCAAGCGTCGTATCGGTGGCAAAGGCCGCCGCAATCAGCACGCCGTCGACGAAGTTGTGCATGCTGTCGCCGACCACGATAGCCGACACGCGAGCGCCAGCCTGCGCATGCGGGCCCGAACGTCGGTGGCACCACAGCGAAATGCGTTCAAGCAGGTGTAGCAGGACTATTCCGGCGAGGGTGATGGCGCCCAGCATGGAGGGCGAAATACCTCTGGCCAGTGCCTCGGGCAGTATGTCGAGCAGCGCTACGGCGAGCAGAACGCCGGCGGCAAAACCGATCAGCCGGCGCAGGCTCTCGGGCCGCGCACGTAGCCCGAGCGCAGCGGCGCAGAGCAGGCTGCCCAAACCGCCGAGCAGGGTAGCGGCGATCACGTTTGCGAGCATCACGGCAGCGGCTCGTCATGAGTGGCGCAGCCGCCGCAGGCGGCGCAGCGTCCATGCACGGCCACGTCGACGCGCTTGGCCAGGAAGCCCGCTGGCATTGCCGGCGCCGGCGCGACATCGTCGAGGCAGAATACGCGCCCGCAGTCGTCGCAGTTGAAGTGGGCGTGCGCGGCGTGCGCCTCGTGGCGCGCGCCGAGGCTGTAGCGATAGATGCGGTTCTCGTCGGTGGTGCGCAACACCAACCCGGCGGCCACTGCCCAGTCGAGTACGCGGTACAGGGTTACTCGATCCAGTGGTTGGGCGGAAAGGGCCGCCTCGATGTCGTGATGGCTCAGCGCGCGGGATGCATCACGCAACGCGGAAAGCACTTGCAGCCTGGCCGGCGTTGCGCGTGCGCCGCGTGCACGCGCAAGTTGCGCGAGTTCAACCAGCTGCGGGGGAAGCGACATACCCGCATTCCAGCACAACTCGGTAACGATTGCAACGCAGTTGCATTTGATGTTTTGTGATGTGAGGCTTCAACCCGATCCTGCGCTTCCGCTTGCCGCGGGATCGCCCGATATTGGCGCAAGGCCGCAAAAACTCGCGAAGGCATGCTCGATCAGGCTGCGCGGCAGTCCGCGTACGATGAATACCAGCCGCGTCGAAGCGTCATTGTCCGGCCAGCCGGGCAGCGCGGCATCCGGGTAGCGCTCGTGGTTTACGCACTGGATGACCCGCGGCTGCGCTTCGCCCGCGACATTGACGATGCCCTTGACGCGCAGGAGCCGCTCGCCGACGGTGGTCTGCAGCATGTCCAGAGCGGTGCTGAAGTCGCCCCAGGCGACCGGCTGCTCGAAGCGCAGCGTGAAGGTTTCGATTTCGCCGTGGCGATTGGCATCGTGCCCGTGACCTTCATGCGCATCGGCCGCCGCGGTGGCCTCGAAGGCCAGCCAGCGGCCGACATCCGCGCTCTTGGTCGAAGGGTTGTAGAGGCCGCAGTCGAGCACGTCGGCTGGTTTCACCCGTCCACCCGCCACACGCACGCGCAGCGCACCGGGGTTGAGGCGCCCGATGAGCCGCTCGGTGCGCACGATCTGTTCGGGCGGGGCAAGGTCGCACTTGGTCAGCAGCAGCCGGTCGGCCATCGCCACCTGTTTGACGGCTTCGAACTGGCGGGCGAGCTGTCGGTCGGCATGCGTTGCGTCCACTGCGGTGACGATGCCGTCGAGGCGAAAGCGCTCGGCGATGAAGAAGTCGTGGATCAGCGTATAGATCACCGGTGCCGGGTCGGCCATGCCAGTGGTCTCGACGATCACCCGCGATAGCGGCGCAATCTCGCGCCGCACCGAGCGCATGAAAAGCTCGCGCAGGCTGCGCGTCAGGTCGCCGCGCACCGTGCAGCACAGACAGCCCGATTCCATCAGGACAAGGTTGTCGTCGAGCTTTTCGACCAGGTGGTGGTCGATCCCGACCTCGCCGAATTCGTTGATCAACACCGCGCAGCCGGTCAGCTCGGGCTGGCGCACCAAGTGGTTTACCAGCGTGGTCTTGCCGGCGCCGAGAAAGCCGGTCAGGACGGTGAGCGGGATGGAGGGGAACATGTCAAACCGGGCAGGACGCGGACCCAAAAACGCATCTGGCCTGAGAGCCGCATGGATAGGCGCTCTCAGGCCAGAGGTGTCGAAGATGCCCGTGTTTTCTGGCTTTCCGGGCAGGGGGCGGTTTCAGCCGTCGCCGTACTGCTTCTGCAGCCGCTCGCGCCGCTCCTGCGCCTCGATCGACAGCGTGGCGGTCGGCCGGGCCAGCAGCCGCGGCACGCCGATCGGCTCGCCGGTCTCGGCGCACCAGCCGTAGCTGCCGTCGTCGATGCGGGCGATCGATTCCTCGATCTTGCGCAGCAGCTTGCGCTCGCGGTCGCGGGTGCGCAGTTCGAGGGTGTGTTCTTCCTCGACCGTGGCGCGGTCGGCCGGATCGGCCACCGCTTCGATCTCGCGCATGTGTTCGACGGTTTCGGCTGCCTTTTCCAGGATCTCGTCGCGCATGGCAGTCAGACGCGCCTTGAAGAACGCCAGTTGCGCGGCGTTCATGTAGTCCTTTTCGGACATCTTGAGCAGCTCCGCTTCGGTCAGCGGACCTTTGGTCTTTGCCATTGTCTGGATTCCTTAACCAACTTTCCCCATTCCCCGGCCCAGCGGCGACCGGTGGCCTTGGGCGCGGATTAGAACACCAGCCGACGCGCCATGCAACCGGATTGCGCAATGGACCGCCTCATGCCGCCTGGCACAGCAGCCCCTTGAGGTATTCCCCCTCGGGAAACGCCAGCCCGACCGGGTGATCGGCGCCGGCGCCCAGCCGCCGTAGTATGCGCGCATCGACCCCCGCATCGGAAGCCGCCCCGGCAACGATTTTCTGGAACAGCTCCGGCCCGACGCCGCCCGAGCAGGAGTAGCTCATCAGCAGCCCGCCGGGGTTGAGCAGGCGAAAACCCAACAGATTGATGTCCTTGTAGGCGCGGGCGGCGCGCTCGGCGTGGGCTGCCGAGGGGGCGAACTTGGGCGGGTCGAGCACGATCAGGTCGAAGCGCCGGCCGGCGGCGCGCAACTCGCGCAGCGCGGCGAAGACATCTGCCTCCAGCCACTGCGCGCGGGCGCTGTCCAGTTGCGGGTTGAGCGCCAGGTTGCGCTGCGCGCCGGCCAGCGCCGGGCCGGACGAATCGATCGACAGTACCTCGCGGGCGCCGCCGGCCAGCGCCTGCAGCGAAAAGCCGCCGGTGTAGCAAAAGCAGTTGAGCACCGAGCGGCCCGCGGCCAGCGCGCCGCAGAGCCGGCGATTCTCGCGCTGATCGAGGTAATAGCCGGTCTTGTGGCCGGCCTCGACATCGACCTCCAGCCGCAGGCCGTGTTCGGCGATCACCAGCGGCGCGTCGATCGGGTGGCCGTGCAGCACGCCGGATACCGGTGCCAGCCCCTCCAGGGCGCGCACGTCCGAATCCGATCGTTCGTAGATACGGGCGCAGCCGCTCGCCTTGAGCAGGGCGCCGACGACCGCGTTGCGCCACTTTTCCGCACCGGCGCTGGTTAGCGCCAGGACGACGGTGTCGGCGTAGCGGTCGGCGATGATGCCGGGCAGGCCGTCGGATTCGCCGTGAATCAGCCGCAGGCCGCCCGCCTCGCCCTGCCCGCGCAGTTCCGGCAGGGCGGCGCGACGTGCCACGCAGGCAGCGATGCGACGCTTGAAGAAGGCGTCGTCGATGGTTTCTTGCGCATCGAACGTCCACATGCGGGCGCGGATCTGCGAACGCGGCGAATAGGCGGCCCGCCCCAGCGCCCGGCCCTCGTGCGAGACCACGGACACGGTATCGCCGGGCCGGGCGCGGCCATCGAGCCTTGCCACCGCGCCTTCAAACAGCCATGGGTGGCGGCGCATCACCGAGCGTTCCTTGCCCGGATGGAGGATCAGTCTGGTCATCGCATGCCCGGCCCGAAAAGCGCTGATTCTCTCACGCCGGCCGGCGCCGGCCGCGGCCGGAAACGCACCCGAGGCGCTGCATATGTCATAGCGGCGGCAATTGCCGCCGCTATAATCGACGGAAATCGTGACGCCTGGAGACGTTGCAATGCCGCTGATCGCCGCCCTCACCCTGATCATCCAGGGTTGCTTCATCTACCACGTGTTCAAGACCGGGCGCCCCTACTGGTGGGCGTTCATCATCTTCTCGTTCCCGATTCTCGGCTGCGTCATCTATTACTTCGTCGAGGTGTTTCCATCCTCGCGCGAGGCGAGTACCGCGCGGCGCAAGACGCGCCAACTGGTGCGGGCGATCAATCCCGACGCCGATCTGAAGCGCCGCGTTGACGACCTCGAGGTGTGCGGCAGCACCGAAAACCGCGCGGCACTCGGCCAGGAGTGCATGACGCATGGCATGTACGACGAGGCGGCGCGGCTGTTCCAGAGTTGCCTCGCCGGCCCGTTCGAGAAAGACCCGGCGTTTCGCTTCCGGCTGGTCGACGCGCTGGTCTGCGGCGGGCGTTTCGACGAGGCCGCCGATGTACTCGCGCTGCTGCGTGCCGCCAACCCCGACCATCGCAGCAACGAATGCGAGTTGCTCCATGCGCGCATCCTCGAAGGACAGGGCCGCAACGACGAAGCGCTCAATGCCTACAGCGGGCTGATCGGCAAGTTTGCCGGACTGGAGGCGCGCTTCCGCTACGGTGTGCTGCTCAAGAAGCTGGGCAACGACGAATCCGCGCACCAGATCCTCGAGGAAATCCTCACCCACGCAAAGCGCTACAAATCCTTGCCGGAATCTGAAGAACAGTGGATTCGGCAAACCCGCCGCGCCCTGAGCCCGGGCTGATAAAGCGGCCGCTTACTCCAGCGTGCGCACAAACGCGGAGGCCGCCAGTTCGCCGATGCGCACCAGGTAGATCGTGCCCATGTCGGGATAGAAGCGTTCCGGGTCTTCGCTGCCCAGCGCTAGCATGCCGATGGTTTGGGCTTCGCGGCGCAGCGCGACGATGGCGAGCGAACGCACGTGCTGCGCCTGTTCGCCGAACCACTGCATCGCCTCGTGCGAGCCGGCCGGGCCGCAGAACGGGTAGGCAAGGCCGGCCGCCGAGATGCGCGTCTGCTCGGTGACCGGGCTGAACGCCGGACGGTCGAGTGTCGGCAGATCCCACAGCCGCAACGCCACATGCGGCACAGTGAAATCGTCATGGAGGTGAAAATCGAGCGCCTGCGCGGCCTGGTCGAAATCCTTCGCCGCGAGCAGCGCCACCGACAGCCGATGCACGCGGGTGCTGATCGAGTCGTTGTCTTCGCCGAAGCGGATCAACTCGGCCAGCTTGCCCTCGAGCGCCTTGCCCTTTTCGCGCAGGGTGAGAATCTGCCGCTCGGTGATCGATATGGTGCGCCCGCCGTGCGGATGCGGGATGTACAGATGCGCCAGAAGGTCGGCATAGTCGTCGAAGAACTTCGGGTTGTCCTGCAGATAGCGCGCGACGTCGTCGGCCTGGATCATGGTTTCCCCTCGCAATGCTGTGTTCTGTTCGCTAGTCGGTTTCGGGCAGGTCGAACTCGCCCTCGAAAACCGTGACCGCCGGGCCGGTCATCATGACCGGGTGGCCGATACCTTGCCAGGCGACCGTCAGCTCGCCGCCGCGCGTGAGCACGCTCACCGGCGTCGCGAGCAGTTGCCGGCGGATCCCGGCCACCACCGCGGCGCAGGCGCCGGTCCCACAGGCCAGCGTCTCGCCGGCGCCGCGCTCATAGACCCGCAGCTTGATGCGGTGCGCGTCGATCACCTGCAGGTAGCCCGCGTTCACCCGCTTGGGAAAGCGCGGATGCGATTCGATCCTGGCGCCCTGCGCGAGAACCGGCGCCGCCTCGACATCGGCCACCACCTGGACGGCGTGTGGGTTGCCCATCGAAACGGCGGTAATCGCCAGGGTCCGGCCATCGACCTCCATCGGCTGCACGATCGACGCGCTGTCTGACAAGAATGGAATCTGCGCCGGACGGAATTCGGGCACCCCCATGTCCACTGTGACGCTGCCGTCGTCCTCGAGCCGCGGCGCGATGATGCCCGAGCGGGTCTCGACGCGGATCTCGCGTTTGTCGGTGAGGCCGTGCTCGCGCACGTAGCGCACGAAACAGCGGGCGCCGTTGCCGCACTGTTCGACCTCGCCGCCATCGGCGTTGAAGATGCGGTAGGCGAAATCCACGCCCTGCCGGGTCGGCCGCCCGACCAGCAGGATCTGGTCGCAGCCGATGCCGAAATGCCGGTCGGCGATGAAGCGCGCCTGTTCGGCGCTCAGTTCTACAGGTTGCGCGATGGTGTCGAGCACGACAAAGTCGTTGCCTAGGCCGTGCATCTTGGCAAAGCGCAGCCGCATCGGCGTTCAGTCCTGGCACAAGGCGATGTAATCGCGATAAATGCAACGATCCATCACCACCGTGATACCGGCCGCGCGCGCGCGTTCAGCCGCCGCTTCATCGACCACCCCGTCCTGCAGCCAGAGGGCCTTGACGCCGAGGCGGATGCATTCGTCCACCAGCGGCGCAACGTGCTCCGGACTGCGGAACACATCCACCAGATCGAACGGCTCGGCGACGGCGGAGAGCGTCGGGTATGCCTTCTCGCCCAACACTGCGTCGACCGCCGGACGCACCGGAATCACCCGATAGCCGAACTGTTGCAGCGCGCGCGAGACGCCGTGGCTCGGGCGGCGCGGATTCGGCGACAGGCCGACGACGGCGATGGTTCGCACCGACTTGAGCAGGGCGCGTATCGCGGCGGGGTCCGGATTGCGGAATGTTTCAGGCATGGGGCGGCATTGTACGTTACCCGCCCGTGCGGCCGGGTTGGCTGGGCCGCCCGCGACTACGGGTTGCGCGAGAATCGCACCGCCGACACCACCTGCTTGAATTCGACGTCCTTGCGCAGGGTCAAGTGAGCACCCGCTTCGCGCGCGGTGCGATGTTCGGCTTCGTCTGTGCTGCTGGTCATGACGATGATCGGTATGTCGGCCAGCGTCGGATCGCTGCGCACCATGCGGCACAGGTCGAGTCCGTCCAGTTCCGGCATGCGCAGGTCGGTGACGATGCAGAACACGGGTCCGCGCGCCAGCACGGCCATGGCGGCTTTCACACTCGGGCATTCCTCGCAGCGAAAGCCGGCGCGCCCCAGCGCCACGCGCGCCAGCATGCGCCACATCTCGTCGTCGTCGACGATCAAGACAAGCTGAGTCGGTCCAGGCATCTTTCGACTATGCCCTCATCGTCTTCCAGCGGCAAGCGCCAGCCGGCAAAACATGGTCAATAGATCCGCTCTCCACCCGGCGGACGCGTCTTGAAGCGCTTGTGCACCCAGTAGTACTGCGCCGGCATGGCAAGCACGGACTGCTCGATCGCCCGATTCATGCGCAGCGTGTCGGCCTCGAGATCGCTGCCCGGGAAATCGGCCCACGGATCGCCGATCGACAGCAGGTAGCCCTGCCCGCCCTTCAGCATGTGCGCGATGCACGGCACGACCGCCGCGTCGCCCAGCCGGGCCAGCCGCGACAGGCCGGTAATGGTGGCGGCCGGCACCCCGAAGAACGGCACGAAGATCGCATCGCGCGCGCCGTAGTCCTGGTCGGGCAGGTAGTAGAAGGGGCGCTTGGCACGCATCGCCTTGATCGTCCGCAGGACGCCCTCCTGGCGCGACAGCATGAGCTGGTCGCCAAAGCGGCTGCGGCCGTGCCGCAGCAGCCGGTTGATCGTGGGATTCTTCTGATTCGCGTAAATCATCACCGCGTCGATTTCGAGCGCGAGCCGGGTGCCGCAGATGTCGAGTCCGACGAAGTGCGGCACCAGCAGGATGGTCGGCCTCTTGGCGGCCAGCGCCTTGAAGGCCTCGATTCCGTCGATCCGCACCAGACGGCGGATGCGCGCGGCGCTGGCCCACCAGGCCAGACTGCGCTCGAGGAAACTGCGCGTCACCAGCTTGACGTGCTCACGGGCGAGGGCCTCGCGCTCGCCTTCCGGCATGTCGGGAAAGCACAGCCGCAGGTTGGTGCGCACCACGTGGCGCCGCTCTTTGGCCAGACGCCAGAGAAGGGCGCCGAGTCCGCGGCCAATGGCCGCGATCGCGCCGAGCGGCAGCAGATGCAGCAGCCACAGCAGCGCGACCGCCAGCCGCATCATGTTGGCTCCCCAGGCGCGTCGGCGCCGGCCGGGCGCTTGTAGCGGTTGTAGCCCCAGAGGAACTGCGCCGGGTATTGCAGGATCAGCACCTCGAGCGAATGGTTGATCGCAGCGACGCGTTGCTGCAGGTCGCCGTCGAGCGCAACGGCAGGCGGCAGGAAATGCACGACATAGCCGGCGCCCTCAGCCAGGCGCTCGCCGAAGGCGAGAAAGACGCTGACCCGCTGCATCTCCGACAGGCGGGCGGCGAGCGTCATGGTGTACGCAGGTTTGCCGAAGAACGTCGACCACAGCCCCTGGCCGCCGCCCGGCACCTGGTCCGGCAGGATGCCGACCGTCTGCCCGCGCCTGAGTGCGCGCATCAGCAGCCGCACCCCGCTGGTGTCTGCCGGCACCGGCGATAGATTCGGCCTGATACGCCCCTTTTCGACGATGTCCTGCAGCCACACCTGCTTGGACGGGCGAAACATGAAGGTCATCGGTGCGCGCGTGCCGAAATACAGCGGAATAATCTCGAAGCAGCCGATGTGCGGCGTGAGCAGCACGATACCCTCGCCCCGCGCCCAGGCAGCCTCGAGATGACCCCAGCCGCGCACCTCGCGCACCGCGGCCAGTGCCTCGCCCTGCTCGCGCAGCCACAGGCGCGGAATCTCGAACATCATGCGGCCGGCGCTGCGCGCCGCCTCGGCCGCCATGCCGGCCGGCGCACCCTGCGGGTAGGCCAGCGCAAGGTTGTCGTCGAGGTGCCGCCGATAGCCGGGGGACAGCCAATACACCAAGCGGCCGACTCCTCCGCCCAGCCGGTGCGCGGCGCGCAGCGGCAGCCTGGCAAGCAGGCGATACAGGGCGGGAAACAGGATTGCAGGCACCGTTAAACCGAGTCGTTGTGATTTTGTTCGCGTATCGGCGATGAGCATTTTGACCGCTCGCGGGCGTGAGTTTATACTGCGCCGCAACCGCCGAGTTAATCAGGACAACTTGCAGGGCGGTCAGGGCAACATCACAATACTGCTAAAGCGTCGCCTGCTTCATTTCCCCGGAGCCGGTCACGCCGGTCACTTACGTGGGAATTTTCATGGAGCAGAGTTAATGGCTGAATATCTTTTTTCTTCCGAATCGGTTTCCGAAGGGCATCCGGACAAGGTCGCCGACCAGATTTCCGATGCGGTGCTCGACGCGATCCTGGCGCAGGATCCCAAGGGCCGCGTCGCCTGCGAAACGCTGGTGTCGACGGGTCTGGTGGTGATCTCGGGCGAAATCACCACCACCGCGCACATCAACTACATGGAAATCGCGCGCGACACCGTGCGGCGCATCGGTTACGACCATTCGGACATCGGCTTCGACTACAAGTCGTGCGCGGTGCTCACCGCAATCAACCGCCAGTCGCCGGATATCGCGCAGGGCGTGGATGAAGGCAAAGGGCTCGACCTCGACCAGGGCGCCGGCGACCAGGGCCTCATGTTCGGCTACGCCTGCCGCGAAACGCCGACGCTGATGCCGTTTCCGATCTATTTCGCCCATCGCCTGATGCAGCGCCAGGCCGAAGTGCGGCGCGACGGCCGGCTGCCCTGGTTGCGCCCGGACGCGAAGAGCCAGCTCAGCGTCAAATATGTCGATGGCAAGCCGGTGTCGATCGACACCGTGGTGGTGTCGACCCAGCACGGCCCCGACGTTTCGCATGCGCAGGTCAGCGAAGGCGTGATCGAGGAGATCATCAAGCCGGTGCTACCGAAAGATATGCTGACCGCCGACACGCGTTACCTGATCAACCCGACCGGCCGCTTCGTCGTCGGCGGTCCGCACGGCGACTGCGGCCTGACCGGGCGCAAGATCATCGTCGATAGCTACGGCGGCGCCGCGCATCACGGCGGCGGCGCGTTCTCCGGCAAGGATCCGTCGAAGGTCGATCGCTCGGCCGCCTACGCCAGCCGCTATGTGGCGAAGAACATCGTCGCCGCCGGACTCGCCGATCGCTGCGAAGTGCAGGTCGCCTACGCGATCGGCGTGGCCAAGCCGGTATCGCTGATGGTCAACACCTTCGGCACCGGCAAGGTCAGCGACGACAGGATCGTCGCGCTGATCGGCAAGCATTTCGACCTGCGCCCGAAGGGCATCATCCAGGCGCTCGACCTGCTGCGGCCGATCTATTCGAAGACCGCCGCCTACGGCCACTTCGGCCGCGACGAGCCGGAGTTCACCTGGGAGGTCACGGACAAGGCCACCGCGCTGCGGGCCGACGCAGGCATCTGAGCATCGCCTTGCGCGGCGGCGCCGCTGCGGTGCGCCCGCGGGGCGCGGAATATAATCGCGGCTGGTGCGGCCGCCACCCGCCGCGAACCGGTCACCCCCGCATGAGCCACTTCAAGTATCACGTGTTCTTCTGCTGCAACCAGCGCGAGCCTGGCGAGACCTGCTGCAACAATCATGGCGCCACGGATGTTCGCGGCTATGCCAAGGACCGCATCAAGGCGCTCAAGCTGGCCGGCGAAGGCAAGGTGCGCATCAATTCCGCCGGCTGCCTCGATCGCTGCGACCAGGGGCCGGTGCTGGTGGTGTATCCGGAAGCGGTCTGGTACACCTACGTCGACAAGTCGGACATCGACGAGATCATCGACGAACACCTGACGCACGGGCGCACGGTCGAACGGCTGCGCCTATGACGCGCCCGCCCGTCGAGCGCATCGAGATTCCCGGCCCGGCCGGGGCGATCGAGGTAACGATCGACGCGCCGGCCGAGGCGCGCGGCATCGCGCTGGTCGGCCACCCGCACCCGCTGTTCGGCGGCACGAAAGACAACAAGGTCGTATTCACCCTGGCACGCACTTTCCGCGACCTGCACTACGTCGCGCTGCGTCCGAACTTTCGCGGCGTCGGCGCAACCGAGGGCGAGCACGACGAGGGCGAGGGCGAAACCGACGACATGCATGCGGTGCTCGACTACGCGCGCGCGCGCTGGGGCGGACTGCCGTTCGTGCTGGCGGGTTTCTCTTTCGGCTCGAACGTGCAGGCGCGCCTGGCGCAGCGCATGCGCGAGGCCGGCGCGCCGGCGCAGCGGTTGGTGCTGGTCGGCACCGCCGCCGGCACGGTGCCCGATATGCGCCACTACGACACGCCGCCGGTGCCCGCCGATACCATCGTCATTCACGGCGAGGCCGACAAGACCGTGCCGCTGGCCAACGTGCTCGACTGGGCGAGGCCGCAGCAACTGCCGGTGATCGTGGTGCCGGGCGCCGACCACTTCTTCCATTCCCGCCTGCACCTGATTCGCGACATCATCGTGCGCGCATGGCGGCACTGAGCGACAGCGCGCCCGCACCGCTGGAAGTTCGCGGCCTGAAGAAGTCGTTCAATGGCATCGAGGCGGTTGCCGGCATCGACTTCGCGCTGGCGCGCGGCGAGTGCTTCGCGCTGCTCGGCCCCAACGGCGCCGGCAAGACCACCACGCTCAAGCTGCTGCTCGGCCTCGCCGATCCCGACGCGGGCTCATCCGGCTCTGCGGCATGGCCATTCCGCGCGAGGCCCGCGAGGCGCGTCGCCGGGTCGGCGTGGTGCCGCAGAACGACAATCTCGATCCGGACTTCACGGTGACGGAAAACCTGCTGGTGTTCGGCCGCTACTTCGGCATCCCGGCGGCGACGATCCGCGAACGCATTCCCGGCCTGCTCGAATTCGCCGGCCTCGCCGGCCGTGCGGACGAAAAGATCTCGGCCTTGTCCGGTGGCATGAAGCGCCGGCTGGCACTGGCGCGGGCGCTGGTGAATGATCCGGAACTGCTGGTGCTCGACGAACCGACGACCGGCCTCGATCCGCAGGCGCGCCATCTGATCTGGGAGCGCCTCAAGCAACTCGTTCAACTGGGCAAGACAGTGCTGCTGACCACGCATTTCATGGATGAAGCCGAGCGCCTGGCCAACCGCCTCGCGATCATGGACGGCGGGCGCATCGTCGCGCACGGCTCGCCGCGTGAGGTGATCGCGCAGAATATCGAACCGCAGGTGGTCGAGGTATATGGCGACAACGTCGCGGATTGGGCGCGCATCGAGGCGGCGCGCCATGCCTTGCGCTTCGAGATCAGTGGCGAGACCGCGTTCTGCTATGCCGTCGATCCGCGCGGGCTGCTCGATTCGCTGCAGGGACGGCCGGCATTGCGCTACCTGCACCGGCCGGCCAACCTGGAAGACGTGTTCCTCAAACTGACCGGGCGTGAATTGCGCGACTGACCCGCCGATGAAGCCGGAACACTACCGTCTGCCCGAATTGTCGCTGCGCTTCGTTGCGGTGTGGCGGCGCAATTTCCTGGTCTGGCGCAAGCTGGCGATTCCCTCGGTGCTGGGCAACCTGGCCGACCCGCTGCTCTACGTGATCGGCCTGGGCTTCGGCCTCGGCATGCTGGTGAAGGAGGTGCAGGGCGTCTCCTACATCACCTTTCTCGCCACCGGCATCGTCTGCCAGTCCACCATGAACAGCGCGACCTTCGAGGCGCTGTATTCGGCCTACTCGCGCCTGGCGACGCAGCGCACCTGGGAGGCGATCCTCAACGCGCCGATGTCGCTCGACGACATCGTGCTGGCCGAACTGGTCTGGGCGGCATCCAAGAGCGTGATGTCCGGCGTGGCGATCCTGCTGGTGATCTGCCTGTTCGGGCTGACCGATGCCTGGTCCTCGCTGTGGGTGCTGCCGATCATCTTCCTGATCGGGCTGGCGTTCGCGGCGCTCGGGCTGTGCGTGACGGCGCTCGCGCCTTCCTACGACTTCTTCATGTACTACTTCACCTTGTTCATCACGCCGATGATGCTGGCTTCCGGCGTGTTCTTTCCGATCGAGCAGTTGCCGCCAGCGGTGCAATCGGTGGCGCACTTCCTGCCGCTCAGCCACGCGGTCGAACTGGTGCGCCCGCTGCTGCTCGGGCGCACGCCCGACGACATCCTGCTGCACTGCGCGGTGCTGCTCGGGGTCGCGCTGGTCGGTTACCATGTCGCGCTGGTGCTGTGCCGGCGCCGCATGATCAAGTGAACCTCGCGCCGGATTGACACTCCAACCGACCATGACGTTTGCCGAAGAAGCCCTGCTGGTGATCTCCAACCTGCCCGACCGTGCCGCCGCCGAGTCGCTGGCGCATGCGCTGGTTGAGCGCCGGCTGGCGGCTTGCGTCAACATCCTGACGCCATGCCGTTCGGTGTATCGCTGGCAGGGCGCGGTCGAACAGGCCGACGAGGTGCCGCTGCTGATCAAGACCACCCGTGCGCGCTATGCCGAACTGGAAGCCGCGCTAGGCGCGCTGCATCCCTACGAGGTGCCCGAGATCATCGCGCTGCCGCTGGCCGCCGGCCTGCCGGCCTATCTCGACTGGGTCGGCGCCGAATGCGCGCGCGATCCGAAGATCGCATGCTGATGCGCCGCCTGCTCCTGCTGCTCGGCCTGCTGCCGCTGCTCGCCTTTGCGGTGCAGGACGTGCTGCCGCCGCACAAGGCGTTCCGCATCGACGCCGTTTCGCCCGATCGCAATATGGTCGAGGTCCGCTTCGACATCGAAGACGGCTACTACCTTTACCGCGAGCGCTTCAAGTTCGACTCCCCCGACGCCAAGCTCGGCGCCGCCGTGCTGCCGCCCGGCAAGATGAAAAGGGACGAGACCTTCGGCAATGTCCAGGTGTATTACCACGGCGTCGTCGCGCGGCTGCCGGTCGAGGCCGCCGCCGGCCTGCAGACCCTGAAGCTCGACGTCACCTCGCAGGGCTGCGCCGACATCGGCGTGTGCTTTCCACCGCAGACCCAAGGCGATCGAGGTGACGCTGGCTGCTGCAGCGGGCGCTTCACAGGCTGGCGCGGCCGTGCCCTCGGCACCCGCAACGGCAAGCCCGCGCGCGCCGGCCGACGGCGGTTTCGACGAGAGCGGACGCATCGCGCGCGCCCTCAAGAAAGGCGGGGTACTGGCCATTCTCGGTTTCTTCGGTTTCGGCGTGCTGCTGGCTTTCACGCCCTGTGTGTTTCCGATGATTCCGATCGTCGCCTCGATCGTGCTCGGGCGCAGCCAGGCACTGAGCCGCCCGCGCGCCGCCGTGCTGTGCGGCGTGTACGTGCTGGCCATGGCATTGGCGTATGCCGCGGCCGGCGTGGCGGCCGGGCTGTCGGGCACCATGCTGTCGGCCGCGCTGCAGAATCCGTGGGTGCTCGGTGGCTTCGCCGCGCTGTTCGTGGTGCTGTCGCTGTCGATGTTCGGCTTCTACGAACTGCAGTTGCCGAGCGCGCTGCAAAGCCGGCTGTCCGACGTGTCGAGCCACCAGCACGGCGGTTCGATTCTCGGCGTCGCCACCATGGGAATGCTTTCGGCATTGATCGTCGGGCCCTGCGTGGCTGCTCCGCTGGCCGGGGCGCTGCTCTACATCGCGCAGACCGGCGATGCGCGCCTCGGCGGTCTTGCGCTGTTCGCCATGGGCCTCGGCACCGGGGTGCCGCTGATCGTCTTTGCGCTGTCGGCGCACCACGTGCTGCCAAAGAGCGGGCCGTGGATGGAGGCGGTGAAGAAATTCTTCGGCGTGCTGCTGCTCGGCGTGGCGATCTGGGTCGTATCGCCGGTCATTGCGCCGCTGGCCGCCATGCTGGCCTGGGCGGCGCTGCTGATCTTCTCGGCGATTTTCCTGCACGCGCTCGATCCGCTGCCTGCTCATGCGCACGGCTGGCAGCGCTTCTGGAAAGGCGTCGGCGTGGTCGCGCTGCTGGTCGGCGCCGCGCTGTTGATCGGCGCGCTGGCCGGCAGCCGCGATCCGCTGCAGCCGCTGGCCATCCTGCGCAGCGCCGGCGCAAAGCAGCCGGCCGAGCAGCGCTTTCAACGCATCGCCTCACTACCCGAACTCGAACAGCGCCTGGCCGGCGCCAGGCGGCCGGTGCTGCTCGACTTCTATGCCGACTGGTGCGTGAGTTGCAAGGAAATGGAACGCTTTACCTTTACCGACGCGCAGGTGCAGGCGCGCTTCGGCAAGCTGCTGCTGCTGCAAGCGGACGTCACCGCCAACTCCGAAAATGACAAAGCCTTGCTCGCGCGCTTCAACCTGTTCGGCCCGCCGGGCATCGTGTTCTTCGACAAGACCGGCCGCGAGATCGACGGTTTGCGCGTGGTCGGCTATCAACCGGCCGAGCAGTTCGTCGCCGTGCTCGACCGGGCGCTCGGCTACTAGCGCCGGAAAGCGCGGCGGCGCGTGACCAAGCCGGCGAGTAGTCCCAGGCCGCTAAGCATGAGCGCCCAACTGCCGGGCTCTGGAACCGGTTGATTGGGCGACGTTACGAACACGTCGCCGGTGATTGTCTCACCCTGCCCCCCAACTTCCCCGACGTACAAGTACAGTTTCGATCCGGGGCTGGGCGTCGTGTCAGCCAGATTGAAAATGATGCTTCCCCCGAATCCAAGCGAAACATAGCCCGAGGAAAAATACTTTGCATCGAATTTATCGAGCGTGGCACTCGGGTCGACACCGCCCACAGCGTTGGCACCAAATTGCTTGGGCGATTTTGGCGGTCTCTGCGAGCCCGGGATAAGCGACGTGCTGGGAAAATCGAAGACCGTCAGCCCGGCCGCGGAAAGCGCACCCGAGGCGTTATCCTTGAATTCCGTCGACAGCTTGATCGCATCCAGATCGAAGCCGGAGTCGGCGCCGTACCAGCCGGCGTTCACATTGCTCGTGTCCTTGAGGGCGATTTGCAGAAGCTCCAACGAACCTATGTTGGGAAGTTCGGCCCGAAAAACACCTGTTCGATTGAAGTACGGAGCGGTATAGCCGTTGTCAATAAGTCCACTGAGCCGCGTGAAGGTCAGCGGTGCAACGGTTTGCGCTGAAACGCCTGAGGCGATCGATGCGAAACCGATCGCGGCGGCGATCGCTTTCGGTGACAGTCTGGCCATGGCAACTCCTCCGAATCTGGTAGAAACATCTGGCTGAACGCGGCAGGTGCGGCATCCGCCAAATAGGTGATCGACGCCTATGCTGGCATGGTTTCCCGGTTTGATGCAACCCCTACGATCGGAGGGTATCCTGTCGAGGCCGGCCCACTCGGGCGGGGTTGTCGATTCGCGGCGGCGCGATTCTCCCGAAACAGATGCATTCGCGCACTCACGAAACGACGCGTTGTTCGCCTCGGGAGGCGGGATACCTGCTTGCGCGGTGGCGTTTGCGGCGCCGCGAACTGCTTGCTTTTCCGCTGACGCACGGTAGATTTGCAACCGATCCCGACTACGTGAATCGACGTGCACTGCAACCCAAACTCCCGGGCCGGCCGGATTGGCGCTGTTTTGGCCACGCCCAGTCGTCCGGCATTGCCCCGTTCCACCGGGCGCGCCGACTGATGCGCCCGCTGCCGGCCAGAGCACGTACCCTGGTTTTGCGACTGCGAGCCGAGCGGGCGCGGTTCGCGTCGTTTGTGCTTGCCGTGCTTTTCGCGACCGGCGTGCTGGCAGACGCGCAGGTCGTGCATTACGGCGGCGACCGTGCGTTTGCGCCGTTCGAGTATGTCGACGGCGACGGCCAGCCGCGAGGCTTCCAGATCGACTTGCTGCATGAGCTGGCGCGGGTCGCCGGGTTTGGGCTCGAGGTGCGGCTCGACGGCTGGCCGGTGGTCGAATCCGGGTTTCGCGCGGGCGGGCTCGACCTGATCGCCATGTCGCGCACCCATGCGCGCGGCGACTGGGCCAACTTTCTGCCGTCGCATGCCACGCCGGCCCTGGCCATCTACTACCGCGACGGGGCGCGGGCGCCCGAATCGCTGCAGGATCTCGAAGTGCCGCGCATCGCCTACGTCGACGCCGAGCCGATGCGCGAGGCGCTGGCGACCTTCTTCGCCGGCGACCGCTTCCACTTCACACCCCACGCCACGCCGCGCGCCGCCCTGGAATCGCTGCGCGACGGCTCAAGCGACCTGGCGCTGATGCTGCGCGCCTACGGCGATCCGCTGCTACAGGCCGACGATCTGCACGGCCTGGCGGCCGCCGAGTTCAGCGTGCGCCTGCAGGATTATGCGTTCGCCGTGCAGCCGGGCAATGCCGCGCTTGCAGAGCGGCTGTCGCAGGCGCTCGAGCAGATCGAGAAATCGGGCAAGCTCGAAGCGCTGCGGGTGAAATGGCTGAGCAGCCATCGCGGCGCGCGGGCGCGAGCGCAGTTGCAGCAGCGCATCGTGCTGCAGTGGGTTGCCGGGGGCGTGCTGGCGCTGGCGGGGCTCGGGCTGCTGTTCCTGCTGGCGCGCCGGCTGCGCGCGCGTACCCGGGCGATGCGCGCCGAGCGGGCGCGCCGCGAGCAGGCCGAGCACGCGCTGCGCGCGGCCGAGCAACGCTTCGAGCAGACCTTCATGTTGCACCCGGACGGCATGGCGATCCTGGAAGCGGGCAGCGGCCTGGTGCTCGAGGTCAACCAGGCCGTCTGCATGTTGCTCGGAGTGTCGCGTGAGGCGGCGGTTGGGCAGACGGTCGACGCGCTGGCGGCTATCGATTCGCCGCTGGCGCTGTCGACCCTGCGCGCGATGCTGCGCGAGACCGGCAACCTGGAAGCCGCCCCGCTGCAATTGCGCCGCAGCGACGGCGAACTGCGCGACTGCCTGGTGCATTCGGAATATTTCGATCTGGACGCGCGCCGCTGCGTCTTTGCCGTGGTGCGCGACGTCACCGAGCAATCGCGCCAGCAGGCGCAGTTTCGCAAGGGCTACGAGGCGCTGCTCGCACAGACGCGCGAGCAGGCGGAAAAACTCGGCGCGGCCGACGAGATGGTCGACGCGGCACGGCGCGGCAGCGCGCGTTTCGCCAGCACCATCGCCCATGACCTGAAGGCGCCGGTACGCGCGATCCGCGGCATCAGCGTGTTCCTCAGGCACGACATCGGCAGCGGCGCGCTGGAGAGCGCGCTGGCCAATGTCGATCGCATCGATCGCGCGGCGCTGCGCATGGATACGCTGATCGGCGGACTGAGCCGCCTGTCGCTGGCCGAAGAGAGCGAACTGCTACGCGAGCGCGTCGACATGACGGCAGGGGTCCGCGACACCTGGGAGATCGTGGCCGCCGACCCGAGCCGCCACGTGGCGTTCACGCTGGCCGACCTGCCGCCGGCGACGGCCGACGCGCAACTGGTCTCGCAGGTGTGGCAGAACCTGCTCGGCAACGCATGGAAGTACACCGGCCGCAGCGCGGTGCCAGCGGTGGGCGTGGATAGCTTCGTCGAAGGCGGGCGCATCTGGTACCGGGTGGCCGACAACGGCGCCGGCTTCGACATGAGCCATTCCGACGGACTGTTCCAGCCGTTCCGCCGCATGCATTCGGAACGCGAGTTTCCCGGCACCGGCATCGGCCTGTCGATCGTGCAGCGCATCGTGCAGCGTCACGGCGGCGAGATCCGCGCCCGTTCCAACGTCGGCGTCGGTTCGATCTTCGAGTTCACGCTGCAGGCCGCGCCAGCCGGCGCCAGCACTGGCCCGTAGCCCGTGCCGGGCTGGAAGCCGCATGGAATGGCGGTCTACAGCCATGCCGTCTGTAGACCGCCATTCCATGCGGTTCGCAGGCCGATGGCAGTTTTCAGATGCTGCGCAAGGCGCCCTGGCTGACAGCGTAGGGCGCGAAGCCTTCGGGCAGCAACGTCTGCGCCAGACTGCGCTGGGCGAACAGGAAACGGCCGTCGCAGACGAAGCCGAGTTCGCGCCAATCGACGTCGTTGAGCAGCGCGCACAGCGCATTCAGGTCGGCATGCGGCTGGTGCGGAAACAGCGCGAGGATCGATCCGTCATAGTGGATCGAGGGGTGCAGGAAGAACGGCCGCGGGTTGCGCGTGCGGTTGTTGACGTAGAGGCGCGGGCGCTCGCTGACGTGATGCTGGCGGCCCCACTGCCACCAGTTGGATTCGTCAAAGCGGCGCACCCGGCGCGCGATCAGACGCGGCTTGAACGGCTCGAGGTACTCCAGTTGCTCGTTGTAGATCATGCGCCGGGTCTGCCCGGTGCGCGCGGTGACCGAGCAGACGAAATCGATGCTGCCGAGTTCTTCGTGGGTGTAGATGTCGTCGGCGCCCGAGACGGCGCCCACCATCACCGCGAACACGTCGGACAGCGGCACGCTGTAGATGCCGCGCGAGAAGGCGAGCTGCCCGCCCGAGAACACCATGCGCCGGCCGTCGTAGGTGCGGTGCGAGGGGTTGTCTTTCTCGAAGCGCCAGATCGCGCAGTTGGGCAGCGCGCCGTCGAACACCCTGGCATCGCCCAGTTCGACGAAATCGGTGATCGTGCCTTCGCGATACAGCCGCGCATTGAGCGGCGCGCTCGAGGTGGCCTTGAGAAAATCGCGCGGCGTGATGAAGATCAGCTCGCCGCCCGGCGCCAGGTGGTCGAGGCACTTGTCGATGAAGAACAGATAGAGGTTGGCGCGCCCGTCGAGCCGCCCGGGCTGGAACAGCGCGCGGGTGCCGGCGCGGATGTACTGGTAGCGCACGTAGGGCGGATTGCCGATGATGGTGTCGAACTTCTGCTCGGCAGGGTAGGCGAAGAAATCCTGCACCAGCGCACCGGGCGGGGCGAAATGCGCATCGAGTTCTATCGCAGTGCAGCCGGCAATGCGGCTGGAGAACGCGCCGTCGCCGGCCGCCGGATCGAGCGTGCGACCGTGGCGGCGGCGCAGGGCGATCATCGCATCGACGATGGCCGGCGGCGTGAACACCTGGCCCAGGCGGGCGATGTCGCGCTCGGCGGCGAAAGAGGCGTTCGCAGAGACGGCGCTCATCTTGCCCAACGCTTCAAGCCGATTGACAGGCAACGAGGCACCGGACGATCCAGCAACTCAGCGTGCCCGGCGCGACGCATCAAGCTCATGCCGCAAACCGATCCGCCCCCTGAATGCACGAATGCGACGCTGCGCATCGAGCCGCCTCCGTCGGCGGTAAGCTTGCAGCCAGGATATGGAGAACGCGCGCATTACCGGACCCGGAAAGTGACGACAGCCAGCGAATTGTACACCCCGCCCGGATCGGGCGCGCCCGCCCTGCGCCTCAGTTCAGCCGGTCTAGCGGGCTCGCCACGCCCCGGCCGCCGCGATTGAGCACGTGGGTATAGATCATGGTGGTGGATACGTCCGAATGGCCGAGCAACTCCTGCACGGTGCGGATGTCGTAACCACCCTCGAGCAGATGCGTGGCGAACGAATGGCGCAGCGTGTGCGGCGTCGCCGGCTTGGTCAGGCCGGCATCGCGCAGGGCTTGCCTGAGTGCGCGCTGGATGGCCTGATCCAGCAGATGGTGACGACGCACCGCCCCTGAACGCGGGTCGGTCGACAAGCTCGCCGATGGAAACACGTATTGCCAGGCCCATTGCCTTCCGGCCCCCGGATATTTCCGGTCCAGCGCGTAGGGCAGCCCGGTTTCGCCACCGCCATTGCCCAGATCCCGATCGTGCAGGGCTTTCACCTGCACCAGATGATCGCGCAGCGGCGCAGCCAGCGTCGACGGCAGCATCGTCACGCGGTCCTTGAAGCCCTTGCCGTCGCGCACCAGGATCTCGCCGCGGGCGAAATCCACGTCTTTCACCCGCAGACGCAGACATTCCATGATGCGCATGCCGGTGCCGTACAGCAGGCTCGCCACCAGCCAGTGGGTGCCATGGAGCCCGCAGAGCAGCGCCTGCACTTCGTCGCGCGTCAGCACCACCGGCAAGCGCTTCGGCGCCCTGGCCCGCTGAATGTTGTCCAGCCACGGCAGTTCAAGCGCCAGCACCTCGCGATAGAGAAATAGCAATGCGCTCTTTGCCTGGTTCTGCGTCGACGCAGCCACCCGCCCCGCCACCGCCAAATGGGTCAGGAAGGCCTCGACCTCGACCGCCCCCATCTCGCGCGGATGCCGCTTGCCATGGTGCCGAATATATCGTTTAATCCAATCCACATACGCCTGCTCGGTGCGCAGGCTGTAATGTTTCAGCCGGATCTTCGCGCGTACCTGGTCGAGCAGGCGGGGCGGGGAAAGCGGCCCTGGGGACGAAACCCGTGCATCCATCTTTAGGTCCTCATAAATTTGGACAACCCACTGATGGAAAGAGGATATCATGAGAGACTGGTGTTTTATACAGCTTATTGACGGAAAGTTTTCCGTCGAGTTTAGGCGCCACACCTTACGTTAGGCCTCACACAATGACAGCCTCGCACCGCACCGCCGACGAAGCGAAGGCCGAGCATATACGGCTGATGGGCGACGAACTTGGAGCCATCTACTCTGCGCTTTGGCAAGAGGTCGCCTGGGTCCACGGGAAGTGGTCTGACTTCGTTGCCCTCTTCGGCACGAAGGAATCAAGAATCGACCTTCTAAATGCCGCGGCGCCCGCTTTCTTCAGACTCGTGCAGGACTCGATCTGGGAAAACGTTCTTCTGCATATCGCTCGGCTAACAGACCCACCGGCAACGGGCAAGAAGCAGAACCTGACGATCCAGCGCCTATCTGCGTTGGTCGCTCGCCCCAACTCAAAAGCCTTGGTCGACGCAAAGGTTCAAGCCGCTCTGCAGGCTAGTGACTTCGCACGGGACTGGAGGAACCGTCACATCGCTCACAGCGACCTCGACCTGAAAGTCTCTGAGACGGCGAAGCCACTTGAGTTCGCTTCACGTCAGAGCGTCAACCTGGCCCTGGCGGCACTGTCTGAAGTGCTCAATGCTGTAGCGGCCGAGTACCTCGACTCGACCAGCTTTTTCGACACTCTGGATGGTGATGCCCTGGCCTTGCTCTACGTGATTGACGACGGACTTCGCGCGGATGCACAGCGGCGCCAGCGTCTCAGAGATGGCATATACGAGCCGGATGCGTTCAAACCCCGTGACCTGTAGCCCGGTGAGGCCTAACGAATAAGGATAGATCGTGCGAAGCCACGATCTGATCCGTTTGTTGGACGAGCCCGGTCCGGAGCGCTGGGCGGCCCCTCTGCAAATATCTTTTTTGGAGTTACCCCGGAAGCATGAACTCCGGAGGACCGGGAGCAGGAAGTCCCGGCGCGCTGCTGCACAGCCAGCGAAGATCTTGCGAATGCGGCCGTTTTAGCGTCCGGGCTACCGAATTCTGGGCGAGCGCATCACTCAGCTTGGGGAAACTGAAGTCCCGAATGCGGCCGGACAGCGCGGTGAGGGCTCGGCTTACATGATCAGATAGCCACTGCGGCGAGCGGTGGGACCGCGACGACCCCGGGCGAGGTCGATCGAATTCGCGTCCTGACGATCGCCATCACCGCGCCACAGCAGACGCAAAGCATCGGTGGTCGCGCCTTGCGCGGTGGCCTGAAGCGACCGGGATCGAACTTCAGCAACAGATGCAGCAAGCCGATCAAGCGCTTGCAATTGGCGTGCAGGAAGCCGAAATTGCGAGCGCGGCGAAAGCCCTTGGGCAACACGTGCTGGACAATCAGCCAGAGGAAATCAGCGCCGGCGAGAGAGCGTTGTTCCACCTTGTCCGTCTTGGCGTTGCGATAGCGGAAGCGCACCCGGCCGTTGTCGCAGGCGAGGATATCCTCCTCGCGGATGACGCCGCGGTAGAGGTAACGACCGAGGTAGATCAGGGCCTTCTCGCCGCTGCCAACCGATTTGCAGTGCGCCACCCATTGCCGCGGATAGCACGTCGGCAGGCAAATGCCGGCCGCCTCGATTGCGGCCAGCATTTTTGCCCGGAAGACCTTGGCCATCGCCTTCTCGTTGAACAGGTAGGTGCCGTTCTTGCCGCGCCGCTTGCGTCGCCAGCGCTGCTTGGCCGCATCGAGCGCCGCCGCGGGGACGACCAGATGGACATGCGGGTGGAAGTCGAGCCGGCGCGAGTGCGTGTGCAGTACCGCGATCGCCCCCGGGCTGCCCTGCAACTGCGGGTCGTTCTGACTGAAGCGGTGCACCGTTTCCCAGGCACAGCGCATCAACAAATCGAAGACGACCCCGGCGTGCGCGCGAGCGAGCCCGCGCAATTCGGCCGGCAGCGTGAAGGTCAGAAAGAAATAGTCGGCTGGGACGAGCCGCTGCATCTGGCGTTCCAGCCATTGCTGGCTCTCATGGTGCTGACAGTGCGGACAATGGCGATGGCCGCAGGAATGCGGCACCCGTTTCTGATGCGGACATCCGGTGCATTGGACCTGCATCATCGGGCTGGCCGGGGTGCGGCAATGACCAATAGCCCAGAGCGCCCGAAGCTGCTCGAAGCCCAGCCGGTGGCGAAACTGCGTCATGAAGTCCGCTTCGAATTGGGCGATGACCGAAGCAAGGCGGATCATCGCGGGGTCCCCTTGGTGAGGCAATAGCGGTCCATCAGCGCGTTGATGCGCTCGATGGCGTGATGCTGGGTCTGATCCGTCAGATGGGTGTAGCGAACCGTCGTGAGAATCGAGTGATGCCCGAGAATCTTCTGGACCTCGATGAGGTCGACGCCGGCCTCGATCAGGTGAGTGGCATAGGCGTGGCGCAGGCTATGGGGCGAAATCTTTTTTTTAGGCCGCAGGATTGGACGACCGCCCGCAGGGCTCTCTGCACGCCGCCGCGATCGAGCGGTGTCTTGGCGGTGCGCGCGCCCGCCAAGCCGCCGTGCCGATTGGGAAACAGCAGAACGGGATTGCGGTGGCGGTGCCAGAAACGGCGCAGGAGTTGGTGAGTGGCCGTCGGCAGCGGCACCAGCCGATCCTTGTTGCCCTTGGCATCGCGGATATGCACGCGCTCGCGCGCCCCATCGATGTCGGCGACCGTCAGCCGCAACCCTTCACCCAGACGCAGGCCGAGACTGTAGAGGGTGAAGAAGAAGACCCGGTAACTGAGCACCTGCGTGGCCAGAAGAATCCGCTCGGTCTCCTCGACCGTGACGATGTCCGGCAGGCGCTGTGAGCGCGGCGGCTTGATCAGACCCGGCGCCACCCAGGGTTTCTTCAGGACGTACTCGTGATAAAACTTGAGCCCGTACAGATCGAGCTTGACCGAACTCCAGGCGTGTGTTTCGCGCAGGTCGGTGAAGTAATCCATCAGGTCGGCCTCGGTCAGATCGTCGATCTGATGATCGAAGTAATCTCCGACCCGGCGAATGGCGCGCGAATACGCCTCGATCGTCTTCGGCTGCAAACCCTTGAGCTTCAGGTGCTTCAGATGCAACCGATAGTTCTTGTCGAAATTCGTAGCGGCAACTGCGGACATGTCTTCCATCTTGCGGTAACCTCGCGTTTGTCATGGATATCCCTCGGATGAGGGGCGAGGTAACATCTTGACTCCAACACGACTACAGCACCGGGGTTTCCTCCGCGTAGCGGCTTCGTCCAACCCCGGCATGCAGCGGACTCGCTACGCTCGCCGCTGATGCCAGACGTTAGGCCACGGGCTGAGGATATGGTGCACTGCCTCATCACGGCTCGCCCAGGGGGCTCGCCTCGAAAGCGCCACCGCAGTGTGCCCCACGCAAGGGGCCACACAGCTGCTTTCGCCGTCGAGTTCAAGAGTGCATGCCGTAGGTTCCGGCGCAGGGCGGTCGGCATGGTTGGAGGTGCGCGTGCGCCTCAAGCGCGGAGCGGGAGGCACTGTGTGGCGCTTCAAGTCAAGCAGCACACAGCGCGCCCCCGGCGCCCGGAGAAGCTGAGGTCGCCAAGCCAGGGTAGGGCGCCGGTCGCGCTGGCATTGCATGCGCGGCCTAACGAATAAGGATAGATCGTGCGAAGCCACGATCTGATCCGTTTGTTGGTCGAGCCCGGTCCGGAGGGAGGAATTAAAGGAGGAATTAAAGGGGCCAGGCTCGATTTAATTGGCGCCACCTGATATCCTCACCCCATGCCTCGCCGCCCCCGCGTCCATGAGCACGGTCACCAATCTCGATGGCAATCGCTGCCGAAATGGTCAAACAGCGTGATGTTGAGCAGGTGATCCCCCTCGGGGAACTTGAACAAACGAACCCTTTGGGGGAGTCTCTGGTTACCAAGCCTAGAGACCGTTCAAGTGTGCCATGCCCTGCTGCAAGACCCCAAGTTTTTCCGACTACTGCTGAGCATTGACGAGGAACTGGCGGCCGACGTGCATGCTGGCCGATGCGCGTGTGGCGGCATTCTCCACCGCGCCAACTACCCGCGAAAGCCGCGTGCCTGCCTGAACGAGGTTCGCGCCGAGTTTGAGTCGCGGTTCAGCTTCTGCTGTGCCGATTGCCGCAAGCGCAAGACATCGACATCGGTTCGTTTCCTCGGCCGGCGCGTTTATCTGGCGCTGGCGGTGGTGCTGTGTTCTGCCCGGCATGCCGGGCAGAACACAGCGGCGGCGCGGGTCTCCACCGACCTGGCCGTTCCGGGTCCGTACCCTTCAGCGCTGGCGCCAATGGTGGGTGGATCTGTTTCCACTGACGCCGTTGTGGCAGGCCCACTGTGCGCGCTTCATGCCGCCGGTCGACAGCGATCTGTTCCCCGCGGGTCTGCTGGAGCGCTTCGTTGGCGAGGCCGCCGAGCAGTTGATGCGACTGCTCGTCTTTCTCAGCCCGATCAGCGTCACGGCGATCTCGTTGTCTGAAGGGCGCTGATCACCCGCAGAGGATGCGCATAGGCAAGGTCCGCGAGGGTTTGTAGCCTTCACTCCCAGCAGCGACGCCGTCGGCGCCGCCTCACCGGGGAGACCGTCTTGAGTAGTGAATTCGATCCACCGCAACGTGACGCTTTAGCGCGGCTGCGCTTCGCGATCATCGGCCCCTTGCTCGCCGCACCACCGGCGTCCAGGGAACTGTCCGCGGCGATGACCACACTTGCCGCCGTGACCTGGCGACATCCGGTCTCCGGCCTGGACATCCGTTTCGGCGTCTCGACCCTTGAGCGCTGGTACTACACCGCCCGCGCCGCTGCCGATCCGGTGGCCGCGCTGCGTAACCGTCTGCGCGGCGATGTCGGCCGTTTCCCCAGTCTCACGCCGGCCGCTATCACTCTCCTGACGACCCAGTATCGCGAACATCCGAACTGGAGCGCGCAACTGCATTTCGACAACCTTCGCGTTGCCCTGGACAGTGCTTCGCCGTTGCCGTCCTACCCGACGGTGCGCCGCTACCTCAAGGCGCAAGGAATGTACCGCCAGGCCCGCCCGAAACGCGCCACCGACGGCGCGCTGCTGGCCCGCGACCGGCTCGAGCAACTGGAAGTCAGGAGTTTCGAGGTCGACCATGTGTCTGCTCTATGGCATCTTGATTTCCACCACGGCGCACGCAAGGTGCTCACGCGCGCCGGCACTTGGGCCAAGCCGATGCTGCTCGGGGTCATCGACGATCGCTCGCGCCTCGTCTGCCACCTGCAGTGGTACCTCGACGAAACCGCCGAAACTCTGGTGCATGGTCTGTCGCAGGCATTCATGAAACGCGGCCTGCCGCGGGCCTGATGACCGACAACGGCGCCGCGATGCTGGCCGAGGAGACCGTCAGCGGGCTGGCCGCCCTGGGCATCGTGCATCAGACGACGCTGCCATATTCTCCGTATCAAAATGCCAAACAGGAGTCGTTCTGGGGACGTGTCGAGGCTCGCTTGATGGCGATGCTCGAAGGCGAGGAGACCCTCACCCTCGATTCTCTCAATCAGGCGACGCAAGCCTGGGTCGAGCAGGAGTATCACCGCACGCACCATTCCGAGATCGATGCCACCCCGCTGGACCGCTATCTCGCCGGCCCCAATGTCCGGCGCGAATGCCCGGACACCGCGACGCTCTGTGCCGCCTTCCGCATCGAGGTCGCGCGCCGGCAGCGCCGCGCCGACGGTACGGTGAGTCTGGAAGGCTCGCGCTTCGAGATTCCTGCCCGCTATCGCCACCTCACCACCGTCCATCTGCGCTACGCCCGCTGGGATCTGACCCGGGTCGATCTGGTTGACCACCGCTCCGGCGCCGTGCTGTGTCCGGTCAAGCCGCTCGACAAGTCGGCCAACGCCGATGGCCAGCGCCGGCGCCTGTCGCCGGTAACGACCGATCTGTCGCCACTGCCACCGTCTGGTATCGCACCGCTGCTGCGCCAACAAATCGCCGACTACGCCGCCACCGGCCTGCCGCCGGCGTATTTGCCACCCCGTGACAAGGACATCGCATGAACCAGAAACTCCTCGCCCTCTACGGGTTGAAGTGGAATCCCTTCTCGCCCGAACTACCGACCGAGGCGATTTATGTGCCGCCCCGGATGGAGAACTCTGCTGGCGTATCGAGCACGCCCAGATCAAGGAAGGCGGCTTTGCGATGATCCACGGCGATCCGGGCACCGGCAAGAGCGTTGCCTTGCGTCTGTTGGCGGATCGCTTGAGCGCGACTGCCCGATGTCACGGTCGGCGCGATCAATCATCCGCAGAGCAACCTGGCGGACTTCTACCGCGAAATGGGCGATATCTTTACCGTCCCACTGCGCCCGCATAACCGCTGGGGCGGTTTCAAAATCCTGCGCGAGGTCTGGTTCTCACATCTGGAGACGACACGCCGGCGAGCGGTGCTGCTCGTCGACGAAGCCCAGGAGATGAGCCCGGCGGTGCTGTGCGAGCTGCGACTGCTGGCCAGCGCGCGTTTCGATTCGCAGCCATTGCTGTGCGTGGTGCTCGCCGGCGATGCGCGGCTGATCGAGAAGCTCCGGCGCGAGGAACTGATCCCGCTCGGCTCGCGCATTCGGACCCGGCTCGCGACCGAGCATGCGAGCCGCGATGAGTTGCTGGCCTGCCTCAATCATCTGCTGGCCGGCGCCGGCAACGCCAGCCTGATGACGCCTCAGTTGCGACAGACCTTGTGCGATCACGCTGCCGGCAATTACCGCATCATGACGACGTTGGCGGCGGAGCTCCTCGCTGCGGCCGCACAGCGCGATCTGGCTCAGCTCGACGAGAAGCTCTACCTCGATGTCTTTGCCCAACCCGAGATGCCCAAGCCGCGCCGCGCGCCGCGGCGGGACGTTGATCACCGGAGGTACTGGCTATGCGTCCCGATTCACGCCCCGTCAACATTACCCTCAATCTGCCATCGCTCCCTGATGAAGCCGTCGTCGAAATCCAGGACTTCCTCTACGAGATCCTCGATCTCTTCATGACTCATTACGGCCACCAGGCCGATCGCTTCTACGAGGGCCTTTCCTACGACAACCTCGTCCATCCCGATCCGAACTCCTTGCCCTCCAATGACGATCCGCCGTTCTGATTCTCACGCCCTCAACGCAACAACGCCGTCGGCATTGATCTCCGACGGCGTTTCTCTTTGCCTTCCTCTCCGCCGATTACCATCACCGTCCGTGACCATCGAAACATCAAATCACGTGACCACACTCATCCATCTCCCCGGTCTTCCGTTGCACGTCGTTCAGCGCGGTCATAACCGCGACGCCTGCTTCTTCGCCGAGGAAGACTATCTCGCCTATCGCGAATGGCTGGGCGAGGCGTGCGCTGCGACGGGTTGCCAGTTGCATGCCTATGTCCAGATGACCAACCACGTGCACCTCTTGCTGACGCCGCCGGAATCCGGAGCCGTGTCCCGGCTGATGATTTCGCTGGGCCGGCGCTACGTGCAGTACATCAACAAGACGTACCGTCGCACCGGCACCTTGTGGGACAGCCGCTACAAGTCTTCTCTGGTGCAGGCCGATGCCTATCTGCTTCTTTGTCAGCGCTATATCGAACTCAATCCCGTGCGCGCAGCGATGGTCGATGACCCCGCGCATTACCGCTGGAGCAGTTATCGAAAGAATGGCCTGGGCCAGCGAGACCCCTTGCTGACACCGCATGCGGTGTATTCCGGGCTGGGCAAGAGCGAGGCCGACCGGCTGGCGCACTATCGAGCCTTGTTCCGCGCGGAACTGGATGGCGAGGCGATCAGCGATATCCGCCTGGCCCTGAATCAGGGGCAGCCGCTCGGGGATGCGCGGTTTATCGACCGCATCGAGCGTGCCGCCGGACAGCGGCGCGAAATCCGCCCGCGTGGCCGGCCGCCAAAGGCGGCGCCGGGAGATGCCGGGCCACAGGACCGGTTGCCACTTGAAATTTGAGCCTGGCCCCTTTTCTTCTTTCCTTTTCTTCTTTTCTCGCGCCTGTACGAGCACACCAGCGTGATGATCACGACCAATCTGGACTTCGCCGAGTGGTCCAGCGTCTTCGGCGACGCGAAGATGACGACTGCGCTGCTGGACCGACTCACCCACCACTGCCATATCGTCGAGACGGGCAACGAGCCCGCGTAGGGCGCAATCGATATTGCGCCGAATGAAATTGCTCGGTGCAATGCGCTGCGCCTATTGCACCCTACGGGTTCTGGCTGACGTGGTGCACCAGCACGCGCAAGACCGCACTCGGCACGCGGATTCCGTAATGGCGAGAATTCGTCACGCACAAGGCACTTGCGGAGAACATCTGCAGCTGGCCATCTTGAAGCCTCCTATTTTATAGCGTATAGTCTTCAATATAGGAGACGTTAATGGCCAACTTGGTGCAGCCCGCTACGCGGTACGACCCATTGCCGGTGATCGACCTCGCCGCCAGGTCGGAGCGCGAACGGTTGAGTCCGTCGGCGCTCAAGGCGTTCTTCAGCATCGTCGATCGGTGGAGCGTGCGCGACGAGGACGCACGACAGCTTCTCGGTGGCGTCACGAACGGACCTTATTACGCGATGAAGAAGAGCCCCGAAGGCCGGGTGCTGGATGCCGACAGGCTGCTCCGCATCTCGTATCTCATCGGTATCTTCAAGGCGCTCAATATTCTCCATGGCCAGCCGCTCGCGGACGATTGGGTGCGCCTGCCGAACACCAACCGTATTTTCGCGGGCAGCACGCCGCTGGCCTACATGATGAAAGGCGGCGCACCGGCGATGCAGACGGTCCGCCGCCTGCTCGACGCCCGGCGAGGCGGAATGTGAGGGCACCGCCCGGCACTTCGCGCCTCCGGCGTAACGATACTCACCGCCTGATTCCCTCGAAGTACAGCGCCGACGGCAGCAGTGTGCTTGCAGGTATTGCCGACGGCGACGCGCATCTCGCGGACATCTTCGACCTGGACAATGCGACCAATGATCGTCCCTGCGCCGAGATTGACCTGCTGCCCGGCATCGGCGTGCGGGAACTCGTGTTCGGCGTCCCCGGTTATCGCGTGGTCAATGCGGCGTTCACGCACGCGCATCCGCTCGGCAGCCGGTTCAACGGTCCTGATCGTGGTGCGTGGTACGCAGCGTTCGAGACCAAAACCGCACAGGCTGAGGTCGCATTCCACAAGACCTTGCAGCTCGCCGAGATCGGTCGCTTCGAGGACGACGTCACCTTTGACGACTATCTCGCCGATTTCAGTGGCGAGTTCCACGATCTCCGCGGCCCGGAAGATTGGGCCGATTGCCTTGATCCCGATAGCTACGTGCAGTCACAGGCGCTCGCCGAGCGGCTCCTCGAAAGCGGATCGCTCGGCATCGTCTATCCGAGCGTGCGCCGCGCCGGCGGCACGTGCCTCGCTTGTTTCAGACCCGCGCTTGTGATGAACGTGAGAAAGGGCACGACCTATCGATTCCGCTGGAGCGGCCAGCCGACTCCGAACATCGCCGCCGTCAAGTCGGCTTGATCCCAAAAGGGATAGGTTTTGCGACCCCGTGCAAAGTGCCGGAGCCCGCGTAGGTTGGGCTGACGCAGGAAGCCCAACGCGCGTATCCCAATGCTCTTGGGCTTCGCGGTGCTCAGCCCAACTACGCGGGCTTCCAACACGCCGCGATCCCACCCTACCCGCGCGCTTCACAAGCAACGATCTGGACCTCGGCCGGGATCTGGCCTTATCCTTTGCCGAGGGGAGCGCTGGCCAACGCGGGCGACGCGATGGCGGGCGTTCGAGGTCGAAGGGACCCAACGCGCGCTGCGCCGGCGGTGCGGCGAAGACGGTATCGAGCCCGGCGATGGACGTCCGGTGTGCCGAGTCGGCTGTTGCAGCCGGTGGGCGCGGCCGGCGGCGCAGCGGAGCAGATGATGACGAAGTCGACTGCAACTTACTGGAACACGTTCAGCCCGGCGAACCGGGCGCGCTGGGCGCCGGTCAAGGGGCTGGAAAGGATGGCCGAGGAGTTGACGCTGAGCATCGACCCGGCCAGCGGCGAATACACGCGGCTCACCCGCTTCCTGCCCGGTGCCGACAGCGCGCCGTTCGGCGGAAAGTCGCATGCCTACCCGGAGGAGGTGTTCATCGTCAGCGGTCGGCTCCATGACGCGGCGTTCGATCTGTGGCTGGAAGCGGGGCACTACGCCAGCCGGCCGCCGGGCGAGGTGCACGGGCCATTCAGAACGGATGTCGGATGCGTGGTGCTGGAAGTGTCGTTCCCGAATCGCGCCGCCGACAATGCCCGCTAGCGCCGCGCCGGCGGCTGGCGATCTGCCCGGCATGACTCGTGGATGACGGACTGCCCTACCAACTGCTGGCCGATGCGGTGCTGGCGCTGCATGCGGCGATCGTCGGGTTCGTCGTTGGCGGCCTGGTTGTCATCGTCGCCGGCAACCTGCGCGGCTGGCGGTGGGTGAATGCGCGGGGATTCCGGCTGGCGCACCTGGCGGCAATCGCCTTCGTGGTGGCCGAGGCCTGGCTCGGCGTGGTGTGCCCGCTCACCACGCTGGAAATGTGGCTGCGCGAGCGGGCGCATGCGGGCACCTATGGCGGCAGCTTCGTCGAGCACTGGTTGCAGCGGGTGCTGTACTACCAGGCGCCGGGCTGGGTATTCACGCTCGCCTACACGCTGTTCGGGCTGGCCGTCGCGGCAAGCTGGTGGGTCTTTCCGCCGCGGCCGGGCTGCGGCAGTGACAGGGAGCGTCGATGAAGCGGATGGCTGATGCTTTCCGGCCGCGGGCCGCCCGCGCCATGGCGCCCACGTGGCGCTGGCTGAGACGGCCGCTTTGTTAGCCCGGGCCGTTCTGCCGCTGGTGCTCGGCCTGCCCGGCGCGCTCGTGCTGGGACACGCGCTGCATCAGATTCGTCGCGGCCGGCGCGCGCGCAACTGGCCGGTTGTGCCGGGGCGCATCGCCGAGCGCAGGCTGTCGCCGTTTCCGCTGGTCGTGCCGATCGCGCGCGGCACATTCAGCTACGCCTATCGGGTAGAGAACGTGGAATACGTCGGGCGGCGAATCCGCTTCGGTTCGGACCTCGCATTCGCGATTCCCGACCCGGCGCGCACCTGGCTCGGCCAGGCCTATCCGCCGGGCGCGACGGTCGACGTGGCCTACGATCCGCACGACCCGGCCGATTCGGTGCTGCGGACGGGCGCCTCGCCCGGCACTTTCGCGATCGCCGCCTGCGCCGCCGCCATGTTGATCGCCGGCGCGCTGCTTGCAGCCATCGGCGTTTGACGCACCGGCGAGGCGGGCTGGAAGCCGCAGCCGGCGGGCTTCTCCGGGCTGCCAGGCCGCTGATGCCCGTGCCTTGGCGCTGCCGGGCAGGCATGGCTGCAGATCGCCTGTCCATGCGGGTCGCAGGGCATGCCCGGCGCGGCCGCCGAGTTCGGGCAGTGCGCCCACCCGTTCAGCCGCGCCAAACGTCATCCGAACCGCGCTGCTCGCGCGGTTCGCTCGCCGGCAGGCGGGGCGGCTTGCGGTCCTTGCGCCTGGCGGCTTTGCGCTCGCTGCGTGGCCAGTCGCAGGACGCGTCGTCGCAGGCGTCGAACGGCGAGCAAGGCAGGTCGCAGTCGCAATCGCCGGCCTGCGCGCGCGGCCAGCCGGTGCGCCGGCGCTGCAGCGACGCGGCCAGCCGGCAGCGTGCGAGCCGCGCATCGAGCACCCGCAGGCCGGCGCGCAGGCCGAAGCGGCGGATCGCCCGAAAGCCCAGTTCCGAACAACTGGCGCCGCCGGTGCGGGCGCGGTAGGCGCAGGCGAAGCCCTTGCGCGGCGACAGGTGGCGCTGATAGAGACCGATCGCGCGCAGGGCGAGCGCGCGCAACAGCGCGCCGCAGTAGCGGACGAGGCAACCGGCATGCGGGCGCGGCCCGGGTTGGGCGGTGTGCGCCGTCCGGCCTGCCGTCGCTTGCCGGTCGCGCATCAGAACGCGGTGTAGAGAAAGACCATGAAGCAGACGAACAGCAGCAGGATGCCGGCAAGCTGCAGATTGCGCACCTTGTCGCGCCGCGCGGCATGCGCCTGGAATGCGCTGAGCGAGATTTCGCGTGCCCGGCCGTGCAGGGCCGCGATGTCGCCGGCATCGAGCGCCGCGTCGAACGCGCCCGCCTCGATGCCGGCATCGTTGCAGTCCTCGCGCATCATCCTGAGAGTGAATTCGCGCAACTGGCCGGGGGTGGGCGTCTTGCCGCCGGGACGGAACACCCCGGCCAGTTCCGCCATGCGTGCGGCGATGTAGTCTTCCTGCATCAAGCGGCCACCCCGGCGGCTATTTCAGCGTGAGCAGGACTTCGGGGAAATCGCCGCTGCCGTCCTTCGGATTGCCGCCGGCCTCGCGCGCGAGGATGCGGATCTGCTGGCCGGGCTTGAGCTTCAGGTCGGCGTAGTCGAACGAGGCCTCGACGACCTGGCCCTTCATCGGCACCTCGACCGAGCGCTTCTCGCCCGGAAAGCCAAGCGCGCTCAGCACGTCTTCGCGGTCGAAATCGTCTCGGCCCTTGAAGCGCTTGACTTCCATCGCGCCCCAGCGGCGCGTCGGCGCGGCCTTCGACGAGCCGCCGGCGCAACTGGCCGCGCCGTCCTGATAGCTCATGCACAGGCGCAGTTCCGCCCGGTACTCGAAACCGCGCTGGCCGCCGCGGGTCAGCGTGGCGCCGGTCGCGGCCGCGTTGTCGGTGTCGATGAACAACTCGACCACGGTGGTGGCGAGTTTGCCCGGCGCATCCTTGAGCGTGGCGGCGACCGAAAGCCGGCTGCCGTCGCTGGCGATGGCGAGCTTGACCACATCGAGCGGCGGCTCCTCGCCCTCCGAGGTGGTGATCGGACCCATGTCGCCGGCTGCGTCCGGCAGTTCGACTGAGCCGGCGGCCTTGATCTGGCGCGGGGCCTGCGCCCGCGCCGGCCCGGCGAGCACGGCGCCAAGCAACAGCGTCGACAGAATAGCGGCAGGCAATCTCATCGTTTCTCCTCCACGGTAGTCAGGTGCTGCAAGTCAGTCGAACTGCGGTAGTTTGGCCGATCGTCCGGCTTGGCACAACCGGCAGCGGTGTCCCGGCAGGCCCTACCGGAGGCGTCCTGCAGCCATGCCCTGCCAGAGGCCGCACGGGCGCTCGATCTCCCGGCGGCATGCCCGGAGAACGCCTGTCCATGCGGCTCTCCGGGCACCCATTGGTAGTCGTCCGGCAGGCTCGCAGTGGCCAGCGGGCGCCAGGCTCAGCCGGGCGGACCGGGCGCGCGGCACACCACGCGCAGGCGATCGGCCTCGGCGGTGAAGGGCTCGCCATTGCGCGCGCACAGCCGGTCGATAGCGAATCCGGCATCCGCCAGCAGGGCGCGGATCTCCGCGACGCTGTGAATGCGGTAGGAGGCCTGGCGGGTTTCGCGCACGCCGTTGCGCGCCAGTTCGTATTCCACCGCCAGGCGGCCCGACTGCTCGTCGAACTCGCGGCGCACCGCGACATCGAACTCGCCGGCGCGGCCGCTGACGCGCCGTTGCAGGCGCGGCAGCAGCAGCTCGGCCACCATCTGCATTTCCATCGCCCAGCCCGCGCCCGGTACCAGCGCGCGATGCACGGCGGCGAGGAAATCGCGGTTGCCCGCCTCGTCCATGTAGCCGAAGCTGTCGCCCCAGCAGAAGCCGGCGTCGAAGCTTGCCCGCCACGGCACGCTGCGCATGTCGGCGACATGCCACTCGATGGCCAGGTTGCGCGCGGCCGACTTCACCCGTGCCGCCTCGATCTGGCCGGCGGAGATGTCGACACCGACCATGCGCACGCCGCGCGCGGCCAGTTCGATCGCCACCCGGCCGTCGCCGCAGGGCACGTCGAGCACCCGGCCGGCCGGTCGAACGCCGCCGTGGGCAAGCAGGAAGTTGGCGTCTTCCAGCGCCTGCTCCGGCGGCACGATCGCCTGCCACAGATCGAGCATGCCGCCGGAGAAATGGTCGCGCCACCATTCGGTGTCGCGGTAGGCGGGTGGCGCTGCGTCGGGCCGGCTCATCGGCGCAATATAGCCCAAGCGCGCCCGTCGTTCGCGTCGATGATCCGTATTTGCACGAGTAGCCAGGAACCCGCAACCGGAGTTCAATGCTGCCATGACAAAAGGAGATCGCCATGCCGGGTGCAGTTTCACGGATCGTCGCCGCCATCCTGATCGGCGCAGCAGGGCAGGCCGCCGCCGCCCACAACTACTCGGATCACTGGGGCGCCACCAACGGTGCGACGCTGAGCATCGTTCAGCATGGCAGCAGCATCGTGGTCACCGGGCACCTCTACGACACCGACCGTCAATTGACTGGAATCAGCTTCGGCGGCACGCTCGACGAGAATGACAGCTTCTCCGGTGTGGTGGTGCAGAACCTCGGCGACGTGCCGAGCAACAACTGGGTTTCGAACTGGAATCCGTATGTCGTCGGCAGCGCCACGATCCGCTTCACCAGCACCAGCCAGGGGACATTCACCCTGACCCTGAACGGCACCACGACCACCGGAACGATCTTTCGCGCGACGATCGGCAAGTTGCCGCTTGCCGGCAGCTACACTGCGGCCACCGTCGATGCCTACGCCAACTGTTCGTCGCGGCCCAACCGGATCGAGACGACGCTCGGCCTGGCCCGGGTGGTTACCACCGATTCCGGCGACGCGATGACCCTGTCGCTGGACAACTTCGACGGCCGCAACGCCTGCACCTTCTACGTGCCCCTGCGCCAGAGAGGATCGCTCGCGACCGGCAGCGGCAGTTTCGTGTGCAACGACGGCACGAGCGGCGACGTGGCGGTCGAAGGGCTGCGCGCATTCGACGACATCGTCACCATCAGGATGAAGCGCACGTATCGCACCGGCGAGACCTGCATCGCGGACAGCTTCCTCAGCGGCGTGAAGTAGGTTTCTGGCGGCTGCGACCGGCCGGCCGCGGCGTTGTAAATGGCATGATTTCGTTGCGCCGCATGGCGCCGTGCGGGGCGAGCGGGTAAAATCGGGCGGCTCCCGCATTTTGCCCGCCGGACACCGGCTGCTTACCCGGAGAATGCCTTGATCCCTTGCCGCCTCGCTGATTGCGCCGATTCCGGCAGTTGCGATGTGCTCGTCATCGGCGGCGGACCGGCGGGCTCGACGGCGGCGGCGCTGCTGGCCGGGCGCGGCTACCGCGTCGCGTTGCTCGAAAAGTCGCGCCATCCGCGCTTTCACATCGGCGAGTCGCTGCTGCCGGCCAACCTGCCGCTGCTGGAAAAGCTCGGCGTGGCCGAAGAAGTGCGCGCCATCGGCATGGTCAAATGGGGCGCCGAGTTCGTCTCGCCGGTGCACGAGCGCTCATCGACGATCCAGTTCTGCGACGCCTGGGACAAGTCGATGCCCTATGCCTACCAGGTGCGCCGTTCGGCGTTCGACGAAATCCTGATCCGCAATGCGGCGCGCAAGGGCGCCGAGGTGATCGAGGGCTGCCGCGTGCGCGAGGTCGACTTCGACGCCGACGGGCGCGGCGCCGCCATCCGCGCCAAACACGACGATGGCCGTGTGGCGCACTGGCGCGCGCGCTTCGTCATCGACGCTTCGGGACGCGATACTTTTCTCGGCAACACGTTCAAGGCCAAACATCGCCATCCCAAGCACAACAGCGCGGCGATCTACGCCCATTTCGCGGGGGCCAAGCGCCATTGCGGCAGGGACGAGGGCAATATCTCGATCTTCTGGTTCCGGCACGGCTGGTTCTGGTTCATTCCGCTGGCCGACGGCACCACCAGCGTGGGCGCCGTGGCCTGGCCCTACTACATGAAGCGCCGCGACAAGCCGGTGCGCGAGTTCTTTCTCGATACCATCGCCATGTGCCCCAAGCTCACCGAACGGCTCGCCGGGGCGCAGATCGTCTCGGAGGTCGAGGCCACCGGCAACTACTCGTATGTCTGCGACCGCAGCCATGGTCCGAACTACCTGCTGCTGGGCGACGCCTACGCGTTCGTCGACCCGGTTTTCTCGTCGGGCGTGATGCTGGCCATGCAAAGCGCATTCAGCGGCACCGATGCGGTCGATCAGTGTCTGCGCGAGCCGGCACGGGCGGCGCAGGCGCTGGCGCAGTTCGACCGGGTGATGCGCCACGGGCCGCGCGAGTTCTCGTGGTTCATCTTCCGCGTCACCAACCCTACGATGCGCGGGCTGATGATGGCCCCGCGCAACATCCTGCGCATGAAAGAGGCCGTGCTCTCGGTGTTGGCCGGCGACATCTACGGCCGCATGCCGTTTCGTCTGCCGCTGTACTTGTTCCGTGCGCTCTACTACCTGGTCTCGCTCGCCAATCTGCCGCGCTCGATCCACGCCTGGCGGGCGCGCCGGCGCAACATCGGCGTGCCGCGGGAAGCCGGCGCTTCAGCCGGCCCATGAACATGGCTGCGCCGCTGCTGGCGCTGGAACTGCTGGCTGGCCCCGGCCAGGCGCGGCCCAGGCGAACCGGCTGGCGCGATGCGCTGGGGGTGATCTGTTATGGCCAGGCGCTGGCCGAGGGCGATGCCGGCGACGTGCCCTGCGCCGCGGTGGCGATGCCGGTACTCGGCGGCGGCGCCTCGGTCTGCGAAGTCTGGCACGGCGCCGGCGCACCCGGCGGCGGCCGGCACGGCGCGGTCAGCTATCGCCAGGACGGCCACCTGCTGTTCGGCTGGCTGCGCCTGAACGAGGGCGCGCCGGCAAGTGGCGACACGCCGCTGCGCACCGCCGCGCGCGAGGCTTACAGCGCAATTTTCGCCGCCGCCGACGCGCTCGGCTTCCCGCACCTGGTGCGCTTCTGGAATTACTTTCCCGACATCAATCGCGAGGTCGACGGCCTGGAGCGCTATCGCCAGTTCAACATCGGCCGCCAGGAAGGTTTCGCGGCGGGCGGCCGCGCGCTCGACGCCAACCTGCCGGCCGCCTGCGCGCTGGGCACCCGTGACGGCCCGCTGGTGGTGGCCTTTCTGGCCGCACGCGCTGCGCCGATCGCGGTCGAGAACCCGCGCCAGGTGCCGGCCTACGACTATCCGCCCGAATACGGCCCGCGCAGCCCGACCTTCGCCCGCGCCAGCCTGCTGCCGTGCGCCGATGGCGAGATACTGCTGGTCTCCGGTACCGCCAGCATCGTCGGCCACCGCACGCTGCATGTGGGTGACGCCGCCGCCCAGACGGCGGAAGCCATGGAAAACTTGCGTGCGCTGATCGGGGCTGCCAATCGTGCCGGTCGCGCCGGCGGATTCGCGCTGGCCGACCTCGCGCTCAAGGTGTACGTTCGCGATGCGCGCGACCTCGTCCCAATCCGCGGGCAGATCGAAGCGGCGCCCGATGCGCCGCGGCAGGTCGCCTTCCTGCAGGCCGACATCTGCCGCCAGGATCTGCTGGTCGAGATCGAAGGCACCGCGCACAGCCGCGGCGCCGCGACGGCCGCCGCCGACTGATTCAACAACTTCAAGCAGACTTTGTAGGAGTGACAGCAATGAACACCAGGCCGCGCCGGCAAGCCCTCAAGCGTGCTGCAGGAATTCTCGGAATCACGCTCGCGGCGGCCGCCGCGCCCGGCGTGCAGGCGAAGGATTTGCCGCTGTGGGAACTCGGGCTGGGGGTGGCCGGGCTGTGGTTTCCCGATTACCGCGGCGCCGACGAAACGCGCGGCTATGTGCTGCCGGTGCCCTACGTCGTCTATCGCGGCGAGTTCTTCAAGGCCGACCGTAACGGCATACGCGGCATGCTGTTCAACACCGACCGGCTCGACTTGAACATCAGCGTCGGCGCCTCGCAGCCGGTGTCGAGCGACAGCAATCGCGCACGCGCCGGCATGCCCGACCTCAAGCCGTCGCTCGAAATCGGCCCCTCGCTCGATATCACGCTGTGGCGCGCCGCCGATCAGCGCACCAAGCTCGACCTGCGTCTGCCGGTGCGCGCGGCGCTCAGCGTCGAATCGCACCCGCGCTCGCTGGGCTGGATCGCCTCGCCACGGCTCAACCTCGACATGGCCGACGTCGGCGGACTCAACGGCTGGAATCTCGGCATGCTGGCTGGCCCGATCTACGCCACGCGGCGCCAGCACAACTATTTCTACGCCGTGTCGCACGAGTTCGCCACCGCCGACCGGCCGGCCTACAGCGCCTCGGGCGGCTATTCCGGCACGCAGTTTCTCGCCGCGCTGTCGAAGCGCTTTCCCGGCTACTGGGTCGGCGGATTCGCCCGCTACGACACGCTCAAGAGCGCCGCCTTCGAGGACAGTCCGCTGGTTCGCCGCAGCAATTCCTTCTTCACCGGTATCGCTGTTGCCTGGATCTTCGGCGAGTCGTCGACGCGGGTAAATGCCGACGAGTAGCCCCGAGTCTTTCGCCGGCCAGGACGGAACGATGCGCCCGCTGCGAACCGTCTACGAGTACCTGGTTCTCTATTTCGGGCTTGCCCTGCTGGGGCTGGTCTGCCTGAGCTGGACGGTGATCGCGACGCTGCTCCATCCGCTGCTGCCGCGCCGCTGGGGCGGGGCGCTCGGCCGTCGCGCGATCATGACCGCCTTTCGCTTCTACCTGGCAGCGATCTCGATAACCGGCACCTGCCGCTTCGACCTTGCGGCACTCGATGCGCTCAGGTCGCAGGGACCGCTGATCATCGCGCCCAACCATCCGTCGCTTCTCGACGCCGTGATGGTGCTGTCGCGGTTGCCCGATGTGGTTTGCGTGATGAAGGCGGCCCTGCTCGAAAACATCTTCCTCGGCGGCGGCGCCCGGCTGGCGCGTTACCTGCACAACGATGCGCTGATCAGACTGATCGGCAAGGCGACTGCGAGCCTGCGCGAAGGCGCGCAGTTGCTGATCTTTCCCGAAGGCACACGCACCACACGGGCGCCGGTCAATGCCTTCAAGGGCGCGGTGGCGGGAATTGCCAAACGCGCCGCGGTACCGGTGCAGACCGTTTTTATCGAGACCGATTCGCCGTTTCTCGGCAAGGGCTGGCCGCTGTTCCGCAAGCCGGCGATGCCGATGCACTACCGGATCAGGCTCGGCCGCCGCTTCGATCCGCCGACCGATGCGCAGGCGTTCCAGCGCGAACTGCAGCGCTACTTCGACGACGAACTCGGTGGCGCGCCGGCGCGGCCGGCTGCGCCCGGAGAGGCGAAGCGGGCTGCCGGTTGACCCTGCTTGCGGCCGCTTCACAACCGGCCGGATCGTGCTACTCTATTGTCATCGCGCCGAACGCATCCCGCAAACGGCGCATGGAAGCCAAAACCATCGGACCAGGAGGTCACAAATGAAGAAGGGAAAAATCGTCTCCATCGCGTTGCTGGCATTGGGATCGGGTGCCTTGTTGAGCGGTTGCCTGTCGAATTCGCCGAAGAGCGAAACCGCCTCGTCGAGCGCGCCTGCTCCGGCGGCCAAGCCCACCGGCCCGGCGCCGGGCATGAACAGCAATGGCCAGGTCGTTGATTCCAAGCTGGTCGAAGCCGGACGCGGCCAGACGGTCAAGGGGATGGACGGCTGGGAGGGCGAGATCACCGGCAAAGCGGCACCCAACAGCAAGTTTTCCAGGCTGCAGATCGGCATGTCGATGCGGCAAGTGACCGATATCGCCGGCCAGCCCTCCGACCAGGGTGCGTATGTGACGGGCAAGGCGTGGATTCCGTTTTATTTCGGCAGCGACCGCTATCGCCACGAGATGGTTTACAAGGGCCAGGGCCGGCTGATCTTTGCCGGCGGGTCGGTGGGCGACTACACCTCCGGCCATCTGATCTGGATCATCCACAACGCCAACGAACCGGCCTACCGCTAGCCTGACCGCCTGCAGGGGTAACGGGGCCCCGGGCGGTGAAGCTCAGTAACGCCGAAAAGCCAGCACCGAGTTGGTGCCGCCGAAGGCGAACGAACTGCTGATCGCCGCATGCAAATCCGGCGCGGACTCGCCGGCATCGCGCACCAGGTTGAGCCGGCACTGCGGCTCGGGTTCGGTGCAATTGGCATTGGGCGGAAGCTGCCGGCGCGCTATCGCCAGCACCGTGATCGCGGCTTCCAGCGCGCCGGTGGCGCCGAGCAGGTGGCCGTGCATGGATTTGGTCGAACTCACCCGCAGCCGGTCGATTGCCCCGCCCCATACCGCGCCCAGCGCCTCGGCTTCGACCACGTCGCCGATGCGGGTTGCGGTGCCATGCGCGTTGCAGTAGCCGACTTCGTTCGGGTGCAGTCCGGCCAGATCGAGTGCCGCCTGGATCGCGCGCTGCTGGCCGCCGGCATCGGGCTTTGTCAGGTGGGTGGCGTCGCAACTCAAGCCCCAGCCGGCCAGTTCGGCGTAGCAGCGTGCGCCCGCGGCGCGCGGCGCGTTCGGCCGATTCGAGAATCAGAAACGCGGCGCCTTCGCCGAGAACGAAGCCGCTGCGGTCGACCGCGAACGGCCGGCAGCAGCTTGCCGCCTCGCCCGAGACAAAGGGGGCGAGCGTCTGCATGGCCTGCCATGCGGTGATAACGCCGGGCACGATCAGCGCCTCGCTGCCGCCGGCGATCGCCACGTCGACTTCGCCACAGCGGATCGCCTTGGCCGCCTCGGCGATCGCGATTGCCGATGAGGCGCAGGCTACCGAGTAAGTGAGCACTGGCCCCTGCAGGCCGAAGCGCATCGCGACATGGGCGGCCGGGGCGTTGGGCATGAATGCCGGGATGGTCAGCGGCGGCACGCGTCCGCCGCGTGCGGCGGACAGGTAGGCCGTTTCCAGCGCCGCGCCGCCGCCCATGCCGCAGCCGGCATACACGCCGATGCGCCGCGGGTCGCAATCGCGGGCATCACCGGCATCCTTGAGCGCCAGGTCGGCGGCGGCAAGCGCGAGCTGGCTGACCCGGTCGACGCCCGCCAGTTGCAGGCGGGTGAACCAGCGCGATTCGTCGAATTCGACGGTTGCCGCGGCCGCCGCCCTGGGCAACGCGGGGAACACCGGCCGCACCGCCGACTCGCCGCGCATCAGCGCCTCGAACATGCGTCCGGGCTCATCCCCGTGCGGCGAAACGACGCCTATGCCGCTGACGACGATCATGCGCATGCACCGGACGGCAGGCCGGGTCGCCGCTGCCGGCGCGGGGATGGCCGCACGTCACGCAGCCTGCGCCGCGCCCCGCAGCTCGTCCACCACCTCGGCCAGTCCGGCCAAGGTGTCGACGTCGGCCCGCGCATCGGGGAACGTAATGCCGAAGTGATCTTCGACGTCGAACAGGAACTCGGCAAGCGCCAGCGAATCGATGCCGGCTTCGCGCATCGAGGTGTTGGGATCAAGCGCCGAAGGCTCGATGCCGTATTTTTCCTGGATCAGATCCTGCAATTCCTTCAGCGAACTCATTCTGAGCACTCCGTCATGATTCCGGCGCGGGTGGCGAGCATGTCGCAGGCGGCTGCGCGGCACTTGGCGGCGGCGGCAAATCGGCCGGTGCCGCGGCGGTCGGCGGCATAGCGGGCCGGCCCGACCGGGTCAGTGAATCGCCCCTATCCGGCGCAGCCGCTATGATAGCCGTTCTGAAAAGCGAGCTGGCGGGCAGCCGCCGGCGGTCGGACACCCGGGCGCCGGCGCGCCGAACCCCGACTAGGGGGCATCGCGAACCTGCGGCTCGTGCGGCCGCCAGCGCAGCGAGGGCAGCGCGAATGCGGCGCCGAGCAGCGCGCCGGCGATCACGTCGAGCGTCACATGCTGTTTGATTGCCAGCGTCGAATAGGCGATCAGCGCCACCCAGCACCAGTTGGTGGCGCGACCCAGCGGCCCGGTGCGCATTTCGCGTAACAGGTGATCGAGCCAGATCGCCGAAAACACTGCGGTGGCGACATGCAGCGACGGACAGGCGTTGCCCGCCGCGTCGATCCCCTGCAGAACGCCGAATCCCGGGTGCTGGGCGAGGTCGCGGGTTTGCGGCGGCACCGCGTTGGGCCAGAAGTAGAAGCAGGCCAGCCCGCTAACGCACAGCGCGCCGATCCAGCCCGCGTAGGCCAGCAGTTGGCGCACGCTCAACAGCAGGCCCGGCGGGATGCCGACGTAGAACCAGAGCGAAACGTACACGCCCAGCGCCCAGGGCTGGAAGCCGATCATGCGGTCCAGCGCCAGCAGCGGCATTTCCGTGACCGGGTACACCGGATGGCGCAACAGGTGAAAGTAGCCGATGAAGAAGACCCACATGAACGCGGCGGTGCCGACAACCTTCAGCGGCATGATCTTTTTCGACCGCCTGACGATCTCGCGCATCCAGGTCCGTTGGTCGTGGCTTGCGTTCATGGTCTGGTTCGGAAACTGGGCGCGCTGGCGTCGGCGGGCGGGGTTGCACAGAAACGCCGGATGTCCGCCGACATGCCGAAGGGTAGCGCATTTTGCCTCGCGGCAGAATCCGGGTGGCATTGCTGCGCCCTTGCAGGCGCCGGCCGCGCTTCGGAGGATGCCTGAAGAACGTCTATCCATGCGGCTTCCAGGGCATCGCTCGGGGGCGCCAGCGCGTCCGCGCGCCGATGCCGCTAGAATGGCGGCTGCGATGGATAACACCGACCACGATTGCCGCGACCCCGTGCCGGGTTTTCGCCCGCAAGCCGGCGCCGGCACCCGGGTTCCGGCTACCGGATCAGCCGGCCGATCGGGTTTTGCGGCCGAACCCTGGCTTGCCGCCCTGCCCGGCAAACCGGTGCGGCGCGACACTTCTGCCTTGCTCCCGGACAACGGCGACCCGTGGCGCGCGTTTGCCGTGTGCGGGGCGCCCGGCTGATCGCGCCCTGGCGGCCGGCAAAGACATGCGATGACCACGCCATCGTCAACCCACCTCGTACTGATTCCGAGCTTCAATCCCGGGCCCAAGGTCTACCAGACAGTGTGCGAAGCGCGCGCGCAGTGGAACCCGGTGTGGGTGGTGGTCGACGGCAGTACCGACGGGACGCCCGCCGGTCTTTCCGCCATGGCCGCGCAGGACGCCGGGCTCGATGTCATCGTGCTCGCCGTCAATGGCGGCAAGGGCGCGGCGGTGCTGCATGGCATCGATCGGGCCGCGGAACAGGGCTTCACGCACGCGCTGACCATGGATTCGGACGGCCAGCACCCGGCGCAGATGATCGCCGAATTCATGGCGGCATCGGCCGCAAATCCGGCCTGCATGGTCCTCGGCGTGCCCCGCTTCGATGCCAGTGCGCCGTCGCTGCGGGTCAAGGGCCGGCGCGTCTCCAACTGGTGGGCCGATCTGGAAACCCTGTGGTCGGGCATCGGCGATTCGCTGTTCGGCTTTCGCGTCTATCCGATCGAGCCGCTGCGCCGGGTGATGCGCCGGCAGCGCTGGATGCGCCGATTCGACTTCGACCCGGAAGCGGCGGTGCGCATGTGCTGGGCCGGCGTGAAGCCGGTGAACCTGTCGGCACCGGTGCGCTACTTTCGCCCGGACGAAGGCGGCGTGTCGCATTTCAACTACCTGCGCGACAACGCGCTGCTGACCTGGATGCACACGCGCCTGTTCGGCGGTTTCCTGCTGCGCCTGCCCGCGCTGGCGGCACGGCGCATGCGCCGCGGTTGGTGAGGCGCTATTCGAACGCGCGCGCTGCCGGGCTCGCCGACCCGGTAAACGCCGGCCCCGATATATCCGCCTCCGCGTAGCCGCGATTGACGTCCAGCCCGGTCAATCTCCACGCGTGTACCGGCAGCGACGGTATCGGCTTGCGCAGACGCTCGAAAAAGCGGGTCGGCCAGCGCACGCCGGCGATTTCGCGGTGATCGAGGAAGTTGACCTCGACAACGGCGCCCTGGGTCGAGGCCAGCCCTTCCATGCTGAAGCGCACGCGGCGCAACAGCCGATCCTGCCGGTCGATGAACAGCAGATAGCGATCTTCCGCCGACAGACCATGGCCCGGGCGGCGCACCGCCAGAACGAGATCGCAGGGGCGGCCCGCCACGTCGGCGGCGCCGGCGAGTTCCAGGTTTGCATTGCCTTCGAGGAAATGGATCGGGCCGAGCAGGAACATGCGGTAGGCATCGGCCACCAGCGCCGCGGCGGCCAGCGTTTCCGGCCCGTTGTCGGACAGATCGTTGTAGCGCACGCCGACCGAGGTGTTCGACCGCGTTACCTGCTTGCTACCGCCCGGACCGCGGTGGCGCTGGCCGATCAGCGGCACCGGCGAGAAGAGCAGCCGTTCCTCGGACGACTTGCGAAAGTCCGCATCGACCAGCGCCGGCTGCAGCTTCTGCACCAGGCTTTCCCATTGGCCGTCGAAACTGACGTTCAAATCCCGAATCTGGCGAAACGCCGTTACCCCATGCGCCTGCGCCGAGGCTTCGAGCAATGCCCGTGCACCTGCCTGCTCGCCGACCTGCCGTGCCTCGGGCAACGCCGAAGCACAGGCGCCCAACAGCAGCGGCAACAGCAAGGTCAACAGAAGGCATCGCGCAGAAGCTGAGCGGGCCATGGCGCTTCGGCCGGCAAGATCGCCGAAAGTTCCCGCCGCGCCGGCCGGCACTGGCCGCGCCCTTGGCAAGGCGTCGCCAAAGAGGCAAACTGCGTCAGGTCTATGGCGCCGTTCTTTGCCGCAATGATTCGCAGTCCAATCCACACTCCGGGATGCCCATGAAACACGAACACGATGTCATAGTCCTCGGCGGCGGCCTTTCCGGACTGACCTTGTCGCTGCAACTTAGGCAGCGTTTTCCCGACCTCGATATTCTGATCCTCGAACGCCGCACCCATCCGGTGCCGGAAGCCGCATTCAAGATCGGCGAGTCCTCCGTCGAAATCGGCGCCCACTACTTTGCCAACGTGCTCGGACTGAAGGATCACCTCGAACAGCATCAGCTCAAGAAATTCGGCTTCCGCTTTTTCTTTTCCGACGGCGAGCGCGACATCACGCGCGTGACCGAACTGGGTGCGAGCAGCTTTCTGCCGACTCCCGCCTATCAGATCGACCGCGGCCGATTCGAAAACGCGCTGGCGGAAATCGCCCTCGCGCGGGGCGTGCAGTTCCGCGAGGGGGCGCTGGTGCGCAAGATCGAGTTGAGCGACGGGACAAAACCGCATGATGTGACCTACGAGCACGAGGGCACGTCGCGGCAAGCGTGGTCGCGCTGGCTGGTGGATGCCTCAGGCCGCGCCGGCATGCTCAAGCGTCAACTCGATCTGGCCGAGAGCAATGACCACAACGCCAATGCCGTCTGGTTCCGCATCGCGGAGCGGATCGACATCAATGACTGGTCGACCGACACGGCATGGCTGGCGCGGTGCAATCCGCCCAACCGCTGGTTGTCCACCAACCATCTGATGGGCGCGGGATACTGGGTCTGGCTGATCCCGTTGTCTTCGGGATCGCACTCGATCGGCATTGTCGCCGACGCGGCACTGCATCCGCTAGACAGCATGAACACCTTCGACAAATCGATGGCGTGGCTGCAGAAACATCAACCGCGCCTTTTCGAGGCGCTGGATGGCAAACGCGACAAGCTGCAGGATTTCGCCTTCTTCAAACGCTTCTCCTACGGGTGCAAGAAAGTGTTCTCCGGCAAGCAGCGCTGGGCACTGACCGGAGAAGCCGGCCTGTTCGCCGATCCGTTCTATTCACCGGGCAGCGATTTCATCGCCATCTCGAACACCTACGTTACAGAATTGATCGCCCAGGACCGCGCCGGCGGGCCGACCGAGATGTACGCCGGCATCTACGAGCAGATCTACTTTTCGCTCTACCGCAACATGCTGTCGCTGTATGTCGATCAGTACCCGATCTTCGGTGACGCCGAGGTGATGCCGGCAAAGGTGATCTGGGATTACACCTACTACTGGGGCGTGATGTGCCAGTTGTTTTTCCAGCAGCGCCTGACTGATGTCGTGCAGATGGGAAGGATGCAGAAGACGCTTGCCAACGTGCAGCAGTTGAACGTCGCCGTCCAGGCGTTTCTGCGCGCCTGGAGTGCCGCGGCCAAGCCGCACAATCCGGCCCGCATGCTCGATCAGGCCCGGCTCGACTGGTTCGCCGAACTGAATCGCGGCTTGACCGATCAACTGGATCGCCAAGGTTTCGACCAGCGCATCGAGTCCATGCTGGCGCGGCTCGGCGATCTGGCAGTGGAAATCGTCACCCGCGCCACCCGCACCTGCCCGGCGCTTGACGGCACGGCCGTGCTGTCCCGGGTGTCCGGAGGCCGCAAACCGCGAACCGACGCCCTGCTGTTCGAGAGTACGGTTTAGCGTGCGTTTGCATTCAGTACTCGGTCGAACACGCGCTGCATTTGCGGGCGCCGAAGCCACTGACAGGCGGACCGGCCCGTGACCGAATACGACGTCATCGAGTATCCGCACCGCCCGTTCGCGCAGCTTCAACCCGACCGGCTGGCGGTGCTGGGGACGATGTTCGGAATGGCGTCGCCGGATCCCGCATGCTGCCGCGTGCTGGAACTGGGGTGCGGGTCCGGCGGCAGCCTTGTGCCGCTGGCCGCGTTGCATCCGGGCTCATCTTTTTTGGGCATCGACCTCGCGCGAACGCCGGTCGAGCAGGGGCGCCGGCGAATCGATGCGCTCGGCTTGGCCAACCTGCGCCTCGAACAAATGGATGTGATGGCCTTTCCGCCGGAGGCCGGCGAGTTCGACTACATCATCGCGCATGGCCTCTTCAGCTGGGTGCCCGAGCCGGTGCGGGAGAGCATTCTCCGACTATGCCATCGGCACCTTGCGCCGCAAGGCATTGCCTGCATCAGTTACAACACCTATCCGGGCTGCCGCATCCGGCAGGTGTTCCGCGACATGATGTTGTTCCACACCGCGCAGTTCGACAATCCGCAGGACAAGATCGAGCAGGCGCGCAGCATCGTGCAACTGGTCGCCCACGGCACCCAGCGCCAGGACGCCGCACACCGCCTGGCCCGGGAGGAAGCCGCGCGCTTGGCGGGCCTGAGCGATTCGTCTCTGTTGCATGACGACCTCTCACCGGTCTGGCAGCCGTTCCTGTTCCATGAATTCGTCTCGCTTGCCAGGGGTCACGGCCTGCAGTACGTCGCCGACAGTTCCTACGCCGACATGCAGGCGGCCGGAATCCCCGGTGACGCGGCAAGCCTGCTGCGGACGCTGGCTACCGGCGACCGAATCCGCTACCAGCAGTATCTGGATTACTTTCGCATGCGGCAGTTCCACCGGACGCTTTTGTGCCGCGACAGCGTCTCGCTGCGCCGCGAGCCGGATGTCTCGTGCATGGCGCGCTTCCATTTTTCGGCGCCGCTGCGCGAAGTGCCCTCAGCGTCGGGGGACGTACCAGCCGAAGCGAAGTCCTGGCGCAACGACGTCAACGCCGTAACGGTGACCACCGACAATCCCGCCGGCCTTGCCGCGCTGGCGGCGATCGCCGAGGCCTGGCCGGCGTCCCGATCCTTCGCTGAATTGGCCGGCAGCGCCTGCGAGCGGGAAGCCCTGTGCAATATCCTGCATGCGTACTACGCCTCGGGAATCATCCACGTCCATGCGGTTCCCGGGTCGGCTGGCCGCGTGGCGGGCGAGCGCCCGCAGGTTTGGCGGGTCGCACGACTGGAAGCCGGGATGACCTCGTCGATACCCAATCTGCACCTCGGCACCATCGAACTCAACGATCCGTCGATTCGCAGTCTGCTGCAGTTGTTCGACGGCATGCGCACGCGCGACGAACTCGAGGCCGCAGTCGGCGGCCGCGATGCCCTGCAGGCAATCCTCGAGGAGATGGTCCGCAAGGCTCTGCTGACTGCATGATGACCTCCTACGACGAACTGCCCTACATCGACCGGCCGTTTCGCCAGACGCACCCCGATCGCCTGGCGAGCATGGGTCTGCTGCTCGGCATGACGCCGGCAGACCCCGCCACGGCACGGGTGCTCGATGTGGGCTGCGGCGCGGCGCTCAACATCATCGCGATGGCGGCCACGCTGCCGAAGGCGCGCTTTCTTGGCTTCGATCTGGCAAAGTCGGCGGTCGAGCAGGCGCAGGCGCGCATCTCGCAACTCGGGCTGAGCAACGTCCGTGTCGAGCATGTCGACCTGATGGAGTTCCCGGGCGAAGCCGGCGAATTCGACTACATCATTGCCCATGGTTTTTACTCCTGGGTGCCGCAATCCGTGCGCGAAGCGCTGCTGGCCTTGATGAATCGCCATGCCGGCCCCAACGCCATCTGCTACCTGAGCTTCAATGCGCGCCCGGGCGCCACCTTGCGCGAGGTCTGGCGCGGCGCCGCGGCCTATCACGCGGGCGGCATCGAGGATACGGTCGAGAAGGCGCGCGCGTCGGTGCGCATGCTCGAGATGATGGCCGAGGCCTCGGCGGCCAATCCCGGCGCCTGGCAGGAGATCGTCACCGACATGGCCGACAGGGTGCGCGACAACGGCGTGCGTTGGGTTGCCCACGACGATTTCGGATCGGTCTTCGAACCCTTTCACTTCCACGAGGTTGCCGAAGCTGCGGCGCGGCACGGCATGCAATATCTGTCCGACGCCTGCTACTTCGACAGTCAGCCCTACGAACTGGGCGACGCGGCGCGCGGCATCCTGCAGAGTCTGGCCGACCGCGACATTCTTCTGCGCGAGCAGTATTTCGACTTTCTCGAACTGCGCCCGTTTCGTCAGATTCTGCTTTGCCGCAGCTGCATTGCCCTGCGCCGCCCGATCGATTGTGCGGGCCTGCAGCACATGTCCTTCAGCTCGCCGTCCGACGAAACGGGCGTTGCGGCTGGTGGCCGAGCCATCTTCTCCAATCCGCTGACCGGCGTACGCAGCGAGGTCCGAGAAGGGAGCCGGACAATCCTGCGGCAACTTCGCGCAGCGTGGCCCTGCAGCGTACCGTTTGACCAGATTATCCCGGACGAGCGCGAGCGTGACGCGGGCGCCCGGACGCTGGAGCGCTTATGGGCCTGCGCATTGATCGAGGCGCACGCTGTCCCGCAACGATGCGGCCGCGGCGCAGACGATCGCCCGGTCGTGTGGCAACTGGCGCGCATTGAAGCCGCTACCGATGAAACCGTGACGACGCGAATCCACTCACAATGCGCGCTCGATGCCGGCACGCGGGAATTGGTCCGGCTGCTCGACGGATCGCGCAGCCGCGACCAGCTTGTCGCGGCCTTTCCCGATCTGCAGCGACGCATGGACTGGCTTGCGCGAATGGGGTTGCTCGAACCGACAGACCAGCAGACTGGCGACTGAATGGCGGCGATTTTGATTGCCGCATAAGTCCCGGGGCAATCGCTGGCGACCGGTCAACGCAAGCCGGACGGGCCGATGCGGCGCTGCGGTTCGTCAGGCCAGCCCGCCGTTGATCGAGATGACCTGTCCCGTGATGTACGCCGCTGACGCGCTCGCCAGGAAGCAGACCAGATCCGCCACTTCCTCGGGTTTGCCGGCACGTTTTGCCGGCACCAGCCTGGCGATGGTCGGCGCATCGAACGCGCCGGCGATCATGCCGGTGTCGATGATGCCGGGCGCAACCGCATTGACCGTGATGCCGCGGCTGGCAAGTTCGAGCGACAACGACCGGGTCGCGCTGTGCAGCGCGCCCTTGGCCGCGCTGTAATTGACCTGCCCGCGATTGCCGGTAATCGCCGCAATCGAGGTGATGTTGATGATGCGACCCCAGCGCGTGCCGATCATCGGCATGGTCAGCGGATGGGTGACGTTGAAGAACCCGTTGAGCGAAACGTCGATCACGCTCGACCATTGCTCGGGCCGCATGCCCGGAAACACCGCATCGTCATGAATGCCCGCGTTGTTGACCAGCACCTGTATCGGGCCGGCGGTCAACGCGCCCTCGAGCGCCGCCCGGGCAGCCTCGCGGTCGCAGACATCGAATACGATTGCGGTTGCGCTGCCGCCGGACTGGACGATTTCCACGGCCAACCGCTGCGCTGCCGCCGGATTGCGATGGGCGTGGACCAGCACCTCGCAGCCCTGCGCAGCGAGGCGGCGACAGATCGCTGCACCGATTCCGCCGCTGCCGCCGGTGACCAGTGCACGCTTCATGTGGCGCCCGGCCGCGTCGGTGAGGCGGATTGCGCCACACGCGCGGTGCCATCGAGAATGACCGCCGCGCGGCCGGCGAGCAGGCGCGTGCCGTCGCAGCTGACGACAAACCCGTAGAGCACGGTGTCGCCATCGCCGCCAAGCCGATCGGCAGCAATGCTCAAGGGAGTCGGCGATGTCGTCAAGCCGGTCGACCGCCAGTTCGACGCTCCTCACGCTGGCGAGAAAACCGGCGCGGGGCCGGCCGGCGCCGGCATTGCACAGGGCACCATGCACCGCCATGGCCTGCGCCGCATATTCGATGCCGCAGGCGGCGTGCAGGCAACCGTTGCTGCGCAACGGGTTATCGCCGGCGCGGTGGCTGGTTGCCTCGCAGCGGATGTGCCCCGCATCCCATTCGAGTACGCGGTCGAGCAGGCACATGGTGCCCGCATGCGGAATACGCGCCGCGATCCACGCCCGGTCCACGATCATGGCGACGTGTGCACGATGAGCTGCAGGCCGTCGAGATAGTCGAGCGTCAGCGATGCCGTTGCATCACGCGCCCAAGCGGCCAGCAGTGGCAACCCGCGCGCCGCCGGAACGTGCCGACGCAGCGCTTCCAGCGGTGGGTCGGCCATCTCGGTCACCTCGCCTTGTGCCGCATCGAGTTCGATGCGGGCCAGCGTTCGCGCCGAGCGCTGCGGCGCCACGACCATTGCCACGCCGAAGCTGTCCGGCAACGGCCGCGCGCTGTTCAGCGGCTCCGGATAGGGCGTATCGCAGGCGACCAGCAGCACCGGCCGGTCGAACGCGTTTGCCTGCGAGACCGCTTCCAGCAGGCCGGCGCCGAAGGTGGCATCGTAGGGTGCAGATCGAGGTCGAAGGCGCCATCGCGCCGGTTGCGATTCCCCAGTAGCCGGACGGCGCGTTGTGCACCGAGTTGTGGAAACGGGTCGGCGAGATTTGCCTGTCTGCACCAGCCAGCGCTTCGCAGATGGCATGGCAGTTGTCGCCATCGGCGCCGGAGGACGAGAACACGCTGACCAGCCCGGCTGGATCGAGCCCGCTCGCGGCCACGGCCTCAAACCCGACCGCCAGCGACAGCCTGACGATCTGCCCGGTGCGCCGCCGTTCCGCCGGCGGCAGCGCGGCCGGCGCCGGCACCACGGGCGGCGCATCGACGTAGGGCGCCTCGCCGCGCAGCACGGCGCGCGCGGCCGGCCAGCCGGCCAGGCCCGGACCGATCAGTCCGACGCCATCGACGCAGCCTGCGAGCTTGCTCATGCGCAAGGCCGAACAGCAGCGAGCAGTTGGTGCCGCCAAAGCCGAAGGAATTGCTCAGCACACGGCGCAGCGGCTGCTCGACGTTGTCGATCAGGTAGCGGCTCTTTCAGCGCCGGATCGGGCGTTTGCATGTTCACACCACCGCCGGGCAACAGGCCGTGGGTCAGCGCAAGGGCGCAGATCACGGCCTCGATCGCGCCTGCCGCGCCCAGCGTGTGCCCGGTCGCGCCCTTGGTCGAACTCACCGGCACACCTGTGCCGAACACGCCGAACAACGCCTTGTCTTCCGCGGCATCGTTGGTCTGGGTGGCGGTGCCGTGCAGATTGATGTAATCGACATCGTCAGGACGCAAGCCGGCCGAGGCAAGCGCCGCCTCCATCGCCAGCCGTGCGCCCAGTCCGTCCGGGTGCGGTGAAGACATATGGTGCGCATCGCTCGATTCGCCGGCGCCGAGCAGCACGACGTCCCCTTCGGCGGCGCTGCCGGCTTCGAGCAGGATGAAACCGGCCGCCTCGCCGATGGAAATGCCGTTGCGGTGCGCATCGAACGGCCGGCACGGCTGCGCCGAAAGCAACTCCAGAGAGTTGAATCCGTACAACGTGGTCAGACACAGCGAATCGACGCCGCCGACGATCGCCGCGTCGATCATGCCGGCGGCCATCAGTCGCGCGGCGGCAGCAAACACCTTGGCACCGGACGAGCAGGCAGTCGAGATGACGGTCGCCGGGCCGGCGAGCGCGAAACGCCGCCGCACGAAGCTGGCGACCGAGTACGAATTGTGGTGTGTGGCATAGCGGAAATCGTGCGGCAGCGCACCGGTTGCCGGATCGCGCCGCCGATACGCCAGTTCCGTCTGCAGGATGCCCGCGGTGCTGGTGCCGAGAAACACACCGATCCGTGATGCGCCATGGCGCTCGATCGCTGCGCGCACCGCCGCGCCGAAGCCGTCCTGCCGCAGCGCAAGCTCGGCCAGCCGGTTGTTGCGGCAGTCGTAGTCGCTCAATGTCGGCGCAAGTTGCACGGCGTCGACACCGGCCACCTCGCCGACCTGGGTGTTCAGATCCACGGTTTCGAATCGGCACGGCGCAAGCCCGCTGCGCCCAGGCGCGCAACGCGGCAAGGGTCGGCGCCAAGCCGTTGCCCAGGCAACTGGTCATGGTGTAACTGGCGAGTCGGACAGGTTGCACGGCGGCTGAAGGACAGATCGAGAAGTGTCCGATGGTAGCAAATGTCGCCGGATTCACCGCGAAACCGGTCGCGCCACCAGCAAAACGTTGGCAAAGGGTGTGCCGCGGCTCATCGGCATCGCGTCAACGCGAAAGCCCGACGCAGACAGGGCATCGCACCATTGCGCCAGGCTGCGGCAGGTGAAACGCGCCAGGCGGTGACCGCGGCTGAAGGTGACCAGGTGGTCGACCCAGTTGCTGATGCGAAAGGGCAGGCCGGCGGCGGCATCGCCGATGCGCAGCAACAGAACACCCTCTGTCGACAGGGCATCACGGCAGCGGCGCAGCACGTCCTGCTGGGCGGCAAGGTCGATGTAATGCAACACGTCGAGTATGACGATGGCGTCGACCTCGCCGAACGGCGTATCGCAAATGTTGCCGAGCACGAAGTCGGCGGCACCACCCAGCGCGTCGCGCGCCCGTTCGACATCGCGCGCCATCAGTTCGATGCCGCGCATTGCCGCCAGCCGCGGGGCCGCCGGCCAGCCGGCCGGCCACTGGCCGCCATCGTGCAGCCGATGTGCGCTCGAAAGCCATGAGGCGAGCAGTCCCTGGCCGCAGCCCAGATCGAGCACCCGCGCGTTGTCGGCAATCAGGCCGCGCTCCAGCAGCGCCCGAAATGCCGGGTCGCCCCCTAGTTTGCCGCGGGCAAAATGCCAGGCAAATCGGCCGGCCCGCCGGTAGGGCTGCGTCGCCTCGTAGAGCAGTTGCGGCAGGAATACGTCGGGCGTCATGACGCATCCAGTGTTGCTTGCAGCGTCACCGGACGCAAGCCGGCGCGTCGCACGGCTTCGAGAACCTGCGGCAGCGCATCGAGATCACCGGCCGGCTGCCGGCGCCGCGCGCGGCGTGGCCATCGTGCAGCAGCAGAATGTCGCCGGCTGCCAGGTCGCGCAACAGCCGCGCGCTGACTGCGGCGGCATCACGGGTGCGCGTGTCGAAACCGCGTCGCGTCCAGCTCGCGAGCTGGAGATCGAGCCTGGCCAGCACCGGATCGAGAAACGGATTGCGCAGCCCGGCCGGTGCACGGAAAAAGCGCGGCTCGCGGCCGGTGATCTCGGTCAGCGTGCGCTGCCCGGCGCCGATCTCGCGCATGAAGCCGCGCGGGCCGAGCAGCGAAAAGTTGTGGCAATGGTGCTGCGAGTGGTTTTCTATCGTGTGGCCGGCGCCAATGACTTCACCGCACAGCGCCGGATGGCGCCGCGCGCGTTCGCCGATGCAGAAAAACGTAGCCTTGGCGCCGTGGCGGTCGAGCAGGTCGAGCACGCGCGGCGTGACGTCGGGATCGGGGCCGTCATCGATGGTGATGGCAATCTCGCCGCGTGCGGCGGCCGCCGCAGGCAACCGCGTCCAGTTGGGGCCGAGCAGGCTGCTACGCGGCCACAGTCCGGCGGCGGTAAGCAGGGCATGGTCGGCGGCCACCACACCCAAGGCCCAGGGCCACAGCTGGGGTTGGGCAATCACGCCGAGTGCTGCCCCGACATGCATCCCGACCGAGCCCTTGAGCAGCGGCGCCCAGCCGCGCTTCAGGGGGGTGGACGGGCGGCGCCGGCGCAGGGTCGCGTCGCGGTTCATTCGTCACCTTCCGCCTGGCCGGGCACTGGCGCGGCAACAAGCCGCGATCCAGCCAGGCGTTCCACGCCGCGAGCCAGGGCGCCCAGTCGTGTCCGCCCGGCACTTCAAGCGAGCGCCCGGCAGGCAGGGTGTCGGCGATCAGGCGATGGCCGTCGGCGAAGCGGTCATGCCGGCCGTAACCCATAAATACCGCGGGCGTTCGGTCGGGGACCGTCGTCCCTGCGGCAAGCCACGACCAGACCTCGCCTTCGAGATCGTCTTGCGCGCCACCGGCCTGCGCATGCCACTGGACCGCACCGCCGGCTGCGGCAATCTCCCGCAGCACTTCGCGCGACCCCGGGTAGGGCGCGATGGCGACCACGCCATCTATCTCTTCGCCATGGCGCGCCGCATAACCGAGCGCAGACAGCCCGCCGAGCGATATGCCGATCAGCCAGATCCTGCGTGGCCGGCCCGGCGGGCCGCCAGCACGATGTCCTCGCGGATGCGGCGGATCACGCTGCGGTCGCCGAAGTAGCCGATGTGGGCATCGGCCATCACGATGTCCGCCGCCAGTCCGCGGCTGCGCACCGCCGCGACGAATCCCTGTGCGCGAAAATCCGCCGGCTGGCTGTAGGCGCCGGGCAGCATCACCAGCAGCACTGGCGCGCGAGTGGTGCAGCCTGCCTGGTCGTGGAGCAATTCCATCGGAATCAAGGCTGGCCGGGTCGGCGCGCAGCCAGCGAGTGCCGCCAACAATGCCGCGCAACCGAGCAGGCGCAGCAATGCCATGGATCATCGACGCTTGCCGCTCGGCGGGGCGGCAAGCAGCGCCGAAAAGATCAGCGCCAACACCGCACCAGGGCCGACCGTGGTGCCGATCGCGTTCAGCACCGGCACACTGGAAAAGCCGAGCAGGCCGAATCCGATCATGGTCGAAAAGTTGGCCAGCAACAGCGAAGCCAGCATGCGCGGCGGCGGCCCCAAGCCGTCTTCGCGGTTGCCACGATCGAAGAACAGAGCGTAGTTCGATCCGACGGCGACGATCAGCAGTATCCCGACCAGATGCATGATGTTGAGCTTGACACCCGCCACGGCGAGCCCGGCGACCACCACCAGCACGGCGGCGACCAAGGGCAGGGTGACCCGCAGCACGCGGGCGGCGGAGCGCAGGGCAAACCCGAGCAGCGCCAGGATCGCGAGCAGGCCCGCAGCCGACTGCCAGATGGCTTCGCGCAGGTAGCCGCCGTAAAGCTTGTCGGACTCCACCTTGATGTCGACCAGAGTCGCGTCGGTCCCGGCGATGGCGTTGCGCACCGCCTGGGCATCGATGACGAAAGCCGCCGGCCCCGAATCGGGTGCCTGCAGCGGCATCAGGACGCTCCAGCCGCCCGCGCGTTTGGCACCAGCATCGAATCGAGCGCCAGCGCGAACGAACTGCCCGGCCAGGTCGGCGCGCGTGAGCAGCGGGCGGCTGCGCGCTGCCTCGACGTCGGCGAGAAATGGCGCGAGCTTGTCTGCGTGCAGGGGCAGCCCTGCGGTTGCGCGTGCCAGCCGCAGCGCCAGATCCGGCAGCGCCGGCAGGCTCGCCCTGCGCGCAAGCTGGGTCGCCTCGCTCGGCAGGTAGCGCGACGGCGTCTCGAACCCGGCGAGCACGCCGCGTTCGATCAGTGGCTGCAGCCGGGCGCTGACCTGTTCCGCGCTTTGCAGCGCGGCCTCTTCGGTAGCCGCCATGACGACGACCATGGTGCGTGTGTCCGGCGCACCGAGGTCGGCGCGCATGCGCGCGTCGAGATCCTGTGCGGCTTGCGACACCGGGCTCAGCGCGCCGAGTTCGCGGTTCCACAGCTTGTCATGCCTTGACGAACAGCACCACCACTGCGATCGCGACCAGCAGCGGGACGATCGCCCGCCAGCGGTCGCGCCCGCGCGACCAGCCGCGCCAGGCGCTGCCCGAGCGGCGTCAGATCGCGGATTCGCAGACCGGCCGGCAGCAGGGCCGGCAACACGAAGCGGGTGATTGTGGCAGCCGTGATCAGGCCGGCGATCGAATACAGGCCAAGCTGGGCGAGGCCCGGAAAACCCGAAAACAGCAGGGCGGAGAAGCCGAACACCGAAGTCAGCACGCCCAGGCGGATGGTCGGCCAGAAGAAATCGGTCAGCCAGGCCGCGTCACGTTCCGTTCCGACTGCACGAACAGGTAGATCGAATAGTCCACCGCCTCGCCAATTAGCGTGGTGCCGAAGCCCAGGGTTACACCGTGCACCATGCCGTGTCCCAGGCTCACCGCTGCGACCGCCGCCAGCGCGCCGCAGGCGACCGGCAGCAGCCCGAGCAGCAAGCCGGCAAGCGAACGATAGACCGCGAACAGCACAGCCGCGATCAGCACCGTGCTTAGCGCCGCCAGACGCTTTGCCTCGCGTTCGATGGTGGCACGGGCGTCGACCGCGAATACGCCCGGCCGCTCAGCAGCAGCCGGCCCGGCTGCGCCCTGGCGACCTCGCCACGGCCTCGGCATAGGCGCTGCGCACCGCGGCCAGGCGCGCGCCTGGGCGTCGGTATCGGCGCCGGTCGCCCGCGTATGGGCCAGCAGGAGCGCCCGCTGGTGGTCGCGCGAGACCCAGACCCCGTTCTCCATCGTGGTGCGCGAGGTGCCACCCAGTTCGCCCATCAGCAACAGAGCCAGCTCGCCGGTGGGGTCGCGCGGCACCAGCGCCTTGGCCAGCAGGCCGGCCGATGAGGTCAAGAGGTCGAGCGTATCTTCGATCGCGGCGCGCAGCCCGGCTTCGCCTGAAGCGCTCCGGTGTGACGGCGGGACTCAACAGGTAGCGATGGGTGAGCAGGATGTCGCGTTCGCGCGCAAGCCCAACCGGCTCGCCGTTGGCGATCAGGGCGAATTGCGGATCCTGCCGCAGTCGCGCGGCCAGCGCACGCGAGACGCGCGTGCGCGATGCGGCATCGCCCTGATCGATGCCGATCAGAATCAGCCGCGAGACCGCGCCGTCGCGTAACTGGTCGACCAGCACCTGCTGCTCGCGCGTCGGCGTCTTGGGCAGGAAGGCGGAGAGATCGGCGGTGAACTGCGTCCGCGCGACGATCAGCACGCAGCCCGCCATCGCCGCGAGCCAGATCGCGATGGCGATTCGACGAGCCGCCGTCACGAGGCCGGAGCCTTGTCCGGCCGTCCCGCCTTCTGGATGCTCATCAGCGAGCGATCGCCGTCGGCCTGGAGAATCTCGATCGAGCTGACCTCGCCGCGGCTGCCGCCGATGCGGATCTTCTGCACGATCTGCGCCATCCGCGGTTCGCTCGGCGTCAGGGTCAATGTCCACTGCGCGGCATCGCCTTCGAGCGCGAGCCCGTAGGCGCGCTGCAGGGCCTCGCGGTCGCCGGCCAGCGTGCCGCGGATGCTCTCGACGAATGCACCGACTTCCGGGTAGTCGGCAAGCGGCAGGCTGCGCTTGTGTCCGCCGCGCTCGAGCGTCAGCATGCCGCCTTCGAGCAGCATCGATTCGGGCTTGGGTTTGAGGGTTCGTTTCTCCAGCCGATCCGGGGCGACATACGACAGTTCGCCGGAAGACTCGACCGGCTGGTCGAGCAGGGCGATGAACTTGCGCTCGACAAACCTCGCCTCGCTCGACTTGTTGTGCGACAGCAATTCCATCAACTGTGCGAGATCCCACTCGCCGGCTGCGCCGGCCGGCATTGCGCCGGCCAGCAGCAGTGCGACGGATCGCCGCGCGTACAAGGCGGCCGGTCAGCGAATCTCGTGCGTTTCGGGAACATCGCGGATGCGCCAGAAATCATGGAAGTTGAACCAGTTGTACGGTGCCCGGCGGCAGTGCTGCTCGAGCCGCGCCGCATAGCGCTCGATCGCCTCGGTGGATGCGCGTCGCGTTCGCTCGCCGCAACGTCCGAGAAATCGGCGAGGCGCTCGAAGTGAACCTCGTAGCGGTTGCCACCGAGGTAGAGACCCGCCATGAACACGACCGGCCGGCGCAGCAGGGCCGCCATGCGCATCGGCCCGGTCGGCAGAGCCACGGGTTCGCCGAAGAAACTGACCGCCTGCACCGGCTCCCGCCCAGCGTGCGATCGCCGAGCAGCCCGACCATGCCACCTTCGGCGAGGCGGTCGCGCACCGCGAGCATCGAGTCGACACGGCCCAGCGGAATGATATCAGCCTGCACTTCGGGATTGATGGCGGCCAGCGCGCGATTGATCTTGCGTGCGTTCTCGACGTGCATCACCATCGCGACGCGCAGCCCGCCCTGCTGGCGGCCGACGGCGCGCAGCACCTCGAAGCTGCCCATGTGCGCGCCCAGCAGCAGCACGCCCTGGCCGTCCGCGACCGCCTGCCTGATCACATCCTCGCCGACCACCGAAACGTCGAACAGGTCGGGACGATCGTTCACCAGATAGACGCGGTCGTGGATCGTCGAAGCGAAGCTAAGGAAATGTCGGTAGGAATCGCGCCAGGTCGGCGGACGGCCCAGCGCGCGGCGCAGGTAATCCTTCGAGGCCCGGCGCGCGGCGGGCGCGAACAGCAGGAAATACACGGCGATCAGCCGCAGCACCAGGCGGCCGATCGGGCGGCCCAGATGCAGCGAAATCCAGGTCATCACGCGCAGCCAGAACATGTTGCTGCGCTCGGGGCGGCGCAACCACTCGGCGCGCGTCTTCCGCACGGTCGGCGCCGTCGGCCAAGTCCCCGGGTGCCCGCGCGTCATCGGCCGTTCATGCGCGCTCCGCGCCCGAGATTCCCGGCACCACCGCGGCGCTGGCAACGCGCCGGCCGCCGGCCCACAACTCGAGACGCAGCGGCCCGCCCGGCACGGCCTCCCAGCGCAAGCACAGCGATTCACCGGGGCCGAGCGGGCTGAGGAACTTCGCGCTGGAAATCTCGCAGCCGCGGGTGGCGATGCCCGCCCGATCGAGCGCCTGCAGTGCCTGGGCCAGCAGCAGCGCGCCGGGCAGGATCGGATGGCCGGGAAAGTGGCCGGCAAACGCCGGGTGGTCGGGCGCGATCTCGATCACGGTCTCGTTCATCGCTCCGGCCCGGCGTGCTTTGCCGAACGGCGCCGCCGCCAACTCCGCGAGCGCCGGCCGGGGCAGCTTGCCGGTTGACGCACGCGGCAGCGCATCGACGAACACCAGCGGGCGCGGCAGGAACACGCTGTCGATGCGGCGGCGCAGTTCGCCGAGCAGCGCGGCCCGCGTCAGGCCGGCGCGACGACGAAGGCGGCAAGCCGCGCCACGCCATCGTCCGGGACATCGTCCGGCAGGTAGAAGACGCCGTCCTCGACACCTTCGATCGAGTTCAACTGATGGCCGAGGTAGGCGAGCGAACTGCGCTTGCCGGCGAGATTCACCACGTCGGCCGATCTGCCATGCAGCACGAATCGGCCACCGGCCGTGGTCTCGATGATGTCGGACAGCGGCGTCGCGCGCTCGACGTGACCGCCCGAGGCCCAGGCCTGGCCGTCGCGGGCCTCGATACGGACATCGGGAAGCGGCTCCCATTCGCTGGTCCGGGTCGAGCGCCGCGTGGCGAGCTGGCCGGTCTCGGTGCAGCCGTAGATCTCCAGCAGCGGGGCGCCGCTGCGCAGCTCGGCCTCGCGCGCCAGTTGCGGCGACAGCGGCGCGGTCGCGCAGACGATCATCTCGAGTTGGGGCAGCAGCGCGACCTCGGCCAGCAGGGTGCGCAGGTGGAAGGGCGTGGTCACCAGCACGCGTGGCGCGTCGATGCGCGCCAGTGTCGCGCAGATGTCGGCCGGGTAGAACGGCCGGCCGGCGTCGAACGACGCCCCGCTCTGCATGGCCACCAGAACCGAGGATTCGAAGCCATACATGTGCTGCGGCGGCACCGTCGCGACTACCACCCTGTCCTGGTGCGCCAGCAGGTCGAGACGCGCGGCCTCGCCGACGACGTTGCGCACCAGCGCGCCCCAGCGCTTGGCGTGTGGTTCCGGCCGCCCGGTCGAACCGGAGGTGAAGACGATCGCGCAGCCTTGTTGCGAGTCGATCCCCGGCACGGCGAACGGCCCGCGGCGGGCGCCTCGTTGAGCGGGAAGTCGAACTGCGGCAGGTCGATGTCGCCACCTGCCTTGTCGGCCAGGCAGTACAGGTCGGCGGCGAATCCGCGCAGTTGCCGTACCGTCTCGGGCGTGTGGTCGGGCGGCATCAGGGTGATCTGACCGCGCAGCATCGCCGCGCCGAGCCCGACCGCGAAGCGATAGCGATCGCTGCATACGTTGAGCACATGGCCGCAAGCGGGCATCGCCGCGGCACCGCCCTGCACATCGGCCAGATAGCGGGCTGCACTGATCGGCTGGCCGTCGCGCCAGGCAACGACGGATTCGGGGGAACGGTGCGCGATCAGTGGCAGGCGGGCCATCGGGTACCGATCCGCAGCGACTCGCGCTAGCGCGAGTCGCCCGACGCTGCGCTGGCTGATGACGCGGCCCAGATGGAGCGGACCGAGTCGAGCATGCCGACATGTTCGAACTCGGGCAGCACACGCAGCCTGACCAGATATTCCGCGCCGAACATCGCCGCAACCAGGATGGGCGTCAGCAGATTGGCGAACAGTGACCAGATCGCAAGCGGTGTGAGCATGAACAGGCCGGCCGAAATCAGGCACAGGGCGACGAAGAACGCTGTCCACGCCAGCGTGACCTGGCGGGTGTAGCGCGCCACGTCGTCGGTCAGCGACCCATGAACGACGCGGTGTAAGCGTGTGCACATCGGCTCGGCGCCACGGCCCAGCGTGCGGCCGAAGGCGATCGCCAGCACGACGAAGGTTCCGGCATGCTGGATGAAGTACAGCCAGGTGAAGTTCTCCAGCAACGCCCCGCGCTCGAGATAGAGCACACCCAGCAGGGCCAGACAGCCGGCGATCATCAGGCCGCGCCGCCTGGATTGCCAGGCCAGCGCATGCCGACCGCCAGCCAGGGCGCCAGCGCCAGGACGGCGCCGAAATCGGCCAGCTCCGGATCCGAGATGAACCAGTGCGCTGCCAGTGCGTAGCCTGCGCCGAGCACGAGCAGCGCCGCGAAACGCAGTCGTCGAATCGTGCTCGTGCGCATCGGATCAGGCGCTGCGGTTGGCCGCCACGAAATCGGCAAGGCTGCGCAGCGAGCGGAAGATGGCGACGTTGTTCTCGTTGTCGGCCCGCAACTGCACGCCGAAATGCTTGGAAACCGCCAGCGCAACCTCGAGGATGTCGATCGAATCGAGACCGAGCCCTTCGCCGTACAGGGCCACGTCCGGCTGGATCTCCTCGGGTTTGATATCGAGGTTCAGCGCGGAGACGATCAGTCGCGCTAGCTCGGCGAGCAGCGCCTCGTCGGGCGCGGCCGCCTGCGAGACGGATTCAGTTGGGTCGGGCATGAGCGAACACCGATAGGAGTGGCGACTGCGGGAAGCTTCGGCCGGAGCGCCTTGAAGCAAAAGATCATTTACCTTGCGGTCAGGGGGCATCAACTTCGCGTCGCGCGCCGGCCGGGCACCCGCAGTAATCTGCGATATCTGGAAGCCTGTTGAACCACGATCGCCGGCAGGAACCATCCGTCAGGCCGAGCAGATGCGGCGCGCGCATCGATCGCCCCACCAGGCTGCCTCCTCGAAAACCGAATAGCCCGACAGATCGCCATGGGCGAACAGGATGCACCCGTCGGCTTCGCGCAGCGCCAGCAGGCCGCGATTGGACAGATAGCCGGGCGCGGGAACCGCCATCCCGTGTCCGCGCAGGGCGATCTCGGCCCGCTCGCAGCAGGCGGCGAGCTTCCAGCCGTAGGCGGTGCGCAGGTCGGCGCTCGCCAGTTCGAGCAGCTCGGCGGGCGAGGCACGGGTCATCCATTCGCGGGCCGCGCCGGGCGACATCTCTGCCAGCGCATGATAGGCGGTGAAGACGGTGCGCGGCGGCGGGCCGACGCGCAGATCCTGGTGCGTCGAAACGACATAGCCGAGGCTCGAGCTGCCGAGCACGATGTTGTCCCAGGCCAGCGTCGCACCCGGCAGCTCGGCCGGAAAGCGCGACAGGACGAAGTTGCTCACCAGCCAGGGCGCTTGCGCCGGCAGATGCTCGCCGGGGTCGAAGCCGAAATCCTGCATGGCCTCGACCACTCGGCCGGCGGCATGCAGCGGCATCGCGCAGATCGCTCTGCCGGGCCTTGACGACGAAGCTTTCCAGTCCGCCGGCACCCAGAGTGACGCAGAGCGCCTGCGCCGCCGCGGGATTTGGCGCAGCGAGACGGCCGTGCCATCTAAGCAGGCGCGGCGCTGGCCGTCCGTCGAGCGGTGGCGCCACGCGACAAGCCCGGCCGCCTGGGCGAGCCGGTCTGGCAACGCGCGCCGAGCCCGTCCGGCCAGGTGAGCACGGCGCCCCGTTCGGCGTTGCGCGCGTCGCCGGCGCGGCTGGCGAAGTAGTGCAGGCCGGCATAGGCCGAGACCTGATCGGCGCCGCGCCCGTAGTCGTCGCGGCAGGTGTAGTCGAGGTACCAGCGCAGCGCTGCGCTGCGATAGCCCTCGCGCTCCAGCCAGGCCGTAAAGCTCAGCGCGTCGAGCGCGCGCCATTGCGCGTCGGCCGACGACGCGGCGATCGGCATCGCGAACGCGCGCTTGCCGTCGCTGCCGCGCGCCTGCGCGAGCCTGGTCGACCTGCGCAAGAAAGCGCTGATGTTCGCTGCGCGCTTCCGCCGGCAGGGCGTCTGCCGGCAGCACGCCGTCGTGCCACTGACCGTCGATGAGCACCCGCGATTCGGGCGCAATACGACACGGCGCTCGTCGTGGTCATGGTCGCTCCGCTGTGCGCGCCGTCGAGGATGGCGCCGAGATCCTGCAGCATCTCGCGCACGTGGGTCGATTCGCGCGACGGCAGCGGCAGCTAGTGCGCGCGCGGTCAGGTAGCGCGCCTCGCCGGCGATGCCGAGGCGAGGTTGCCGTGTGGTTCGGGCCCGCCGGACGACGATGAAATGCGTGTGCCCGAGTTTCGCCAGGCGCCAGGCGGCCGTCAGGCCAGCCGCCCCGGAGCCGGATCCGCACCACGTCGGTTCCGTAGTGCCAGCGCGGCGGCGGGGATGGCCAGCCGATTGCGCAGTAGGTGGTCGAGTTGGCGCCCGGCGCGCGATCCGGCGGGGGGATCTCCAGCCAGCGCCAGAAGCCGGCGCCGCTCGCGGCCGCGCGCCAGCGGCGCCGCCGCGAGCAGGAAGCTAAGCCGATCCATCAGCGGATTACCCGAAAGTGCCAGTCCTGCCCGATAGTACGCACCAGGCGACTGGTTGTTCAGGCGGTTGGCTTCGACCGCCGGACGCGGCATGTCGGGCGCGAAGGCGAACATCCCGCGGGTGACCTCGGCATCGAGAAAGCGCATCGGAATCCGGTAGTGCTGCGGCGGGGAAAACGGACCCTGCAGCGAGGCCAGCACGAAACCCCATTCGCCGAACGAGGGCACGTAGGCGTGGTAGGGCCAGGTGCGGAATCCCGCTTCCGCCAGGGTGGCGACGATCGACCAGTAGGCCCGCGGCGCGAAGTAGGGCGAGAACGACTGCACGACGACATAGCCATTGGCTGGCCACGCGCCTGGAGCAGGCGGTAGAACGGCACGAATAGAGCTTGCCGAGGGCGAAGCTGGACGGATCAG
>JADJSA010000019.1 GCA_016711925.1 Candidatus Methylophosphatis haderslevensis
TTCAAACGCTTCTCCTACGGGTGCAGGAAAGTGTTCTCCGACAAGCAACCCTGGGCGCGACCGGAGAAGCCGGCCTGTTCGCCGATCCGTTCTATTCACCGGGCGACGGTTCCGTCGCCATCTCGAACACCTGCGTTACAGAATTGATCTTGGGGACCGCGCCGGCAAGTGTGATGACCGAGATGTACGCCAAGCATCTATTTGAGCAGATCTACTTTTCGCTCTACGCAGCATGCTGTCGCTGGTTGTCGATCAGTACCCGATCTTCGGTGACGCCGGTGATGCCGGCAAAGGTGATCTGGGATTACCTACTACTGGGGGGCGTGATGTGCCAGTTGTTTTCCAGCAACGCCTGACTGATGTCGTGCAGATGGGAAGGATGCAGAAGACGCTTGCCAACGTGCAGCAGTTGAACGTCGCCGTCAGGCGATTTCTGCGCATACGGTGCGGACCCCCGATGCGCAATCCGGCCCACATGCTCGATCAGGCCCGGCTCGACTGGTTCGCCGAGCTGAATCGCGGCTTGACCGATCAACTGGATCGCCAGGTTTCGACCAGCGCATCGAGTCCATGCTGGCGGCTCGGCAGTCTGGCGGTGAAATCGATCGCCCGCGCCACGCACCTGCCTGCGCTTGACGGCGGCCGTGCTGCCGGGGTGTCGAACGCAAACCGCGAACGCAAGCCTGCTGTTGTTCGGTACGGGTTTAGCGTGCTCGTTTGCGACTCAGTACTCAGGTCTTTGCCATTTGCGAGCGCGAAGCCACTGACAGGCGGACCGGCCCGACCAGAATACGACGTCATCGAGTATCCGCACCGCCCCGTTCGCGCAGCTTCAACCTGACCGGGGCTGGCGGTGCTGGGGCGATGTTCGAGATGACATCACCAGATCCCGCACTTCGCTGCCGCGTGGAACTGGGATGCGGGTCCCGCGGCAGCCTTGTGCCGCTGGCCGCCTTGCATCCGAGCTCATCTTTTTGGGCATCGACCTCGCGCGCAAACGCCAGTCGAGCAGGGGCGCCGGCGAATCGATGCGCTCGGCGGCCATCCCCGCCTCAAACAACTGGATAATGAAGGCCTTTCCGCCGGAGGATGGCGAGTTCGACTACACCATTGCATGGCCTCTTCAGTTGGGTGCCCGAGCCGGTGCGGGAAAGGATTCTCCATTTATGCCACCGACACCTCGCGCCGCAAGGCATTGCCTGCATCAATTACAACACTTATCCGGGCTGCCGGGGTCTAGGCAGATGTTTCCGCGATATGATGTTGTTCCACACCGCACAGCCCGACAATCCGCAGGACGGGATCGAGCAGGCGCGCGGCATCGTAAACTGGTCGCCCACGGCACCCAGCGCAAGGACGCCGCAACGGCCTGGCCAAAGAAGAAAGCGCGCGCCTTGCTGCTCCTGAGCCAGTCGTCGCTCTTGCATGACGACCTCTCCGGTCTGGCAGCTGTTCCTGTTCCATGAATTTAATCCGCTTGCCGGGGGTCACGGCCTGCAGTACGTCGCCAGACAGTCCTACCCCGACATGCAGGCGGCCGGAACTCGGTCCGCGGCAAGGCCTGCTGCGGACGCTGCCTACCGGCGACCGAATCCGCTACCAGCAGTATCTGGATTACTTCCGCATGCGCGGCATTCCACGGACGCTTTTGTGCCGGGTGATGGGCGTCTCGCTGCGCCCCGAGCCGGATGTCTCGTCGATACGCGGCGCGATTCCATTTTCGGCGCCGCTGCTGCGAGGTGCCCGCAGCATCAGAGGACGCCGGCCGAAGCGGGGTCCCGGCGCAACGACGTCAACGCCGTAACGGTGACCACCGACAATCCGCCGGCCTTGCAGCGCTGGCGGCGATCGCCGAGGTCTGGCCGGCGCCGAAGTCCTTCGCTGACAATTGGCCGGCAGCACCGACGACCTGGATGCCTGGCGATTCCATGCCGCGTACTACGCCTCGGGGAATCATCAACGTCCATGCGGTTCCCGGGTCGGCTAGCCGCGTGGCAGGCGAGCGCCCGCGGTTTGGCGGTCGCGCGACCGGGAAGCGGGGATGAGCTCGTCGATACCCAATCTGCACCTCGGCACGATCGAACTCAACGATCCGTCGATCCGCAGTCTGCCGCGGTTGTTCGACGGCAGCGCACCTTGCGGCGGGAACCGAAGCCGCAGTCGGCGGCCCGCGATGCCCGGAGGCAATCCTCGAGGAGATGGCCTGAAGGCCTGCTGACTGCACGATGACCTCCCACGACGGGCTGCCCTACCTCGACCAGCCGTTTCGCCAGACGCACCCCGATCGCCTGGCGAGCATGGGTCTGCTGTGGCATGACGCCACCGACCCCGCCACGGGCACGGGTGCTCGATGTGGGCTGCGGCGCGGCGCTCAACATCTATCACAATGGCGGCCACGGTGCCGGAGGCGCGCTTTCTTGGCTTCGATCTGGCGAAGTCGGCGGTCGAGCAGGCGCGGGCCCGCATCGCGCAACTCGGACTGGTAACATCCGTGTCGAGTATATCGACCTGATGGAGTTCCCGCCGAAGCCGGCGAGTTCGAACACATCGTACTGCCATGGTTTTTACTCCTGGGTGCCGCAATCCTTCTGCGAGGCGCTGCTTGGCTCTCGAGGGAATCGCCATGCCGGCCCCAACGCCATCTGCCACCTGAGCTTCAATGCGCGCCCGGCGCCACCTTGCGCGAGGTCTGGCGCGACGCGCGACTAACACGCGGGCGGCATCGAGAATACTCTGGAGAAGGGCGCGCGTCGGTGCGCATGCTCGAGTTGATGCGAGGCCTTGGCGGCCAGTCCCGGCGCCTGGCAGAGATCGTCACCGACATGGCCGACAGGGTGCGCGACAACGGCGTACGTTGGGTTGCACACGACGATTTCGGATCGGTCTTCGAACCGCTTCACCTCGGCGAGGTTGCGAAGCCGCGGCACGGCACGGCAGGCTGTATCTGTCCGACGCCTGCTACTTCGACAGCCAACCCCACGAACTGGGCGACGCGGCGCGCGGCATCCTGCAAGTCTGGCCGACCGCGACATTCTTCTGCGCGAGCAGTATTTCGACTTTCTCGAGCTGCGGCCGTTTCGTCAGATTCTGCTTTGCCGCAGCGGCATCGCCTTGCGCCGCCCGATCGATTGTGCCGGTCTGCAGCACATGTTCTTCAGCTCGCCGTCCGACGAAGCGGGCGTTGCAGCCGATGGCCAGGCCATCTTTTCCAATCCACTGACCGGAGGCGCAGCGAGGTCCGCGAGGCGAGCCGGATAATCCTCCGGCAACTTCGCGCGGCGTAGCCCCGCAGCGTACCGTTTGCAGATTATCCCGGACGAGCGCGAGCGTGAGGCGCGGGCGCCCGGACGCTGGAACGCACATGGGCCTGCGCATTGATCGAGGCGCACGCTGTCCGCAACGATGTGGCCGCACCGCAGACGATCGGCCGGTCGTGTGGCAACTGGCGCGCATGGAAGCCGCTACCGATGAAACCGTGACGACGCCAATCCACTCGCAATGCACGCTCGATGCCGGCACGCGGGGAATTGGTCCGGCTGCTCGACGGATCAGCGCAGCCGCGACCGGCTTATCGCGGCCTTTCCCGATCTGCAGCGACGCCTGGACTGGCTTGCGCGAATGGGGTTGCTGACCCGACGAGACCAACGGACTGGCGACTGAATGGCGGCGATTTCGACCGCCGCACCAGTCCCCAGGGCAATCGCTGGCGACCGGTCAACGGAAGCCGGACGGGCCGATGCGGCGCTGCGGTTCGTCAGGCCAGCCCGCCGTTGATCGAGATGACCTGTCCCGTGATGCCGCCGACTGACGCTCGCCGGAAGCAGACCAGATCCGCCACTTCCTCGGGTTTGCCGGCGCGTTTTGCCGGCACCAGCCTGGCGATGGTCGGCGCATCGAAAGCGCCGGCGATCTGCCGGTATCGATGATGCCGGGCGCAACCGCATTGACCGTGATGCCGCGGCTGGCAAGTTCGAGCGACAGCGACCGGGTCGCTGTGCAGCGCGCCCTTGGCCGCGCTGTAATTGACCTGCCCGCGATTGCCGGTAATCGCCGCAATCGAGTGATGCTGATGATGCCCCAGCGCGTGCCGATCATCGGCATTGTCAGCGGATGAGTGACGTTGAAAAATCCGTTGAGCGAAACGTCGATCACGCTCGACCATTGTTCGGGCCGCATGCCGGGGAATACCGCATCGTCATGAATGCCCGCGTTGTTGACCAGCACCTGTATCGGGCCGGCGGTCAACGCGCCCTCGAGCGCCGCCCGGGCAGCCTCGCGGTCGCAGACATCGAATACGATTGCGGTTGCGCTGCCGCCGGACTGGACGATTTCCACGGCCAACCGCTGCGCTGCCGCCGGATTGCGATGGGCGTGGACCAGCACCTCGCAGCCCTGCGCAGCGAGGCGGCGACAGATCGCTGCACCGATTCCGCCGCTGCCGCCGGTGACCAGTGCACGCTTCATGGCCCCCGGCCGCGTCGGTGAGCGGACTGTGCGCGCCACGCGCGGTGCCATCGAGAATGACCGCCGCGCGGCCGGCGAGCAGGCGCGTGCCGTCGCAGCTGACGACAAACCCGTAGAGCACGGTGTCGCCATCGCCGCCAAGCCGATCGGCAGCAATCACAAGGGAGTCGGCGATGTCGTCAAGCCGGTCGACCGCCAGTTCGACGCTCCTCACGCTGGCGAGAAAACCGGCGCGGGGCCGGCCGGCGCCGGCATTGCACAGGGCGCCATGCACCGCCATTGCCTGTGCCGCGTATTCGATGCCGCAGGCGGCGTGCAGGCATCCGTTGCTGCGCAACGGGTTGTCGCCGGCGCGGTGGCTGGTTGCCTCGCAGCGGATGTGCCCCGCATCCCATTCGAGTACGCGGTCAAGCAGGCACATGGTGCCCGCATGCGGAATGCGCGCCGCAATCCAGGCCCGGTCCTGATCATGGCGACGGCGTGCGCGATGAGCTGCAGGCCGTCGAGATAGTCGAGCGTCAGCGATGCCGTTGCATCACGCGCCCAAGCGGCCAGCAGTGGCAACCCCGCGCCGCCGGAACGTGCCGGCGCAGCGCTTCCAGCGGCGGGTCGGCCATCTCGGTCACCTCGCCTTGCGCCGTGCGAGTTCGATGCGGCAAGCGTTCGCGCCGAGCGCTGCGGCGCCACGACCATTGCCACGCCGAAGCTGTCCGGCAACGGCCGCGCGCTGTTCAGCGGCTCCGGATAGGGCGTATCGCAGGCGACCAGCAGCACCGGCCGGTCGAACGCGTTTGCCTGCGAGACCGCTTCCAGCAGGCCGGCGCCGAAGGTGGCGTCGTACGTGCAGATCGAGGTCGAAGGCGCCATCGCGCCGGTTGCGATTCCCCAGTAGCCGGACGGCGCGTTGTGCACCGAATTGTGAAAACGGGTCGGCGAAATCTGTCTGTCCGTGCCTGCCAGCGTTTCGCAGATGGCATGGCAGTTGTCGCCGTCGGCGCCGGAGGACGAGAACACGCTGACCAGCCCCGATGCATCGAGCCCGCTCGCCGCCACTGCTTCGAACCCGACCGCCAGCGACAGCCTGACGATCAGTCCGGTGCGCCGGCGTTCGGCCGGCGGCAGCGCGGTGGGTGCGGCCACCACGACCGGCGCATCGATATAGGCCGCCTCCGCGCGCAGCACCGCGCGTGCCGCCGGCCAGCCGGCCAGGCCCGGACCGATCAGTCCGATGCCATCGACGCAGCCTGCGAGCTTGCTCATGCGACAAGGCCGAACAGCAGCGAGCAGTTGGTGCCGCCAAAGCCGAAGGAATTGCTCAGCACACGGCGTAGCGGCTGCTCGACGTTGTCGATCAGGTAGCGGCTCTTGAGCGCCGGATCGGGCATTTGCATATTTACTCCGCCGCCGGGCATCAGGCCGTGCGTCAGCGCGAGGGCGCAAATCACCGCCTCGATCGCCCCCGCTGCGCCCAGCGTGTGCCCGGTCGCGCCCTTGGTCGAACTGACGGGCACCGCCGTGCCGAATACGCCGACCAACGCCCTGTCTTCCGCGGCGTCGTTGGTCTGGGTGGCGGTGCCGTGCAGATTGACGTAATCGATATCCACGGGTCGCAGGCCGGCGGAGGCAAGCGCCGCCTCCATCGCCAGGCGGGCGCCCAGCCCGTCCGGGTGCTGTGACGACATATGGTGCGCGTCGCTCGATTCGCCGGCGCCGAGCAGCATGACGGCCCCCTCCGCGGCGCTGCCGGCTTCGAGCAGGATGAAACCGGCCGCCTCGCCAATGGAAATGCCGTTGCGGTGCGCATCGAACGGCCGGCACGGCTGCGCCGAAAGCAACTCCAGAGAGCCGAAACCGTACAACGTGGTCAGACACAGCGAATCGACGCCGCCGACGATCGCCGCGTCGATCATGCCCGCGGCCATCAGTCGCGCGGCCGCGGCAAACACCTTGGCACCCGACGAGCAAGCCGTCGAGATGACAGTCGCCGGCCCGGCGAGCGCGAACCGCCGCCGCACGAAGCTCGCCACCGAGTACGAATTGTGGTGGGTGGCATAGCGAAAATCGGGCGGCAGCGCACCGGTTAGCGGATCGCGCCGCCGATAGGCCAATTCGGTCTGCAGGATGCCCGCGGTGCTGGTGCCGAGAAACACGCCAATCCGTGATGCGCCATAGCGCTCGATCGCTGCGTCCACCGCAGCGCCGAAGCCGTCCTGCCGCAGCGCAAGCTCGGCCAGCCGGTTGTTGCGGCAGTCGTAGTCGCTCAATGTCGGCGCAAGTTGCACGGCGTCGACACCGGGTACCTCGCCGACCTGGGTGTTCAGATCCACGGTTTCGAATCGGCACGGCGCAAGCCCGCTGCGCCGAGCGCGCAACGCGGCAAGCGTCGGCGCCAGGCCGTTGCCCAGGCAACTGGTCATCGTGTAGCTGGAGAGTCGGACAGGTTGCACGGCGTCTGAAGGGAAGGCCCGGAAGGATCCGATGGTAGCAAATGTCGCTGGCTTCGCCGCGAAACCGGTCGTGCGACCAGCAGAACGTTGGCAAACGGCGTGCCGCGGCTCATCGGCATGGCGTCCACCCGAAATCCCAGCGCAGTCAAGGCATCGCACCATTGCGCAACGCTGCGGCAGGTGAAGCGCGACAAGCGATGGCCGCGCGCAAATGTGACCAAGTGGTCGACCCAGTTGCTGACGCGAAACGGGAGCCCTCCTGCGGCATCGCCGATACGCAGCAACAGCACGCCGTCTGCCGACAGCGCATCGCGGCAGCGCCGCAGCACGTCCTGCTGGGCCGGCAGGTCGACATAATGCAGCACGTCGAGTATGACGATGGCGTCGACTTCGCCGAACGGGGTGTCGCAGATGTCGCCAAGCACGAAGTCGGCGGCACCGTTCAGCGCCATTCGCGCCCGGTCGACATCGCGCGCCATCAGTTCGATGCCGCGCATTGCCGCCAGCCGCGGGGCCGCCGGCCAGCCGCACGGCCACTGGCCGCTTTCGTGCAGACGGCGTGCGCTCAGCAACCATGAGGCGAGCAGACCCTGGCCGCAGCCCAGATCGAGCACACGCGCATTGTCGCCAATCAGGCCGCGTTCCAGCAGCGCCCGGAACGCCGGGTCGACCCCGAGCTTGCCGCGGGCAAAATGCCAGGCAAATCGACCGGCGCGCCGGTAGGGCAGTGTTGCCTCGTCGAGCAGGCGCGGCAGGAACGCGTCGGGTGTCATGGCAAATCCAGTGCTGCCTGCAGCGTGACAGGACGCAGGCCGGCGCGCCGCACGGCTTCGAGAACCTGCGGCAGCGCATCGAGTATCACCGGCCGGTTGCCGGCGCCGCGCGCGGCGTGGCCATCGTGCAGCAGCAGAATGTCTCCGCCAGCCAGACCGCGCAGCAAGCGCGCGCCGACGGCGTTGGCGTCCCGCGTTCGCGTGTCGAATCCGCGCCGTGTCCAACTCGCAAGCTTGAGATCTAGCCTGGCGAGCACCGGATCGAGGAAGGGATTGCGCAGGCCGGCCGGGGCGCGAAAGAAACGCGGCGCGCGGCCGGTGATCTCGGTCAGCGTGCGCTGTCCGGTGCCGATCTCGCGCATGAAGCCGCGCGGGCCGAGCAGCGAAAAGTTGTGGCAGTGGTGCTGCGAGTGGTTTTCTATCGTGTGGCCGGCGCCAGTGACTTGGCCGCACAGCGCGGGGTGGCGCCGCGCGCGTTCGCCGATGCAGAAAAACGTGGCCTTGGCGCCGTGGCGGTCGAGCACTTCGAGCACGCGCGGCGTGACGTCTGGATCCGGGCCGTCATCGATAGTGATGGCAATCTCGCCACGCGCGGCGGCCGCTGCCGGCAACCGCGTCCAGTTGGGGCCGAGCAGGCTGCTGCGCGGCCACAGGCCGGCGGCGGTAAGCAGGGCGTGGTCGGCGGCGACCACACCCAGCGCCCATGGCCAAAGCCCGGGCTGGGCGATCAAGCCTAGCGCCGCCCCGGCATGCAATCCGACTGAGCATTTCAGCAGCGGCGCCCAGCCTCGCCTTGGGGTGGTGGACCGGGTGGCGCAACTGTGCATCGCGTCGCGGCTCATTCGTCACCTTCCGCCTGGCTAGGGCAGCACCGCGGCAGCAATCCGCGATCCAGCCAGACGCTCCAGACCGCGAGCCAGGGCGCCCAGTCGTGTCCGCCGGGCAGCGCAAGTGAGCGGCCGGCTGGCAGGGTGTCGGCGATCAGGCGATGGCCGGCGGCGAACCGGTCATCCCGGCCGTAACCCATGAAGACCACGGGCATTCTGTCGGGTGCCGACGTGCCTGCGGCAAGCCAGGACCAGACTTCGCGTTCGATGTCGCCTTCTGCGCCGCCCGCCTGCGCCTGCCACTGTGCCGGACCGCCGGCCGCGGCGATCTCCTGCAGCACTTCGCGCGAGCCCGGGTAGGGCGCGATGACGACCACGCCGTCTATCTCTTCGCCATGGCGCGCCGCATAGCCGAGCGCAGACAGTCCGCCGAGCGATATGCCGACCAGCCAGATCTGTTCGTAGCCGGCCCGGCGGCCCGGCAGCACGATGTCTTCGCGGATGCGGCGAATCACACTGCGGTCGCCGAAGTAGCCAACGTGGGCGTCGGCCATCACGATGTCCGCCGCCAGTCCGCGGCTGCGCACCGCCGCTACGAAGCCGTGTGCGCGAAAGTCTGCCGGCTGGCTGTAGGCGCCGGGCAGCATCGCCAGCAGCACGGGCGCGCGTGCGGTGCTGCTGGCGTGGTCGTTGAGCAATTCCATCGGGATCAAGGCTGGCCGGGCCGGAGCGCAGGCGGTGAATATCGCGAACAATGCTGCACAACCGGGCAGTCGCAGCGAGCCACGGATCATCGCCGGTTGTCGCGCGCGGGTGCGGCGAGCAGCGCCGAAAACACCAGCGCCAGCACGGCGCCGGGGCCGACCGTAGTGCCGATCGCGCTCAGCACCGGCACACTGGAAAAGCCGAGCAGGCCGAATCCGATCATGGTCGAGAAGTTGGCCAGCAGCAGGGATGCCAGCATGCGCGGCGGCGGCCCCGAGCGGTCTTCGCGGTTGCCGCGATCGAAGAACAGGGCGTAGTTCGATCCCACGGCGACGATCAGCAGTATGCCGACCAGATGCATGATGTTGAGCTTGACGCCCGCCAATGCGAGCCCGGCAACCACCACCAGCACGGCGGCCGCCAGCGGCAGCGTGACCCGCAGCACGCGGGCGCCGGAGCGCAGGGTCAAACCGAGCAGCACGAGTATCGCGAGCAGGCCGGCGGCCGACTGCCAGATGGCTTCACGCAGGTAGCCGCCATAAAGCTTGTCGGACTCCACCTTGATGTCGACCAGTGTGGCGTCGGAGCCGGCGATTGCGTTGCGCACCACTTGGGCATCGATGACAAATGCCGCCGGCCCCGAATCGGGCGCGCGCAGCGGCATCAGCACGCTCCAGCCTTCGGCGTTTGGCACCAGCATCGAATCGAGCGCCAGCTCGAACGAACTGCCGGCGAGGTCTGCGCGCTTGAGCGGCGGTCGGCTGCGCGCTGCCTCGACATCGGCGAGAAACGGCGCGAGCTTGTCGGCGTGCAGGGGCAGCCCTGCGGTCGCGCGGGCCAGCCGCAGCGCCAGATCCTGCGGCGCCGGCAGGCTCGCCCGGCGCGCAAGCTGGGTCGCCTCGCTCGGCAGGTAGCGCGATGGCGTCTCGAACCCGGCGAGCACGCCGCGTTCGACCAGCGGCTGCAGGCGGGCGCTAACCTGTTCAGCGCTTTGCAGCGCGGCCTCTTCGGTGGCCGCCATGACCACGACCATGGTGCGCGTGTCCGGCGCGCCCAGATCGGCGCGCATCTGCCCGTCGAGATCCTGCGCGGCCTGCGACACCGGGCTCAGCGCGCCGAGTTCCCGGTTCCACAGGCTGTCATGCCTTGTCACGAGCACCACGACTGCAAGCGCTACCAGCAGCGGGATCACCGGCCGCAGCGGTCTCGCCCGCGCGACCAGCCGCGCCAGGCGCTGCCCGAGCGGCGTCAGATCGCGGATGCGAAAGCTGGCCGGCAACAGTGCCGGCAAGACGAAGCGGGTTATTGCCGCCGCCGCAAGCAGTCCGGCGATCGAATACAGGCCAAGCTGCGCCAGGCCGGGAAAACCCGAAAACAGCAGGGCCGCAAATCCGAACACGGAAGTCAGCACGCCCAGGCGTATGGTCGGCCAGAATTCCTCCAGCCAGGCCGCGTCGCGGCCCTTTTCCGACTGCACGAACAGGTAGATCGAGTAGTCGACCGCCTCGCCGATCAGCGTAGTGCCGAAGCCCAGGGTGACGCCGTGCACGACGCCATGCCCGAGGCTCACCGCCGCCACCGCCACCAGCGCGCCGCTGGCGACCGGCAGCAGGCCCAGCAGCAACCCGGCGAGCGAGCGGTACACGGCAAGCAGCACGGCGGCAATCAGGAAGGTGCTTAGCGCCGCCAGACGTTTTGCCTCGCGTTCGATGGTGGCACGGGCGTCGACGGCGAATACGCCCGGGCCGCTCAGCAGCAGCCGGCCCGACTGCGCCCCGGCGATCCCGCCAACGGTCTCGGCATAGGCGCTGCGCACCGTGGCAAGAGCGCGCGCCTGGGCGTCGGTATCGGCGCCGGTCGCCCGCGTATGTGCCAGCAGCAGCGCCCGCTGGTGGTGGCGCGAGACCCAGACGCCGTTCTCGGTGGCGGTGCGCGAGGCCCCGCCCATTTCGCCCATCAGCAACTGGGCGAGTTCGCCGGTCGGATCGCGCGGTACCAGCGCCTTGGCCAGCAGGCCGGCTGACGAAGTCAGCAGATCGAGGGTCTCGACAATGGCGGCGCGCAGTCCGCTTTCGCTGAAACGATCCGCGTTGACGGCGGGGCTCAACAGGTAACGATAGTCGAGCAGGATTTCGCGTTCGCGTGCCAGCCCCACCGTCTCGCCGTTGGCGATCAAGGCGAACTGCTGATCCTGCCGCAACCTGGCGGCCAATGCGCGCGAAATGCGCGCCCGCGTTGCCGCGTCGGGGTGTTCGACGCCGATCAGGATCAGCCGCGACACCGTGCCGTCGCGCAACTGGTCGACCAGCACTTGCTGCTCGCGCGTCGGCGTCTTCGGCAGGAATGCGGAGAGATCAGCGGTGAACTGTGTGCGCGCGACGATCAGCGCGCAGCCGGCCATTGCGGCGAGCCAGATCGCAATGGCAATGCGCTGCGCGGAGGTCACGTTGCCGGTGCCTTGTCCGCCCGTCCCGTCTTCTGGATGTTCATCAGAGAGCGGTCGCCGTCGGCCTGCTGAACCTCGATCGACGTCACATCGCCGCGGCTGCCACCGATGCGGATCGTCTGCACGAGCTGCGCCATGCGCGGCTCGCTCGGCGTGAGTGTGAGCATCCACTGCGCCGCATCGCCTTCCAGCGATAGTCCGTAAGTCCGCTGCAACGATTTGAAATCGCCGGAAAGCGTGGCGCGAATGCTTTCGACGAACGCGCCGACCTCCGGGTAATCGGCAAGCGGCAGGCTGCGCTTGCGCCCGCCGCGCTCCAGCGTAAGCATGCCGCCGTCGAGCAGCATCGATTCGGGCTTGGGCTTGAGGGTGCGCTTCTCCAGCCGGTCCGGTGCAACATACGACAGTTCGCCGGAAGACTCGACCGGCTGATCGAGCAGGGCAATGAACTTGCGCTCGACGAACCTCGCGTCGCTCGACTTGTTGCGCGACAGGATGTCCATCAGCCGTGCGATATCCCAATCGCCCGCCGCGCCGGCCGGCATTGCGACGGCCAGCAGCAGTGCAAGGGTCGCCGCGCGTACAAGCGGCCGGTCAGCGAGTCTTGTGCGCTTCGGGAACATCGCGGGTACGCCAGAAATCATGGAAATTGAACCAGTTGTAAGGTGCTTGACGGCAATGGTGTTCGAGCCGCGCCGCGTAGCGTTCGAGCGCTTCGAGTAGTCGCGCGTCGCGTTCGTTCGGCGCGACGGCCGAAAAATCGGCGAGGCGCTCGAAGTGGATCTGGTAGCGCTTGCCACCCAGGTAGAGGCCCGCCATGAATATGACCGGCCGTTTCAGCATGGCCGCCATCCGCATTGGCCCGGTCGGCACGTCTGCCGGTTCGCCGAAAAAACTGACCGCCTGCATCGGCTCCCCACCCAGCGTGCGATCGCCGAGCACCCCGACGACCGCGCCTTCGGCAAGTCGGTCGCGCACTGCAAGCATCGAGTCCACCCGACCCAGCGGAATGATATCAGGCTGTGCTTTCGGGTTGATGGCCGCCAGGGTGCGGTTGATCTTCTGCGCGTTCTCCTCGAACATGACCATGACGACGCGCAGTCCGCCGTGGCGACGGCCGATCGCACGCAATACCTCGAAGCTGCCCATGTGGGCGCCGAGCAACAGCACGCCCTTGCCCCGCGCCAGCGCTTCGGTCATGACATCGTCGCCGACCACCGAAACATCGAACAGATCGTACCGGTCATTGACCAGATACACCCGATCGTGAATTGTCGACGCGAAACTGAGAAAATGCCGGTAACAATCGAGCCATGTCGGCGGCCGCGCCAGCGCCCGCCTCAGGTAGGCCCGCGAAACCCGGCGCGCGGCGGGCGAGAACACCAGGAAATAGGCCGCGATCAGCCGCAGCACCAGGCGGCCGAAACCGCGCCCCAGGCGCAGCGAGATCCATGTCATGACGCGCAGCCAGAACATGTTGCTGCGCTCGGGGCGGCGCAACCAGTCGGCGCGCGCGTCCGCACCCGGGTCGGCGCCAGATTCGACGCCCGGTCGGACGGCCGGGTGGAGCGCGCGCCCGTCGATCGGCACGTTCATGCGACCCGCTCCGCGCCCGGGTTTCCCGGCACCACCACAGCGCTGGCGACGCGCCGGTCGGCGACCCACATTTCCAGCCGCAGCGGCTTGCCGGGCACCGACTCGCAGCGCAGGGAAACCGAGTCGCCGGGGCCGACCGGGCTGAGAAACTTCGCGCTGGCAATCTCGCAGCCACCGGTGGCGATGCCCGCCCGGTCGAGTGCCTGTAGTGCCTCGGCCAACAGGAGCGCGCCGGGCACGATCGGATGGCCGGGAAAGTGCCCGGCAAACACCGGATGGTCGGGCGCAAACGTGATCGCGATCTCGTTCATCGCTGCGGCCCGGCGTGCTTTGCGAGGTGTGTCGCCGCAAGCGCGGCCAGCGCCGCGTGAGGCAGTTTGCCGGTTGATGAGCGCGGCAGCGCATCGACGAACACCAGCGGGCGCGGCAGGAACACGCTGTCGACCCGGCGCCGCAGTTGCGCGAGCAATGCGCCACGATTCAGGTTCGGCGCGACGACAAAGGCGGCGAGCCGCGTCACGCCGTCATCCGCGGTCTCGGCCGGCAGGTAGAAGACGCCATCCTCCACGCCCTCGATCGAGTTCAACTGATGTCCGAGGTAGGCGAGCGAAGTACGCTTGCCTGCGAGGTTCACCACGTCGGCCGAACGGCCATGCAACACGAACCTGCCGTCGGCAACAGTTTCGATGATGTCGGCCAGCGGCATCGCCTGTTCGACGTGGCCGCCGGACGCCCAGGTCCGGCCGTCGCGCGTATCGATGCGCACTTCGGGCAGCGGCTCCCATTCGCCGGTTTGCGTGGCGCGCCGCGTGGCGAGCTGTCCGGTTTCGGTGCAGCCGTAAATCTCGAGCAGCGGGGCGCCGCTGCGCTGCTCGGCCTCGCGCGCCAGTTGCGGTGACAGCGGCGCGGTCGCGCAGACGATCAGATCGAGCGTTGGCAGCGCCTCGACGTCGCCCAGCAATGTGCGCAAATGGAACGGCGTGGTCACCAGCACGCGCGGCGCGTCGATACGCGCCAGGGTGGTGCAGATGTCGGCCGGGTAGAACGGCCGGCCGGCATCGAACGACGCCCCGCTTTGCATTGCCACCAGCAGCGAGGACTCGAAGCCGTACATGTGCTGCGGCGGCACGGTCGCCACCAGCACCCGCTCCGGGTGAGCCTGCAGGCCGAGGCGCGCGGCCTCGCCCACCACATTGCGTACCAGCGGCCCCCAGCGCTTGAGGTGGGGTTCCGGCCGCCCGGTCGATCCGGAGGTGAACACGATCGCGCAAACCTGCTGCGGGTCGATCCGCGGTACAGCCAACACGTCCGCGCCGATCGCCTCGCCGGGCGGGAACGCGAGCTGCGGCAGGTCTATGTCATCGGCTGGATGGTCGGTCAGGCAATAGGCATCGGGCGCGAACCCGAGCAACTCCGTGACCGTTCCGGCGGTATGGTTGGGCGGCATCAGCGTAACCTGCCGCCGCAGCAGTGCCGCGCCCAGCCCGACCGCGAAGCGGTAGCGATCGCTGCAGACATTGAGCACATGGCCGCGTTCGGGCATCGCCGCGGCGAGCCGCTGCACTTCGGCCAGATAGTGCGCCGCCGCGATCGGTGCGCCGTCGCGCCAGGCGAATACCGACTCGGGCGAACGGTGCGCGATCAGCGGCAACGGGACCATCGGCAGCAAATCGGCGGCCGGACGCGCTAGGGCGTCTCGGCAGAGGTCGCGTCGGCTGACGACGATGCCCAGATGGCGCGCACCGACCGCAGCACGCCGATATGCTCGAAATCGGGCAGCACGCGAACCCTGACCAGATACTCGGCGCCAAACATGGCCGCAACCAGGATCGGCGTCAGCAGATTGGCGAACAGCGACCACAGCGAAAGCGGCGCCAGGAAGAACGATATGGCCGAGAGCACGCACATGACGACAAAGAACACGGTCCACGCCCCGGTGATCTGGCGCGTGTAGCGCGCCACGTCGTCGTCGAGCGGGCCATGAACGGCGCGGGCGAAGCGCGAACACATGGGTTCACGGTCGCGCCCCATGGTCCGGCCGAAGGCGATCGCAAGCAGAAAGAACGAACCGGCATGCTGTGCGAAATACACCCAGGTAAAATTCTCCATCAACGCGCCGCGCTCGAAATACAGGACACCCAGTAACGCAAGACAGACCACGATCGCCACAGCGCGCCGTGTCGACTGCCAGGCCAGCGCGACGGCGACCGCCATCCAGGGCGCGACCGCGAGGATGGCGCCGTACTCGGTCAGCGCGGGGTCGGCGGTGAACCAATAGGCAGCCAGCGGGTAGGCGGCGCCCAGTGCCAGCAGTGCGGCGACACGCAACCACCGGGTCGCGCCTGTTCTCATCGGCTCAGGCGCTGCGATTGGCCGATACGAATTCGGCAAGACTGCGCAGCGAACGGAAGATCGCCACGTTGTTCTCGTTGTCGGCGCGCAACTGCACGCCGAAATGCTTGGAAACCGCCAGCGCGACCTCGAGGATATCGATCGAATCGAGACCGAGCCCTTCTCCGTAAAGGGCATCGTCCGGCCCGATTTCCTCGGGTTTCAAATCCAGGTTCAGGGCGGACACGATCAGCCGCGCAAGCTCCGGCAGCAGCGCGTCAGATGCAGATTCATTTGGGTCGGGCATGGGTCAGAACCGATAGGAGTGACGACTGCGGAAATCCTCAGCCGGAGAGCATTGAAGCAAAAGATGATTTTACCTTGTCAACCCGGGAGCATCAACTTTGCGTCGCAGCGCCCGGGCCGCGTGCGCCCGCGCGGCACCTGCGCTGATGACAGATGCAGACGGCATGGATTCAACGCAGCGACGGCGTGATCGGCTGACCCGCACACTTGTCACACCGAACAGATGCGGCGCGCGCAGCGGTCGCCCCACCACGTCGACTCCTCGAACACCGAATAGCCCGACAGGTCGCCGTGCGCGAACAGGATGCGGCCATCGGTCTCGCGCAACGCCAACAGACCGCGGTTGGACAGGTAGCCGGGCGTGGGCACCGCCATGGCGTGGCCGCGCAGCGTGATTTCGGCGCGCTCGCAGCAGGCGGCCAGCTTCCAGCCGTAGGCGGCACGCAGGTCAATGCTCGCGCGTTCGAGCAATTCGGCGGGCGGGGCGCGCATCAGCCACTCGCGTGCCTGGCGTGGCGACATCTCCGACAGCGCATGGTAGGCGGTAAACACCGTGCGCTGCGGCGGACCGACACGGATGTCCTGGTGGGTCGAGACCACGTAGCCCAGACTCGTGCTGCCGAGCACGATGTTGTCCCACGCCAGCGCCGCACCCGGCCGTTCTTTCGGGAAGCCCGAGAGAACGAAGTTGCCGATCAGCCAGGGCGCCTGCGCCGGCAGATGCTCCCGGGCGTCGAAACCCAACTCGTGCAGGTTGCCGACCACATGGGCGGCAACCTGCAGCGGCATGGCGCAGATTGCCCTGCGTGCCTTGACCGCGTAGGTTTCCAGCCCGCCGCCGGCGAGGCTGGCGCATAGGGCCTGCACGCCGCCCGGAATCTCCCGCAGCGAGATTGCCGCGCCGTCGAGCAGCCGCATTGTCGAACGTGCGTCGGTCGCATTGAGCGACAAACCGGCCGACTGCGCGAGGTGTCGCGCCAGCGCGCCCAGACCCTCGGGCCAGGTGAGCACCGCGCCGCGCTCGGCATTGGTGGCCTCGCCGGCACGGCTGGCGAAATAGTGCAGACCGGCGTAGGCGGAGACTTCGCTGCAGGCGCGGCCGTAGTCGTCGCGGCAGGCGTAATCGAGGTACCAGCGCAACGCCGTGCTGCGGTAGCCCTCGCGGTCCAGCCAGGCGGCGAAGTTCATGCTGTCGAGCGCACGCCATTGCGAGTCCGCCGAGGACTCGACGATCGGCATAGCGAACGCACGCCTGCCGTCGCTGCCGCGGGCCCGTGCGAGCTGGTCGACCTGCGCGAAAAAGCGCTGATGTTCGCTGCGCGCCTCTGCCGGCAGGGCGTCTGCCGGCAGTACCCCGTCGTGCCACAGGCCGTCGATCAGCACCCGCGATTCGGGTGCGTGCACAACGCAGCGCTCGTCGTAGTACGGCCGCTCGGATTGCGCGCCGTCGAGAATCAGGCCGAATTCCTGCAACATTTCGCGCACATGCGCCGATTCGCGCGACGGCAATGGCAGGTAGTGCGCACCGGTCGGGTAGCGCACCTCGCCGGCAATGCCGGATGACAGGTTGCCGTTTGGCTCGGGCCCCGCGACGACGATGAACCGCGTATGGCCGAGTTTCGCCAGGCGCCAGGCGGCGGCAAGCCCGGCGGCACCGGAGCCGAGGATCACCACGTCGGTTTCGTAGTGCGCGCGCGGCGCCGGGGCGGCGCCCGGATTGCGCAGCAGGTGGCCGAGTTCGCGACCCGGCGCGCGTACCGCCGCGGGGATCTCCAGCCAGCGCCAGAACCCCGCACCACTCGCGGCGGCAGCGCCGGCAGCGCCCGCCGCGAGCAGAAAGCTGCGCCGATCCATCAGCGGATTACGCGGTGCCAGTCCTGCTCGAAATAATGCACGAGCGACTGGTTGTTCAGCCGGTTGGCTTCGACCGGCGGCCGCGGCATGTCGGGTGCAAAGGCGAACATGCCGCGCGTGACTTCGGCATCGAGAAAGCGCATTTGAATGCGGTAGTGCTGCGGCGGCGCGAAGGCGCCCCGGGTCGACGCCAGCACGAAACCCCATTCGCCGAAGGACGGTACGTAGGCATGATAGGGCCAGGTGCGGAACCCCGCTTCCTCGAGCGTCTTGACGATCGACCAGTAGGCTTGGGGGGCGAAATAGGGCGAGGTCGATTGCACGACGACATAGCCGTTGGCAGCGACCCGCTTGGCAAGCAGGCGATAGAACGGCACCGAGTACAGCTTGCCCAGCGCAAAGCTGGACGGATCGGGAAAGTCGGCGATCGCCACGTCGAACATCCGCTCGCTGTGCTCGATCCATTGCGCGGCGTCCTGATTGACCACCGTCACCCGCGGATCGCCGAACGCGGCGCGATTGAGCGCCGTCAGCGGCGCCGAGGTCGAGAACAGCCGCGTCATCTCGGCATCGAGGTCGACCAGCGTCACCGACTTGACGTTCTGGTACTTGAGGACTTCGCGCAGCGCCAGCCCGTCGCCGCCACCGAGGATCAGCACGTTCTGCGCCCACGGCGCCGATTCCAGGGCCGGATGCACCAGCGCCTCGTGGTAGCGGTGCTCGTCGCGCGACGAGAATTGCAGGTTGCCGTTGATGTAGAGCCGCGTGTCGTCCTGCCAGCGGGTAATCACCAGGCGCTGGTAGGGCGTGGTGACCGCATGGATGATCTCGTCACCGAACAGGCCCTTCTCGGCCCAGGTGACCAGGCGGTCGGAGGCGAGGAATCCGGCGCCCAGCAGCGCGAACACGACCGCACCGCGCAGCACCTGCGCAGCCGGCTTCGCCAGGCTCGAGCGAAACACCCACACCGTCCACAAGCCGACCGCCACGTTGAGCATGCCGAACAGCAGGCCGGTGCGCGCCAGCCCCAGGCGCGGGGCGAGCACCAGCGGAAACAGCAACGAGACGGCCAGCGCGCCGAGGTAATCGAAGGTCAACACCTTTGCCACCAAATCGCTAAACTTTGCGGACCGCGCATTGAGCGCGCGCATCACCAGCGGTATCTCCATGCCGACCAGCACGCCTATCGCGAATACCAGCGCGTAAAGCGTGGCGCGAAACGGCGCGGCGAGCCAGGAGAAGGTGAGGAACAGCAGCGTGGCCGATACGCCGCCGAGCAGCCCGACCAGCAGTTCGATGTCGACGAAGCGCGCCAGCACGTCGTCGTCGCGCACGTAGCGCGAAAGGTGGGAGCCGACCCCCATCGCGAACAGGTAGCAGCCGATCACGGACGAGAACTGCAGCACGGAATCGCCGAGCAGATAACTCGACAATGCGCCGGCGATCAGCTCGTAGGCAAGCCCGCAGGACGCGACGATGAAAACCGACAGAATGAGAATGCGGTCGATCATGAAGGCAAGTTCAACCCGTGGAGCGCGTCATGCTGAGCTACGTGGCTAATTACGTCATCTACATGCTGTCGGGCGCTTTTCTGCTCGGCGTCTTCTTCGTCGTCTACACCCGCACGACGCCGATCGACGAGGTCGCCCAGGTTCGCGCCGGCAATTCGGCGGCGGCCCTGTCGCTGTCCGGCGCGCTGGTCGGCTTCTCGCTTACCGTCGCCTCCGGCATCCTCCACAACAGCGCCCTGCTGACCTTCGTCGCCTGGTCGGGTGGCGCGATGGTGGTGCAGCTCGCGGTCTATGCCGTGTTCTCGCGCCTGTTGCCCGGGGTCAAGGACCAGATCGAAGCCGGCAATGTTGCCATGGGCGGCCTGCTCGGTGCTATTTCCCTTGCGGTCGGCGCGATCAACGCCGCCTGTCTTTCCTGAGCCCAAATGTGGCAATACGCGGTAAGCTGCTGGTATCGGCAACCCTGATCGTCATCGTGTCGGAGTTGGCGAAGCGCAATTCGATCGTCGCGGCAGCACTGGCCTCGCTGCCGCTGACCTCGCTGATCGCCTTCGTCTGGCTGCATGCCGAGGGTGCGGAATCCGAACGAATCGCAACGCTGTCGGGCCAGATCGGCTGGCTGGTGCTGCCGTCTCTCGTGCTGTTCGTCGCACTGCCGGTTCTGCTGCGACAGGGCTTCGGATTCTGGTTCAGTCTGGCAGCAGCGTCGCTCGCCACGGCGCTGGGTTACGGGTGTCTGTTCGTTGTGTTGCGGCGCTTCGGCGCACAGGCCTGAAACGGTGGTTCTTCGATCCATGTAGACGGAGGTACTTATGAGTCTCGGTTCGTTCATCAAGAAGCAGTTTATCGACATCCTCCAGTGGACCGAGGATACCGAAGGCGTGCTCGCCTGGCGCTATCCGATGGCCGACAACGAAATCCAGTACGGCGGCAGCCTCACCGTGCGCGAATCGCAGGTGGCGGTGTTCGTCAATGAAGGCAAGGTGGCCGACGTGTTCGGTCCCGGCATGTACAAACTGACCACGCAGACGCTGCCGGTGCTCACCTACCTGAAGAACTGGGACAAGCTGTTCGAGTCGCCCTTCAAGTCGGACGTCTATTTCTTCAGCACCCGCATCCAGACCGGCCGCAAGTGGGGCACGCCGCAGGCCGTCACCGTGCGCGACGCCGATTTCGGCATGGTGCGGCTGCGCGCTTTCGGCATGTATTCGTACCGCGTCACCGACGCCAAGAAGTTCTACACCGAGCTCTCGGGCACGCGCGAGATTTACACCCGCGACGATGTCGAAGAGCAGTTGCGCGGCATCATCATGGCCACCATGGCCAGTTCGCTCGGCACCTCGGGCGTGCCGTTCCTCGACATGGCGGCGAACCAGGCGCTGATGGCCTCGAAGATAAAGGCCGACTTCGCGGTCGCGCTGGAGCGCTACGGCCTCGGCCTGGACGAGTTCAACGTCTCCAGCATCTCGCTGCCCGAAGAACTGCAGGCGGCGCTCGACAAGCGGATCGCCATGGGCATGGCCGGCGACCTCGGCAAATACACCCAGTTCCAGGTCGCCAATTCGATTCCGCTCGCCGCACAGAACGAGGGCGGGCTGGCCGGCGTCGGCGCCGGACTGTCGGCCGGCATGGTGTTCGGCCAGACCATGGCGCAGGGCATGCAGGCGGCGCAGCAGGCCACGCAACCCGCCGCACAGCCCGCTGCCGCGGCGCCGCCTCCGGCCGCTGTTGCCGTCGAAGCGCCCGAAGCCCGGCTGGAAAAGCTCAAGGGTCTGTTCGACAAGGGCCTGATCTCGCAGGCCGACTACGACACGGCCAAGGCCGAGGTGCTGAAGAAACTGATCGGCTAGGCAGCGTCGCAATGAGCGTCATTCTCGGCGCGGTTCGCCCGCGCCACGCGGACTAGCGTGCCGATGTACCAGGTCGCCTGCCCCGGCTGCGGCGCGCCGGTGTCGTTCCGCTCGGCCGCGTCGGTGATGGCGGTGTGCGAGTTCTGCCGCACCACGGTGCTCAAGGACGCCGATTCGGTGCGCGACCTGGGCAAGATGGCCGAGGTGCTGGAAGACTATTCGCCGATCCGCATCGGCGTCTCCGGCGTGTTCAACCAGCACGCGTTCACGGTGATCGGGCGCATCCAGTTGCGCTATGCGGCCGGCTTCTGGAACGAGTGGTACGTGATATCCGACGAAGGCCGTCCGGCCTGGCTGTCGGACGCCTCGGGCCAGTACGCGGTGACCGCCGAAGCGCCCGCCATCGCCAGCCCGCCGAAGTTCGCTGGCCTGCGCGCCGGCAACCGCGTCAAGCTCGGCGATGCGGTTTACGTCGCCGCCGATGTGCGCAGCGCCAAATGCGTCGCCGGGCAGGGCGAGTTGCCGTTCCAGGTCGGGCCGGGTTGGGAGGCGCGGGTTGCCGACTTCCGCCGCGGCCAGCAGTTCCTCACCCTCGATTACTCGGACGGCGAGGCGCCGAAGATCTATCGCGGCAAGGCGGTCAGGCTGGACGAAATGAAGTGCCAGTTGCTGCGCGCACCCGACGAAATCCGCGACACCGCAGGGCGCTACAAGGGCAAGGTCGGCAGCCTGGCCTGTCCGGCCTGCGGCGCCGCCGCGAACTATACCCCGGGTGCGAGCACTCACCTCGTGTGTCCGGCCTGCGCCGCGCAGATCGACACCAGCGGCGCGGTCGCCGAAGTAATCGCCGCTGGCGAGCGGGTCGCTGCTGTCAAGACCACGCTGGAACTGGGCGCCAAGGCCACCATCGAGCGCGAGCCCTGGACACTGATCGGCCTGATGCGGCGCGAGGAAGTCGGCGAGGGCGAGGATTCGCGCTGGACCGAATACCTGCTGTACTCGGAGAAGCGCGGCTTCCGCTGGCTGGTCGAGACCAGCGAGGGCTGGGAGAGCGCGGACGTACTCGACGAATGGCCCCAGTGGGCCGGCGACGGCGAAGCGACGCTGCCCGATGGCAGCTACAGCAAGATCTGGGACTACAGCGCGCGCGTGATCTACGCCGCCGGCGCCTTCAACTGGCGCGTGGCGGTCGGCGACACGGTACGCGTCAGCGAATTCCGCGCCGGCAATCGCAAGCTTTCGATGGAGGCCAACGACGAGGAAATCACCTGGTCGCGCGGGGCCAGCCTGACCGCCGACAAGGTGATGGAATGGTTCGGCAAGCCCAAGCCGGTGGGCGCGGCGGTGAAGTCCAAGGTGACGCAAAGCGTCGCGGCATCGAGCTACATGACGACCGCCAAGCGGCTGGTGCTGTTCTTGGCAATGATCAACGCCATCCCGTTTATCGTCAATGCCGACGACACGTTCACGATTCTGCTGTTCGGCGTGGGGGCGCTGCTGATTCCGGCCTGGCTGATGGACATGATCGCCAATACGCCGGGCACGGGCGGCAAGAAATGAAATTCCTCCTCTACGGCATTGCGGTGTTGCTGCTGTGCTCGATCATGTCCTGGGGCTCGATGCTAGGCAGCATCAGGGGGCCGGGCAGCGGCGGCTCCTGGCATTCGTCGTCCGGTTCGGGCGGCTACAGTTCCGGCGGCGGACACAAGTGAGCTTCGGCCACATAGCCAGCGGCGCCCATCTGCTGGCCGATCTGCATGGCGTTGCCGATGCGTTGCTGCGCGACCGCGCCGCGCTCGAAGCGCTGCTCACCCGCGCCGCGGCCGCCGCCGACGCGCGGGTGCTGTTCTCGCATTTTCACGCCTTCGGCGACGGCGGCGGCGTCACCGGCGTGGTGCTGCTCGCCGAATCGCACATTTCCATTCACACCTGGCCGGAGCACGGCTTTGCCGCGGTGGATATTTTCATGTGTGGCGCGTCCCAGCCGGCGCGTGCGCTGCAACTGATCGAAAGCGGCCTCGGCGCCGCCCGCTGCATCCGCCGCGACGTGCCGCGCGGCCTTCAGGAAGTCTCTGTATAGCGGTTGGGTTACACCCATGCGGCCTGCGGACCGCATGGGTGCTCGATCTCACGCATGGCATGCCGGAGAGCCGCATGGTTGCTGGCTCGTGGCGCGGCATGCCGCGAGATGCCCTATCCGCGCGGTCCCCCGGCTACCCGTGGCTGGCCTCCCCGCTCCAATGCGAATGCGGCGCGGGCCGTGCGCGTTCTCGCGCGCACGGCCTCGGCTCGGATTGAATACGATCCGCATCAAGGAATCGTTCTCAATACATTGATGCAAAAGAAAAAATATCGCATTTGTTAAGGTTTCGCTAATCCCGCCAGCGTATGCTTGAAGGTCGCGATTTCCGCGCGGACGAGCCTGGCGCCAGCGAGGTGGTCCGCACCCGTTTCGATCATTCTGGGGAGAACCGATCATGCATTCGCGCTTGACCTTGCGGGCTGCCGCCTGTGTGCCGCTGCTGGCGGCATTGCTGTCGGCACCGATCGCGGCCACCGCCGCCGGCTGGACGACGCCGACGCAACTGGCCGCCACCACCCTGACCAATCTGCCGGCCAACACCGCGTCGGTCGCCGTCGGTCCCGGCGGCGAAAGCGTCGCGGTATGGATCAACGAGGCCAGCTACGCGGTGCAGTACGCCGTGCAGAGTGCGGCAGGCGTGTGGTCGGCCGGCAAGGCGCTGTACACCGCGTCGGTCACCAACGCCGAAACGACCTCGAGCGCCCGCGTGGTGATCGGCCCGGAAGGCACGGCCACCGCCATCTTCGCCTCGATCGTGCCGGGAAAAATCCAGTACTGCGTAGTCGGCGGCCGTGTCATACGCTGTCGTGGCCCGGCCACCGCCTACGCCAAGATCGCCACCCTGGCTCCGGGCGCGACGGCGTGGACCAAGGCAAACCTGTCGACCAGGGGCATCCTGGTCGATGCGACGCAGATCGCGCTCGACCAGAACGGCCGGGCCACCGCGCTGTGGACCCAGGTTGCAGCAGCCGGGGCGCCCACCGCGATCCAGAGCAGCACGCGCGACGTCGACGGAACGTGGACTGCCCCGGTCGATCTGCACACCACGAGCAACAGAGTAAGCGAATTCGCGCTCGCGGTCGGCACCGGCGGCGCGGCAGTCGCCGCCTGGCAGGAGAGCGCCGCCGTTGCCCCGACCGGCTACGCGATTCGCAGCCGCTATTCGAGCGCGCCCGGAATCTGGGATGCCGCGCAGGATGTCGCCGCCGGGCTGGCAACCCAAAGCTGGTCGTTGCGCGCCGCAGTCGACGGCGACGGTCAGGCGGCCCTGGCCTGGGCCAACGACTACCGCGTGCAGTGGTCGAACCGCACGGCAACTTCGCCCTGGGCGGCAGCGGCAACCATCCGCTCGAGTCCCGCCAACAACTACGGCGCAAGCGGCCCGTTCGCCGCCTACGCCCCCGATCTGGCAGCCGATGCGCAGGGAGACTTTCTGCTTGCCTGGCTCGAGAACGACATCGCCGGCGGCCTGTGGACGGTGCAATCGCAACTGATACGCCGCGACGGCCAGGTGCTGGCAAGCGCCACCGAGGCAGACGGGTTGTCTTATCCGCGCGCTGGGCTGGGCAACGACGGCCTTGGCGGCACGGTCAGCTGGGTGAATAACAACGACGGGCTGGCCTACGGCGCGAACGTGGCGCCGGCCGCCAATGCCTGGGACGCCGCGCAGGCCATCGGCCCCGCGCTGTGGGGCACCGAGGTCGCGCTCGGCAGCGGCAACGCCGGGAAGGCCAGCGCGGTTGTGGTGGCCAACACGGCGACGCGCTACAAGTACAAATTCACCGGATCGGCCTATCGCGGAAACGCCAGCCGGCCCGGCGACGCCGGATTGGCGTCGCCGGGCCGCCGGACAAAGCCTGCATATTTGGCCTGGATCAAGATTGCTGTCGCGAAGCCATGCTCTACTGAGGCTGTCACTCATCGCGATGGAGAAAAAAGACCATGCTGACTATCCAGGATTGCATCGAACTTTCCGAACTCACCGAAGACGAAATCTTGGCCATTGCCGAGCATGAGCACGTGCCCGAAATGGTGGCGGTCGAAATGGGCAATTACATGGTGCACACGCCCGAAGGGGAAAAGCGCATCAAGAGAATGATTGTCGATGACATCGAAGCGGCCCGCGGCCGTGGCGACCTGAAGCACGCCGCAACGCTGCGTCTGGCGCTCAAACACTTCGTCGAGACGCACGGCGCGGCCGCCTGAGCGCGTCGCGTTCCATCGGCGGGCGGCCGTCAGGGGGCGTCCGCCGCGCGCCACAAATACCAGGCGGCAACACTGCGGTAGGGCGCCCAGCGTTCGCCGATATCGCGCAGTTCCCGCGGGCTGACCGGCGTGTCGCGGTCGGTCGCCTGTACATACCCCTTGCGCACGCCGTAATCGTCGATCGGCAGCACGTCGAGCCGGCCGAGGGTGAAGATCAGCAGCATTTCGACCGTCCAGCGGCCGATCCCCTTGACCTGCGTGATGCGCTCGATGATCGCCTCGTCGCTGCTGCGTGCGATTGCGGCGCGTTTCAATGGAACCACGCCGGCGTGCGCCTGCAGCGCGATGTCGCGAATGTAGGCCATCTTCTGCCGCGACAGCCCGGCCGAGCGCAGTGCCTCGTCGCTTGCCGCCAGCACCTGCGCCGGCGTCGGAAACGACGCACCGGGAAACAGGTCGACGAAGCGCTCGAATATCTTGCCGGCGACTTTCCCGTTCAATTGCTGATAGACCACCGCCTGCACCAGCGCCGCGTAGGGCGAGCGCCGCCAGTGGGGTTGCAGTTCGCACGGGCCGTGCGCGCGGATCAGCCGGCGCATCAGCGGATCGGCCTTGCCCAAGTGTTTTTCCGCCAGCACGAGCTGGGCGGCATAAGTGCTGCGCGACATCGGCAATCGCCACCCCGGGTCGAACGAATCGATACGTCGAGCCGGCATTCTATGCCGGCAAGAAGTCGGTCGCCCGAAGCGTCTGGCGGCCATTCGGTGCGTGCCCGGCGGCATGACGAGGCCCGCGCATGAGCAATAGCCAGGGAATCGACATCGCCTGCCTGCCGGTTGCCGCCGCGCTGGCGAGCCTTGGCTCACGCGCCGAAGGACTGGGCGCGGGCGAAGCCGCGCGGCGACAGGGCGAGTTCGGTCCCAATCGCGTCGAGGAAGCACGGCGCGAGCCGGTGTGGATCGCCCTGGCGCGCGAGTTCTCGCACTTTTTCGCGCTGATCCTGTGGCTGGCCGCAATCCTCGCGCTGTTCGCCGAGTACTACGAGCCGGGCCAGGGCATGCTCGAACTCGGACTGGCGATCATCGGCGTCATCGTCGTCAACGGCCTGTTTTCCTTCTTCCAGGCCTATCGCGCCGAGCGCGCGCTGGCCGCGCTGCGCGGCCTGCTACCGCAGCGGGTCGAAATGCTGCGCGACGGGCAAACCGTCACCCTGCCGGCTGCCGACACCGTGCCGGGCGACGTTCTGTTGCTGGGCGAGGGCGACCTGGTGCCGGCCGACTGCCGGCTGATCGAAGCCTGGGGCATCCGCGCCAACCTCGCCACGCTGACCGGCGAATCCCTGCCCAAGGCGCGCAGCGCCGAGCCTGACGAGAGCGCCGATCCGCTGGCCGCGCACAACATCCTGCTCGCCGGCACCACGATCGTTTCGGGCGAGTGCCGCGCCCTCGCCTACGCCACCGGCATGCGAACCGAATTCGGCCGCATCGCCCACCTGACGCAAACCGCGGGCGAAACCGAATCGCCGTTGCAGCGCGAAATCCGCCGGGTCTCGCGCATCGTCGCCGCCATCGCCGCCGGGCTCGGCGTGGTGTTTTTCGTCATCGGCTACGCGATCGGCCTGCCGTTCTGGGCGAATTTCATGTTCGCCATCGGCATCATCGTCGCCAACGTGCCGGAAGGCTTGCTGCCGACAGTGACGCTGTCGCTGGCCCTGGCAACCCAGCGCATGGCCAGGCGCAACGCGCTGGTGCGCCACCTGCCCGCGGTCGAAACGCTGGGCAGCGCAACGGTGATTTTGACCGACAAGACCGGCACGCTGACGCAGAACCGCATGAGCGTGCGCGAGCTGTATCTGGCCGGGCGCCACCACCTGGCGGCCGAGCGCTGGCCGCGCGCCGAAGATGCGCGGCTGCGCGAGGTGGCGCGCTGCTGCCACAGTCTGAAGTTCCCCGATGGCCAGCCGAGCGGCGATCCGATGGAAATCGCGCTGTGGCAGTTCGCCGGTCCGCTGCCGGCAGCGGCGCAGCCGATCGGCCAGATCGCCTTCGAGGCAGAGCGCAAGCGCATGTCGGTCGTCACGCGCGACGCGTCGGGTGCCTCGGCGCTGTGGTGCAAGGGCGCGCCGGAAACCGTGCTGCCGCTGTGCAGCGGATGGCTCGACGGAGCGACCTCGCGGCCGCTCGACGACGAGGCCCTCGCGCGCTTTCGCCTGGCCCAGAACGATATGGCCGACCGCGGCCTGCGCGTGCTGGCGCTGGCCTGGAAGGCTGTTACGGAAGGCGGCCCGGCGCAGGAGAGCGGCCTCGAACTGTGCGGTCTGGTCGCCCTAGAAGATCCGCTGCGGCCCGATGTGCATGAGGCGGTGACGCGCTGCCTGGCGGCCGGCGTGCGCGTGGTCATGGTCACCGGCGACCATCCGCATACCGCGGTGGCGCTGGCGCGCGAGATCGGCATGGTGCGCGGCGAGGCGCCGCGGGTGCTGACCGGCGAGCAGGTACGCCATCTGAGTGCCGCGCAGTTGCAGCTCGCGCTCGATGCACCCGAGATCCTGTTCGCCCGCGTCACTGCCGAGCAGAAAATGATCATCGTGCAGGCGATGCAGCACAAGGGCGAGATCGTCGCCGTCACCGGCGACGGCGTAAACGACGCGCCGGCGCTGCGCACCGCCGACGTCGGCATCGCGATGGGACTCTCCGGTACCGATGTCGCACGCGAGGCGGCCGACATCGTGCTGCTCGACGACCATTTCGCCACCATCGTCAACGCGATCGAGGAAGGCCGCGCGGTGTATGAAAACATCCGCAAGTTCCTCACCTACATCCTGACCTCGAACGTTCCCGAGATCGTGCCCTACCTGGCTTTCGTGCTGCTGCGCATTCCGCTGCCGCTCACCGTGATCCAGATACTGGCGGTCGATCTGGGCACCGATCTGCTGCCCGCACTCGCGCTCGGCGCCGAGCGGCCCCATGCCGACACCATGCGCCACCCGCCGCGGCGGCGCGGCGAGCGGCTGTTGTCGTGGCCACTGCTGGCGCGCGCCTACCTGTTCCTCGGCCCGCTGGAGGCGCTGGCGGCGATGGCGGCGTTCTTCTTCGTGCTGTCCGGCGCCGGCTGGGAATATGGGGCAGAACTCGCGCGCAACGATCCGCTCTACCTGCAGGCAACGACCGCCTGCCTGGCCGCCATCGTGCTGGCGCAGGTGGCGAACCTGTTCGCATGTCGCGATCCGCTGCTGCCGGCGTGGCGCTTGTCGGTCCGTCACAATCCGCTGCTGCTGGTTGCGCTGGCCGCCGAACTCGGCCTGCTGCTGGCGATCGCCTACACGCCGCTGGGCAACCGGCTGTTCGGCACCGCGCCGCTGCCGCTCGCGGTGTGGCTCTACGCCGCGCCCTACGCCGTGCTGCTGCTGCTTGCGGAGGAGGCGCGCAAGTGGCTGTGCCGGCGCCTGCCCGGCAATGGTGCCGGGGCCGCGTCGCGCGGTTGACCCGCCGCCGCGGCGACGTGGCACCATGACTGCCGTAACAAAACCGATTGAGGCAGGAGATCGCGATGGCAAATGCGCCGGCAGGCCCGATGCAATTCGATTTGAGTTTCGGCAACCCGCGCGGCGCGCGCCGGGTCGATGACGACGACCCGTTTCGCATCCTGGTGCTGGCCGACCTGGGTGGCGCGGCGCGCGCGGCGCAGCCGCTGGCCGCACGCAAGCCGCTCGCGCTCGACATCGACAACTTCGACCGCGTGTTCGCGCGCCTCGCGCCGCGGCTGGAACTCGAACTGGACGGCGCCGCGCTGGCAATCGAGTTCCAGTCGCTCGACGATTTCCATCCCGACCGGCTGTTCGCGCGGCTCGCGCCTTTCGTCGCGCTGCGACAGTTGCGTGCAGAACTGGCCGATCCGGCACAGTTTCGCCGCGCCGCAGCGGCACTCGGCGGCGCGCCTGCCGCCGCAACGCCGACTGCGGCGGGCACTGCGGCAAACGCGGGCGACATCGAACGCCTGCTCGGGCGCAAGCCGACCGCCGCGGCGCCCGTTGCCAGCGCCGTTGCGCCGGGACTCGACATCGCGGGCTGGCTGAGCGGCATCGTCGCGCCGCATGTGGTGCCCGACATCGCCAACCAGCAGGCGCAACTGATCGGCGCGGTCGACGCGGCGATCGCCGAGCAAATGCGCCGCCTGCTGCACCACCCGGCGTTCCAGGCGCTGGAGGCCAACTGGCGCGGCATCGAGCGCCTGGTGCGCGAACTCGAACTGGGCGAGACGCTGCAACTGCTGCTGCTCGATGTCACGGCCGGCGAACTTGCGCAGGACATCCACGCCCACGGCAGCGACCTGTCGCGCTCGGCGCTGCATCATCACCTGTGCGGGCCGCAGACCGAGCCGCCCGACGGCAAGCGCTGGTCGCTGCTGGTGAGCGATCTGGCGGTCGGCGCCGACATCGGCCAACTGCAACTGCTCGCCGCGCTCGGCGCGATGGCCGGGCGCGCCGGTGCGCCGCTGCTCGCCGCCGCGCGGCCGTCGCTGCTGGGCTGCGCCGGCGTCGACCAACTGGTCGATCCGAAATCCTGGCAGCCGCTCGATGGCGATGCCGCTGCCATGTGGGCGGCGATCCGCCAGAGCCCGGTGGCGCCGTGGATCGGCCTGGCGCTGCCGCGCATCCTCGCCCGCCAGCCCTACGGCAGCGAGAGCGACCCGATCGGCGCCTTCGCCTTCGAGGAACTGGCGCCGCGCGAGCACGAAGCCTACCTGTGGGGCAGCCCGGCGTTCGCGCTCGCGCTGCTGGCCGGCCAGGCCTTCATGGAAGCCGGCTGGAACATGGAACTGGGCGGCGGCATCGACATCGGCGACCTGCCCAGCCACGTCTTTCGCGAAGACGGCGAAGCGCGCCAGCAGCCGTGCGCCGAGGTGCCGATGAGCGAATCGGCGGGCGAGGCCGTGCTGCTGCACGGCCCGATGGCGCTGCTGAGTTACCGCAACCGCAACGCCGCCCGGCTGCTGCGCTGGCAGTCGATCGGCGAACCGCTGCAGGCGCTGCACGGCGCGTGGGCCTGAGCCGGCGGCGGACATGGCGATGCCCTGCGAGCCGCGCCGGATGGCGCGCCGGGCGATGCCTGCCCGCAGGGCACGTGGAATGGCGATCTGCAGACACCCAGCCCGCAGAACGCCTGCCGGCGCGGCTCCCCGGGCACTATCGCGATCGGCACGTCGCCGCGGCGGCCCGCTCGGTCGGGGCGATCGCACCCGGCCGCGGGTTATGCGAACGCCACGGATGCGCTATCTTTACGCTACGTGACGCGAAGCCGATCGCGCGCGGCGCCTGGCGCGGGTTGCAGCGAGATCATGATGGGTGAAAACACAAAAGGGAGGAAATGCCGCCATGTCTGCTTATGATCGCCTCTATCGCCGTTCGCTGGCCGACCCGGTCGGATTCTGGGCCGAAGCCGCAGCGGAAATCGACTGGTTCAAGCCCTGGGACAAGGTGGTCGACGACAGCCGGGCGCCGTTTTATCGCTGGTTCGCCGGCGGCGAGCTGAACAACTGCTACAACGCGCTCGACCGGCATGTGGCCGGCGGGCGGGCCGACCAGGTGGCGCTGATCTACGACAGCCCGGTAACGGCGACCGGCGCACCTTCACCTTCCGCGAGATGCTCGAGCTGACCTCGCACTTTGCCGGCGCGCTTCGAGGCCTGGGCGTGGGCAAGGGCGACCGGGTGATCGATCATGCCGATGGTGCCGCAGGCGGTGGTGGCGATGCTGGCATGCGCGGCTCGGCGCGATGCACTCGGTGGTGTTCGGCGGCTTCGCCCCGGGAACTGGCGACCCGCATCAACGATGCGACGCCCAAGGTGGTGGTGTCGGCCTCGTGCGGCATCGAGGCGCGCAAGGTGTTGCCGTACAAGCCGCTGCTCGATGCGGCGCTCAGACCAAGCCGGCCACAAGCCGAGCCTGCGTGATCCTGCAGCGGCCGCAAGTCAAGGCGACGCTGATCGCCGGCCGCGATCACGACTGGGACGAACTGGCGGCGGCGGCGCCCGCGGTGGACTGCGTGCCGGTGGCCTCGACCGACCCGCTCTACATCCTGTACACCTCGGGCACCACCGGCCAGCCCAAGGGCATCGTGCGCGACAACGGCGGCTCAGCGGTCGCCACCAAATGGACGATGCGCAATTTCTATACGATCGAGCCGGGCGAAACCAGTGGGCGGCTTCCGACGTCGGCTGGCAGGTGGGCACTCGTACATCGCCTACGGGCCGTTGCTACCGGCGCCACCGCCACGCTGTACGAAGGCAAGCCGGTGGGCACACCGGACGCCGGCGCGTTCTGGCGCGTGATCAGCCAGCACCGCATTCCGGTGCTGTTTACCGCGCCGACCGCCTTCCGCGCCATCAAGCGTGAAGACCCCGACGGGCAACTGATGAAGCACTACGACCTGTCGCACTGCCGCGCTTTTCCTAGGCCGGCGAGCGCTGCGATCCCGACACCCTGCAATGGGCCGAGGACACCTTTCAGGTGCCGGTGCTCGATCACTGGTGGCAGACCGAAACCGGCTGGGCGATTGCCGGCGTGCCGCTGGGCGGGAGTCCAGGCCAGCAAGGCCGACTCGACCACCGAGCCGTGCCGGGCTGGAACGTGCAAGTGCTGGCGGCCGAGGTCACACCGCGCGGCCCGGCGACAAAGGCGCGCTGGTGATGAAACTGCCGATGCCCCCCGGCGCCTTCACCACTGTGGAATGCCGACCGGCGGTGCGGGAAGCCCTACTTCGAGGAGTGCCGGGCTACTGCCCGACCGGCGACTCGGGCTCATCGACGACGAGGCTATCTCGTCATGGGCGGGTGGATGACGTGATCAACGTCGCCGGCCATCGGCTGTCCACCGGCGCCATGGAAGAAGTACTCGCCTCGCATCACGACGTGGCCGAATGCGCGGTGATCGGCGTCAGCGACCAGATGAAAGGCCAGTTGCCGCTGGGCTTCGTGGTGTTGAAGAGCGGCGTAGACCGGCCCCATGGGCAGTCGCCGGCGGCGCTGGTTGCCCTGGTGCGCGAACGCATCGGCCCGGTGGCCGCCTTCAAGAACGCGCTGATCGTCGCCGGCTGCCCGGGCGACGCTCGGGCAAGCCCTTCGCGGCACCATGCAGAGATCGCCGACAGCGTGGAATGCAAGGCGCCCGACCATCGACGACCCGGTGATCCTCTCGAGATCGGCGCCGCGCTGAAAACGGTCGGCTGTGCGGCCGTCGCGGCGGTTTCGAGCCTACCCCGTAAGCCCGCGCTTGGCGGCCGCTCTCCAGGCGGCGTGCTCGGGGCCACATGGACTTGGCGCTGCGCCATGGCAAGCCCGGGATGCCCTGTCCATGCGGGTTCCAGGCCTGCTGCGGTGTGGCACTCGGGCCGCGGGGGGTCGGTTGCTCGCCGGCAGCTTGCGCCACGCCAGCCAGCGCGCTCCGACCATGTAGCGCAGTGGCGGTCGCTGGAATGGAACAGGGTGCCCAACAGGCGAAGGCGTGCGTCGCGCGTGAGGGCAAACGGGGGATAGCGTCGCCCGCGCGCAACACGAAGTCGTCGGCCGGCAGCTGATGCTGTACGGATGCACAAAGCAGCAGCGGCGGCGACCGCCAGGCGCCCGTTGCGGTGCAGATTCGCGCCAGGCTGCCGAGTTGATCCGCGCGCCACTGCCGAAATCGCCCGCGAGCGAGCTGCCGCCGGCATCGAGTGCGACGTTCCAGGTGGTCGGTACGCTCCCGCAGGTCGCGACGATGCGCGCCACCACTGCATCGCTCCAGGCGTCATCGCGCCGCTTCACTTCGGCGAGGCGCGCCAGCAGCGGGGTGGTCAGCAGACCCAGGCATTCGTGGGCGATGATCTCGGCCGGCCGCACCGTGAAGTCTGCCTTGAAGGTCGAAAACAGCATGCGGTTCGACTGCAGATTTTGCCGCAGGACGGTGAACAGCGCGGGGGCTAGATCTCCTCGGCGGTGGCCACGGACGCCGGTTCCTGATGTCGCTGTTGGTGCCGGCGGTGATGCCGACGGCCGGGTCGATGCCTGCCGCTGAGCCCTGCCGTTCGTTGCCGACTCCGGCCACGTGGCGCACGCGCAGGCCTGACTGCTCCGGGCTGGATGACGGTCAGGACGATGCCTTCTGCCCTCTGGGTCGTCGATGATCGCCTGGCCGAAGCGGCCGAAAGCCGCCAGTAACTCCAGTGACCGCGCGCGCCGGTTGGCGCTGCGGCTCCAGCCCGCCGCTGCCGGGCGCGGCGGTGAGCCATTCCACACTGGTACGAACCTGGCGCGCGGATGGCCAGCGCCAGGGACCGCCAAAGGTTTCGAACGGATTGATGATGTGCGCGATGCTGAACGACTTCATGTTGGCGAAAGATCTCGGCCGCGT